>CAVZQD010000017.1:0-72923 GCA_963777335.1 uncultured Solirubrobacterales bacterium
CGGAGCGCGCGCTCGGCGGGGTTGTTCGTCGGCTCGACGCTCTCGGCGGTGAGGAACGTCCAGAGCGCTGGCCAGACCTTGAGCAGGTTGTTGGCGAACTGCCGGTGCCAGCGATGGCGCGCTTTCTTCGGCGAGGCGTTCTCGAGTAGTTGCCGGAGGTGTGCCTGGATCGGGGCGATCTCTGCCTGGAGCCGGCCGCGGTCGTGATGTTCGTGCTGATACGCGCGCCACGCAGCGAACACCTGGTGGGTGAGCTCCAGCCCCTGCTCGCCGAAGGGCTTCTGTTCGCCCAGCCCGTCGGCGTGGCGCCGGAAGTCGCGGTGGAGGTGCGACCAGCACACCTGGCGCTGGTTGGGGTCGAGATGGCTGTAGCCGTTCCAGCGGTCTGAGACAACGATCCCGTCATATGTGGTGCCGATCAGCGCGTTGAACTGCTCACGGTTGCAGTGCTCGGCGATCTGCAGGAACACCGCGTCCGGCGTGGTCGCGGTCCACAACGCGCGACCGTCACCACGGGTGCGCCAGCCGGTCTCATCGACATGCACGGCATCCTGGTCCAGCACCGCATCCTGCAGCTGCAGGTGCGGGCCGGCGAGCGCCTCAGAAGCACGCTGGCAGATCGCGTCCACCGCACCTGCCGAGAGCGTGACGCCAAACAGATCGCGCGCGACTTCCGCGATCCCGCGCCGGGAGATCCGATAGGCCGCGGTCAACGTCACGACCGCGGCCTGCAACCGTGGCCCGAACGCCGACCCGGCGACCTGCTCAGGCAACCGGGCGCTGGTCCGCGCGCGACACTGGCGACAGCGCAGCTGATGGGTGCGATGCTCGCAGCAGACCACACTGATCGGCGGTAACTCCGCGACCTGATGGCGACCGAACCGGCCGCCCGGACGCTGCTGCCCGTCGCCGAACGCGCGACCGCAGCCGCCGCAGGCATCCGGATAGTGATCAACGATCTCATCGATCTGATCCTCAGGCCTCAACCCGCGCCCAGCACCTGAATGCCCCGGCTGCCCACCAGGCTCACGGTGCTCCCCCTCCCGACGCGCCCACTCCTTCGCCCTCGCGCGCGCCTCCGCACGGCGTTCCGCCCGCGACTTCGGCGGATCCGACGAGGGCGGCCTGGAACTCGTGCGCGAAACCTGACGCGCCTGAATCTCCAATCGCGCTAGACGCTCCTCAAGCCCCGCTATCTGCCTCTCATACCCAGCCGTCAACTCGAGCACAAACGTGACACACGCGTCCCGACCCGCATCGTAGATCGCCTCCCCCTCCGAGCGCTCCATGCCCGCAAGATTCGCAGCAACAACCAGGAATCCCTGCCCACGGCCCCGACGACTGAACGATTACTCTTTTGCTGCGATTTCCAGGCTTTTCTTTAGTAGCGGGGGCGGGATTCAAACCCGCGACCTTCGGGTTATGAGCCCGACCCATTTCGTGTCGATCCACCTGGCCTCGCCCGTCTCCGGATCCGGGCGTGCGGCCGCCGGACTTGACATCGGCCCGCTTGGACGCCGGCGTCTCGATCCGTACGCGTCGGTTCGTTTGCGCTTCGCTTGACCTGGACCAGGGGACGGATGGGTTCCGTCCGGACCGATTGAGATCCTGGTCATGGTGGGTGAGTTATCGGATCAGCGACACGGGACCGACTACCGAGCGTTCGCCGCTTACTGGCTCGCGCCGCTCGTTGCGGTCTCCCTCCGCGCCGTTCGCGACCCAGCGCTTGCCTACGACCTGGCGACTGAAACTCTCGCGGCAGCGCGCCTGCGGTGGGAGACTGCGCCATCGGGAGAAGCGCGCGTCGAGTGGCTGCTGCGGCTCGGTGCCGCGGTGTTGGACGCGACGGTCGACCATGGGCGGGTGCCGGCGACCGAGCGTCGCCGGGGCGGCCAACCCGTGTCCCGTTGTCTGACCGTCGCCGAGCAGCAGGAAATCACGGCGCTCGCCGAGCAGCACATCGAACTCCCGGACACGGCGCGCGATGCGGCAGACGCACTTGCGCGCATGGCACCGCCGCCGCACGTCCTCGCTCGGTTACGCCGGTCGGACCTCGTACGGGCCGAGCCGCTTCCGGAAGTCCCAGCCGACCAGGCCCTGGAGCGCAATGGCGCCTGAGCTCTCGCCGGCGCTGATTCGCTCCGCACTCGAGCTGGCGGGCGCGGCAGGCACCGCCGAACAGATACCGCCCGCAAGCGAGCGCCTGGGCGCCCACGCCGTGCTCAGCTACGCCGTCGCCGGTGAGGCCGAGACGTACCGGCGGATTATGCGCGTGCTCTACCTGGAACATCAGTCGTTCGGCCTCCGTCTGCGCCCGGCACAGGTCGCCGATCGGTTGCGGGAGCGCTACGCCCTGACTCTGGACCAAGAGCTTCTGGAGGATCGGCTCACACGACTCGACACCTGGGGCGCCGTCGAGAAGGACCACGACGCCAGTCTGGCGTCGACGGCCGCCGAATGGCGACGGAACCGCTACACCTACGACGTCACGCCCGCGGGTCGGCTGACCGAGGAGCTGCTCGCTCAGCTCGACGCGCTCGGCGAGGAGATCGGCCGGCTCGACACCGCGCGCCTGCCGGCGATCCGCGACGCACTCGCCAACCTCGCCCAAGAGCTGGAGAGCGACGAGCCGGACGGCACCCGCCTGCGCGGCCTGTTCGAGCGCCTGCTCGGCGAGGTCGAGGCGCTGCACGCTGGCGCGCTGGCGTTCATGCGCTCCCTCGGTGACCTGATGCGGGCGGTCGAGCGGGTCGGCGAGGATGAATTCGAGCGCGGCAAGGGAGCGCTGCTCGAGCATCTCCAGGGTTTCCGCAAGAGTCGAATGCGCCACTCGGCCGAGATCCTGGCGTTGATCGAGCGAATCGAGCGGGACGGTCCCGCGCAGCTCGTCGGCACGATCGTGGCCGCGGAGGAGTTCGTCGCGCTACCGGGCGGCACCAGCGTCGAGGATCAGCGCGACCGCCGGCGCGCCGAGCTACTCGAGCGCTGGGCCGGCCTGTGCGCCTGGTTCGTGGGCGACCAGGAGACCGGCTCGCCGTGGCGCACGCTGAACGATCAGGTCGTGGACGCAGTTCGCGCCGTGGTGGCGATCGCCGAACGGCTGATCGAGCGCCACTCGCAGCGCGTCGACCGCGCGGCCGTGCTCCTGCACCTCGCCTCCCGGGTCGCTGCCGCGCCCGCGGGGGAACCAACCGCCTGGCTTCGAGCGGCTTTCGGGATACGTAGCCCCCGCCACGTCGGCGTCCCCCACAGCGATGACGAGCAGCTGGCCGACCGCGGACGGGTCTCGTGGCTCGAGGCGCCGCCGGCGCCAGTGGTCGCCCATCTGCGAACGCCGGGAGTCCGTGCCCCGGGTTCGGGGCGCGGCGCACAGATCGCTGACCTGTCCGAAGGACGGAAGCGGTTCGAACAGCGCCGGCGGGCCGAGCGGCGGGAGCTGGCCGAGCTGCTGGCGCGGCTCTCCACCGGCGGCGCGATCAGACTCTCCTCGCTCGCGCGCGTGAACCAGAGCGAGTTTCGGCATCTCCTGGCCTGGATCGGCCGCGCGTATGAGTCCCCGGCCGGCCCGGACGGCGCCCGCCGCGCGCACTCGACCGACGGCCGGGCGACGATCGCGCTGCGCGAGCCTCACGACCCGTGCACCGAACGAACCAGGCTCCGCGCTCCGCACGGCACGCTCGACCTGCCGGACTTCGAGCTCGAGGTGCTGACGCGGTGACCCTCCGAGAGCTGGACGACCGTGAGGAGCGCACTCAGGCCCTGCGGGCGCTCCTCGGGGGCCCGTTCGTCGGCGCCGACGATCCCGTCTATGCGCTGATCCGCCGGCATGAGCGCGAGCTCGCCACCGAGCTGCAGGTCACCTACGGCTATCAGCTCGAGGTCGGCAGCACGGCCGCCCGCGCCTCCGGCCTCCCGACGCCCCACGGGCTGCGCCGTCCGCTTCGGATCAGACCAGCGTCGGTCAGTGGCCGCAAGCGGCCGCCGGACGAGTGGCCGGCGCTCAGCGACCGCGCTTGCGTGCTTCTCCTGCTGACGCTGGTTGCGCTCGAGCGCGGTGGCGCCCAGACCGCGATTGCCGAGCTGGGCCAGGAGGTCGAGCGGACCGGCGCCGATGTCGACCCGCCGATCAGCGTCGACTTCCGGCAGCGCGGCGAACGGGTGGCGTTCGCGGACGGCCTGGACCTCCTGTGCGCCTGGGGAGTCATCGAGCACACCTCCGGCTCACATGACAGCTATACGCGGCGCGACCAGGGTGAGGACGAAGCTCTGTTCACTGTCGACCGGCGGCGACTGGCGCTGCTTCTGCGCGATCCGGCGGCGGCGCTCGAGGCCACGACGTTGGATCAGCTCGCGGACGAGAGCGGACGCTATTCACCCACACCCGAGGGTGAGAACCGCGCCCGTGCCGAGCGCCTGGCGCGGCGGCTGACCGAGGATCCCGTGCTGTTGCTCGCCGATCTCGACGACGACGACTGCGCCTATTTCCTCAGCCAGCGTGCCCGGATCGAGGGTGCCGTGGCCAACGCCACCGGCTACGAGGTCGAGCGGCGAGCCGAGGGCAGCGCACTGATCGTCGACGACCGGGCATTCACGGACGTGCCGTTTCCGACCAACTCAACCATCAAGCAGTTGGCCCTCCTCCTGTGCGATGCCCTCGCCGACGCCGGCCCGAGCGGGGAGCTGAGCCCGGAGGCGATGCGGGACGAGGTCGCGGGTCTTGTCTCCCGCCATGGACGCCACTGGGATCGCAGCGCCGAGGATCCCGTGGAGATCGCCGCGCTTACCGCGGCCGCTACCGAGGTGCTGCTGACCTCCGATCTGGCGCGCCGCTCCGGAGCATCGGGGCTCAGGGCAACGCCGCTCGCAGCGCGGTTTCGCTCGCCCACTCTACGCGCCGCGGAGGCTGGGCAGTGAGCCCGGGCTCCACGCGTTGGCGCCCGCGGCGCGCCGGCATCATCAACCTCTACGAGTACGCCGACCAGGTGTTCGACTTCGCCGGGGGCCGGCTGCTGCTTCGCGGCCACAACACGTCCGGCAAGACGAAGGCGCTCGAGCTGCTGCTGCCGTTCTGTCTCGACGGCGACATCAGCCCCAAGAAGCTCGACCCGTTCGGCGCGGGCTACAAGGACATGAAGTGGAATCTCACCGGCTGCACCGGCGACAGCAAGCGGGTCGGGTACGCCTGGCTCGAGTTCGAGCGCATCGGGCCAGCCGGCAGCACGCACCAGCTCACGGTCGGCGTCGGCATGCGCCACAACCGAGACCTGCCGGACGTCGCCCGCTGGTACTTCGTCGCTCGCAACCGCAGGATCGGCTCCGATGTGTCGCTGCTGCGCGGGCGGGATCCCATCAGTAAGGCGGAGCTCGCCGCCGCGCTCGGCGACGACGGCGAGGTGCTCGAGAGCCAGCGCGACTACCGTAATCGCCTGAAAGACCTGCTGTTCGGCTTCGGCGGCGAAGAGCAGTACCAGACGATGCTCCGGCTGATGCGCGATCTTCGCCGACCTCACCTGTCGAAGACGCTCGATCCCGAGCGCGTGGCGGCGCAGCTGACGGTCGGACTGCCTGAGGTCGACGAGACGCTGATGCGGAAGCTGGCCGGAGGGCTCGAGCAGCTCGAGACGCTCGAGCGCGGGCTCGCTCGGCTGCGTGACGTGCGCGAGCGTGTGCGCCGGTTCCACCAGCGGACCTACAGTGCCTACGCGCGCGCCGTGGTGCGCGGGCGTGCCGACGCGCTCCGCCAGGCGCAGACCGCTGTCGACAACGCCGCCGAGCGGCTGCGAACCACGAGCGCCGAGCTTGGAGCCGAACGCGATGGAGCGAAGCGCGCGAGCGAAGCGCGGGACGCGGCCCAGGCGCGGCTGGACGGGCTGGCCGCCGAGGAGCATGCGCTCGTCAGCTCGGCTGCGTGGTCCTCGGTGGCCGAGGTCGAGACGCTCCGCGAACTCGTACAGACTCAAGCTCGGGCAGCGGCCGCGGCGCGTCGGCACGCGGACGACGCCGCCGTGGCGGCAGGTGCACTCGAGGCTGAGCTGATCACCGCGCGTGCGGCCGTCGCCGAACGCCGAGAACGTGCGAGCGCGGAGCTCGACGCGTTACTCGAGCTCGCGGCAGGCGCGGGACTAGCGCGGCGGGTGGCGATGCTCGCCGACCAGCTGCGCGTCGGGGCGCTGGCGGCGGACACCTGGAGTCCGTTGCTGCGCGAGCTGGCGACCGACTGGCGCGATGTGCTTCACCGCCACCGTGAGCTGATGCGCGAGCTCCGCCAGGCAGCCGGGGAGGCCGAACGCGCGCGCGCCGCCGAGCGGGAGGCGGCCTCTCGGCTGCAACAGACAGCTGCGACGCGCGACGCCTGCGAGCAGCAGCTCGACGAGGCTCGCGCCGCGGTCACATCCGCCTTTGAGAGCTGGCGGTCGGCCCTCACCCAGCTCGAGCTCGACCAGCAGGCCGTGGACGCGGCGCTCGAGCTGGCGCGAGATGGCCTCTCGCCACTGCCGACGCTGACGCCGCTGATGGATCGGCGGCGCGCGTCACTCTCCGACCAGCGCTCATCGCACGTGGCAGCGAGGCAGGCAGCGGCCACAGCGGTCGAAGCCATCGAGACCGAGATCGCGCAGTTGGCGGCCGCGCACGACGATGGGCCGCGGGCTCCGGAGTGGCTCCGCACCGACCGCGCCGGGCGCACCGGCGCCCCGCTCTGGAGGCTGATCGACTTCGGAGCCGACGTACCAGCCGAGCGGCGGGCGGGCCTCGAGGCCGGTCTCGAGGCCGCCGGCCTGCTCGACGCGTGGGTCACGCAGAGCGGCGGGATCGAGAACCCTGCGATCGCCGATGTGGTGTTCGCGGGCGCGAAGCCGGTCGACGGCCACTCCCTGCTCGACGTACTCCAGCCGGTACCGGATCAATCGGTGGGGCCCGACGTCGTGGCTCGGCTGTTGTCGTGCCTCGGGCTCGGCGAGCACGAGGCCGGACCATGGGTCGCCGGCGACGGGCGGTTTGCCCTCGGCCCCCTGCGAGGTCGCGGGGCCAAGGTTCGGGCAGAGCACATCGGCGCTGCCGCCCGCGAGGCGCGGCGTGCGGCCCGAATCGCAGACCTGCGCGAACGGATGGCCGCGCTGGAGAGCGAGATCGAGGAGCGCGATCGGCGAATCGCCGACCTCGATCGCCGGCGGGAGGCGCTCGAGGCGGAGCTGCGAGCGCTGCCCCCGGTTGACGCGGTGAGATCCGCGATCGACGCCGTGCGCGTGTCGACCGCGCTCGAATCCGAGGCCGAGCGCGGCTATGAGCGCGCCGCGGGCGCGGTTCGATCGGCCGCCGACGCCGAGTTGGCCGCAGCTGCGGCGCGACGCGAGCATGCCGTCGCCCACAACCTGCCTCCCGCCCTCGAGGAGCCGGCGCTCGACGCCCTCCGGGACGCCACCGCTCAGCTGACCGGAGTGTGTGGAGCGGTGGCCCACGCCTGGACCCTTGCCGAGCGCGAGACCCAAGCTGCCGACGCGGTTGCCGACAGGCTCACTCGAGCCCACGCGGCCACATCCGAGCGCGCGCAACAGGCGCGAGACGAAGAGGCCGAGGCCAACCGTCTGGCCGCCGAACACGCCGCCCGCGAGAAAGCGCTCGGCGCGACCGGGATGGAGCTTCGCCGTCGCCATGAACAGGTGGTGACCGAATTGAAGGCCACGCGCGACGAGCTCCGGCACAGCAGCCAGGCGGCTCAGGATGCCGCGGTCGCGGTCGTCGGGCTCGAGCGCGACGAGCGCGCCCGGCAAGAGGAGCACGAGACCGTCCGGGAGCAGCGCGAGCGCGCCAGCATCGCGTTCCGACAGCTTGCCCAGAGCGGGATCCTGCAGCTGGTGCTGCGGGAGGAGACGCCCGCCGACGCCGACCAGGGCGCAGGTTGGACCTTTACCCGGACGCTCGAAGTGGCTCGCGCGCTTCCGCCCCAGTTGCTAGCGGTCCGCAGCACCTCGGGGGAGCTAGAGGTCGAGGTGCAACGCGGGACGCAGCTGCTCGACCGCGAACTGGCGGAGGCCGACATGGGCGCGTATGCGAGCCGCGGCGAGGACGGGCTGCTGCTCGTCCACGTGACCGAGGGCGGGGCCGAACAGACCCTCGGGCAGATCCTCGACACGCTCGAGGCGGAGATCAGCGACCGCGAGCAGATCCTCAGTACCGAGGAGCGGCGCGTGTTCAGCGATGCTCTGGTGGAGGAGATCGCCGACCACCTGCGTCATCGAATCCACGAGGTGCGGGGCCGGATCGACCGCATGAACGAGGTGCTGCTGCGCAGCCCTACCGCCGCCGGCAAAACGGTCGAGCTCGAGTGGGAGGCGCTCGAGGATGAGTCGAGCACGCAGCGCGCCGCCCTGTCCCGGCTGCGCCGGGACGTCCGGCACCTCGGGGAGGACGACCGCGCCGAGCTGGTCGCGTTCTTCAGGGGCAGGATCGAGTCGGCGCGGCGCGAGCACACCTTCGCCGGCGAGCCCAAGCCGATGGCGGAGACGCTGATGGAGGCATTTGACTACCGCACCTGGTTCGCGTTCACCCTCCACGAGCGGATCGGCTCCGGCCGGGTCCGGCTGACCAAGCGGCGGCACGCCGTTGGCTCGGGCGGCGAGCAGTCGGTGCTGATCCATCTGCCTTTGTTCGCCGCCGCCGCCGCCCTCTACGGCGACTCTGAGGCGCCGCGGCTGATCATGCTCGACGAGGCTCTGTCGGGCATCGACGATGAAACTCGCGAGCGGGTGCTCGAGGCGACCGTCGCCTTCGACCTCGACGTGGTGATGACCTCGCACGAGCTGTGGGGTACGTACAGGTCGGTACCCCAGCTCGCGATCTACCAGCTGCACCGAGAGAACGGCACGTTTGGCGTGCACGCGATCCCGTTTCTGTGGGACGGCGAGGTGCTGCGCGAGCTGGAACAGCACGAGCTGCTGGTTTGAGCGCGGCGACGGCTCACCAGGCGCTCGACCGCGCGATCCTCGTCGCGCGCGACAAGCGCGAAAGAGTCGGGGCGTCGCGTGACGGTCGGATCGTCGTCACGGGGCTGACCGCGGAGGAGGCGCTCGCGCTCGACGGGGTGGTGTTTCCGTCGCGGCGAAAGCCGGTGCTCCCCGGCGCGACGCTGCGGGTGGCGCTCTCCCAGTTCGAGGCGGCGCTCTCCGCTTGCGGGATCGATCCGCGCCGGGAATACGAGCGGGTCGGGGGACGGCCGCTCCGCGATCTGCCGGCCGAGCGCACCGCGCAGCGGGAACGACGCAGCGAGTTTCGATCCTGGCTCATGTCGCGTCCGATGGTCACGTCGCGACCGGCCGTGGGGGAATGGTTCGAGCAGGCCATTCGACAGGGTCGCGTGCATGCGGGCATGCGCCCCTTGGTCGCGCAGGCCCTGCGAGTGCTGGCCGCACTTCCCGGCGACGACACGGTCCAGCGGGGTGTGCTGGCGGCGCGCATCCTGGGCGGGAATCCGCACGCGCTCGACGTCGGCACACCGCTGCACGGACTGACCGTGTCACTGCTTACGGCGGCCGCCGGACTGGGATCCGAGACGTCGCCGCGCGAGGTATGGGCGGCATGGAATGTGTTGGTTGACCCGATCTCGTCGAACGTGGCGGCGCTCAACCTCCCGCTGGTGGGCCACGGACCAGCCGCGGAGATCGCCCGCGCGGGGCGCGGGACCCACGTCGTCTTGACGTACGGACAGCTGGCGGCAAGTGATGTGGCGTGGCCGCACGGCGTCCCCTGCTTCAGCTGCGAGAACCCATCCGTGCTTACGGCCGCAGAGCAGCAGCTCGGCGCAGCCTGTCCGGCGCTCGTGTGCACCGCCGGCCGGCCGTCGGATGCGGTGCGGCTGCTTTTCTCGACTGTGCGCGCCGCCGGCGTACGCGTGCGACACCACGGCGACTTCGACGAGGCCGGCGTGCAGATCCTCCGCGATCTCGAAGCCTCCTACGACGCGGCGCCGTGGCGGTTCGACGTGACCGCCCTGTCCGAGGCGCTCGGGCCGCTGGCGCCCGCGCCGCCGCCCACGACGCTGGAGGACGGCGTCCGGCGGATATCCTGCGGCCTCGCCGAGGAGATGGTGATCGAAGACCTCGTCGCCGATCTGCGGTGCACACCCAGATGAGCAAGCGACAGAAACCGAACGCCATACCACCGGACCCGCAGATCTGGATCGAGATCCGCCGGCGCCACCAACTGTCGCACGCGCACGTGTGGCAACCGCTCGTCCTGCGCACAAGCGTACGTACGGCTCCGAGTAGCGCTCTCGTCGACACCGCCACCGCTCTCGTCGACACAGCCACCAATCGAGGGATGCGGCGCCCGACAGGAGCGGCCCGGCTCACAGCGCGCTCAGAAGCTCGACATCCGGGCCGCCCAGCGTACGGAGACCACCGTCGAAGGTGATGAGCCGCATCCGGTGCCGTCGAGCCAGCGTTAGCAGGTGCGCACCACTTACCTGGCGATGACCGACCAACGGCGGCACATCGTCGTCCGACATCGACACGTCGTCGACGAGAAACCGGTGGTTGCCCGCGGCGCGGAGCAACGCCAGCACGCGGCGCGCGTCCTCGACGCCGATCGCGCTGGGCAGGACGGCCGGGTTGGAGGAAACGCGTACGAAGCCACTCTCCGTCAGCGGGCAGGTGGCCCATCCCTCAGCGCCGTTAGCCGCGAACCAATTTCGCGTCTCGGCGTGGTGAATGTGCGAGTCCCATGCCAGCGCGACGAGCGCGTTGACATCGAGCAGGCCCACGGAGCATCAGCCTTCCGCGAGCGCGCGACGAACGATCTCCGGGGTGATCGGAGGGGTACCCGGTGGCACCCTGATCACGGGTAGCTCAGGTCGAGCGACCTCGGGGCAGCGGCGTGTAGAAGCTCTTTGTGCTGATGGTTAGCACAAAGGTTTTGCTAATATTGCTCACGTGGGCAGTCAACCTCTCGCCCAGTCTCGGGCGGACCAGCGCCGCTTCGTGGATCGTACGCGCGAGACCAACGCGGTCATCCGAGCCGTCGCCGCCTCGCAGCCGGTGCTGGTGCTTGGAGAACGCGGTAGCGGCCGCACCTCGCTGCTCAACCACGTGGCCTGGTTGCTCGCGCGCCAGAAGGAGCCGCGCGATACGGCGATGGTCAGCGGCGAGCTGGCGAGTAACCCATCGCAGTTGCTCGGCGTCCTCGTGGCCCGGGTACAGCGCCTCGCCGAGCCGGCCGGCTCTCGCGCTCGCTGGATCGAGGACCTGCGGGCGCTGTCGATGCCGGACGGGCCGTTCGGGCAGGTCGCCCAGCCGGCGATCTTGATGGAGCTGGTCGACCTCCTCGGCGAGCGCCTCGCCGCGCTTGAGCGTCCTATCTGCGTGATGGTCGACGGGATCGCACCCACGGTCGCCCACGCGGTGTTCGGGAGTCTGCGGAACGAAATCTGGACGCTCCCGGGCGTCGCCTGGGTCGTCGCCGGCGACAGCGCTGCCGAGGCGCTTTACCTGGAGCCCCCCGCGGATGCGTTCTTCGAGCACACCGTCAAGCTTGGCGCGCTGACCGACACAGACGCGGCGAAGCTGCTGCGCGCCCACATGCCCGAGCTCACCGACGACCACATCGAGCGCGCGATCGCGGTCGCAGACGGGAACCCGCGACGACTACTGCGGGCCGCCGGCGACATCCAGGCCGGGATCGCGCCGATCCGGCCGACGCCTGACGAGCGCGTGCAGCAGGCCGCTGCAATTGCGGGCCCGCTCGCAGGCGCGCTCGTGGAGTACCTCTCGGCAAATGGACCAACTGCCGCGTCCGACGAGACGTTGCTGCGCCATATCGGCGCGAGCCGGCAGCGGGCGAGCCAGCTAATGCACGAGCTCGAATCCGCCGGCTTGCTTGAGACCATCGAGCAGCACGAGCCCGGGCGGCGCGGGCGCCCCGCGCGTCGCTTCGCGTTGCGGATCCCTGCATGAGCAACGAAGTCCTCACCCAGCTGCTCAGCACGCACGCCTTCGACGGGAGTCCGCTGCACGTCGATATGCCCGCGTTCCACGTCCCGTTCGATGACCGCGGGCGCGCCGGCACCGAGAGCGGCGTCCTCCGCGCGGCGCGAAGCACCGAGCGCCTCGGAGTGAAGGGCCCGATCGGCTGCGGCAAAACAAGCCTGCTCCGGTATACGCTCGACGACCCCACCGGGACGATCGCGCCGATCTGGGTCTCGGTCGCCTTCGACGAGGACCAAGTCGTGCTCGACGTGCGGCGATTCGCGGCGCACCTGATCCAAAGCATCGTGCGCGACGCCCAGCGCGCCGGCACCTTGACCGCGCGCGATCGCGACGCGATCCTCACCGCCGCCGCCACCAGGCGCCCTCTACCGGGCAGCGAGCGCCGGCTCGCGGCCAAACTCGCCGCGAAGTTCTGGGTCGTCAACAGCGAACTCGCCGGCGACGTCACTTCCACGCTCGCGGGCGTCGATCTGCAACGACCCGCCGGCGATGTGCTGGAGAACGTCAACCGGGCGCTCGAAGCGATCACTGCCTTCGACCGCCTCCCGGTCATCGTCGTCGACGACTCCGACAGCTTCACGCGCCGCCCGGGCAGCCGCAGCACGCGCGATCAGCTTGTTGGCGCGTTCTTCGGCCCGGTACTGCGCGCGCTCACCGAGCTGCACGCCGGAGTGATCGTCGCCGTCCACGACGAATATCTCGAAATGGAGTCGTTCGAAAGAGCGCGGCGCGAGCACGGAGCACTCGAGCGGCTACTTGCCGTACCGCCCGTCGTCAGCGGCCAGCTCCGGCGGATCCTCGATCGCCGCACCCAGCTTGCCGCGGGCGTGAGAAGCGAGACCGCGCTCTCCAGCGCCGCAGTCGAATTGCTCGCAGAGCTCAACCGGACGCGCACCGCACGCAATCTGCGGACCACCCTCGGGATCGCCCACGCGGCCCTTGTCGCCGCCGTCGATCGCGGCGCCGACTCGATCGAAGATCAGGACGTCGCCCGCGCTGCGGTTGAGCAGCTCGGTACTGAGCGCACCGCCTGAGCCGCGTCAGATCGTCATGCAGCCACCACGGCGGTGTCATCCCGGTACGGGCACCTGGTCGCCGTAACCGCGACTGCGCCGCGGAGCGCACGGCAAGCTCCGGCCAGGTCGCGATCTTCGACAACGTCCACATAGTTCCGAGGCAGCCGTCCCGTCGAAATGGCGACGCGACTCCGATGCGCGGATGGCGTCGCTCGCCAGGCGGCTGCTTCGCATCTGTCACGCCCGGTGACGGAGCTGCCCCGATCCTGCTTCGGACCTCGAACAAAGCACGCCGGGACCGCCTGTGGCCGTGATGGGGGCGCAGAATGGACGGCATGACGAACCTCTTCGAGATGGGCCGATCCGAGCACTTCGACCCGTCGCCGTCTCCGCTGTGGACGACAGATGTTGGATAACCATGGGGGCCGAGTCGGTCGGATGGCACGGGCCCACCGTCGGGAGGGTCCTCCGACGCGAGACCGACTGCCCGGACGGGCAGCGACAGCGGCTCTGTCATCCGGTCGGCTCCTGTGAACGTAATGTGGGAGAGGTGGAGCTGCGCGTCCTGCTCGGCCGGGGCGAGGACGGGTCTGCCAGGTGATCGTTGAGGAGCGAGACGACGAGGCCTACGTGCGCGTGCTCGTGTATTGCCAGGATGAGGACCCACAAGCGCACCGCAGGCGCGACTAAATGGACTGCCCCGTGCGCGTCTGACGCGTACCGAGCTTTTGCGGGAGAACGCAATATCCGCTCGGATTCGCCGCTAGCTAGGCTAGCTAGGGTCTGCTACGCTTGCTGCGTGGCCCAGGTCGGAATGCATGAGGCGAAGACGAGGCTTTCCCAGCTCGTGGAACGCGCGGAGGCGGGAGAGGACATCGTCATTGCTCGGAACGGGAGACCGGCCGTCCGACTCGTGCCCGTTCCCGGTGCCTCTGCACTAGGGTCGGTGCGCGGGGCATGGCGCGATCGTGTCCATCTCGCCGATGACTTCGACCAGCTGCCGGACGACATCGCCGACGCGCTCGGCGCTCGGTGAAGCTGCTGCTCGATACTCACGCAGCGCTGTGGTGGCTGGCGGATGATGAGCGGCTCAGCGACGGGGTCGCGCGCCACCTCACCGATGACACGAATCAGGTGTTACTCAGTGCCGTGGTCGTGTGGGAGGTCGCAATCAAACGATCGTTGGGGAAGCTTGACGCTCCGACCGGGCTCGCCCCGACGCTGCTCGCCGCCGGCGCCCGACCGCTGCCGGTGACGCTCGACCACGCCGCCGCGGTCGAGACCCTCCCCTGGCATCACCGCGACCCGTTCGATCGCCTGCTCGTAGCCCAAGCGCACACCGAAGGATTGACCATCGTCTCCCAAGACGAATCGCTGGTTCCCTACGGGGTCTCGCTCGTCTGGTAACACCCGAGCGCGCTCCCGGCGGGCTGGCGCGCGATCGGAACGGGCTCGGCAAGGATCAGCGGCACCAGGTTCGAGCCCGATATGTCGGCGTCAAGCGCGTCGGTCAGCTCATGCGGCTGACCGAGTCACCTCGGATTTGGCAACTACGATGCCGCATCCATCGGCAGCCGCGGTGAATCCTCACCAGAGAGTCTCGACCGCATATTCGGCCAGACGGCGGTCGGCGGTGACGAGAGCGCAGCGCTCGACCGAGGCTTGGGCGACGAGTAAACGGTCGAACGGATCGCGGTGGTGCCACGGCAGACGCTCGACCGCCGTGGTGTGGACGGCTGTGACCGGCATCGGATCGAACCCGAGGCCCTGCAAGGCCGCCGTCCAGCCGTCGGGAAGCGTCACCTTTCCCAGCGAGCGCTTGATCGCGATCTCCCACACGCTGGCGGCGCTGAGCGCCACATCGTTGGTGATGTCCTCAAGCGCCTCGACTGCCGATTCCGAGACGCGATCGCGAGCGCCGAGTAGCAGCCAGACCGCGACGTTCGTGTCGAGGAGAAACCGCTTCACGCGCAGGAGCCGAAGTCGTTCGGTACCTCGTCGAAATCGCCCGCGACGGATCCCTCGAGGTCCCCCCATATCTGGCGCTTGGTTCCGTCCTCCTTGATCCGGACCAGCACCGCCACGCGCTGCCGCCCGCGGCGGATCACAACCTCCTCGCCGGCTTCGACGCGACGCAACAGCTGCGACAGCTGGGTCTTTGCTTCCTGGACCGTGACCTCCATGCGTTGGAGGATATCAATTGGTCGACCAGGTTGACCTGGTCAACCCTGCCTCCGGACGGTGGCCGTCCATCACTGCCAGAGGAACGTCGGTGTCCAATCTGAGCTGTCCGGACACGCCGTCGGGCAGCGCACACGGTAGGCTTCGGCGCCGGTGGCCGTCCTGTATTCAATGGGGGCGCGTCCGAATTTCGTGAAGATGGCGCCGGTCGTCGCGGAGCTACGCCGGCGTCTACCCCGGGCGCGGCATGTGATCGTCCACACCGGCCAGCACTACGACCGGGCGATGTCCGACACTTTCATCGAGGAGCTCGAACTTCCGGTTCCCGATCATGTTCTCGGTGTCGGTTCGGGCACCCATGCCGTGCAAACCGCACGCGTGATGGAGCGCATCGAGCCGGTGCTCGAGTCCGAGCGCCCCGACCTCGTGATCGTGCCCGGCGATGTGAACTCCACGCTGGCCGTCGTGCTGGTCGCGGTGAAGCTCGGGATTCCGCTCGCGCACGTCGAGTCCGGGCTGCGCAGCTTTGACCGCACGATGCCCGAGGAGATCAACCGGATCGTCGCCGACGAGTTCAGCGATCATCTGTTCATCCACTCCGACGAGGCCCGCGACAACCTCGCCGCGGAGGGAATCCCCGCCGACCGGATCCACTTCGTCGGCAACACGATGATCGACACGCTGGTGAAGACGGAGAGCCGCTTCCGTGGGCTGGAGGCGGCCGCGCGCGCACAGGCTCGAGCCGGGCGGCTATCTCCTCGTGACTCTCCATCGCCCGGCGCTGGTGGACGGGCCGTTGCTACGCGAGGTACTCGGACAACTCAATGCGATCGCTCGAGAGATGCCGGTCGTGTTTCCGGCGCACCCGCGCACGCGGAAGATGATGGCCGGATTACCCCTCGACTCGCGCGTGCAGGTTGTCGATCCGCTTGGGTATTTCGAGTTCCTGTCTCTGGAAGCCGACGCCCGCGCCGTTCTCACCGATTCCGGCGGAGTTCAAGAGGAGACCACCTTTCTCGGCGTGCCGTGCTTCACCCTACGTGACAACACCGAACGCCCGGTCACCGTCCGCGCCGGCACGAACACGCTGCTCGGCCTCAACCCGGCCCGCATCGCCGACATCCTGCCCGCGCTCGAGGGGCGCGCTCCTGGTCCACGACCTCCGGCGCCGGAAGGCTGGGATGGTCACGCCGCGGAGAGGTTGGCGGACGTGATCTGCGACGCGTACGCCGCGGAGGCTGCGGCCTAGCCGACGCCATGAAAGTCTGGATCGATCTGTCCAACTCGCCGCACCCCTTGATCTTCGCGCCGATCGCCCGCCACCTGTCCGCCGATGGACACGACGTGTTCATCACCGCGCGGGATCACGCGCAGACCGTCGAACTGGCGCAGGAACGCTGGCCCGAGATCGACGTCATCGGCGCCGAAAGCCCCCGCAAGCGAACGGCCAAGCTCGGCACGTTCACCCAGCGTGTCGAGATGTTGCGTCGCCGAGCCGCCACTGCGAAGCCGGACGTCGCGCTCTCCCACAACTCCTACGCTCAGATCGTCGCCGCCCGCCTGCTGCGCATTCCCGGTTGTCACCGCAATGGACTTCGAGTTCCAGCCGGCCAACCACCTCGCCTTCCGGCTCGCGACCACCGTGCTTCTCCCCGAGGTGATCCCGGTCCGTGCGGTCCAGCGGCAAGGCGCCAATCCGCGCAAGGTGGTCCGGTATCCCGGCCTGAAGGAGGAGCTCTACATCGGCGACTTCACGCCTGATCCGGAGGTCCTCCCGCAAGGTCGGGATCGGGGACCGGCCGACAACGGTCGCCGTCGTCCGGACGCCCCCGACGCGGGCCATCTATCACGCGTCCGCCAATCCGATGTTCGACGGCGTCCTGCGGACGATCTGCGACCAGAAGGACATCGCCTGCATCGTGCTCACCCGCCACCGCGAGCAGATCGACGCGATCGGCGCGCTCGGACTCCCGAACTGCATGGTCCCGGCCTCCGCGATCGATTCGCGCTCGTTGATGTATGCCGCCGACGTGATGATCGGCGCGGGCGGCACGATGACGCGGGAAGCGGCGCTCATGGGGATTCCCACCTGGACGATGTTCGTCGGTGCCACGCCCGCGGTCGACACCTGGCTCGAACGGGCCGGGAAGCTGCGGAGGCTCGTTGCACCCGAGCAGCTGTCGCGGCTCGCCCCCCGTCCCGCGCCACCCCGGTCGCTGAGCGAGATGCGCGCGCGCAGCGAGGCGATCCAGCAGGCATTCTTCGATGCGACGCTGGCGGCGTCTACGCGCGCGCGCCTGGCCGAGGGTGCGGGCCGCGCGTGAGCCCGCTCTACGGTTCCCGATTGAATCGAGGCGCGGTTCGTAGCGGTGAGCTGGAACGCGCGGAGCTATCGAGAGAGCGCATGTCCGCCCCCGTGGAAATCGCCCGAGACGATGCTGAGCAGACCTAATCCTACCTCCAAGCTGGCGTAGCGAACCGCTTGGCGCGAGGAGGAGAACCAGGTGCAGTCGCCCAGCTCGGCGAGGGCCGTGACCGCGGATCGGGAGAATCGCTAAGAGTCTCGGTCCACCGTCACTCGGCTGCTTTCTCCGTCGGACGTCCCGCGTGGGATCGGTCGATACCTCGGCAGATCCCAGGTTCTCCGTGTAACCCTCGTGCGCGGTAATAGCCGTAGTTATAGTCGGCCGGCCCTCGGGTCTTGACCCCGTTCGCGACGACGCCGAGAAGCGGTGCACCAACGCCGACCAGACGCCGGCGTAAGAACCTTGCAGCGTCACGCGTGTTCTTCCCGAGCTGGCTCACGAGAACAACTCCATCCACCTCTTGGAGAAGCGACATCGCATCCGACACCACCGCGATTGGTGGTGTATCGATCACGACGAGGTCGAAGTGCGTCGATGTCCACGAAAGCAGGTCTGCCATCGTATGACTTGCGATCAGCTCGGCCGGGTTGGGCGGGAGATGCCCGGCCGTAAGCACGTGAAGCGAGACCTGACTCGTCGATCCATTGACCCGAGTCGCGATCGGCAACGAGCGGATCGCGTCATCGATCTCGACACTTCCGCTTAGCAACTCTGACAAGCCGGGAGCGGGAGGAAGGTCATAATGCTTCGCGATCCCGGACGACGCAGGTCTGCCTCGAGCAACAGAGTCCTCGTCCCGGTCTCCGCCGCGGCTTCTGCGAGGTTGCGAGCGATCGTGCTCTTGCCGTCGCCGGGGGCAGCCGACACCACCACCAGGGTCTTCAGCTCCCGATCGACGTTGAAGTAGCGCAAGTACGCGCGCAGAAGCTTGAACACCTCCGTGTCCTGGCGAGCAGCGCCCGAGTCGAGCTGCGGCGGTTGCGCAAACGATTTGCGCTTGGGGACGGCCGCGAGGAGTGGCAGCCGGTACGCGGCTTCGAGTTCATCAACGGTCTTGATCCTTCGATCAAGCCGCTCGAGCAGGAACGCCGTTCCGAGACCCAGCACAAGACCGAGCAACAGCCCCAACGCGGTGTTGCGACGCGTCTTCGGAGATGATGGAGAACGAGGAGGCGTGGCCGGTCGGACGATGCTGGCGCCTCCATCCTGCAGCGTGGCCAGGATTCGCAGCGATTCGGCTCGATCGAGCAGCGCCTGCCCCTCGGTGCCGGCGACCTGCTCGCTCGAGAGCGCAGCGATCTGGCCTTGCACCAGGTCAAGCCCCTGCTGCACGGCAGCGCGTTGCTGAGCGGCTTGGCTGGCGATGAACTGTGCGCTGTACGTATTGGCGATGGCTGCCGCCAAGCTCGGGTCGGTCGTCGTCGCGGAGACCTCGGCGACGTTGGTCTGGCCGTGCTGGGTGACGCTGATTGCATCAACCACATCGGCGGCGGTCAATCCATGCCCTACGATGCGGGCCGTCGCCGCTGCCACTCCTGCCTGCTGAGTGAGGAGCTGGACGTTGGTCGCCATCACCTCTGGGACGGCGGCCGATGAGCTCTGCGTTGCTTGGAGACCGGACGCCTGCTGCTGAACCTGCTGGTCAGTGAAAACGACAGGAGTGGTGGCCGTGTATTCCTTGGTCTTGCGGGCAGAGAACGCGAAGCTGGCGCCGCCGACAACAATCGTGATCAGGACGATGACCCACCAGCGCCGGCGCAAAACGGCGAGAGTGCGCTCGAGGTCTAGGTGTTCAGAGTCCATGTTCGAGCCTCCTCCCGACCACGACACATCGTCCAGGGGGGCGTCTTCGGCGCCTGCCGACAGGAGCCGGTGACCAGTTTGCCCCTCAAGGGGGTATTGCCGGCTGTTTCGCTGTGAGAATCCATAGCGCACAAAGGGCCTCTGCACTCGCCAAGCGGACGAATCGCTCCGCTGCTGATTCCCGGTCTGCCGCCGACCAACGGCAGCGTCCGGTGCGGATTTACGTGACAAATTCGTCTTATCTTCAGGGGCATGCATCGTGCGCTCCCGCGCCACGATCCGCCCAGAGACGCAGGCTAGCACTGATCCGCCGAGATTTGGGCCGCCGGTTGTCGAGCAGGGTCCTCAGCGCTCAGTTCGCTCCCCGGCCAGCGATCACGACCGGCAGCGTCCGCAGCATCAGCCGCACGTCCTCCCACAACGACCAGTTCATCACATAGAGGTAGTCGAGCTTGACCATCTCCTCGAACGGGATCCGTCGTCCGGCCCAGCACCTGCCAATAGCCCGTGATGCCCGGCGTCAGGTCGAGTCGGCCGCGAGCCCAACCTTGGACGCGGTCGTCCTCCACCGGAATCAGCGGTCTCGGCCCGACCATGCTCATCTCGTCCGCGCAGCACGTTCCAGAGCTGGGGCAGCTCGTCCAGGCTGAGGCGACGGAGCCAGCGTCCCGACTCGCGTGATCCGTGGATCGCGTTCGAGCTTGAGCCAGTTCGGGTCCGTACTTTGCGCCAGTAGCTGGGCGCGCCGCGCTTCGGCGTCGACGACCATCGTGCGGAACTTGAACAGCTTGAACCGGCGACCACCCTTCCCGACGCGCTCCTGCGCAAAGAAGATCGGGCCGCTCGAATCCAGCTTGATCGCGATCGCCGAGGCCACCATCACGGGCGCCGAAAGCAGCAAGAGGGACGCCGCCACAGCGATGTCCATCGCACGCTTGATGGCTCGCGAAGAACGTGGCAACCACGGCGGGTTGACTCCGAGCACAGTGACTCCCTCGACGTCATCGATCTCGACACCGGGGCCGAGCACGTCGGCGAGTCCCGGCAGCACGGACACCTTCAGGGCCAGCGCGCGACAACGCTGGAGCACGCGTTCGAGCTCCGACTCGTCGACATCGCGAGCGGAGAAGACGACTCGGGTGGCGCCGCTGATCGCAGCGACATCCTCGAGGTCCTCGAGGGTGCCGAGCCGCGGGAGATCCGGGCGCGCCGAATCGTCATCGGCGTGCGCTCGCGAGAGCCTGCCGATCACCCGGAGCCGGTACTCCGGGTGCGCCGCGAGCTTGTTGACGAGCGCCTGCGCCATATCGCCGCCACCGACCAGGAGGGCAGCCTCCCAACCGAATACCCGGCGGGCCAGTGTGCGTACGATTACACGGGCGGTCGTCACGAGCGCCATCACGCCAATGCCGAACAGCACGATCTCGGCGAAGTCCAGCCGGTGCAGCGGGGTCAGGCGCGAGAAGAGCCAGACGATCAGCGCGCCGATCACAGTGGCGTGGAACAGCCAAGGAAGGTCATCGACGGTCGAGTGGCTGATCCGCTTGACATCCCGGTCGTAGAGCCCGTAGAGCTTGAAGAGAATGAGCATGATCGGCAGGGCGACGAGTCCCCAGACGAGCCTGTGCCCACGCGAGGGCGCGCTCGGAATCAACAACGCCGCCGCGAGCGCGAGCATCACCGCAAGGGCGTCTCCGAGCAAGAGGAGGCGGCGGACAGCCGGGTCGTAGCCGCCGCGAACGACGCGCGTGGTCCCGGACGACGACTCACCGAACTCGGCGGCGACCGTGGCTGGTAGCGTCGCCATCAAACCGGCCCTAGCATTAACTCGTTCCGGTCGAGTGCAACCTGCTCCCCACCGGCCTGGAGCGAGGCATCCGCGGCCTCGGCCATTCGCACGACGTCGCGAGCCAGATCGAGCGCATGGTCAGATCTCGAACCGCTTTGCACCGCCTGGACGAAGTCTCCGAGCAGGAGCGCCAGCGGCTCTTCGGTGGACAGGCGGGGCGAGAGGATGTCTCCGCTGCGGTACGAGAGCTGGTACTCGCCGAAGGTCTCGGGATCTTTGTAGTCGACGCCGCGGTCGTAGATCTTGATCGGCTCGGCGCCGCCGTCCTCGTAGACGACCATCCGCTTCGAGCCGACGATGACCGTCCGGCGGAGCTTGCTGGGAGCGAGCCAGCTGAGCTCGACGTTGGCGATCAGGCCGGACTCGAACTGCATCGTCACGAACGCCACGTCGGCGATTCCTGGGACGATCGAGTCACGTCCGGTGACCCGAATCATCGTCGGCAACGAGCCGAGCCAGTACAGGAGGATCGAGAAGTCGTGCGGGCCGAGGTCCCAGATCACGCCGACGTCCCGCTGGTGGAGACCGAGGTTGACACGGCTGGAGGAGACGAAGTAGAGATCTCCGAGCTCACCAGTCCGGATCAGCTCTCGGGCCGCCCGAACCGGCGGGCTGTAGAGAAAGGTGTGGCCGCACATGAGGACCCGATCGCGCTCGTCGGCGAGCTCGATCAACTCGTTCGCCTCCGCCGTGGACGGAGCAAGCGGCTTCTCGATGAACGTGTGTTTGCCGGCCTCGAGGCACCGCCGGCCGAGTTCGTAGTGCGTGAAGACCGGCGTGGCGAGCAGCACGGCGTCGAGCGCCGGATCGGCGAGCGCCTCGTCGAGATCACGCGTGAGCCGGACGCTCGGGTACCGGCGTCCGAACCGCCCGAGCCGGCCGACGTCTGTGTCGCAGATCCAGCGCACCGTGACATCGGCGCGCTCGATCAGCACTCGAAGCAGGTTCGGGCCCCAATAGCCGAGGCCGACAACCGCGACCTTCGGAGTGACGAGCAGCTGCCCGCTTTCCCCCATGATACGTCGATACCTCGTCATGCCATCGCCAAACCTTTGCCCTCTGGCGCAGCCCCTCGGCAGGTCTACCGCGCCTAAGGTCTATCAGAATGGAGCGGCGCGCGGAAACTTCTGTGCCGAAACGGCGCAGAAATGGGGCGAGGTCTGCACCGAAACGACACAGCCATCGGCCGCCGGTCGGCGCGAACCGGCGCAGCCAGATAGGCTCCACCCGGGTTCAGACCGGTCGGGGGGAGCCTGACCATGCCGATGAACCATGAATCGCGAACAAACAGACTTCGCGCGCGTCTACCACGACCATGTGTGGCGGGTATATGGCTTCCTCGCCTACCGTCTGCGCGACCGGGACGCCGCGGAGGACCTGACCCAGGGCACGTTCGAGCGCGCGCTGCGGGCCTGGAGCCGGTTCGATCCGCGCAAGGCGTCTGAGATCACATGGCTGCTGACGATCGCCCGCAATCTGCTCATCGACTATCACCGTCGTGACCGCTCGGCGTTGATCGAGCCGATCGGCGAGCGCGCCAGCCCCACCGTTCCGGGGCCCGAGGAGCGGCTGACGACCTCGGCCGAGATGCTCAGCGCGCTGGCCCAGCTCGGCGAGCGCGAGCGCGAAATCTTGGCGCTCCGGTTCGGGGCAGACCTGAACGGTCCCGAGATTGCTGCGATGCTGGATCTGAGCCTCGCCAACGTGCAGCAGATCCAGTCGCGATCGCTGCGCAGGCTGCGGGGCCTGCTCGAGGACGGAAATCGGCGTCCGAGGATGCGTGTCCGTTCGGAGCGCAAGCGGGCCGAATAGCCGCGCTACAGCACCCCCGTGGCGACGCTCAGACCGAGGACGATCAACACCGCGCCGACCCCGAGGTAGCCGCGCACAAGGTGGTCCAACCGCTCCGGCCGTGGACCCCAGCCGGGATCGTTCGCCGCCAGGTGTCGGCCCAAGGCGCCACGGAAGCCGGCTGCCGGCACCGGGCGCTCCGCGCTGAGCCGATCCTCCAGCTCCGGGTCGACGGCTCCGAGCCCGCGGTCGGCCTGCGGTTCGTCGGTCATTGCGTGAACAGTGGGGAACGAGGGTTGAGCGAGCGGGCACGCACGTAGGCGGAGACCGCCGCCCCCGCGTGGCCCGACTCGGCCTCCAGACGCGAGCGCACGAGCCAGGCGGTCCAGTTGTCGGGCTCATCGGCCGTCGCGCGACGCGCGGCCACGACGGCGGCGGGATAGTCGCGCTGGAGCTCGAGCACGAGCGCCAGCTGGATCTGCGGTGACGCAGCATCCGGCTCGATCCGGGCCGCGGTACGGGCATCGGCGAGCGCCGCCGCTGGATCTCCCCTGGACGCCGCGACTTGACTCTGTTGGACGGCGTTTGCGGTCGACAATGGGACAGCGATGGCGATCAAGGCTAGGACCGCTCCGCTTACGGCCGCCACGCGGACAACCGCAGGCCCTTCAAAGGTCGAGCCGCGCCGGGGAGCCAGGACCGCCGCGACGAGGAGGAGGAAGGCAGCCGGCAGCGCCGGCACCTGCCAGATCCAGTCCGTTCCCGCCGAGACCAGAAACGTGACCATCGCGGCCGCGACGGCGGCCAGACGCGTGCGAGCCTCGTAGCGGAAGCGTGCGACGAGACGGAATGCCACGCGCAGGACGACAGCGAAGAACCCGAGCAGCAGGGCCAGCCCGACGACGCCGACGTCTGAGAGCGTCTCGAAGTACAGCGAATGCGCATTCTCGACATAGCTGTAATAAGGGGCCCGTGGGAGCCACAGCAGTTGGTACGTGCCGGGGCCCGAGCCGCCAAGAACATGTGCACCCGTCGCGTCGAAGGCGACCTTCCACATCTCGTAGCGTCCGTTCGAGCTGATTGTTCCGAAGCGCTGGATGGAGTAGTCGCTGAGTGCGGCCGCGTCCGGATTCTTGAAGTCCTTCCACGCGTGCGAGAGCCGAGATGGAGCGCCCGCGACCAGCGCGATCGCCACGCAGACGATCGTCCCAGCGAGCGCAAGCCGCCAGGCCCGAGCCGGCGAAACGATGGGTAGCGCGGGCGGGCTTCCGTGGCGCGCGGCCAGCCCGATTCCGACCTGGGCGACCGCGACGCCGGCGCACACGAGCAGGAGCGAGACGAACAATGTGGCGCCCTGATTTCGTGCTGCGTGGTTGGCGAATCCCAGCTCGATCGCGCTGCGGTGGGCGGCTCCCGCGATCAGAACCACGCTGCCGACCGCACACAGGAGCACGGTGGCCAGCTTGGCAAGCCGTTCCTGAGCCAGGACGAAGAATGCCAGCAACCCGGCGGCGCCGGCGACGGCGCCGCCGCGTGAGAACGTGAGGTACTCGCACAGGGCCACGAGCGGAATGGCAGCGGCGGCCGCGGCCTGGACCCGCAGCGTGCGAGCCGTAGTGGCGATCGACAGCAACAGCGGGAGCCCGAGCGCAACGAGAGCGGCGAGCGCGTTCCAGTAGTTGAGCGGCCAGGCGAGTCGCCTCTCGACCCCTGGGAGGAACGAGGACGTCTGGGTCGTCCCCGGTAACAAGCCCGGCCAGAGCCGGGAGGCGACCGCCAGCGCGGCGACGATGACGATGGCCGTGGCGAGGGCATTGATGGTGTGGTGCACGGCACGGTCGCGGTCTCGATGGATCGCCAGGCCCAGGACCAGGATCCCGAGGTAGACGGTGACCTGCGAGAGGGACTGGAGGCTGCGCTCGGAGCTCAGCGACCAGGTCGACGCGATCGCGGTCCAGATGACGAAGCCGCCGAACAGCGCCAGCGCGGCACGGGCGCCGGCGCTGAGCCGGCTGACGGGAAGCAGACCCCAGGCGACGCCGACGAGCACGATCCACCACACCACGATCCCGACCTGGCTCGAGACGAGGATGTCGTAGCCGCCCCCGTCGATCGCGAGGTAGAGGACGATTCCGCCGGCGAGCAACCAGGCACTGATCGCACCGGGATCCAGGCGGCGGGACAGGCGTGCCCAGGGACTGGCCCATCGGGTGATAACCGATTCCACTGGTGCTCAATACGGACGACGGGGCGCGAGACTGACCACGCGCCGGTCTCCCCGAGGGCGCCGGTCTACGCCCACTCACTGGTCTATCCGCGCTGGGTCCAAGTGAGGCTGGTCTGACTACCGAGCTGCGCGCGGAACACGGCGTTGCCGCGGACCGCGAGGGTACTCCAGAACAGCTGGTTGGTCGCGACCCTCTGCCGGTGCAGCACCACCCAGCGGCCGCGGCGGAGGATCTCGATCGCCACCCGGCCGACCGCCGGCGCCCGGCCCCAGGCGTACACATGACCCGAGTCGACTCGCTTGGTGACGAACGGGAACCGGAATGCCTGTGCGGCCGGCTTGGCGGCGCCGCTCAGGTAGTAGAGGCCGGCCTGGTAGGTGGCGGCGTAGCTGGGGATCGGCGGGGCGTCGACGATCTGCAGCCACAGAACGGTGCTCACGCCCTGGCTCCAGAGGACGTAGAACGACTGCTCGAGCCAGCGCGCCTGCTGCTGGATCGGCACCCCTTGGGGATCGGGGGGCGAGCTGTCCCACGAGATCTCGGTCACCCAGATCTGCTTGGGCCCGCGCGGAAGGACGTGATGGTCGCGGACCGCGGCGTGCAGCACGTTCGCGATCTTGTAGATGTCGGGCACGGCGGCGTCGTCCGGGTTCAGGGCATGCCAGAGGGGGCCCCCGATCCCGTACGGGTGGTGCGAGACCGCATCGAGGTGCGGGGGGTCCGGGCAGCTCAGCGGGGTCAGCTTGGCGTTGCCGGCAAGGCAGAACAGCACGCGGTCGAACTCCACCGGAGGGATGCGCTCGCCGCCCGGCGGATCGCCATAGGGTGCCGTCCCGGCGGCGACCACGAAGTTGGACGACGAGACGCCCTTGACCGCCGCGTAGAACGCGTTCAGCAGCCCCCGGTAGATGACCGGGCTGCTCGGCGCGTAGTGCGCCCCCGCACGCGTCCATTGCGGGGTCAGGTACACGTCGAGATTGGGCTCGTTCCAGGCCTGGAAATCGCTGACCCGTGGCAGGAACGCGCCAGGCTCGAGCGGATCGGGGAAGTGTCCGTCATACCGGCGCGCCAGAGCGGTGGCAAAGGCGCCGAACTGGGACGGATCGGGCTTCCACGTCCCCGCGGCCGCCGAGGCAGGCATCCCGGGACCCTCGGCCCATGTCGGGGCGCTCCACACGTTGAGCAGGACGCGTAGGCCGTGGCTGCTGATCGCCCGCACGGCGGCGTCGACCGCGGTCCAGTTATATCCGGGGCTCGACGGATCGCTGGCCACGAACCCCGCCGGTCGGGTGGCCGGCGCGACCTGCGACCAGATGACGTTCACGCGGATGATGCCGGCGCCCTCCGCGGCGGCGCGGGGAATCCAGATGCTCTGCGCGGCGGCGTTTCCGCTCGTCAGCGCCGGATCGGCGCTGAAGCCGAGCGTCAAGCCCTGAGCTCGGGCCTGGGCCGCCGCCGCTCCGAGAAGGAGCAGACACAGGAGCAGCAAGACCAGCAGGGTTGACCGGCAACGGCGCATGACGGCCGGCTCAGCTGCTCGTTCGCTGCCGGCGGGCGTGCCCAGCGCCGCGGCGCCCAGCAGGATCACGATCAGGATGGTCGGCAGCAGCGGTCCGAGGCCGCCGCTGCTCGATGAGCCGGTAAGCGATTTGATCACGCTTGTCCCGGGGGAGCAGCCGTCGCCGCTCGGCGCCGACGCGACCGACGAGGAGTGAATCTGGGTTCTCCGTAGGCGCGGCGCGTCGAAGGTTTCGCCGCAGCCGGCGACGGTGGCCCGCGCCGGCGCCGCCGCGGCGGCGCCGGTGGCACCCATGGACGCCAGCGCGTGAGCGGTCGAAGAGGGGATCGCGCCCAAGCCGGCGCCGCCGGCCGAGGGGGCCGCCGGAACCGCCCACCGAACCGCCACCGCCACCGCGAGCGGCCACCGGGCCAGAGCCGCTGCCATGGGACCCGCCGCCGGGATGGACGGAGCTGGTCGGCTGGCTGCCGCGCGCCGTCGGGATGCTCTCGACGTACTGCTTCACGCCCGAGTTCTCTGGAGTCGCGACCGTCCCTCGTCTGGGCGCTCGCCGACGCCGCCGAACCAACGCCATCACCACGCGACGCCGCAGCGTCTCCACATACTCATCACGTCCTGCATACGGTCCTCGCGCCCGGGGGCTGACACCGGGAGGCCACTGCGGTGGGACCGGATGGCGGCCGAGGCCGTCGCAAAATGAGCGCATCATGCCGAGATCGTCCTCGTGGGCGCCAAATGGGGCGCCGAAGGCAAGGGAAAGCTTGCCGGCCTCCTCGCGTGACCGGCCCGACGTGTCGTCTGGTTCCAGGTCGGCGAGTCCAGACCGCATCCACGCCCTGATCAGCACCATCGGGCACCGCGCTACTCATTCTTCGGACTGATCGAGACTCAAAGGCGCCGCGCGCTCACGAACAACGAGCGACGCCCCGACTACTCCCCCAACGGCCACGCCAGGCTACCCACCACACCTAACCCCAACCGGAGTCGGTCTCGACCGCATCGCCCACGCGGAACGCCGAATCCTCGAGCTACTCCAAATGCGACCACCCTGGGTCCGAGCAAGACACCTCAGCCCTCCGATGTTGGGAAGCTCGGCTAGTGTCGCGCTGGGTTAATTCGTTGGCAGTAGCGTTTGATCGAGTCGAGGATCTGGTCGGCGGTCTTGGTCCACACGTACGGGCGGGGGTTTTCGTTCCAGGTATCGATCCAGTGTCGGATGTCGGCGTTGAGCGCTCGGACGGAGCGGTGAGCGCCACGGCGTAGCAGCTTGGTGGTGAGCTCGGCGAACCAGCGCTCGACGAGGTTGATCCAGCTGCTGGAGGTCGGGGTGAAGTGCAGGACGAACCGGGGGTGCTGAGCGAGCCAGCGTCGCACGGTGGGGGTCTTGTGGCTGGAGGCGTTGTCGAGCACGAGATGGACGTCCAGATGCGCCGGCACGTTCTGGTCGATCGTCTTGAGGAACTTCAGGAACTCGACCGCGCGGTGGCGCTGGTGCAGGGTGCCGATCACCTCGCCCGACTGCACGTTGAGCGCGGCGTAGAGGCTGGAGGTGCCGTTGCGCTCGTAGTCGTGGGTCGCGCGCTCCGGGGTGCCCGGCAGCATCGGCAGCGTTGGTGCGGTCCGGTCCAACGCCTGGATCTGGCTCTTCTCATCCACGCACAGCACGACCGCACGCTCGGGCGGGTTCAAGTACAGGCCGCAGATGTCGTGGACCTTCTCGATGAACTGCGGGTCCTGGGACAGCTTCCATGTCTCCTGACGGTGCGGCTGGAGCCCGAACGCGTGCCAGATTCGCATCACCGCATCCGGCGTCACCCCGACCGCGGCGGCCATCGTCCGCGTCGACCAGTGCGTCGCGTCCTTCGGCCTGCTCTCAAGCGTCGTGATCACGACCCGCTCGACCTGCTCATCGGTCACCGTCCGCGGCCGCCCCGGCCGCGGCTCGTCCAACAATCCCTCAAGACGTTTGGCCGCGAACCGGTTGCGCCACTTCGTCACCGTCGAGCGCGACACGCCCTCAACCCCCGCGATCTCCCCGTTCGTCAACTGGCCGGCCGCGGCCAAGACAATCCTCGCGCGCAACGCCACCGCTTGCGCCGTCTTCCGACGCGCGGTCCACGACTCCAACACCGCGCGCTCCTCATCACTCAGAACGATCTCAACAGCAGAAGGTATGGGCATAACCGAACCCATACCCTAACTGCCTATGAATTAAACCAGCAGCACACTAGCCAGAGAACGCAAGCCCGATCACATAGCAGTCGAGCAGAACATCCGGCCTCAATCGGTACGCAGTGCGGCGTACGCGTCCGTTACGCGCTTCACGTTTGAGGACCAGGAGTGATGAGCTCGCGCTTGATGCTGTGCCCTCTTCCCGAGCCGTTCTCGAAGCTGCGGATCCAGGAGCGCGCGGATTAGTGCATCGGCGAGCGCGGCTTCGTCCCCAGGAGGCACGAGGAGCGCCGTTTCTCCGTCGGCGAGAACGTCGGCGATCTGGCCAAGCGCGGAGGCGACGATTGCGCGACCGGCAGCCATGTACTCGAAGACCTTCGTCGGAGATCCGAAGAACTCCGTTCCGCCAGGAAGAGGCACATGTGGCGAGACGAGTACATCGCATGCCGCGAGGTACTCAGGCACGCTGCTAGGAGGCACCCGCCCAACGAACGTGACCCTGTCCCGTGCCACGGAGTGGTCGAGGATGTCGAGGGTGACATGCCGTTCGGGTCCGTCGCCCATCAGCAGCAGCCGGGCCTGGGGTACGCGCTGAACGACTGTGGCGAATGCCCGAGCCAGCTGCGGGGATCCGTGCCAAGGCCCGAAGCTTCCGAGAAATCCTACGGTTACGTCTCGGGGGTCGATCCTATGGAGCTCTCGTACGGTCTCGCCGCTTCGCCCGATGAAGCGCTCCGCGTCGACGCCATTGGGATTAACCACAATCCGGTCAGGACCGATCCCGCGCTCGGTGAGGCTACGGCCCAGGACGTCCGATACGGCAAAGATCCGCGTGGCACTCGCCAGCACGGCATCTTCCAGCGTGACAAGCTGCCTATGTAACGGAGTCGGCTGCCATTCCTTGCTCCAAAAGCCGACGGGTCCGTTGTATTCGAGGAAGAGCGGGACGCCTTGCAGCCGCGCCAGTAATACACCCGCCATCGTGAATCGGGCATGCCGTTGGTAGATAATCTGCGGGGCGATGCTAGGCCGAAGCCCCCTCAACAAGAGAGCGATATCGCACCCCATCCCCAGGGAAGCTGGCAAGGCCCGGAACCCGTTACCGACAGCATGAACGAGCCAATCGCACGGCGGGTCCGGCTCGATATAGGCTGCCCTCGCGATTGACTCATCGGTTGTAATGCATGTAACGCGGATACCTTGGCGCCGCATCGCTCGGATGACTTCGTGCGCGTGCGTGACCGAGCCGCCGACGGTCGAACCTGCTCCTACTGACGAGCGGAGATAGCACACGTGCTCGAGTGGTCCAGCTGCGACTTGATCAACGCGGGGGAACCGGCGGAGCCCTTCAACGAGGACGCGCTGAAGCCCGATTGCAAGCGCGCTGACCAGAACCTGGGCACAAGCTCTCGGTGCTCGGGCCGCGATATATCGCCGCCTGAGACTGCGGCGGACTGTCGCTCGATGGGAAGAAATTTCAATCACTTCCGTCGGCCGGAGCGCGGCCGCGGCCAATGGAGCAAGGAAGCCACCCGTCGTGATCTCGTCGGGGGACCCGGCCACCGCCAAGAGCCTTACCATAGTCCGCCGCTTGATCTCGATCAGAACTTCGGCGGCGGAGCGTTCTTCGACTTGATGCGTGATCCCCATCCTGCTTAGAAGCGCAGGCCCACCATCTATCGCGGCAAGCTTCAGCAGGATGGAGGTGGGGTGGCGGTCCTGAGAATCACGGGAGGAAGCGGCCTGAGTCTTCTGCATGTCAGATGAGACAATCCGGCCGAACAGAGCCAGACCGTGGCCCATGAAACGCTCTCCGACACATTTTCGGGCTGAAGCCAAACAAGCTGCCATCGAACAGTCGACTCATGATCCATGCGAACCCCGGGTGCCGTCGTCGCAATTTACACCTAGTGAATCGTCTCAGTTTTAGTTGTTGATTGCATCGAGTGTCACCCAGCCGCGCCGGACCTTCTGGAGGATTTGCCTCGGTCGTGGCTGTCCACTGGAAGGTTTGGGGTTGTTGTTGTGCTCGGCGAGGTAGTTCTCGATCGCGTCGATGAGGTCGGGGACGATGTGGAAGATCCCGCGGCGCATCGCCTTGTCGGTGAGCTGGCTGAAGAAGATCTCGACCATGTTCAGCCGACTGGCCGAGGTCGAAGTGAAGTCCAGACGAAAGCGCGGGTGCCGGTCGAGCCAGGCCTTGACGGCGGGGTGGCTGTGGGTGGCGTAGTTATCGAGGACCATGTGGACTTGCAGGCCGCGCGGGACTTCGCGATCGGTCGTCTTGAGGAATTTGAGCAATTCGGTGTGATGGGTGGCGGGGCAGGCAATGGCCGATCACCGCGCCGGTCAGCACGTCGAGCGCGGCGAACAGGGTGGTGGTGCGGTGGCGCTTGTAGTCGTGGGTCATCGTGCCGGCACGCCCAGGCTTCGTCGGCAGCGACGGCCCGGTGCGGTTCCAGCTTCTAGATCTGACTTTTGTCGACTACCGGAACGTATTAGATAACCGGGAAGCTGGTCGCCGGTGAGGACCTGGGTGGAGTGGCGGATTGTGATGTCGTTCTCACCGATCAGGACCTCGGGGACGACGAGCCGGATGATCTGCTGGCGCTGCTCGACGGTCAGGTTCTCGGCGCTGGCCGACAGGCGGGCGTGGAACCCGTCGAGGGTCTCGGTGAGCGTTGAGGTAGGTCTCGGCGTCGTGCAGCTCGGCGTCGAGCGCGTCCAGCTGGGCTTGTAGGGTGGCCTCGCGTTTGCGCAGCTCGCGGGTGTGGGTATGCAACTCGGCGAGCGTGACGAGCTGTTCCTGGTAGCCGTCCAGCAGTCGCCTGAGCGCGGTCTGGGCCCGGGTCAGGTCACGCTCGAGCGCGTCTCGCCGCCTGGTGGCAGGGTGCGTCGCGCGCATCGTTTCAAGCTGGCGGTCGATCTCAGCCTGGACCAGTGTCGGGTCCTCCATCAGTGAGCAATGCCTCCAGACGAGCTCGTCGATCTCCAGGAGGTGCATGATGACGATATGGTTGGACTCGACAGTCTGCGGGTCAAATTCAATGATGAGCAGGCCGTCTCGGCCGCCAGGGAGATGCTGGTCGCGACGCTCGTCAAGCTTCTGGAGATCGAGGGTTTGGCGGGGAGGTTGGTGCCGCTGCGCCGCGGCCGGCCGGGCGCGGCGAACGCCTGGCGCGAGTGATAACGCTGATCTTCGCGATGGCCGTCGACTACGGCGCCACGCTAACACGGCGGTTGACGCTGCGCTCGCCGGGCGAGGTGGCGGGGGATCGTCGGCTCCACGGCTGGTCTAGCAGCATTCTTACCGGACACCGCAGCGGCGTTCGTCGGGAATGACGTGATCAACGTGGATCCCGTCGCTACACTGGGTCGCCGCCGAACGACTGCAGTTGGGTCCGGCGGCCTGGATTGAGTGACCGGAACGTCATACCTTACTTGCCCGGTGACCGCTTCCCCCTTAGGTACCTCCCGCCCCTACAAGGGCCCTTGCGGTCGCGGAGGGTCGTCGAGGCGTGGTCGTCGTCGTCGCCCCTCTCTCGCACGTGGGAGTGATGACCTCGCCGGTGGTGCCCACGGCTCGCCGCCGGCGAGGAGCGGAACGCATGACGCACCGCGTAGCTCTCCTCGACGCCCCACTCGCCGTATGAGTCAGCAACAGCGGCTCCCGGAGGCGGCGGGGGGAGGTCGACAAGGGACCGTGCGCGGCCCGGGCGCTGTCCGGTCTTCGCTCCTTCGGCTCATGTCCGCCGCGCTGAGCGCCTCCTTGACGATATTCCTCATTCGCCGGCTGGGACCGAGAGAGTTTGGCCTGTTCGCGCTGGCGATCGGCATCACAACGCTCGTGACTGTCCTCGCCGACGCCGTAATCCCGCCCGGGCGCTTCGGAGCTCCCGGCGGCGCAGACAGCGAGCTGCAGGTCCGTATTGCCAGGACTCTGAGAATCAGGGTCCTCATCACCGGGCTGATGTGCGCGCTGCTCGCGGCGCTGGCATCGGTCATCGCCAGAGCGTACGGTCTGGAAGGCCTCGTCTGGCCGCTTCGCGCGGCGGCCGCAGCGACATTTGCGGAAACGGTTTACCTGACCGCACTCGGAATCTCCGCCGCTCTCGGGCGAACGATCGTCGCCGTCCGGCTCGAGACGGCCGAGCGCCTGGTCGAGGTTTCGGCCAGCGTCGCGCTCGTCCTTGCCGGTGCGGGGGCCGCGGGCGCGGTCTTCGGCCGGGCGATCGGCTTCGGGCTCGGAGCCGTGATCTCGGCATTGGTCGTCCTGATCGCCGCACGATCGGCAGGGCTCGCATTCCGGGCCGGCCCGCGAGGCATGCCGGCCGGCGCCGCATATGGTCACGTCATGTCGGTGTTTGCGACCGATCGTTCGCCCGCGCTCACGCGGTCGGTCAGCGTCCTCCTGCTGGCGGCCTACTCGGGTCCCTTCGCGAGCGGCATCTTCATGGCGCCGGCGGCGCTGGCCGGCGTCGGCCATTACGTCGGCAGCGTGACGGCAAACCGGGTCACGCCCCGGCTCGCGAAGGGGGTTCCGCAACCGATGAGCGCCACGCTGCGGGCCCTGATCGCCGTTCAGTGCCTCATGCTGGCGCCGGTCGTCGTGTGGGCGCGGCCGATCACCGAATTGCTGCTCGGAACCCGCTATGCACAATCGGCCGAGGTCCTCAAGGCTCTGGCCCCGTTCGTGTTCTTCGTGGGACTGGCGCCGTTAGTAACACGCGGTGTCGATGGCGCCGAGGTTTCGCGTCGACTCTTGATCTACGCCGGAACGCTGGCCATCGCAGTCGCGGGCGGAGTCATCCTCATCCCGCGCCGTGGGGTGGTTGGCGGCGCGATCGCCGCCGACGTCGCGATCGGCTTTTACACGCTTGCGCACCTGTGGGCGTGCCGCCGGCGGTTCAACCTTCGGACCCGGGCGGTCGTGTGGGCGGTGGCCAGCGCAGTGACGGCGGCCGGAGCGATGGGAATCGTGCTGACGTTAGTCGGGACCAAGGATCTCACCGTGGTTGACTGGGTGAGGGGCTGTGTCGGTGGGCTCGTCGCCTACGTCGGGATGCTGATCTTCACGCGCGAGGTCACCACTTCGCAGATCGTGCGCGCGGCATCCGCGGCGACCGCGCGACTGGCTGGACCCGAAAGCACCGCCCTGTTGGATCGTCTCGGGACGCCGGGATGGGTTTCGGATCGCGAGACGCCTGATGCTGAAGGAACCGAGCGCGCCGAGGTGACATATCGCCGCGCCGACGCGGCCGGGGACGCCGGCGGTGCCTTCAACCTTGGCGTGCTGCTGCATCAGCAGCGCGAGTTCGCGGCCGCCGCAGCGGCATACGAGCGCGCGGAGCGGCGGGGGGATCGCGATGCCACGTTCAACCTCGGGGTCCTGCTCTACGAGCAGGGCGACCTCGATGGCGCCGAGAGGGCATGGCGGCGGTGCCTGAGGCATCACCACGTCCAGGCGGCGGCCAACCTCGGCTTCCTCCTGCAACGTCGCGGGGACCTCGAGGGAGCGCACGTAGCGAAGGCGGCGGCCGAACGTTGGGCGGCGATGGAGACACTGCCCAGCACCGTCCAGGCGCCGGCATCCATCTCCCCCCACGACGAGCTGTCCTATCGACTTGCCGATGCGGCAGGGGAAGCCGAGGGTGCGTTCAACCTGGGCGTGCTGCTGCACCAGCGCGACTCCGCTGCCGCCGCAGCGGCGTACGAGCGGGCGGAGCAGCGCGGAGATCACGATGCCGCGTTCAACCTCGGTGTCCTGCTCTACGAGGTGGGCGACCTGGATGGCGCTGAGGCCGCGTGGCGGCGATGTCTGGCCCATCACCACGCGCAGGCGGCGTCCAACCTCGGCTTCCTCCTCGAACGCCGTGGGGACCTCGACGGAGCCGGCGCCGCGTATGCAGCCGCCGAGCGGTGGGCGGGTGCCACACCGTCCGAATCGGTCAACTTGGGGTCCGAGGATCGGTGAGCTGGGCCAGGGTGCTATTGCTTCGTCCACGGCAGCGGCAGCGGCGCCGATAAGGCGAAGCGTCGCCACTGGCGGGGCCCGCCGCTGCTGAACGCGGTTACTGCGGCGCGGGCCAGAGGAGATCGCGGATACAGCTGCAGCGCGGCCCTCGCCGCCGGGCGCGGATCGCGCCCCGCGGTTGCTCTGATCAGGGCCTCGGAGTACCGCAGCTCCCAGTTCTCCGGATCGCGATGCTCCGCGGCGGCTATGGCGCTCAGCGCGAGCGAGTCCTGCTGTTCTCCGGCCTCGCAGTAGCTGATCACCTCGAACGGATCCCAGCGTGAGCGCAGAGCCGCGTTCGAGCCCAGGGCGGCGCGCTGGGCGGCCGGGCAGTTGCCGTGCTGGAAATCGTCGACAGCCTGCACGATCTGGGTCTGGGATCGCCAGACCGTCACTGGCGTGATGAGGAGGAGCAGGCACCCCAGCCCGAAGGCAAAGCGAGCCCATGGCCACGTCACGTGCTCGGGCCGCTCAACCGGCCCCGCCAGGGCGAGCCCTCCGGCGCCGAAGAACCAGGCTGTGACCGCCGGCATCTGCCAGTCCCAATCGACGCCGGCGTGGACGGCCCACATGAGGGCCCCGGTGAAGAGCGCCGCCCACACGGCGCGGCCCGGTCCTCGCGCTCGTCGGCCGAGCGCGACGAGTATCGAGACGACGACCGCGATCAGGATGCCACCTCCAACGATTCCAAGCTCTGCGAGCTCCTCGAGGTAGAGGGAATGGGCGTTCAACATGCGGGCGGACGATCGCCCATACCGCGTCCACAGCGTCGCGTACGTCCCCGCTCCAGTGCCGTCAATGGGGTGTCGGAGAAACCCGTCATCGAAGGCGACCCGCCACGCCTCGAGTCGCTGATTGTTCCCGAACTGCGTCAGCCGCTGCCGGGCGAGGGTACCGGTAATCACCTGCCCGGCGGCGAACTTGTGCGCCGCGGTGCGAACCGCTCTCGGGCCGCCGAGGACAAGAAAGGCAATCAAGACAGCCGCCCCGGCGACCGCCAGCGCTCGCCGCATCTGAGCACGTGTCCACGGCGCGCGAGCGGCGGCGACACGCTCATCGAGTCGGAGCAACAGCATCCGGATCGCGCCCGCCGCGAGCGCGACGATGAACAGCAGGATCATCGTCCGATGCCCGTCGTGGACCGCGTGGGCCGCCGGCGCGGCGACGTTGAGCCCGGTGACGGCAAGGGACATCGCCACCGAGACGGCGACGCCGAAGCCGACCGCCACGATGGCTCCCGGGGTGGCCGGCGATCGTATGATCGCGGTGGACACGACCAGGCCAAGCAGCGCTACGGCTGTGGCGCCACGAGAGGCCGTGAAGATCACGACGGCCGCCGCCCAAGGCGCGGCCATCGCCGCCGCTACGCGCACGGCCCTCGGCTCGCTCGAGCTGGCGCTCAGGCTATATACCCAGACGAGTCCGAGCGCACCGATCAGCCCGGTTGCGTTCCAATAACTCGTCGGCCACGACAGCCGGTCACGCGGGATGTCCCGTGCGACCGGGAGCAGATCGGGCAGGAGCCACGTCGCCACCGCGGCGATGCTGATCCCGACGCTCACGGCGGCCAGGCTGAGGAGCAGCACGCGGGCGCGCGCGGTCGAGCGGCGAATGCTCCCGATCAGCACGAACACCGCCGTGTACAGGAGGGCTCGGTCGTACTCGAACGTGGCGCGAGCGGCTGAGCCCGACCACGAACCCGACATCAGCGTCCAGACGGTGAATGCGATGAGCGCGGCTGCGACCACCGCGACTCCGCGGCTTACTCCCGTGATCGCCGTCCGCGACAACATCACCCTGGCGCTGAAGACCACGAGCACGCCGACGGCGGCGACGCTGACCGCGTCGGGAAAGAATCCGCCAGATGCCAGGGCCAACCCCAGGAGGAGCCCGGACGGCACGAGCAGGACGCCGATCACGGCGATCGCGCCGGATTCGGGCGACATCGGTACGCGCTATCGCGGTCGCGACGGCTCGAGGCTGCGTAGCCACCATGGGGTCGCGGTAGCCTAGACCATTGGTCCACACGTGCGGAATGACTGCGCGGCGACCGTACAATATGGGTACGGGGTGATCAGGGTTGTCTCGCACACAGGAGATCGTTTTGCGTCCATGCAGGACCCGCTGCCTGGTTCTCGCCAGCTGGGCTCTCCGGGTGACTTTGTGCCTCGGCACCGGGCTGCTTCTGGCGTTTCCGGGAACGGCCCGGGCGATCTCCGGGTACGCCGGCGGTTCAACGGCGGTCGCTGCGCAGTACCCGGACTCTACCGCCGCGCAACCGGCGGGTCCGAAACCCGACATCTCAAATCTCGCCCAAGTGATCCACGCGACCGATCCCTCGCGGCAGAGCGATTCTCCCAGCGTTCAAGCGAGTACCCGGAAAGTCGTTCGCCGCGAGCTCCAGGCTCTGTCGAGCGGGGCCAGCAATCTGCGCCAGACGGGATCGATCGCTCTCCTCCTCGCCGCGATCGCGGTCGTCCTCGTCGGTGGCGTGTTGCGTTGGCGGAGGGTCGACGAGGAGACCGAATGATCAGAGCCGCGAGCTCGGGCCGGCGGGCGGGTGGGGGATGTTTCACGCAGGGCCGAACGTAGAGCCGGTTTCGACGATCGATTGGCGACCGCGCTCCTCCTGACGCACGGCGCTAGGAGGGTGGTGTTTTTCGTGAGGCCCTGATCGGGGGTTGGGCCGGGTCGCGTTTCTGCGGCGACGAGAGTACGCGCGGGCCGGGTTGCGGTTCGACTATCCGGGGTTCGTGCACACGGTTCCGGTCGATATGCGCTCACGTTTCGTCGGCGCTGCGAGGCGAGCAACCTGACGCCGCACTGTCCGAACGCGGCGGAATGCTGAGGCGCCTGATGCGAGCCGAGCAGCTCGCGGACGTGGCCTCTCGTCGAGCGCGGCCCCGTGCCTCTGAGGAGCCGCGTGCGGCCGGCGACCTCCTCGCTGACCTACTGGCCGCCGAGACCCTTGCCGCCGGCCATGTCAGCCGGCTGCCGGTCGCGGCGTAGAATCGAGCGAGCCCATGGGGGGGGATTTCCGACCAGGAGGAGTTTCATGACGAGGTACTCGCACCTCAGACGGCTGGCGCCCGGCGGTCTTGTGGCGGCAGGCGTACTGGCGCTGTCGGCTGTACCGGCCGGCGCCACGATAGTTTGTCTGCCAGGGATAAAGCCCCCGAGCCCCTACTGCACGAACGTCAAACCAACGGCGACAACCCTGCCCGCCACCAAGATAACTGGTACCGGCGCGCGGCTCAACGGGCTCGCAGGACCCAACGTCACGGGAGGCGACCCCACTCAGTACTTCTTCCAATACGGGACGACGAGCTCCTATACCGCACAGACCCTGGCCGGCACGGTTGGATCGTGCCCGGCGGGAATCAGCGCACCGAGCCCGTACTGCAACATGCCCAAGACACAGCCGGTCTCGACCGGCATCTCGGGGCTCGCGCCGTGCACGAATTATCACTTCAGGGTCGTGGCGCAGAACCCTGACGGTTCGTTCAATGGAGCGGACCAGGAGTTCACTACGACGTTCGCCAAACCACTCACGAACGTCTCGTCGCCCTCTAAGGTCAAGGCGGGTAAGAAATTCAAGGTGAAGTTCCAGCTCAAATGGGCCGCGAACCCCGTAAAGATCTTCATCAAGAACAAGCACGGGGTCATCGTCAAGAGCTACAAATACGGTTCGCTCGGCGCGGGCAAGTACACGAAGACGATCAAGGCCCCCACAAGCAAGGGGAATTACAAGGTTGAGGTGTTCGCCAAGCTGAAATGCGGCCAGCAGTCGGTACTGAAGAACTTGCAAGGTCCAGAGGCAGTAGAGCCGCGCCGATCTAGGCTCGTTGTGATGAAACGGCCGCCGGCATAAGCCGGTGGCCGTTTCTCTGTCTCTAGGAGTGACGAGCGAGCGCGTCGGCAGCGAGCAGACTCTCGCACGCGTCCACGCTCGACTCCGACAACGCTTTCCACCGCCTGCCGCGTTCGCGGCTCAAATGAGCTGAAACCTTACGCCGAGCTTCCTCAGAGCCGTGACCGTGGCGGACGACGTGACGTTGCTAATAGTCGCCGAAATGGCCGCGACATCTTGTCCTGAACACCCGGTCCTCTCCCCTGGCAGAAACCGTCAGAGTTCCACGCCACGATTCTGAAGTGGTATCTCGTGCAGCGCCTGGAGCCCCGAGATGTAGGCCGATACCAGCTGTTTCTTGGGCACGATGCAGTACGGGCTCGGTGGAGAGATTCCGGCCGGGCACGATCCAACCGTACCGCGCGGCGTCCGCTGCTCAGAGAAGCGCGATGTCCCGTACACGAAGACATAGTGAGTAATGTCGCCTCCCCGAACATTTGGCCCAGCGAGGCCAATCAGCTGCGCGGTGTGCCTCGTTATGTTCGTCGCGCCCAGGGTTATCGCCTTTGGCGGGACGTTCACGCAATACGGGCTCGGGGGCTGAATCCCGTTCGGACAAACGATCGTGGCGCCGCTCGGCACAGCCGACATCGCCAGCACGCCTGTCGCAACAAGACCCCCGAGGGCCATCAGCCTTCTGAGCTGCGAGTACCTCGTCATAAGTCCTCCTGTTCGGGAATCACCCTCATGGGGCGCTTGTTTCTACGCTGATACCGGCAGAGGACTGACATGGCCGGCGGCAAAGGCTCGCGAGCCCGTGGATTCGCGAGGACGTGCCCAAGACATGCAGGTCTACCCTCGACGGAGGAGCTTGGATCTCCGCCGCCCCGCCCGGACAGCCGGGGCCTCGGGCAGCTCGACTCCGGCGATGATCGCCGCCGGCGCAGCTTGCGTGAGCCATCGAGCGCGGTCGGGGCCGACGAGGGTCACCGCTGCCGGGACGGCGTCCGCCAGCGAGGTGACGGGCCGCCAAGACTTGGCGCGGTGCCCGTCTGAGGCGACTGCGTGCGCGAGCCCCTCCGCGCACAGGTGCCGCCCGAAGCGGTGCGTGTCTGATCGCCGCGGCCCCGCGAGCAGCGTCTCGGCATTCACCTGAACAAGCACCCCCTGACGAACGAGATCCACCAGCCGCGAAGGATCACGCCTGAACTCCGCGCTCCGTTCAGGATGTGCCAGCGTCACCCGGAAGCCCTTCGCGCGGAGACGATATAGCAGGCGCTCGAGGCCGACGACATTCAAGGTCGGCGTTTCGATCAGCAGGTCGGTGCCCTGCTGATCGTAGGTGGCGAGCGCGAGTTGCTCGTCGGTAGCCTCGAGCGCCCACACGAGCGAGACTTCGGCTCCGGAGACGATTTGGATGTCGATTCCCGCCATCTCGCTGGCCTCGCGGAGCTCTTGGCAGCGGCGGGCAAGCTCGCTGACGTGCACGTTGGGGAAGTCCGAGCGCAGATGTGGCGTGACAGCGAGCATCCCGGTGCCGGCCGCCGCCGCGGCTCGGAGCATGGCGAGCGCCCCATCTGCCTCGGGCGGACCATCGTCGATCCCGGGCAGCACGTGCGCGTGAAGATCCACGTAACCCTGCATCCTGCCTTGATACCCGCAGCGCCGCTCCTCCTGACGGATGAGACCCGGCTGGCCATTCGTCGAGATCGGGGGTACGGGCTTCAGCGACGACTAGAGACGGCCGCTACGTCTGGGTATGTCCTGGTTTGGCCGAGCCCTAGCAGGGTTGTGCTGCATCTGCATGCAGCTGACCGCTGCCATCGTCCTGCCGGGCCATGCCGGCGCCGCCACGCCGATCTCTCCCGACAACGTCGGCGTCAACTTCTCGGGCACCCCTCCCGACCTCGCGACCGCCTCGACGGCAGGTGTGGGCTTGGCGCGCGAGCAGGTGATCGCCGGCAGCAACACGGACGCGGTCGTCGAGCTGACCGCCGCGGCCGGCCTGCGGCTCTATCCGATGCTGGGCCTGCCGAGAACCCAGGGTCCGGCCACCGACGCCGTCGCGATGGCGGCGTTTGTCACTTCTTTCGCCGAGCGGTACGGAGCCGGAGGCTCGTTCTGGGGCCAGCACCCGGAGCTCCCGTACCTGCCTGTGGAGAGCTTCGAGATCGGTAACGAGCCCGACATCACACCGACGGCTCCAGCCGATGAGACCTCGCTTCATTACGAGGACCCGAATGCTTACGCGGAGGTCTACGAGGCCGCGCGTGCAGCGCTTCATCAGGTCGACCCAACCGCGCAGGCCGTCGTCGGCGGGATGCTCGACTCGGGCGCCATCGGGCTTGATCAGGTCGAGCGGTACCTCGGCGCGATCGCGCCGATGGATGCGGTCGGGTACCACCCCTATCTGTACGACGCCACACTCATGGAGCAGGACACGGTCGCGCTGCGGCGGTGGCTCGATGCGAACGGCGATGGCCGCGTCCCGCTCGATATCAACGAGTTCGGGGCCGCCCTGGGCGTCACTGCCGGATCGGCCGCGTGGGGTTCGGAGGTCGCGCAGTACACCCAGTGGGCGCTGTGCACGCCGGGGTTGGACGTGGAAGATATCCAACCCCTCTGGTGGGGTGCGGTCCCCTCCGCGGATGCCGACCCGTGGTTCTCGCTGGTCAATAGCGAGCTCTCGGAGACCCCACTCGGGACCGCCTACCTCGGCGAGGTCGAGGCGCTGACCTCGGAGGGATGCCCGGCGGTCGCGCCTACACGGCCGCAGGCGCCGGCGCAGTCAGGCACGGCCGCCACCAAACGGAACGCGCCGACCCGGAAAAAAGTCAAGCGCGCCCACAAGCCGGCGAAGGGGCCCAACCACCGCAAGCGGCGCCACCCGCGTTCGCACAAGCCCGCACCTCGGCGGCCCACGCGGAGTCGTTCCGCCAAGCGCCGGTAAATCGCAGCGAAGTTCTGCGCCGCCGTCCCACGTGTCAGCCGGGGAGGTCGACGAACGTATCCCCGGACATGAGGCGTACCGCGATTGCGCTGCTGCTTGTGCTGGCCGCCCCAGCTTCCGCTGAGGCGCGCGTTCATACGATTGCCCCGCCCGGAAACGCCGGCGTAGGCCAGTACGTCGAGACGATTCCAACTGCCGGCGGTGGCCAGCCGACGAACACAGCTCCATCCGAAGGCCGGAGCCGTCGGCCATCCGGGAGGACCCGGTGGGACACCCGGAAGCGGCGGATCCGCGGGAGGCGGCGGAGGCAGTGCCATCACCCCTTCGACCCAGCACGCCCTCGCACGGCAGGGGTCGGTCGGAGTCGCCGCGGCCGCCCTGGCGAAAGCCACCGCACCCCAGAGTTCAAGCTCGGGGTCGCGGCCTCGCGGTACCGGTCCGGCGTCGTCGGCCTCGGCGGCCGCGGAAGGCGGGACGTCATCGCCGGCGACGAGCGTGTTCAAGGCCCTCAGCGGCTCGGCAAGTGGGGGTGGGCTTGGGCCGCTGTTGCCCGTCATCTTGATCGTCAGCGCGCTGGCGGCTGCCGGGTTGGCGCTCCTGCGCCGGCGCCGCACAAGCTGAAAACGCACACGATCCGCTGCGCCCCGGACCGTTCCTGCCGTCAGATCGCAGTCTTCCTCTAGAAATATCGAAATAGGTCTGGAAGAATCCTCTCTGGGGTATCGGGGCGATTACACGAGAGGAGACCAAGATGGTCAAACCTATACCTCGGGCGGGGTCGGTGGACGAGCAGCACAGGAGTGTCGTGACCCGCTTCTCTCGGGCGGGTCTGCTCAAGGGCGGGCTCGCTGTATTGGGCGCGATCGGCGGCACGGCCCTGGGCGCGGCGGAACTGGCCGCCGCTCCCGGCTCGGGAGGCTCGGCGGCGACCGACCACGAGATCCTGATGTTCGGGCTGCTGATCGAGCGGCTGCAAGCGGCGTTCTACGCCGCGGCGCTGCGCGGTGGACAGCTCACCGGCGAGGCCCGGCAGTTCGCTCAGGTGGTCGGCGCGGAAGAGCAGGCGCACGTCAAGTATCTCAGCGATGCGCTCGGGCCCAGCGCGGGTAAGAGCCCCCGCTTCAAGTTCGGGGATGCGGCGACCGACCCGGCTAAGTTCATCGCCACGGCCATCTCGCTCGAGGAAACCGGGCTTGGCGTCTACAACGGTCAGGCAGTCAACCTGACGCCGACGACCCTGGCGGCGGCGGCCCGGATCGTGTCGGTCGAGGCCCGCCATGCCGCCTGGGCACGCGCGCTCGCCGGCAAAGACCCAGCCCCAGTCGCCGTCGACATGCCGATCCCTGTCAGCCAGGCCAAGCAAGCCTTCCAACCGTTCATCGTCGCGTGATGGCCGACCGCAATTCCACGTTCCTACGCATCGATGACTTCGATCTCGACGGCGCGGTGCGCGAAACGTTCGAGCGCTCGTCCGAACTGACGCGTTCCGGGTTTCTCCGCCGGACGGCGGGGGCTGCGGCGGCCGCGCTCGGCGCGGTCGCGGTGTGGCCATCGGCGGCGGCGGCAGCGCCGGCTTCGAGCGACATCACGATCCTCAACTTCGCGCTCGCACTGGAATACCTGCAGGCGTCCTTCTACACCGAGGCCGAGCGGATCGGCGCCCTGCATGGTGCCCTCGGCCCACCAGGCGCACGTCGTCGGCATGCACGAGCGCGCGCACGTCAAGGCGTTCAAGGCGCTGCTCGGCGAGGCGGCGATCAAGGAGCCCCAGTTCAATTTTCACGGGGTCACCGAGAACCCGGACGCGTTTCGCAGCACCGCCGTTGCGTTCGAGGACCTGGCCACGGCCGCGTACAAGCAGCAGGCGCCCCTGATCAAGTCAAAGTCCTATCTGGCCGGGGCGCTGGCGATCCATTCGGTCGAGGCGCGCCACGCCGCGTGGATTCGCCGGCTCGCCGGGTTCCTTCCGGCCGCCCACGCGTTCGACGATCCGCTCAGCGATGCCAAGGTGGTCGAGATCGTCAACTCGACCCACTTCGTCACGCTCCAGGCGCCTCACACCGCCACGGAGGCCGCGCCTCGGTTCACCGGCTAGCGATGGCACGCGCACGCGCTGTAGGGAAGAGGGCATTCATCCTCGTTGCGGTGTTTGGCGTCAGCTTTGCCACCGCGGCGGTGGTGTCCTCTCACCTGCTTCAATCTCGGGTAATGGGCGCGGCGTCACGGACGACGACACCATGGGCGTATTCCGGCGCGCCGCTGGCGACGCTGCCGTCGGCTCTGAACATCCGCCGGCTGGTGGCCCTGACGGATCCGACCGCGGTCACCCGTTGGGCTCCCGTCCTCCAAGCGACCGTGGCCCGCAGCGTCCCTAGCCCGAAGGGCGCGCGTCGTCGGCGTGCTCCCCGCCCGCACCTCTGATGGCACCACGAACATCGTGGTCGCCGACGCCGAGGCCGATGTGCACGGCACAACTTGGGAACGGGTGGGCCTGGCCGAGCTTCCCAACGGCACCGAAGGCTGGGTCCCGCGGAGCGCTCTCGGGAGTTGGTCGTTCGTCGAGACTCGGCTGGTCATCGACCGGGCGAGGTTCACCGCAACCCTGTTCCGGGCCGGACGCATCATCTTTCGCGCGCCCATCGGCGTCGGTGCTCCGGGTACGGCGACACCGGCCGGACAGTTCTACGTCCGCGACCGGCTGAGCGGCTTCTCGAGCCCCATCTACGGACCACTCGCGTTTGGCACCAACGCCAAGTCGCCGACGCTCACCGACTGGCCTGGCGGCGGGGTCGTGGGGATCCACGGGACCAACCAACCCTGGCTCATCCCGGGACGGATCTCCCACGGCTGCATCCGGCTCACGAACTCAGCGGTCATTAGGCTTGGACGGCTGATGCCCGTCGGCACTCCGGTGACAATCGAATGACGCGGCGCAGCGACAATCGCCGCGGTGACCATCGGTTGCTGCCTCGCGCTCACCGGGGTGACCGCGGCGCCGGGGGCCGCCTCCGGAGCGTCGACGGGCACGGCGCCTAAGCAACTGACGAACGCCTATCCCCTCGGTCCGCAGAAGCTGTGCTGCAGCGGGCAGACCGGCGTGAACGGCCAGACCAGTACGAACCCGCAGACCGGGTCGGACACGAACACGGGTTCGCGACCGGCCGCCGGCGTCGCGCCGGCGCACGCCCGGAAGCAGCCGACGGGCAAGCCGGCTCGCGGCGGATCCCCCGGTCCGTCGGCCGTGCTCCTGATCGTCGTCGGCGTCGCGGCGGTGCTGCTGATCACCGGCATCGGCGTCGCCGTCCGGACGCGTCGCGCATCGCCTCCGATCCCGGCCGAGGGATCCCGGGCCGTGCCCGCGGTGGCGCATGCAGATGCCCCGGCGCCCGCCGCGGACTACGCCGGCAACGCCAAGGCTCGTGCCGTGCCTTCCCGGGACCGCTCGCGGTCAGGGTCCGTCCTGGCCTCTGCCTCCGAAGAGCTGGAGTATCGCCGTTTGAATCTGAGCGGCGATGCCGGCGGTGCCTTCAACCTGGGAGTCGTGCTGCATCAGCGAGGGGAGGTAGCGGACGCGCTGGCCGCCTACGAGTGCGCCGAGCAGCAGGGTGACCTCGACGCGGGCTTCAACCTCGGGGTCCTGCTCTATGAGACCGGCGATCTCGATGGCGCCGAGGCCGCTTGGCGACGGACCGCGGGCCGTGGGCACGTACGAGCAGCCGCGAACCTGCTCTTCCTCGCTCGTGTTCGCGACGGATCGGCGGCCGGCGGAGTGATCGAGCCGCAGACGCCAGAACTCGCGGAGTTCGAGGAGCTCTCCTACCGGCACGCGGACGAAACCGGCGTCGCCGGCGCGGCTTACAACCTTGGCGTCATCCTCCACGAACGCGGCGACGTTCCCGGGGCGGCGGCCGCCTATGAGCGCGCTGAGCGGCGGGGCGACCCCGACGCCGCATTCAATCTCGGCGTCCTCCTCTACGAGGCCGGCGATCTCGATGGCGCCGAGGCCGCTTGGCGACGGGGCACCAGGCGAGGGCACGCGAAAGCGGCCGAAAACCTGGAGTTTCTGTATCGACGGCGCCGGAATGAGCCACAGCGCGCCGGAGTCGGCGGCGAGGTTGGCGATTGACGACGGTCAACGCGCCGCGACGTTGCCTCGAACGCCTCGACTTCGTCGCGGCGCGTCTCGACCGTGTCGCGCGAAACCTGAGCGCGACGCGACTTCACGCTCTAAGCTGGTTACCCACGCGAATCTGACCCTCCGTGACTTCTGAGAGGCCGAGCATGCAACCTTCCACACCAGGCCGCTCCGCCCGGGAGACCCGGGACTCCGAGGACCTGCCCTACGGCCCGCTTCCGGTGCGACCAGGCCAACCGACCCCTACCCCGACCGACCCGGTGCCCCTGGATGAACTCGTGGATCTGTCGTGGCTGGAACGAGCTGCGTCGCCCGACCCGGCCGACAACGAACACGACACGGACACGCCAACCGACGAGGACGCGCCAACCGGCGAGGCCGCGCTGGAGCCGGCGGCAGGTATGTCGCTCACCAGTCCTACGCCCGAGGGCGACGATGACGTCCACTTCGGCGTAGCGGCGCGGGCACTCGGAGTGTCGCGCAAGACGGTGGAGAGGATGGTCAAGCGGGGACAGCTCGTACGGGGACCGTCCAACGCGCCGGCAACGGTCTCAAAACGGGCGCTCGTCGCCGCGCTCGAGCAGCGCCGGCGCGACGTCAGCCACCTGACGCGAGCGACCGAACTCGAGAAAGCAACGACCGAGAGGCGAGTCGCTGAGCGACGAGTCGCCACGGGATCCGGCCTCCGCGCTGCGGGAACTGCTCGTGCCCGTCCTCGCACCATTGCTGGATGAGTTCGTCGCCGTGCGTACTCGGGCCGCCGTCCTCGAGAGTCAGCTGGAGGGCATCAGCGCTCGTGCCGAGCAGCAGCGAACGCGCGACGAACTCCTGCTGGCCCTGGCCACGGAAGGCTGGTGGGGACGGAGGAAAACGCGCAGGGCGGCGCTGCGACACTACGTGCTCGGGGAGACACCCCCAGAGCGGGGTTCCGGGGCGGACTGACCCTCACCGCAGCTGCGTGTAGGCCAAACGGCGGAATCGTCGTGATCCGCTTTCACAAGGACCAAACTGACGCAAACTGATCGCCGGTCTGGCACGATCTGGAAGTTGTGATGGGAACCTCAAGCGAACCGGGGCAGGCACAGGATGCAGCAGGCCTTGCGGTGGGGATTCCCGCGTGCTCGACCTCGGTACGCTGGTCTCGTTGAGCCAGCGCTTTGCAGAACCGGACGTGGGCGAAGGACTCGTCGAGGAGCCGGTCGACGCGCGGCGCTACATCGCGGCGCTACGGCGCCATGGCCGTCTGATCGTCGGGCTGGCCCTCGCGGTCGCCGTGCTCGTGTTCCTGATCTCGCACGCGTTGCCCAAGCGTTACTCCGCCACGGCAAAGATCGCGTCCTCGGTTCAGGCGACCGCGGCTTCCTCTTCGAGCACGACGACGCCGCAACTGAACCTTGCCACGCTCCAGGCGTACGCGACATCCCCGACGGTGCTGGCCGCTGCTGCGCGAGAGGTCGGTGGGGAGTCGGCTGACAGCCTACGTAACAAGATCACGACCTCCGCCGACAGCAGCGCGAATATCGTCAACATCTCTGCGAGCGATGCGGGGGCGGTCCGAGCGGCGGCGCTCGCCAATGGCGTTGCCGAGACATTCCTCACAGCTCGCACCGCGGCCGAGCGCGCTCAGTTGGCCAAGCAAGTCAGCTCGCTGACTCGGCAGCTGAACGCGGCGAGTGCGGCGGGCTCAAGCGGCCTTGTGGCCGCGTTGCAGCAACAGATCTCGGCCGTCGAGGCGCAGGAGGCAAGCGCCGGTTCGGACCTGGAGCTCCTGGCGCCGGCGCCCGTGCCCTCGAGTCCGAGCAGTCCTCTTCCGACGCGCAACGCGTTGTTCGCGTTCGTCGCGGTCCTGTTTATCGGGGTGCTCGTCGTCGGCGGGCGTGAGCTGCTCATGCCGAGTATCTCGGGGGGTCGCGAACTGAGCGCGCTGATGGGAATGCCGATCCTCGGGCGCGTGCCGCGTGTCACAGGTAGGCCGCGGGGGCATCGCGCCGCGACCGAGACGGCCGAAGCCGAGGCCTACCGCTTCGTGTCGAAGTCGCTCGAGCTGGCCGCGTGGCCGAACCCGTCCCGCTTCATTGCGGTCACAAGCGCTGGTCGCGGTGAGGGCAAGACGACGGTGGTGAGCCGCCTCGGCGCGGCGTTCGCGCAGAGCGGGAGCAGAACCCTGCTGGTCTCTGCCGATCTGCGCTCTCCCGCCCTGGACCGGGCGTTCGGGCTTTCCCAGCGCGGCGGGCTGAGCAGCTTCCTGAGAGGCCCAGGCGGAAATCGCCGCGCGTTCGAGTCGAGCCACCTCCAGCGTGTGGAGGACAATCTCTATGTCCTCCCGAGTGGTCCATCGCCTAAAGACCCCGCGGCCATCCTGAGCAACGACGCCGTCGGGTCACTGTTCGAGCGGCTTCGCGAGCTCAACTTCGACTACGTCCTGTTCGATCTCCCACCGCTGCTCGCGGTCGCCGAAACGCAGCTGTTCGTTCGCCACGCCGACGCCGCCGTACTGGTCACGATGGTGGGCCGCGCCAGTGCGGAACAGCTGTCGGAGACCCGGGAGCTGCTCAACCGTCTTCCGGTGTGGCCGGCCGGGATCGTGGTGGTCGACGATGCGACCAGGCGCGCCGCTCTTCCTTATCCAACCGAGCTGGATTCGCCCCGGCCGGAGTCGCCTAGCGAGCAGCCTGCGGGGGTGGAGGATCGACCCCCATCGGCTTCGCCGGTGGCGCGGGACGGGGTCGCGCGGGACCGCCTCCGGCACCGTTGGGTCGGGAGCGTCTCGCCGGCCCCGCCGCCCGAAGAGTCCTCGTCGTCGGTCGAGCGGCCCCCGCCCAGATGAGCGCGGCGACGATCCACAGGTGACGCCAGTGCAGCGTGTCGATGACTGGGCTGTTGACCAGCAGTCCAGACCATGCCGCCAACAGCGCGGCCGACCCAATGCCATGCGTGTCGCCCCCGCGTACGGCGTTACGGGCCGCGAATCCGGCCGTGACGAGCAGGAGGGCGAGCAGCACCAGCAGGCCCAGTGGGCCCTGCTCGGCGAAGACGCGGACGTACAGATTGTGCGTCGAGAGCGGCAGCACGACATCGACCTGGCCCGGGCCGATGCCGATCGGATTGTCCTCGCCGAGAGCGATCCCGGCCCTCTGGGCGCCGAACCGGGACGAGTCGTAAGCGTGGGACCCGGCCCGCTCCTCCAAGAAGCCACCCGAACCAGTGGCGGCGATTACCACGGTCGCGATGACGCCGGCCGCGAACAGCACACCCAACATCCGGGCGGCGGTCCGAGCGCTTCGGCGTCTGAGCAACAGCACGATGAGCATGACCATAAGCCCAACGCCCAGGTCCAGCCAGGCGGCTCGCGAATACGAGAACAGCACCCCGAGGGCGAGGAGCATGACGCCGGCGAGCTTGACCGGCCGCGAAACAGTGAGCAGCCGCGGAGCGACGGTGTCCTCGATCAGGATCAGGAGAGGCGGGATGAGGAATGGGCCGAACACGTTGGGATCCTTGAACAGTCCCTGGGCGCGGTCGGCGAACAACAGCGTGCTGCGGCCGGGGATAGGCAGGAGGATCGCCAGGATCCCGAGCACAGCCGAAATCAGCGCGGCGGCCAGGTACCAGACGAACACCTGCTTCGCGTGCCGCCGACTGCTTACGTAGCCCGCCAGCCAGACGGCGAACACAGCCAGGTAAAGGGTGATGCTGAAGAACGACGCCGCCGTTCCCACCTTGATGGAGTTGGCGGTCGAGATCACGTTGAGCGCCAGCAGCGCCGCAAGCAGGCCCAGCACCACCGACGGGACCCGGCGCAGGTGAAACCGGCCGCTGAGCACGGCGACCGCGATCACCACGGCGAATACCGCGTCGGTGGGCGCCGGTTGGAAGCGAACCACGGCCAGCAGCAGGAGTCCGAGCGAAACCGCCGCCTCGAAGCGGACCAGGGCGAGCGTCACGATGGCGACCCCGGCCACACCCGCCGCCGCAATCATGGGTGGCGCGGGCAGCGCCTCGCGCGAGAGCGCGACCGCGAGCGCCAACGAGAGCCCGAGCGCGGCAGCGACGACAGCGGCCGCGCGGCCCGGCGTCGCGGCCGCGCGATGCCGGGTCGCCGCCCCTCCGACCGACGCGGATGTCGCCGAGATGCTCATCTGTCCCGCCGAAGGATGATCGCGTCTGGAGGACGGCTACGCAAGGGCCAACCCTGAGCCGATGCCTCTCAGGCGGGGGCAGCTGGCACTCGAACCAGGGGCGCTATACGCGGCGAAGGCCGCCTACACGCACGCACGGTCGGCCTGGTGGCAGACGCGCACCGGCGGCCGGCCCGACCTGAGCGGAGTGCGAATCCTCGCTTACCATCGGGTGTCGGCGGACCATGACGAGCTCGCGGTCTCGCCACGCATCTTTCGCGAGCAGATGGCATCGCTCGCCGACGCCGGCTACCGCGTGGTGGGTGCGGCGGAGGCAGCCCGGGCGTTGAACTCGGTGCCGGCAACCCCCACGATCGGCCTGACCTTCGACGACGGATACAAGGACGTAGTCGAGAATGCTCTGCCGGTGCTAACCGAGCTGGGGTTCCGTGCGCACGGTCTTCCTGGCGACGGGCGCGATTGACGGAACGCACCCGTTCAGCTGGTATCGGTCGCCGCCGCCGCTGCTCGACTGGGGGACCATCGTCGCTGTCGACCGTACCGGGACGCTTGACTTCGGTGCGCACACCGTCACCCACCCTAACCTGCTCGCGCTCGACCACGCCGCCGCGGCGCGCGAGATCTCGACCTCGAAGCAGATTCTGGAGGAGCGACTGGGACATTCGGTCGCCGCGTTCTGCTACCCCGCCGGTCTATTCGGCGAGCGCGAGCGCCGTCTCGTGCGCGCGAGCGGCTTCGAGATCGCTGTCGGCGCCCATCCCGGCCGCAACGGCCGCGACAGCGACCGGCTGGCGCTGAGACGCATCGGCGTCGGACCGCGCGATCGCCTCTTGGACTTCCGAGCCAAGGTCGGCGGGGGCCACGACAGGCCCCCGCCCCTGCGGGCGGCCTATCGGGCCCTGCGCTTCGGCCATTAGCTCCTGCCGTCAGCCGGAATCTGCATGGTGAGGCAGTGGACAGTGCCGCCGGCGTTGGCGGCGACGGCCGCGTCGATGCCGATGATGTCGTAGTCGGGCATCACCCGCCGGTACACCGCCAATGCGGCGCCGTCGCGCTCGGGATCGCGGTAGGTGGGGACAAGCACGCGGCCGTTGACGGTGAGCGCGTTCGCGTAGTTCGGCCAGACCCGCACAATGCCCCAGTTGCGGTAGAAGGGCACGCTCGGCAGCCTCAGCACACGGTAGGAGCCACCTGCTGCGATCCGGCTTGACCCGAGGATCTCGGCCGCGTTGGTCAAGGTTCGCCGGTTGACCGCCGAGCGAGCCTCCGTCACCAGGACGGTGTCCGGAGTCGCCAGCTTCACAAAAACGTCCACGTGTCCGGTGTCCTCCATGCGGAGAGGTGGCACCACAATCAGCGTCTGCGCGCCGAGACCGTCCAGTAGGCGTTGCCTGACATCGTCAGGGTCAAGAGTCGGATTGCGTGCGAACACTCCCGTTGTGGTGATGATCGTGCCCCGCCCGTCCGACCAGAGATTGCCTCCCTCGAGATGCAGCGACAGGTGGCGGCAAGCGATTCCGTGATGCGCGGCGTAGCGGGTCGGGAACGCGTCATCGTTGGCGAAGGGCATCGCCGGCGGAGGGTCGAAGATGGCGTCGACCATCACCCTTTCGCCTACGGCGTCTGTGCAGGTTAAGGGGCCGTAATCCCTCACCCACATGTCATCGCTGCGTGTCACCAGGAGACGGACGTGCTCGTGCCAGTCTTCACCGAGGTGAGCCAGAACCGCCGGGGCGTAAATTGCGTGCGGAATGAGCACGTCGACGCGTGCCACAGGTGCGATCGCGGTGACCAGCTCGCGGTGGAAGTTCCACATACCTGGATAGAGCACCGGCCACGCGATCACGACCGCCTCGGCCGGCTCCCATTCAGCAGGAAGCCGAGCCACATCGCGGCGCCCCACCGGAGGGACGCGATCGGGGTCGATCGCCTCCGGATGGCTGGCCGCGAGCGCCCCCAACCGATCGCCTGCGGCGACCGGAGTCAAATCGGATGACAGCAGGTCCCAACGTGCCATCCATCGCGCCAGCGCCTCGAAATCGCCCGGCGGGTCCATGTCGGCCCCGACGGGGTATAGACGGCGCCACAGCGGCATAAGGATCCGGTTGGGACGCCGGAGATGTTCGAACTTCCACCATGGGTTGGGCGCGTAGCCGGCTTGCACGGGGACCCACCAGCGACGTTTGCCGAGCGTTCCCGCGCTCGTCACCGAGAGACAACCGTCCTGATGGCGCGGTGCGCACGAGTGAGTTTGAACCGCAGATTCGCGGTTGTCACCGCACGCAGCTTGCCACTCAACTTGACGACGAGAACAGCGGGCCCGACCAATAGACCCTCATTCCTTCTGCGCCCCACAATGGCCAGGGTCGCGATACGCCGCCGGTCGGCAGACAGCCGAAGCTGATGATCGTCTCCGGGGTCTGAGCACGTGTCAATCCACTCCAGCCCTTCGGCTGCGGCCAGATCAAGAACTCGCAACTGCAGCAGCGACCCAGGCCCGTAACGAGCGAACCGCTCGTCGTAGGCGACCTTCCAATCAAACAGACAATGGTCGACGAGGAGGTTCGTCTGCATCGCAAGTTCCTCTTCGCCCGCTTTAAGGGAATACAGGCGCAGCCTGTGGGCAGCCGCGAACCGGGCTGTCACCTCCTCATAAAACGCGGCGTCGCCCGCGCGCGATGCCAAAGCGGTGCCCGACCTTCCCTTCCACCCCGACGCCTCCATGGCCAGAAAGTGCCCCGCGGCGCCGCGCTCTCCGGCACGGTCGACCACGGCGGGATCATCCCAATCGGCGCACAACCGGCGCCACTTCCGGGCCTTGGCCTGCCGCTCCTTCTTGACGCGACCAGGCAGCGGAGCGGCCGTGTCGTCCTGGCACCGATGGACCGCCCGCTCTCCCGAAGCCCGGCTCTGAACCATGACACCCAACCGCTCCGCTGCGGTTCGGAGGCACGACGCGATCGGACCATCGTCACCAAACAACTCAAGGACCACCACCCGTGGCCACATGCCATCGCCCCGCAGCGCCGCGATCAGGCAGCCTAGAGCGTCGACAGCGCGTTCAGGAGCCACGAGCGGGGTCCCGAGATAGGCATATGGATGTCGCCAGGAGCCGATCACGGGCGGAGAAAGAATCCCCGAAAGCTTGGCTCGGACGGGAAGGCAGGCATGAAACCGACCGTCCTCCTCGGCCACCAAGAGCGTGACGCGGTTACCGCCTCTCAGGTGGCGGCACGCCGGCACCAGAAAGTCAACCTCGTAGAAAGGATTCGGCTCCATCGAACGGTCCGCCAGATCCCGCCAGGCCCTCTCATCGGACGCCGAGAAGTTAGTTATCGAGATGGACCGGACGCGCATGCTTTCCACGTCGCCGGGCTGTGCCCCCTTCATGGACTGGATGGGTTTCGCGGACAATGTTATTGACGCCGGGACGCCGAAGGCTCGCGACGTGGAAGGATTGACCGGTGCCGGTACACAGCCTCACCGCCGCCCGGCGGCCCCGCTTGCTCACCATCATCACGCTGGCCGAAGTCGGTGGCGCCCAGAGCCATTTGAGCGCGCTGCTGCCGGCGCTGACCACGGAGTTCGATGTAGTCGTGGCCGCCCATGGTCCTGGACCGCTGCGCGAGGCCGCGCGGACGGCGGGAGCGCAGTTCGTCGCGTTGCGCCACGTTCGCCGGCCCCTTCACCCTTGGCACGACGCCTGCGGCCTGCTCGAGGTCGCTTGGCTGGTGCGCCGGCTCGCGCCCGACATCGTGCACACGCACAGCTCCAAGGCCGGCGTGCTCGGGCGGCTGGGGGCGGCTCTCGCCGGCGCTCCGGTGCGGATGTTCACGGCACACGGGTGGGCATTTGCCGCACACGACGGATGGGCCGCGCGTATGTATCTATGGGCTGACCGGTTCGCTGCGCTGCTGACCAGTGTCGTGATCTGCGTCAGCGAGCGAGAGCGGACGGAAGGGATGCGCGCCCGGACATGTCAGCGCAAGCGCAGCGTGGTGATCCACAACGCCGTCGATGTGGAGGCCGCGCCGCGAGCCGGCCTAGCCGGTGACCCCCCGCGGATAATCAGCGTCGGCCGTATGAAAGCCCCCAAGGACCCCCTGACGCTGATCGGCGCGCTCGCGCACCTCGAGCCCGGAACCTTCAGGGCGATGCTCGTGGGCGATGGACCGGACTGGTCGGTGGTGGCCGCGGCCGTCCGTCGAGCGGGTCTGGATTCGGTGGTCGACCTGGTCGGCGAGCGACTCGACGTCCCGGCGCTGCTCGCGCAGGCCGACGTCTTCGTCCTGGCGAGCCTCTCGGAAGGACTGCCAATGTCGCTGCTGGAGGCGATGGCGGCCGGTCTGCCAGTGGTGGCGTCCGCCGTCGGGGGCGTGCCCGAGGCCGTCATCGACGGCGAAACCGGGCTCCTCGTCGCGCCGGGCGACGCGGCCACGATGGCCCAGGCGCTGCGTACCCTGCTGGGCGACCCCGACCTCCGCCGCCGCCTTGGGGCCGCCGGACACGAGCGCGCCCTCGCCATGTTCGACCTGCCACGCTTTCGCGACGCGCATGCCCGCCTGTATCGCGATGAACTGCACCGTCGCGGGTTGGTTCGTTCAATCGATGGCCGAGGCTGAGCTCATCGTCGATCCTGGCCGCCGCTGCGCGCCGCGCGGATAGCCCCGGCCATCGGGTAAGATCGATGGGCATGGATGATCTTGTCGGCGTCATCCTGCGCTCGAGGCCCAACGGGGCGACGTGAGGCGGTCGGTCGCGAGCGCGGTCCAGGGTTTGTCGCTCCTCGCGGCGCTGCTCATCGCGGCGGGATGCGGTGGATCAAGCCTCAACATGCACAGCCCGACAGGGACGTTCACCGCGGCGGATCGCCCCTCCCTTCGCAATGCCCTCGCCTCCGCCGGCGCGGTGGACGCAGGCTTTGCCGGACCCCGTACGCTCCGCGGCCGGGTGACTTTGCGGGCACGCGTGCGGAGTAGCACGCGCATTGTCGCCGTCACGTTCATTCTCGCAGGCCGTCCGCTGGGAACCGTGACGCGTCCACCTTGGGTACTCGACCTGGACTCAGCTCTGTTGCCGACCGGAACCGCTCGCCTGAGGGTGACAGCGGTCAACCGTCTCGGAGGTCGCGCCGTCTCCCGTCCGGTCACTGTGCGCGTGCTTGGCGGCGGAGAGCAAATTCACCGGGTCTCCTCGCAGCGCCAGCTGGACGAGGAGCTTCCCGCGCTCGCCGGAGGCGGGATCACAGTCCAGCTTGCACCCGGCACGTATCGCGAAGACGCGATCGTGCTCGGGCCGGGGACACGGCTGAGCGGCTCCGGGGCGGCCACCGTGCTCACGCCACCATCCGGCTCGGATGCCGCGGCGATGGTGAGCACCAGCGCCGATCACGTACGTATCTCGGATCTCGGCATCGACGGTGGCGGGCGGCTGGACGACGCGGTCTCGATCGCCAACGGGGCACGTGACGTGCGCGTGCAGCGGATCGAGCGTCGCAGGCGTGCGCGACAGCGGCGTCGTCGCCTGGGGACCGCATTCGGACGTCTCGGTGCAAGACTCCACCTTCGTTGGCGCCGGTGCCGCTGCGGGGGCCGGCGTGTTCGACATGGGCTCCACCGAGAGCTCGGATGACAGCGTCATACGTACCCGCGTGAGCGGCTTCCGCGGCTACGGCATCCTCTTCGCGCAGCGCTTCTACGGGCTCAAGGGCGCGGCGCTGCACAACCTGGCGCTCGACAACAACGTCAGCGACATCGTGGATCCGAACCGGCACGACGGGACCGATGCGGGCGGGATCTGGACGGGTGGGGTCGAGGCGGCGGTGATCGGCAACACCGTCTCTCGCACCGGGACCGACGGGATCGAGACCGTCGGCTCCTCGACCGCCGATACGATCATCGCCAACCAGGTATCGAACACGCCCGTCGCCATCTACATCGAGCTTTCGACGAACGACTCACTGGTCGCGGCGAATCGGATCTCGGGCGTGAGCACCGGCATCGACGTTGAGTGGCGCCACGCCGGCGGCGGCTCGAACGCGAACACGTTTGCCGGCAATCGAATCGCGGCGTCCGAGGTGGGCGTGTTCGTGGACGTCCTGGAGGATGACAACTCGATCACCGCAAACACGTTCACTGCCGCAGGCGCCATGCCGATCGTTCTCCAAGGATCGTCGGGCAACGTGGTGAGCAGGAATTGGGGCTGTGGCGCCGACACCGGGGACTTCGTCGTCCAACGGTCGGCGTTAACGGAGACCGGAGCCATCGCACAGTCGAGCCACAACCAACTGACCAGCAACGCCCGAACCGGCCCCTGCACCTCGCCCTGACGCCCACACCGACCCCGCGTCTGGCGCTCATACGCAAGTGACCCGGGGCACGATTGGACGGGACTCAGTTCGCATCCTGATCAGCCAGGTTGCTGGGAATGCGGGTTACTTCGCCGCCGTCGTCGTGCTTGCCCGCGCGCTTGGCCCCACCGACCGCGGGACGGTGGCGTTCATCACCGTCACGGCACTGGTCGCCTCGCAGTTGGCGATGCTCGGGGTAAGCGACGCGACCCGGGTGTTGGCAGCGCGCTCGCCGGCTCTGCGGCCGGCCCTGCTCGCCAACGTCACGCTCGTCGCGCTGGTCGGCGCAGCGATCGTCGGCATCTGCATCGCGGCGGTGCTGGAACTCATACCCGGCCTACGACCGGCCGGGGTCGGGAACCGTGAACTCGTGATCCTGGCGCTTGCGACCACGGCGGTGGCGAGCGTTGGGGCGGGCTTCGCGTTCCTGCAGGGCTGCGGCCATTTTGGCCCCTATTCGCGCGTTCAAGCCTCCGCGCCGTGGCTGTACGCCGCCGCGCTCGCCGTGGTCGACGCCACCGTGGGTCTGACAGTGGCCCGGGCGGCCATCATCTGGACCGTCGCTCAGGGCTTGTCGGGGCTGCGGCTGCTATGGGCCGGGAGAGCCCGCACGGGATGGACTCGGCCTGATTTCGGCGTCCTGCGCGACTCCGTTCACTTCGGTGCGCGCGCGTGGGTCGGTAGCACCTCGCGAATGCTCAATGCGCGAACCGACCAGATCATCACCGGCCTCATCAGCACCGAGGCAACACTGGGCGTCTACGCCGTGGCGGTGAACGCCTCAGAGATCCTCTACTACCTGCCGGTGGCGGCGAGCTACGCTCTGCTTCCGGCTGTCGCGCGTGGCGACGAAAACACGAGACTCGAACGTGTCCTGCGCGTGTACCGGGCCGTCCTGCTGATCACGGTCGTGGGCAGCGTGTTTGCGGCCGCGGTCGGACCACTCCTGGTGCCGCTGGTCTTCGGCAACGCCTACCGGTCGGCAATCAGCCCATTCCTGATCCTCGTCCCCAGTGGCATCGGCTTCGCGACGATGAGCGTTTTCTCCGGCGGCGCACTGGGTTCGCTGGCCCCGGGACGCTCGTCGCTCGGGCCGGCAGCGGCACTGATCACCCAGACGATCCTCGACCTGATCCTGATCCCGCGGGCTGGCGCCAACGGGGCAGCCCTTGCCGCGAGTGCCGCCCTGCTCATCGCGGGCGCCGTCGCCGTTGCCTCCTACCGCGCACGCTTTCCGTTCGCCTGGCGCCTGCTGCTCCCGCGACCGGGTGATCTGGGTACGATCCGCCAGTTCCTGCGCGGCATCCTCCGACCGGCGGCGGCGACGCCATCGTGATCGGGGGTCGAGGTGGTGGGGGGTTGGTGACGCCGGAGTCCCCGGCCTGCGCGGCAACCGCGGGAGCAGCCGTGACCCCGTCCGAGGATCCGCGCGGCCCGGTGAGACCGCCGGCCGCCGGCTCGTTGAGCGTCGAGATCGTGCGGGACACGTTTGCCTTCGCGAGCCTCGCCGACGAGTGGGACGCGCTGGTACGACAGATGCCGCGGCCGAGCCCGTTCCTCGTGCACGCGTGGCTCGCCGCGTGGTGGAGGCACCACCAGGGCGGGGCGACGCTGCAGATCCACGTGGCGCGCCGGGACGGTGGCATCGTCGGCGCCCTGCCTCTGTTCGTGCAGCCGCGGCTGGGGATCCGCGTGGCGCGGTTTCTCGGCGGTCACGAATCCGCGCTCGCCGACATGTTGCTGGCCGACGAAGCTGTCGGGGATGTGGCCAGCGTGCTCCTCGAAAGCGCGTTAGCGGCCGGCAATGATCTCCTCGACGTATTCGGACTGCCCCCCGACAGCCGGCTGGCCGCCGCGGCGGGGCCCACGCGGCTGCGGCTGATTCCGCGGGTCGAGGCTCCCGTGCTCGAGCTGCCGCATGGGTGGGAAGCCGCATACACCGAACGGACCTCGGCCAAGAAGCGCAACCTCCATCGCCGCCGCCGGCGCCAGCTGGCCGAGCTCGGACGCCTCGAGGTGCAGGTGGCGCGTGACCCCGACGAGCTGCGCGACGCACTCGAGGAGGCCTTCCGCCTGCACGCGCTGCGCTTCCGCGACCGGCCGGACGGGTCCGGCTTCGCGACGCCAGCTGGGATGCGCTTTCACCGCGACGCGATCACGGCCGTCGCCCCGCTCGGGCTACCCCGGATCACCACGTTGCGCCTCGATTCGCGAGCCATCGCGTTCCATTATTGGTTCAGCTTCTGCGAGCGGATGTACGTGTATCGCCTGGCCTTCGATCCCCAGTACGCGCGGTTCTCGCCCGGCTTGGTCAACACGCTCGACGCGATCGAGGGCGCCGACGCGGAGGGGATCACGCGCGTCGAGTTCCTCGGCAGCGGCGAGCGCTACAAGCTCGAGCTCGCCGACCACCTCGAGCCGCTGCATCAAGGTCTTGGCCTGGCCGCAACCCCGCGCGGCCGGGCCGCCGCGGCCGTCCGGACGTGGGGGATCCAATCGTTCCTGCGCGTCAAGCGCAGCCCGCGCGCGCAGCGGCTCTACGTCAACGGGCTGGCCCCTGTCCGCCGCCTCGTCCGGCGTGTCTGATCCCGCCGCGCGCTGGCGGACAGCCAGCGGATCTCGAAAGCCGGGTCCGGTTCTATGCGGACGTTCGCATGGAACCGGTATGCTGCCGCGCCTTCGCCGCGAGCCCCCGTGAGCAAGTGGAATGCACTAGTCGGCACACCCTCCGAGAGCCGAGTCGTCTTCCTGGGTCGTCACGATGGCTGACACTGAGCTGGTCGTTGACCTAGCGCGCGCTGAAACGATGGTCGGCGAATGGGATGCGCTGGCCGTGGCGCGCGGCCAGCCGATGTCCTCGCCGGCCTGGATGCTGGCGTGGTGGCGCCACGTGGCGCCGGATTCGGCTGAGCTGCGGATCGTTTCAGTCCGTGACCGTGGAAGGCTGATCGGACTCGTCCCCCTGTACGTGGATCTGGCGCGGCATTCGACGGCTCGGGCGTATCGGTTGCTGGCCCATGACTTCGCCTCGGTGTTGGGGCCGCTGGCAGTGGCTGATCGTGAGTGGGAGGTTGCCGAGGCGACGGCCAGTCTGCTGGCGGTCCGGGAGTTGCGTCCGGATCGGCTGGACCTCGGGCCGGTGCCGATGACGTCCCCTTGGGCGGTTGCACTCCGCGAACGCTGGCCCGGGCGGATGCGGCCGGTGGCCTACCGCCGGGTCCTGCCAGTGCCCATCATCAGCATCCAGGCGCTGCCTTTTGACGTCTGGCTCGCCGGGCGCAGCGCTAAGCTTCGCAACAACGCACGACGTCGACAGCGGCGGTTCGCGGACGCCGGGGGCAGGTACCGCCTCGCCAATCGGGAGTCGATCGAGGCAGATGTTCAAACCTTTTTCGCGCTGCATGCCGAGCGTTGGGAAGGGCGTGGGCGATCGCGGCTGGTCGTGCTGGGCGAGCGCGTACCCCAACTGCTCTGCGAGGTCGGGAACGCGCTGCTAGCCGAGGAACGTTTCCGGCTGCTGCTGCTCGAGCTGGACGGCGAGCCGATCTGCGCTCACCTATGCCTCGCCGCCGGAGGAGAGGTCGTCCAGTTCAACTTCGGCTGGGATGAGCGGTATCGCCATCTCAGCCCGCCGCTGCTCGCGCTCCTGAGCACCGTGGAGGACGCTTGCGCGCGTCGCGAGCGGCGAGTCGACCTGGGCTGGGGGGGGAATCAGTACAAGGAGCCGTTCGCCAGCGGCCGGGACGCCGTCGCTTGGGAGACGCTGCTCCCACCCGGTGCTCAGCTTGTCGCCGCCCTGCCCCGCGCGCTCCCCGGCGTGGCCGGGTGGCGCGCGCGGCAAATGGCCAAACGCGTGCTATCCGATCCGCAACTATCCCGGCTGCGCGAGCTGCGCGCCACCGTGGCGCGCGCAACCGGCCGAGAAGCCATCGACTACGGCCCGTCGTAGCCCTGACGCAGGCCCCGGCAGCGCTCGGTGCCGAGGCCGGGCTATTTCGATCGACTCGCCGCCTGCGATCTACGCCACGTGTGCGTGGTCGGTCGGGGAGTGGGTCTCCGACCTGAATTGCCACCGCATCGCGCGCGCGTGTGCGTGGAGAACCCTGCGCCGAGCCGCGAGCCGGCCGCCGATGATGCCCTTAGCGCAGGCCAGCGCCGGCCGAGGGTCACGCGGATCGAGCAACCCGACCTCACCCGCGCCGAAGTAAGGGCGGATCAGACGCCACGCCTCGCGGGGCCTGTGCCAGGTCGGCGCTCGCCGCAGTAACTCCAGACACACCTTCGCGTCGCCGACGGGTTCCACGAACCGCACGCCGGTTCGTATCGATGGGGCGCTTCCGAGCGGATCGCCGCTGAGCACGGCGACCAGCCTCCGAGTCGCGTCCGCGCCACATGCGTCACCGAGGCCCCACTGACCGGGAAGCCGCACGTTCACCTCCAAAAACCAGCGCTGGCCTGTCAGCGCGTCCCGCTTCGTCTCGACGCCGGCCACGCCGACGAAGTCGGCCTCGTCGAGCACTCGCTGAGCTAGATCCATCGTCTCGGGCAGCGCCGAGGACTCGCCGAGCGTCGTGGAGCCGAAGCCGAGGGGATACTGGCGGAGCTTGTGGCAGCCGAAGCGCACCGGATAGCTGCCGTCGGCGAGGCGCACGACGATCGCCTCCTCGACGTGGTCATCGCCCCCGGGCACGTACTGCGTCAGGAGCATCGGGACGCCGTCGGCGAGCGGCCGCTCGACCAGCCGCGCCACTTCTTCGCGGCTGTGGGCCAGAAAGACACGACGCTGGGTATACCGTGCACGCCACACGTGTGAGTGCACTGGCTTCACGACGCACGGCCATGATGCTCCGTCGATCGCGCCGTCCATGTCTTCAGGGCGATAGATCGCTGCCGTCCACGGCACCGGGACTCCGGCTCGCCGCGCGATCCCGTCGGCGGTTCCTTTGTCCATGAGCGCCAGGTGGCCCCGGCCGGAGCGCTCGAACATCCGGAGATTCTCCGGCAACCGTGCCGCCGCCCGAACCAGCAGCTCCGTCGCCCGGTCGCTCGTGGAAAGTACGACCGCCTCACTTGACATCTCAGCAAATGCTTCCAACGCCTGAAGCCACGGTTCACCGGCATCGCCGAATGGTGACAACGCGGGGGTTACACCGCGGCTGGCGGCCTCCCATGAGTTAGGTTCGTCCACCGCGCTGACGCGAGCCCCTGCACGCAACATCCGGCGCGCGACCGCTAGACCCGCGCTGTGCGGCTCCAGCACGATGACATGCGGCCAGTGTCCCTTCATCGAGTCACACCTGGGTGACGCTCAGGCCCGGCACGTCGGCCGGTGCTGAGCCTTCTCCCGTACGCTGCTCGCGGGACACCGATCGGCGCGGGCGGTGCTGTGAATTCGTTCGTGGCTGGGCGGGTTTGGTTGCCGTTGGCAGTCAGCGGCCATACGACGGTCTCCGCGGGGGGTGGCGAGTGCAGGATGGCTTCGGTTTTACGGACTGCGCCGACCAGCATCAGCCACGCAGTGGCGGCCAGGATGCGCAGATCGAGGCGGATCGAGCGGTGCTTGAGGTAATACAGGTCGTGGCAGTGCTTCCACGCCGACCCCGAGTCGGAGCGGGCATAGCCGCAGCGGATCTGGGCCCACCCGGTGAGCCCGGGACGGATCAGATGTCGCCGCTGATAGAAAGGAACTTCGCATTCCAACTGCTCGACGATCGCCGGCTGCTCGGGTCGCGGTCCGACCAGGCTCATCTCGCCCCGCAGCACGTTCAGCAGCTGCGGCAACTCGTCGAAGTGCGTGCAACGCAGAAAGCGACCGATCGGAGTCACCCGCGCGTCGTCGACCGCCGCCCACCGGGCGTGCGTGTCGTTCGAGGTCCGCATCGTCCGCAGCTTGTACATCGTGAACGGTCGTCCGCCCTCCCCGATCCGCCGCTGACGGAACAGCCCTGGTCCACCGTCTCGGCGGATCAGCAAGATGAAAGCGAGGCACAGCGGCAACGCCGGCACGGCCAGGGCCGTCGCCCCCACGATGTCGATCGCCCGCTTGACCAGCGGATGCGGAAACCGCCAGGACGGATCGACTAGGCACTGGAACCAGAGGGCGTTCATCTCGGACGCCGGGACGTAGCCGAACGTCGTCTCGTAGAACCGCGGCAGCTCGACGAGCCGCACCGGCATGTCGAGGCAGCGGCTCACGAACTCGGCATAGACTGCTTCGCGCGGGGCAGTCGAACTGAGCACCAGGACCTGGACCTGGTGCTCGAGCAGTGCCGCGCGCATCCGGTACAGCGGCGCCAGCGCCCGCTGGAGGTGCTCGTCGGTGCCCGGCACCGCGATCCGTCCCGCGAACGCGTACCGCCGAGACGAGCGCTCGAGATCGCGTCGCAGCCGTTCGGCTACCACCGCGTCGCCGATCACCGCGACCCGGACAGGCGGACGCTGGCGTGAGCTGAGCCGGACAATCGCGGCCAGCGGCAGGATCAGGGCCATTAACACGGCCGCGACGACGAGTTGCAGGCTGGCCACCCCGGCCAGTGCGAGCGCCGTCGCAAATCCGACCAACATGAGGGTGACGCGACGGTCGGCGCTGCCGACCGCATCAGGCGCGGCGTGGTCCCATTCCACGCTCAAGTCCCGCCGTGGTCCGATTCCACGCTCAGGTCCCGCCGTCGTCCCTGCCATCCTCACACGGTCCGGTCGTGCTCCCGTCCGACCTCATATCGCGCTGCCCTCCTGACTCGTCCTCCTCTCGGCCGGCGCACCGGCCACGTGGTCCGCTTGCTCCAAAAGCACACGGAGGTTGGCCGACGCCCCCAGATCGCCCCGCGCGGCCACCCGGCGATAGGCCGCCTCGGCCCCGGCAAGATCGCCTCGGCCAGCCAGCAACCTGGCCAGGTTGAACGCGCCGTTGGCATCGCCCCGGTCGTCCGCGCGCCGGTAGGCCGCCTCGGCTCCGCCCAGATCCCCGCGTTGCTCGAGGAGCACGCCCAGGTTCGACGCCGCGGCCGGATCGCCGCGCTGATCGGCCCGCCGATACGCCTCCTCGGCCCCGGCGGGATCTCCCCGTTCGACGAGCAGGCCGCCGAGGTTGAACGGGCCGTTGGCATCGCCGCGCTCGTCGGCCCGCCGGTAGGCCGCCTCGGCTCCGGCCAGATCCCCGCGCTGCTCGAGGAGCACGCCCAGGTTCGACGCCGCGACCGGATCGCCACGCTGATCGGCCCGCCGATACGCCTCCTCGGCCCCGGCGGGATCTCCCCGTTCAACGAGCAGGCCACCGAGGTTGAACGGACCGCTGGCATCGCCGCGCTCGTCGGCCCACCGGTAGGCCGCCTCGGCTCCGGCCAGATCCCCGCGCTGCTCGAGGAGCACGCCCAGGTTCGACGCCGCGACCGGATCGCCACGCTCATCGGCCCACCGGTATGCCTCCTCCGCCGGCCCCGAGAGGTCACGCGCCGGCCCGACGGTGAGGCCCTGGCAGGCAGCGCGCTGCCGCCACCCGGTAGGTGGGTGGACTCGACGGGACCGGGGACGAGGCCGCATACGCCATCTGGCCGGCGCGGGCGACTTCTCCGCCGCGGAGGTGGAGCCAGGTCGCTCGATCTCAAGCAGCCGTCGAAGCCTCGGCGGATGCACGTTCTCCGGCACCTGTTGCAGGACGCCGTTCCCCTTGACCGCTGCCAGCCGTGGCGTGCCCACGGGAGCGTCGGACAGGCCCGTCTCGTGCGACGTCTCCATTGCCCGTTCGAGCGGCGAGGAGACCATCCGCGGCTGATTGGGACGGAGCGAGCGATGCACGATCCGTGGTCTAGGCATCGTGTCGTCCGGCGCCACCGGCGCCGGCCTCCGCGACGTGCCGGCCCAGCTCAAGGAGGGCACCCCGAGCCATGCTCGCGACCTCTCCATCGTCCCGTTGCTCGGCACGACGGTAGGCCTCCTCGGCGTGCTCCAGCTCGCCTCGCTCCTCGAGCAAGACACCCAGGTTGAACGCCGCGGTGGCGACCCCCCGCTCATCGGCGCGCCGGTACGCGGCCTCGGCCTCGGACACGGCGCCCTGCTCCTCGAGCAGCACGCCGAGGTTCGAGGCGGCGGCATCGCGCCCCCGATCGATCGCGCGCCGGTATGCCGCCGCCGCCTCATCTAGGGCGTTTCGCTCCTCGAGCAGTACCCCGAGGTTGAACGCTCCGTCTGGATCGCCACGCTGGTCCGCACGGCGGTACGCCGCCTCGGCCTCGGACATGGCGCCCTGCTTCTCGAGCAGCACGCCGAGGTTCGAGGCGGCGGTGCCATGCCCCCGCTCGTCGGCGCGGCGATATGCCGCTTGTGCCTCGAGCACGCTTCCCTGCGACTCGAGCAACAGCCCGAGGTTGAACGCGCCGGCGGCCTCGGCGTCATCTCCATTGGCGTCAGCGCGATGGCCGTTCGTGAGAGAACTGACCGCGTTGGCCTGCGCGGGCACGGGTGCCGGGGCCCCGTTTGCGTGGGCGCCGGCGTGATCGCGGCCATTCGCTTGGGCGCTCCCATTGGCTCCGGCGCCGGCGCGATCGCGGCCACCGGCGCGGGTGGCGACGTGATCACTCCCGTTTGCGTGGGCGCCGGCGTGATCACTCCCGTTTGCGTGGGCACCGGCGTGATCACGGCCGTTTGCGTGGGCGCCGGCGTGATCGCGGCCGGTCGCCGCCGGGAGGGCTCTCTGGCCGGGCGCCGCCGGGAGGGCTCTCTGGCCGGGCGCCCCCACCGATGGCTCCCTGTTCTGCTCCGTCGCGTCAGTGGTCCCGTCACCGTCGCGACGGCGCTCACCCCGCAGAGCTCTGACGAGCAACGCGGCCGCGAGGAACAGCGCCAACGCAAGCGCCAACCCGCCGACGATGGTCATCCACGGGGCGCCTCCCGACTCCGGCTGATGGGCTGCCCTCGCGGGCGCGTTCGGCGCCACGGTCGGTGGGCGCGACGCAGGTGCCGGGGCCGTGTGAGAGCCCGACGGCCGCGAGCCGGTGCTCGCAGGTAGAAACCGAAGGTGCGGGCTGTTGCGGGAGCGGCGTCGACCGGCGCACCGCGCGGGTGGGCCGTGCCAAAAGCGCGAGCGTCCGGGCGTCGCCGATCCCCGTGGCCGCGAGGCCGTGCCCACGTTGGAACCGCCGGACCGCTCGTTCGGTCAGCACGCCATAGCGCCCGTCGATCGGCCCGGGCGAATCTCCCGCCGAGGCCAGGCGGTGTTGCAGCGAACGGACGACGTTCGAACCGCCCGGCTGAGCCCCGGCGCCTGGTGCCAACGTCAAGACCCGCGCATTCAATGCCGCCCCCGTCTTCGGACCGACGACGCCGTCCGCCTGCAACCCGTGGGCAACCTGAAAGGCGATCACGGCTTGCCGCGTCCGGGGCCCATAGAGGCCGTCGATCCCATGCGGCGGAAAGCCAGCCGCCTCGAGACGACGCTGGACCGCTCGCACGACCGGCGAGCCGCCGGGGCTGTTATACCCGGCGCCCAACACCAGCGGAGTCCGGCCAAGTCGGGCGTCGGCGTCGCGCGCTGATGCCGCGGGGCCATGGCGCAGTGATCCTCGGCTGGCACCGTTTGAGGTGTGCTCAGGGTGCGCGAGACTGGTTCCGGCTCCCGCTGCCGTCGCCGGAAAGGCCGGCACGAGCACGCTGATCATGAGCGCCAACCATGCTGCGTCTTTTCGTTTCCGCCGTAATCTGAGACTGCTCCAACTGGCTTGCATCGTTGCTGAGTCCTCGTCTTAGATGTTCAGGCCCGGACCGAGACCGGTGGCCAGAGCATTGATCCGATGGGGTCACGCGGGCTATCGCGCGAGCGTCGAGGCGACGAGCGGCCTTGAGCCAGGCTGCCCGCCGGATCGGACACACGCGGAGATCAGCCGGGCTGCTCGAGTCGCGACGCCGTCAGCGTTGATCGCCAGTGCGGGAGTTCCAGAGACAAGCGCCAGGGGGATCGTTGCGGGCGCAAGAGCGGGCGCCTCAAACGCCACCGCCGCGGTACTGGGTGCGGGCAGAGCCGCCACCGGCGGCTGCGGCCGCGGCGGCTCCGCCACCGACCGGGAAGGCGGCGATACTGGCTGGTGCTTCTCGCCCCCAGGCGCCACTGGCGTCTGAAGCTGATGCAGCAGCGCCCCTGGCTTCCTCAGGTCCGGCTGAGCAACGTGACTGCTCGGCCGCGGTGTCGCGACAGATGGTGTCGCGACAATTCCCGTCGCGACAGGTCCTGTCGTGGTCGGACCTGTCGCAACGGGTTGGGGCGCGGGCGGAGCTGTCGTCACCGACACAGAAGGGACCCACTGAGTCGTCGCCGCGGGCGGCGTAGTCGACGGCGTCGAGAGGGGCCGTGTGGCTGTGGAGCTCGTCGCGTTGGGCTTGGCGGTCGGCCCCCCCAGGTCGCGACCGCGCGTCCCTGGCCGCCGCGTTGCTCCAGACCCCGTGGCGTCACGGTGTGTCGCCGACGGCTCGGTCATCGGCGGCTGCTTTTCGGCCGGCGCGACGTCGGATGGCTGGGTAGGGGGCTTGGCGTTGCTCGAGGCGACAGAAACGCTCGGGCCGTCGTGGGTGGGGGCTCCGGCGTCGTTCGGGCCGTTGTGAGTCGAGACTCCGGCGTCGTTCGGGCCGAAAGTGTGAGGCCGAGGGCCGGCGTCGACGGGGACGCCGGCGTCGGCGCTGGCGGGCGGAGGCGGCGTAGCGTCCCGTGTGGTGGCCGCCGCGGTCCCTCGATCCCGCGGGAACGGCGCGGCCGTGCTCTTCGAGCCGGAGCGGGCCGGCGTAGCCGGTTGCTCGGCTGTGGCCGAGCTGGTCTCCGTGGCGCCGCTCGATGGACTCGACGACCCAGAGGCGAACCCAGTCGCGGCGGGCAGTGCCCCTGAAGTCCGGTTGGGATCGTTCACTGTCGGGCTTTCCTCTCTACGCAGCGGCGTCTGCGTCGCCGTCGCGTCCTGCCGGTCGCGCAGTCGCCCACGTGCATCCGGATAGTCCGCCGACGGCGTGCCGATGTTGGCCGCCGACGGTGTCTGCGACACGCGGCTCATCACGGTCCTGGGACTCACTACCGTCTGCGCTGCAGCAGTTGCGCAGAAGCCTGCGACTAACGCGGTGGTTATCGCGAGCGCCCCGAAAAAATGATGCCCTGACTTGTCTGCACGCAAAGCGAGCGGCCTCGAAATCCGTCTAGCCCTAAGGAAATCGCTACCGGTCGGTCCCCGGTCGGTCCCTAACCAACCGCCCACGAAGCTAGTACGTAATTAGGCTTCCAGCAACCCTGGATTGATAATTAAGTCGCAATTTGCGACTATTTTTGAGTGCCAGCCCATTGTAAAACGCCTCAGGAAATGGTATCGCGACATGTCGCGACAGGCTTTACGAAAGGCGGAGGACGGGAGGCCTACGCCCCGGTTTCTGTACCAACGGTCGTCAAGAATCGGGAGCATGGCAAGCAGTTCATTGGCCACTGCAGCTTCCTGGCGACGCTACCTACAGATTCCCGGGGGACGTTGACTAGCGTTCCCGTTTGACCTGGGGCGATCACTGATCCGCAACCTCTCGCCCGGGGCGGGCGCCTCGCTAATCGGAGGGTCGGGTCGCGGCGCCGTCGTATACGTTCGCGGCGTCGGCTCATGCCGCGCGACCCGCGCCGGTTTCCTGTAGGGCGCCGCGCAGATCGAGGAGAGCAGCCCGAGCCATGTTCGTGATTTCACGGTCGCCGCGCTCATCCGCGCGGCGGTAAGCCTGCTCAGCTTCGCTCAGCGCCCCCCGCGCCTCCAGCACGACGCCGAGATTGAACGCCGCGACCGCGTCCCCGCGTTCGTCGGCGCGCCTGAACGCGGCCTCAGCCTCGGTCAGCGCCCCCTGCTCCCCGAGCAGGACACCAAGAGATGAGGCGGCGGCATTGTTGCCCCGATCCGACGCGCGTCCATACGCTGCCGCCGCCTCATCCTGCGCCCCCTGTTTCTCGAGCAATGCCCCCAGGTACAACGCGCCGGCGTCATCCCCACGCTCATCGGCACGCCGATATGCCGCCTCGGCCTCGGCCAGCGCCCCTTGCTCTTCGAGCAATCGGCCGAGGCTCGAGGCGGCAGTGCCATGACCGCGCTCATCAGCGCGACCATAGGCTGCCTGCGCTTCAACCACGCCCCCTTGACCCTCCAACAACAGGCCCAAGTTGAACGCGCCAGCAGCATCACCGCGCTCATCCGCGCGGCGGTAAGCCTGCTCAGCTTCGCTCAGCGCCCCCCGCGCCTCCAGCACGACGCCGAGATTGAACGCCGCGACCGCGTCCCCGCGTTCGTCGGCGCGCCTGAACGCGGCCTCAGCCTCGGTCAGCGCCCCCTGCTCCCCGAGCAGGACACCAAGAGATGAGGCGGCGGCATTGTTGCCCCGATCCGACGCGCGTCCATACGCTGCCGCCGCCTCATCCTGCGCCCCCTGTTTCTCGAGCAATGCCCCCAGGTACAACGCGCCGGCGTCATCCCCACGCTCATCGGCACGCCGATATGCCGCCTCGGCCTCGGCCAGCGCCCCTTGCTCTTCGAGCAATCGGCCGAGGCTCGAGGCGGCAGTGCCATGACCGCGCTCATCAGCGCGACCATAGGCTGCCTGCGCTTCAACCACGCCCCCTTGACCCTCCAACAACAGGCCCAAGTTGAACGCGCCAGCAGCATCACCGCGCTCATCCGCGCGGCGGTAAGCCTGCTCAGCTTCGCTCAGCGCCCCCCGCGCCTCCAGCACGACGCCGAGATTGAACGCCGCGACCGCGTCCCCGCGTTCGTCGGCGCGCCTGAACGCGGCCTCAGCCTCGGTCAGCGCCCCCTGCTCCCCGAGCAGGACACCAAGAGATGAGGCGGCGGCATTGTTGCCCCGATCCGACGCGCGTCCATACGCTGCCGCCGCCTCATCCTGCGCCCCCTGTTTCTCGAGCAATGCCCCCAGGTACAACGCGCCGGCGTCATCCCCACGCTCATCGGCACGCCGATATGCCGCCTCGGCCTCGGCCAGCGCCCCTTGCTCTTCGAGCAATCGGCCGAGGCTCGAGGCGGCAGTGCCATGACCGCGCTCATCAGCGCGACCATAGGCTGCCTGCGCTTCAACCACGCCCCCTTGACCCTCCAACAACAGGCCCAAGTTGAACGCGCCAGCAGCATCACCGCGCTCATCCGCGCGGCGGTAAGCCGCCTCGGCCTCGGCCAGCGCCCCTTGCTCTTCGAGCAATCGGCCGAGGTTTGAGGCGGCAGTGCCATGGCCGCGCTCATCAGCGCGACCATAGGCTGCCTGCGCTTCAACCATGCCCCCTTGGCCCTCGAGCAACTGGCCCAGGTTGAAAGCGCCGGCGGCCTCAGCCGCCGCGGAAACGTCCGCTTCCTCCTTCCGCGACGGCCGGGATCCCGCGCCATTGCCTCCATGGCCCCCATTTGCACTGGCGCGATGCCCGTTTGTGTGAATCTGGTTTTCGTGTTTCGGGGCGAGGGCTTTGTGGTGACCGTTCGCCGGCGTCAAGACTGTCTGCTCCCGCGGCGCCCGCATTGCCTCACCATTCGCCGTCGTCGCGACGGCGGTCTCGTCACGGTCGCGACGACGCCGATACCGCAAGCCGATGATCAGCACCGGGATAACGAGGATCAGGGCGAGCGCAACCAGGATGGTCATCCACGGCAGCGAGCCTGACCCCGGTCGGTGGCCTGATCCCCGCGGCGACTTTGCCGGTGCGGTCGCGGGGCGTTGCTGGGGCGCCGGAATCGGGGTGGTCGGTTGCCGGGGCCGGGTTGACGGTCCTCGGAGCCGACTTCACGGTCGCCGGCGCCGGGGTGTTCGCTGGCGCCCGCGAGCCGATGCTCGCCGGCGGGGCCGATGACGCGGGCTTCTGCGGGAGCGGGTTCGACCGATGCTTTGACCGCGCGAATGTCGACAGGGACGCGAATGCCCGAGGATCGGCCTTCCCGGTGACCGGCAACCCGTGCGCGCGTTGGAACCGTCTGACCGCATCCTCTGTGAAGACGCCATAACGCCCGTCGATCGGCCCGGGCGAATCGCCAGCCGACGCGAGTCGACGCTGCAGGGAACGCACGACGTTCGATCCGCCGGGTTGATCCCCCGCGCCAGGCCCAAGGATGAGCACGGGTGAGCTCAGCGCGGCCCACGTCTGCGGACCGACGATCCCGTCCACCCGCAGGCCGTGCGAGGTTTGGAACGCATACACCGCTTGCCGCGTCCGGGGTCCGAACAGTCCGTCGGTCGCGCCGGGGGAATAGCCGGCGAGCGCCAGATGACGCTGCAGGGATCGCACCAGAGAAGAGCCGCTCGGGCTCCTGTAGCCGCTCCCGAACGCCAGGACCGCGCGGTCGAGGCCGAGCTCGCCCGACGCTCGCCCACTGGCGCTGGTCAAATTGTGCCCGGAGCTGGTTTGAGCTCCGAACGCCGTGGCCGGGAAGGCCAGCGCGAGCGCGCTGATCGCCAGCGCCAACCGGACCGTATTTCTTTTTTTCGCTGGGCGGTGGAGACCACCCTGGATGACTTGCATCGTCCTGAGTCCTCGCTTGTTGACGTTCCAGCCCCGGAACGAAGCCCTGGGGCAAAGCGGTGATCGATCACGTCACCCGAGGCAGCTGCATCGGCGTGACCGCGAACGAGCGCCTTAGCTAGGCAGCTCGCCGGATGTGATCAGCCGGGCTGATCAGCCGGGGCGCTCGAGTCGTGACGCCAGCAGCGTCGAACGCCAGCGCGCGAGATCGAGAGAGAAGCGCGCAAGCAGGATCGTGACGAGCACGAAGGCAAGAAGGGTGAAAGCAGGCGCGACGGGCGGTGCGACTGAGCCGATGCCGCCGCTGCCGGCCGCGGCAGCTCCGCCACCGATCGGCGGCGCCGTCCGAGCCGGAGGGGGCGCGTCGGGCACGACCTGAGCAATCGGCCGCGGCGCGGCGACCCGCCGCTGCACGCCCGGATCCGGCTTGGACGGGTGCACGGCGCTGGGCACGTAGCCCGCGAAGCTAGCGGTCGCACGCGCGAAGTCAGCCCGATGATCGAGGGCAGGCGATCCGCTTACGATCGCTGGCACGAGATCGTCGGTCGCCGGCGGCACGGACGACCCGGGCAGTAGGACGAGCGGGTCGCCCGGGTCCGCTCCGGTATTGAGCGCCTGCGTGATCGAGGTCTGAAGCCCGGGCAGAAGCATTGATTTGCCCACGGCGCTGGTAGCGACCAGGCCCGGGAGCAACGGCGCCGAGACCGTCGCGACATATCCTGTCGCGACAAATCCTGTCGCGACAAATCCTGTCGCGACAACTCCTGTCGCGACATGTCCTGTCGCGACAAATCCTGTCGCGACGGCGCCTGTCGTGGTCGGACCCGTCGCATTGGCCTGGGCCGTAGCCGGACCCGTTGTCGTCGACCCCGTCGGGCCGGGTGGTGTCGGAGGAGTCGCCATCGCGATCGGCGCCGCCGTCGACCCGGTTTGGGACGAAGCGGTCGCCGTCGTGGTCGACCCCGTCGCCCCGGTCCCAGTCGAGCCAGAGCTTGTCGCGTCGGGCTTGTTTGCGGCGGGCTTGTTTCCGGCGGGCTTGTTTGCGGCGGGTGCAGTCAGGTCGCGATGGGGTGTATTTGACTGGAGCGTCAAAGCAGATCCCGTCCCAGCTGGGGGTGTCGCGGACGCGCTTGGCGTGACTGGTTGGTTCGAAGTCGAATTGGCGACTGTGGTGGAGCCGGCGGCGGCGGGACTCGTAGGAGCAGCGGCCGCGGAGCTCGAATCGCTCGGGGCAGCGGCACCGGCAGAAGCAGACGTCCCGCTCGTCGCAGAAGTCGAGGCCGCGGCACCCGTAGTCGGAGCGGTGGCGGTCGTGTCTGTCGAACCGCTCGACGCAGTAGCCGTCGTGTCCGTCGAACCGCTCGACGCAGTAGCCGTCGTGTCGGTCGAACCGGTCGACGCGGTAGCCGTCGTGTCGGTCGAACCGGTCGACGCGGTAGCCGTCGTGTCGTCGAACCGGTCGACCAGTAGCCGTCTGTCGTCGAACCGGTCGACCCAGTAGCCGTCTTGTCCGTCGAACCGGTCGACCCAGCAGCCGTCTTGTCGGTCGAACCGGTCGACCCAGCAGCCGTCTTGTCCGTCGAACCGGTCGACCCAGCAGCCGTCTTGTCCGTCGAACCGGTCGACCCAGCAGCCGTCGTGTCCGTCGAACCGGTCGACCCAGCAGCCGTCTTGTCCGTCGAACCGGTCGACGCGGGGGAGGCGGTGCCGGCGGCGGCAGTCGGATCGGCTGCTGTGGTCGGAGCGGCGCCACCACCGTCGCCCGAAGACGGCTCGGCGGTGATAGTCGAGCCGGCGCCGGCGAGCGCCGCCAGCGGTGCGTCGTGCGTGGCCGATTGCTCGGCAGTCGCCGAGCTGGTCGCCGCGGCGGTCTTGACCTCACCGACTCGCCAGTTGCGTCCCCGGTCGCTGTGGGCAGCCCTGTGTGAAGAGCTGTCGGAGGTAAGGCTCCCGCCCGCGAGACTCGCTTGGTTCGACACACCCGTGGGCGTCGACGTCTGCGCTGTCGCAGTACTCACGCCGAAGCCGAAGAGTGACGCCGAAGCGATCGCGATCGCTCCGAGAAATCTAAA
>CAVZQD010000018.1:0-268521 GCA_963777335.1 uncultured Solirubrobacterales bacterium
TCGACATCGAGACCCCGCGGCTCGCTCTCCGGGAGCAGATCGTCGAGCGCATGGCGCAGGTGGTCGAGCGCGGCGTCTACATTCTCGGTCCCGAGGTCGAGGCGTTCGAGCAGGAGTTCGCCGCCTACCTCGGCGTCCGGCACGTGATCGGCGTCGGGAACGGGACCGATGCGATCACGATCGGCCTGAGAGCGCTCGGCGTCGGCCGCGACGACGAGGTCGTGGTGCCTTCATTCACCTTTTACGCATCGGCGGAGGCGATCGTGAACGCCGGCGCGCGCCCGGTCTTTTGCGACGTCGATCCGGCGACGCGGAACGTCACCGTCGACACGGTTCGGGCGGTCCTCACGCCCCGGACCAAGGCGATCGTCGCGGTCGACCTGTTCGGCTTGCCGGCACCTGTCGCGGAGATCCGGGAGCTCGGGGTGCCCGTGCTCGAGGACGCGGCCCAGGCGGCGGGCGCCAGCCTCGACGGCCGCCGTGCCGGCTCGCTGGGCGACGTCGCCACCTTCTCCTTCTATCCGTCCAAGAACCTCGGGTGCTTTGGCGACGGCGGCGCGATCACGACCGACGATGACGAGGTCGCCGAGCTCGTCCGCGCGCTCCGGTTCCACGGCTCACACGACAAGCAGACGTTCGAGTACGTCGGCTACAACTCGCGCCTCGACGAGCTCCAGGCGGCGATCCTGCGCGTGATGCTGCCCGAGCTCGACGGATGGTCCGACCGCCGGCGCGCCGCCGCCGGCGCGTACGCCGAGGCGGGCATCGGCGGGTACGTCACGCCGCCGGCGGTGCCGGACGGCGCCGAGCCGGCTTGGCATCTGTACGTGGCCACTCATCCGCGCGCCGACGAGCTGATCGCGGGCTTGGCCGATCAGGGGGTCCAGACACGCGCGTACTACCGCACGCCGCTACACGAGCAGCGCGCGATGGCGCCGTGGGCGCCGCCTCCCGGCTCGCTGCCGGCGACCGACGGGCTGGCGCGCACCAACCTGGCCCTGCCTATGAACGCGGCGCTCGAGCCCGAGCGCGCGGGCGAGGTCGTGGCCGCGATCGCGGCGATCCTCGACGGCTGACAAGACACGTTCAGCGCCAGTGCTCGATCAGGTCCTCGTCGGGAACGCGCCGGACGACCCGCGCCGGCACTCCCATCACGACCTCGCGATCGCCGACGTCCTTGGTGACGAGCGCGCCGGCGGCGACGAACGCCTCTTCCCCGATCACCACGCCCGGGACGAGCACGGCGCCACCGCCGACCCGGCAGGCGCGCCGGAACGTCGGGCCCTGGAGCGGCTCCCCGCGCGGATGGCGGCCCATCGTGTCGTCGTTGGTCGTGAGCACGCCCGGGCCGAGGAACACGTCGTCCTCGACCAACGAGCCTCCGGTCACGTACACGCCCGTCTGAATCAGTACGCGGGCGCCGACCCGAACGTCGAAGTCGACCGACGAGCCGCGACCGACGACGGACCCGGCGCCGATGCTCGAGCGCTCCCGAACCTGGGCCTGGTCGCCGATGATCGCGCCGGTGGCAATGCGCGCTCCGGCATACACGACCGCGCCGCAGCACACGGTCACGCCCGCTTCGAGCACGAGCGCCGCGAGCTCGCCGCCCGCCGCGCTCGACCCGGGCCGAAGCCGCGGCCGCTTTCCCAGCACCGCGCCGTCCTCGATCACGCAGCCCCCTCCGACCTCCGTGCCGGCGTGGACGACCGCGCCCGCTCCGACCACCGAGCCCGCGCCGATCCGGGCGCCTTCGTGAAGCACGGCGCTCGGGTGGATGTTCGCGTCCATGGCCGCGCAGTCTATGTAGGCGCCGGCCGGCTCAGCGGGCCGCGAGCTCATCGAGCCGCCGGGCGATGAATTCCCGCTCGGCCGGGTTCCGCGTCAGCTCGAGTGCCCGGCGGTAGGCGTCGCTCGCCTCGGCGGGGCGGTCGAGCCGGCGCAGGAAGTCCGCCCGGACCGCGTGCAGCAGGTGGTAGCGCTCGAGTCCGTCGATCCGGTCGACGAGCTCGAGCCCGTCCTCGGGGCGGCCCGCCTCGGCCACCGCGACGGCTCGATTCAGAGCGACGACGGGCGAGGGCACGAACACGAGCAGCTGCTCGTACAGCGCCGCGATCTGTGGCCAGTCGACCGCCTCGGCCGACGGCGACGAAGCGTGGAGCGCGGCGATCGACGCTTCGAGCTGGTAGCGCCCCGGGCGACGGAGCCGGAGCGCGCGGTTCAGCACCCGGACGCCTTCCTCGATCTCGGCCTGGTCCCAGCGGGAGCGGTCCTGATCGGAGAGCAGGATCAGCTCGCCCTCGGGTCCGGTCCGGGTGCCGCGGCGCGAGTCGTGGAACAGCATCAACGCGAGCAGCCCGAGCACCTCGGGCTGATCGGGCATCAGCGTCGCGAGCAGCTTGCCCAACCGGAGCGCCTCGGCGCACAGCTCGGTTCGCAGGAGGTCCGCCCCCGCGGTCGCCGCGTAGCCCTCATTGAAGATCAGATAGATAACCGCGAGCACGGCGTCGAGGCGGTCGGGCAGCGCCGCGTCGCCCGGCAGCTCGAACGAGATCCCGGCATCGCGGATCTTGCGCTTCGCCCGCACCAGGCGCTGCGACATGGTGGCGTCGGGGACGAGGAACGCGCGCGCGATCTCCGCGCCGGTCAGGCCGCCGACCGCCTGGAGCGTCAGCGCGACCCGTGCCTCGGGCGCGAGCGCGGGGTGGCAGCACGTGAACAGCAGCGACAGGCGCTCGTCGCCGACCTCGGCCAGGGTGTCGGGCAACGGGTCGAGGGGCTCTCCGGAAAAGGTCGCCTCGGGTGCGCCCAGTTGCTCGAGCTTCTGCTCGGCGGTGCGCCGATGGCGCAGCCGGTCGATCGCACGGTTGCGCGCAACCGTGTACAGCCAAGCGGCCGGCGTCTTCGGCGTGCCGTCGCGCGGCCATCGCTCGAGCGCGAGCGCGAACGCCTCCTGCAGCACATCCTCGGCCAACTCGAAGTCGCGCAGCCCGCCCACGAGCGTGGCGAGCACGCGGGCACGGTGCTCGCGGAACGCCTCCTCGACGGCCTGGGTGGCCGCGGCCTGATCGATGGGCGGCATCGCCCGCAACGTTACCTTTGCGGCTGTGTTCGTCCGCAGGGCACGCGAAGAGGACCTGGACGCGACCGCCCGCGTGATCTCCGCGGTCGCCGCGGAGGACTTCCTCGGCGCCCAACCGCCCGTCGACATCGACGACCGCGTGGCGCGCTTCCGCGAGTTGATCGAGCGCGGTGATCCGGCGGCCCTCTGGGTGCTCGAGGACGAGCACGGTCAGGTGGTCGGGCACGCGGCGACGCAAGAGAGCGTGTCCGGGGTGCTGTCGCTCGGAATGGCGATCCTCGCGCCGGCGCGAGGGCGGGGCGGGGGGCGGGCTCTGCTGAACGCGGTGCAGGCGCACGCTCGGTCATGCGGCGCGCACAAGATCTCGCTCGAGGTCTGGACCGACAACGCCCGCGCGATCTCGCTGTACGCGGCGGCTGGATTCGAGGTCGAGGGCCTCCGTCGCGACCACTACCGCCGGCGCGACGGCCGTCTGCGCAGCACGCTGATCATGGCGTGGCGCGCCGATAACCCGGAGATCACCGCCGGTCGAACCGGGTAACTACCCTCTAAGAGGTACCCCAAGAACGGAGCGAGAAGATGAGCAATCCACTGCGCGACATCGAGGCACTCGGTCAGTCGATCTGGCTCGACAACATCAGCCGGCAGCTGCTCGACGACGGGGAGCTGCGCGGCCTGATCGAGAACGACGGGATCAGCGGCGTGACCTCCAACCCGACGATCTTCGAGAAGGCCATGGGCCACTCCGACCGCTACGACGACGCCTTCCGTGAGCAGCTCAGCGAGACGAGCGACGTCGAGGAGATCTTCAACCAGCTGGCGTACAAGGACATCCGCGACACGGCCGACCTGCTGCGGCCGACCTGGGAGCGCACCGACGGCGCGGACGGCCACGTGTCATTCGAGGTCGCGGCCTCGCTGGCGTTCGACGCCGACGGCACGATCGAGGCGGCCAAGCGGCATCGGAGCGCGATCGATAGGCCCAACGTGCTAATCAAGGTGCCGGGCACCGACCAGGGCGTGCGCGCGTTCGAGGAGCTGACCGCGATCGGCCTGAACGTCAACGTCACGCTGCTGTTCGCGGTGTCGCGCTACGAGGCGATCGCCGAGGCGTATATTCGCGGGCTCGAGCGCCGTGCCGAGTCCGGCGAGTCGCTCGAGTCGGCCGCATCGGTGGCGAGCTTCTTCGTCTCCCGCGTGGATTCCAAGGTCGACGCGGCGCTCGAGGGCACCGGACGCGAGGACCTGCGCGGCAAGGCGGCGGTCGCCAACGCGAAGATCGCGTACCGGTCGTTCCAGCGACTCTTCAGCGGACCGCGCTGGGAGGCGCTCGCCGCAAAGGGCGCGCACCCTCAGCGCCCGCTGTGGGCTTCGACCTCAACCAAGAATCCCGACTACCCGGACACCCTGTATGTCGACAATCTGATCGGGCCCCACACCGTCAACACGATGCCCGACCAGACGATCGATGCGACCCGCGACCACGGCACCGCCAGGCGGACGGTCGACGTCGACGTCGACCAGGCGGTCGAGACGATGAAGGAGATCGAGGCGGCCGGCGTCGACGTCGAGGACATCGTCCTGAACCAGCTGGTCGACGAGGGCGTCGAGGCGTTCGGGAAGTCCTATCAGGACCTGCTGGACACGATCGAGCACAAGGCGTCAGAGCTCGCGCACGCGTAGCTCGCGCTTCAGGTGAGGTGCTCGTCGAGCGCTGATAGGAAGCGCTGGGCCGAATCGACCGCCTGGTTCGCCTGGCTGTGTTCGACCACGAGCGCGTCGTAGTCGGCTGCCTCTCGGAGCTCGGCGAGTCGCTCCGCCTCCTTGACGAGCCCGAGCGGAAAAGACGCCTCGGCGCCGAGGGTCTGCCGCAGCAGGATCCAGGTCCCGTGATGCGTCTTCGCGTAAAGGTCCCGCTCGCTCAGGGCGGCGCGGGCCCCGTACAGCATCGCGTAATGCGCGGCGCCCACGGCGATCGCGTACTCGCCCTGGTCGAGATTCTTCCTCGCCCCCTCCAGGCGCTCCCGGGCCCGGTCGTAGAACTCCTGCGAGCGCGGGCTCACGGTCCCCCGTACAGCACGACCTTGTCGCGATCGACCTCCCGGATGAAGAACGAGTCGATCTGGCGCCGTCCTTCGAGCCAGTTCGGGTCGTAGACCTTGATCGAGACGATCGGCCGGGGCAGCTTCAGCTCGTCGATCGCCTGGTCGACGAGCCCGATCGCCGTGAGGACATCGTCCCAGTCGCCCGCGTCGGCAATGGCGAGCAGATCGATGTCCGACTCCGGGTGGGGCCGCTCGCCTCGCGCACGCGATCCGTACAGCCACACAGAGCGCAAGCGTTCACCGAAGCGCTCGCGCATGAGAACGATCAAGCGCTCCACGACCCGACGCTCATCCTCGGTCAGCGAGGCATCCGCAAGAGTGGGCACGGCCTGAATGTAATGGTTGGCACGGCGCTCGCGCGCCCGGCTGACGTGCGACCTACGCGATGCGCCCGGGCGTTCCGAAGGCGGCCTGCAGCGCCCGGCGCACCTGCTCGACCGTGACCACGCCGCGGAGCACGCCGTCGCCGTCGACGGCCATCAGCGCCCCGAGCCGGCCGAGGTTCTCCGAGGACAGGACCTCGGAGATCGGCCGGTCCTCGTTGACCTGCCAGCCGCCGTTCTGCTCGGGCTCGAGCACCGCCTCCATGGTCAGCCAGTCCTCGCCCCGGTCCTGGGCGGCGGTCAACCGCTCCTGACGCGCGATCCCGAGGAAGCGGCGGCTCTCGTCGACCACCGGGAACCATGACCAGCCGTAGCGCAGGAAGAACTCGTCGAGCGCCTGCGCGACCGCCGTCCGCGACGGAATCGCGACGGGCTGGCGATCCATGATGTCCGCGACCCGGACCCCTTCGATCCGGGCGCTCAGCGCGGTCTGAACGAGCGCCGCCTTGGCCGACTGGTAGAGCAGGAACGCGATCGCGACCAGCCAAAGCCCGGTGAAGCTCCGATACCCGACTACCAGCCAGACGCCGAGGCCGGCGACCAGCAGCCCGAAGGCCTGTCCCAGCTTTGCCGCCACGCGCGTGCCGCGCTGCTTCTCGCCGGTGACCCGCCAGACGATCGCCCGGGTCATCCGCCCGCCGTCGAGCGGGAACGCGGGCACGAGGTTGAACAGCAGCAGGAGCACGTTCCAGAACAGCAGCCAGCTCAGCGCCAGTAGAACCGGGGTGATCTTGACCGTGCTGTCGAGCTCGGCCGCGTGGATCAGCCGGTGGGGGCCGACGATCGCGAGGTCGACGGCGAGGCACAGCAGCACGAACAAGAACGTGGCGAACGGGCCGGCTGCGGCGATCTTGAAGTCCTCGCCCGGCGTCGCGGCGTCGCGGCTCATCTCGGTCAGACCGCCGAACAGGAACAGATCGATCCGCCGGACCGCGATCCCTTCCCTGCGGGCCACCAGCGCGTGCCCGAGTTCGTGCACGATCAGCGATCCGAACAGGACGAGAACCGTCACCACCGTGGTCAGGTAAGCGACGCCGTCCGAGCTGTGGAGAGCCTGGCGGAACTCTCCGGACAGCAGGAAGATCATCAAGAATAGGATCAGGAACCAGCTGCGATCCACTCCGATCCGAAAACCGAAGAGGTCCATGAGCTTGATCGACGACCGGCGCCGCCACATGCTGCAATGGTCGCACAGGGGCAAAGCCGCCTTTGCCTCAACTTGATTTCGAGACACACATGTCAGATCCAATCGAACAGCTACGCGAACGGATGGCCGCGCTGGCGGACCTGAGGAACGTGGCCCAACTACTGGACTGGGACCAGCAGACGATGATGCCGCCGGGCGGGGCACCGGCTCGCGCCGAGACCGTCGCCACCGTCCGGAAGATCAGCCACGAGATGTTCGTCTCCGACGAAACCGGTCGGTTGATCGACGCGGCCGCGTCGCATCTCGACGGGGCTCCGGCCGAATCCGACGAGGCTTCGCTGGTGCGGATCACCAGCCGGCAATGGGACAAGGCGCGCCGCGTGCCGCCCCAGCTCGCCGGCGACATTGCGCGCGCGTCGTCGGTAGGTCAACAGGCCTGGGTGGCGGCGCGCGAGGCCTCTGACTTCGCGGGTTTCGTCCCGTACCTCGAGCGGAACTTCGAGCTGATTCGCCGGTACATCGATTGCTTTGACGGCTATGAGTGCGCCTACGACGTGCTGCTCGACGACTACGAGCCCGGGGGACGCACGAGCGAGGTCTCACGCCTGTTCGATGAGCTGAAGGCCGAGTTGCGGCCGATGATCGCGGAGGTGGAGCGGCACCAGGAGCGTGTTGACGACTCGCCGTTGTACGGTGACTTCCCGGTCACCCGACAGCGACAGCTGGTCAAGTGGCTGCTCGAGCAGATGGGCTTCGACCGCTCCGCCTGGCGGATCGACGACGCCGTCCACCCGTTCGCGACCGGCTTCAGCAATCACGACGTTCGGATCACCACGCGTTGGGATGAAAGCTTCCTGCCGACGTCGGTGTACGGCGCGATGCACGAGTGTGGTCACGGTCTGTACGAGGAAGGCATCGCGCAGTCGCTGCAGCGCACGCCGCTCGGCCACGCCGAGTCGCTGGCCCTGCACGAATCCCAGAGCCGGCTGTGGGAGAACATGGTGGGGCGCGGGCGGCCCTTCTGCAGGGTGCTCGCGCCGCGGATCGCGGACCTGTTCGGAGACTCCGTCCCCACGCTCGACGCGGACACTCTGTACCGCGCTGTCAACCGGGTTGCGCCGTCGTTGATCCGCGTCGAGGCCGACGAGGTCACCTACGGTCTGCACATCATCGTGCGGTTCGAGCTCGAGCAGGAGTTGGTCAATGGGCAGCTCGCGATCCGCGACCTGCCCGAGGCCTGGAATGCTCGCTTCAAGGAGTACCTCGGCATCGAGGTGCCGGATGACGCGCACGGGGTGCTCCAGGATGTGCACTGGGCGAGCGGGCTGATCGGTTACTTCCCGACGTACGCGCTCGGCAACCTGATCGCAGGTCAGATGTTCCAGTGTGCGCATCGGGACATGCCCGATCTCGACGCGCAGCTCGGGGCAGGCGACCTGCATGGACTGCGCGAGTGGCTGCGGGAGCACGTCCACCGCCACGGAGCGAAGTTCTCGAGCGGCGAATTACTCGAACGGCTCGGCGGCGGCCCGATCGCGGTGGGCCCGTTCGTCGACTACCTGAAGGTGAAGCTCAGCCAGGTCTACGACCTCGAGCTTCGCTGACTGCCCTTGCGACAGTCGCGCCCCGAGGCCGCTCCGCGGCGAGCGGCGCGATAACTTGGCCTGATGAAACCGAGAAGGAGATGACCCGAAGTGACTGATTCGCCCGTACGAGTAGCCGTCACCGGAGCCGCCGGCCAGATCGGCTACGCGATCCTGTTCCGCATCGCCAGCGGCCAGCTCCTGGGACCCGACACGCCCATTCACCTGTCGCTGCTCGAGATCCCGGATGCGCTCAAGGCCGTCGAGGGCACCGCGATGGAGATCGATGACTGCGCGTTCCCGTTGGTCGCCGGAGTCGACATCACCGATGATCCGAACAAGGCGTTCGACGGTGCCAACGTCGCGCTCCTGATCGGCGCGCGGCCGCGGACCAAGGGGATGGAGCGCAGTGACCTGTTGGAGGCGAACGGCGGCATCTTCAAGCCTCAGGGACAGGCGCTCAACGATCACGCGGCGTCCGACATCAAGGTGCTCGTGGTAGGCAATCCGGCCAACACCAACTGCCTGATCGCGAAGAGCCACGCGCCGGACATCCCGGCCGAGCGCTTCACCTCGATGATGCGGCTCGACCACAACCGCGCGAAAGCTCAGCTCGCCGCCAAGGTGGGCGCCACCGTGCGCGAGGTAACCAACATGACCGTATGGGGGAACCACTCGCCCACCCAGTACCCCGACATCTTCCACGCGAAGGTCAACGGACAGAACGCCGCCGAGGCGGCCAACGACCAGGACTGGCTCGAGAACGACTTCATTCCAACGGTCCAGAAGCGCGGCGCCGCGGTCATCGAGGCGCGCGGTGCGTCGAGTGCAGCATCCGCCGCAAACGCCGCGGTCGAGCACATGCGCGACTGGGTGCTGGGTACGCCCGAGGGAGACTGGGTCTCGATGGGGATCCCGTCCGACGGGTCTTACGGCATCGCCGAGGGTCTGATCTTCGGCTTCCCCGTGACCTGCTCGGGCGGCTCATACCAAGTCGTTCAGGGACTCGACCTGAACGACTTCTCACGATCGCGGCTCGACGTGACTGTCAGCGAACTCGAGGGCGAGCGCGAGACGGTGAAGCAACTCGACCTCATCTGATCTGAGAGGCCGTCTAAAAAATCTCGGGAGCCGACTGGTAAACGAAAGCTTGGGAGCCGCCTCGCCGTGCCTGCCAGCATCGACAATGCGAGGCGGCGTTCCCGGTCCCGACCTTGGACCTGACTAACTGGCAGGATGCCAGCCCTGGCCCTCCCGCTTCACCTGACCGTCGGCGAGCAGGCGCGGCATGACCCGGTACAGGTAGTTCGGTTCGATACCCATCTTCTCCGCGATCTGCGGAATCGTGATGCCGGGCTGGCTGCGCACGAGCTCCAGCGCCTGGTTGGCACGTGTACCGCCACGGCTGCGACCACGCGGTCGACCGGGACGGCGGCCTGTCCGGCGCCGGGTGGTTGTGGTGGCCGCGGCAGACCGTGCGGCCCGCGGACGACCCGGACGACGCCGGGTGCCGACGAGTGCTGAGCGTGCCGCCTCCAGCTTCGAGACCTCTTCTTTCAGCTCGCGGAGCCGATCGTCGATCTCCTTCACGGTGCTGTCGACAAAGCCAGGCAAATTGCCTCTCCCTCCTGGGGATGAACGATAAAAGCACCGAACAAGATACAGATAGTCACTGACGGCGTGTCAGGCGCGCTCGAGGAGTGTCTTGAGGCGAGCCAGTGAATTGTGCGCCTCACGCTCCGAAGTGGCCCCGACAATGAAGCGGCTGGCCATGCTTCCGAGCCGTCCTCCAGGCACTTCGAACTCGTTCGTGTAGGCGAACCTGGTCGGCCCGTCGGGGTCGCCGGAAAGCTCGTACCGGATCCGTGCAAGAGAATGTGCAGGACCCTGGCCCTCCCACTCCGCACGCTCAGGGGACCTGACCTCGGTCAGGGTCCAGTGAACGTGGAACGAGACGCCGCGGATGTGGAGTACCTGCTCCATCGTGGAGCCCTTTTGCAGCGGTAGGTCTGAGACGTCTCTGACCGAGCGGTGAATCGTGACCCAGTCCTTCAGGTGATCAGGATCCATCACGGTGTCCCATACCCGCTGCATGGGCGCATCGATCTCGATCGTCGCGTGCACGGTGCTCATGACGGCGCAGACACTAACGAGCGCGGCAGGTTGGCGTGCGCGTAAGTGCCAGGGTCGGCGCCAGGCGATCGCGCTCCCCCAGGCACGTGCCACTGCTTCGACAGGCGCGAGTGGACGGGTCCACTAGCGCGCGGCCAGCCGTTCGGTTTCCTCCCACTCGGCCAGCGCGTGCTCGATCGCGGAGTCGAGTGAGTGGAGTCTGACATCAAGCAGCTTGACGGCACGGTTGTCGCGTGGAAGCAGGTCCTGGTCGAGGCTCTCCATCAACGGACCAATCAGCTCGTGCCGTTCGCCCGCGATCAGCGCCGACAGGCGGCTCGCGATCGGTGTCAAGGTCAGCCGCTTGAAGCCGATCGTCGGACGCGACACCAGCATGTGTTCGCCGATCCTGTCTATCAGCTCGGCGTAGGTCACCGTGTCCTGTCCTCCGAGGTCGAGCGACTGACCGCACACCTCGTCGTTGGTGGCAGCGCGCGCGAGGATCTCGATCACGTCGCGCTCGTCGACCGGCGCCGTCTTGTGTCCGCGCCACGCCGGCACCGCGAGCACGGGCAGCCGCTCTACCAGCCTCACCAGGAACCTGAACGATCGGGACTCGGCTCCGATCACGATCGACGCGCGGAACGCCACCGAGCACGGAGTCGCCGCCAGGAGGATCTCCTCGACCGCGAGGCGGCTCGCGAGATGGGCCGAGAGCGGGCCGCCCTCCGGGGCGAGCCCGCCCAGGTAGATGACCCGCCCTACGCCCGCCGCGCGTGCCTCGCGCGCAAAGTTCTCCGCCGCGGTCCGCTCGCGGACCCCGAAGGAGAGGTCGCCGGCATCCCGGTCGCGGGACGCGGCGTCGGCGACCGGCTCCATCGCGTGGATCAGGAAGTAGGCGACGTCGATCTCATCCAGTGCCTCGGCCAGCCCCTCGCCGGAGACGGCATCGCCCTCGACGATCGGCACCGACGATTGCGCGGCGGGCGGGTGCCGGCCGAACCCGCGGACGGAGTGGCCGTCGCGCTCGAGCCTGGGCGCGATCCGGGATCCGACGAATCCGGTGATTCCGGTTACGAGGACGTTCATCGCGGCGTGTGCGCGGCCGATTCGGAGTAGGGCGCCATCCGCCATCGAAAGCTACGGAAATTGCGCCACGTTTCCGCGCGGTCTCGAAATATCCCGCTGTTTGCAGGTATTTACTCAACGGTGAAGTTCTTGCGATTTCCGGAAATCGTCGTTGCAGAAGGGGGGAGAAGTTCGGTTTGATGGTCGCAGACGAGGTCGAGCTTCTTGTGAGGAGGACCGGGTGACGGACGTACGCGCGCGGGGCGTGAAGGTGAGCTGCGAGGACTGTTTTTTCCGTCAGAACCTTCTGTGCGCCGTGTCTGACGCGGGACCGTGCGCGACGTACCGGCCGAACCACCCGGACGGTCTGCGGCCGCCGAGCCAGCTTCGGTTTGTGTTCCGCCAGGACCGCCGGCTCCAGGTCGCGTGGGCGTTCCCGTCGGCCAGCGAGCAGGTTGCGATGCACGCCGGCGTTTAGCGGCGTTCGTTGGGTTCCGGTACGGCGGGCTCCCGGGGCGACGGCGTGTAGTGTTCGCGGCCGTGTACTGGCCGCTGATCATCGGGTTCGTGTGCTTCGTGCTCGTCACGATCCTGATCGGCTGGATCGTCGACGTGCCGCGCCGGCGCGGCACGGACCGCCACTGAGCGCCTCCTCGCTGCTGGGTGATCACTCGCTGATGGAACGTCTACCGACCACGCTGTCGGGTCCCGTTCTCCTGAAGCCGGTTGTGCACGGCGACGCTCGCGGCTTCTTCCTGGAGACATATAGGCGAAGTGCTCTGGCCGAGCTCGGGATCGACGACGACTTCGTCCAGGACAACCACTCGCGCTCGCGCCGCGGCGTCGTGCGCGGCATGCACTTCCAGCCCGGGATGGCCAAGCTCATCCGGTGTGCCAGGGGCACGATCTACGACGTGCTCGTCGATCTTCGTCGCGGGTCCCCGACGTTCCGTGACTGGGAGGGGTTCGAGCTCGACGACTCCGCGCATCACCAGCTCTACTGCCCGGACGGATTCGGGCACGGCTTCTGCGTGCTCAGCGACGTCGCCGACGTCGTCTACATGACCTCCGCCTACTACGACCCGTCGGCCGAGAGCGGGTTCGCGTACGACGACCCGGCCGTCGGGATCGAGTGGCCCAGGAGCGTCGAGCTCACCGCGTCTGCGCGCGACTCGAGCGCGCCGGCGCTGGCCGAGGTCGCGGACTCGCTTCCGTTCGAGTACTCGGCGGACGGCGCGTCCTAGCCCGACGCGGCCGCGTCCCCGAATCGAAGCGGAGTCCGCGTACGAGCCATTAGAGTGGCCCGTCGAAAGAGAGAGGAGTGGTGTGCGGATCACGGTGCTGGGGAAGTCGCCGGCGTGGCAGGACGCGGGCGGGGCATGCAGCGGATACCTGGTCGAGGAGGACGAGTACGCGCTGCTGCTCGACTGCGGCAACGGCGTGTTCTCAAAGCTCCGCCGCCACCGCGAGTACGTCGACGTCGACGCGGTGCTGATCAGCCACATGCACGCCGACCACTTCCTCGACCTGGTCCCCTACAGCTACGCGCTCTCGTACGCGCCGCGCCAGCAGCCGGTCGCGGTCGGCGGATGGCCGGGGACCGACGCACCGGCGCGGCCGCAGCTGTACGCGCCGATCGGGGCGGGTGAGCGGTTCCGGGCGATCGTATCCGCGTGGGGCGAAGAGAACCTGATCGAGCGCGCGTTCCGGCTGTCCGAGTACGACGGCCCGGACGAGCTCACGCTCGGACCGATCAACGTGCGCTTCTGCGAGGTCCCGCACTACACGCGGACGTTCGCGGTCGAGATCAAGGGCGCGAGCGGGCGGCTGACCTACAGCGCCGACTGCAGCCCGAACGAACAGCTCGTGCAGTTCGCGCGCGGGACCGACCTGCTGCTGATCGAGGCGACGCTGCCGCGGCCCGAGCGAACCGGCATGCGCGGCCACCTCACGCCGGCGGAGGCCGGCGACCACGGCCGGCGCGCCGGCGCCAGACGGCTCGTGATCACGCACTATTCGGACGAGCTCGACGCGGACTGGGCGCGGGCGGAGGCCGACGTCGCCTACGGTCGGCCGGTCGAGCTGGCGTATGACGGCGCGGTGTACACGTTGCCCGCCGGCGCCTGACCCGAGCGACGCGACGAAAACCGTGTTGCTTTGATCGCGCGCCCTTGCCCCCGCCGTCAAGCGTGTTTATAGTCGCGCAGACATAGCCGAACCGCCACAAACCTGATGTGGTGGACGGGGAACCCGAGTAGTCGGGGCGAATCAGCCGGTGCTCCGGTTGTAGCGGTCGTAAATCCCGATCGCGAGCCCGTCAGCTAACCCCGTAGGCGCGAAACCGCGAGGGAGACACGCATGACGCCGCATCGGCCTGGCCGTGCCGTGGCGCCAAGGGACTGGCCCGCCTGCGATTTGAGGACACTGTTCAGCCGTTGCGCGGCGGGGGACGCCCGCGCGCGGGAGACGATCATCGTGCGGTACCTGCCGCTCGCGCGCCGGCTGGCGCGCGCTTACGAGGGCCGGGGCGAGCCGATCGAGGACCTCTGCCAGGCCGCCACCGTCGGACTGATCAGGGCGGTGGATCGGTTCTCGCCGGATCGAGGCGACGCCTTTGCCGCCTACGCGCGACCGATGATCCTCGGCGCGATCCGGCACCACTTCCGCGACACCACGTGGCGGGTGCACGTGCCGCGTCCGATCAAAGAGCGGGCCGGTCGGGTGCTTCACGCCGACCGGGCACTCCGCGAGAGCTCGGAGAGGCCGGCCGAGGCGGACGCGATCGCGGCGCAACTCTGTATCGCCCCCGAGGAGGTGGCAGAGGCCCGACGTGCCTTGGAGACGTATTTCCTGCGATCGCTCGACACGACCAACTCGCCCCAGGATGACGATAGCCGCCCGGTTCGCGAATTCGTGGGTGGCCAAGAGCCGGGGTACGAGCGGGTCGAAGTGTCCTTCGGTGTCCGCCGCGCGCTTGACGAACTCGGGCCGCGGGACCAGAAGGTCCTGCTGTTGCGGCTGGCCGGCGAGCTGACGCAGGACGAGATCGCCGGGCGCGTCGGGGTGTCTCAGATGCACGTCTCGCGGATCCTCCGCAAGGCGGGCACGGCGTTGACCGGTTCGTGCGGGCTGGCCGTGAGCACGTGAGGCGGCCGGCGCCGGGCTCCGGCCCGAGGCGGCCATCAGGCTCCAGCGCGAGGCGGCCCATTCAAGCTCCACAGACATGTCCGAGCGTGACCTGTTCGCGAACTTCGAGCGGATGCGGCGCGAGATGGATCAGCTGTTCGGCGACGTGTTCGAACGCGCCGGCATGGCGCGTCGGCGGGTCGGCTTCCTGCCGGCGGTCGACGTCGCCTACACGCTGGATCCGCCTCGGGCGATCGTGACCGCGGAGCTCGCCGGGATCGACCCAAGCGAGATCGGCCTCGAGATCGAGGGGCGCAAGCTGATCCTCACCGGGGCGAGGCGGCCGGCCGGCGCCGAGACCGACGTCTACCAGCAGGTCGAGATCGAGCGGGGCCAGTTCCAGCGCGTGATCGAGCTGGGGGCCGACGTGCGCGCACACGAGGCGAAGGCCGTCTACGAGGACGGCATGCTCCGGGTCGAGCTGCCGCTGGCGCACGGCGTGGTCGGCGCTCGCGCGGTACCGCTGACCGAGCGGGACGCCGGCACATGATCGAGGACGCCGGCACATGATCAGGACGCCGGCGCATGATCGAGGACGCCGGGACGTGATCGAGGACGCCGGCGCATGATCGAGATCGGCGCCGCCGAGCGCCCGGCCCGGGATGTGGCCGTGGGCGCCGGCCGGGAGCTTCCCCAGGAAGTCGGCGTGTTGCCGCTCAGGGACACGGTCACGTTCCCGGACATGCTGATCCCGCTGAACGTCGGCCAGCCGGGCAGCATCGAGCTGATCAACGAGGTGCTCCGGGGCGATCGCTCGATCGCGATGGTGGCGAGCCGCCACACCGAGGCTGAGGCCCCCTCGCCCGACGACCTATACGACGTCGGCGTGCTCGGCGTCGTGGCGCGGATGATTCGCGTCCCGGACGGCACGCTACGCGTCCTGATCCAGGGCGGTCCGCGCATCCGGATCGCGGGGTGGGTGCGGACCGAGCCCTACCTCGTCGCCGAGATCGCCGAGGCGCCGGACGTGGTGGAGCACACGCCCGAGCTGACCGCGCTGATGCGCAACGTCCAGCACACGTTCACGGACATCATCGAGCAGGTCCCGTACCTGCCCGAGGAGCTCCAGATCATGGTCGCCAACGTCGACGACCCCAGCGTGCTGGCGCACCTGATCGCCGGCGCGCTGCGCATCCCGACCGAGGAGAAGCAGGCGCTGCTCGAGGAGCTGGACGTGGCCAAGCGGCTCCGCAAGCTCTCCGAGATCCTCGCCCGGGAGCTCGAGGTCGTCGCGATCGGCTCGAAGATCCAGTCCCAGGTCCAGTCCGAGCTCGACAAGGGCCAGCGCGAGTACTTCCTGCGCCAGCAGCTCAAAGCGATCCAGGAGGAGCTCGGCGAGGGCGACGAGGTCCAGGCCGAGGTCAACGATCTGCGCCGCCAGCTCGAGGAGATCACCCTCCCGGAGGTCGTCCGCAAGCAGGTCGACCGCGAGCTGGCCCGGCTCGAGCGGCTGCAGCCCGCGATGGCCGAGTACGGGGTCGTCCGCGCGTACCTCGAATGGATCGCGGCGTTGCCGTGGGACAAGGAGACCGAGGACAACCTCGACCTCCGGCACGCCCGCGAGGTCCTCGACGAGGATCACTACGACGTCGAGCAGGTCAAGGAGCGGATCCTCGAGTTCCTCGCCGTGCGGCAATTGAAGGGTGGGCGGGGATCCAATTCTGCGGGCTCGGTCCTGTGCTTCGTCGGCCCTCCCGGCGTCGGCAAGACGTCGCTGGGACGGTCGATGGCGCGAGCGCTCGGGCGCAACTTCGAGCGGCTCAGCGTCGGGGGGCTGCGGGACGAGGCGGAGATCCGCGGACACCGCCGGACGTACATCGGGGCGTTGCCCGGCGTGATCATCCGCGCGCTGCGCGACGCCGCCGTCCGCAACCCGCTGCTGATGATCGACGAGATCGACAAGATGGGATCGGACTTCCGCGGCGACCCGTCGAGCGCGATGCTCGAGGTGCTCGATCCCGAGCAGAACAACGGGTTCCGCGACTACTACCTCGACCTCCCGTTCGATCTCTCCGACGTGATGTTCGTGTGCACCGCGAACACGCTCGACACGATCCCGGGTCCCTTACGGGATCGCATGGAGGTGATCCAGCTCGCCGGCTACACCGAGGAGGAGAAGCTCCAGATCGCCCGGCGTTACCTGGTCCCGCGCCAGATCGAGCGCAACGGTCTCAGCGCCGGCCGGATCGCGTTCACCGACCCGGCCTTGAGAGTGATCGTCGCCGATTACACGCGGGAGGCCGGCGTCCGCCAGCTCGAGCGCGAGATCGGGACGATCTGCCGCAAGGTGGCCCGCCAGGTCGCCGAGAGGACGGCGAAGCGCAAGGTCACGATCACCGAGCCCCGCGTCCGGGAGACGCTGGGGAAACGAAGGTTCTTCTCGGAGACCCGCAGACGGACGTCAAAACCCGGAGTCGCCACCGGGCTTGCCTGGACGCCGGTGGGCGGCGAGGTGTTGTTCATCGAGGCGACCGCGTTTTCCGGGAGCGGCGGTCTCACGATCACCGGTCAGCTCGGCGACGTGATGCAGGAGTCGGCGCAGGCCGCGCTCTCCTACGTCCGCAGCAATACCGCCGAGATCGCCCCGGACCTGCCCGATGACTGGTTCGCGACGCACGACATCCACGTCCACGTCCCCGCCGGCGCGACGCCGAAGGACGGCCCGAGCGCGGGCGTCGCGATGGTCACGGCGCTGGCCTCCCTGCTCACCGGCCGCCCCGTCCGCGCCGACGTGGCCATGACCGGCGAGATCACCCTCACCGGCCAGGTGCTGCCGATCGGCGGCCTGAAGGAGAAGGCCCTGGCCGCCCAGCGAAACGGGATCCGGTCCGTGATCGCGCCCCGGCTGAACGAGCAGGACGTCGATGAGATCCCCGAGCACCTGCGCAACGACCTCGAGTTCCATTTCGTCTCGACGGTCGAGGAGGTACTGGAAACCGCGCTCCAGCGCCGGGCCGCGCGCCGGCGCCCGAAAGCGCTCCGCGCCGCATAGACGGGCCGGCGGAGAGTCGGCAGGTTCAACCGGCGCGCATGCGGGGAGAAACGTCCGAAGGCGGGCCCTATTCGCGTATCCTGACCTGTCACGACCCCACGCAACGAGGGAGACCAATGGCAAAAAAGCTCAAGAAGTCCGTGGCGGCTCCATTCAATGCCGTGGACATGGAGACGATCAGCAAGGCGACGCCGTACATACGGCGGATCATCGACGACGCCCAGCTGCGCGAGAACGTCAAGACCGCGTATGACTCGAGCCGGAGCGCATACTCGCGCCTGACCAACGGGAAGGCCCCGACCAAGGCGCTGCTCGAGGACAAGAAGCTCCAGCGCGACTTGCAGCAGGCGGTCGAGGCGCTCCGCGACGCGACCACCGCGCTGGCCGAGGCGCCCAAGAAGCAGGTCAAGAAGAGCCGCGGGTTCGGTCGCATGCTGATGATCCTCGTGCTGGGGTTCGGGCTGGCGCTCGCCGGCAGCGAGAAGCTCCGCACGAAGGTGCTGGACATGATCTTCGGCAAGGAAGAGGAGTTCCAGTACACGCCGCCGCCGAGCACTCCGTCGACGCCGCCGAGTTCTCCGGTCGGAGCCGCTTAGCCAGACGTGCGTCGATATCGACCACCTGGATCGGGGGCGCCATCGGCGCCTCCGGCGCGTTAAGGGGCCGGCCCCTGAGCCGGGGCCCGCGCGCCGGGGTCGCGGGCGGCTCGATTAGAATCGGCCCCTCGTGGAGGCGGCAACCCAACCACGCGACTCGAATTCGCGCGAGCTGGCGGGCGACAAGGCGGCGCGAATCGTCGAGGCGATGCGAGCGAGCGTCGCCGCGCGCGGCATCGCGGGGTCGACGTTCGACCACGTCGCGAACGTGGCCGGCGTCTCGCGTGGGCTGCTGCACTACTACTTCGGAACCAAGGAGCGGCTGCTGATCGAGGTCGTGCGACGGGAGTCCGACGTCCGGATCGAGCGCCTCGAGGCGGCGATCGCCGGCGCGACCGACGCCGAGAGCGTGCTCGACGCGCTGGTCCGGAGCTTCGAGGAGCTCCTCGGCGATGGGCCGGCTCCGGTGATGATCTACGAGATGCTGACGCTGGCGCGGCGCAACGACGAGATCGCCGCCGAGCTGGCGGAGCTCGGCCGCCGCAGCCGCTCGCATCTGGCCGAGGCGCTCGAGCAGAAGCGGCGCACCGGCGTCCTGACGCTGCGGATCGACCCCGAGCTGGCGGCGATGTTCCTGTTCGCGCTGGCCGACGGCGTGATTGTGCGGCGCCTGAGCGAGCCCGAGCTCGACATCGGTCCGCTCACCGAGCAGGGGATCATCGCCGCGCGCGCCGTACTGAGCTGAGTGCCGGGCTGAGCGGGCCGTGCGTCGGATAGCGGTTCTGACCGCGGCCGGCATCGTGTTGCTGGTCCTGGCCGTCGCGCAGCTGCTGCTCCCCGGGATCGCGGCGCAGGAGCTCCGCAACGACCTCGAGCCATCGGGGACCGTGCTCGAGGTCAAGGTCAGCTCGTTCCCCGCGATCAAGCTGCTCTGGCACAAGGCCGACAGCGTCGTCGTGCGGATGGGGCACTACCGATCGGCCTCGAGCCACCTCGGGGACACGCTGGGTCGCGCCGCCGACGCCGACAAGCTCGACGCGTCGGCCCAGGAGCTGTTCGTGGGGCCGGTCGCGCTGCGCAACGCCGCGCTCCACAAGCGGGGCAGCGAGCTCACCGCATCCGCCACCGTCAGCGAGGCGAACCTGCGCTCGGCGGTCTTCTTCCTCGACAACGTCGAGCCGATCGCGTCCGGAACCGGACGGCTCACGCTCCGCGGGACCGCGAGCGTCCTCGGGCTGCACGCGACCGTCGACGCGACCGTGGCCGCGAAGGACGGTGACCTCGTCGTCGCGCCCAACATCCCACTCGGAGGCATCGCGGCGATCACGCTGTTCCACAACCCGCACGTCCAGGTGACATCGGTCAGCGCCACCAACGTCCCCGGCGGGTTTCGAGTGTTCGCCAACGCGACGGTTGGGTAGCGTCGCGTGCACGTTCGGGTGTCAGGTAACCAAGCGGCGAGTGCACCGTGTCAGTGACCTAACATGGGTCCCGCACGGGACGTCGTACGATATGTAGTGCGTCAACGATGAGCGGAGAGGGGCACGAGAGCCTGATCACGCGCCGCACGGCGCTGCGCGGCGCCGCGGTCGCGGGCGCGGCCTCGCTCGTGCGTCCGAGCGGAGCAGTCGCCGCGCTCACGCGTGGTTCCGCGGCCGAGGCCGGCGTCTTCAGCCAATGGGTCGGAACGCTGGCCGCCGAGTCGACGCCGATCGCGGCGTCGGCGCGGTTCGCGCTCGTCGGCGTCGAGTGGGCGACGCCGGCGCGAGCAACGATCGAGCTCCGGACGCGGACCGGGAGCGGAGCCTGGAGCCCCTGGGCGATCGCGTCCGTGCTGGGTCACGGTCCGGATCGGCAGGATCCACGAGCGGCGCAGTTCGGCGATCCGATCTGGAGCGGCCCGGCCGACCTCGTCCAGCTGCGCAGCTCGCGCCCGCTGACCGGGGTTCGCCTGCACTTCGTTTCGGCGCGCGCCGGGCCGGCGGCTCCGCGGAGCGCCCACGCCGCCCAGGCGTTCCCGCCGGCTCAGCCGGTGCTCGACGCCGGTCCGGGCCAGCCGCCGATCATCGCCCGCTCGGCCTGGGCCCAGGGGCACGCGCCGCCGAGCCACGCCCCGCTGTACGGCACGGTCAAGCTCGCGTTCGTCCATCACAGCGTCACGCCCAACGGCTACAGCGCCGGCGAGGTGCCCTCGATCCTGCTGTCGATCTTCGACTATCACCACTACGTCCGCGGCTACTTCGACATCGCCTACAACTTCGCGGTCGACGAGTTCGGCCGGATCTGGGAGGCGCGTGCCGGCGGGATCGACCTGCCGGTGGTCGGCGCCCACGCGGGCGGCTACAACACGGAGTCGACCGGGATGGTCGTGCTGGGCACCTTCGACGATGTCGCGCCGTCGCCGGCGGCGATCGGCGCGCTCGAGCGCCTGCTCGCGTGGAAGCTCTCGCTCCACGGCGTCCCCGTGCACGGCCGGGTCAGCGTCGAGGTGTCGCCGTACGACGCCTTTTACACGCCGTTTGCGCCCGGCGCGCACGTGTCGCTTCCGCGCGTCGCCGGCCACCGCGACGGCGACCTCACGGACTGCCCCGGTAACGCCTTCTACGCCCGGCTCCCCTCGATCCGGCCGCAGGTGGCGCAGCTCGTGGGCTCGCCGGCGCGCGCCACGATCACGGCCCCGGCCACGCCCGTCAGCCCGGGCGCCGAGATCCCGATCGCCGGTCGTCTCACCGACCTCGCCAGCGGCGCCCCGCTCACCGGCGCCCCGATCGAGCTCCAGCAGATCGGGCCGCCGCACTACGAGCAGACGATCGCGACCCTCACGACCGACGCAAGCGGGAGCTGGAGCTACGCGCTCACGGCGACCACCAACCTGCTCGTGCGCGCGCTCCACCGTGACGCCCCGGCGGCGGTCTCGGACGTCGTCGCGATCGACGTCGCGCCGGTCGTCACGCTGACCCTAGGCTCGGAGGCGCCGCTCGTGGTCAGCGGCACGGTCTCGCCGCCCGTCCACCCGGTAACGGTCGTTCTGTACAAGGTCGTCCGCGGCCACCGCCGCGTGGTCGCGAGCAAGCAGCTCCCAGCCGTCGGCGGCCAGTTCCACGCACGACTACAAACCAACGGACCCGGCCGCTACGTCGCGATCGCCGAGACGCCGGCGACCGCGAGCTACATCGCCGCGAGCTCCGCCCCACTCGTGCTCACGATCTGAGCGCTATGGGTCGAGCTTGGGCGAGCGCCACGGCTCGCCGAGCCGCCCCCGGAGCACGTCGACGAGCTCGCCGATCGCGACCCGGATCTGCGCGAGGCTGTCGCGGTCGCGCAGCGTCACCGTCCGGTCCTCGAGCGACTGGTGGTCGATCGTCACCGCCCAGGGGGTGCCGATCTCGTCCTGGCGCCGGTACCGCCGCCCGATCGCGCCGCCCTCGTCGTACTCGGCCTGGACGTGGTCGCGAAGCTCGCGATACACCTCGCTGGCGAGCTCGGGCTGGCCGTCCTTGCGCACGAGCGGCAGCACCGCCACCTTGACCGGCGCGAGAATCGGGTGCAGGCGCAGCACCGTCCGCTGCTCGCCCTCAATCTCGTCCTCGTCGTAGGCGTCGACGAGGAACGCGAGCATCGCGCGGTCGACGCCTGCGGCGGGCTCGATCACGTGCGGGATGTAGCGGTCGCCGGTCGCGGTGTCGACGTACTCGAGCTTCTGGCCCGAGTACTTGGCGTGCTGGGTCAGGTCGAAGTCGCCGCGGTTGGCGATCCCCTCGAGCTCTGACCAGCCGATCGGAAACAGGTACTCGACGTCGCTGGTCGCGCTCGAGTAGTGCGAGAGCTCGTCGGCGTCGTGTGCCCGCAGCCGCAGATGGTCGGGGCGCAGCCCGAGCGAGGTCCACCATTTCATCCGCTCGGCGAGCCAGTGCTGGTGCCAGGTCCCGGCCTCGACCGCGGGCACGAAGAACTCCATCTCCATCTGCTCGAACTCCCGGGTGCGAAAGATGAAGTTCCCGGTGGTGATCTCGTTGCGGAAGCTCTTGCCGATCTGGGCGATCCCGAACGGCGGCTTCTTACGGGAGAACTGCAGGTAGTTCTTGAAGTTCAGGAAGATCCCCTGGGCCGTCTCGGGGCGCAGGTAGACGGTCGACCCCTCTTCCTTGACCGGGCCGACGGTCGTCTCGAACATCAGGTTGAAGTCGCGGGACTCGGTCAGGTCGCAGTCGGGGGTCTCGCCCGGGTGCTTGGACGGCTTGCGTCCGCACGCCGACTGATTCAGGTGGTCGGCGCGAAACCGCAGCTTGCACGTGCGGCAGTCGATGAGCGGATCGGTGAAGCCGGCCAGGTGACCGCTCGCCTCCCACGTCCGCGGGTGCTGGATGATCGCCGAGTCGAGCGCGACCACGTCGTCGCGCTCCTGGAGCATCGCCTTCCACCACTGGTTCTTGACGTTGTTCTTGAGCAGGACCCCGTAGTGGCCGTAGTCGTAGCTCGACCCGAGGCCGCCGTAGATCTCGCTGCTCGGGAACACGAACCCGCGCCGCTTGGACAGCGAGACGATCTTGTCCATCGTGACCACGTCGTCGGTTGGCATCAGCGCCGAGCATGCTAGTGGGCAGGACCTGCGGACGGGTCCGCTTGGCCGCACGCCATAGACATTTGCCGGGACGGTTGCCGGTGCCGGCAGATCGCGGTACCGTCGGCACGATGAGGTCCCCGGCCTGCCTCGTCGCGGTCGTAAGCGTGCTCACGCTTGCCGTCGTCGGGTGCGGGAGTTCGAAGTCGTCAACGTCGAGCGCAGCGGCTCCGGCCTCAGCAACCTCGACCGCGACGACCCACCTCGCGAAGACGAAGTTCGTGCTGCACGCCGGGCTCGCGTTCGGCGCTTTCCATCGCTGGATCTACAAGCCGGCCAAGGCCGGAGACCTCAGCCACCCGCTCGAGCACAAGCTCACGACGATCAAGGCGGCGCTGGCGGCCGCGTTCGTCTACCACGAGCTGAAGCTCGCGCTCGCCGACGCCCAGGCCAACCCGACGCTGTCGAAGCTCGTCGCGCCGATCACCGCCCTCCAGAACAAGCTGCACGGCCTCGCCGGCAGCGTCAAATCCGGCGGGGCGAGCGCCTCCGACGTGAGCGGGCTCGACAGCTCTGTCTCGTCGATCAAGAGCCTCGCGTCGAGCGCCGGGCAGCCGATCGCCGAGCAGACGCCGGCTACCCCGAGCGGCTGACCGCTGCTTGGCACTCTCCGCTTGAGAGTGCCAAAACCCGCGCCTATACTTACTGAAGCGATGCCGATCTACGAGTACAGGTGCGAACACGGACACACCTTCGAGGTCATGCAGCGCATGAGCGACGATCCGGTCGAGATCTGCGAGAGCTGCGAAGCGCCGGTCGCGCGCGTGTTCCACCCGATCGCGGTGCACTTCAAGGGATCGGGCTTCTACAACACCGACTACGGCACGCGCAAGCGCGCCCGCGAGAACAGCGACAAGGGCGACAAGAGCGACAGCTCGTCCTCGAGTTCGAGCTCGGACTCGTCCGACTCCGGGTCGTCCAGCGCCAAGAGCTCGGACTCGAAGTCCGAGTCGAAGGCGGGGTCGGCCGCCTCGAAATCTTCGGACTGACGGCTACCGGTCCCGCGCGCTGACGGCTGCCGGTCCCGCGGGCTGACGGCTACCGGACGAGCGTCAGCCGCGCGACCCGCGGCGCGCTCGGAGCGCTCGACCCGCGCACCGCGTAGCCCGATATCGCGAGCTTCAACGCGTGGGCGTTGCCGCAGCGCCGGCCGCAGTCCTCCGGTGAATCGGAGCGTGACCCGTCTGCTGCCCGCGCCCGGCGTGCGGCCGGATCCGCGGGCGAGCGTGACCGCAATCGCCTGGAGGCGCTCGACTCCGGGTAGCACGATCGTCACCGCGAAGCGGGCGGTGCACGCGGTGCTGCACCGGAGCACGACATGCAGCTTGCCGGCGAGCGCTTGCGCGAGCGTGAGCCGGGACGGGGCGAGGAACGAGAACCGCGGCGGAGGCGGCGGGGCGGCTGACGTCCTGAACGTCCGGTCGGCGCCCACCGCGGTGCCGGCGGCGTTGATCGCGACCAGCCGGTAGTGGTAGAGGGTGCGGGGCCGCAAGCCGCTGATCGTGGCGAGGACCGACACGCTCGACCGGCCGGCGCCGGCCGACGCGCCGGCCGAGCTGTGCCCGTAGGCGGTGGTCTTGCCGAACTCGACCAGGTAGCGCGTCGGCAATCCGTCGGGGTCGACGCCGCCCGCGACCGTCGCCGAGGAGCCGGTCCGCCCGGTAGCCGCGCCGGTCGCGACGCTCGGGAGCTCCGGCGCGGCGGGCGCCGGCGCCGGTGCCGGCGCCGGCGGGTTCTGGTCGGTGGGCGGCGGCGTGGAGCCGGTCGTCGTTCCCTCGCCCGCACCGCCGCCCGAGGATCCACCTCCGCCGCTGCTCTGGTTCTGAGGTGGCGCCGCGGTCGTGAAGCTCTCGACGTTGCCCGCCGGGTAGATCTGGCCGCCCACCTCGACATCGAGCTCGTAGTAGTAGGTGGTCGAGGGGCTGAGGCCGGACAGCAGCGTGCCGACCGGGTCGGGGGCGTCCGGGCCGGCCTCGGTGCCGACATCGGTCGATGCGGTTTCCCGACCGAGATCGTCCGGCGAGGTCCCGTAGGCAAAGCTGTAGATAAGCGGCTGACCGTGCGGGTCGACCGAGCCGGCAAGGGTCGCGCTCTGGTCGTCGATTGCGGTCGCCGGGCTCGTCGTCACGTCGGGTCGGATCGGCGTCGAGTCGCTCCAGACGACAACGGGATGAGTGACCGTGCTGGTGAAGCCGAGGTTGTCGGTCGCCGTCATCGAGACCTGATAGAGGCCGGCCGCGCTGAACGTGTGGCTCGCGGTCGCGCCCGCATCCGTCCCGCTGCCGTCGCCCCAGTTCCACGCGTAGCTCGAGATGCCCGGCGAGACCGAGTACGGCGTGCCGTTGTAGGCCATCGACGTCTGGTCCGCGGCCGGGTCGGTGGTGCTCGAGGCGTCGAGGCTCAATGCCCGGCCGACGTATGTGCTCGAGTTGGCCCGGAAGCTCGCGTTCGGACCGCTGTAACTCGGCTCGCCCAGCTCGCACGCCGATTCCAGGTTGCTCCACTCGAGCTGGACGGTCCAGCCGCCGCTCAGGCCCTGTTGCTGGTTGCACTTGTCCCCGATCTCGCCGCACACGGGCTCGACCGAAGAGCAGTTGTCGTCGTACCAGGCGAGCGGCGACGCGTCTCCGGAGGTCGCCTCCCCGACGAGTGGATCGGTGATCGCCTCCGACCACTCGTGGCTGATCAGCGACGTCTGGTTCGCGAGCGGGCTGCCCGACGGGCCGCAGTCCTGGCTCTCGACTCCGGCCGTGGTGTCGGGGATCACCTCGTACAGGACCGCGGTCCCGTCGGGCATCCGCGCGTCGCCGTGATAGGCGCAGAAGTACGTCCCCGAGCACTCGGTGTCGCCGCCGTCCAGGCACTCGGTGTCTGCGGGCGGGAACACCATGATGTAGACGCTGCCGAGCCCCTTGGAGCCGACGGGTGCCGGCAGGGCGCCGCTCTGGATCTGCGCCACGAGCTCGGTCTGGATCTGGTGGTCGTCGATCGTGTTCGAGGTCACGCTCGGCGTGATCTGGTACTGGCCGCCGAAGGTCACGTCCGGAGCGGCATTGCCGTACTGGTCCATGTACTGCGCGAGAACGCCTCCGGTGTCACCGGTCGAGCCGCTGGTCGACGCGAAGTAATTGAGCAGCCCGGGGTCCCCGGCGGTCGGGTCGGTGTAGATCGGGCTGACGTCCTGACCCCAGTCGACGATCACTCCCGTGGCTGCGTGTACGACCGGGCCGCCGTAGTACGAGAGCGGATCGCCGGCGTTGGCCGCGGCCGCCGGGGCGCCGGCGAGCGCGAGCGCGAGCGCGAGTCCGATCACGACGGCGACCGGACGCCTGTTCGAGCAAATCCGTTTCCAGGCGTGCCAAACCAGCGCGCTGATCACGCCCTCCATATCGGCGGCACCCCCAAATCCTTGAGGGTCTCTCCGGCCCTTGCTGGAAAAACCGCGTATGTGGCGGAAAATCCAGCACGCACCTCACGCGCGCCCCGGTCAGCCGTTGACGAGCTTCGAGACCGCCTTCTGCACGTCGTGCGGGGACGCGATCAGCGCGTCGCCGACACCCGGAACGTTCTCCCCGCCCGTCGGCTTGAGGATCTGCACCGGCGCCGAGCCGCCCATTTCGGACGCGGCGAACATGCTGAGCAGCGTGAGCCCACCCATGTCGGTGCGGATCGACTGCGGCGCGTACCACGACGCCCACGGGAGGTGGAAGAACGTGTAGGGCGTCAGCAGCTGACTCTTGATCGCGTTCAGGATCTGCTGCTGGTAGCCCTCGCGCGTGAGGTCGTTGCTGGCCGCGTTGCAGCTGTTCTCCCGGGTGCGCGCGAGCGTCAGCGCCTGGACGCCGTTCAGGTGGTGGGTGCCGGGCGAGAGGTTCAGCGTGAAGCCGCCGTTCTGAGCGCCGCCGCTGATCTGCGAGCAGATCCGGCCGGTCTTGACGGTGACGCCGCCGATCGCGTCGATGAACTTCGGGAAGTTCGCGAAGTTGATGATGATCACGTGGTTGATCTTCAGCCCGGTGAGCGCGTCGACGGTCTTGATCGTGAGCGCCGGGCCGCCGAACGCGTAGGCGGCGTTGATCTTGTTCGTCCCATGCCCCGGGATCGAGACGAGCGTGTCGCGCGGGATCGACAGCCGGCGCGAGACCCCGCCGCCGACCCGCCACAGCATCAGCGTGTCCGAGCGGCTGCCGGCGTCGGACGTGTTCGCGCCGCCCTCGTGCGTCCCCTTCGGCCGCTGATCGGTGCCGATCACGAGCACGGTGTTGGTCGAGGTCAGCATGTTCCCGCCCGACGCGAGCGCGGCCCGGGCGTCGGACGGGATGCCGCCGGACTGAGTCGCGGAGCTGATCAGGAACAGCACCAGCGACAGGAGCAGCCACGCCGCGATCGCGACGATCAGGCCCAGGATCACCCGCTTGGGGGTGATCCGCCGATCGGTCCGGCGATCGCGTCCGCCGTTGTACTTGCGGTAATCGACCGGACGCTGGAGCTCGTCGTCCTCGCCGCGCAGACGAGCCCGCAGGCCCTTGGGGCCGGAGCGGTAGAGCTTGTATGGGCGCTCTTCGAGATCGCTAGGCATGGGTGTGCATATAGTGACGGCATGCCGGGCCGGCGCACTATCGGCGTCGACATGGGCGGCTCGAAGCTGCTTGCCGGCGCGGTCGATTCCGGTCTCTCGGTCCACCACCGCACCCGGCGCAGCATCACCCGCCTCGACGTCTCATACCTCTTCGACACCGTCGTCGACGCGGTCGAGGAGACGCGCGCCGGCGCGGGCGGCGAGGTCGCCGCGGTCGGCTTCGGCATTCCCAGCTTAATCGATCAGCGCACGGGCACCGCGGTGGTTGCAATAAACCTCCCGCTCAAGAACGTCATGTTCGCCGACGTGATGGCCGAGCGGATCGACCTGCCGGTGTTCGTCGACAACGACGCCAACCTCGCGGCGCTGGCCGAGCATCGCGCCGGCGCGGCTCGCGGATGCAGCGAGGCCGTGGTCCTCACGATCGGCACCGGCATCGGCGGGGGACTGATCCTCCGCGGCGAGCTCTATCGGGGCGCGGTCGGGTCGGCCGGCGAGCTCGGGCACATCGTGATCGACCGCAACGGCCCGCCGTGCGGGCGCAATTGCCCGAACCACGGGTGCGTCGAGGCGATGGCGTCGGGGCAGGCGCTGGCGCGCGAGGCGCTGCGGATCGCCCGCGAGCGCCCCCGCTCGGGGCTCGGACGGGCGCTGTCCGAAGGGCGGGAACTCGCCGGCCCGCTCGTCACCGAGCTCGCCCACGACGGCGACGAGGCGGCGATCGACACAATCGCGACCATCGGACGCAATCTCGGCGTGGCGGTTAGCAGCATCGTGAACACCTTCAATCCCGAGGTGGTCGTGATCGGCGGCGGGGTGATGGGCGCCGGCGAGCTGCTGCTCGGCCCCGTCCGGGCCGAGGTGGCCGCGCGGGCATTGCCGCCCTCGCGCGACGTGGTCGAGATCGTGCCGGCCGCGTTCGGGGTCGAGGCGGGAATGATCGGGGCGGCGGCACTCGCGTTCGACGGGCTGCGCCAACGGGCGGAGGCGGGATGAGCGCCGGTCGCCTGATCATCTGCCCGACGCCGATCGGAAACCTCGAGGACGTCACCCTGCGCGTGCTGGCGGCGCTCCGCGAGGCCGACATCATCGCCTGCGAGGACACCCGCCGCAGCCGCGTGCTGCTCGACCGCTACGGCGTCGGCGGGAGGCTTGTCAGCTACCACGAGCACAACGAGCGCCAGCGCGCCGGCGAGCTCGTGGCGAAGATGCGCGACTGGCGCCGTGGTCGCGCTCGTGTCCGACGCCGGCACGCCGCTCGTGTCCGATCCCGGGTTCGTCCTCGTCCAGGCGTGCGTCGCGGCCGGGCTGGCGGTCGAGGTGCTGCCCGGGCCGTCGGCGGCGCTCGCGGCGCTGGTGGCGAGCGCGCTTCCCGCCGACCGGTGGCGGTTCACCGGCTTCCTGCCGCGCAAGCGGAGCGAACTGCAGGCGACGTTCAGCGCCCCGGAGACGCTCGTCGCCTTCGAATCCCCGCGTCGCGTGGCCTCGTCGCTCGAAGTGCTCGCCGCGCTCGACCCCGACCGCCCGGTCGCGGTGGCCCGTGAGCTGACCAAAATCCACGAGGAGGTGGTGCGCGGGACCGCCGCCGAGCTCGCGGCGCGGTACGCCTCGCAGCCTCCGAAGGGGGAGGTCGCGCTCGTGGTCGGCGGCGCCCCCGATGCGGCAGCGCCCGACATGACGCCGGCGGTCGACGCCGTGCGGCGGCTCGTCGATGCCGGCGCCAAGCCCCGGGTGGCCGCTTCGGTGGTCGCGGATCTGACCGGTGTCGCGGCGAACGCGCTGTACAAGGCGCTGACCGAGGATTAGGGGCCGCCTGCGGCGGCGTCCGTGGGGCCGTTCCGCCGGGCGTCCGTGCCCGGCGGGCCTGGTCGCGACCGCCCCGGCCGGGCAAGGATGCCCGGCCGCCCGGCCCCATGGACGCCGAGCGGAGCGAGGCCCAATAAAGTCAGATGTAGCGATGTCGTTCTACATCACCACCCCGATCTATTACGTGAACGCGCAGCCGCACCTCGGCCACGCGTACACGACGATCGCCGCCGACGTGACCGCGCGCCACATGCGCCAGCGCGGCGAGGACGTGTTCTTCCTGACCGGGACCGACGAGCACGGCGAGCCGGTGGCCGACGCGGCGGCCGCTCAGGGGATCGAGCCGCGCGAGCTTGCCGACCGGAACGCCGAGAAGTTCAAGGCGCTCGCCCCGATCCTCGACGCCACCAACGACTTCTTCATCCGAACTTCCGACGAGGAGCACAAGGCTCGCGTACAGGAGGTCCTCCAGCGCGTGCACGACAACGGCTACACGCACAAGGGGATCTACGAGGGGTGGTACTGCCCGCGGTGCGCGGACTTCAAGGTCGAGAACGAAATCCTCGACGGCAACCGCTGCCCGATCCACGAGATCGTGCTGGAGCGCCACCAGGAGGAGAACTGGTTCTTCCGCCTCTCAGCGTTCCAAGAGCCGCTCGAGCGGCTGTTCGACGGCCAGCCAGACTTCGTGATGCCGCCCCATCATTTCAACGAGGCGCGGTCGTTCATCGCGTCGGGGCTTCAGGACATCTCGCTGTCGCGCAAGCGTCTGAAGTGGGGCGTGACCGTCCCATGGGATCACGAGCACGTGTTCTATGTGTGGTTCGACGCGCTGCTGAATTACTACACCGCGCTCGGGTACGCGCGGCCGGGGGAGGATCTGACTTCGCGGTTCTGGCCCGCGAACTATCACCTGATCGGCAAGGACATCCTCAAGTTCCACACGATCTTCTGGCCGGCGATGCTGATGGCGGCCGACCTCCCGGTCCCGAATCATGTGTTCGTCCACGGCTTCCTGCTCGGCGCCGACGGCCGCAAGATGAGCAAGTCGCTCGGCAACGTGCTCGACCCGTTCGAGGTGATCGACGAGTACGGCACCGACGCGCTCCGCTTCTACCTGATGCGCGACGTGTCGTTCGGCGGCGACGGGAGCGTGGGAATCGACGCGGTTCGCGCGCGCTATGACACCGAGCTGGCCAACGAATACGGGAACCTCGCGAGCCGGACGACCGCGATGCTGCTCCGGTATCGCGATGGTTCGATACCCGCGGTGGCGACCGACCCGGCGGTTGTCTCGGATTTCGAGTCACTGTCCGCCGACGTGGCCACGCTCCTCGACCGCCTCGAGGTCACCCAGGCGCTCGAGCTGATCTGGCAGCGCGTCCGCCGGCTGAACCGGTACGTCGAGGAGCGCGCGCCGTGGCAACTCGCGCGCGATCCCGACGCGGCCGGCGCACTCGACGAGACGCTCGCGTCGCTGGCCGAGGGAGTGCGGGTGGTCAGCGTGCTGCTGCATCCGTACATCCCGGTGAGCACGGCGCGGCTGCTCGAGGCGATCGGCGCGCCGGCGCTCGAGTATTCCGGCGCGGCGTTCGCGCCGCAGGTGTCGGGCGGCTCGGTGAGCGCGCTCGAGCCGCTGTTCCCGAAACGCACGTGATCGACAGCCACACGCACCTCGAGCTGTGCGAGCCCCCCGATACCGAGCTCGTCGCGGCGGCGGTCGAGGCCGGCGTGAGTCGGATCGTCACCGTCGGCACCGACGGCGCCTCGTGCCGGGCGGCGCTCGCGGCGGCCGAGGCGTTCCCGCAGGTGTACGCGGCGATCGGGCGTCACCCCAACTCGGCGACGGGATTCGACGGCGCGGATCTCGCCGAACTCGAGGCGCTCGCGGCCCATCCAAAGTGCGTGGCGATCGGCGAGACCGGCCTGGACTACTACCGCGACTACGCGCCGGTCACCGACCAGAAGCGTGCCTTCGAGGCGCAGATCTCGCTGGCGCGATCGGTCGGCAAGCCGCTGGTCATCCACACTCGCGCGGCCGAGGACGACACGCTGTCGATGCTCGGTGAGCTCGCCGGCGGAGTGCGGGTGATCCTGCACTGCTTCTCGATGGCCGACCGGCTCGACGAGTGCCTGACGCATGAGGACTGGTGGTTCTCGTTCGCCGGGAATGTCACGTATCCGAAAGCGGCCGAGTTGCGGCTGGCGGCCGTGCGGGTGCCGGCCGACCGGTTGCTGGTCGAGACCGACGCGCCGTATCTTTCGCCGCAGGTCGCGCGCGGCAAGCCCAACCAGCCGGCACACGTCGTGGCGACGGCGGGTGCGGTTGCGGTCGAGCGGCGAGTGTCGTATGACGAGCTGGACGCCGCGGTCGAGGCGAGTGCGGCCGAAGTGTTCCAGTGGTGAAACTCGGTCAGAACTTCCTGGTCGATCGCAACATCCTCGACGTGATCGAGCGGCTCGCGGAGTTGTCGGCCGACGACGTCGTGCTCGAGATCGGCGGCGGGCAGGGGGTCTTGTCGTCGCGGTTGGCGTCTGAGGTCGCGTTTCTGCACGTGGTCGAGATCGATCGGCGGCTCGAGCCCGCCCTGACCGAGGCCTTGGTTGGATTCTCCAACGTCAGCGTCCATTTTTCCGACGTGCTCGAGCTCTCGCTCGTCGATCTCGATCCATCGCCGACCGCGGTCGTCGCGAACCTGCCGTACGGGATCGCCGCGACCGTGATCCTGCGGACGATCGACGAGCTGCCCTCGGTGGAGTCGTGGGTGGTGATGGTTCAGCGCGAGGTCGGCGAGCGGCTGGCGGCGGCTCCTGGGTCGGCGGCGTACGGAGCGCCGTCGGTGCTCGCCCAGCTCGCGTGCGAGGTCAAGGTGCTGCGCCCGGTGGCGCGCACCGTGTTCCGGCCGGTGCCGCGCGTGGACTCGGCGTTGGTGGGGCTGCGCCGGCGCTCGGGATCCGACGGCGTCGACGGGGTTCTCCGGCGTCTGGTTCACGAGGCGTTCGCTCATCGGCGCAAGGCGCTGGCGGGATCGCTGGCGTTGGCGCCTGGTGCGGTGTCCGGCGTGCGCGAGCGGGCGCGCTCGGCGCTGGTGGAGATGGGCCATCCGCCCGACGAGCGCGCCGAGCGGCTCTCGCCGGACGAGTTTCGTGAGCTCGCGGCGAGGCTATCGGTTCCGTGAAGCTGTTCGCGCGGGCGCCGGGCAAGGTCAACCTGAGCCTGTTCGTCGGGGCGCGGCGGCCGGATGGACGCCACGAGCTGATCACGCTGATCGAGTCGGTGTCGCTCGCGGACGAGCTCGAGCTCGTCACCCGCGTGTCGCTCGACGACGAGGTCGTGTGTGCGGGCGTCGAGGAACCGAACATCGTGTCCCGCGCTCTGGCGGGGCTCCGGGCGCGAGGATGGAACGGACCCAGGGTTCAGGTGACGATCCACAAGCGGATTCCGGTCGCCGCCGGCATGGGTGGCGGATCGGCCGATGCGGCCGCGGTGCTGCGAATGGCCGCGCGGCTGGCGCCGATCGATGACGGGGCGGTGGCGGAGCTCGCGGCCGAGCTCGGGTCAGACGTGCCGAGCCAGCTCACGCCCGGGCTGGCGCTCGGGACCGGCGCGGGGGACGAGGTCGAGGTCAGGGCGCCGCTCGCGCCGCACGCATTCGCGATCGTGCCGCTTCCAGACGCGCTGTCGGCGGCCGCGGTCTATGCAAAGGCCGATCGTCTCGGTCTGCGGGACGACGAGCTCGGGTTCGCGGCGAGGCTGCCGGACCTGTGGTCCTCGCTCACGCCCGGTGCGCGCCTCCCCGAGCGGTTGCTGGTCAACGAGCTCCAGGCCGCCGCGGTGTCGCTGTGCCCGGACATCTCAGGTGCGCTGGACGCGGTGCGGGACGCCGGGGCGGACAACGCGTTCGTGTCCGGGTCGGGACCGACGGTCGCGGGGGTGTTTTGGGGTCCAGATGGACGCGGACGCGCCGAGGCGGCCGCGACCGCGCTGGCGCCCCGGTACCCTGGCGCATGCTGCGCGGTGCCCGTGCCGCGTGACTTCGGTTTTCCGCTGTTCGTGTGAAGGCGCGGAAGGTGCGGCGGCGGCCGTGGTCGAATCCGTAGTCGTCATCGCCGCCATCGGGCACAATTTCACGAACATCCATGAGTAACACGCAGATCACCTACCTGGTCGCCGTCGGTCTCGGCGTGCTCGGCCTGCTGGCGTTTCTCCTGCTCTTGGTGGTCCCGGCGGTCACCGCGTACCGTCGAGTCCACGAGCGGCTGATCGCCGTGATGCTGTCGGCCTACGTCCTGGCCGCGTTCGTGGGGATCGGTGTGTTGCTCGGCGCCGTGGTCGTGCTCGAGTGGCCCAGGGTGTTCTGACCCAGACCGGGACTGCGCCGATTGGCTGACCGCGCCCAGGAGCAGTCCGGGGCGGCCGCGCCCGACCTCGCTGCGCTGGCTGCGATCACAGACGCCGTCGAGGACGGGGCGGGCTTGCCCGCGATCCTCCGCGCGGCGGCCCGGGCGCTCGACACGAGCCTGATCCTGATCGACCGCTCAGCGACCGTGCTCGCGGTCGCGGCGCGGTCGCCCGCGGACGAGCGGTCGCTGATGCGCGACGCCGACGACGTCACGACGATCGAGCTCAAGGTGGCCGAGTCGACGGTCGGGAGGCTGCGGATGCGGGCGTCAGAGCGACCGACCGACGCGCCGCTGCTGCGGCTGGTCACGACTCTGATCGCGTCCGAGGTTGAGCGGGTGCGCGCCCCCGAGCGCGCGTCCGAAGAGGCCGCGACGAGCTTCATGCGGGCGGTGCTCGACGGGCGGATCGAAGTTCGCGACGATCTGATCGCGCGCGGCAAGGAGCTCGGGACCGATCTCGGCGTCGGGGCCAGCGTCGTGATCATCCGCGCCCATCCGCGCAACCCGACCGAGGAGGACTGGCGCCGGCGCCTGTTGGCGCTCGCGGCGCGAGGCGCACGGTCGGTGGCGCCCGGCGCGATCGCGGCGACTACCGCCGACGAGGCCGCCGAGATCGCGGTTCTGCTTCCCGACGGCGACGGCGAGGCCGGACGCCGGGCGGTGCCGGCGATCCTGCGCGAACTCGAGTCGGGGCTGCCCGGGTTCGCGTTCGCGGTCGGCCGCAGCCGGCGCACCGACGATCCGCTCGATCTTTTTCGGGCGCGGAATGAGGCGCTGTTAGCCGCCAATGTGGTCGAGGGCGAGCCGGACCGGACGGAGCTCGGCTACGAGGAGACCGGCACATACCAGCTGCTGCTGCCGCACATGAACGACCCGGTCGAGCTGCGGCGGTTCTACGACGAGACCGTCCGGCCGCTGGTCGCCTACGACGAGCAGTACGAGACCGATCTGCTCGGCACGCTGTCGACGTTCCTCGAGTGCGACGCGAACGTCAACGCGACCGCCCAGCGGCTCATCACCCACCGCCACACCGTCCGGTATCGGTTCGAGCGCGTGCGCGAGCTGACCGGGCTCGACGTCTCCTCGACCGACGGGCGCGAGAAGCTGTCGCTCGGCCTCAAGGCGATGCGCGTGCTCGGCATCGCCCCGCCGCGCGGTCCCGCACGCGAGCGCGGGGCCGAAGGCGGACGGGTCCCCCGGTAGTGCGTTGGGCCGACGGGGCGTCCGCGGGTTGGACGAGCGATTGTCTGGGGTAGGGTCCGCGCGATGAACGGTGTGGGACCGGCGGTGCTGATCATGGCTCGTGCGCCCCGCGCCGGCGAGGTTCGCCGGGCGATCGAACCGCTCCTGGGCCGCGAGGGCTGCCTGGAGCTGCAAGCCGCGCTGATCGCTCATGCGGCCGCCTGGGCGCACGGCGTCTCACCCGGTCCGGTCCACGTCGCCCACGACCCCCCGGACGCCGGGGCGGAGCTGCGACGGCTGGTCGGCGCCGACGCGGTGCTGTTCCCCCAGAACGGCGAGGGGATCGCCGGCCGGCTCGCCGACGCTTCGGCGCGCGTGCTGGCCCGGGCCGGCGGGCCGCTGTTGATCGTGTGGCCCGATCTGCCGCGGTTTCGGACCGCGCACGCCACGGCCGCGCTCGACGACCTGAGCGCCGGCTGCGACGTGGTGCTCGGCCCGGCGATCGACGGCGGCCTGTACCTGGTGGGGATCGCCCGGCCGCTCCCGGAGCTGTTCGCGCTGCCCGAGCAGGCTTGGCGCAACGACGTGATGGGCGTCGCGCTGACCGCGATCCGCGACGTCGGCTACGAGGTCGGGATCCTGCGGGCCGAGCGAGCGCTGCACCGGCCGGCGGACGTGCGCGCGGCGCTCGCTGACCCGCTGCTCTCCGGGGACGTGGCGACGATCCTTCGCCGGCGGCGGTAGGCGGGGCGTACTCAGCTATCCGTCCGCTCGGTTCGGGGCGGCTAATCCGGCGCGGGAGCGCCCCCGACACGTCACATGACGCGCGCGAGCAACTCGTTCCCGTTGCTCGCTCGCGCAACGAACTCACCAGTGACCGACCATGCGCCGCGCCTCAGGATCCCCGACCGCCGAATCATCCGAGTGCCCGAGTGGCGTCGAGGTGCCGTCGCCGAGCAAGCGTCTGCGCGCAGTCAACGTGCGACGGGTTGGGATCCGGCTTCTCAAGCAGCGGCTGGGGTGGGCCGATCCATCGGCCGTGAAGAGTGGACTTGGGTACCGGGTGCGCGCTCGTCTGGCGGCGGAGCGTGGGTTCACGCTGATCGAGGTGCTGGTCAGCGCGCTGATCGTGACCCTGATCGCCACCGCAGTGGCCGGCGCGCTGATCACGAACACGGACATCATCGCCAACCAGAACAGCCGATCCCAGGCCGAGACGCTGGCCGAGCAGGATCAGGAACGGTTGAAGGGGCTCTCGGCTGAGCAGCTCGACAACCTGAACCAGTCCTACAACGTCACCGTCGGCGGCTCGACTTACACGATCACCTCGAAGGCCTGGTACCTGAGCACCAGCAACGGCCAGAGCTGCACGACGGCGGGCGGGGCCTCCGCCACATACTTCAAGACGATCTCGACGGTCACACGGACGAACGCGCAGGGTACGACCGCGACGCTCGCGACCGACGAGAGCGTGATCTCGCCGCCGGCCGGCGGAAGCCTGCTGGCCCAGTTCCACGATCAGACCGCGTCGCCGCTCGCGGGCGTGACGCTGGCGGCCACCGGCCCCGAGCAGGACACCGGCACCAGCGACACCTCCGGATGCGTGATCTTCAGCGCGCTCGATTCGGGGGCGTACAACCTGACCTACACCGACCTCGGCTACGTCGACCCGAACGGAAACGCTTCGCCGATCAGCGATACCGCCACCGTGGCCAGCACCGGAATCGCATCGCCGGGTCGGGGCAATCCGATTGCGCTCGGGCAGGCCGGCGGGCTGACCGGGAGCTTCAAGATGACGGTCGGCAGTCCCGCCAACACCGCTTACGCAGATGGGCTGTCGTGGTTCAGCAGCGGCGGCGCCGGTATTCCGATGGCGAGCTACCGCTACAACGCGCAGTCGCTCACGTCGTCGATCGCGACTGTCACTGCGCCGCCGGGGACCGCGACGATGGGCCTGTTCCCGTTCGTGTCTTCCCAGAACCCGGTGACGTACACCAACAACTACCAGGTGTGGGCGGGGACCTGCCGCCAGGAGCAGCCGCCGACGGGATACGACATGTTTACGGTCCCGCCCGGCTCGAACCTGGGCACTCAGCCTATTCAGGTGCCGACGCTCCGGCTGACGGTCAACAAGAGCAGCGGCTCGTCCGTCGCTCCGACCGACGTGAAGGTCGTCTTCAGCAGCAGCGACGGGTCCTGTTCGGACACCTGGGCGATGACTCCGACGAACGGCACCCTGATCTCCGGCTCCACGATCTCGTATTACTACGGGGTGCCATTCGCGAGCAGCGCGAGCTCGGGGTCGACCGCGAGCGCCTCGGGGCAAACCGGATCGCTGACCGTATGCGCCGATCTCCAGTCCGGTTCGAACTACTTCACTCAGACCAGCGCCGCGTTCACTCCCAGCTTCTCTGCCGCCACTCCGGTGACGGTCAATCTCCCGAGCACGTCGGGGTCGACGAAGTGCTGAGCTCACGGCGCCTGGAGCTGAAGTCCGAGGACGGCTTCACGCTGGTCGAGCTGCTGGTGACCATGGTCGCCGGCATCGTCGTGCTGATCGCGCTGCAGACGATCATGGACGTCACTCTCCAGAACACCACGCACGCGTTCAGCCAGGTCGACGCGACTGAGCGCGCGCGCCCGGCGTTCACGGCGATCGAGAACGAGCTGCACTCGGCCTGCTTCGCCGACGAGGAGACGCCGATCCAGTCGGGCAGCGGCCCCAACGCCCTGATCTTCCTGACTTCCACCGGGAGTGGGGCGACGCCCAACGAGTGGTGGCACGAGATCGACTACAACGGCGCACCGACGAACACGCTCACCGACAGCACGTACACGACGAGTGTCTCGACGGTCAACGGCGTGCCTACGTACACACGCGGAACGCTTCAGTCGACGAGGACCATCCTGACGAACGTGGGCCAGAGCCGGCCGACGTCCACCTCGGCGCTCACGCCGGTGTTCCAGTACTTCGCCTACCAGGTGGCGCCCGGGACCGATGCCGCGGGTAACCAATACGAGATCCTTCCGGACGGCACCGCCCCGGTCCCCGGGACGAGCACGACCGAGTTCAATCCGCTCGCGCCGGGCACGACTCTGACCGGCACCCAGGCCGCGACGGCGGCCGAGGTGATGGTCACGCTGAGCGTCGGACCCGCCGGCCACGCGAACGAGCGGACCAATTACTCGGATGTCGGCGTAAGCGTGAGCGACGCGATCTCGTTCCGCTTCACGCCGGCCGCCAACCACATCGGAGACGGAGCCACGTTCTCGCCATGCGAATGATCTTCGACACTTCAGCTCGGATGATGCGGCGGGCGCGCGTGCGGGCCTCGGCCGAGCACGGCTTCACGATGGTGATCGCGCTCGGCGTCCTGCTCGTCACGAGCCTGCTCCTCACCGCGGTGTTCTACGCGGCGTCGGGTGAGATTCACATCGGCACCGACAACCTCGCGGCCAAGCGCGCCTACGCCGCGGCGGACGCGGGCGTACAGGCGTACCTCTACCAGATGAACCAGAACCCGAACTACTGGGAAACGTGCGCGAACGACACCCAGAGCACGGCGGTGAGCGTGCCGGGGTCGGCCGATGGCGCGAGCTACACGTTCCAGCCGATCTACGCCAACGGCAACACCAGCTGCACGAGCAACGTGCTCAACTCACTGGTCGACAGCACGACCGGTTCGATTCGCATGGTGTTCACCGGCTCGGCCGGCGCGAGGCCCGTGGTGCAGCGCGATCGTCGTCAGCTTCCGCATGGACAGCCCGCTCGACTTCCTCTGGTACACCCACTTCGAAGCGGTCGACGACGGGATTCCCGGCGGGTCCCCCAGCTACAGCGCGTGCGATGTCTTCTACCGCAACAGCCGGAACTCGAACTGCAACATCGTGTGGATCTCCGGAGACACGATGAACGGGCCGGCGTACACCGACGACCAGTACCTGATCAACTCCGGCGCGTCGCCGACGTTCGGCCGCAGCGCCGCCGACAAGATCGAGAGCTCGGCGCCGGGAACCGCCGCCGCCGACATCTGCTCAGGTGACAATTGCCAGAATGCGATCTTCAAGGGCACGCCGGTCTATAACGCCAAGCCGATTCCGACGCCGAGCGACAACTCGGAGCTGCTGACCGACGCCCAGCAGTACGGCAACGTCTTCAGCGGGACTACCTCGATCGTTCTCCGTGCACGGTGCGATCGCGCAGTACTTCCGCGGTCCGGTCGGCGTCGCGGGCTCCGGCGGTGGCGCGCAGAACGGCTACGTCAAGAACTACAACTACGACGACCGCCTCGCGAACATCCTGCCGCCGTACCTGTTCGACATCTCGGACTCCGGGTGGCACATCTCGCGCGAGACGCTGTGCACCCCGCCGGGTACGGGTAGCAACAGCACCACGACCTGTCAGTAAGGACGTCGGCCCGGCTGCCGCTGCTGCCTGCTGCGCTGCGGGTGGCGGTCGATGAGATAACGTCATCCGAGCCGCTCACTGCAATGCTCTGGGGAGTGGTGTAACGGCAGCACACGGGCCTTTGGAGCCCTGGGTCGCGGTTCGAATCCGTGCTCCCCAGCTTTTTTCTACTCCGGTCGCAAAGAGTCTGCAAGACCGCGGATCCGATCCGGTGCCCATACGAACATACGTTCGTAATGTGCAGACTCCCACGGCCGGCCGTCGATCGCCGCCGCCGCTGATCTTCAGGCGTCCGCGCGCCCCCACGAACAGTCGCGGTCGACGCTCTGCGCCCGATCCCCTACGATCTTGGCCGTGGCCGCGCCTGTGGTCGTGATCCTCGCCGCCGGGCAGGGCACGCGGATGCGTTCCGCGACGCCCAAGCTGCTCCACGAGGTGTGTGGGCGGGCGATCATCGCCTGGCCGGTGGCGGCTGCGCGCGCGGCCGGCGCCGGCAAGGTGGTCGTGGTCGAGGGTCCCGAGCGGCCGCTGCAGGCCTCGCTGGGCGGCGAGGTGACGGTGGCGGTGCAGCAGGAGCCTCGCGGGACGGCGGATGCGGTCAAGGCGGCGGCGGAGCACATCGATTCGAGCGACACGGTGATCGTCCTGAACGGCGATCACCCGCTGATCACGGCGGACACGCTGGCCGGCCTGGCGCAGGCGCATGCCCGGTCGGGCGCGGCGGCGACGCTCGCCACCGCCGTGCTCGATGACCCACGCGGGTACGGGCGCGTGGTGCGGGCGCCCGACGGGACGATCGAGCGCGTGGTCGAAACGAAGGCGCCGGGCGACGCGACCGAGCTCGAGATGCGGATCCGCGAGATCAGCACCGGCATCTACGCGTTCGAGGGCGCGGCGCTGATCGCCGCGCTCGATGAGGTGCGAAGCGACAACGCGCAGGGCGAGCTGTACCTGCCCGACGTGCTGCCGATCATGCGGGCGCACGAGCGGAGCGTGCTCCCCCACGAGATCGACGACGCCAGCGAACTCGGCGTCAACGACCGGGTGGGGCTGGCGGCGGTCAGGGCGGTGGCACAGCGGCGGATCCACGAGCGCCACATGCTCGCCGGCGTCACGATCGTCGACCCGGCATCGACCGTGATCGATGTGGACGTGCGGATCGGACAGGACACCGAGATCGCCCCGTTTACGAGCCTCCACGGCGCCACCGAGATCGGCGCCGGCGCCCGGATCGGCCCGCTCTCGACGTTGATCGACACGCACGTCGGCGACCAGGCGTCGATCGTTCATTCCTATCTCAAGGAGGCCGACGTCGGCGACCGGGTCAGCGTCGGGCCGTTCGCGTACCTGCGGCCCGGGGCCGTGCTGCGCGAGGGATCGAAGGCCGGCACGTTCGTCGAGATCAAGAACTCGGACATCGGCGCCGGCGCGAAGGTCCCGCACCTGTCGTACATCGGCGACACCGACATCGGCGAGCGGACCAACATCGGGGCCGGGACGATCACCGCCAACTACGACGGCAAGAACAAGCACCGCACCTCGATCGGCGCCGGCGCGTTCGTCAGCGTCGACACGATGTTCGTGGCCCCGGTCAGCCTCGGCGACGGCGCGTACACGGGCGCCGGCTCGGTCATCACCGACGATGTGCCTCCGGGCGCGCTCGGGATCGCTCGCGCTCGCCAGAAGAACATCGAGGGCTACGGCGAACGCCGCAAGGAGCGTGATTCACAGTCGCAGCCGGCCGGCGGCAGCGATAAGAATGTGCCGGACGACAAGGGCGCGGACAGCAGCGAAACGAGAACATCAGCCCCGTCGACCCAGTAGCTTCGAGCACCCGATCCGTCTCCCCTCGACCCTACACTCGATCTCACGATGAGCCTGCTCGAGACGACTCTCCCGCGGAGCGAGCTGGTACTGGACTACAGCAAGCGGCTCCTGCTGGTTTCGGGCCGCGCGAACCCGAATCTGGCGGCGAAGATCGCCTCCAAGCTGGGCGTCGAGCTCGGCGGGATCACGCTGAAGACGTTCACCAACGGCGAGGTCTATTGCCGCTACGAGGAGTCCGTCCGGGGCGCTGATGTGTTCATCGTCCAGCCGACCTGCGGCAATGCGGACACCGGCCTCAGCGCCAACGACGCGCTGATGGAGCTGATGGTCATGGTCGACGCGGCCGTCGGGGGGTCGGCGCACCGCGTGATCGCCGTGACCCCTTGGTACGGGTACTCGCGCCAGGACAAGAAATCGGCCCCGCGCGAGCCGATCAGCGCCCGGATGGTCGCGCGGATGCTCGAGTCGGCCGGGATCGACCGGATCCTGACCATGGACCTGCATCAGGGCCAGATCCAGGGCTTCTTCCAGAAGCCGTGCGACCACATGACCGCTCTGTTCATGCTCACCCAGTATTTCCAGGACCTCGGGCTCGACGACCTCGTGGTGGTCGCTCCCGATGCCGGCCGGGTCAAGCTGAACAAGCAGTTCGCGTCGAAGATCGGAGCCGACCTGGCGATCCTGAACAAGGAGCGCCCCAACCAGCAGGTCGCTGAGATCGGCTATGTGATCGGCGACGTCGCGGGCAAGAACGCGGTCCTCGTCGACGACATCATCGACACTGCCGGGACCCTCCGCGCCGCGGCCGAGGCGGTATACGAGGCGGGCGCCAACCGCGTCTACGCCGCCGCGACACACGGGGTGTTCTCGGGCCATCCATGGGATCAGCTCGCGGCGGCGCGGCTCGAGGAGATCGTCGTCACCGACACGATTCCGCTCCCGGCCGGGGCCCCCGACAACGTGCGCGTGCTCTCGTGCGCGGACCTGCTCACGAGCTCGATCCGTCAGATCTTCACGGACGGATCCGTGAGCGACGTGTTCGGCGGCGAGAACCAGCTGTTCTGACGCGCGTCGCTCGGGGTGGCGATCCCGCGCCCCGAGCAGCGTCACCGATTCCGCTGCCCCGAGCAGCGTCAGCGATTCCGCGCCCCGAGCAGCGTCACCGATTCCGGCGGCCTGGGATCATCTGCCGGCGAGATGGCAGAGCGCGATGATCCGCAGCTCGGCCGGCGCGCGCAGACCGGCCGCGCCGCACGCATGATGGAGCTGCTCGGGCTGACCGAGGAGGAGCTCTGTCAGGTGCTCGACGTCGACCCGCTCACGCTGCTGTCGGGCCAGCTCGACCACCGCGGGGAGCTGCCGATCCTGCTCGACCTGCTCGACGAGGCTTCCGAGCACGCAGGGCCGGCGGTCCTCAGGCGCTGGGTTCGGGCGGCGGGTCCTTCCGGACGGCCGATCGACGCGCTCCTGCGCCGCGACTTCGGTGCGTTCGAGAGCGCGCTCGGCGAGCTGGCCGAACACGGATTCGTGGTCAAGGGCGGCGGGGCATCGACATCGTGAGTCAACCGCTCGTCCACACCCTCAGGGTCCGTTACTCGGAATGCGATCTCGAGGGGATCGCGTTCAACTCCCACTACCTGAACTACTTCGACGTGAGCATCACCGAGCTGTGGCGCGCCGCCTTCGGCGGGTATCGGGCGATGCTGGACCGGGGCGTCGACATAGTCCTGGCCGAGGCGCAGCTCCGCTTCCGCAAGCCCGCGAGGTTCGACGATGAGCTGGCGCTGTCGATCGAGATCACGCACCTGGGCACCACCAGCATGCTCACGCGCCACGCCGCTCGCGTCGGACCGGACCTGATCGCCGAGGGGGAGCTGCGCCACGTGTTCGTCGACCTCGAATCGATCGGGAAGACCCCGATCCCCGATTGGGCCCGCGACGGACTCGCGCCATGGTGCGAGCCGGCCGAGGCGGGAGGATAGGCGGCGGGATAGCCGGCGGGTACAGGCATCAGTGGCGGGTACGCGGATAGAAAGGGGGTACGCGGATAGAAAGGCAAGCCGGAGGGAGAGCGATAGCGGTGGAGCACGAGACGATCTTCACGATGGAAGCGACGCCGGTGAAGTTCGGCCGGGGCGCGTCGGCCGAAGCGGGGTGGGAGCTCAAGCGGCTCGGGGTACGGCGCGTGATGCTGGTCACCGACCCCGGCGTCGCCGCCCTCGGGCATCCGGAACGCATCAAGGGGCTGATCGAGGCCGAGGGCATCGAGGTAGTCCTCTACGACCGCGCGCGCGTCGAGCCGACGATCGACTCGCTACAAGACGCCGTCGACTTCGCGCTCGAGCGCGAGGTCGATGGGTTCGTGTCGGTCGGCGGCGGCTCCAGCATCGACACCGCCAAGGTCGCAAACCTCGTGACCACCCACCCGGCCCCGGTGATGGACTACGTGAACCCGCCCGTCGGGTCAGGAAAGAAGCCGCCGTCGCCGCTCAAGCCTCACCTCGCGATCCCGACGACGTCCGGCACCGGCTCGGAGGCGACTACGGTCGCGGTGCTCGACATTCCCGACCTCAAGGTCAAGACGGGGATCTCGCACCGGTACCTGCGCCCGACGCAGGCGATCGTCGACCCGGACCTGTCTCGCTCGCTGGCGCCCGAGGTGACGTCCTCGACGGGACTCGACGTCGTCTGCCACGCGGCGGAGTCGTTCCTGTCCAAGCCGTTCGAGACCCGCGCCCGGCCGGACTCCCCCGACGACCGTCCGCCATACCAGGGCTCGAACCCGGTCGCCGACGTGTGGTCGTCGAAGGCGCTCGAGTTCGGGGGCCTGTACCTGCGGCGCGCGGTCGCCGACGGCGACGACGTCGAGGCGCGCGGGTTCATGATGCTGGCGGCCACGATGGCGGGCGTCGGCTTCGGCTCCGCCGGCGTCCACATTCCGCATGCCTGCGCCTATCCGATCGCCTCGGTCAAGCACGAATACCAGCCTCGCGGCTACCCGGACGACCACCCGTTCGTGCCGCACGGCCACTCCGTGATCGTCACCGCGCCGGCCGCGTTCCGGTTCACCTACGACGCGATGCCCGAGCGCCACGCGCACGTCGCCGAGCTGCTCTCGGGAGGGCCGATCGCCGATCCCGGTCCCGACACGCTTCCGGATGTCCTGCGCGAGCTCATGAGAGACATCCAAGCCCCGCGGGGCGTTGCCGAGCTCGGCTACACCGAGGACGACATCCCCGAGCTCGTCGAAGGGGCGCTCAAGCAGCAGCGCCTGCTCGCGGTCGCCCCCAAGGAGGTGACCGAGGACGACCTCCGGCACATCGTCACGGCATCGATGACGAACTGGTAGGGGCGGCGCCGAGCCGGGCCGGTCGGGGGTTATTGCTCGGGCTGATCGGTGGAGCGTTGCCGCTCGGGCTGGCGGCGCTCGCCGGGCCAGATTCCCGTCAGGTGATGGAAGGTCCGGGCGCTGACACGATCGACGGCGGCTCCGATCGCGGCCGTCGTGGCCGCCTCCAGGGCGGCGGCGCCCACGACCTTCGGGAAGCTCACGTCGGCCGTTGTCGGTCGGGGCGGCGCCTCCTCATCGATCCGCGTCCAAAGCGCCCTGAAGATGGTGCTGGCGATCTTGGCGCCGATCAGGCTGGCGATGATCCCGAACGGCTTGTAGAGGATCTTCATGGTGAACAGAGCCTACCCCGGATCCGGACGCGTGCGTCGGTGCCATCGCCACCCCGCGCCACGGCGTAATCACTCCAAACCACGGGAGACGGCTGCGCGATCAGGTAAAAGTTAAGGCGGCAGCAACCGGACGGATCGGAAGGAGGGACCCGAGATGCTCGAACAGGACGGAAGGCCCACGGAGAGTTCGGCGGAGGAGTTGCTGCGGCGGGCGCTTCTCGACGAGAGGTCCTCGGTGGCGGTGTCGCTCAAGGTCGGGGGACTGCCGCTCAGCGACTCGGTTACGGTCATCTTCCTCGGCCGCCGGGATCTCGGCACCCTTCAGACGTACGTCGCGCGCGGGACCCGGGGCGCAGGGGCGACCGTCGCGGCGAGCGAGATGCTGCGGGTCCCGTGCGACCTCGACCTGGCCGACGCCGACGATCGAGCCGACGCGGAGCGCCTCTACATCGAGCAGGCCACCGCATTTCGCGACGCGCTCGTCGGCGCCGACGTCGTGCTCGACGTTTGGCGCGAGCCGCTCGGGGAGTTGCTGCGCAGCAACGTCAACGTCGACCACTCGATCGAGCTGTCGGTCCGACTCCCGGCCCACCGTCTGCTGCCGACGGCGTTGATCGCGCCCGAGTCGCACGTGCTGGTGACGCCGGTGTGCAGCGCGCGCACGCTCGCCGAGGGCAAGCCCCCGATGGGCATCGCGTGCGCCCAGCAGGACGTAATCCGCGTCTATCCGCTGGCCGACGACCCGGAGCGGTGCGTCGAGGACTTCCTGGAGGCGGCGGCCGAGCATGCCCGCACGCTCGCGGAGCGGCTCGATCACCAGGAGGCGTCGGTCGAGCGGTTCCTCGAATTGAGTGAATAGGTACGAGTGCGGTTTGCGCTTAGGGTCCGTAGGAGAATTAGGTGGTGGAATTGGCGAGTGGCTGGGCGTGGCTGACGCCACCCCCTCGCCGCGATCGTACTGGTGGTACGTGAGGGCGAGGGGGTGGCGTCAGACGCGTCCAGACGCCGCCAAAACGCCAGATAATTCTTCTACGGGCCCCCAGCTTCGAGCCGTGCGCCGCGTCTACATCGTCGGAAGCGCCGTCGGGATCCTCCTGTTCCTCGTGATCAGCGCCCTGCTGGCGAGAGTGTTCAGCGCGAACAGCGCCGAGCAGTCGGCGATCACCTCGCTGGTGCAGTCAGAGGCCAAGGGCGATGTCAACGCGATCGTCGACCAGGTCCAGGCGTGTCGGACCGTTCCGTCCTGCCGGCGGCGGGCCGCCGTCAACGCGGCCGCGCTCAAGCACGCCGGCGATGTCTCGATCATCCAGATCCAGCCGTCCACGAGCTTCTCGCTCGGCGGGACCGAGGGGACGGCGCGGGTGGCGTGGAATGCAGGCGGCTCGTTGCCGATCGTGCAATGCGTCAAGGTACGCCGCGCCGGCAACCCGATCAGCGGGTTACGTGTCCAGCTGCTCGAGGTCAGCCGGCGGATCGCAAGTGACGCCGCCTGCCCGGCCCACTACTGATCCGGCCCAGTGCGATTTCGAGCGGCGAGGGCGGCTTCGGTCTGAATCCGCTCAGCGCCGTACCCGGCCGGGTCGCCGGTCAGCAAGCGCCGCCGGGCCGACTGGCCTCGTGGCGCGTGAATCGTGATCCGCGGGTCTAGTGCGATCTGACCGGCGTGCGATCGGGCTCGCGGGCGGGCCGGCGCTCGCGCTTGGGGAGTTGCTCTGACAGCGTGCGGTGATCGCGCAGCCGAACCAGCGCCGGCTCGGCGTCGGGGAGCGGAATCCCGCCACGCGGAGCATCGGGCGACTTGGGCGGCAGATCGGGGCCGCGGCCCCAACCGCCGTCTGAGCCGGAATCCGGCCGCTTCGGCGGGATCTCCGGGCCGTCGCGGAGCGCGGGGATGATCAGCACCGCCGCACACACAAGCCCCAGGAGGTGCATCCCGGCGATCATCAGCATCAGCTGAGCGTCGCCCGACATAGGGTCAAGCTTAGCGCGCTGTTGTGCGCCAGTGAAGGGGATGTGTGGGTTCGTTGGCGGAGGGTGGCGCGGGCCGGCGGGCCGAGTTGGCGGCGGGAAAGGCGGCCATCTGGAGCGGGCCACCGGCGGGCTCGGCGAGGCGGCTCCGCGAGGGCCGCGGGGATGGCGGGAGATGTGCAACTCGACGGCGCCCGGACGGCGAGATCGCCTTTTCCCGCCACTATGGCGGCAGATTGCGATCTCGACCGGGGAGAGGCGTCGAGATCGCCTTTTCCCGCCACCATGGCGGCAGATTGCGATCTCGACCGGGGCCGAACGTCGAGATTGCGGTTATCCGGGCTGCGCCGGCGGCACTCGAGCTCGCGCGCCCCCGGGGAATCGGTCGCCGGCCTCTCTCGACAGCCCGCCCGCTACCATCACTCGCCGGTCATGGCGACGGCACAGACGACAGCGCTGTCAGTTGCGCGCCGCGAACCCGCCGGATCGCGGGCGGCGCGCCGGCTGCGCCGCGACGGCAGCGTTCCCGGCGTGCTCTACGGTGGCGGCGAGGACCCGGTTGCGTTCCAGGTCGATTCGCGGCTGCTCCGCAACGCGCTCGCCCATGCCGGCGCGGTGCTCGAGTTGAGCATCGGCGGCGCGGCCGCCACGCCGGTCGTGGTCAAGGACATCTCGCGCCATCCGGTGACCGGCGCCACGGTGCACATCGACATGCTGCGGGTGCGGCTCGATGTGGCGATCAGCGCGACGGTCGTGCTCGACCTCGTCGGCTCCGACGACTCGCCCGGAGTCAAGGAGGGCGGCGTGCTCGAGCAGGTGACGCGCGAGCTCACGATCGAGGCGCTCCCCACCGACATCCCGGACGCGATCCATCACGATGTCTCGACCCTGCAAATCGGCGACACGGTCACGCTCGATGCGGTGACGCCGCCGCGCGGGGTCACCCTGCTCGACGATCCGGAGACCGTCATCGCGACGCTCACACCGCCGAAGCTCCAGCTCGAGGAGGAGCCCGGGATCGAGGAGGAGACCGAGCTCGTGGCCGAGGGCGAGGCCGCCGCCGCGGGCGAGGAGGGAGCCGCCGAAGAGGCCGCGGGCGAGAGCGAAGGCGGGAACGAGGGCGAGTAGCCCGCCCGCCCCGAGTTGCCGGGCGAAGCTCCTGTCGATTGGCTGATCGTCGGCCTCGGGAATCCGGGCGCCGAGTACGACGGCACCCGTCACAACGTCGGATTCAAGGTCGCAGATGTGCTCGCAAAACGCTGGGACCTCCCGAATGCCAAGTCGAAGTACCGCGGGCTGCTGACTCAGGGCCGCACCGGCCCCGGCGGACCGCGGGTGGCGATCCTCAAGCCGATGACGTACATGAACGACGCCGGCGATTCGGTCTCGCCGGCGCGCGGCGCGCTCAAGGTCGACGACCTCGACCACGTGCTCGTGATCCACGACGAGATCGATCTCCCGTTCGGCGAGATCCGGATCCGGACGGGCGGCGGCCTCGCCGGCCACAACGGACTCAAGTCGCTCAGAGCGCGACTCGGCTCACCCGATTTCACCCGCATCAGGATCGGCGTGGGGCGCCCGCCGACGACCGATCCCGACCGCGTCGCGTCCTATGTGCTCAGCCGCTTCCGCGAGCCGAGAGAAGAGGTGCAGCAGCTGATCCAGCGCGCCGCCGACGAGGCCGAACGGGCCGTACTGGCCGACTCGATGACGACCTAGACTCGGTAGAGAGATGCTTCGCACGCTTCTGACCCACGCCGACGAGGATCCGCAGGCCGCGAAGCTCGCCGACCAAGGAGGTCGCGCGTTCGTATCGCAGGCGCTGCGGCCCTACCTGCTCGCCGCCCTGCTGGACCGCGATCCGGCGACCCCGGTGATCGTCGTCGCCGGCGACGACCGCGCCGCGCGCGATCTCGCGGCCGGTCTGAAGACGTGGCTCGAGCCTCGGACCGTCCGCTACTACCCGAGCCGCGGCGTGACGTATGAGTCACACCTGGCTCCGCCCCCGCACCTCGTCGGTCTCCGGATCGCGGCGCTCGACGCGCTGACCGAAGAGACCGCGAACGAGAGCGCGCCCGTCGTCGTGGTGAGCGCGGTGGCGCTGTCGGAGAAGGTGCCCGACCCGACGCTCCGGCCTCATGGATTCACGCTCACCCAGGGCGATCTGCTCGACCTCGACGAGACGGCCCTCGACCTCGTCGCCGCCGGCTACGAACGGGTCGACCAGGTCGAGGATCGCGGGCAGTTCGCGATCCGCGGCGGCCTGCTCGACGTGTTCCCCGCCACCGAGGACCGGGCGGTGCGGGTCGACCTATTCGGCGACGAGATCGAGTCGCTGCGCTGGTTCTCGACGTTCACCCAGCGCTCGCTCGGCGACGCCGAGCTGGTCGAGATCGAGCCGGCGGCGGAGCTCGCCGAGGAGCACCGCGAGCTCGCCGAGATCGCGGCGCTCGAGAACGAGGAAGACCGTCCCGACATCGCCGAGCTCCTCCCGGTCGACAACTTCCACCCGTTCCTCGAGTTGGCGCCTCAGCACGCGAGCATCGTGATCGCCGGCGAGGAGGACGTCGCGCCGGCGCTCGCCGACCACTGGCAGGACGTGAGCGCCGCCTTTCACGATCGCGACGCGCGTCACCTCTACGTTGACGCGGACACGATCGACCAGACCCTGAAGCAGCGCGCAAACATCCGGCTGTCGAGCATCGACCAGGATCAGCCGTTCCAGTTCCGGGCCCAGTCCGCCGATCTCCAAGCGCGCAGCCTGAGAGAGGCCGAGCCGGAGCTCGAGAAGCTCCAGCGCTCGGGCTACCGCACGGTGGTGACGTTCGCGCGCCGGGGCGAGGGCGAGCGCACCGCGTACAACCTGGGCCGCCTCAAGGTCCACTGGCTGGGGGGCGACGACGCCCTGGACGGCCGGATCACGTTCGCCCAGGCCCGCTTGCAGCAAGGCTTCATCGCGCCGCAGCTGCATCTCGCGGTGATTCCCGACCACCGCCTGTTCCACCGCCGGCGCGCGCCCGAGGAACCGCACCGCCGGCGCCGGCGCGGCGTGCTGCGGAGCTTCGCCGACCTGCGGACCGGCGACATCGTCGTCCACGAGGACCATGGGATCGCGCGGTTCGCCGGGTTCGATACGAAGACCGTGGCGAACGTCACGCGCGACTACCTGTACCTCGAGTACGCGGGCTCGGACCGCGTGTTCGTCCCGGTCGACCAGCTCGCGAAGATCAGCCGCTACGTCGGCGCCGGCGGCGCCCATCCGCCGCTGTCCAAGCTCGGCGGGACCCGCTGGGACACGATCAAGGCCCGGGCGAGAAGAGCCGCCCAGGAGCTCGCCGGCGAGCTGCTCAACCTGTACGCCGAGCGCAAGCGCCGCGAGGGCCACGCGTTCCCGATCGACACCGACTGGCAGCGCGACTTCGAGGACGCGTTCCCGTTCACCGAGACGCCCGACCAGCGCGACGCGATCGAGATGGTCAAGACGGACATGGAGGCAGCGCGCCCGATGGACCGGCTGATCTGCGGCGACGTCGGCTACGGCAAGACCGAGGTCGCGCTGCGCGCCGCGTTCAAGGCGGTCCAGGACGGCAAGCAGGTCATGCTGCTCGTGCCGACCACGATCCTCGCCCAGCAGCACTACGGCACGTTCACCGAGCGGCTCAAGGACTATCCGATCTCGATCGAGCACGTGTCGAGGTTCCGCCCGCAAGCCGAGCAACGAGAAGCCGTAAAGCGGTTCGCCGACGGCAAGGTAGACATCCTCATCGGGACTCACCGTCTCCTGTCCAGAGACGTCCGACCCAAGGAGCTCGGCCTGTTGATCGTCGACGAGGAGCAGCGGTTCGGCGTCAAGCAGAAGGAGCTGCTCCGCCAGCTCAAGCTGAGGGTCGACGTGATCTCGATGAGCGCGACCCCGATCCCGCGCACGCTCCAGATGTCGATGGCCGGGGTCCGCGACATCAGCGTGATCGAGACGCCGCCCGAGGGCCGGCGCCCGATCAAGACCTACGTCGGCGAGTACGACGAGGAGCTGGTCAAGGGCGCGCTGCTGAGAGAGCACCAGCGCGGCGGGCAGGCGTTCTTCCTGCACAACCGGATCGAGTCGATCGACGAGACCGCCGAGCGGCTGCGGGCGCTGTGCCCGGGGATGAAGTTCGAGGTCGCGCACGGGCAGATGGACGAGCGCGAGCTCGAGCACCGGATGCTCGCGTTCCTGCGCGGCGACGCCGACGTGCTCGTGTCGACGAGCATCATCGAGTCGGGGATCGACATCCCGCAGGCCAACACGCTGATCGTCGAGCGCGCCGACACGTTCGGCCTCGCGCAGCTGTACCAGATCCGCGGCCGCGTGGGCCGCAGCCGCGAGAGGGCATACGCGTATCTCCTGTATCCATCCGCCGCCGCCCTGACCCCGGACGCGGCCCAGCGACTGTCAGCATTGAGCGACTACACCGAGCTCGGCGCCGGGTTCAAGATCGCGATGCGCGACCTCGAGATCCGCGGCGCCGGCAACCTGCTCGGCGACGAGCAATCGGGGCACGTCGCGGCGCTCGGGTTCGAGCTGTACATGCAGATGCTCGACGAGGCGGTGGCCGCGGCCGAGGACGGCGCGTGGGCCGAGGACGAGTGGGAGCCGGTGCGCCTCGACGTCAACGTCGACGCGTACGTGCCGGCCGACTACATCCCCTACGAGCAGGCCAAGGTCGACGTCCACCGCCGGATCGCCGGCGCCCGCGAGGTCGCCGACCTGATGCAGCTCCGCGACGAGCTCGAGGATCGCTTCGGCGAGCTCCCCGACCCGCTGAAGAATCTGATCGCGCTCCAGCAGGCGCGGATCAAGCTCGGCCAGGCCGGCGCACGCGCGGTGACGTTCCGCAACGGGCGACTCGCGGTGACCCCCGTCGAGCTCGACAGCGTAAGGGCCAAGCGGATCCGCCAGGAGATCCCCGAAGCGCTGTACGAATCCGGCAAATCGCAGCTGTCGGTGCGGGTCCCCGAGGATCCCGCCAAGCGGTTCCCGGCGGTCGTCAAGGCTGCGGACGTGCTGCTCGCGCTGACGCGCGAAGCTGCGTAGGAATTGGGCCGCTTCGCGGCATCCGTGGGGCCATTCCCCGCCGGGCGTCCGTGCCCGGCGGGCGGGTACGCGATCACGCCGTCGGGCATGGATGCCCGGCGGAACGGCGGTCGCGCCGACGGCCCTTCTCGCGTCCGTGCCTCGCAGGCGGGACATGCCGCGCCACATCCGACGGGCGCCGAGCGCAGCGAGGACCACTCTTAGTCGATTCTTCACACGAGGCGGGTCGACATCCCAATACCCCCGCTACCATCACCCACCGATGAAGGTCCGTAGTTCCTTTCTGGCGCTTGGCGCCTTTTTTGTGATCGCAGTCGGGATGGCCGGTTGCGGCAGCAGCGTGTCCGGTGACGCGGTCGCCAACGTCGCCGGCAATCCGATCTCGCAGCAGGCGTTCAACCACTGGATGTACGTCGCGGCCAAGAGCCAGGCGGCTCAGAACCCGGGCCAGCCCGTGATCGTCCCGAACGACCCGCCGAACTTCAACGCGTGCATCGCTCAGGTCAAGAAGGACATCCCGAGCCTCGCGAAGACCAAGACGGCCACGCTCCGCAGCGACTGCAAGCAGCTGTTCACGTCGCTGTCGAGCCAGGTGCTGGACTTCCTGATCAAGGCGTACTGGTACCAGGCCGACGCCGCCAAGATGGGCATCAAGGTCACCGACGCCCAGGTCCAGAAGGCGTTCACGACCGCCAAGAATCAGCAGTTCCAGACGGCGTCCGGGTACAACACGTTCCTCAGCCAGACCGGTCAGACGACCGAGGACGTGCTGTTCCGCTTCCGGATCAACCAGATCCTGTCGAAGCTCGCCGCCAAGCACACCACGGCCGTCACGCCCGCGGCGATCAAGGCCTACTACGAGAGCCACCTGACGCAGTTCGGGTCCCAGGAGACGCGGAACATGAAGATCGTCCTGGCCAAGACCCAGGCCGACGCGAACGCCGCCAAGAAGGCGCTCGAGTCGGGCCAGAGCTGGGCCACGGTGGTCAAGAAGTATTCGACCGATCCCACCACGAAGAGCACGGGCGGCGTGCTGAACGGGGTCAACAAGCAGCAGGAGGATGCGGCTCTCAGCAATGCGGCGTTCTCCGCGCCGGTGAACAAGCTGACGGGCCCGGTCAAGGGCCAGTTCGGCTACTACGTGTTCGACGTGACGAAGATCACTCCGTCCACGCAACAGTCGCTCGCCCAGGCCACTGCATCGATCAAGCAGCAGCTGAGCTCGCAGTCGCAGACCAGCGCCCAGACCGCGGTCGACAACAAGGCCAAGAAGGACTGGCTCAGCCAGACGACCTGTCGCGCCACGTACGCGATGGCCGACTGCAAGGGCTACAAGGCGCCGAAGACGGCCACCACCAGCGGCACGGCCACCACGGGGTGAGCTCGCCGGAGCCCCCGGCGTCCGCTGAAGCGCTCGCCCGGCTCGACGCGATCACGCGCCGCCTGCGAGTGGAATGCCCGTGGGACCGCGAGCAGGATGAGCGCTCGATCGTGCCCCACACCGTCGAGGAGTCCTACGAGCTCGCCGACGCCGCGCGGCGCCGTGACGACGTCAAGATGATCGACGAGCTCGGCGACGTCCTGTTCCAGGTCCACTTCCTGGCGCTGCTGCTCGAGGAGCGCGGCGCCGGCGATCTCGCCCAGGTCGCCACCGATGTCACCGACAAGCTGATCCGCCGCCATCCGCACGTGTTCGGCGATGTCGAGGCCGAGACGTCCGGCCAGGTCCGCCGGAACTGGGACAAGATCAAGCAGGGCGAGGCGGGACGCGAGCCGGGCGTGTTCGGGGACGTCCCCGAGAACCTCCCGGGCCCGCTGTACGCGCGCAAGGTGCAGCGCCGCGCCGCCACGAGCGGATTCGACTTCCCCGGCGTCGATGGGCCGCTCCAGTCGGTGCGCGATGAGCTGGCAGAGCTCGAGGCGGCCGGCACCGAGGACGAGCGGTTCCACGAGCTCGGCGATGTGCTGTTCGCGGTTGTCAACGTGGCCCGCAAGCTCGCCGTCGACCCCGAGCTCGCGCTGCGTGCGGCGGCCGATCGGTTCAGGGCGCGAGTGGAGACGGGGGGCGAGCTGGCCGCATCAGAAGGCCATAGCTGGAACGATCTCGCTCCTGACGAGCAGCTCGCGTACTACGCCCGAGCGCGCCTGACCGAAGGAGCCGCATGAGCCAGATCGAGCATGTACACGCCCGGCAGGTCCTCGATAGCCGGGGCAACCCGACCGTCGAGGTCGAGCTCAGCGTCCGATCCGGCGCGTGGGGACGGGCGATCGTGCCGTCCGGAGCCTCGACCGGCGAGTTCGAGGCGACCGAGCTGCGCGACGGCGGGTCGGACTGGAACGGCAAGGGCGTGATGCGCGCGGTCGAGAACGTCAACGGCGAGATCGCCACGGCGGTGCATGGCCAGGACGCCTCGAGCCAGGCGGCGCTCGACCGGATGCTGATCACTTTGGACGGGACGCCCAACAAGTCGCGGCTGGGGGCAAACGCGATCCTGGCCGTGTCGCTGGCCGCCGCCTACGCGGCCGCCGCCGAGGAGCGGCTCCCGCTGTGGCGCTACCTGGGCGGGGAGAGCGCCCACGTCCTCCCGGTGCCGATGATGAACGTGATCAACGGCGGCGCGCACGCCGACAACGCGATCGACTTCCAGGAGTTCATGATCGTCCCGGTCGGAGCCTCGAGCTTCCGGGACGGGCTGCGGACGGGGGTCGAGGTGTTCCACACGCTGAAGAAGACGCTGCATGACCGCGGCATGTCGACCGCGGTCGGGGACGAGGGAGGGTTCGCGCCCAACCTCGAGTCAAACGAGGCGGCGCTCGGGGTGCTGGTCGAGGCGATCCGCGCGTCGGGCTACGTCCCCGGCGACCAGGTTGCGATCGCGCTCGACCCGGCGGTGTCGGGGCTGATCAAGAACGACTCGTACGAGCTCGAGCACGAGGGCCGAACGCTCAGCCCGGAGCAGCTCGCGGATTACTGGGGCGAGCTCGCCGACCGTTACCCGATCATCTCGATCGAGGACGGGATGGGGGAGGAGGACTGGCGCGGGTGGGCGCTCCTGACCGAGCGGCTCGGGAGCCGGCTCCAGCTCGTCGGCGACGACGTGTTCGTGACCAACACCGAGCGCCTCCAGCGCGGGATCGACGCCGGCGTCGCCAATTCGATCCTGATCAAGGTCAACCAGATCGGGACCCTCACGGAAACGCTCGCTGCGGTTCGCATCGCCCGGGAGAACGGCTACACCTGCGTGATGTCGCACCGGTCGGGGGAGACCGAGGACGTCACGATCGCGGACCTGGCGGTGGCCACCGGGTGCGGGCAGATCAAGACCGGCGCGCCGTCACGCACCGATCGAGTGGCGAAGTACAACCAGCTGCTCCGGATCGAGGAGGCGCTCGGGGCCGATGCGCGCTACCCCGGACGGAGCGCATTCCGAAAGTAGGATCTGCACAAGGCGCCGGCGGATGGGGCGATTTGTCACGTTAACCACGGGGGATGCCGGCGCGGGCGCCGTCAACGTGCACGGTTCGATGCAGGAGGAAGGCGTTCGAGCGCGTCGAACGAAGCGCGTAGCGGATGCCTTCAGCCCGTACCGCCACCGCGCCACCGCGCCGGCAAGACACGCGCACGACCGCCTCGCGCCGGCGGCGACCCCGGATGGCGGGCCGCGGACTCCGGGGCCGGGTACGGTGGGACCGGGTCGGTCGGGTCAGCCTGCTGATTGTCGTGGCGGTCGTCGCGGGGCTGTACGTGCAGCGGGGGATCGCCTACTTCGCGGTCCGGTCCCAGGCCGATCGGCAGCGGGCGATCGTGGAGCAGCTCACGCGCACGAACGCGAGCCTGCGCGCGCAGCAGCGCTCGCTGAACGATCCGGCGACGATCCTCAGCGACGCCCGCGCGCTGGGGATGGTGCGGCCGGGCGAGCATCCGTACGAGGTCACGGGACTGCCCGGGCGGTAGTTCGGCGAACCCGGCCCCGGCCGGGGCCTGGGTGAGCGCGTGCGATGCCGCCGGTAATGCGCTTCGACGATGTCATCGGCCTCTGGCGCGAGGGCCAGCGTCGTCTCGCCCAGGCCGATCCGCGAGACCGGCCCGCGCTCGAGCGGGTCACCGACGCGCTCGTCGACGAGCTGCGCCGGCGGATCGGCGGCACGTTCACGACCGACGAGCTCGCCCGCTACTACGGCGACACCGGAACCGACTGGTGCTTCGAGATCGCCACGCGCGTCGCGCCCGGCAACCCCGAGGCGTGGGACATCACGACGGTCGCCGGCGCGGCGTTCGCGCGCTATGTGCGCGAGGCCTCCGACTACGCCGGCGGCGCGCGCATCGTGCAGCGATGACGGTGGCTGCCGGCGGCGGGCGCATCGTGCAGCATTGAATGACCCCGGGTGCCGGCTCGCCGGCGGCGACTCGCTAAAGCTAAACGGCTACTCGCCGTTGTCGCCGTCTTCGGCGTCGTCGTCGCCGACGCGCCGAATCACGATCTGATCCTCTTCGATCGCCACCTCGACGGGCCGGTGGCCGGCCCAGTACTCGGCGTAGATCGGATCGTCCTGGACGGCGGGATCGAGCCACAGCCCGTAGCCCTCCTCGCCGTGGTCGAAAGTCGCTTCGATCGGCTTCCCCTTGCGGCGGGTGGTGCGTCGCCCGCCGCGGCGGCCGCGCCGGCGCTTGACCGGGGCCTTCTCGCCCTCGTCCTCGTCCTCTTCCTCTTCCTCTTCCTCTTCCTCTTCCTCCTCCGCGCGCTCCGCCTCGGCCGCGAGCTCGGCGGCGATCAGGGCTTCGTCCTCAGCGCGGAGGTCGATCTCGTCGTCGAAGTCGACGCCCGCCCCGGCCTCGGGCTCGCTGTCGGGCTCGAGCCCCTGCTCGCGCTTGAACGCCTGGATCTGCTGGACGGTCACCTCGAGCTGGTGGGCGATCCACGCGTCCGTGCGTCCCTGCCGAACCCAGCCACGGATTCGGTTCAGCTCGGGTCGTAGCGATCGGCGGGCCATCCTCGGCGCGGAGACTAGTACAGCGAACGGTTGGAACGCGGCGGCAGCGCGTGTGGGCGCCGGATGGTTCCGTCGCCCGGCATCGATTCGCCCGGCGGACGTCGATGGCGCGCGAGTGCTGCACAACCTCCACAATGCTTGTCGAGATCAGATGGCAACCGGTATGCTGGCCGTGGCCGACCGGACCCTCGTGGAGCTGAGGGATGCCGGTTACCTCGTTGACGACCAGGCGAGCAGGGAGGCACATCCCCAAATGTTGGTACTCACCCGCAAGTCCAACCAGAGCATCATGATCGGCGATGACATTGAGGTCTCCGTCCTGGCGATCATGGGCGAGAAGGTGCGAATCGGGATTCAGGCGCCACGCGACATTCCCGTATTCCGCAAGGAGGTTTATCTCGAGATCCAGCAGGAGCGTCTCGGCTCCGGCAAGGGTGTCCGCGAAGAGGTCGACGCGGCGCTGCGTGGGCTGGGAGAGGGCACCTAGACACAATCCGCTCCGCAGCCGCGCCGGGACGAAGTCTCCGCGGCGCCGGGGCGAAATCTCCGCGGCGGCGCCGGGGCGAAGTTTCGGAACCGTTAGCCGAGCAGGTAGTACAGCGTTTCGAACATCGCGATCGTCACCACGGCCGCCGTCCCGATCAGCGTGGTGACGAGCAGCCAGAAACGGACCGAGCTGCGCTTGCGCTCGCGTGCACGCCGGCGCTTGCGTGTGCGCGAGCGCGCGAGGCGCATCAGGCGGTCGTCGCGGTGCCGGTCCACCTGCATCTCGTGCCGGAACTCCTGCTCCAGTTCGGCGAGACTCTGGCGCATCTTCATCGCCATGGAGGCGCGAGCCTACCAAGCTGGAATGGCCGGCGTTATGTAGACGTAGGTAGCCGGCGGCCGGCGACGCCTTAGTGAACTGCGGTGCGCTCGTAGACCTGCACGAAGTGCAGGTAGTTCTTGGCGATCTGCTCGGCGGCGGCCGCTCGATCGAGATCCTTGCCCAGGTAGCCCTTGAGCGCGTCCCACCAGATCGAGCGCCCGATCGCGAAGCCGATGAAGCCCTCGACCGGTGCCGCCTGCTCGAGCCACTGCTCGACCTTCTCGGTCGACGCACCGCGCCCGAGCAACACGCACGTGACGCCCTCGCGCCCCGGGCCTGTCCGGGCCTGCTCGGCGAGCATCGCGGCGTCTGACTGCTCGTCGACGCCCTCGATCTTCCACACGTCGACCTCGACGCCCGCGTCCTGGGCGCCCTCGATCGCGCGCCGCATCAGCTCCGGTCGCAGCTCGGCGTCGTAGCGGTCGCTGTCGCCGCCGACCGAGGAGAGCTGCTCGTCGGTGGCGGGGACCAACAGCTCGAACAGGAACTTGCGATCGTTCTCGTGCAGCCAGTCGGCGAGCCGCTTCAGCCGCACGAGCTGCTCCTGGTTCATGTCGGCGTCGCCGTCGGGGTTGTAGCGGACCAGCACCTTGGCGAAATCGGGGTCGAACTTCTCGATGTGGGCGCCGAAGTCGTCGCCGTACTGGAAGTCGAACTCGTCCTGGCCGGACTTCTCGACCGGCATCGACAGCTTCAGGCCGTGCTCGCGCGCCTGCTCGGGGATGTTCGAGCCGAACTGCTCGTCGACAAGCACGCCGGTGGCGCCGGCCTCCGCGCCCTGCTTCACAGCGGCCAGCATGCCCTCGAAGATCAGCCGCTTGGCGTCGGCGATCTGCTCGGTTTCCTCGGGCGTCGGATCGCCCTCGATCCCGAACATCTTCTTCTGGAACGAACCGCGGTGGTCGAACGCGAGGATGTACAGCTTGCCGGCGTATCCGAGAGCCATCGGCGCTCCCCTTTCAGTTCCGATGAGGTGTTTCGTTCAGTCTACGTCGACTGCTCACGCGGCGGGTCCGTAGGAGCTACGGACCGGTCCGCCCCGCCGTTAGTGGACCCGTCCGCAAGTCGTGCGGCATTCGAGCGAGTCCACTGGCCTGCGCCCGCGATGGAGCACAGGTTCGAGGCCCGGGAGGCTCCGTACACGATCGGGATCGAGGAGGAGATGATGGCGCGCCCCCGCTACGGACCTGGGCTCGCTGGCCGAGCTGGCGGCCGTCGAGGACCTGCTCGACCGCGGCAACGGCGCCGCGCGGCAGGTCGTCGTCTACGAGGCCAGCCACGACCTGCGCGAGGTCGTGGCCGAGATCGTCGCCGCGACCGCGGTATAGCCGGCGAGGTCATACGTCAGCGGGCGCACCCAACCGGTGGCCCGGACCGGCCGAGGGTCATACAATCGTTGGGGCGATGAGCACTGGCGGCCCGGACCTGTTCGTAATTTGCAAGAACTGTCAGTCCGAGGTAAGCCCGTACATAACCGAGTGCCCGTATTGCGGGAGCCGGTTGCGCAAGCGGGCCCCGAAGCTCGACCGCGAGGGACGGCCCACCGAGCGCAAGCGGCGCTCGCCGGTTCCGTCGCTGCCGCCTCTGCGCCGCGACGAGATCCCCGGGATCCGCGGCGAGTCGCGCCCCTACGCGACGATCGCGCTTGTCCTGGCGGGGTTCGCGGGCACGCTTCTGTGGCGGGCCGCGCTCGTCGGCAGCACCAGCGCGATCGAGCTGTGGGCGCGGTTCGGCACGCATCTGTGGTGGCGGCTGCTGGTGGCTCCGTTCACCTACGTGAACACCGGCTACGCGATCGTGACGCTCGGCACGATCGCGGTCTACGGCTGGCTGCTCGAGCGGCGTCACGGACCGTTGCTCGTGCTGGCGCTGTTCGCGATCGCGGGGGTCGGCGGAGCCGCGGTCACCGCCGCCGACTCGACGTTGCCGCTCGCGCTCGGTGCCAACGGCGCCGCGCTGGCGCTGTTGATCGCCTGGGCGATCCCCGACCTGCTCGCGCTCCGCGCCGGCGAGGAGATCGACGGCGACCTGCTCGGGACGGCGGTGATCGCGGTCGTCGTCCTGCTGATGCCGCTGGCCGTGCCCTCGGCGAGCTGGGTGGCGGCCGGGGTCGGCGTACTTGCGGGGATCCTCGTCGGGTTGCCGCTCGCGCTCACCGGCCAGCGCTGATCAACCTCCGGCGCCCGGACGTATGATCCGAAGGGCCCGTGGTCGACCGCGCCTACACCGACGCCGAGCTGGAGGCCGCGATCGCGGCGATTGCGGATCCGAAGCGGCTGCGAGAGGCGCAGGACCTGGTCGCGCGCACGGCGCCCTCGCTCCAGCGGGTGCTCGCCACCGCGCTCGACGAGGGTGGATGGTTCGACATGGGGCACCACCAGGTAGTTCACGAGGCGACCGGCCACGACGACGTCGGCGAGCGGGTCCGGGCGGTGCAGACGCTGCTCGCCGAGGAGACCAGGCTGGGGATGCTCGTCGGCGTCGCGGTGGGATTCGAACTGGCGCGGGAGCTGGCGGGATCGCAAACGACAGAGGAGGATTGAGAAGAGATGGAAGTGCGCTTTCTGGGACACGCTTGCTTCGAGCTCTCCGACGGAGACACGACCGTTCTGATCGACCCGTTCCTGACCGGCAACCCCAAGGCCGCGATCAGCGCCGAGGACGCCGCCGCGACGGCGATCCTGCTCACCCACGGCCATGGCGACCACATCGGCGACACCGTCGCGATCGCCAAGCGCACCGGCGCGCCGGTGGTGGCGATCATCGAGCTCGCCGGCGAGCTCGCCGAGGAGGGCGTCGACGTGCGCGACCCCAACCTCGGCGGGACCGTCAAGTTCGACTGGGGCTCGGTCAAGCTCGTGCCCGCCTGGCACACCTCGACGACGCCCAAGGGAACGGTCAACACCCCCGCCGGCCTCGTCATCCATTTCGGCGACACGGTCGTCTACCACCTCGGCGACACCTGCGTGTTCTCCGACATGGCGCTGGTCGGGAAGCGCGCGCCGATCGACATCGCGCTGATGTGCATCGGCGGCCACTACACGATGGATCGCTCGGACGCCGTCGACGCCGCGGAGCTGATCGGGGCCAAGACCGTGATCCCCTGCCACTACAACACGTTCCCGCCAATCGAGACCGACGCGGGCGCGTTCAAGTCCGACGTCGAGTCGGCGACGCGCTCGAACGTGGTCGTGCTCGAGCCCGGGGACTTGCACTCGGCGTGACCCACGCGATCGTCCTGATCCAGGCGGACCGCTCGGCGCTGGCGACGCTCGGCGGCGAGCTGGCCGGCCTCGAGGGCGTCGCCGAGGCCTACTCGGTGACCGGCGAGTGGGACTTCGTCGCGCTGCTGCGGCTGCGCCAGCACGAGGAGCTCGCGACCGTCGTCACCGGCCAGATCTCGCAGCTGTCGGGGGTGGTGCGGACGCACACGATGGTGGCGTTCGAGGTCTACTCCCGTCACGATCTCGAGGCGCTGTTCTCCGTCGGCCAGTAGGTAGTGCGCGTCGTCGTCGTAGCGGAGTGGTACCCGTCGCCGGGCGACCCGGTGCTGGGCATCTGGGCACACCGGCAGGCGGTGGCCGCGCGCGACGCCGGCGCCGAGGTGCGCGTGCTCGCGCTTCGGCGCCCGGTCCCGCCGTTGTCGGTAGCGCGTGAGGTCTTCCATATTCCCCCGGCGATCGGAGCCCTCGGCCGCTGGGCCGCGGGGGCCCGGAGAGCGTTGCGGCCGATGACGCTCGACGGGCTGCCGGTGACGCCCGTGGCCTGGCTCGGGCCGCCCCGGCCGATCTCATACGGGAGCTGGGGCTACTGGCTGGCGCCGCCGCTCGGTCGCGCGCTCGACCGGCTGCAGGCCGAGTGGCCGTTCGACGTGCTCCACGCGCACTGCCTGGCGCCGGCCGGGCATGCCGCGGCGCGTTGGGTTCGCCGGCGCGAGCGGGCCTTGCCGGCGTTCGTGCTCTCCGCCCACGGGCCGGACATGATCCACGTGGCTTTTGACAGCGCGCTGGGCAGGCGCGCGTGCCGCGCCGGGCTGGCCGTCGCCGATGTGGTGGTGGCGAACAGCAGTTGGGCCGCGCGGCGTTGCGAGGAGATCGCGGACCACGCGCTGCCGCTGGAGGTGGTGCATCTGGGAGCGGACCTGGTCGATCGGGGCGGCGGGTCGCACAACGGGTCGATGCGGATGGTGACCGTCGCGCATCTGGTGGCGCGCAAGCGGCACGAGACGGTGCTGCGGGCGATGGCGCTCCTCGATCCGGTGCGTCGTCCGTCGTATCTCGTCATCGGCGATGGGCCGTGCCGCGTGCCGCTGGAGCGGTTGGCGGCGGAGTTGGGTGTGGCCGATCGCGTCCGGTTCGCCGGTCAGCTCCCGAATCCCGAGGCGGTTGCTTGCGCGGCGAGGTGCGATCTGTTCGTGATGCCGGGCGTCGAGGAGCCGTTCGGGGTGGCGTTCGTCGAGGCGATGGCGGCCGGGCTGCCCGCGATCGGCGCTCGCGGCGAGGGCGGCCCCGAGGACATCGCGGCCGCGGGCGGCGGAATGGTGCTGGTGGCGCCCGGCGACGCCGGCGCGCTCGCCGCCGAGATCTCGCGACTGTCGGCTGACCGCGCCGAGCTCGCGCGGCTGGGGGCGGAGGCGCGACGGACGGTGGCGGCGTCGTTCACGTGGGAGCGCTGCGGCGAGCAGACGGTCGCCGCGTATCGCCACGCGGTCGCGGCAGCGCGACGCTCGTGAGCGATCGCGTCGACGTGCTCGTGCTGTCGCTCGGCACGACCAGGGGGCTGCGGCTTGCCACCGCCGAGCTGGTCGATCTGCTGCGCGACGCGGGCGCGTCCGTGGCGGCGGTGGGCACGCGGATCGGCCTGACCAACGCTCTCCGGCGGGCGTATCCGGTCAACGACGTCGTCGAGGCGATCGCGGCGCGGCGCGCGCTGGGGCCTGCGATGCGCAGGTTCGAGCCGCGGGCGCTGATCGTGTCGACGACGACCGCGGCGCTGCTGATCGGCGACCCCGGCGTGCCGTTCGCGGTCTGGCTCGACTCGCCCGCGCGGCTCAACCGCCCGGGTCTCGCCAGCGTGCCGCTGCACGTGCTCGAGCGCCGGCAACTCGCCCGCGCGCGCGTGCTGATGCCTCACAGTCCGGGTGCCGTGGCGGCGCTCCCGCTCGGGGCCGCGCCGACCGTGGTGATCCCGCCACCGGTCCCGGCGGCGCCGACGCCGGTCGATTCACGCGAGCCGGTCGCGGTGGGGTACACGCCCGATCCGAAGGCCAAGGGGCTCGCGCTGCTGTGCGCGGCGTGGGAGCAGGCCGCGGTGGACGGCGCGCGCCTGGTGATCGCGGGCATCTCGCGGGAGCGGGCGCTCGAGTTCCTCGCGCGGCGCGGCGTCCGGCTCCCGTCCAGTGCGGAGATCGTGGGGATGCTGCCCCAGCCGTCGTTCCGGGATCTGCTGTCCCGCGCGCGGGCATATGTCAGCACCGCCGAGTGGGAGGACTTCGGCGTGGCGCCGCTCGAGGCGCTCGACCGCGGCGCCGCGCTCGTGTGCGCGCCGGGCGGCGGCCCGTTCCCCGGGCTCGCGCTCGCCCGCTCGCTCGCGCCCGAGTTCGTGGCCGCCGATCGCGACGCCGGCACGGTCGCGCGGGCGCTCGGGGCGGCGTTCGCGGCCGACGACGCGAGGCTCGCTGCCTACCGGATCGCGGCGCGGGCGGCGCTCGAGCCGTACCGCCCGCCGGCGCTGGTCCGGCGGCTTCAGGACGAGGTGCTGCCGGCCCTGCTCGGCCGGTAGTCGGCGGGCGCCTTCCCGTTGCGGTCCGGGTCGCCGGGCGCCTTTGCGCTGGGGTCCGGGTCGCCGGGCGCCTTTGCGCTGGGGTCCGGGTCGCGGGGCGCCTTTGCGCTGGGGTCCGGGTCGCGGGGCGGCCGTGCGCGACCGAGCCGGGCTGCTGCCCTGACCACGGCGTCGATGAACGCGTCGACCTCGCTGCCGTCGGTCTCGAGGTCGATCGCCCGGCTCTCGTCGCCCATCCGCCGGCGCAACTCGGGGTCGGACACGAGGCGCTCGAGCGCCTGCGCGACCTCGTCGATGCTGTACGGGTTGACGAGCAACGCGTTGCGACCGTCGATCGCGACGTCGCCGGCGGCGCCGGCGGTCTTGGCGCAGATGATCGGCAGGCCGGCGGCGGCCGCCTCGCGGACGGCCACGCCGAACGGCTCGTAGGTGCTGATCAGCGCGTACACGTCGGCGGTTTCGTACAGCTCGGGGAGGGCGCAGGGTGGGAGGTGGCCGTGCCAGCGGACGGGCACGGCGAGGCGGGTGGCGAGTTGCTTCAGCTGGTCCGCGAGGAAGCCGGCGCCGGCAATCTCGAGCCGCGCCTGCGCCGGCGTCAGCCCCGCCTTCGCGAACGCCTCGATCAGCATGCCGAAGTTCTTGTCGGGAACGAGCCGGCCGGCGCTGATGATCCGTACCGGTTGGTCTCGTTGAGTCTTCGGAGACGCGGCGGCTCGGAACGGTTCGACGTCGGCGGCCTGGAGCGCGACCGCGACCCGGTCTTCGGGGATCCCGAACGCGAGCAGCCTGGCGCGAGCGGCCGAGCTGGCCGCGATCAACCCGTCGGCGTGAGCGGCCAGCCGGCGGTGCAGCCCGAGCTGCCAGCGCGGGAGCATCGAGTCGATCCCCGGCGTGCACTCGGTGAAGATCACGTAGGCGCGCTCGTGCCGGCGGCACCAGTTGAGCGTGCGCAGCGATGCCGGCCCGTACTCGGACACGACCACGCAGTCGGGGTCGGCGGCGTGGAGCGCGCGCTCGAGCCCGCGCGGCCACAGCACGGGCGTGCGCCCGGGACGCCGGCGCTGCCACGAGCGCAGGTGCACCGCGGGATATGGGTGCTCGCGCGGAAACCACTCGGGCGGGACATCCCAGCTCGGCTGGGCGGCCGACTGGTAGATGACGCGTATGTCGAGCTCGTCGCGCTCGTGCAGCGAGCGGAACAGAGGTTCTCGGTACGGGACGGGCGTGGGCGGGACGATCGCGCAACGAACGGCCATGGCCGAAGGTTATTGCGAGGGGCGGTCCGGGTCGTCGGAGACACGATCCGGCCCGCTCCTGGGCGACTAACCCGCCACTCGGCCCGCCCGTGGCGCCGAACGGCGATTCGGTCGGCCCCGGCACGAACAAAGACGCACTCGGCCCCTGGGCGTCGTCGAATGTCGAGTTGTTCGCCCTACAGCTGCGAGCCGCGACCGCGCTCGAACCAGATCGCGCGGTCCTTCCAGTCGTGGACCATCATCAGCGCCCCGCCGGCGGCGGTCAGCGCGAGCACCGAGCGCGGCCGAATGTCCGGCTTGGCAATGGGCACGGGACCTGTGACCAGGGCGAGAAACGCGGCTGCGGCGACGATCGTCCCGGTGGCGCCGTGGTGGCATCGCTGACCGCGGATCCACAGCCGATGTCGGAGCACGTCGTACTCAACGAGCTTCTTGACGGAATATGCAGCGCCCGGTCGCATCTCCTGATTCGCCCCATTTATCGACCCTTATCCTGCAAACGTGAGAAAAACGGCAGTTCTTTTGTGCGTTCTGTTACTCGCCACCCCGGTGGGGTGTGGAACGTCGCGATCGCACAGCGCGTCGACCACGAAGACGACCACCGCGGCGGCCTCGCCGGCAACCCACGGCACGACCCGAACCTCCCCGCAGACCGCGACCCAGACGACATCTGAGACCGCCACCGCAGACGACGAGACGTCTCTGAGACGGCGACCGGCACGCCCCCGACCGGCCCCGAGACGACCACCAACCCTGCCGCCCCGCGGACGACCGGTGGCGCGCCCCCGCAGGATGCCCGGATTCCGGCCACGTTCACGATCGGGCCCGGCGGCTCGCTGAGGCCGCCGACGGTCGCCGCGCCGGCGCACCTCCCGGTGCAGGTGACCGTGATCTCCGGAGACGGCCGCGCCCACAAGGCGGTGCTGGACACGCCCACCGTATACGTGCTCGCGGTGCCGGCGCACGGCCGCGCCACCGTCCTCATCGCCGACCTGAAGACCGGCCGCTACCGGCTCGTCGTCGACGGCACCGCCGGCGGGGCGCTCGTGATCGGTGCCGCCCCCGGGCCGTAGCGGCGGCTACGCGATCCTCGACCCGAGAGCGACTTCCTTGTCCGGGCGGAGCAGCACGACGCCCTCGGTCTCATCGAGCGCGCCGAGCACGAGCACCTCCGACTTGAACCGAGCGATCAGGCGCGGCTGCAGGTTGACGACCCCCACTACGAGGGTGCCCTCGAGCTGATCGCGGGAGTAGTGGGTGATCTGGGCCGAGGAGCGCTTGACCCCGATCTCGGGGCCGAAGTCGATCGTCAGCTTCCACGCCGGCACGCGCGCCTCGGGGAACTCGTCCACCGCGACGACGCGCCCGACGCGCATGTCAACCGCTTGGAACCGGCCGACGTCGATCACGCCGGAAGCTTATGGCGCGGTGCGCCTTGACGGGGGCCGCGAGCTCTGAGAGCCCGGCGCCCGCGCCCAATGCAGATCCCGCGCTCGACGTCGATCCCGTGCTCGTGCTCGTGGTGGTCGTCGTGGTCGTCGTGGTCGCGGTGGTGTTGGTCGTGGTCGTGGTCGTGCTGGGGCTGGTGGTGGTAGTTGTGGTGCTGCCGGCGGTCGTGCTGGGGCTGGTGGCGGTGGTCGTGTCGGTGCCGGTGGAATCGCCGGCGCACGAAGAATCCTGCCCTGGATCGGGGCTGCTGCCGGGAGTGGTGGTCGCGGGGCTCGTGGTCGCCCCGCTCGCGGCGGTGCCCGTCGAATCCGCGATCGAGCCGGTGGTACTCGTGTCGGCGCTCGGACTCGAGGTTGTCGGAGCAGGAGTCATGCTCGCCGGCGTGCTGCTCGACGAGCTCGTCGCCGGACAGGGCGTCGTCCCGGTCGTTCCGGTCGTCGTGGTGGCCGGAGCGGTCGGCGACCCGCTTAGCACGGTCGAGTCGGTCTGCGTCTGGGTCCGGCCCGCGGGCGCCGTTGGCGTGGTCTTCGGCTTGGTCGGTGCGGTCTTTGTCTTGGTCGGTGCGGTCTTCGTCTTGGTCGGTGCGGCGCTGCCGTGCTTGCCGCTGACCAGCGGCTTGTGCGGGGTGATGGTGGTGGCCTTGGCCGGAGCCGGTTTGTCCGGATGCCGGACCGCGGTCTGACGCGAATTCCCGCTGGGGGCGGCGCCGCCACTCGGGGTCGCTGAAGGCGCCGTCGCGGCGACGACGTTCGCCGGCGGGCTGGAAACGGAGGCGACGTGGATGATGGTGGGGGCGGCATGGTGGTGGACGTGCGGGCGCGCCGGCTGCTCGACCTCGACGGCGCCGGCCGTGACGAGCGCCGCCGCGGCCAGCCCGGCCGCCGCCTTGGTCGCGATCGCACCGATGCTCGCCGACAGGAAGCCGGTGCTCGTGGTTCCCATGATCGCGCCGGCGCCGGCGGCCGCGGTACCTCCGACGGCGGCCGCGGTGCCGCCCGCGCTCGCGCCGGACGCGCCGGATCCCGCGCCGGCGCCCGCGGAGTGACCGATGTGGAGGATCGCGAGCTTGCGCAGGAGCACGAACCCGCCGACCGGCAGCACCGCGGTCAGCGCCTTGCTCGTCTCGTTGAGCTGGCCCTTGAAGGTCGAGCAGCGCTCGCACGCGCGCAGGTGTCGGCGCACGAGCGCCCCGGGCCGGCGCTGGAGGCCCTCGGCGACCTCGGCCAGCTCGACCCGCACCTGCTCGCACGTGAGCAGCCGCGCCTCCGAAGCCTCGGCAAGCGACACGCGCGCGCGCACGAGCAGCGACTTGACGCTCGGCACGGTCGTCTCCATGGCTTCGGCGATCTGCTCGTAGGACAGCGCGTCCATCTCGCGGAGCACGAGCGCCGTCCGCTGCGTCTCCGGGAGCGCGTGGATGTCGCCGACGAGCAGACGGAACTCCTCGCGCTCGTGGACCTTGTCGGCGGTGGTCGTGCCGTGCTCGGACAGGTGGATGTCCATCGAGTCGACGCCGACGGCCTGGATCCGGCGCAGGTGGTTGAGGCTGCGGTTGCGGGCGATCCGGTACAGCCAGGGCCTCACGTTGATCGGGCGGTCGTCGTCGAGGATCGCGTTGAAGGCCGCGGAGAACACTTCCTGGAGGACGTCCTCGGCGTCCTCGCGAGACCCGAGCAGGTGCCGGCAGAACGCCAGCAGACGCGCGTGATAGCGGGACACCAGGACCTCGAAGGCGGCGGTGCTGCCCCGCCGGATCAAGTTCACGAGGCGCTCGTCGGACTGCAGTCTCAGCAGCGGCGAGCGCGCGTGAAGGCCGATTCCTCCCGAGTATCTGAGCGCTGAGACTTCCATCCAGACCGCTTGAGGGCCAAACCTAAGAGGGGCCGTCGCTGGCAGTGACACCGTAGCAGCGCATTAGTTGCGGTCCTGCAGGAGCGCTCCCGGATACGCCGTCCGGATGATCCGGGACGGCCGCGTCGATAGCGGGCTTCCCACCAGGTACCCGGGGAGGGACTCGAACCCTCATGCCGCTGGGGCAATCGCTCTTAAGGCGACCGTGTCTGACCAATTCCACCACCCGGGCGAGGGCCTAAACGCTATCGGCTCGAGGCGCGGGCTCGCTGTCGGCGATGTATCCGGACAAGTAGGTCACGCGCGGCGACGCCGGGGAGAGGGCGGGGCGTCCGTCCGGGCGCGGCGGCTGGCTACGCGGCGGCGTAGCGGGCGCTGTCCGAGGCGCTGCGGCCGGCTGCGAGGAGTCCGTCGAGCAGCATGCCGGCGAGGTGCACGTCGCCGGTGAGCTCGAGCCCGCTGCGGTCGCGCTCGGGTGAGAATGCTTTCACCCACGCCCCGGCGGGGCCGGTGACGTGGGCGTCGGCGCCGTCCGCCGAGCGCTCCTCGATCGCCACCGAGTCCTCGCTCACCGTGAACGTGTACGCGGCTCGGCCGTCGGGTTCGTCGACGCCGAACTCGACCGTCCCGATGGCGGCGGGGCGGGTGACGAGTCCCGGAGCGAGCCTGAAGATCGCGCCGAGATCAACCGCTTCCGACGCGCGGGGCGGGCTCCAGGCCCATTCGTATCCCCATCGCGCGAGCTCACCCAGGATTGGCATCAGCTCGCGGGCCCGCTCGGTGAGCTCGTAGTCGACGCGCGGCGGAACCTCTCGATACCGCTTGCGCGTGAGCATGCCGTCGGCGACCATCCGGTTCAGCCTCGACCGGAGCTGCTCGGTCGAGATCCCGGGGAGGACGCGTTGGAGCTCGACGAACCGGCGTGGGCCGGCGGCGAGGTCGCGGACGATCAGCAGCGTCCATTTGTCGCCAACCAGGTCAAGCGCCCTGGCGTCTGGTGACCACTGATCGTACGGGTGGCGTTTCGGTGGGGGTACGTGCGGAATGGGAACCCTCCCGGTGGACGGTGCCTACCTACCAAGTTCGAGTCTAACGGACGTACTGCCTTTCACCGGCCGGCGTAACGGCCCATTTGTACTAGCGGCGCGACCGATCAAATAGGAGGGTTCGTTGCGAAAACGACGCGGCGGAGCTTTGTGTGAGTTTTTGGTCCCCAGACGCGTTGCTTGAAGTACATGGGTGAAGTGATCGAGCTGAAGGATCAGCTTGCCGATCGGTCTCGCCCCAGGGGGAGTTTGGGCGCCGCGTTCTTCTACGACGTTGCCTGCCCATTCTCCTACCTGGTCGCCGAGCGGCTCGAGCGGGTGCTGGGAGAGGTCGAGTGGGTGCCCGCGCCGGCGGTGGGACTCGACGGCGGCGCGCGCTGGGCGCGGTTCGATGCGATGCGTGCGCTCGCCGAGCGCGGCGCGCGCGCGGCGCGGCTACCGCTCGTGTGGCCCGACGGGTTCCCGACCAACACCCGCCACGCGCTCAGGGCAGCCTCGTACGCCGCCGAGAACGGCGCCGGCGCCACGTTCGCGCTCGCGGCGTCGCGGCTCGCGTTCTGCGGCGCCTTCGACCTCGAGGATCCCGAGATTCTCGCCATCGCCGCCGCGGCGGCCGGGTTGTCGGTCGAGGGCTGTCTGCTGGCGGCGCGCGACCCCGAGCGCGATCGGCCGCTGTGGGCCACCGCGCGGGGGCTTCGCGCTCGCGGCGTCAGAGCGCTCCCGGCGCTCCGTCTCGGTCGCCGCTTCATCGAGGGTGAACGCATTCTGATCGAGGGCGCGGCGCTGCTCGGAGCCCACGCGCTGTAGCGTCCCGTCCGTGGCGACGGAGGCAGAGACCAGCACCCAGGTTCACGGCGGTCGGTTGATCGCCGCGCGGCTGCGCGCCCACGGCGTGACGAAGCTGTTCACGCTGTCCGGGGGACACCTGTTCTCGATCTACGACGGCTGCCGGACCGAGGGAATCGAGATCGTCGACGTCCGCCATGAGCAAGCCGCGGCGTTCGCCGCCGAGGGCTGGGCGAAGGTGACTCGCACACCCGGCGTGTGCGCGCTGACCGCCGGTCCGGGCGTCACCAACGGCATGAGCGCGATCGCGTCCGCGAGCCACAACCGATCTCCGATGGTGGTGCTGGGAGGGCGAGCGCCGCAGTTTCGCTGGGGTCAGGGCTCGCTCCAGGAGATCGACCACGTGCCGTTCGTCCGGCCGCTCGTGAAGCTCGCCGCCACCGCGCTCCAGACCGCCGAGATCCCAGCGCTGGTCGACGAGGCGATGCGGGTCGCGATCAGCCCGCACTCGGGGCCCGTGTTCCTCGACTTCCCGCTCGACCACGTGTTCGGCGAGGCCGATTCGTCCGAGACCGCTCCCTCCGTCCCGGAGCCCTGGCGCGGCGCCGGAGCCGACGGCCGCGAGATCGAGCGCGTCGCCGCCGCGCTCCGCGAGGCCGAGCGGCCGGTGATCATGGCCGGCGCCGGGCTCTACTGGGGCCGGGGCGAGGAGTCGCTCCGGGCGCTGGCGGAGGAGCTGCGGATCCCCGTGTTTCTCAACGGCCTCGCGCGCGGATGCCTGCCCGCCGACCACGAGCTGGCGTTCTCGCGCGCTCGCCGCACCGGGCTGCAGGGAACCGACGTCGCGCTCGTGATCGGGGCGCCGCTCGACTTCAGGCTCGGCTTCGGAGCCGCGTTCGCGCAGGACGCGCAGATCGTGGCCATCGATGTCGCCGAGCCCGACCGGGACTCCCCGCGCCAGCTCGCCGCCGAGCTCTACGGCGCGCTGCCGGCCACGCTCGACGCGCTCCGCGCCGCCGCCACCGGTCGGACTGGGCATGGGTCGCCGCGCGAGGCGTGGATTGCGTCGCTGCGCGCGACCGAGGACGACGCGCGTGCCGGGGAGGCCGACGGCCTGGCCGACGATCGAGCCCCGCTTCACCCCGTGCGCGTGTACGGCGAGTTGATACGCCTGCTCGACCGCGACGCGATCGTGATCGGCGACGGCGGCGACTTCGTCTCCTACGCCGGCCGCCTGATCGACTCCTTCGAGCCGGGTTGCTGGCTCGATCCCGGACCGCTCGGGTGCCTCGGCTGCGGCTTTGGGTACGCGCTCGCGGCCAAGCTCGCCCGCCCCGACCGGCAGGTCGTGCTCCTGCTCGGCGACGGCGCCTTCGGCTTCTCCGGGATGGAACTCGACACGCTCGCCCGCCACGGCGTCGCGGTCGTAGCCGTCGTCGGCAACAACGGCATCTGGGCGCTCGAGAAGCACCCGATGGAGGCCCTCTACGGCTACTCCGTCGCCGCCGACCTCCGTGCCCAAACCCGCTATGACCAGGTCGCCGAAGCTCTCGGCTGCCAAGGCGAGCTCGTGTCCACGCCGGCGGACCTAAGACCCGCCCTCGAGCGGGCATTCAACTGCGGCGGCCCCGCCCTCGTGAACGTGCTGACGGACCCCGGCGTCGCCTACCCACGCCGCTCGAACCTCGCTTAGGGCAGGGAGGGCGCACGGGAAGGAGGCGCACAGGAGGGGAAGGCGCACGGGAGGGCGTCGCCTGGAGTACGACCGCGCTTGAGGGGACGGCGCAGACGTGTCTCCCCGCGCACTCGCGCCCGACCCGGGTGGACCCTTGGACAGCTATCGGGGGCGCATGGGGCCGCGGGAGGACACGATGCGCCGGACCCGGATACGAAAACCGCCCGCATTATCAGCGGGCGGCTTCCGATCCAGGTTTGGCCCAATCGGGACGGGCAGGGGTACGTGCCAGAAAGGGCCGGTTAGAGTGGCTCGGACGGCGGGAGGCGCCGATGTCTGCGGCTTCGCCCGAGCCTATGTTGGGAGCCAGGGACAAACCCGGCCCCGCAGCAATCATTGCCACTCGGGCCGCGCGGAACAATCGTACATTCGTCCAGTTCTGTTTAGAACATGCCTGGACGAATGTACTACTCGACCGGCGCAGGATTTTAAGGGGTGAATTCCGGTCTCTTATACTGGAAATGGTGGCCCGGTTGTTCTCGTTTCCCAATCCCGTCAACGAGAAGGCGGCCCGTGTCGTCGCCGCCGTCGTGCTGATCACGGTGCTGGTGATCCTCGCGACGGGCGCCTACTGGCTGCTGATTCCCGTCGCCTACGGATTTTGGGCCAGGGTCCTCACCGGGCCGACGTTGAGTCCGCTCGGCTGGACTGCACAGAACGTGATCGCGCCCCGACTCGGCCCCAAGAAGCCGGTCCCGGGGCCGCCGAAGCGGTTCGCGCAGGGGATGGGGGCGGCGATGGCCACCGCGGCGCTCGTGCTCAGCCTGATCATCGGAGACGACACCGCGGCTGACGTGATTCTCGGCCTGTTCGTGATCGCCGCCGGCCTCGAGTCGATCTTCGCGATCTGCCTCGGGTGCCGGGTGTTCGCGGGGCTGATGCGCATCGGGTTGATTCCCAAGTCGGTGTGCGACGAGTGCGGCGACGTCAGCCGGCGGCTCCGCGCCACGGCCTGATCGCGGCCGGTGCCGACTCGCCGCGACCTGCAAAACACGCCAACGGATCGCGTCCGCCGAGACCGTGGCGGGCTCCGCACGCCCCACATGCGGGACGTGCCACAGTCTCGCCCAAGTCGGTCCGGTGGCGTGTTATGCAGGTCGCGGGGCGGTCAGGTGGTCGCGGCGCCGGGTCGGTGGGGCGGTGAGGCGGTGGCGTGGCGCCCGGGTTCGGACGGGGCCCGGCGACCGGGCTCGAGTCCGGCTGCGTCGTCCAACCAGCACGGCTCCGCGCGACCCTAGAACAGCCCGAGTGCGGCCCCACGCAGGATGTCGTGCTCGGACACCTCGAGATCGTGCAGCCCGAACAGCGCCAACGTCTCGAGCAGGATGATCACGCCGGCGACGATCGTCGGCGCCCGGTCCGGGTGGAGTCCGCGCACCCGCCGGCGCTCCTCCAGAGTCATGCCCGCCAACCGCTCGAGGATCCGCCGGCACTCACCCTCGCTCACCACGTAGCCCTCGACCTTGTCCGGGTCGTACGGCTCGAGCTCCTGGGCGATCGAGGCCATCGACGTGGCGGTCCCGGCCACCCCGATCGCGTGCGCCACCGACCGCCGGCGCTCCTCCGGGACCCCCGCGTCGAACACGGCCCGGACGTCGCGCGCCAGCGCGTCGCACTCGGCCGCCGTCGGCGGGTCCGCATGAAGGTGACGCTCGGTCTGGCGGACGACGCCGGCCTGATTGGAGACGTGGAAGCTCACCTCATGGCCGGTGCCGATCACGAACTCGGTGGAGCCGCCGCCGATGTCGATCACGACCGTTGGCGTGCGGTCCCCGGCATCGCGTTCGCTGGTGGCGCCGAGGAACGTGAGCGCCGCCTCCTCGTCGCCGGTGAGGATGTGCGGCTCGAATTCCCAGCGTGTCCGGACCGCTGAAGCGAACTCAGCACCGTTGGCGGCGTCCCGGACCGCGCTGGTCATGACCGCGACCGCCCGGGCGCCGCCGTGGCGATCGATCAGCTCCCGGTACTCGTCGAGCACCGCGTAGACCCGCTCCATCGCGTCGTCCGCGAGCCGCCCATCGGCGTCGACGCCGGCGCCCAGCCGCGTGATCACCGTCCGGCGCTCGAGCACCTCCCCGACCCGCCCGTCGTCGACCTCGGCCAGGAACAGCCGCGTCGAGTTCGTCCCGATGTCGACGACCGCGCGACGCACGTCAACGAGCCTCGTTGACCTGGTGAGGCATCGGCCGCCCGTCGAGGCCCGCGAGCAGGTTGTCGACCGCCAGGTCCGCCATCCGCTCGCGCGCAGCCCGCGTCGCCGAGCCGATGTGCGGCACCACGATCAGGTTCGGGGCGTCGAGCAGCGGGTCGTCGGCGGAGAGCGGCTCCGGGTCGGTGACGTCGAGCGCCGCGCCCGCGATCTCGCCCGCGATCAACGCGCGCCGGAGCGCGTCGTGGTCGACGATCGGCCCTCGCGCGGTGTTGACGAGGATCGCGGTCGGCTTCATCCGCGACAGCGCGGCGTCGTCGATCAGGTGGTACGTGTCCGGCGTCAGCGGGCAGTGCAGCGATACGAAGTCCGAGCGCCCGAGGAGGGTGTCGAGCGACTCGCCCCCGGAGCCGGTGCGCACGAGGCGGACATGTCGCCTCCGGAGCCGGTGTGCACGACGGGCATGTCGCCTCCGGAGCCGGTGTGCACGACGGTCATGTCGAACCCCGAGGCCCGGCGCGCCACGGCCTGCCCGATCCGCCCGTAGCCGACGATCCCGAGGGTCGCGCCAAACACCTGCGTCCCCAGGTACCGCGCCGGCTCCCACGTCAGCCAGTCCCCGTCGCGAACGGCGGCGACGGCCTCGAGCAGCTTCCGCGCCGCCGCGAGCATGAGTGCGAAGGTCAGGTCGGCGGTGGCGTCGGTGAGCACGTCCGGGGTGTTGCCGACCGGAATCCCCCGTGCTGCGGCGGCCTCGAGATCGACGTTGTCGTAGCCCACCGCGTAGTTCGAGATCGCGCGCAGACCCGGGCTGTGCTCGATCAGCGCCGCATCGACCTTGTCGGTCAACAGCGTCAACAGCCCCTCGGCGTCCGCCGCGCGGGCCACGAGCTCCTCGTACGGGGGCGGCAACCGCTCGGGCCAGACGTCGACGTCGTGACGCGCGCTCAGCCGATCGAGCGCGGGGAACGGGAGCCGGCGAGTGACGAAGCAGCGGGCCATGCCGCGCTGATTGTCGCTCGCCGGCGAATCAAACGTCTCGGGGATCGCCTGTCGGCGAACCGGACGCCTACGCGCCTTCGGTGGCGATCGCCTGCCGGCGAACCGGACGCCTATGCGCCTTCGGCGGCGATCGCCTGCCGGCGCGCGGCCCGGAACGAGACCCGGGGCAGCCCGATCGCGGCGGTCACCGCACCGATCGCCGCAAACGCGGCGGCGATCCCGAACGCGACCACGAACCCGTTCGTGAGCGCGGCGTGCATCCCCACCGCGTGCCGGAGGTCGCTGTTGGTGTGGGCGGTGGCGATCGAGGCGAGGATCGCGAGCCCGAGTGCGCCGCCGAACAGACGGGAGGTGTTCATGACGCCGGAGGCAAGGCCGGCTTCGTGGGGCGCGACGCCCGAGACCGCCGCGATCACGACCGGGACGAAGGCCATCCCCATCCCGACCGCCGCCACCACCGACGGTGCCAGGACGTCGCCGAGATAGGATCCGCTCGGCGACAGCGAGGTGAACCACAGCAGGCCCACGGCCAGAAGCGCCATCCCGACCACCAGCAGCGGCTTCGCCCCGACGCGCGTGACACCGCGCGAGACCAGCGTCGACGCGACGACGAGCGAGAGCGTCATCGGGAGGAACGCAAGACCGGCGCGCAACGGGGAGTAGTCGCGCACTTGCTGTAGATACAGGGAGAGGAAGAACCACATCGCGAAGGTCGAGGCCCCGAGCAGGAACACGACGACGTTGGACGCGCGCAGCGTGCGCGACGCATAGATACGGAGCGGCATCAGCGGGGCCTTCGCGAACGCGCCTTCGATCGCGACGAACGCCGCGAGCAGCACGACGCCCGCGCCCATCAGCGCCAGCGTCGGTATCGAGCCCCAGCCGGTGACGTCGGTGCGGACGATGCCGAGCACCAGCATCGACAGGCCGAGCGTCGCCGTGACGGCGCCCGCGAGGTCGAAGTTCCGCTCGCTCCGCTCGGCACGACCCGCGACGATGTAGCGCTCGGCCAAGACGGCCGCGATCAGACCGATCGGGACGTTGATGAACAGGATCCAGCGCCAGCTCAAGAGATCGGTGAGAACGCCGCCGAGGAGCACGCCGGCGGCGCCGCCGGCGCCCCCCATCGCGCCCCAGATGCCGACCGCGCGGTTTCGGGCCGGGCCTTCTTCGAACGTGGTCGTGAGGATCGACAGGGACGCGGGGGCGACGATCGCGCCTCCGAGGCCCTGCACCGCGCGGGCGGCGATCAGCAGGACCTTCGAGTCGGCGAGCCCGCCGGCGAGCGACGCGAGCGCGAACAGCGTCAGCCCGAACACGAACACGCGCCGGCGACCGATCAGGTCAGCAGCGCGGCCGCCGAGCAGCAGGAACCCGGCGAACGTGACGGTGTAAGCGTTGACCACCCACTGCAGGTCTTGCTCGGAGAAGTGCAGCGAGTTGCGGATCGAGGGCAGCGCGACGTTCACCACGGACACGTCGAGGATCACCATGAATTGAGCCAGGCAGCACAGCAGCAGCGTGGCGCGAAGGTTTGGGCGTTCTGTCGAAATCGTTTTCATATCTTGACGACGAGGGGGGCGGGTCCAGTTCGACAACCTCGTCGCCGGATCTTCGCCCCGTACTACGATCGTTATCGAACGATAGCAGATGTTCGATGATCGTCGTACTATCATGGGAGTGAGCGAGATGGGCGTCCAGGTCCCACAGACAGAGGTTTTCGCGCCGGCCACATCACTGGCGGTGCCGGCCGACTTGCCCCTCGACTCGCTCCGCCACCCGGCCATGGAGGACATCGAACTGGCTGCCGTGCTTCATGCCCTCAGCGATCCGATGCGCCTGCAGATCGTGGTGGGTCTGGCGACCGCGGAGCAGCGGCCGTGCGGGAGCTTCAACCTCCCCGTGACCAAATCGACGTGCACGCACCACTTCAAGGTGCTGCGCGAGGCGGGCGTGATCCGGCAGCGGCTCGAGGGGACGACGCGGCTGAACTCGCTGCGGCGCGAGGAGCTCGAGCAGCGCTTCCCCGGGCTGCTCGATTCGGTTCTGCGCGCCGTCGGCTAGCTCGAGGCCTGGGCCCGATACCCCGAGTAGTCCGGCGCCCGATTCTCGGTGAACGCCTGCAGGCCCTCCCGCGATTCCTCGGTGCCGTAGAACAGCCCGAGTCCGCTGAACGACAGCCCGGCGATCCCGGCGATGTGCTCGGTGTCGGCGTTGAACGATTGCTTGAGGAACCGCAGCGCGGTCGGTGACAGAGCGAGCATGTCGTCCGCCCAGACGCGGACCTCGTCGCGCAAACGCTCGACCGGCACCACTTGATTGACCAATCCCCAGTGCTCGGCGGTCGTGGCGTCGTAGCGCCGGCAGCGGAACCAGATCTCACGCGCGCGCTTCTCGCCGACCACGCGCGCGAGGTACGCCGTGCCGAAGCCGCCATCGAATGAGCCCACGCGTGGACCCACCTGGCCAAACGTCGCCGACGAAGCCGCGATCGTGACGTCGCAGACGACGTGCAGCACGTGCCCGCCGCCGATCGCCACCCCATTGACCGCGGCGATCACGGGCTTCGGGACCTCGCGGATCAGGCGGTGCAGCCGCTCGACCTCGAACAGCCCGGACTCGCTCGGGCCATAGTCGCCGGTCTCGGCCCGCTGCTTCTGATCGCCGCCGGCGCAGAACGCCCGGTCGCCGGCGCCGGTCAGGCAGATCACGCCGACGTCGGTCGAGGCCCACGCGCGCGTGAACAGATGGATCAGCTCGTCGACCGTTCTCGCCCGGAAGGCGTTCATCCGGTCGGGCCGGTCGATCGTGATCCAGGCCAGACCGTTCTCGACCTCATAACGAGTGTCGGTCAATTCCATCCGTCTCTCCTTTGCTCTCGCGTTGGCCGCTATGCCATCGTCAGCCCGCCGCTGACCGACAGCGTCTGGCCGGTGATGTACCCGGCAGCGTCCGAGGTGAGGAACGCGACCGCGGCGGCCACGTCCTCGGGACGTCCGAGGCGTCGCATCGGCACGGCCCGGCGGAGCGACTCGATCATCTTCGCGCTGGCCTCGCCGGCTCCCAGCATCCCCTCGAGCAACGGCGTCTCCGTCGGCCCCGGGCACACGCTGTTCACGGTCACGCCGCGGCGCGCGACCTCGCGGGCGAGTGTCTTTCCGAACGCGACCTGCGCGGCCTTCGCGCCGGCGTACACCGCCTCCTGTGACGAGCCGACGCGGGCGGCGTCCGAGGAGATGTTGACGACGCGCCCGTAGTCACGCTCGACCATGCCGGGCACCACGCGGCGGCAGACCCGCAGGCATCCCTTGTAGTTGAGCTCGATGATCCCCTCCCAGAACTCCTCGTCGGTCTCCAGGAACAGGTGGAACTCATCCCAACCGGCCGTGTTGACGAGGATCTCGATCGGCCCAAGCTCGCGCTCGGCGCGCGTGACCGCCTCGTCGACCGAGTCGCCGTCGGTCACGTCGAGGTGAACGGCCAGCGACGCCTCGTCGGGCGCGCTGTCGGCGATGTCGCCGGAGACGACCCGGTGGCCGTCCGCCGCCAGCGCGCGGACGATCGCGCGGCCGATGCCTCCCGCCCCGCCGGTGACCAGAGCCACACGGGGGGTTTGTCCGGAGCTCGCCATCGCCACGAAGTATTGCGTCGGCCTCATTACGATGCCGCCCGTGGCGAAATTCGGGCCAGCCGGATGGCCAAGCGCGCTCGTCCTCACGATCGACAATCTCGGCGAGGCACGTGCGCTCGAGCGCGCTACGAGGCCGGCGGACGAGCCCGTCGGTGAGGACCCGTCGGTGACGGTGGCGCTGCCGTGGCTGCTGGACGAGCTCGACGCCCACGGCCTGCGCGCCACGTTCTTCGTCGAGGCGATCAACTGCGAGCTGTACCCGGACGCGCTCCGGGAGATCGCGGCTCGCGAGCACGAGCTCGGGCTTCACGGCTGGCGCCATGAGGAGTGGACGGCGCTCACGGCTGAGGAGGAACGCGACACCCTCACCCGGGCCGTCGGCTCGTTCGCCGCTCTCGGCCTCGCGGCGCGGGGATTCCGGCCCCCGGGCGGCGAGCTGAACCCGCGTTCGCCGGCGCTCCTGCGCGAAGTCGGTCTGAGCTGGTGCTCACCCGAGGGCGGCACGGCCGGCGTTCGCCGTGGCCTCGCGTATGTTCCGTTCGCGTGGAGCTTCGTCGACGCCTACCACCTGATGGACAGCTTCGCTTCGTTGCGGATCTCGCGGGGTGACCCCGAGGCCGCTCTGGAACCGCGCGCGCTCGTGGATCGGCTGGAGGACGAGCTCCAGGACCTCGCCGCCACCGGCAGCCTGAGAACGCTGGTCCTGCACCCGTTCCTGATGCTCGACGAGCGCTGGGCCGGCGGGGTTTCCAGGCTGTTCGCGTTCATCGCCGAACTTCAGCGCGAACGCCGGACGTGGGTCGTCGCGGGCGGCGCGTTCGCGGGGTGGCTGATGAGTGGCGGCGCCGCACTCACGTCCTAGGAGGACCACGGCACGCGCGTCGTAGCACCGCGGCACTCGCGTTCTGGGACCGCGGCACTCGCGTCCTGGGACCGCGGCACTCGCGTCCTGGGACCGCGGCACTCGCGTCCTAGGAGAGCTTGTGGGCTCAAGTTAGAATCGGCCCGTTGCGACCACGAGGAAGAGGAGCAGGCACATGGCTCGGGGCTTCATCCGCGGTACCCACCACCTGACGTTCTGCGTCGGCGGCGCCCAGGAGGACTACGACTTCCACGTGCGCGTGCTCGGCCTGAAGAGCGTCAAGAAGACCGTCCTGTTCGACGGCGAGATTCCGATCTACCACCTCTACTACGGCAACCGACTCGGCGACCCGAGCACGTTGCTGACGGCGTTCCCGTACCGGCAGGCCGGCTGGATGGGCAAGCGCGGCACGAACCAGGCCAAGTCGCTGAACCTGTCGGTTCCGGCCGGCTCGATCGGGTTCTGGGCCGATCGCCTGTCCGAGCACGGCGTCGAGCACGAGCACGGCGAGCGGTTCGGCACCGAGCGGCTGTTCTTCCGCCATCCTTGCGGGATCGAGTATCAGATCGTGGCCGATCCGAACCCCGACGACCGCGAGCCCTACGACGCGGTCGTCCCGGTCGAGCACGGGATCCGCGGCGCGTACGGGACGGCGACCTCGGTCCGCGAGCCCGACACGATGAGCTTCTTCGTCACCGAGGGGATGGGCGGCGAGCTGCTCTCGTCGGAGGGGCAGCACCACCAGTTCCAGATCGGCGACGAGCAGGGCTACGGCCGGATGCTCGAGCTCGTCGAGGAGCCCGATCTTCCGCAGGGCACGTGGAATTTCGGCGAGGGCACGATCCACCATCAGGCGTTCGACGTCGTCTCGGCCGAGAACCAGCAGGAGGTCAAGGACTGGATCGTCGGGCTCGGGTTCACCGACGTGTCCGAGCCCAAGGACCGCGGCTACTTCTTCTCGATGTACTGCCGCAGCCCCAGCGGCTTGCTGGTCGAGATCGCCTACGGAACCCCGCAGGGCTTTCTGATCGACGAGTCCGAGGAGGAGCTCGGCACGCACATGTGCATCCCGCCGCTCTGGGAGAACCGCCGGTCTGAGATCTCGCAGCTCGAGCCGATCGAGACGATCGAGACGGTGGTCGGATGACCGGCAAGAGCGACTTCACCGAGCAGGAGTGGGACACGGTCCGGAAGGGCCCGCCGGCCGCGGGCCTGATCGTGGCCTCGGCCGCCAAAGGCGGGACGTTCAAGGAGAGCTTCGCGATCGCGAAGTCCTACGGCGAGGCGCGCCAGCAGCACGGCGCGAGCGAGCTGCTCGACGCGATCGTGTCGGCCAAGCCCGAGGTCGAGCACCACTTCTATCACTCCTACGACGAGCTGAAGAAGGCCGGGCTCGAGGAAGTGCGGGACGCCGTCAGCGTGCTCGAGAGCAAGGCGACGCCCGACGAGGTGAATGACTACCGCCGGTTCGTGCTCACGCTCTCGGACCACGTCGCGAACGCGCACCGGGAGCATGGGACGGCGGTCAGCGACGGCGAACAGGCTGCGATCGCCGACATCACGGCGGCGCTCGGCGGCGACGGAAGTTAGGGTCCTACGGGCCCTTGGGACGGCACAGGGGCCGCGGCCGAGCGAACCGCGGCCCCTTAACCCGGAGTTCATTGACTTTGCCGCGGTGGTGCGCGACGATGCCGCGCGCGGTATGGCGGCCGCCGAACCGCGACCGAAGGGGCTGAACAGTGACCGGTTTGCTGTACCGACTCGCGCGATTCTGCGTGCGCCGCCGGTTCGTGGTGCTCGCAGTGTGGTTGGTGGCGACCATCGCGCTCGTGGCGGTATCGCACACCCTCGGCGACAACACCAACGACAACCTGTCGCTCCCGGGCACCGACAGCCAGCACGCGACGAACGTGCTGAAGGGCTCCTTCCCGGATCAGGCGAACGGGACGAGCCCGATCGTCCTGCACGCCAAGACCGGCAAGCTCACCGATCAGAACAACGCCAACGCCGTCAACCAGGCCGCGTCGAACCTGTCGAAGAACAAGGACGTCGCGGCCGTCGTCAACCCCCTGACTCCGCAGGGTGCGTCCGCGCTGAGCAAGGATCAGGCCACCGGCTACATCTCGGTGACGCTGGCGGTCAGCCCCGGCTCGCTGTCGGAGTCCGAGGCGCAGGACATCATCGACGCCGCCGCCAAGCCGGCGCACGCGGCCGGGCTCCAGGTCGAGACGGGCGGGCAACTCGGCCAGAAGGTGTCGAAGCCATCGACCGAGTCGAGCGAGCTCGTCGGCATCATCGCGGCGATGGTGATCCTCACGATCACCTTCGGGACCATCACGTCGATGTTGCTTCCGATCGTGACCGCGGTGTTCGCCCTGCTCTCGACGCTCGCGGTGATCCGCATCCTGACCCATGTCGCGACCGTTCCAACCGTCGCGCCCACGCTCGCGACGATGATCGGCCTCGGCGTCGGGATCGACTACGCGCTGTTCATCGTCACGCGGCACTTCCGGGGCCTGCACGATGGCCTGCCGATCGACGAGTCGATCGCACGCGCGGCTGCGACGTCCGGCGGCGCCGTGTTCTTCGCCGGCGCGACAGTGACGATCGCGCTCGTGTCGCTGGCGGTGGCCGGAATCCCGCTGGTCACGACGATGGGGCTGATGGCCGCGATCTCCGTGGTGATCGCGGTCCTCGGCGCGTTGACGCTGTTGCCCGCGGAGCTGGCGACTCTCGGCCCGCGCATCAACTCGCTGCGGGTCCGGCACCCCGCGACCGACCGAGAGGTGCGGACCGGTCTGTGGGCCAGATGGGCTCAGGGAGATCGCCAAGCGGCCGATCCTCGCCGGGCTCGCGGCGCTCACGATCCTGATCCCGCTCACGATTCCGCTGTTTTCGTTGACGCTCGGCCAGCCGGACGTCGCCGCGCTGTCGACCTCGACGACCGCGCGCCGAGCCTACGACCTGATCTCCGACAACTTCGGCCCGGGCGTCAACGGGCCGCTGCTGATCGCGGTGACGCTCGGATCTCCGGCCCAGAACGGAGCCAGCGATCCGCGCCTGGCCACGCTCCAGAAGGACGTGTCCTCGACCGGCGGCGTCGCCACCGTCTCCCCGGTTCAGCTCGACAAGGCCGGGACCACCGCCTACTTCAACGCGATCTCGAAGGCCGGTCCCGCCGAGAAGCAGACCAGCGATCTCGTCTCGGCGCTCCGCGCGGGCACGATCCCGAATGCGGAGAAGGGCACCAACATGCGTGCTTACGTGGGCGGCAGCACCGCGGGCTACGTGGACCTGGCCTCGAAGATCTCCGCCAAGCTGCCGCTGCAGATCGCGGTCGTGATCGCGCTCAGCTTCCTGCTGCTGATCCTGGCTTTCCGCACCGTGGTGGTCCCGCCGCAGGCGGCGGTCATGAATCTGCTCTCGATCGGCGCCGCGTACGGGGTGCTGACCGCGATCTTCCAGTACGGCTGGCTCAGCGGCGCCATCGGGCTCAGCGGCCCCGTCCCGATCGTCTCCTACGTGCCGCTGTTCATGTTCGCGATCCTGTTCGGCCTTTCCATGGATTACGAGGTGTTCCTGGTCAGCCAGATCGAGGAGCACGTCCACGCCGGCGAGGACAACAAGAGCTCGGTCGTCTCGGGTCTGGTGACGAGCGCGCGCGTGATCACCGCGGCGGCGCTGATCATGGTGTTCGTGTTCGGAAGCTTCGTGCTCAACGGCGATCCGACGATCAAGCAGTTCGGGATCGGGCTGGCCGTCGCCGTCATCCTCGACGCCACGGTCGTGCGATGCCTGCTCGTGCCGGCGCTGATGGTGGTGATCGGCGATCGCAACTGGTACATGCCGCGGTGGCTCGACAAGGTGACGCCTCGGATCAGCATCGAGGGCGCGGGGTTCTTCGAGAAGCGCGACCGGCCCGTGGAGCGCGAGCTCGAGCCGACCGTCACGCAGTAGCCGGCGCGCGGTGGAGCGCGACGTTCCGGTCGAGACGACCGCCGGCGAATCCCTGCGGCCGTCCGCCCTGGGCGTCGAGGTAGGCGAGCTGGCGCGAGATCGCGCCGAGATCGCCGGGGAACGTGTGGTCGAGCATCCACGTCTGGATCGCGACGCCGCCGCCGGCGGTTCGCAGGACCCGGAGCGCGCGGGCCTGCTGGGGATAGTCGATCAGCGACGCGGTGCTGATCGACCAGAAGCCGCCGGCGGCGGTAACCCGCGGTTCGATCAGGTTCCGGTGGGTGTGGCCGGACAATGCGGCGATCACGCGCGGGTGAGCGTCGAGCAGCGCCAGCAGCGACTCGCCACCCTCGGAGCTCGCCAGCGGCTGATGCGAGACCACGATCACCCACCGAGCGCCTGCATCAGCGAGCTGGCCGGCTAACCAACCAGGCTGATCGGAGACGTACGAGGCCGCCGGATCCACCGGCGCGGCGGGCCAGGTCGAGGACGATCAGGCGCAGATTCCGTCCGATGTCCGCGCGATAATCCAAACTCGGGGTGGTGTCGGCGCGCGGAGAGGGGACGACCTGGCGCTCATTACCGGGCGAGGAGGTGGCGAGCCGGCCGCCGTCACCGCGAAGGGTGGCGATGACCTCGGGAGCGTCCATCTCCCGCCGGCGCGGATCGGCCGGCACACGCGCCTTCGGTCCCGCGAGCGCCCGGGCGAGGAACTGGTTGACCAGGCCCGGGAGCGGCGGACCGTCGGGGGAACCGCCGGCGGTCAGCGAGGTCCCGGGTGGCACGGTCAGGCCCGGGGGCAGCTCCCACAGCGCCTCGTCGCCGACCGCGAGCGCGCGGGTCTCGGAGGTCGGGACGATCTCGCCGGCGACGAGGATGTCGTGATCGCCGAGCACCGGGTACACCGGTGCGCCGGCGCCCAAGCTGACGAACGGACGGGCGGCGCGCGACAGCAGCCCGGGGTGCTGTGGCGCGTCGAGCTCCGGGCGGTAATAGAAGGGATCAGGGTCGCTCGCGAGCTGGACGCCGTAGTAGCGGTCGGGCCTGACGAGCCCGCCGTGCAGCGCGGCCAGCGCCCACCCCAGCTCGTTGCGCTGGTCGTTGTCGATCAGGTCCCCGCCCTGGATGACCGCATCCGGACCTAACGCGTGGATCGCGCGGGCGGCGCCCGAGAGCACCTGCGCGGTCAGCGTCTCCTGGGGGCGGAAGGTCGACTCGAACGGGGCGCCGAGCCGGTCGAGGAACGGGACCCGCGCGGGGGAGGAGGCGTCGAGCACATGGGCGTCGGTGACGTGGGCAAGCGTCGCGATCACGCCCTCGGCCGCCCGGGCGGGACCGAGCTCGGTGCGCGCGATCAACGCCTCGCCGGGGCCGGCCGCGAGCCTGCCGGTGCCGCGCGGGTCAGCCCACGTCGACGCGAGCGTGGACCCGGTAGCGCCCGCGCCGTTCGAGCGCGAGCTCCCGCACCCGGCGGTCAGCAGCGCGCCGGCGCCCAATGCGATCGCCTCTCGCCTCGTCAGCCACCGACTCACGGCGCCCCCATTCCCGCGATCACGTTCTCGCGCGTGGTCCGGCGCGCCACCCACGCCACCGCGATCGCGCCGGCGAGCGCCAGCCCCGCCAGCACCGCCACGATCTCGAGCGCGGTCGCGCCGAGCGACAGCGTCACGTAGCTCGCGGCCAGGCGGGACAGCGCCGGACCGAGTACGAGCCGCTCGAGCAGGATCCCGATCACCGCCGCGGGCACCACGAGCGCGATCACAGCGCCGACCAGCAGCCGGCGCACCGCTGCGCCGCCCGCCCCGAACGCGCGCAGCACCGCCACCGTCCGCCGTCGCTCCTGAACCGTGAGCGCGCACGCCTGGACCAGCGCGTACAGGCACACGAGGCCGTCGACGATCGCGATCGCGCGCAGGATCGAGCGGAGCACCGCGACCAGCGGCACGCCGCGGCCGACCGCGCCGGTGGCGGGCGCCGCCGACGATCCGAGCGCGGCGCTGACCGCGCCGGCGTTCGCGCCCGGCCGGAGCACGACCGCGAGCTGCTCATCCCCCGCCGCCGACGGGTCCGCGGCCAGCAGCGCGGCCGCCGGCACGTAGGCGACCCGGCCGTCGCGATCGAGCGAGCTGACCACGCCCGCCACCCGCAGTCGCAGCTCGGATCCCGACGCCAGCTGGATCGCGAGCGTCGACCCCGGCGACAGCCCCAGGGCCTGCGCCAGCCCGAGCCCGACCTCAGCCTGGCCGCGCCCGCGGAGCCGTCTGCCCGACACGAGCGGCGGCGCCTCGAACACCGTGTGGTCGCCGGGATAGGCGATCACGTCGATCGTCTCGCCGAGCGAGTACGAGTCGACGGCCTCCTCCTCGTAGCGCGGGGCGACCGTCTGGACGCCCGGGACCGAGCGGACGTGGGCGACTGCGGAGGCGGGCAGGTCCGCGGTCAGCTGATAGCGCTTGCCGAGCGCCTGCGGGTCGGTCTCGAGCGAGCTGAGCGCGGAGGCGAGCGCGAGCAGCAGCAGCACGAACGCGGTCGAGAATCCGAGCGCCGCGACGGTGGCGATCAGGCGGGTCCGGCGGGCGCCCACGAGCCGCACGCCTAACGCGGTGAGGCCGGCGCCGACCGCGGGGAACCGGGGAGACCCGCCAGAGCCGCGCGTCAGCTCGGCGCCGCGGAGCAGCGCCACCGGCGGCCGACCGGCCGCTCGCCACGCCGGCCAGGCGGCGGCGAGCACCGGGATCGCGATGCTCGCGAGCCACGCGGCCGCGAGCGCCGGCAGCAGCGCCGCCCCCGGAGCCGGTTCGTTGAGCAGCACGAGCAGCCGGCTGGTCGGGCCGTAGGTCGCGAGCGCTCCGCCGATCGCTCCGATCGTCGCCGCCGGTGCCGCGACGAACAGCGCTTCGAACGCCTGGGTCGCGGCCAGGTGGGCGCGCGAGGCGCCGACCGCGCGCTTGACGCCGATCGCGGCGAGCCGGCGCTGGACCTCGGCGCGCGCCGAAGCGGCCAGCATCACGCCCGCGGTCGCGAGCGCGATCAGCGACAGCGCGACGAGCAAATCGATCACGATCCCGGCGGCCTGGTCGAGCAGCACGTGCACGCCCGAGCGCGTGACGAACTGGAGGCCGCGCAGGCCGTAGCTGGTCGCGCGGGCCTGGACGAGCACCTCGTTCAGATTGCGCGGGTCGCGCAGCCAGATATCGGCGAGGTTGGCGGCGAGCGGACCGACGCCCCGCTCCGACACGTACACCCGTGGGACCGCGAGCGGATAGGAGACGTTGTCGGGGCTCTCGGAGAAGCCGACGATCCGCTCGGTGCCGAGCCCGTCGATATCGAGGGTGCCGCCGGGCTTGAGGTGCCAGGCGGTGGCCAGCCCCTTTTCCACGACGACCTGGCCGGGCCCGGTGACATCGCGCCCGGCGACGATCGCATACCCGCGCCGGCCCTGGCCGACGACCTCGACCGCGCCGTTGCCGGCGAACTCGTCGGCCGTCTCGAGCCCCACATCGGTGACCTCGCTGCGCACGGTGTAGCCCGCGACGTCGGGCAGCGCCGCGATCCGCGCCGCGACCCGGCCGGCGGACTGCGGACTGAAGCGGACGATGATGTCCGGGAGGTCCGCCGCGCGGGCGGCCCGATCGAACCCGAACCCGAGGCTGTCCGAGACGACGAGCGCCGCCACCAGCATCGCCGCCGCGAGCGCGATCCCGAGTCCGGTCAGCAGCGAGCGCCGGCGCCGGACGCGCACGCCGGAGCGTGCCTCTCGGAACGCGCCCCTCAGGCCAGCTCCCTCAGCCGGTCGACCAGTCGGCCGTCGTTCAGATGCAGCACCCGGTTGGCGATCGCCGCCGCGTCGGGCTCGTGCGTGACGATGACGACGGCGCGGTCGGTCAGGCTGCGAAGGAGCTCGAGCACGATCGCCCCGTTGTCCTGGTCGAGGTTGCCGGTCGGCTCGTCGGCCAGCACCAGCTCGGGGTCGTTGACCAGCGATCGGGCGATCGCGAAGCGCTGCTGCTCACCGCCGGACAACTCGTGGGGGCGGCGGTCGGCGATCCCGGCGAGGCCGAGGTCGGCGATCAACCGTCGCGCCCGCGCCTCACCGCCGCGCCGGGCGCCCGGCAGCCGCGCCGGCAACAGCACGTTCTCCTCGCCGCTGAGCTCCTCGATCAGGTGAAACGACTGGAACACGAACCCGACGTGGCGCAGCCGGGCCCGGGCCAGCGCCCGCGGGCTCGCGCCGGTCAGCCCCTGTCCGGCCAGCGTGATCGTGCCCGCGTCGGGACGGTCGAGCCCGCCCAGCAGGTGCAGGAGCGTCGACTTGCCGCTCCCCGACCGGCCGAGAATCGCGACCACCTCGCCGGCGTCCACCTCGAGGCTCACGCCGCTGAGCACCCGGCGGGCGCCACGGCCTGACCCCACCGTCTTGGTGATCCCGCGAGCTTCCAGGACCGGCACCGGGCTTACGGTAGCGTGAGGAGCGCGGCGCTCTCGGCCGGCAGCGTGAACTCGTAGCGGCCGTGGCGGGCGGAGAGCTCGGCGACGCTCGCGCGGCCGGCGAGTCTGCCCGTGGTCGTCCGGGCGCCGAAGCTCTGGCCGCCGAGCGTGACGCCGGAGGTGCTGCTGAGTCGGGGCGCACGCAGCCGCTCGAGTGTCGCCGTCCCGATGCCGTCGGCGCTCACCGCGATCGTGCGCCGGTCCAAGCTCTCGTTGATCAGGACCACGCGTGTGCTGCCGTCCCTCCTGCGGGTGGCCCACACCGTGACCCCCTGAGCGTTCGTGATGCTGGTGCCGATCAGCCGCGAACCGGCCGGCGCCGCCTGGGCGAACATCAGAAGGCCGTAGTACTCCGGGGCCACCGACGCGCTCCACCGGCGATCGTGGGTGAACGTGAACAGCTGATAGGCGGCCCCCGGATAGGTGTGCATGTTCACGCCGTCGACGCCGACCCGGGCCATCTCGAACAGCGTGTCGAGTGCCCACAGCGCCGAGACGAACGCGTTGCTCACGCCGGGCGCGGCTCCGCACGAGTCGGTGTTGATCTCGTCGATCCGCAACGGGAGGTGATGCGCGTGGGCGACCGGGACGTACGGGGCGACGCCGTCGGCGAGGCCGGTCGTCGCGCCCGGCGCGAGCAGGTGCGCGACCGTCGGGTACGTCGGCGCGGACGGCGGGACGAAGCAGGTCTGGACCGGATACGCGTGCAGCGTGACGACCCCGACGCGCGGCTCGGCGGCGAGGAACGCGCCGGTGTCGGCCGTCCAGCTCGGCGCCCCGGTGGTGGGGCCCGCCAGCGGCCCGGGCAGTCCCTGCGCGAACGAGCTGAAGTCATCCAGGAACGAGGAGAAGTCGTATCCGGGCGGGCGGCCCGTCACGTGGACCCCGTCGGGCCGGACGTACCAGGTGAAATCGCCGTACAGGTTGGGCTCGTTGCCGAGCTCGAGCGCCTGGATCCGCTGCTTCCCGATTCCCCGCTCGAACGCGCTCGCCTCTCCGTCGGCGGTTGCGTGGCTGTCGGCCTCGAGATCGATGCCCAGGATCAGGCGGGCGTTCAGGTCGGCGGCGAGCGCGTGCATCACGGCGAGCCAGCGCGGGGTGAGCGTGACCCGCACGCCCCTCGGCTTGCTCAGGCCGGGGACCGGGTACCACGCCCAGTCGGTGCTGTCGCCGCCGATCCGGAGCTCCGGCGGCTGACCCGGCGTAAGGTTGCGGACCAGCTGGAGGAACACCGGATCGGGCGCCTTGGGGTTGCGCCCGGCATACGGGAGGATCGCGGTGTTCTCGAGCGACAGCCCCAGAAACCCGGGCTGAATCGCCGGCCCGCCCGCTCCGCGCGCGACCGTGACGACGGCCAGGTCCCGGGGGGCCCGGATCGGCGCCGACCGCGCGTATCCCGTCAGCGCGACGAGCGACGCCACGAACGAGGCGACGAGGACGAGCTGACGGCGGCGGAGGCGCGGCACGGAGCGATCAATTTGCCACGCGGCGGCTGGTTCGATCAAATAGTGAGGTGAGCGCCACCCTTCCGCTGGAACGCCGCCGCCTGGGGCGCTCCGAGATCAGGATCCCGCGCGTCGCGCTTGGCTGCGGGAACTTCGGCGGGGTCGGCTCCGCGCCGGAGCTGTTCGGTCAGGGACTGACCCGGGATCAGGCGTTCGAGTTGATGGACGCGGCGTGGGAGCACGGGATCGACCACTTCGACACGGCCGACGCCTACGGCGGCGGCCGCAGCGAGCGGATGATCGGGGCGTGGATGCGGAGCCGGGGCGTGCGCCCGCTGCTGACGACCAAGACCTACAACCCGATGGACGCCGGCGCCGACCACGGGCTCGCGCCCGAGCGCGTGGAGCGCCAGCTCGAGTCGAGCTTGGAGCGGCTCGGAGTCGAGCGCATCGACGTTTATCTGACTCATGATTTTGATTTTGAGGTGCCGCTGGACGAGACGTTGGCCGCCATCGAGCGGCAGGTGGACGCCGGCAAGGTCGCCGCCTACGGGGTCAGCAACTTCGGCGCCGCGCAGCTCGAGGCCGCGCTGTCTGCGGGGCAGCCGCAGGCGATCCAGAACGAGCACTCGCTGCTGGCTCGGGCCGACGAGGACACCGTGCTGCCGCTGTGCGAGCGCGAGCAGGTGTCCTACCTGGTGTTCAGCCCGCTGGCCGGCGGCTGGCTGACCGGCAAGTATCGCCGCGGCGAGCCGTTCCCGGCGGGGTCACGGATGACTCAACGTCCCGAGCCGTACGCGCCGTTCGTGTCAGCGGACACGTTCGCTCGGCTCGAGCAGTTCGACCGGCTGGCGAGGGCGCGGGACATGTCGATGGCCGGGCTCGCGCTCGCCTGGCTCCTGGCCGACCAGCGGATAGGCCAGATCGTGGTCGGGCCGGGCCGCCCCGAGCATCTCGCCCCGGTCCGCGAGGCGATCGAGCGACCGCTGAGCAGCGACGAGCGCGCCACGCTCGACGAGGTGTTCGCGTGATGAGCTCGGTCCTGATCCTCGGCCACGAGGACGTGCTGCGGGCGCTGCCGCCGGCCGAGTGCGCCGACGCGATGGCGGCGATGCTGGCCGCGCACGCTCGCGGCGAGGCGCAGATGCCGCTGCGCTCTGTGGTCAGGTTCCCGGGCGCCGAGGGCTTCATGGGGCTGATGCCGGCGTGGCGCGGCGGGCCGAAGCCGATCTTCGCGCTCAAGTCGCTGTGCCTGATGCCCGGCAACCCCGCCCGTGGTCTCGACACCCATCAGGGCACGGTGACGCTGTACGACGGCGAGATCGGCGTGCCGGTCGCGGTCCTCGACGCCTCGGCGGTCACCGAGGTGCGGACCGCGGCGGTGAGCGCGGTGGCCACTCGCCTACTCGCCCGTGAGGACGCCCGGGTGCTGGCGATCCTGGGGGCGGGCGTGCAGGGCCGATCCCACCTCGAGGCGCTGCAGGCGGTCCGTGGCTTCGAGGAGGTGCGGGTGTTCGCGCCGTCGCGGGCGCATGCGGAGGCGCTCGCCGCCGCCGGCGACGGGCGAGCGGCCGTGATGGGGTCGGCGGAGGAGGCGGTGCGCGGCGCCGACGTCGTGGTCACGGCGACGACGTCGCGGGAACCCGTGCTCAGCCGAGCCTGGCTCGCCGACGGCGCCCACGTCAACGCCGTCGGCGCGAGCACACCCGCCGCGCGCGAGCTCGACGTCGAGACCGTGGCCGAGAGCGCGCTGTTCTGCGACAGCCGCGAGTCGCTCCGCAACGAGGCGGGCGAGTTCCTGCTCGCGGTGGAGCAGGGCGCGATCGCCGGCGAGGAGCACGTCCGCGCGTCGCTGGGCGAGGTGCTGGCCGGGGCCGCCCCCGGGCGACTCGACGCCGGCGAGCTGACCGTGTTCAGGTCGCTCGGGCTCGCGGTCGAGGATCTGGCCGCCGCCGAGCACGCGGTCGCCGCGGCCCGCCGGCTGGGGATCGGGACGGAGGTGGCTGTGTGATCGGGCCGGGGACGAGTTCGCGGTGATCGAGCTGGCCGAGATCGAAGCGGCGCGGGCGAGGATCGCCGACGTCGCCATGCGGACGCCGCTTGTGCGGCTGCGCATCGAGGATGCGCCGGCCGAGATCTACCTGAAGCTCGAGACGCTCCAGCCGATCGGCTCGTTCAAGATCAGAGGTGCCACGAACGCGGTCCGCGCCGCGCCCAAGGACCAGCGCCGGCACGGCCTCGTCACCGCGAGCGCCGGGAACATGGCCCAGGGCGTCGCCTGGGCCGGCCGCGAGCTGGGGCTGCCGGTGACGATCGCGGTACCCGAGCACGCGCCGCAGGCGAAGCTCAGCGCGATCGAGCGCCTGGGCGGGAAGGTTCTGAAGGTCCCCTACGACGAGTGGTGGCAGGCGATCGTCACGAGCCGTGTCGAGGGCGTCGACGGCCTGTTCGTGCATCCGGTCCAGGACGAAGGCGTGATGGCGGGCAACGGGACGATCGGGCTGGAGATCGTCGAGGACCTGCCCGACCCGGATGCGGTCGTGATCCCGTATGGAGGCGGCGGGCTCACGGTCGGGATCGCCAGCGCGATCCGGGCGACGGCACCGCGGGCGAAGATCTATACCGCGGAGCCCGCGACGGGCGCGGCGCTCGTGGCCGCGCTCGCGGCGGGAGGGCCGACGGGCGTGGAGTACACCCCGTCGTTCGTCGACGGCGCGGGCAGCCGGCGGGTGCTCGACACGATGTGGCCGCGCGTCCAGCCGCTCGTCGACGACGCGTTCTCGGTGCCGATCGGGGATGCTGCGGCCGCGGTGCGGACGCTGGCCGAGCGTGCCCACGTGATCGCCGAGGGAGCCGGGGCGCTGGCCACGGCGGCCGCGCTCGCGGGGCGCGCGGGGAGCGGAAAGGTGGTGTGCATCGTGTCAGGTGGGAACATCGATCTGGCCAAGCTGGCCGGCATCCTCGAAGGAGGTTCCTCGTGAACGACGTCAGCCGTGAAGAGCTCCGCGCGCCGGTGCTGCCCGGTGAGGGCGCGAGCGACTACGAGCGCTACCTGCGCACCGACGAGCTGCTGTCGCTGCAGAAGACCGCCGAGGAGCGCGTCCACCACGACGAGCTGCTGTTCCAGACCGTGCACCAGTCCTCGGAGCTGTGGCTGAAGTTCGCCACCACCGAGGTCGACGAGGCCGCCGGGTCGTTGGAGCGGGGGGAGATCGACCCGGCGCTCCGGCTGCTGCGCCGCGCGGTCCTCGCCCTGACCTACGTGACGACCCAGATCGAGATGCTCAACCAGATGGACCCGTGGGAGTACTCCCAGATCCGGGTCGTGCTGGGCCACGGCAGCGGCTTCGACTCGCCCGGCTTCCGGCGCGTGCCGGTCGTGACCCAGCGACTCGTCAAGGCGTTCGACCGCCTGCTCACCGACGCGGGGCTCGATCTCATCGAGCTCTACCAGCACGGACGCGATCACGAGCAGCTCTACCAGCTCGCCGAGCTCCTGACCGAATGGGACGAGCGGATCTGGGTGTGGCGTTTCCGGCACTACGCGATCGTCGCCCGCGCGCTCGGCGAGGACACGGTCGGGACCCAGGGCACGCCCGTCCAGGTGCTCGGCAAGCTGATCGCCCAGCGCCAGATCCCGAAGCTGTGGGACGTGCGGAGCCGACTGGTCGAGCTGTTCGACGCCGAGCACAAGGGGAGCGCGGCGTAGGTGTTGCTCAGGGCGCGCTAGCCCGGGCCATGATCTCCTCGACCACGCCGGACTTGGCGTCGGCGTACTGCTGCATGTACTTCCAGCCGCGAGCGGCGAGCTCGCGCTTGGTCCGGAGGTAGAGCTCGCGGTCGTCGTCGTCGGTGCGCAGCCGGTCGCGGAAACGCACCATCCGGTGGGTCTCCGGGCAGCCGGCGGGGAACACGTGGAGGTTGGCGCCGTCGTCGGCAGGCTTGAACAGACGGTGCTCGAACCACTCCGGTTCCCGGAACCGCAGGATGTAGGCCGCGGCCTCGAGATCGTCGACGTACCCCGGCTCGTCGGTGGAGTCGGGCACCTCGAGCACGATGTCGATGATCGGCTTCGCCGCGAGGCCGGGCACGGACGTCGAGCCGACGTGCTCGAGCCGGACGACGCGCTCGCCGAGCGCGGCGCGCAGACGGGCGGCGTGCTCCGCGTAGCGCTCGGGCCAACTCGGGTCGTAGTCGTGCAGCTCGATCGGCCGGGTCAGCGGCATCGGTCCGCCGATCCGGCGCTGCTCAAGCGCGTCGTACGCGGCGACGTCGTTCGGGTCGGGAGCTCCCATCCTCGCTCGATTGTCGCGCGGGTCGGGCTCCGATCGCCCGGCCGAGGACGACGAAGCCGACCGCGGCGACGACGCCCTCGAACATCCCGCGCTGGAGCCCCTCGAACACGGAATGCTCGGCATGCGCCTCGAAAGCGCCCAGCGCGAGTCCGACCGCGAGCGACGCGAACGCGCCGAGGAGCCACGGCCGCGCTCGAAGCCACCGCCAGCCGAGCACCGGCAGGTCGTCGTAGATGTCTCCGGCCTGGCCGTGCGCGCCGGAGACGATCGCCCGCGCGCGCCCGAGCGTTCGAGCGACCGCGAACAGACCGATGACGGCGCCCGCCGCCAGGCCGCCGATCAGACCCAGCCACCACCCCGGCAGACGCTCGGAGAAGTCCACGACGTACAGCTCGAGGCCGGCCATGGTCGCGAAGCCCGCGGCCAGCGCGACGCGCGCGCGGCGGTGGATCAGCGCGATCTCCTCGGCAGGCAGGCTGGCCACCCGCCGGCGTCGCAGCGCTCTCCATGCCGCCAGCGTTCCCGCCACCAGCGCGACCTGCGGCGCGACAACGATCCCGAGGATTGCGGGGAAGAACAGCGCCATCGAGATCCCGTTCGAATAGCCCGGGTAGCGGGCGAAGCTGCCGAGGGTGATCTGGGAGATGATCAGCACCACCGCCGCGACCGCGAGCGCGGCGAACGTGATGAACGCGCAGTGGCGCGCCTGGGAGCTGGCGAGCTCGTCGGCGAAGCTGGTCGCGAGCTCGTGCGGGTCGCCGAGCCGCTCCTCGCAGCCGGGCTCGCAGGCGATGTGGTCGCCCAGCTCGAGCGCGATCCGGGTGCGCTCGCGACGGGGCACGCCGCGCGCGTACAGCTCCAGCGACAGGTCGTCGAGCCAGGTCACCCCATCACCGCCTCGATCGCGCGGGAGAACTGCTTCCACTCGTGCCGGCGGACCTCCAGCGTCGAGCTGCCCGCGCGGGTCACCCTGTACACGCGTCGGCGCCGTCCGCTCTCGGTCGACCACGAGCTGCTCAGCAGCCCGTCGCGCTCGAGCCGGTGCAGCGCCGGGTAGATCGTGCCCTCGGCCAGGTCAAAGGCGCCGCTGCTGCGTTCCTTGAGCCGTTGCAGGATCGCGTACCCGTGGGCCGGCTCGTCGGCCACGGTGGCCAGGATCAGCGGGTCGAGTTGTCCGTTGAGCGCGTCCTGCTTCACGCCTAGTCAGATTAGGCATAGAGAGGCTAGGTGTCAAGGGCCCTTATCGCCGCGGACGAACGCGTAGCTCCGGCCCCACATCGTGCACATCGAGGCGTCCGCGAAGCCCGCGGCGCACAGGTCGCCCATCAGCTGCGTCGGGCTGCGAAAGCCGACGTGGCTGCGCTGGAGCCGTCGCAGCGCGAGATCGACGACGAACACGGCGGGATGCCGGCGGTTGGCGTCGGCGATCACGACCCGGCCGCAGGGCGCGACCACGCGGGACATCTCGGCGACCGTCTCGACCGGCCTGGGGAAGTGGTGAAACGCGGTGGTGCAGACGATCGCGGTGAACTCGCCGTCGGAGAACGGCAGCGGTCCGCTTACGTCGCCCTCGCGAAAGTCGGCGTTGGCGATGCCGGCGGCGGAGCGGCGCGCTTGCGCGATCATCGCCGGCGAGAGGTCAAAGCCGACCGCGCGGCGCACCGTTGGCGCTGCCTGGCGCACCGCCGCACCGGTGCCGCAGCCGAGATCGAGCAGTGCGTCGTCGGGGCTCAGCGCCAGCGCCGCCAGCGCGGCCGTCTGCACGCGCTGGAGCCGGGCCGCGCCCCGCCCGAGCTCGTACGTTCCAGACCAGCGGTCGAAGTGCGTGCGCGCTGCGGTTGTCCGCGAGTCCTCCACGCCGCCGAACGTACCACGGCTCGTGCCTAGACTGAGGGAGTGCTCTCAAGCGGTCGGCTGCTCGCGTTCGGCATCACCGCGTTCGTGGTGATCGTGATTCCGGGGCCGAGCGTCCTGTTCGTCGTCGGGCGGGCGCTGGCCAGCGGCCGCCGGGTCGCGGTGCTGACCGTCGTCGGCAACGCCCTCGGCGAGTACCTCCAGGTGATCGCGGTCGCGATCGGCGTCGGCGCGCTGGCCGAGCAGTCGGTGGCGTCGTTCACCGCGCTGAAGCTCCTCGGCGGCGCGTATCTCGTGTACCTCGGAGCTAGAACGTTCCGGGAGCGCAAGTCGCTCGCCGCGGCGATCGCGGCGCCGGTGGCGGAGCGGTCCGACCGTCGCTCGTTTCTCGAGGGCTTCACCGTCGGCGCCACCAACCCCAAGACCGTCGTGTTCCTGGCCGCGATCCTGCCGCAGTTCGTGAGCCGCGCCGGCGGTCACGTCCCCGCCCAGATCCTCCTGCTCGGGCTCCTGTTCGCCGCGATCGCGCTGGTCTCGGACACGATGTGGGCGCTCGCCGCCGGCGGGTTCCGGGCCTGGTTCGCCCGGTCGCCCCGGCGGCTCGAGTTCGTCGGCGGCGCCGGCGGATTGGCGATCGTCGCGGTGGGGGCCGGGCTGCTCGTGTCCGGCCGCAAGGACTGAGCGGCCGATTGTTCGAGCCGTTCTCGGAGTCGACGCGCCGAGTCGTAATGATCGCGAGCGACGAGGCACGAGCGCGGCGCCACAACTACATTCGGCACCGCTCACGCCGCGCCTCGTGCGGGTTCTCCAGCTCGCGGCCGCCGAGGCGGATCGGCTGGGGCGCGCCGACGCCGACGCCCAGCATGTGCCGATCGCGCTGATCGACGAGGGGAGGGCATCGGGGCCCGCATTCTGCACGGCGCCGGCGCCGACGCGCGGGCGATCCGGGAGCTCGTCACCGACATGGCCGGCGGGCGCGCCGGCCCAACGAGTCCGCCCGCGCCCGAACCGATCGTGGAGGGGGAGGTCGATCTTGGCTGGCGCGTACGGGCGCTCGCGCTCGCGGCGCTCGGGGCGGCTGTCGTCGGCCGGTCCGCGTTCGATCCTCGCAGGACCGGAGCGCTCTCTTCGATCGAGCCATGGCCTGATCGTCGACGACGGCGAGGACCGCGTCGTCGCGACGACCGAGGGCGCGGCGAGGGTGCAGCAGTGGTTGGACCGAACGGTGTCGCTGTTCGGCGGCTGGCCTCCGGCGATCCCGGATGTCGACGACGTGTGACGAAGCCGGCGCTCGCACGTAGGTGGTCGGGATGCGACTTCGCGGGCTTGTGCCGATCGGCCTACTTCTGCTGGCGGCTCTGCCGGCGGCCGGGTGTGGATCGGGTGGTCCGGTGACGTCGCAGCTCGTGCGCGCAAACGTGCCGAGGGCGAGTACGTCCGTGCCGCCCGCCGACGCGGCGGCGCTGCGGGACGGCAACGCGCAGTTTGCGGGCCGGCTCCTCGCCACGGTGGCGCAGGGCCACGCGAACCTTGCGCTGTCGCCGTCGAGCATCTCGGAAGCGCTGTCGATGGCGTTCGCCGGCGCGCGCGGCACGACCGCGTCGGAGATGGCGAGCGCGCTTGACTTCAATCTGCCGGCCGCGCGGTTGGCCGCCGCCTTCAATGCGGCCGATCGATCGCTGACGGCGGTCGACGGGCCCGACGTGACGCTCAACGTCGCCAACGCGCTGTACGGCCAGGTCGGCGATCGCTTCCGCCCGGCGTTCCTCCGCGTGCTCGCGCGCTACTACGGCGCCGGGCTGCGGACGGCCGATTTCGAACGCGCCGGCGAGGCGGCCCGCGCGGAGATCAACGCCTGGGTGGCCGGGCAGACCGCCGGCAAGATCCCGGAGCTGCTGGGGCCGGGCGAGGTCGACGCGTCGACGCGGCTGATGCTGGTCAACGCCGTGTATCTGAAAGCCAAGTGGGTGTCACCGTTCACCGACCAGTCCACTTTCCCGGCGGTGTTCCACGCCCCGGACGGCGCGGTCGAGGCCCCGACGATGCACCAGACCGGGACGTTCGGCTACGTGCAGGGCGCGGGCTATCAGGCGCTCGAGCTGCCCTATCGCGGCGGGCGGCTCGCGTTCGACGTCCTCCTGCCGAGTCCCGGCGGGCTGCCGTCGCTGCTGTCGCGCCTTGCCGGCGACGGCTCGCTGTCGCTGCTGGACGGGCTGCAGCGGCAACAGGTCCGGCTCGCTCTGCCGAAGTTCCGCGTCGACACGCGGTTTGAGCTCTCCGCCGCACTCGAGGCGCTCGGCATGCGGCTTGCGTTCGAGCCCGGGGACGCCGACCTGTCCGGGATCGCCGACAAGCCGGGTGAGCTGTACATCAAGTCGGTCGTTCACGAGGCGTACCTGAGCGTTGACGAGGCGGGCACCGAGGCCGCCGCCGCGACCGGCGTCGGCATCAGCGCCGCCGCCCTGCCGGCCCAGCCCGCGGTCGCCTTCATCGTCGACCGGCCGTTCGCGTTCGCGCTCCGAGACGTCAAGACCGGCGCCGTGCTGTTCACCGGTGTGGTCTCACACCCGTGACGGCCTCGCACCGTTACAACTTCGAGGCGTGCACATCGACACCGAACGGCTGTATCTCCGTCCGATGACCATGCATGACGTGGACGACCTGTTCGCGCTGCACTCCGAACCGGAGGTGCGCGAGTTCATGCGGGCGTTCGACCGCGACGAGGTGATCGAGCGCCTGCGCCGCGACGATCACGACTGGAACGAGTACGGCCACGGGCTGTTCGCGCTGCTGTCCGACGACGGTCGCTTCCTCGGCCGGATCGGGCTCAAGTTCTGGCCGCAGTTCGACGAGGCCGAGGTCGGCTGGGTGCTCCGGCGCGAGGCCTGGGGGCACGGCTACGCCACCGAGGCCGCGCGGGCGTGCGCCGCATGGGGCTTTCGCGAGTTCGACTACCCATACCTGACCGCGATGATCCGCCCCGAGAACGCCCGCTCGATCCGGGTCGCCGAGCGGCTCGGGATGACGCCGCTGCGCGAGGATCTGCTGTTCGACCTAGCGGTTGTCGTTCACTCGGTCGACCGCGCGACCTTCACGTTCACCGCGCGCACGTCGTCGACTTAGGTTTTCAACGGGCCTCCCACCGGGTACCGCATCCGCGGAAAACTGGATCTAAGGGAGGGGAAGTGTCAGAACGCATCGCTGCCGCCGTCTGGGAGAAGCCGAGACGGCGGTTCGGGTTCGGGGCTGTCCTGGCGGCCGTTGGCCTCGCCGTTGTGCTGCTCGTGAGCGGCATGTCCGGGTCGTCCAACGCCGCATCCACGAGCCGCCACGCGACACGCGCGCGGCAGCACGCGACGACTGCGGCTCCGCAGCCGCAGGCGATCAACGCGAAGGTCAACGCGCTGCTGGCCCAGATGACCGTGCCCGAGAAGTTCGGCCAGCTCGAGATGGCCGGTCCGGCGCCGAACGACCCTGACAACAAGGTGCTCGAGCAGGAGGCCGCGGCTGGGCAGATCGGCTCGGTGCTCGACCTGACCGGCGTCGACAACATCAATGCGGTCCAGCAGGCCGCGGTTCAGCAGTCGCCGCTACACATCCCGCTGATCTTCTCGCTCGACGTGATCCACGGGTACCGGACCATGTTCCCGGTGCCGCTCGGCGAGGCGTCGACCTGGGATCCGCGCCAGGTGCGGAAGGACGAATCGGTGTCGGCCGACGAGGCGGCCGCCGACGGGATCAAGTGGACGTTCAACCCGATGGTCGACATCAGCCGCGACCCCCGGTGGGGACGCGTGGTCGAGGGCGCCGGCGAGGATCCGTTCCTCGGCTCGGCGATCGCCGCCGCGAAGGTAAGGGGCTATCAGGGCAACAACTTCGCGGCGCCGGACAAGCTCGCCGCGACGATCAAGCACTTTGGCGCGTACGGCGCCCCCGTCGCCGGCCGCGAATACAACACGGTCGACATGTCGACCCAGCAGCTGTTCAACGACTACCTGCCGCCGTACAAGGCGGCCGTGGACGCGGGCGCGGCGACCGTGATGAGCTCGTTCAACTCGCTCAACGGAGTGCCGAACACCGCCAACCCGTACCTGCTCACGCAGATCCTCCGCGACGAGTGGGGGTTCGGCGGGACGACGGTGAGCGACTATCAGGCGGTCCAGGAGCTCGAGGACTTCGGCTACGCGTCCGACGGCGCGGATGCGGCGCGGCTGGCGCTGACCGCGGGCGTGAACATCGAGATGGCGGTGGCGCTCGGAAAGCAGTCGCCGAACGACACGATCTACTCGACGTACGACCAGTACGGTCCGCAACTGCTGGCCCAGGGCAAGATCACGATGGCGCAGCTCAACGACGCGGTTCGTCACGTGCTGACGCTCAAGTACCTGGCCGGGATGTTCAGCAATCCGTATCAGGGAAGCGACGCGCGGTACGCCTCAGGGGAGCTGACCCCGGCGAACCAGGGGGTCGCGCTGAAGACCGCCGAGGAGTCGCTGGTCCTGCTGAACAACAACAACCACGCGCTGCCGCTGAGCCCGAGCGTGGGCAAGGTCGCGGTCGTCGGGCCGCTGGGCGACGACGCGCTGGATCAGCTCGGCCCGGACGTGCCGATCGGATACGGCACCACCGCGGCAGACCTCGGCCCGGGTGGCGCGGACAAGATCGTCACGGTGGCTGACGGGATCAAGACGGCGGACCCGGGGGCCACTGTGACCACCGTGTCGGGCTGCACCACGTTCACCGTCGCGGACCCGTGCAACGAGGACAGTGGGTTCGGCGCGGCGGTCTCGGCGGCGCAGTCCGCCGCCGTGACCGTCGTCGTCGTCGGTGAGCCGGCGGGGGACTCGGGCGAGGCCTCGTCCCGGACGAGCCTCGACCTGCCGGGGAAGCAAGAGGAGCTGATCTCGCAGATCGCCGCGACCGGCAAGCCGTACGTGATCGTGCTGATGAACGGCCGGCCGCTCACGATCCCGGAGCTGGCGAACGCGCCCGCGCTGCTCGAGGCGTGGTACCCGGGCACGACCGGCGGCACCGCGATCGCGAACGCGCTGTTCGGCAAGTTCAATCCGAGCGGCAAGCTGACGATGTCGTTCCCGGTCAACGTCGGCCAGATCCCGATCTCGTACAACGAGCTCCCGACCGGCCGGCCGTATGACCCGACCAACAAGTACACGTCGCGCTACCTCGACGTGGGCAACGCGCCGCAGTATCCGTTCGGGTACGGGCTGTCCTACACGACGTTCTCGATCTCGAACGTGTCGGCCCCGTCGAGCGTGTCGCGGAACGGGACGATGAACGTCACGGCCACGGTCACGAATACAGGCTCGGTGGCGGGCACCGACGTCGCGCAGCTCTATATCCACGAGAGCGATACGACCATCCTGCAACCCGTCGAGAAGCTCGAGGGATTCCAGCGCGTGACACTCGCGCCGGGACAGTCGCAGACGGTCACGTTCACGCTCGGACCGCACAACCTCGGCTACTACAACAACAACGGGCAGTTCGTGGTCCAGCCGGGTCCGTTCAAGCTGTGGGTGGGCGACAGCTCGACCGCAGATACGGGTGCGCCCACGACGTTCACGCTCCGATGAAAGGTTCGTGGATTGATCGCCGCCGCGCTCGCGGCGGCGATCCTGGTGGTGGCGGCGCCGGCGGGCGCCGCCACCTTCACCCCCCGGCAGAAGTCGGTCCTGTACGGGATCGCGCAGGACACGTGGCGGTTCTACGCCGCCGACGTCGATCCGGTGACGCACCTGCCGCTCGACAACCTCGGGTGGGCGGGGACTCAATTGATGCGCGGGGAGTACACGTCGGCGGCCAACGTCGGCGTGTACCTGTGGGCGATCGTGGCGGCGCACGACCTCGGCCTGATCACGACGACTCGGGCCGATCAGCTGGCGTCTTCGACGCTCGACGAGGTGTCGACGCTCAAGCGGTACGACGGCTTCATGTACCAGTGGTACGACACGAACAGCGGCGACGTCATCAGGAACCCGGGCGACATCGACTGCGCCGTCGAGACGACACCGACGCAGGACAACTGCTGGTTCCTCTCCGCCGTCGACAACGGGTGGTACGCGAGCGGGCTGATCGAGGTCAAGCAGGCGCTGCCGGCGGTGCGCGGCCTCGCCGAGTCGCTGCTGGCGCCGATGGACTTCTCCATCTTCTACGACAACCGCCCGCAGACGGACTGCAACGTGAACGCCTCGCTCGGGGGTCAGCCGACCGGCCAGATGTACGGCGGGTTCTACGTCGACCAGGGTCCGGCCGGGTACCACAACGGCGCGCTGTACAGCGATCCCCGGATCGCGATGTACATCGGGATGGGACGCCACCAGATGCCCGGAGACGTGTGGTGGCGGACGTGGCGGACCTTCCCGCCGCGGCGCTGCGCCACCGACCCGGCACCATCGTCGTTCAGTCCCGGCACCGGGTACTGGCATACCTACACCGACCCGCAGTCGGGCAAGCAGTTCGGAGTGTGGGAGGGTCATTACACCTACCCGGGCACCTCACTCACGTTCGTGCCGACGTTCTCCGGCGGCATGTTCGAGGGACTGATGGCGAATCTGGTCGTCCCCGAGACGGAGTGGGGACCGCACAGCTTTGGCCTCAACGACGTGCGCTGGGCGCAGGTGCAGGTCAAGTACGCGACCCAGGAGCTCGGGTACCCCGTGTGGGGGATGTCGCCGTCTTCGACCGCGGATGACACCGGGGATTACGGCGGGTTCGGGGTCGAGGGTCAGGCGTTCGGGACCGGCTCGCCGCTGGCGTGGTGCGTGGGCACGGACTGCGCCAGCGAGACCACGGTCAGCCCGCACGCCTCGGCGATCGCGCTCCCGGTGCTGGGCTCGGAGGCGCTCTCGAACCTCGAGAAGCTGCGGGCCGTGTATCCGGGGATCTACACGTCAGACGGCGGGTTCTACGACGCGGTCAATCCGGTCACCGGTGCGGTCGGTCACCGGCGGCTCGTGCTCGACCAGTCGATGATCATGGCCGCGTCTCGACGACGCCCTCGACCGGGACGCGCTCCAGAGACGGTTCGCCGCCGACCCGGAGTCGTTTGCGGCGCGACTGTATCTGGGTGCCGAGACGTTGTCGATCCACTAACCCGAGCCGCCGAGGTTGCGTGCTGGATTTGCCGCCATATCGGCGGCTTTTCCAGCACCGAACCCCGAGGGTGAGGGCTATGAGGCGGCCAAGTCGTTCAGGGCTGCGACCAGCTCGTCGACTTCGTCCGCGGTGTTGTAGTGGATGAACCCCAACCGAACGGCTTGGTCGTCGTACCCGAGCCGCTGGTAGAGGTTCAGCGAGTACCAGGAGTCGTGGGCCCAGACGCCCAGGTTCCGTTCGGCGAGCCGGGTCGCGACGTCGGGAGCAGGAACGCCGGCCACGTTGATGAGGAACGTCGGCACCCTGCCCTCCATGGAGGGCAGGCCGTACACGCTGACCGCGTCCGAGATGCCGGACAAGAACTGCTCGCCTAGCGACCGTTCGTAGGGCACGATGGCCTCGAACCCGCCGATCGAGTCGAGGTAGTCGAGCGTGGCGCTCAGGCCGGCGAGCAGCTCGTACGGCTGCGTCCCGGTCTCGAACCGGCGCCCCAGCGGCGTGCTCGGCGCCGGCCGGGCCTTGTACGGCCGCCACCGCTCGATCACCTCGGCTCGGCCGTAGGCCATCCCCAGGTGCGGCCCGCAGAATTTGTACGGCGAGCAGATCAGGACGTCGGCGTCGATCCGGCGGACGTCGATCGGCTCGTGCGCGGCGTAGTGGACCGCGTCGACCCAGGCGAGCGCGCCGGCGTCGTGGGCGAGCTTGCACACGCGCTGGGCGTCGACCACCGTCCCGATCGCGTTCGAGGCCCACGCGAACGCCACCACCCGCGTCCGCGGCCCGAGCTTCGACGCCAGGTCGTCGTAATCGAGCGTCGTGTCATCGAGCAGCTCGACGTGGCGGACGGTCAGGTCGCGGTCATAGGCGAGCTCGAGCCACGGCGCGACCCCGCCGTCGTGGTCGAGTGAGGACACGAGGATCTCGTCGCCCGCCGCGAACTCGCGGCCCGCGGTGCGCGACAGCGTGAAGTTCAGCGAGGTCATGTTCGAACCGAAGATCACCTCGTGCGGCTCGCATCCGAGGAAGCGCGCCGCTCCGGCTTCGGCCTGCTCGAGGATCCGGCCGACCCGATGGCTGGTCTCGTACACCGCGCCGAGATTCGCGCTCGCCTCGCGGAGCGTGCGGGCGATTGCGTCGCCGACCTCGTCGGGGACCTGCGAGCCGCCCGGGGCGTCGAAGAAGGTGAACCCCTGCCGGAGGGCGAAGAAGCGCTGGCGAACGGCGGCGACGTCGAGCTTGTCCACCATCCGAGCCATCTGTAGGCTCCCTTCCTGTCGGGGTTCTGGAGGACCCCGGTAGGTAACACGGGGCCTAACGCATAACGCAATCCCAAGGTTAGTTGGCTTACTCTCCCCCGGCCATGAGCGTCCGCGTCACACGCACCGCCAAGGCGAGCTGGCAAGGCGACCTGGCCGAGGGCGGTGGGCGGATCGGCGTGGGCAGCGGCGCCTACGAGGGTCCGTTCACGCTCCACGCCCGCGTCGAGGACGTCGAGCGCTCGACCAATCCGGAGGAGCTGATCGGCGCCGCGCACGCGGGCTGCTTCACGATGTCGCTCGCCAACCTGCTGACCGAATCGGGTCATCCGCCCGCCGACCTGCAGACGTCGGCGAAGGTGCGGCTCGAGCAGCTCGAGACGGGATTCGCGATCACGAACATCGCTCTCGCGACGGTCGGCGAGGTTCCCGGGATGGACGTTGACACGTTCGCGAGGCTGGCGCAGCAGGCGAAGGACACCTGCCCGGTGTCCCGGGCGCTCGCCGGCACGGAAATCACGCTGGAGGCGAGGCTTGCAAGCGACTGACCCGGGCCCTCGGGGACGACGGACCGGGCTCGAACAGGCGGTGATCGAATGGGCTCCCGGGAGCTCGGTCACCCGCCTCACAGGCGAGGCCGAAGAGGTCCTGTTCGTGCTCGCGGGATCGGGCGCGCTGTCGCTCGCCGGCGAGCGCTACCCGCTCGAGCCCGAGACCGGCGCCTACCTCGCGCCCGGTGAGGAGTACGAGGTCGACAGCGGAGGCTCGGAGCCGCTGCGGGTGGTGTCGGTGCGCATCGAAGATCCGGTCGCGGCCGCGCCGGCGGATCGCGCCGTCGTACGCCGGCTCGCCGACCAGGAGGCGCAGGCCGCCACGACGTCGCGCTCGTTCCGGATCGTCGCGGACCCGAGCACCGGCCTGCGATCGGCGACGCACTTCGTCGGCTACGTCCCGACCGAGCGGGCGCCCGACCATTTCCACACTTACGACGAAGTGATCTACGTGATCGAGGGAGAGGGCACACTGCACGCCGGCGGCGACCGAACGGCGGTCGCCGCCGGATCGTGCCTGGAGTTGCCGGCGCGGACAGTGCATTGCCTGGAGAACACCGGCGAGGACGTCATGCGCCTCGTCGCGGTGTTCCGGCCGGCCGGCTCGCCGGCGGCCGCGTATTACCCCGACGGCACCCCGGCCTACCCGGGGACGCCGCCGGTCATCACCGCATGAAGCATGTTGTAAAGGACCCACAGAGGAGGGAGTTCGCGCCAATGAAGGTACGCATCAGCCTCGCGGCTATGGCCCTGACCGCCTTGGTCGCGGCTGGCTGCGGGAGCAGCAAGAGCAGCAGCAGCACCAGCAGTGCCACAAGTTCGACTGCGGCAGCCTCGAGCGGGAGCAGCTCCAAGAGCTGCACGGCATCGATCGGCATCGAGGCCCCGATCACCGGCCAGGTGGCGGTGCTCGGCGACGAGCAGCTCGCGTTCGCGCAGCTCGCGGTCGCGGCCGACAACAAGGCCAACGGCACCAACATCACGCTCGTCCAGGGCGACACCCAGCTGAACCCCGCCCAGGCGACGACCGTCACGCAGCAGTTCACATCGAACTCGAAGATCGTCGGCGTCGTCGGCCCGGCCGGGAGCCAGGAGGTCCAGGCCGTGGGGCCGCTGTTCGGCCGTGCCGGTGTGGCGTTCATCTCGGGCTCGGCGACGAACCCGGCGCTGACCACGTCCGGAAAGAACCCGACGTTCTTCCGCGTGGTCTCGCGGGATGACGTCCAGGGTCCCGAGGACGCCCACTTCGTCATCAATCATCTGCACCCGAAGGCGCTGATGATCGTCGACGACCAGGAGGTCTACTCCACGGGCCTCGTGTCCTCGATGATCCCGGTCTTCAAGGCGGCCGGGATCAAGGTCGACCACGAGTCGGTCAGCCAGAAGGTCACCGACTTCTCCTCGTTGGTGGCGAAGGTGACGCCGCAGACGACCGTGGTCGTGCTGCCCTGGCAGGTCGCCGCCAACGGCCAGCAGTTCGGCAAGGACCTCCAGCAGGAGCACAAGACCGCGACGATCGTCGGTACCGACGGCATGCAGTCCTCGTCGTTCACGATCCCGGGCTCGTACGTCTCGGCGTTCGGTCCGGACATCACCGCGATCCCGTCGGACGCGGCGCTCGTGGCCGCGGCCAAGGTCAAGTACCCGAAGTTCGGGACGTTCGGGCCGCCGGTGTACGCGGCCACGCACGTGCTCGATGAGGCGATCGCCTCGGCGTGCAAGTCGGGAACCCCGACGCGCTCGGCGGTGCTCGCGGCGGTCAAGGCGACGTCGGAGGGGACGTCGGTCCTCGGGCAGCCGATCCACTTCAACTCGAAGGGAGACATGATCGCCGCGAAGTGGTTCCTGTTCCACATCAACACGCAGGGCAAGTACGTTCTGGTCACCAACTCGTAAGGAGCTGAGGACGGTGACGCTCCCGCGGCGCGCGCTCGGGCGCGCGCCGCGGCCGGGCGTTAGGGTTGCGCAAGGATTCGCAACGCATGCATTTCTTTCTCCAGGAGCTGGTGAACGGCATCACCCAGGGCAGCCTCTATGCCCTGATCGCTCTGGGCTATTCGATGGTGTACGGGGTTCTGAAGCTCCTGAACTTCGCCCACGGCGACCTGTACATGGTCGGGGCATTCATCGGCTACTTCGTGATCCAATGGTTCGGCGGGTCGACCGCGCTGAGCATTCCGGTCCCGCTGCTGCTGTTGTTCATGTTCCTGCTTGCCGGTGGCGGGGTCGGCGCGCTCGGGGTCGCGATCGAGCGGTTCGCCTACCGGCCGCTGCGTGACGCGCCCCGGATCGCGCCCCTGATCACGGCGCTCGGGGTCTCGTTCCTGCTCGAGAACACGATGCTGCTGCTGTTCGGGGCGTCGTATCGGGACTACAACACCTCGGCGTTCATCTCCTACGGGGGCGGCATCCACATCGGGTCTCTCAGCATCGACACCGTGCAACTGATGGTGATCCTCGTGAGCGTCGCGTTGATGGCCGGCCTGACCCTGCTCGTCAGTCGCACCAAGCTCGGACGGCAGATGCGCGCGGTGTCCGAGGACCGGGAAGCTGCGGAGATGCTCGGGATCGACGTCGACTACGTGATCGCCGCAACGTTCTTCATCGGCTCCGCGCTCGCCGGCGTAGCCGGCGTCATGGACGGGCTCGCGTACAACAACATCTACACGCTGATGGGGTTCATCGCCGGCCTGAAGGCGTTCACCGCCGCGGTCGTCGGGGGGATCGGCTCGATCCCGGGAGCGATGCTCGGCGGCCTCGTGATCGGGATCGCCGAGTCGATGGTGACCGGGTACATCTCCTCGACGTACACGAACCTGATCGTGTTCGGGATCTTAATCGTGATGATGCTCGTTCGCCCGACCGGGCTGCTCGGCAAGGTCCCGCTCCAGAAGGTCTAGGGACGCCGTGACGGTCGAGCCGGAAAGCCCGGATGTGAGCGTCGAGCAGAAGCGCGACCCGTCGATCGGCGTCGACGAGTGGGTGGCGCGGCGAACCGGCCGGCGCGAGTACGCGCCGGGGGCGCTGGGGACCATCCAGCGGCAGTTCGAGCGCATCGGCTGGTGGCCGAAGCTCGGGCTCGCGACGCTGTTCGGACTGATCGTTCCGTTCCTGACCACGAACGACTTCCAGCTGCAAGTCGGGATCAACGCGCTGCTGCTGGCGCTGCTGGCGCTCGGGCTGAACATCTCGGTCGGGTGGGCCGGTCTGCTCGACCTCGGCTACATCGCGTTCTACGGATTCGGCGCGTACGGGTTCGCGCTGCTGTCCTCGAGCCAGCTGAATCCGCCGACCGGGATCCACTTCGCCGCGTACGTGTCGCTGCCGATCATCGCGGTCGGCGCCGCGTGCCTCGGTTTGATCGTGGCCTTGCCGTCGCGGCGGCTGATCGGCGACTACCTGGCGATCATCACGTTGTTCTTCGGCGAGGCATTCGTCGAGTTCACGAACAACGTTGCGCCGAGCAAGCTCGGGGGGCCGAACGGGATCACGTCGATCGACCCGATCAAGGCGTTCGGCCACCAGATCACGACCAACAAGGGCTACTTCTACGCGCTGCTGGTCCTGCTCGTCCTGAGCGCCGCCGCGCTGCACCTGCTCGACACCTCGCGCACCGGGCGAGCCTGGCGCGCCGTCCGCGAGGACCCGCTGGCGGCGGGGATGATGACGATCCCCGTCAACCGCGTGAAGCTGATGGCGTTCAGCTTCGGCGCGGTCGTCGCGGCGCTCGCCGGAACCTTGTTCGCCGCCCAGCAGATCAACGTGTTCCCGACCGACTTCGACACGCCGTACCTGATCCTGATCTACGCGGCGCTGATCCTCGGGGGCGCCGGCAGCATCGGCGGCGCGATCCTCGGCGGGCTGCTGTTGTCGGTGATGCTCGACGGGTTTCTGCGTAGCCCGACCGAGGCCGGCTACCTGTTCTACGGCGTGATCCTGCTGACGCTGATCGTGAAGATGCGGCCGTGGCGAAAGCTGATCGCGGTGCTCGCGGCGACCGCGGTGCTCGGGATCGTCGTCCGCGCGATCGTCGAGGCAATCAGCAAATCCGCCGTCGCCGGCAGCACCGGCTCGACCGGCTTCATTCACGATGTTCTCCACAACTGGGTGATCGTGCCCTCGAGTCCGAGGACCGCGGGCAACATCGGCTTCGTCGTCCTGCTGTGCCTGTGCGTCGCGCTCGTCCAGATGAAGGGCCGATGGCGGACGATCCTGCTCGTCCCGACGCTGTACCTGGCGGCGTGCGTGTGGGAGGCCGTGCTCGCGCCGCAGCCGTCAATCACGCGACAGATCCTGGTCGGCGCGATCCTGATCGTGATGATGAACGCGCGGCCGCAGGGGCTGCTCGGGTCCCGCCGCGTCGAGGTCGTGTGAATGCCCGGGGTGCTCGAGCTCGACAAGGTGTCGCTCGCCTTCGGCGGGCTGAAGGCGCTCAACGAGCTGGAGCTGGCCGTCGAGGACCGCGAGATCGTCAGCGTCATCGGTCCGAACGGCGCCGGCAAGACGACGGTGTTCAACGTGATCACCGGGGTTTACGAGCCGACCGGCGGCGAGGTGCGGTTCCTCGGCGAGAGCATCGGCGGGCTCGCGCCTCACCAGGTCACGCGGAAGGGAATCGCGCGCACGTTTCAGAGCCTGCGCCTGTTTCTGAACATGTCGGTGATCGAGAATGTGATGGCCGCGACGTACGGCAACACCAAGGCGATGCCGTGGGAGTCGATCCTGCGTCTGCCGCGTGCTCGTCGCGAGGAGCGCCAGGTGCGCGAGCTGGCCGAGGAGGTCCTCTCGTTCTTCGGCCAGCGGCTGGCGGGATATCGCTGGGAGCAGCCCGCCTACAGCCTTTCGTACGCCAACCGGCGGCGGCTCGAGATCGCCCGTGCGCTCGCCACCCGCCCGAAGCTCCTTCTCCTCGACGAGCCCGCGGCCGGGATGAACCCGAACGAGACGCGCGAGGTCACCGAGGTGATCGGCCGCCTCCGCGACGAGCTCGGGCTCGCGATTCTCGTGATCGAACACGACATGCACGTGGTCGAAGGGATCTCCGATCGGGTCGTCGCGCTCGATCACGGCGTCAAGGTCACCGAGGGGACGTTCGGGCAGGTTGCGACGCACCCCGCCGTGGTCGAGGCCTACCTGGGCCGGGACCCCGAGGCGCTGGCCGAGGCGTGATGCTGCTCGAGCTCGACAATGTCACGACCTACTACGGCCAGATGCGGATCCTCGAGGGGATGTCGCTCGCGGTCGACGCCGGCGAGCTCGTGTGCCTGCTCGGCGGCAACGCGTCGGGGAAGTCGACGACGCTGAAGACGATCCTCGGCCTGGTCCGCCCGCGCTCGGGGCGCGTCCTGCTCGAGGGTGAGGACGTGACCACCTGGCCCGTGCCGCAGCGGATCGCCAACGGCCTCGCGATCGTCCCCGAGAACCGCCGGCTGTTCGGGCAGATGACCGTCCGCGAGAACCTCGAGCTCGGCGCCGTCCTCCAGGACGGCAGCACGTTCGAGACCGACCTCGAGCGGGTCCACACGCTGTTCCCGCGGCTGGAGGAGCGCGAGGGCCAGATGGCGGGGACGCTTTCGGGTGGCGAGCAGCAGATGGTCGCGATGGGCCGGGCGCTGATGTCGAGACCGCGCCTGCTGCTGATGGACGAGCCGTCCATGGGCCTGTCGCCGGCGCTGGTGCAGCAGAACTTCCGGATCATCAAGGAGGTGCACGAGTCCGGCGTCGCGATCCTGATGGTCGAGCAGAACGCGACGATGGCCCTGTCGATCGCCGATCGTGGATATGTGCTGTCGACGGGCGAGATCGTGCTCAAGGGCCAGGCGTCGGAGCTGCTCCAGAGCGAGGACCTCAAGCGGGCCTACCTCGGCCGGTGACGCGCGCGGCGGCCGGCGCCCCGACTCGCGAGGCCGCGGCCGCGCTCGACGAGCGCGATCCGCTCGGCGGTTTTCAGGAGCGGTTCGTGATCGATCCCGACGTCGTCTACCTCGACGGCAATTCGCTCGGCTGCCTGCCTCGGGCGACGGTCGGACGCCTCGAACGGTTGGTGGCGCAATGGGGCGAGCGGGGCGTGCGGGGCTGGGACGAGGGCTGGCTCGACCTCCCGCTCGAGGTCGGCGACCGCCTCGGCGCCGCGGTGCTCGGAGCTGCGCCCGGGCAGACGGTGATCGGCGACTCGACCACGGTCTGCTTCTACAAGCTCGTGTGCGCGGCGCTCGACGCGCGCCCGAGCCGAACCCAAATCGTCACCGATCCCGACAACTTCCCGACCGACCGCTACGTGCTCGAGGGAGTGGCGCGCGCCCGTGGCCTGGAGATCGTGTGGTTGAGCGGCGATCCGGACGGGGGGCCGGAGGCGGACGAGGTCGCGCGGGTGCTCGGCCCGCGGACGGCGCTGGTCACGTTCTCACATGTCTCCTACCGCTCGGCCCACATCGCCGACATGGCCGCGATCGATCATGTCGTTGCCGACGCGGGCGCCCTGATGCTGTGGGACCTGAGCCACAGCGCCGGCAGCGTCCCCCTCACGCTCGATGGGGATCACGCCCCGCTCGCGGTCGGCTGCACTTATAAATATCTAAATGGCGGTCCTGGCGCGCCCGCGTACATGTACGTGCGGAACGAGTTGCAGGCCGAGCTCCGCCAGCCGATCTGGGGCTGGCTCGGCCGGCGCGACCCGTTCGAGATGGCGCCGGGATACGAGGTCTCCGGCGGGATGCAGGGGTTTCTGTCCGGGACGCCGCCTATTCTTGCGCTTGCCGCCGTCGACGAAGGCGTGCGGCTCATAGCCGAGGCCGGGATCGACGCGATCCGGGCCAAGGCGATCGCGCTGACGGAGTTCGCCGTCACGCTCGCGGACGCCGTGCTGGCGCCGCTGGGGGTATCGGTGGCGTCGCCGCGGGACGCGGCGCGGCGTGGCGCGCACGTCGCGCTCGCGCATCCGGACGCGCGCGCGCTGTGCGCACGGCTGATCGAGCGCGGCGTGATCCCCGACTTCCGCCGACCCGACGTGATCCGGTTCGGGTTCTCGCCGCTGAGCACCCGGTTCGTCGACGTATGGGACGGAGTGGACTCCCTGCGTGACCTGCTGGCTAGGGGCGCGCCTCCAGGATCAGGTTGAACGGGGTCGCGGTGGCGCGGCGGAACCGCGTGAAGCCGCCCTGAGTGACCACGTCGCGCAGGCCTTGCCCATGAACGCCTCGAGCTGGCCTCGTCGATCGTGGTCGCACCCATGGCGACCCGCTTCTGACTCCACGCGACCCCGGTACGGGAGCTATTGCGCACGAACGCCACTGGGCGCTCCTGAATCCGTGTGAATTTGTCAGCCGCTCTGTCCCGCTTTGAGCGTGAGCATCGCCGCGCTCGCCTGCGGCAGCGACACGGCGTATCCGGCGTTCGAGGGGTCGACCGAGGTGACGGCGGAGGGTCCGGTCAGCAGGCCGGTGCCGGGCCCGAAGCTCTGGCCGCCGAGCGTCACGGCGGTGACCGAGTGGACACCCGGCGCGCGGAGGCGCTCGAGCGTGGCCGCGCCGTTCGCGCCGGCGATCCGGACGTCGACGGTCCGCGACTGGGCCGTGTCGTCGTTGATCAGCACGACGTGCATCGTGCCGTCGGGTGCGCGCGTCGCCCACGCCCTCACGTTGCCGAGCGCTCCGGAGGTCCTCAGCAGCTGGGCGCCGGCGGGAGCCGCCTGGGCGAACATCTCGAGGCCGTAGTACTCGGGGGCGACGGACCCCCGCCACCTGCCGTCGCTGTGGGTGAACGTGAACAGCTCATACGGTGCCTTCGGATACGTGTGGATGTTGACCCCGTCGACGCCGACGCGGGCCATCTCGAAGACCGCGTCGAGCACCCACAGCGCGGACACGAAGGCGTTGCCGACCCCGGGAGCGCCGCCGCAAGAGACCGAGTTCATCTCGTCGATTCGGAGCGCCACGTGCCGGGAGTGGGCGGCAGCCACGAGCGAGGCGACGCTGTTCGCGAGGCCCTCGGACGCCGACGGCGCGAGGATGTGCGCGACCGAGGGGTACGCCGGAGATGCCGCCGGCCTGAAGCACTGCTGCAGCGGATACCGGTGCAGGGTCGCCAACGTCACCCGCGGCTCGGCGCGCAGGAACCTGGCGAGCTCGGGAATCCACTTCGGCGCCCCGGTGGCGGGCCCCGCGAGCGGGACATCGGGCAGGGATTTGGCGATCCGCGCGAAGTCCGGGAGATAGCTCGAGAAGTCGTAGCCCGCGGGCCGGCCGGTCGACGTGGCGTCCGCTCGCGGTCTTATAGAACGAGAAGCTCCCGTACAGCTCGGGCTCGTTGCCCAGTTCGAGCGCCTCGATCGAGTCGGCCCCGACGCCGGCGATGAGCGCTCGCGCCTCGGTGGCGGCGTCGGTCTTGCTGTTGAGCTCGAGGTTGACGCCGAGGATCAGGCGGGCGCCGAGCGCACGCGCCAGCGCGGCCGTGACCGCGGCGAAGTTGTGCCCGACCGAGTAGCGGACGCCCGGCGGCTTGGCGACGCCGGGTACCGGCCACCACGTCCAGTCGGTCGTGTCGCCGCCGATCCGCAGGTCGGGCGCCTGGCCGGGGGTGAGGTTTCGGATCAGCTGCTCGAACACCGGGTTGATCGACTTCGGGTCGCTGCCCGCATAGGCCTCGACCGCCGGATACTCGAGGGAGAGCCCGAGGAAGCCGGATGGGATCGCTCTCCCGGTAGGCGCGCCGCTCACGGTCAACATCAACGCCGCGCGCGCGGCCGCGCCGTCGTGTTCGCGGGCCTCGGAGCGGTGCGAGGCGATCAGGCCCGCGACGACGGCCGCGGCGACGATCGCCCCGAGCGTCAGGACGGCTAGGCGGCGACGCGTCGCGGAGCGCACCGCGCTAACGGTGCCACACCGCTCGGCTGTCCGTCAGTCCGGCAGGACCGCGACGCCCATCAGCTCGACCTGAGCCTCGGGCTCGAACAGCTCGGTCACGCCGAACAGCCCCATGGCCGGGTAGTGGCGGCCGAAGTGCTTACGCCAGGCGTGGCCGATCTCGCGCATCGATGCCTTGTATCGGGATACGTCGGTGACGAATATCTGGAGCGAGACCAGATCGCCGGCGTCGCCGCCGGCCGCCCGGAGCGCGACGAGCATGTTCGCCGCCGCGCTGTCGAACTGCTCGGCGACCGTCGCGCCGGCGCCGATCTGGCCGGCCAGGTGAACCGTCTGGCCGGCGGCGATCACCGCGTGCGAGAAGCCGCTCGGCGCGCCGAGCTCGGGTGCGTTGACGATCCGGTGCGGGCTCATCTCAGGTCGCGGCGCCGACGATCCGGTGCGGGCTCATCTCTGGCCGCGGCGCCGACGATACCCGGTCCCCGGCGCCGCAATTTGCGACGATACTCGACATAGAACTCCGGAGCAATGTCAGGTATTCTCGCGCCGAGCTACGGTGGCGACGGAGAGCCCGTACTGGAACCCCAAGACCGAGACCCTCGATCGGGAGCGGATCGAGGCGCTTCAGCTCGCCAAGCTCCGCCGCCAGTGCGAGTGGGCGGCCGCGCGTAGCCGCTGGTACCAGCGTCGCTTCGCCGAGGAGCGGTTCGGCCCGGCGCAGCTGCGGACGCTCGATGACCTGCGCCGGATCCCGCTCCTGACCCGCGACGACTGGATGGCCTCTCAGGAGGCTCGTCCGCCATATGGCGAGATCCCGGTCACCGGTTCAGAAGGCGCGATTCGGATCCACACGACCTCGGGCACGACCGGCCGCGGGCCGCTCCGCGCGCTCGACTCGCGCAAGGACTGGGCGTGGATCGCCGAGATGTGGTGCTACGGGATCTGGGGCTGCGGCGTGCGCTCGCTCGACACCGCCTACGTCGCGTTCGGTTACGGGTCGTTCATCGGCTTCTGGGGGCTTCACTACGCGATGGAGAAGATGGGGGTCCTCAACGTGCCTGGCGGCGCGCAGACCACCGAGGCCCGCGTGCTCCAGATCGCCGACTTCGGTGCGACGGTAGTCGCCGCCACCCCAACGTATGCGATCCGGCTCGCACAGGAGGCGGACCGGCTCGGCATCGACCTGCGCGGCTCGAACGTCAACCGGTTGATCCTGTCGGGCGAGCCCGCCGGCTCGATCCCTCAGACCAAGGCGCTGATCGAGGAGCTGTGGGGGGCCAAGGCGTACGACACCGCGGGGATGACCGAGATCGGCACGATCATGGTGTTCGAGTGCTCCCACCAGCCCGGTGGGACGCACATCATCGAGGACCACGTGGTTGAGGAGGTGCTCGACCCGGACACGCTCGAGCCGGTCGCGGTCGGCGAGCGCGGCGAGCGCGTCGTCACCTCGTTCGGGCGCGGCACGATCCCATTGCTCCGCTACCGGACCGGTGACCTCGTCTGCCGCGTTCCCGCGTCAAGGTGCGGGTGCGGCCGCGGCTTCGATATCTATGAGGGCGGGATCCTCGGCCGCGTCGACGACATGAAGCTGATCCGCGGGACCAACGTGTATCCGCGGGCGATCGAGGCGATCGTGCGCGAGTTCCCGGAGGTCGAGGAGTTCCAGGCGGTGGTCTTCCACGAGGGGATTCGCGACGAGATCAAGCTGCGGGTCGAGCTGGGTCCGGAATCCTCGGCGGAGGCGTGGGAGCGCGTGCGGGATGACCTGCACCGCCGGCTCGCCCACGCACACGAGGGGCTGAACTTCCAGATCGAGCGTGCCGCCCACGGCGAGCTGCCGCGGTTCGAGCTCAAGGCCAGGCGGATGATCGACCTGCGCGAGACGGCGGCTGCGGGCGCGGTGGCCGGCGCGGTCGGTGGCTCGGTCAGTGGCGGGGCGAGATGACCGTCGACCTCCTCGGATCCGAGCTGAGTCCTTCCGAGCAGCGCCTGCTCACGGTCTATGAGGAGCTCAAGGCGCTGTGCGACGAGGACCTGCCGCCGAACGCGCACAGCGGGGTGCGGGCGTCACTCGCGCTGATGCACAACGTGGTCACCGGGCTCGCGCTCGAGTACGAGCACCTGACCGACCTTGGGGCGTGAGCGGCGCGTCATGAGCATCGCTGTGCTGACCGATCGCGGGGCGTGAGGAGCAAGTCATGAGGATTGCTGTCGTCGGCGGCGGGCCCGGCGGGCTCTACTTCTCGATCCTGATGCGCAAGATCAGGCCGGAGTGCGAGGTCACGGTCTACGAGCGGGGGGCGCCGAACGACGCGTTCGGCTTCGGCGTCGTCTTCTCCGACGAGACGTTGACCGTGTTCGAGCACGCCGATCCCGAGACCTACTCGCAGATCGCCGAGCGGTTCACGCGGTGGACCGACATCGACATCCATCACCGCGGGAAGATGACGAAGTCAGGCGGGCACGGCTTCTCGGCGCTCGGCCGGCGCGAGCTGCTGCGGATCCTCCAGGAGCGGGCCTCCTCACTGGGTGCCGAGCTTCGCTTCGGGTGCGAGGCGCCGCCGGTCGCGGAGCTGGGCTGGGCCGATCTGATCGTCGGGTCCGACGGCGCCGCGAGCGCGGTGAGGACGGCGCTAGCGCGCGACTTCGTCCCGACGCTCGACCGCCGCCACTGCCGGTACATCTGGCTCGGCACCGACCTCGTGTACGACGCGTTCAAGTTCTTCATCGCCGAGACCGAGCACGGCGTGGTCCAGGCGCATGCGTATCCGTACGACGAGCGGATGAGCACGTTCATCGTCGAGATGCACGAGCGGACGTGGAAGCAGCTCGGGCTGTGCGAGCTGTCGATCGACGACGGCGTCGCGTGGTCTTCTGAGGTTTTTGCCGATGCGCTCGACGGTCACCGGCTGTTCTCGAACAAGTCGCGCTGGATCAACTTCGTGACCGTCCGGAACCGGCGCTGGCGCACCGACAACGTCGTGCTGCTCGGCGACGCGGCGCACACCGCGCACTTCTCGATCGGCTCGGGGACGAAGCTGGCGATGGAGGATGCGGTGTCGCTGGCGTGGGCGCTCCGGTCGTTCGGCGACGACGTGGCTTCGGCGACGGCCGCGTACGAGGCCGAGCGGCGCCCGATCGTCGAGAGCACGCAGCGCGCCGCCCAGGCGTCGCTCGAGTGGTTCGAGGGGATCGGCCGGTACGTCGACCAGGAGCGGTTCCAGTTCGCGTTCAACCTGCTGACCCGGTCGCGGCGCGTGACTTATGAGAATTTGCAGCTGCGGGACCCGTCGTTCGTCGCGGCGGTTCACCCCGATCCTCGTCCGCCGATGTTCACGCCGCTGCGGTTGCGGGGGCTCGAGCTGCGCAACCGCGTCGTGGTCTCGCCGATGGACATGTACTCGGCGCTCGACGGGACGCCCGGCGATTTCCATCTGGTGCACCTGGGCGCCCGAGCTCTGGGCGGTGCCGGCCTCGTGATGACCGAGATGATCTGCGTGTCGGACACCGGGCGGATCACGCCGGGGTGCGCCGGCATGTACACGCGCGATCACGTCGCGGCGTGGGAGCGGATCGTCTCGTTCGCTCATCAGCACGGGGGGGCGGCGATGGGGGCGCAGATCGGGCACTCGGGGCGCAAGGGCTCGACCCGGCTGATGTGGGAGGGGATGGACGAGCCGCTCCCTTCCGGTTCGAATTGGGGGGTCATCGCTCCCTCCGCGATCGCCTATAGCCCGCGGAATCAGGTGCCGCGGGCGATGACTCGGGCGGACATGGACGTCGTGCTGGATCAGTTCGTGTGGGCTGCTCGCGGTGCCCTTGAGGCGGGTTTCGACTTGCTCGAGGTGCACATGGCGCATGGCTACCTGCTCTCGAGCTTCCTGTCGCCGGTGTCGAACCTGCGCGACGACGAGTACGGCGGGTCTCTGACCGGGCGCGCGAAGTTCCCGCTCGAGGTGCTCGACGCGTGTCGCGCGGTGTGGCCGTCCGATCGCCCGGTGAGCGTCCGGATCTCCGCCACCGACTGGGTGCCGGACGGCTTCAGCCCGGACGATGCGGTCGCGTTTGCGCGGATGCTCGCCTCGCACGGTTGTGATCTCGTCGACGTGTCCTCCGGACAGGTGACGCCCCTGGAGAAGCCCGCCTTCGGTCGCAGCTACCAGACGCCGTTCGCCGACCGGATCCGCAGCGAGGCCGGGATCCCGACGATCGCGGTCGGCGCGATCTCGAGCTACGACGACGTCAACACGATCATCTGCGCGGGCCGAGCCGATCTGTGCGCGCTCGCGCGCCCGCACCTGTATGACCCGGCGTGGACGCTGCACGCGGCCGCCGATCAGGAGTTCGACCCCGGGGCGTGGGTCCCGCAGTACCGGGCCGGATCGCGCAAGCCGCCGGCGGGCCGCGACCGCGTGCGAGCCGAGCTCGAGCGGACGTTCGACGAGGTTTCGCTGATCTCGTCGGATCGGCGCGCGTGATCAGCGGCGACCCCCTTCAACCCCAGGATCTGGTCGTCACGCTGCTCGGGACGTACGTCCGCCCGTTCGGGCGCACGGTGTGGTCGGGCGGCCTGGTGATGCTGCTCCGCGAGTTCGGGTTCTCCGACGGCGCGGCGCGCGCGGCGCTGACTCGGCTCGTGCGGCGGGGTTTGATCGGGCGGATGCGCTCGGGCCGATTGGTCCACTACTGTCTGACCCCGCGGTGCGAACGGCTCTTGATCGAGGGGGACGGCCGAATCTTCAGTTTTGGGCGCCTGGCGGCCGGGGCGGGCCCCTGGACCCTGGTATGTCACCAGATCCCCGAGGATCGCCGGCTCGAGCGCGCGCGGCTGGCCCGCCGGCTGCGGTTCCTCGGGTTCGGGTCGGTGCAGGACAGCGTATGGGTGTCGCCGCACGATCACGCCACCGAGGTGGACGATCTGCTCGGCGAGCTCGGCGTGGCCGAATTCGGTTCGGTGTTCGTGGCCAGCGCGCGGCGCGGCCCCGGGCTACCGGCGATGGTGTCACGGGCGTGGGACCTGTCCGCGCTGGAGGGCCGTTACGATGCCTTTTGCCGAGGATTCGAGCCGTATGTGACGGCATCTCTGGGGGATCGCGAGGCGTTCATGGTCCGGACCCGGCTGATGCACGCGTTCCGGGCGTTCGCGCAGCTCGACCCCGAGCTCCCCGATGAGCTCGCACCGATGTCGCACTCGCGGGCCCACGCGGTCGAGATCTTCGACACGCTCTTCATGGGACTGGCTCCATCCTCGCAGCGGCATTTCGACGCGGTGGCGCGCAGTTTGCCGGCTCCGGCTGGTGCCGTCTAGTTCGGGTTCCGGCGGTCTCCACTGGCCGACATGCGGCTAGGATGTCGGCGCTGATTTGATCAAGTCTCAGTGGAGGTGTCACGAGGATGCTGGGCGGACTCGCTCACGTAGCGCTGGGGGCGGAAGAGCACCTGGAACGCACCGTGCACTTCTACGAGGAGCTGCTCGGCCTGGTTGAGGTCGCGCGCCACGAGTCCACGGTGTTTCTCTCGAGCGGCCGCAGCTCGAGCTACGACCTGGCGATCGGGCCGGGACCCGCGGGCATGGACCACTTCGCCTTCGAGGTCTCAGGCGTGGACGCGCTCGGCGAGCTGCGCGCGGGCCTGGTGAATGCCGGCGTGGAGATCGAGGACGTCGGCCTCGAGCATGAGCACGGGATCGCGACGGGCTGCGCGCTGGTGCTCCCGTCCGGGCACCGGATGGAGCTTATGGTGCCCGAGCGGCCGGAGGTCTTCCGCGGCACGCCGACCGTCGACCTCCGCAACGCCAAAGGGTCCGGTCCAGTCGCGCTCGAGCACCTGACGATCGATTGCCCCGATGTCGAGCCCGTCGGTCGGTTCCTGATCGACCGGCTCGGCTTTCGCGCCACGGAGGTCTCGGCCCCTCCGTGCGGCGGCTGGTTCCTGGCATTCATGCGCACGCGCGATCTGCACCACGACCTCGGGTTGTTCAGCAACTGGGCGTTCGACGGGCCGGGCTTCAACCACGTTGGCTTCACGGTCGCGGGCGCCGGTGACCTTGTGCGGGTCGCGGACGCCGCCTACCGCCTCGGCCACGCGCTGCACTATCCGATCGGTCGCCATCTCGTTGGCGACAACGTCTTCGTCTACGTGCTCGATCCGGCCGGCAACCGCGTGGAGATCGGCACGCCGTTGACCGGCGTCGAGATCGCGGCGCCGACCCGCTGGCTCGACGCCTCGGCGGACTCCGAATGGCGTGGCTTCGACGCCTGGAACGCCGGCGACATCCCCGAGGACGTGCGACGAGCGGGCCCCTGCGCCGACGCCCGCGCCCGGGTCTGATCTGATCCCCGAGATGCCGGTCGTGCCGGGTCCGCAGTGACCGTCCCGCGAGTCAGACCGGATGCGCTCGTCTCCGCGGTCGCCGGGCTGTTTACGGGCGTGGGCGTGGTGCTCGAGGACGCGCGCCGTTTCGAGGACATCCTTCGCCACGGCGGGCAGGCGCGAATGCTCGCGCAGCTGCCGATGAAGCTGATGGTCCGCGACCACGACGAGGCGCTCATCTCGCTGCGGGATGCCGGCACCGGCGCCCAGAGCGTCACCACCGTCGCGGTCAGGCACCCAGATCTGGTGGCTCCGCTCATCACGCTGTTCGAGCAGCACTGGAAGAAGGCCCGGGCGCTGCCGAGTGGGATGCGACCGCGCCGGGGCGGGGTCGCGAAGCACGGCGTCGCCGTCGTCTTGACGCCGCCGCGGCAAATTTGATCATATATACCCGTGGATCCGGCCTTGACCGCCGACGTCGAGCGGCGCCACCGCGTCATCCGTGAGGCCGCCGAGCGCGACGGGCTCGACGCAGTCCTGGTGTGCGCCAGCGAGTACACCGGCTTCGAGGGCGCGATGTTCTACGTATCGGGCTTTCGCATCCTCCACCGCTACGCCTACGTGCTGCTGCCGGTCGAGGAACCGCCCACCAACATCTTCCCCGGCGAGGGGCGGTGGGTTGGCGATCACGCCGAAGGGTGGGTGCAGGACCGCGTGTTCGCCGAGACGCCGGGCAAGTGGATCGCGGAACGGATGCGCGACCGCGGCTGGAAGCGGCTCGGGGTGTACGGGATGGACCTGGTCATGACCGTCCGCGACTTCGTCGAGTTGCCCGCGGACAAGGTGGTGCGCTGGGACGACGGCTTCGACCTGGCCCGAGCGGTCAAGTCGGAGTACGAGCTCGAGTCGGTGCGTGAGTCGATGCGCATCAACGAGGCCGGCGTGTTCGCGGTCATGCGGGCGTGGGAGCCGGGACTGACCGAGGCCGACCTCATGGCGGTCGCCGAGCGCGAGTTCGTCACCCGGGGAACTCGGCGGCTGACAATGGACATGGTCCTCACTGGACACGACGGCGCCGCACTGCCCGAGATGCGCTTGCCCGATGAGGAGCGGCGCATCGGCGAGCGCGACATGCTCATCTACGGACTTGAGGTGGCTGGCCCGCGCGGCCACTGGGTCGAGTTCTCCCGGCCGATGTGCGCCGGTGAGCCGTCCGAGGAATCCAAGCGGATGATGGAGGCCTACGGCGAGTATCACGACATCTGCCGGCAAGCGATGCGCGCCGGCGCGACGGCCCGGGAGGTCCATCGCGCCGTCTCGGAGCCCTTCCTCGACCGCGGCTGGAAGCTCGGGCACGTGACCGGCCACTCGATCGGGATGACCATGATCGAGCATCCGCGGATCGGTGAGGCGTTCGACGTCGAGCTGCGGGAGGACATGGTCTGCTCGATGCATCCGCACGTGATCTCCGCCGACGAGCGCACCTGCCTGTACTTCCAGGACACCTGGCACGTGCGGGCCGATGGCGCGGTCCCGTTCTCGGACGCGCCGGTGGAGTTCTACGACCCCCGGACGGTCGGCGAGCCGGCCTGAAGCCCGCTCACTTGATCGCGGCCGGGTGGACGGGCCCGGCCACCGCTCCGGTCAGGGGCAGCGGCAGTCCGGTGAACAGGAACTCGTACACGCCGTCGGCGGCGCAGTCCTCTGCGAGCTCCTCGAGACTGAAGTTCTCGCCCAGCAACTGGCCCATGTGCACGATCGCCACCGCGTGGACCGGCAGCCAGATCGTGGGATGGCCGCTGGGAAGCGCTTCGAAGCCCCAGTTGTCGATCGCCACCCCGGCGATGTCATGCTCGTGGAGCCACGGCAGCACCTCGATGCCAAAGCCCGGCTCGTCGGTCCCGACGTAGTCCTCCCAGCCGCCGTTCCGGCGCGCCCGGCGCATGTTGCCTGTGCGCATGAGCAGGATGTCGCCGGGAACCGGTTCGACTCGCCCGGCCTCGAACGCGCGCTCGATCTCGGCTACCGAGATGCGATGGTTCATCTCGAGCCACTCGACGCCGTGCAGGCGCGGAAAGTCGAGCAGCACCCCGCGCGCCACCAGATCCCGGCTCAGCTTGTCGATCCCGTTGCGCGCCGCCCCCGTCGCACTCACGAGCGTGCAGTCGCGCCCGTTGTACATGTGGTAGTCGTGGAAGATGTGGGACAGCCCGTCCCAGTGCGTGGCGGCATGCGTGCCCATGGCGAAGATATCGTCGGCGTAGCCCCATCCGTCAACCGCGCCGGCCTGTCGGCCGGCGCGCAGATCGCTGCCGGTCTGGAGCATCCAATGGTGCGGATTGATCCGGCGCGTGGCCGGCAGCTGGGGAACGCCGTCCAGGTCGAACGGAATCGCCAGCGAGAACACAGCGCCCTTGCGGACGAGCGACGCAGCGTGCCGGCGCCGTTCGGGGGTGATGAGGTTGACGGTTCCGCGTTCGTCCTCGCGCCCCCATCGGTCCCAGTTGCTCACCTGGCGGATCAGGCCGTCGAGCTGTGCGTCGCCCATCGACTTAGGAGCCGGCTCTCGCCAGCATCGCCAGAAGCTCCTGCAGCCGCTCGATCGAGGCGTCCGTGGCGCGGGCGTCGCCGAAGATCAGCTGCTGAAGGACCAGCCCGTCGAGCGCCGCGAAGACCAGCCGAGTGAGGGCTTGGTCGCGCTCGATGCCGAGTTCCACGAGGCTGCGCTCAGTCACGCTGTAGTAGTTCTCGTACAGGGCTCGGACCTGACTCGCGAGCTCCGGCCGCCGGCGGGCCTCGAAGGTGAGCTCGAACTGATACGTCTGCGCGTCGGGATGCTCGCTGACTAACGTGCTGACGCGGTCGGCGAACGCGGACAGCTCACCGGAGGAGACAGTCACCCGCGAGTCGCGGATCGCCTCGTCGGCGGCCAGCACCAGTGCCTCGCTGATCATCGCGTCGAGCGAGCCGAAGTGGTAGCTGACCAACCCGTGGGTCACCCCCGCTTCGGCGGCCACCGCCCGGTAGGTCAAGCCGGCAAAGCCGTACTTGGCGACGGCTCTGAGCACGGCCCGCAAAAGCGCCTCACGGCCCTCACCGCGTCTGGGTCGGGGGCTCGGTGCCGCGCTCACGCCAGCAGTCTAGAGAGCCGGATCTGTGGACCGCGACACCCGCTTACTTGACAACTGTCTAGGAGGTTGATCAAATATCCCTGAGGCGGACGGAGAGGGCTCGAGCGTGATCGAGGATCAGCGGTTGGCGACCCCTGAGGCGGCGGGAATGAGCGCCGGCGTCGGGACGACAGTGGCGCACCCTCTAGATCCGCTCAGCGCGGATGAGATCGTGCGGGCGGTCTCTGTTGTGCGCGCAGAAAAAGGCCTGGACGGCGACGCCCGCTTCGGCAGCATCACGTTGGTCGAGCCCGACAAGCGGAGGAGCGTCGAGGAGAACGGCGCCCGGCGGGCCGAGCTGATCATCTACGACCGCGCCACCGCATGCACCTATGAGGCGATCGTCTCGGTGGCCGATGGCGCTCTGGAGCGGTGGACGCCCAGACCCGGCGTCCAGTCCGCTCTGACGCCCGAGGAGTACCTCGAGTGCGAGGATCTGACCAAGGCGCACCCCGAGTTCCAGGCGGCGCTGCGCCGACGCGGAATCCTCGACCTCGACCTCGTCACCGTCGACCCGATTCCCACCGGCAACAGCGGGTTGCCCGAGGAGTCCCCCGAGCGACGGGTGTGCCGCACACTCGCCTTCGTGCGATCGGATCCGGGCGGCAACAGCTACGGGCGTCCGATCGAGGGCGTGTTCGGTATCGTCGACCTCGGCCGCGGCGAGGTGATGCGGATCGACGACGTCGCGAGCGTCGACGTGCCGACCGAGGAGGGCGAGTACCGCGCCGACCGCATCCGGCCGTTGCGCTCCGATCTGCGCCCGGTGGAGATCACCCAGCCGGAAGGCCCTAGCTTCACGGTCGAGGGCAACGAGGTCGCCTGGCAGAAGTGGCGACTGCGCGTCGGTTTCACACCCCGCGAGGGGCTCGTGCTTCACACGGTCGCCTACGAGGACTCCGGGCGCCTGCGGCCGATCTTGCATCGCGCCTCGTTCGCCGAGATGGCCGTTCCCTACGCCGAACCGACCCGGTACTACCAGTCACCGTTCGACATCGGGGAGAACTACATCGGCACGCTGGCCAACTCGCTCGCGCTGGGCTGCGACTGCCTCGGCCACATCCACTACTTCGACGCCGTGGTGTCAAACGGCTTCGGCGAGCCGCTGCTGATCAAGAACGCGATCTGCATGCACGAGGAAGACGTCGGCATCCTGTGGAAGCACACCGACTTCCGCACGGGCGAGGTCGAGGTCCGGCGTTCGCGCCGACTGGTCATCTCCTCGGTATCGACGGTCGGCAACTACGAGTACGGGTTCTTCTGGTACCTGTACCAGGACGGGACGATCGAGAGCGAGGTCAAGGCCACCGGGATCGTGGCCACTCAGGCCGTCCCGCCGGGGCAGGCGCCGCAGTTCGGCGCGCTGGTTGCCCCGGGGGTCAACGGCATGAACCACCAGCATATTTTCTGCGTGCGGCTGGACTTCGACGTCGACGGCGAGCGCAACTCGGTCCACGAGGTGCACAGCGAGACCGAGCCGGTCGGACCTGAGAACCCATACGGCAACGCCTGGCGCTCCGTCCGTCGCGTGCTGCGCAGCGAGCGCGAGGCCGGCCGCCTGATCGATCCGCTCTCGCACCGCTACTGGGTCGTGGTCAATCCCGACCGGCGCAACGCGGTCGGGGAACCGGTCGGTTACAAGCTGATGCCGGGGGAGAACATGGTGCCGCTCGCCGCGCCCGACTCGAGTCTGTGCCGCCGCGGCGCGTTTGCCACCAGGCACCTGTGGGTCACTCCGTATGCACCCGACGAGCGCTATCCGGCGGGCGATTATCCAAATCAGCACCCGGGCGGGGCGGGACTGCCGGAATGGACAGCAGCCGACCGCTGCATCGAGGACACCGACGTCGTCGTCTGGTACACGATGAACTACCACCATGTGCCGCGGCCCGAGGACTGGCCGGTCATGCCGGTGTCCACCATCGGGCTTCAGCTCAAGCCCCAGGGGTTCTTCGACCGCAACCCGGCGCTCGACGTTCCCCCGCCCAAACACCAGCACGGCAACGGGTGCGCCCCCGGCCACGGGGACTGAGCGATGGCCGACGAGCGCTCTCTGATCCTGGTCATCGGCGCCACCGGCACGATGGGCCGCGAGGTTATCCGCTCGCTCAAGGGCCGCTGTCGCCTCCGTGCGCTGGTCCGCAGCGACTTATCCGATGCGGAGATCGCGCGTCGGTACCCACAGGCCGAGCGCGTGCAGCGCGATCTACTCGACGCCGCGTCGCTCGATGAGGCCTTCGCCGGCGTCGAGCGCCTGTTCCTGCTGACGCCATCGGTCCCCGAGCAGGGCCTCTTGGAGGAGAACGCTCTCGCCGCCGCAATCGCGGCCGGCGTCCAGCGGATCGTCTACGTGAGCAGCACCGACGTGGGGTGGGGGATCGAGCTCAGCGCCGCCCACCGCGCGATCGAGCGCACTCTTGCCCACTGCGGCGTGGCGCACACCGTCGTGCGGCCCGAGTACCTGCTCAACAACCTGCTGGCCGAGGTGGACGACCTGGCGCGCGGCCGGCTCGTCGCGCCGAGCGCAGAAGGTCGCTGCCCGTTCGTCGACGCGCGTGACGTCGGAGCCGTGGCGGCGGCGGTTCTGCTGGCGGCGGAGCCCCGGCAGGGCCCGGTAGAAGTGACCGGACCGGAAAGCCTCTCCTGGAGAGAGCTGGCCCGGCGTCTACAAGGGGCGCTCGGCCGCCCGGTGACGCACGTCGATCCCGCCCCCGCGGAATGGGCGCAGGAAGTCGTCTCGGCCGGCATGCCGCCATGGCTGGCCCATGCGTTGGCTGAGTACTTCGAGACGTTGCGCGAGCGCCCGCTGGAGCCGTCCGATGACACCAGACGCTTGATCGATCGCAGCCCCCGCTCGGTGGAGGATTTCGCGCGCGACGTGCTCGCGCCGGCGATGCTGGCGGGGACCGAGCGCGCGACACCCGTTCTCGTCTCACCTTCCGGCGATGCCTCGGGAGGCAGGGAGGGCGGGACCGCATTCATGGCGACGATCCCCACGACCCACAGGAGCCAACATGCCTGAAGGAATCGAGCCTCTCGAGGAAATCGCCGAGGCCGAAGGCGCCGGCCCGCCCGCGCACGGCGGTCCACACCTCGGCGGGCGTCGCCTGACGCTCCGCCATGCGGTGGCGCAGTCGTTGGCCATCGGTCCGATTATCAGCGCCGGTGTGCTGCTGGGCGTGATCGCCAATCCGGCGACGGGGGCGGGGGCGAACACCGCGCTCAGCGTGCTCGCGGCGACGATCGGGTGCCTGGGCCTCGGCTACGCGGTCTCGCTGTTCGCCCGCCGCTACGCCGGCGCCGGCGCGCTGTACGAGTACCTGGTGCGCGGCGCGGCACCATGGGTGGGCGTCCTCGCGGGCGGCATCTACTTCCTTGGCATGATGTGGCTGGGTGGGCCGAGCATCACCAGCGGCTTTGCCGATGTGGCCCAGGTGGCCCTGCAAGCGCACCTGTCGATCCACATCACGTGGTGGCTGCTGATGCTGATCGGCGCCGTCATCATCCAGGTGCTCAATTACTTCGGCATCCGCGTGGCCACCCGGGCGATGCTGGCCTTCGCCGTGATCTCGCTGATCCCGATGTTGATAATGGCCATCGCGATCATCGCCAAGGGCGGCGCGCAAGGGAACACCCTGGCCGTCTTCAACCCCGGCACGACCTCGGCTGGCACCGCCCTCAACGGGATCCTCATCGGCGTCACGCTGTTCGTCGGCTTCGAGGCCGCGGCTGCGCTGGGCGACGAATGCCGTGCGCCGCACCGCGACATCCCCCGCGCCGTGTTGCTGACGATTCTGGCCGGCGGTGTGTTCTACGTGCTGATGGCCTACGCGATCTCGATCGGGTACGGGGTCCACGCCGTGGCCAAGGGCGTATGGGCGAACGATCCCGCCTACATAGACACGATGGCGACCCGGTACGTCGGCAGCTGGCTGGCCACCATCCTCGACTTCGTGATCGTGCTCGACGCCCTGGCGGTGATGCTGGCGATGTGCGTGGTGGTTGGCCACGGGTTGTTCACGCTCGGCCGCGACGGCCTGCTTCCGAAGGTCTTCACCCGGACCTCGCGCTACAACACGCCATGGGTCGGGCATCTCGTGATGATCGCGGCGGTCGTGGTCGGGATCGTGGTCATCCACGTGGCCAACTACGCCAAGACGTTCGGCCTCCCCAACGACCTCATCGCCGTGCTCTCCCTGACCACCACGGTCGGCTCCTACATGGTCCAGTTCATCTACTTCGCGATCGTCGTGGTCGGCCTGAAGCTGGTGTGGAGCATGCGCGGCCGGCCTGGGCAGTGGTGGCGCTACCTCGTGGTGCTGCTGGGATGCTCGGTGCCGATCCTGGCCTACAAGGGGTCATTGATCCCGGTTCCGACCGATATCGGCAAGAGCGTCAACTACGTCGGCCTGTTCTACGCGCTGGCCATGGTGCTGGTCATCGCGTTGTGGTTTACCTGGCTGCGCGTGAAGCGGCCCGAGCTCATCGCCCGCGCCGCGTCGCACGCGGCCACGGCCGAGCCGGTGGAGGAGGCGCCGGTGACGCCGGCGGGCGCGGTCGTGCAGGGTTAATGTCCCGAATCAGACGCGGATCGCCGGTGATGCATGGCTAGGGCCAAGCCATCCGGCGTCGCGCCGTACATGGCGGTCGGGCTGTCGACGATCGTCCACGGAGTGGGCTCCCGGCGCGACATCGCCCGCAACCTCCAGATCATCGAGGACGGGATCCATGCCGCAGTGTCGATCATCGGGATCAACATGCCGGTCAAGCTGATCGCGCTGGCCGAGGGCGCGCTCACCGGGTTCACCGACGAGATCTTCGACATCTCGCACGTGACCGCGGCGGAGGAGCTGTTCATCGACATCCCGGGACCGGAGACCGACCGCCTGGCGGCGCTGGCGCGCCAGTATGAGACCTACATCATCGTGCAGTGCAAGGCGCGATGGCCGGAGGTGATCGAACGCCGATTCTTCAACGTGCTGTTCGTGATCTCTCCGGCCGGGGAGATCGTGCACCGCGCGGCCAAGAATCATCTGTGGTGCCGCGAGCGCTCGTGCACGCCCCACGACGTGTACGACCGGTGGGTGGAGCTGTTCGGCGACGGGATCGACGCCTTCTATCCCGTGCTCCGCACGCCGGACATCGGCAACGTCGGCACGATCTGCTGCTCGGACGGCGAGTACCCGGAGGCGGTGCGGGCGCTGGCCTTCAACGGTGCCGAGGTGGTCTACCGCCCCAGCGAGGCGGTTCCGATGACCCAGGTCGGCCTCGATCCGGGCGGCACGTGGATGCTCCAGAACCGCGCGCACGCGCACTTCAACAACGTCTATATGATCTGCCCGAACGTCGGGCCCGTGTACGTGCATCCGCAGATGGAGCACCCATACGACATCGGCGGCGGCAACTCCCACATCGTCGACTACATCGGCAACGTGCTCGGCCACACGGTCTCGGGAGCCAATACGTTCGTGGCGGGCGTGGTGGACATTGAGGCGTTACGTCACTTCCGCGCGATGAACCTCAACTCGAACTGGATGAAGGATCTGCGTACCGAGTTGTTCGGGCGCATGTACGAGCAACCTATCCACCCGAAGAACCTGTGGCTCGAGCACGACCCTGATCGTCACGCCGCGGTCGACGAGGTCTACCGGGCAAACATCCGGCGGCTCGTCCAGCGCGGCACGTACACCCCGCCGGCGACCGAGTTCCCGGGGTCGCGCTACTACGCGCCCGATGGTGAGGAGGACGACTGGGAGAACACGCGGACGCTGTGGGAGCAGGAGCCGTGAGCCTGGATGGGCAGGTCGCTGTGGTCACCGGTGGAGCGAGCGGGATCGGAGCAGCGGTCGCGCAGGGGCTGGCCCAGGACGGCGCGACGGTCGAGATCTTCGATCTGGAGAACGGCGTCGACGTGACCGACGAGCAGTCAGTCCGGCGGGCCTGTGACGAGGTCGTCGGCCGGCACGGGCGGGTTGACGTGCTGGTCAACAACGCCGGCATCTACCCCCACATCCCGTTCGACGAGATCACCTACGCCCAGTGGCGACACGTGCTTGCCACCAATCTTGACGGCGTGTTCCTGTGCAGCCATGCCGTCTACCCGGTCATGCGCAGCCGTCGCTACGGACGGATCGTGAATATCTCCTCAGCCACGTTCTTCATCGGCTATGCCGGGCTGTCGGCGTACGTGGCGTCGAAGGGTGGGATCATCGGATTCACCCGGGCGCTGGCGAGCGAGGCGGGCCCGTACGACATCACGGTCAACGCGGTGACTCCGGGCCTGATCGCGACGGAACAGGCGCTGGCCGAGGAGGCCGAGGTGTTCGACGAGATCGTGCCGCAACAGGCGGTCGGGCGACCCGGTCGCCCGGAGGACATCTCCGATTGCGTGCGGTTTCTGGTCCGCCTGGAGTCCTCCTGGATCACCGGACAGACGTTCAACGTCGACGGCGGCCACCGCTACCACTGAGATCGAGAGGAGGAGCAATGCCCGACGAATGGGATGTGATCGTGGTGGGCGGTGGCCACAACGGTTTGGCCTGCGCGGGGTACATGGCCAAGGCCGGCCAACGGGTCCTGGTGCTGGAGGCCCGCGACGTGGCCGGGGGTGGCTGCGCGACCGAGGAGGTCACGGTTCCGGGGTTCACCCACAACTTTCACTCGAACTTCCACGGGTTGATTCATTGGGGCCCGGTCTACCGCGAGCTTGAGCTCGAACGCCACGGCGCGCGTTACGTGTGGCCGGAGAACCAGTTCGCTCACGTATTCCCCGACGGCCGAGCGTTGGTCTGCAGCCTCAGCCTCGAGGAGACCGTGCGGAGCATCGAGCGCTTCTCCAGGCACGATGCCCGGGTGTTCGCCGACCTCGCCCGAAGCCACCGCGAGGCCCTCGAGCAGGCGATCATTCCGGCACTGTTCGCCCCGCCCCAGCCGCCGTCGACGGAGTTCGCCGCCCTCGAGGAGAGCGTCGACGGCCTGCGGCAGCTTTGGGGCGCGTTCACTACGCCGGACCATCTCGCCCGGGCGCTGTTCGACTCACATGAGGTCCAGACCTGGATCGGCTTCTGGGTCGCCCAGCTGGCGGGAACCGGCGACGTGTTTGGCCTGGGGGCAAACTACCCGGTGATGCTCGCCGGCTCGCTTGAGCCGTTCGGGTGGGCGATCGCGGTCGGTGGTTCCGGCACGCTGGCACAGGCAATGGTGAGGTTCATCGAGGAGCAGGGTGGTGCGGTACGGGTCGGTGCGCCGGTGCGGCAGATCGAGGTGGACGGTGTTCGCGCTGTCGCGGTGCGGCTCGACGACGGCGAGCGGATCAGCGGGCGCACGGTCGTCTCGAACCTCGATCCCCGGGTGACGTTTCTCGAGCTCGTCGGCGAGGACGAGCTCGATAACGAGTTCGCCCGAGCGGTGCGGCGCTGGCGCTACGACGCGATGTCGATGTTCTGCTTGTACCTGGCGCTCGACCGGCCGGTGCAATGGAACGCGGCGGAGTTCGAGCCGAAGGTCGCGCGGTGCTTCGCAGTGTCGATGTGCGATGACCTGCAGCAGCTCGAGGACAACGCGTCGGATTGCCGTCTCGGCGTGGCCCCGCGGAATCCGGGGCTGTTCAGCGTGCATCCTTCGCTGTTCGAGCCGCAGCTGGCGCCAGCCGGCAAGGAGGCGTGCTTCGTGGAGCAGATCGCTCCCTACGAGCTGCGCGACGGCACTTGGGAGGAGCAGCGGGAGCCGTACGCGGACACGGTGCTCACGCGCTGGGCCCGGTACGCCTCCGGGCTGGAGGCGGAGAACGTGATCGGGCGCTACATCTCGTGCCCAATCGACATCGAGCGCGTGATGCCGAGCATGCGGCACGGGGATTGGAATCACGGCGAGATGAGCCAGGATCAGCTGGGCATCTTCCGCCCGTTCTTCGAGTATCCGCCGTATCGCACGGCGTTCGAGAACGTGTATCTGTGCGGCGCCTCGACGCACCCCGGTGGATCGATCAGCGGTGCCTGCGGTCGCAACGCGGCGGGGGCGATCTGTGAGGACCTGGCGCTCGAGCGGTGGTGGGGAGAGGTGCACGCATGACCGATCTGACCGGCAGGACGGCGGTGGTCACCGGGGGCGCGACCTTGATCGGGGCGGCAGTGGTCCGCGCGCTGCACGCCGCGGGAGCCCGTGTGGCGGTGGCCGACATCGACGAGGCGGGCGGCGGGCGGATCGCTGACGAGCTCGGCGAGAACGTCCTGTTCTCTGCAACCGACATCCGCGACGACGCACAGATCGAGCGCCTAGTGTCCGAGACGGTCCGGCGGTTCGGCGGCATCGACATCCTGGTCAACCTGGCGTGCTCCTACGTCGATGACGGGCTGGCCTCGAGCCGCGAGGACTGGCTCGAGTCACTCAATGTCAACGTGGCCTCGGCCGTGATGATGGCCAAGACGGTTCACCCGCACCTGTGCGAGCGGGGCGGGGGAGCGATCGTCAACTTCACCTCGATCTCGGCCAAGGTCGCCCAGACCGGGCGCTGGCTGTACCCGGTTGGGAAAGCGGCGCTGGTGCAGCTGACGCGGAACATGGCGATGGACTACGCCCCCGACCACATCCGGGTCAACTCGGTCTCGCCGGGCTGGACGTGGTCGAGGGTGATGGTGGAGCTGAGCGGCGATGATCGCGCCAAGACCAACGAGGTGGCCAGGCCGTTTCACCTGCTCGGACGCGTCGGAGACCCCGAGGAGGTCGCGGCCGTCGTGGCCTTCCTGTGCGGCGATGAGGCTTCGTTCGTCACCGGCGCGGACTGGGCGGTCGACGGCGGCTACTCGGCAATGGGCCCCGAGCAGGCCGAGCCCGCAATCCCCGAGCTCGCGGACTAGGAGGTACACAATGAGCAGCATCTTGATCGTCGGGGGCGGGCAGGCCGGACTGCAGCTGGCACTGGGCCTGCTGGCCGACGGACACGAGGTGACCGTGGTCTCCAACCGGCCATCCGAGGACATCCGCTCCGGGCGGGTGATGTCGAGCCAATTCATGTTCGCGTCCTCGCTCCAGACCGAGCGCGAGCTCGGAATCAACTTCTGGGAGGACGAGTGCCCACGGGTCGAGGGCGTCTCGTTCACCGTACCGGCGCCCGACGGCGGCAAGGCGATCGATTGGGTCGGGCGGCTCGACAGGCACGGGCAGTCGGTCGACCAGCGGGTCAAGATGCCCGGCTGGATCGACGAGCTCGAGCGGCGTGGTGGCCGGCTGGAGCTCCGCGACGTCGGGGTGGAGGACCTCGAGCGCGACACCCAGACCAACGACCTGGTGATCGTCGCTGCCGGCAAGGGCGAGATCGTGCGCCTGTTCGAGCGCGACCCCGCCCGCTCGCCGTACGACCAGCCCATGCGCGCGCTCGCGCTTACCTACGTCACCGGCATGACGCCACGGCCCGAGTTTGCAGCGGTCTGCTTCAACCTGATGCCAGGTGTCGGGGAGTACTTCGTGTTCCCGGCTCTGACCACCACCGGCGAGTGCGAGATCATGGTGTTCGAGGGCGTGCCGGGTGGGCCGATGGACACCTGGGGCGAGGTCAAGACACCCGCCGAGCACCTCGCCAAGTCCAAGGAGATCCTCCAGACCTACTTCCCATGGGAAGCCGAGCGCTGCGCGGACATCGAGCTGACCGATGCCAACGGGATCCTGGCCGGCCGGTTCCCGCCCACCGTGCGCAAGCCCGTCGGTGAGCTTCCGTCGGGGCGGCTCGTGCTCGGACTCGCCGACGCGATCATGCTCAACGACCCGATCACCGGGCAGGGTTCGAACAACGCCGCCAAGATGGCCACGGCATATCTGGCGGCAATCCGGCGGCACGGCGACAGACCATTTGATCGGGCGTTCATGGAGCAGGTATTCGAGGACTTCTGGAGCGATTACGGCCAGTACACGACCGGCTGGACCAACGCGCTGCTCTCGCCGCCGCCCGAGCATGTCCTCAAGCTCCTGACCGCCGGCAACGACAGCCCCGAGGTCGCCCACCGCTTCGCCAACGGGTTCAACAATCCCGTGGATTTCTTCGACTGGTTCATGTTCCCGGACAAGGCCGAGGCGTTTCTGGCCCAGGTTGGCGCTCCCGCCTGATTCGCGACCGGTACATTTCAGCCATGGTCGAGAGAAGGATCGTCGTGGCGATCACGGGGGCGTCTGGGGCAATCTATGGAATTCGCGCGTTGGAAATCTTCCGCGGAACCGGTCGAGATTATGCGCGGCGGACAGCCACGCCGCCCCTGTGTTCCGCCGGGGACGATCGTCGGGAGCTGACGGACGGTCGGCGCTGTCGCATAAGAGGGTCGGCGATCGGGTAGAGCTAATGCATGGAGGATCCGGGTAAGAAAGACGACACCGAGCAGACAGACCCCGTCGAGGTACCGCCGGACACCAGTGATCATCCCTCCCACGAGGAGAAGATCGGTGGCAAGGGCGCCGAGGACCCGGCCGAGATGGCCGACGAGGACCGATACCACAAGGGACCCGGCTGGTAGGTAGCAGGCGAGTCGGCTAGCGCCGACGACGGAGCAGGATCAGCGCCAGCGCGACCAGCGCCAGCGCGAGCGCCCCGGCACCGGCGCCGCGCACGACCGGGCTGCCCGTGACTAGCGCGCCGACGTCGAGCTCAGCCGGCGTCTGACCGCCCCACGCCTGACCGCCCGAGGCAGCCGCCTGGCCGCCGGACACCGCACCCCGGCTGCCCGGTGACCCGCCGGCCGCAGCGTTTGTGCCCGCGTCCGTGTCCGCACCCGATGGCTGGCCGGCGATCCTCTGCTCGAGCCTCTGGGAGAACTCCCCGAGCACGCGCTTGCCGACGTCCTCGATCACGCCGCGGCCGAACTGGGCCTGCGGACCGGTGATCTGCAGGTCGGTCTGCGCGATGACGCGCGTGCCGCCGTCGACGGGCTCGAGCCGGTTGCGAATCGTCGCCATGGCCGAGCCGTGGCCCTTGGCCTCGCGCGCGGACAGCGAGATGACCGCGGTGTGATGCTCCTCGTCTACCTCGGACATGGTGGCGGTCCCGCGATATTCGACACGCATCGGCCCGATCTTCAACCGCATCGAGCCGTCGTAAACGTTCTCCTGGTCCGTGGCGGTGATCGTCGCTCCGGGCAGGCAGCTGGCCACGCCCTCCATGTCGAGTAGCTCGCGCCAGACGGTGTCGATGTCGGCCCCGACGCTGAATTCGTTCTCGATGATCACCGCGAGGTCACCTTCACCCCGCGGGGCTCGCCTCGCTCGCCGCTGTGCAGGAGCGACCACACGCGTTCCCACGGGTTGTGACTGTCGTAGACGACCGCGTCCTCGGGACCGAGGGCATCCTGGATCGCCGAGCAGATGGCGTGCAGCGGCGCGCCGCCGCCCTCGCCCATGCCCTTGGCGCCGTTCGGGGTAAATGGGCTCGGCGACTCGATGTCGCCGACCTTGATGTCCGGCGCATCGAGCGCGGTCAGTGCGTGGTAGTCATAGAACGACGCCTGCTGGAGCTGGCCGGCCTCGTCGTACTCGAACGCCTCATACAGCGCGGCGCCGATCCCGAGCGCGGTGGCGCCGTGCACCTGGCCCTCGACGATCTGAGGATGGATCCGCTTGCCGCAGTCGTCGACCGCCGCGTAGTCGAGGATCTTCACCTCGCCCGTCTCCTCGTCGACGTCGACCACACAGGCATGGATCTGAGAGGCGTAGGTCAGTGTCAGGTTGCCCCGCTTCTTCTCCGGGTCGGGGACCTCGAACGGCGGCGTGTACACGTGACGGCAATTGAGGCTGAGCCGGTCGCGCATCTCGGGCGTCAGAACCGCGTTGTTCGAATAGATCATGTTGGCGATCCCGATGAAGGGAATCGCCCGCTCGGCGTCGCCGTGGACCGAACACATCCCGTCGGCCATCTCGATCTGGTCCGCGTCGGCCTGGAGTGCGTACGCCGCCAGCTCGATGATCTCGGCGCGGAGCTTCTCGGCCGCGCCCTGGGCCGCACCTAGTCCGGTGACCGCGAACTGTGACGCGTACGTGCCGGAGAACGCCACGTAGGTGTTCTGCTGCTGGTTGAAGCCGGCCGTGACTTGCACCTGGTCGGGCGGCATGTTCAGAATCGCGGCCACCACCTGCGCCGCGGTCGTCTCATGTCCCTGACCCTGGGGCGTCGTGCCGAGGTTGACGTTGACCTCGCCGTACAGGTCGAGCTTCGCGAAGCACGCCTCGCCGTTGCCCGAGAACGGGAGGTCGGGGTTGACGATCCGCGCCTGCCCGAAGTTGTTGGTGCCGGAGTCGAGCGTGGAGCCGATCCCGATGCCGATCCGCTTGCCCGAGCCGTGACCGAGCTCGCGCTGCTTGGCGCGCCACTTCTCGACGTCGATCAGCTCGAGCGCGATATCCAAACAGCGCGGCAGGTCGCCGGAGTCGTACACGCACCCGTTCGGCGTTTCGTACGGATAGTCCTCGGGCTGGACGTAGTTCTGCTTGCGCAACTGCACCGGGTCGAAGCCCAACTCGTGTGCGATGATGTCGATGATCCGCTCGGTCAGCCACAGGTGCTGAAGGCGCGAGTACCCCCGGTTGGGGATCGTCGGGCACTTGTTGGTCATCGTCTCGGTGTACTCGACGCGGAGGTGCTTCATGCGGTAGCAGCCGCAGCAGACCTGCGACCAGATCACCGCGCCGAGCGGCTCGTAGTGAAGGTAGGCGCCGGCGTCGTCGAACGCGCGGGTCTTGAACCCGAGAATCGTGCCGTCCTTCTGGACCGCGACCTTGGTGTCGAGGAACGTGCGCTCGTTTCCTTGACCGGCCGAGAGCATGTGATCGGTGCGGTACTCGGTCCACTTCGCCGGGCGCCCCGCCTTCTTGGACAGCAGCGCCAGCGCGGCGATCTGCGGATAGGAGCCGATCTTGATCCCGAACGCCCCGCCGATGTCCTGCGAGGAGAACGTCAGGCGGTTGGAGGCGACGCCGATGGTCGGACCGATCACCATCGAGGCGAACATCGGCATCTGGTTATTCGAGCTGATTTTCACGACGTTCGTGCCGGGGTCCCAGTGCACGATGGCGCCGTTGCACTCGAGCGGCGTCGAGGAGAAACGATGGAAGTGCAGGCGGTCGATCTCGACGACGTGGTCGGCGTTCTCGAGCGCCCAGTCGATGTCACCCCAGTCGTACTCGGCATGCCAGGCGACGTTGCTCCCGACGACCTCGTGGAGGATCGGAGCCTCGGGGTCGGCCGCCTTGACCGTGTCGACCACCGCGGGCAGCGGCTCGTACTCGACCTCGACCAGCTCTGCCCCGTCGCGCGCCAGTTCGCGTGTCTCAGCCAGCACCACCGCGACCGCATCGCCGTGGTAGCGCACCTTGTCGACGGCTAGTGGCCACTCCTCGAGGTTGCCCGCGGGCGCCGGCGCTATCTGGAAGAACGGAACCGCGCACATCTCCTTGGCCTCTTCGCCGGTCAGCACGGTGTACACGCCGTCGAGCGACATCGCCCGGCTCACGTCGATCGAGACGATGCGAGCGTGGCCGTGAGGCGAGCGCACGAAATGCGCGTGGCCGGTGCGGTGCATCCACACGTCGTCGACGAACTCGCCCTGTCCCTGGAGCAGCCGGCGATCCTCGACGCGTGGGACGTTCTGTCCGATCGTGCTCCGGGTTTCGACGGGTGTATCGATAGCGGGGGTGCTCATGCTGCCTCCTCAACTTCGGCGCGTCCGGTTTGCGCCGCCACCTCGATCGACCGCAGGATGTTGACGTAGCCGGTGCAGCGGCAGATGTTCCCGCGCACCGACCGGCGGATCTCCTCCTCGGTCGGGTCGGGGTTGCGTCGCAGGAGGAACGTTGCCGCCATGACGATCCCCGGAGTGCAGTAGCCGCACTGGAGGCCATGCTCCTCGTGAAATGCCTGCTGGACTGGAGTGAGCTCCCCGTCCTGCGAGAGCCCTTCGATCGTCTCGATCTCCGCTTCGTCGGCCTGGGGAGCGAGCATCATGCAGCTCTTGACCAGCTTGCCGTTGACGATTACCGAGCAGGCGCCACAGCTGCCGGTGTCACAGCCCACGTGCGTGCCCTTCATTCCCAGCGTGTCACGGATGAAGTGCACCAGTAGCTGCCGCGACTCGACGGTCGCCTGTGTCTTCTCGCCGTTGATCGTGAACTCGATCGCCTGGACGGTGCCCGCGTCAACCATGCCTAGTTCCCTCCCTTGACCATCGCCTGACAAATCGCGCGCCGTGCCACTACGCGCGCCATCGCGCGCCGGTACTCGGCGCTTCCACTGGCATCGCCGAGCGGCTCGAGGTCGTCGCCGATCTGCTCGGCGGCGGCTCGGACCGCGTCGACCGTGGCCTCCACGCCCCGCAGCGCCTCCTCCATCCCGCCGTGGCGCACCGGGACCGGCGAGACGCAGGCCAGCACCACGCGAGCTTCCTGGATCGTACCGTTGCCGCGGACCATGGCCGCCGCACGTGCGATCGCCTTGGCGTCGGTTCCCACCGCGACCGTGCTGTAGCCGGCGCCTGCGTCGGCCGCGAGCCGCGGCACCGTGATGCTGCGCAGTAGCTCGCCCTCCCCGACGGCGGTGGCGAAGTAGCCATGGAAGAACTCAGCCGCGGGGACCTCGCGCCGCCCGGAGGCGGACTCGATCATCATCGTCGCGTCGAGCGCGACCAGCAGTGGCGGCAGGTTGTTGGTGGGGTCGCTCAGGCAGCAGTTGCCGCCGATCGTGCCCCGGTCGCGAATCTGCTGGTCCTCGATGTGACCGGCCACCTCGGCGAGCAGTGGGTGGCTCGAGCGGATCTCCTCAGAGCGGTCGAGCTCGTCGTAGGTGACGCACGCCCCGATCTCGAGGCGTCCGTCAGACCCGCGAGCGATCTGGCGCAATTCCTGAAGGCGGCTGATGTCGACGAGCAACTCGACTGAGGCCACCCGGTGCTTGAGGACGTTGACCAGGCTTTGACCACCGGCGAGCGCCGCGGCGCCGTCGCTGGAAGCTAGCGCCTCGAGCGCCTCGGCGACGGTGTCCGGGCGCGCGTAGGCCACGGATTCAAGGAGCATCTCTCACCCTCTGTCGGCTAGTTCTGTCGGTACATGTGCCACTTGGCGGCTCGGCCCCGGCGGTCCCGACACCGGCCGCCTAAACTTCTCAGATATTTGATCAATCGTCAAGCCAGCGCGGGGCGGGGTGGGTGGGTCAAGCCGGGATGGCCCGGCGAACCGCGGGACGTGGCCGCCACGGGTTCGTCCAACGCCCCTCAGAGCGCAGCCTAACCGACCGCCGCCGTCTCCGGCTTGGCCCCAGTGGGGATCAGCTCGAATAGCTCCTCGCCGCTCATCTGCGCAGCGATCATGTTGGCCGTGCGGGCCAGGTGGTTGCGCAGCTCCAGGCCGGCCCGATCGGGGTCGTGGTCGATGCACGCCCGGAGAATCTGTTCGTGCTCGAGCCGGCGCTTGTCGAGGTTCAGACGGACCGGCAGCATCGCGAACCGGTAGCGCTCGCTGCTTTCCCACAGCGGGTGGATCAGGCGCAGCATCCAGCGCGACTTGGCGGCCTCGTACAGCGCGAAGTGAAACGCGGTATGCGACGCCCAGATCGGCCCGAGCGCGCGCTGCTTGGACGCCCGCACATGCTCGGCCAGCCGGTCTGCGGCCAGCTGAGCATCCGCGTCGGTGAAGTTCTCCGCGGCGTGACGGACAGCCAGCGGCTCGAGCGCCAGCCGGGCCTCGTAGACCTCGCGCAGATCGCCGATCGACAGCTCGGTGACGCGCGCGCCGCGATGGGGGATGTTCTCGACCAGGCCGACCGAATCGAGCAACCTAAGGGCCTCGCGGATCGGCATCGGGCTCATCTCGAGGATCTCGGCCAGCTCCTCGATCGGGAGCCGCTCGCCGGGTGCCAGGACGCCGGTGACGATCGCCTCGTGCAGCGTGGCAAACGCCCCCTCAGCGAGCGTGCGGTGGCCGCCAGCGGGACGCAGGGCTGACAGCTTCTCAGCGCTCGGCACGGCTCTCTACCCCCTGGGTGGGTTGTGTGTCTTGCTCCAGCGTAGTCTCGGATTCCCCGGTCGGGGCGGCGTGAGATGGCTCAGCTCCGGCGCGTGGGCGCCACGACGGGAGCCGTTTGACGAAGGAAAGCGAAAACTCGGCGCCACCAGTCACTCCTTCGGGGCGGAACAGCAGCATGGCCGCCATGATGACGCCCAGGATCAGGTCGGACGCACCGTTGGGCAGGGTGACCGAGAAGAACACGACGTGCACGGTGTTCTCGGCGGCGCTCAGCCACGAGTCCAGCAGGCTGATCCCGAGCGCACCCACGGTCGCCCCCCACAAGCTGCCGGAGCCTCCGATCACGAGCATGGCGAGCGTCAGGAACGTGAGCTCGAGGTAGAGCTGGTCCACCGTGATGCTCCCCAGCTGGTGCACGAGCAGCGCGCCGCCCAGTCCGCACAGCCCTCCCGAGAGACCGAAGGCCAGCAACCGCTCTCGGGTCACGTTGACGCCGATCGCCTGGGACGCGGCGGGATCCTCACGACTGGCGCGCAGCAGGCGCCCTCGGCGGGAGGACTGGTACAGGAAGGCGACGATCGCGGCAACCACGGCGCCGAGCAGCGCCTGCCACACGCCGACCGAGGTCGGCACCAGCGAGAGCGTCGTCGGGCCTGGGCCGATCTTGGTCCACTGCAGAAAGATGTTGTAGGTGATCTCGAGGACGGCGAAGGTGGCGATGCCGGCGGCGATCCCCGACAGTCGCATCAGCGGAAGCCCCACGATCAACGCGACCACCGCGCCCAGCCCGGCAGCGATCAGGAACGAAGCGAAGTTCGACACCGAGTGGTTGGCGATGAACGACCACAGCCCGGGCAGTACGAAGTGCTTGGGCTGGGTCGGGATCGTGAACAGGCCGGCGCTGAACGCGCCGATCGCGACGAAGCTGATCTGCCCGAACGAGATCACCCCGGAGTTGCCGACGAACACGTACAGGCCGTAGACGATCGTCGCCGAGATCAGCGCGGTGATGAAGTCCTGCTGCGTGGAGGCAGTCGCGCCCGACCCGATCAGGGCCACCACGAGGAGTAGCCCGATGCTGGCCAGCAGCGTCTGAACCGTGCGCAGGCGGCTCACACGCGCTCCACCGTCGTGCGGCCGAAGTCGCTGAACAGGCCGCCTGGCCGGAGCAGCAGCAGCAGGATGACCAGCAGGAACACGAACGCGGTCAGGAACTTCTCCTGCGAGGCCGGGAGGACGTCGCCTAACACCGAGGTGGCAAAGCCGATGGCGAAGCCTCCGGCGGTCGCCGTCCACAGCCGCTCCAGTCCACCGACCACCGCGCCAACCAGTGCGATGATCGTGATGTCGAGGCCGAACGTCTGGGTGACCAGCGGCGTCTGCACCGTGTAGAGCAGCGCCACCACCGCGGCCATCACCCCAGCGATCACGAACGCGAACGAGATCACGAGGTTCGTGCGCACGCCGAGCAGGCGCGCGGTGCGGAAATCGGCGGCTGCGGCGCGCATCTGCAGCCCGATCGAGGTTCGGTTGAGGATCAGCGCGGTCCCGCCGAGCAGGACGAGCCCGGCCGCGATCTCGACGATCGTGATCCAGCGCAGGTTCAGGCTGCCTCGGATCGCGATCGTGTTGAGCGTCGAGAGCGGATCGGCCGGCTTGCCATTCGCCCCGAAGGCGATCAGCCAGACCGCCTCGAGCGCGAAGGCCACCGCGAACGTGGCCACCAGCGTGGTCGCCGGCGCCGCACCGCGGAGCGGCCGGAAGGCGATCCGCTCGATCGCCACCGACAGGCCGATGCACACGACGAAGCACAGCAGGACCTGGGCGATCACCGGCCAATTGCTGGTCAGGCTGAGCGTGTAGGCGCCGGCGGTGATCAGCTCGCCCTGGGCGAAGTTGATCAGGCGCAGCACGCCGAACACCAGGGCCAGCCCGACGGCCACGAGGGCATAGAGCGCGCCCAGCGCGAGTCCGTCGATGATCGTCTGACCCACGTTCATGATCCGAAGTAAGCCTCCACCATTCGCTCGGTGTCGTCGGCGTCCTGCGGGCTGAGCTGCATCTTGACCCGGCCGTCACCGAGCACGTAGGTGCGATCGGCGAAGCCGACGGTGATCTGCGCGCGCTGCTCGACGAGCATGATCGTCATACCGGCCGACCGGATCTCGCCCAGCGTGTTCCAGACCGTCTCGACGACGGACGGCGCGAGCCCGAGCGACGGCTCGTCGAGGAGCAGCAATCGCGGCTTGCTCACCAGGGCGCGCGCGATGGCCAGCTGCTGCTGCTGGCCTCCGGAGAGCAGCCCGGCCTGGCGGTGACGAAACTCGTGCACGACCGGGAACAGCGTCCTGACCCGCTCGAGGTCTTCGGGAATGCCGTCGGTGGACCCACGGCCGACCAACCCGAGCCGGAGGTTCTCGTCCACTGTCAGGTCGGGGAAGATGTGGCGCCCCTCGGGGACCAGCGCGAGGCCCTGGCGCACGATTCGCTCGGTCGGCACCCCGGCCAGGGTCCGGCCCTCGAACCGGACGCTGCCCCCGGCGATCGGGAGCGCGCCCATCACGGCGTGCAATAGGGTGCTCTTGCCGGCGCCGTTGGGTCCGACCAGTCCGACGATCTCGCCCTTCTCGACGCTCAGCGTGGCTCCGCGCAGCGCTGGCACCGCGCCGTAGCGGACCTCGAGCTCCTGCACCTCGAGGGCCGGCTCAGGCATCCGGCCGCACCTCTTCCTTGATACCGGATGACCCGAGGTACGCCGAGGTGACGTCGATGTTGCGCCGGATCTCGGCCGGCGTGCCCGACGCGAGCGTGCGCCCCTGGTCGAGCACGTGGAGCCGGTCACAGACGTCCATGATCAGCGCCATGTTGTGATCCACCAGGAGCACGCCTGCACCGTACTCGTCGCGTACTCGGCGCACCAGATTGGCGAACGAGACGATGTCGGACTCGGCCAGTCCCGCCGCGGGTTCGTCGAGCAGGACGTAGCGCGGCCGCGAGGCCAGCGCCCGGGCGACGCTGACCTTCTGCTCGTCGCCGTGTGGCAGCGCACCGGCCGGGACCTGGGCCCGCTGCTTCAGGTCGAGCGCCTCGAGCAGTTCGAAGCACACGGCCTTGGCCTGTCGTGGGGACATCCCTATTCCCAGTGCGCCGAGCTGGATGTTCTCTGCCACGCTCAGGGCGCGGAACAGGTGGCCGTGCTGAAAGGTGCGCGCCAGCCCGGCGTGAGCCCGGCGCCGGGCCTGCCAGGTGGTGACATCCTCCTCGCCCAGCACGATCCGGCCCGAGCTCGGCAGGTCGAACCCCGTGATCAGGTTGATCAGCGTGGTCTTTCCCGCGCCGTTCGGGCCGATCAGCCCGACCACCTCGTGGCGCTCGATCGAGAGGCTGACGCCCTGGAGGGCGTGCACGCCTTCGAACGACCGCGTAACGTCGGTGGTCGAAAGCGATCCCTCCGACCACCGACGCTCGCGAGACTTCGCCCGCTCAGGCAAGGGCGTCTCTATCCAGGGATCTGCGCGAGACCACCCGACTTGATCAGGTACTTGTACTGACCCTTGCCGTTGACGACCTCGAGCACGCGGTAGGCACGCCCAGACACCGTGTGCAGCGACGAGGAGAAGTTGACCAGGCCTGAGATCGTCGGCAGGTTGTGGAAGCCCTGCATGATCGAGGCGAGCTTGGCGCCGTCGGTCGAGCCGCCGGCCTGCTTGATCGCGGCGACGATTCCGTCGATTGCCGCCGCACCGGTAACGAACCCGCCGGTGGTCGGCGCGTGACCCTCGGCAGTCAGCTTCGCGATCATCGCCTTCACCGCTGCACTCGGATCGTCGCCGTAGATCGAGGTGTACGAGTCGGTCCAGAAGTTGGTCGAGACCTTAGGGCTCTTCGGCATCCAGTAGGTCCCGTCCAGCGACCAAGGCGCGAGGAATGGGGTGTTGTTCCCGGCCGAGCGGACATCGGACAACAGCGTCGAGATGTCGGGCGCCGCTGTCGTGCACACCTGGATCACGTCCGCATGGTCCGAGTTCACGCGGTTGGCCACGTTGGCGATCGTGTGGTCACCCTGGGTCCAGGTCTGCTGGGAGATGACCTTGCCGCCCAGCGCCTTGAACTTGTTGGCGAACGCCTCACACACGTCGACGCTGTAGACGATCTGCTTGTCGGTGACCACGTCGGCCGTCTTCCATCCCTGCTTGATCGCAATCTGCGCGTCGGCGGCGCCCTCGTCCTGGGCCACGTTTCCGTAGCTGAACGCGAGCTCGCCCGCGGAGCCGAAGCGCTTCGGTCCCATCTGGTCGGTACCGATGCAGGGCGCGACCGTGAGCAGCTTGCTCGCCAGGCCGACCGTGATCGAAGGCGTGGAGAAGTCCACGTCGCAGGTCACCCACAGGATGTTGGCTCCCTTCTGAACCAGGTTGAGCGCATCGGACCGCGTCTGGGCGGGTTTCAGCTGGGTGTTGGCGATGTCGAACTTGATCTGGCGCCCGTCCACGCCGCCCGCAGCGTTGATCTTATTGGCCTCGATCTCGGCGCCGTACAGAGCCGGGTCGTCGGTCGGCGCCATCAGCGCGGTGAAGTCGACCGCGGCGCCGATCAGGATCGGCTTACCGCTGCTCGACGATGACGAGCCGGTGGTCGTGCTCGAGCCTGAGCCTGAGCTCGACGCTGCGCTCGACGCGCTGCTCGTGCTGCTCTTGCTCGACCCACACCCGGCGGCGATCACGGCCACGGCCGCGACCAGCGCCAGCGCGGTCACGGAGCCTCTGAATTTCCTCATGTCCAGCTCTCCTCCTGGTTTTTGAAACGTCAGCGGGCCGCGCCGGCCGCGGTCTGGGCGGTGCTCTGCGCGGGGTTGAAGTGCGGCATCACGAGGTCGGCGAACATCTCCTGGGTCTTGATCGACTTCCAGTGCTCGAAGCCGCCGGGGTTGACCGTGATCGCGATCTCGCTCAAGCCCTCGCACACCTCGATCGTCTCCTCGATCCGCTCGATGACGTCCTGCGGGGTCCCCACCCAGACGATGTCGCCCTCGATCATCTCGTCGTAGGGCGTCGCGGCGAGCTCCTCCATGATCCCCGACGTATAGAAGCCGTAGCCGGCGGCCTGGAGCTCCTCGTCGGACGCCCGCTCCTCGAGCGGGGAGGCGTTGCCGACCAGGAACCCTCGCATGGCCCGCTCGGCGTCGCGCTTGGCGACCTCGCGGTCCTCGTCCATGTAGCAGGCGTGGATCCAGATGATGTCCGGCTCGTTGCCGTGCGCGGCGCAGCTCTCGCGGTAGATGTTGAGCTGGGCCTCCAGTGCCTTGTAGGGCAGCAGTGGGGGGACGGCGACCGAATATCCCTTGCGCCCGGCCAGCTCATAGGTCGAGTCGCTCGTGCCGCCGACGAAGATCTTCAGTTTGCGCTGGGGCGGAGGCGGGACGATGTGGCCGTCGTCGACCTTGTAGAACCGGCCCTCGTGCGAGAAGCGCTCATTCTCGAGCGCCTTGAAGAACAGCTCGAACGACTCGTCGTAGAGCTCCTTGATGTCCTCGAGACGCACGCCGCCCTTCGGCGGGATCCAGCCGTGGCCACGGCCCACGCCGAACTCGTAGCGCCCGTCGAGCAGGATCTCCGCCTCCGCGATCCGCGACGCCAGCACGGTCGGGTTGTGGTAGGGCAGCACGTGGAGCATCGTCCGGAAACGGATCTGCTCGGTCTTCGGCGCGAGCTGGCAGAAGAACGACAGGGGATCGGGGCACGCCGAGAACTTGGGGAAGAACATGTGCTCGACGATCGCGTAGCTGCAGTAGCCGAGCCGATCCGCGTGGACTACCTGCTCCGCCACCTCGGCGTAGAGCCGCTCGGTCGACTTGCCCGGCCAGTGCTGCATCTCGGAGTAGATGCTGAACCTCATGCTCCTCCTCGCCCGCTCGGGGAATTCCTCGTCCCGGCGAAAGTATCCCGTGGTTAGATCAAATGTCAAACATCACGCCGAGCTACAACGCCCTCTTAGCCCGATACCAACATCACGCTCCGGCTCATGCGTCCTGCACCAGCCGCACGTCCTCAAGCGGCGGCGCGCCCCGCTCCGCCACCTCGATCCCGTGCTGGCGCCCGCATCCGGGGCACAGGTACTGAACCAGCTCGAGCGAGTGGTGGACGACGATGCCCCGCGGGTGGTCGGTCTCGCGCAGGCGCCGGATGGCGCACCCGTCGCGCCACGAGGCGGAGAGCGGTCCGAGCGTCCGGCCGCACGCGCACTGGAGCTGCGCGCCGTCGTCGCCCCGGGCCAGGATCAGCGACGGGGTGAGGTGCGACAGCGGCTCGCCGACGCTCGGCGGCCCGGTGATGGGTGCCTGCGCGCCGTCCAGGCGCGCGGCGCGGAGCGCGTCGCGGTCACCCGGCACGCCGTACACGTCACGTGCCTTGTCCTCGGAGATGATCCCCAGCGCGACGTCGTCGGCCACGCGCCGCTCGTCGCGGTCGAGGGGGTCGCCGTAGCCGCCGCCCCCCTGCCAGGTGTAGAGCACCACATCGCCGGGCACCACCTCGAACTCGGGAACCTTGGCCTCGAGCTCCTGCACCTCCCCGCCCAGCGTGTCGAGGTCGAGCGGCGCGAGCACGTCCGCGTAGAGGGCCAGCTCGCCCTCGGCCAGCAGCTCGTATACGCGGGTGCCACGGGCCAGCAGCTGGCGGTTGCACACGCCCGGCCAGCCGCCGAACTGGCCGAACGACACGGGCACCTCGACGCCGTGCGCGGTCAGCGAGTTGCGCAGCCGCTCGACGCCGTGCGGGGTCCAGGCCGTCCCGGCCGCGCGGCCGCCGCGCCACGCCCCGTCGCCGGCCGTGTCGGGGAAGAACGAGCGGAACAGGAACAGCATCGGGCCGTGCAGCTCGTTGGTCTCGACGTTGGCGATGTGCGGCTTCGGCGCGACCAGGGCACCCGACTGATCGATGCCGTCGGCGCCCGCGCTGGCGCCCCCGCCGCCGATCTGGGGGTCGATCAGCTGGGTCCCGTACGGCTCGCCGTGCTGGTTGCGATCGCCGCTGAACAGCGCCGCGAACGTGCCGTGGGTGGTCGCGCACGAGTGGCGGCGCAGCTCGTCGGAGAAGGCCAGCAGCTTGGATACGGCATGGCTGGTCACGCTCATGATCGTCCAGCCCTGGCCGACGGTCGCCGCGCCGGTGGCCGCCGGCCGCTTGGCGTTGACGATCAGCCCCTTGGGCGCGATCACCTCGAGCGCCCCGAGGATGCCGTGGTTCCACGGGATTCCCGCCCCGAGGATCGGCGCAGTCCCGCCGAAGATCGCCCCAATCAGCGCTCCTTCGGTGCAGTTGATGTAGGTCTCGGCCTGCGGCGCGGAGCCGCGCATGTCGACGCACAGCACGTCGTCTCGCTTCTCGAGCCGGACGTCGACGGGATAGACGCGATTCTCGATCCCGTCGTGGTCGAGGAATCCGCGGGTGTGGAACACACCGTCGGGCAGCGCGCGCAGCCGTTCGCGCATCCGGCGCTCGGAGTAGCGGATCAGCTCCTCCATCGCGGTGAGGATGGTGTCGGCGTCGTAGCGGTCGATCAGCTCGAGCAGGCGTCCTCGAGCCACCGAGTTCGATGCGATGAAGCCGCGCAGGTCGAGCCCGACCATCTGTGGTTGACGGGTCATGTTGAGGATCAGCCGCCACACGTCGCGCCGCAGGACACCCGCTTCGATCAGCTTGATCGGCGGCATCATCAAGCCCTCCTGCTGCTTCTCCCGCGCCCGCGCCGAGATCGAGCCGACGCTCATTCCCCCCATGTCGACCTGGTGGGCCGCGACCCCGGCCCACGCGATCAGCGCTCCGTCGTGGTGGATCGGCGCCACGAGCGACACGTCGGGGTGGTGGACGGCCCCGTAGTACGGGTCGTTGACCACGAACATGTCGCGCTCGCCGATCTCGTCAGGCGGGAACGCCTCCATCACGTGCCGGAGCACGATCGGCATCGCGCCCGAGTGGAACACCACCTGCGGTCCCATCGAGGCGATGCGGCCGTCGGCGGTGTACAGGGCATTGTTGAAGTCGCTGGCCGCGGTCACGATCGGCGAGACCGAGACCTCCTTGAGCGCGATCGCCTGCTCCTCGTTGATCGCCTCGAGCTTGTGGCGGAGGATCTCGAAGGTCACCGGGTCGAGCTCGAGCGGCCGCTCGAGCTTCTCCCAGTCCGCGGGGCTCGGGCCGAGGACGTAGTCCTCGGCCCTGGGCTCAGGCCCGCTGGACACGCGTCGGGCGGTTCTGCGCCGGGTTCCACAGGGGGACCCGCGCCGTCTTCTCGTACGCCATCCCGTGCGGGTAGCTGATGAACTCGATGTACGTTCCGAACGGAGGGTGGAAGTAGTTGATCGTCTGGCCGGCGGCCGGGCCGTTCGTGATCGAGAAAGGGCCGAGGAGCTTCTTGACGCCCTTCGACTCCATGTACTTGACCGCTTTGTCGATGTCGCGCACGTAGAACGCCATGTGATGCCCGCCGTAGTCCGAGTTCAGCGGGAACTTGTGGTCCTGGTCGGGGGCGCTCCACTGGAAGAGCTCGATGTTTGCCCCCGCCCCGCCCCGGAGCATCCTGACCTGCTCGATGACCGCGCGCGCGTTCACGTCGAGGAGCTGCTGCAGGAGGTTGCCGGTGGGGTCGCTGAACGGCCCCCAGGTGAGTGGGTTGGTGAAGCCGAGGACTTGCTCGAGCCACTGCGCCGCTTCGGCCGCGTTCGGAACGGTGAACCCCATGTGATCGATCCCCAAGAGGCCCGGAACCCGCGTCTGCACCGAGCCGAGGCCGTTCAGCTTGGGTGACCACAGCGGCCTCAGCCCGGCTCGCTCGTAGGCCTCGCCGTGGGGATAGGTGATGAACTCGATGAACAGGCCGAACGGCGTGCGGAAGTAGTTGATCGTCTGGCCCGCGGCGGGACCACTGGTGACCGAGAACGGCCCGAACAGCTTCTCGACGCCGCGCGACTCCATGTACTTGACCGCCTTGGCGATGTCGCGCACGTAGAACGCGATGTGGTGACCGCCGAAGTCAGAGTTCTTCGGGTGGGTGTGGCTCTGGTGCGGTGCCTTGTACTCGAGCAACTCGATGTTGGCGCTGTGGCCGATGCGCAGCTGCTTGATCTGAGGGATGACCGCGCGCGGATTCACGCCGACGAGCTCGGTCATCAGGTTTCCCGTGGGATCTGAGAAAGGCCCGAACGTCAGTGGGTCCTGGGCGCCCAGGATGTCACGGAACCAGTCGGTCGCCTCTTCGATGTTGGGGACCATGATCCCGACGTGATCGGTGCCGACGAGGCCCGGTGGTCGGCGGCGGGTTGCCGCCAGCGCAGCTTTCGTGCCTCCGAGCGCAAACGGCGCGACTCCCGTCGCGACCGCCACCTGCGCACCGGTAGACAGGAACGCCCTTCGCGACACCCGGCGCGCAGAAGCGCCGCCTTCGGACGGGTCGACGCTCATCGAATCCCTCCCTCTCCCGGGGGTCCGAGGCCGGCTGTGGCCTCGGCCATATATTTGATCTGAGATCATACCTACGAGCTTCGCCTGATCTCCACCTCGAGCAGCTCGCCTACGTCCGCGCGCTGACCGGTGCAGAGCGCGAGCGTGGTGGTGGCGTACTGGATGACCGCAGGACCCTCGGTCGAATCACCGGCCCGAAGCTCCTCCCCGGCGTAAACCGGCGTGGGCACGAACTCACCGACCACCGGGTCATACACGCTGCGCTCACCGCTGGAGGTCGCGCCAGCGCCGCTGCGCTGAGTCGATCGCCGCAGTGCCGGGCGGCGCAGAGTGCCGCGAGCGCCGACCACGAACGTGACCAGTTCGAAGCCGGCCAGCTCGGGGACCGCCGCGTCGCCATAGCGCTGCGCGTAGATACGCAGGAAGTCGTCGATGAGCGTCTCCGGGAAGCCGGCATAGGGGACCTCGAGTGCCTTGGTCTGTCGGATGAAGCGGACCTCAACCGTGCGGGCCAGCGACTGGCGCTCCGGCGGCACGCCCTGCGCGCCGAGCTGCTCGCGGGCGCTGCACTCGAGCTCTGAGAAGATCGACTCGAGCTCATCGGCATCGACATCGGCGCCGAGCGACTCGCGCGCCACGCGCATCGGCGAGCTCAGCTCGGTGCGCAGGGCGATGTCCGAGGAGGCGGCGCCCAGCGCGGAGTGGACCGACTGCGTCGCGGGCACCAGCACGGCGTCGACCAGCTCCAGTGCGAACGCCGGGGCGTGCGCGGGGCCGGCCCCGCCGTAGGCGTACAGGGTGAACTCGCGAGGGTCGTGACCGCGCTCGAGCGTGACCGTCCGCAGCAGATCGCCCATCCGCCCGTCGACGATCCGTTTGATCCCCGCCGCCGCCTCAAGAACCGGGATCCCGAGCGGATCGGCGACGTAGGCCCGCACCGCCTCGCGCGCCGCGTCCACGTCGAGCGTCATACGGCCGCCCAGGAACGCGTCCGGATCGAGGATCCCCAGCAGCAGGTCCGCGTCGGTGACCGTCGGCAGCTCGCCCCCGGTGCCGTAACAGGCCGGTCCGGGCACCGCGCCCGCGCTCTGAGGCCCGACTCGCAGATAGCCGCCGGCCTCGACTCGCGCGACCGATCCCCCGCCGGCGCCGATCGCGCTCACGTCGACCATCGGCAGCAGCAGGTGGTACTTGCCGATCTCGGTCTCGACCCGGCTGAGCGCACGGCCGTCCACGATCATCCCCACGTCGGTCGAGGTTCCGCCCATGTCGAAGGTGATGATGTTGTGGTGACCGAGGGCCTGCCCGAGGAAACGCGAGGCGGTGACCCCGCCCGAGGGGCCGGAGAGCAGCAGTCGCGCCGGGGCGCGGCCGGCCTCCGCCGCGGTCATCACGCTGCCGCTCGAGTCGAGCAGGAGCAGATTGGCGGCGCCGAGCCGGCGGTCGAGCGCGTCGGTGTAGCGCTTGATCGGCGGCCCGAGGTAGGCGTTGACGAGCGTCGTGGCGGTGCGCTCGTACTCGCCCAGCCGCGGTGTGAGCGCGCTCGACACCGAGACGTAGGCGCCGGGCAGCTCGGCGGCGAGGATCTCCGCCGCTCGGCGCTCGTGGGCCGGGTTCTGGAACGACCACAGAAAACAGATCGCCACCGCCTCCACGCCGGTGGCCCGGATCTCCGCCGCCGCGCTCACCACATCCTCCTCCCGCAGCGGCGCCATCACGTCTCCGCGGTAGTCGACGCGCTCACGGATCCCGAACACCAGCTCCCGCGGAGCGAGCGGCTCGGGTACGCGGCGCAGCGAGTAGTCGGTCAGCTCGGTCGGGGACAGGCCTGCGGTCATCCCGAGCTGGCGCTGCATGAAGATCGTGTCCTCGAAGCCGCGCGTGGTCAGCAGCGCCGTGCGCGCGCCCCGCCGCTCGAGGAACGCGTTGGTGGCCGCGGTGGTCCCGTGAGCGATCCGCTCGACCTCGCCCAGCAGGGCGTCGAGGCCGCCCTCGCCCGCGGCCTCGCGGAGGTTGGCCTCGAGTCCGTCCAGCAGCGCCACCGGCGTGGTTGGCGTCTTGTAGCTCGCCACAGTGCCCTCGCCGTCGATCACCACGGTGTCGGTGAAGGTGCCGCCGATGTCGATGCCAACCACGTAGCTCGTGGGTGCCTCCTTCGCTTGATCGCCGCGCCCGACGCGATCGGGTTCCGGCATCATTTATCAAATGTCACGTTCTCGCGGTGCTCGATGGCGGCCTACGACGCGATTCTGATCGGTTCCGGGCACAACGCCCTGGTGTGCGGCACCTATTTGGCCCGGGCCGGCTGGAGCACGCTCGTGCTCGAGCGCGCCGCGCAGCCCGGCGGGGCGGTGGCGAGCGCCGAGCTCACACGTCCGGGCTACCACCACGATCTGTTCGCGACCAATCTGAATCTGTTCCTGGGGTCGCCGGTCGCGGCCGAGCTCGGCACCGAGCTCGAGCGCCACGGACTGCGCTACGCCTCGAGCGACCGGCCGTTCGCCAACGTGTATCCGGGGGGAAAGGCCCTGCGGGTGCGTCAGGGGGTGGCCGAGACGCTGGCCGAGCTCGAGGCCCACGATCCCGCCGACGCCGAGGGGTGGCGCGAGCTCGACGCCCTGTACGGGCGGCTCAGCCCGGCGCTGTTCTCGCTCTACGGCTCGCGCCTGGATGCCCGCAGCCTGGCGCGCCTGGCCGTGGCGCAGATCCCGGCGCTCGGGACGGATGGCTCCCGGGAGCTCGCCCGGCTGCTGGTCAGCTCGACGCGCGAGCTGGCCGAGACCTACCTGCACTCCCCGGAGGCGCACGCGCTGCTCGCCTGCTGGGGGATGCATCTCGACTTCGGCCCCGACGTGTCCGGTGGCGCGATGTTCCCGTTCCTGGAGGCGTTCACCGACATGCGCACTGGGATCTCGGTGGCGCACGGCGGAGCCTCGAGACTGATCGACGCGCTCGCCGGGCTGGGCGCCGAGCACGGGATGGAGCTTCGCACCGGGGCGGAGGTGGCGCGGGTGAGCATCACGGGCGGCCGTGCCGTTGGCGTCGAGCTGTCAGATGGCGAGCTAATCGAGGCGCGCCGCGCGGTGATCGCCGGTGTCACGCCCCCGATCCTGTACGGGCGGCTGCTGGCCGGAGTCCCGGTGCCACGCGCGCTGCAATCGGCCGCGGACCGCTACCAGTTCGGACCGGGCACGCTCATGGTGCACCTCGCCCTGTCGCGACCCCCGGAGTGGGCGGCCGGTGGGGAGCTCTCGCAGTTCGCCTACGTCCACATCGCCCCGTTCGTCGCCGATCTCGCGGACACCTACGCCCAGGCCTGCGCCGGGCTCCTGCCCGCCGAGCCGATGCTCGTGGTCGGACAGACCTCGGCCGTCGACCCCTCCCGCTGTCCGCCCGGTGAGGACGGCGCCGTGCTGTGGGTGCAGGTACGGGCACTCCCGGCTGAGATCCGCGGCGACGCCGCCGGCATGATCGAGGCCCGCGACTGGTCCGAGGCGGCCGAGCCCTACGCCGACCGGGTGCTCGCCAAGCTCGAGCGCTACGCGCCGGGGATCCGCGAGCTGGTGCTCGACCGCGCGGTGCTGACGCCGGCCGACCTCGAGCGCCACGACGCCAACCTGGCCGGCGGGGACTCGATCTCCGGCAGCATGCACCTGCGCCAGAACTTCCTGTTCCGTCCCTTCCCCGCGGTCGCCGACTACGAGACCGGGATCGACCGGCTGCTGATGGTCGGAGCGGCCACCTGGCCGGGAGCGGGCGTCAACGCGATCTCGGGCTACAACGTCGCACAGAAGCTGCTCGCGCCGGGACCGCGTCGGGGCGAGGATCTGCGGCTGGCCCTCAGCGCAGTGCGCGCAGCCGGCGGACCGCTTGTCCGAGCGGCCGCTCGCCGGCGATGACTGCAAGCGCGACGATCCGTCCCGACGCGGCGTTCAGCCCAGGCCCGGGGTAGGTCGAGGCGCCGCACTGGTAGAGATCGCGGACTGGCGTGCGGTGGGCTCCGTAGGAGGGCAGCGGTCGCCACAGATACGACTGCCCGAGCTCGCAGTCGCCCGAGTAGATATCGCCGCGGACCAGGTTCGGGTTGCGGCGCTCGAGCTCCACGGGCGACAGCGCCGCATGGGTGCCACGGGCGGCCGGCCAGTTTTCGACGTGCGGCTCGAGCGCCGAGAGCACCCGCTCGATGTACGCGGCTTGGAGTTCCGGGTTCCACATCCCACCCGCCGTGTCGATCTGCCCCGCCGCGTCGCCCGCCGGCGCATAGGGCACCTGCTGGAGCTGGATCCAAAGCACCGCCGACCCCGCGGGGGCGCGGCTCGGATCGACCGTGGTGGGCTGTCCAACCACCACGGTCGGCCGCGCCGGGAGGAGCCCGGCCGCGGCCTGCGCACAGGCCAGGGACACATCGCCCACGCCGTCGCTCAGATGAACGATCGGTACCTGGTTCAGCCGCTGGTCCTTCCAGCGGAGCGGCTCTCGGAGAGCCACGTGGATCTGCATCCCGGCCCGGGGGCTATAGCGAAAGCGCATCCCCTGCCGGACGGCGTCCTGCGCGGCGGCGCCGGCCGGCAGCAGCCGGCCGTACAGCTGGGTCGGCGTGGTGTTGGCCACCACCGCACGTCGGGCCCGAATCTCTCGTCCGCCCGTCACCACGCCGGTCGCCCGACCACCTGTCACGAGCACGCGCTCGACCTCGGTGCCGGTGGTGACACGACCTCCGGAACGCTCGATCAAGCGCTCGAACGCGGTCACGAAGTTGCCTGCGCCGCCCTGCACAACCGGGAGGCCGACCGCGTGCAGCGAGCCGGCGATGGCCAGCGCCTGAAATCCGCTGCCGGCGCTGTCGGGTGGAAGCCCAGTATGGAGCGCCCATGGCGAGTACAGGTCCGAGACGTCGCGCCCGTCAAAGCGAGTCTCGAACCAAGCCCGGGCCGAGGACAGCATGTCGGAGGCGAAGCTGAGCCCGCGCTTGACCCCGAGTTGGCGGGCCAGCCCCCAGCCGAGCCGCGGGGTCTGCCCGGAGAACAGCTCGACGCCGAACAGCTGTCCGACCGTCGGGATCGTTTCCCCGAAGCTCTGTATCTCGCCGAGATAGGCCGTCCGGTCGCGCTGGTCAAACCCCTCGGCGGTGCGCTCGGCGTCCCGGTACGCCAGCGTCACCGTCCCATCCGAGCGGACGTTCGCGGTCGTCGCGTCCTCCGTCTCGCAGTACTCGATCCCGAGTTCGCCGCCGAGCTCGGCGAACGCGGCCGACAGCTTGAACAGCGGATGCCATGAGGAGAACGTGTCATGCACGAAGCCGGGCTCGGTCAGCTCCTCGGTGGCCACGGCGCCGCCGGCCACCGGATTTCGCTCGAGCACTTCGACCGTCAGTCCGGCGCGGGCCAGGTAGGCCGCGGCCACCAGGCCGTTGTGACCGGAGCCGATCACGAGCACGTCGCGGGTCTCAGGCATCGTCGGGCAACCTCCCAAACCGCGTGATCAAATGTCAAGGCCTCTCAGCAACACCACGCCGGCGGCGGCGACGTCCTCATCGCGGCTGTTGCCAGGAGCGTTCGAGGCCCTTGATCAACGCGGCGATCGCCTGGTTCATCGGCGTAGGCACGCCCTGCTGTTCGCCGAACCGCACGATTCCGCCGTTCAGCGCGTCGATCTCGGTGGCGCGCTCGGCCAAGACGTCCTGAAGCATGCTGGCACGGTGCTCGTAGGCGACCTTGGCTGCGTGGTCGACCAGCTCGTCGGGATCGGAGTCCAGCGTGATCCCGAGTGCCTCGGCGACCGCCTTACCCTCATCCACCAGCTGGGTGATCAGCCGCCGAGTCTCGGGCAGCTCGCACAGGCGCCCATGCGTGAGCCGGGTGAGCGCGCCCAGCGGGTTGGTCGCGGCGTTGAAGATCAGCTTGGTCCACTGCGCGCCGCGCGCGTCGGGCAGCGCCTTGGTGTTCATGCCGCCGGCCGTGATCGCCTCGGCCAGCTGGGTCACCGCATCCATCGGCGCGGGCTGCGGCTCGAACGGACCCAGCCACGTGTCTCCACGCGTGTCCATATGCACGACGCCCGGTTCGGTGACATGGCCGGCCGGGAACGTCGTTCCCCGGATCACCCGCGCGACGTGCTCGGCGATGACCTCCTCGTTGCCGACGCCGTTCTGCACCGAGGCGACGGCGCCGCCGGCGAATGCGTGCGCGCTCGCCTCGATCGCCGCGCGCGTGTACATGCTCTTGGTCGCGACGATGCCGAACTCGCACGGCGGAAGTTCGGTGGCGTCCGTGGTGGCCCGAACCCGGCCGGTGATGTCCGCCTCGCCAACCAGCTTCAGGCCGTCGCGGTTGATCGCCTCGACGTGCGGCGCCACGACGTCGTAGGCCCACACATCGACGTCGTCGACCTGAGCCAGGTGGGCGGCGAACAGGCTGCCCACCGCGCCGCAGCCCACGATGCAGACCCTCATGTTCTCACCTCCGATCGCCATGACGCCTCTTTGCCCTTGATCAGCTGATGGGCCGCCGCGGTCACCGGCACGGGCACGCCGAGCCGGTCGGCCTCGCGGTGGAGCGCGCCCGCGATGAACTCGACCTCGGTCGGCCGGCGCGCCAGCACATCCTCGAGCATCGAGGGCAGATGCGCGTAGTCGCTGCGCGCGGTCTCGCCGCGCTTGACCGCCAGCGCGTTCATCTCCCACGGATCCTCGTAGAGCTCGATTCCCGCCGCGGCGGCCACGGCCTTGCCCTCGTGTACGAGCGCGCGCACGACGTGGCCGAGCGAGGCTGCGTTGGCCTCGTCGACGAACGCCGCGACGTGGGGAAGCTCGGTGAGCGCCGACACGCTGTTGATGGCCGAGTTGAAGATCAGCTTGGACCACTGGGCCGGCACCAGGTCAGACATCGCCTCGGCGTTGAGCCCCGAGGCGTTGATCAGCGCGGCCACCGCGTCGACGGTCGCCTGGTCGGTCTTAGTTCCCGCCCACGGCCCGAGCCAGGTGGCGGTGTCGAGCTCATACTCGACATGCACGTCGGAGCGGCGGGTTCCGCTCATGAAGGTCACCGACGAGATCAGCGGCCAGTCTCCGTGGCGGGCGATCACGGCCTCGGCCCCGAGCCCGTTCTGGATCGTCATCATCGTGGCCTGCGGCGCGAGGCCGGCCAGCCGCAGCCCCACGGGCTCGAGGTCGTTGGCCTTCACGGCGATGACCCCGAGGTCGAACTCCGGCAGCTCGGATGCGTCGGCGGTGGCCTGCACGCGGGCGACGAAGTCGTGCTTGCCCGACACCCGCAGGCCCTCCTGGTTCAGCTGGTCGGCGTGCTGCAGCCGGCGGGTGAGCACCCACGCCTCGCACTCCCGGCTGAGGTGCGCCGCGAGCAGGCTGCCGATCGCCCCGGCACCGATCACGCAGACGCGCCGGAGCTCAGTTGGCATCGACCAGCCTTCGGAACTCGTCGTCGCTGACCAGTCCGTGCTTGCGCGCGCCGAGCGCCTTGACCTCGGCCAGCAGGGCCGGCCACTGGTCCTGGGGCTTCTCCAGGCCGAGCTCATCGAGCTTGATCCGGATCGAGTCAAGGCCGCTCTTCTTGCCGAGCACGATCCGCCGCGGGGCGCCCACGAGCTGAGAGGAGTACGGCTCGATCGCCGGCGGGTCGTGGAACTGACTGGCCACGGCCCCGCTCTCGCGCGTGAACAGAGTGCTGCCGGTCAGCGGCTTCCACGGCTCGAGCTCGTAGCCTGAGGTCCGCTGCACGAGCTCGGCCACCTCACGCAGCCGCTCGAAGCGCAGATTGGTCGGGATGCTGTAGAGCGCCTCCAGTGCGAGCGCGACCTCGCCGAGGTTCGCGTTGCCGGCGCGCTCGCCCATGCCGTTGATCGTGCCCTGGATCCATTTTGCGCCGGCCCGCGCCGCCGCCACCGCGGCCGCCGTAGCCAGGCCGAAATCGTTGTGGCCGTGCCAGTGCACCGGGATGTCCTCGCCCACCCAGCCGCGGGCGCTGGTCACGAGCAGCGCCGCCGCCTCGGGGTTGACCGCGCCGAGCGTGTCGACGATCGCGATCTCTTTGGCGCCCGCTTGCACCGCCTCGGTGTACACGCGCTTCAGGAACTCGAGGTCCGCGCGCGTGCCGTCGACGCCGAAGAAGCACACGGTGACCCCGCTCTCGGTGGCGTGGGCGACCGCGGTGGTGACCCGGCGGATGAGGTCCTCGCGCGAGATCCCGTAGGCGCTCAGCTTGCCGTCGGACACCGGCGACTCGATCACCGCGGCGTGGACGCCGATCTCGAGCAGCGCGTCGACGTCGGCCGGCACCGCGCGGGCGAAGCCCCAGATCTCCGCGTCGAGACCCGCAGCGGCGATCGCCCCGAAGGCCTCGGTGTCGTCCTTGGAGACGCGCGGGAAGCCCGCCTCGATCCGCTCGATGCCCAGCGAATCGATCGCACGGGCGATCGTTAGCTTCTGCTCTGGGTCGAGCGCCACGCCCACGGTCTGCTCGCCGTCGCGCAGCGTGGTGTCGTACAGGCCGACGGACTGCGGAGCGGGCGCCGTGTCGCCGAGCGCTCGCCGGTTGAGCTCGCCGGTCCAGATGTGTTCCTGGGGGATCATCGGCCGCCTCCAATGGTCGTCCGGAAGTCGTCGGGGTAGCGGCCGAGCTTCTCGCAGCCGGCGCTGGTGATCAAGAAGTTGTCCTCGACCCGAAGCCCGCCGCCGCCCGGCCAGTACAGGCCGGGCTCCACGGCCAGCACCATGTTCTCGCGCAGCTCGCCGCTGCCGGCCTGGTGCGCGCTCGGCGGCTCATGCGCGCGGGCGCCGATGCCGTGCGCGATCGGGTGCGAAGGCTGGCCGGGATAGCCGATCTCGGCGATCCCGGCTCGGACCAACCGGTCGAGCTCGGGGAGGCCGGCACCGGGCTTCAGGTGGGCGATCGCCCGCTCGAACACGTCGAGCAGCCCGTCGGTGAGCTGGTCGTACTCGGGGGTCAGCTCGCCGGGGCACGCGTTCTTGGTCAGGTCGCACCAGTAGCCGTCGGTGACGACCCAGATCTCGAGCAGCGTCGGCTCGTGCTCGGCCACGCGCGCGTCGCTGGTGGGCGTAAACGTCCTGATGCTCGGTCCAGACCACACCAGCGTGAACGCCCGGGCCATCTCGACCTTGCCCTCAAAGCCGACCCCGATCGCGTGCACGTGACCCTCGTACAGCGCGGCCACCTCACTCGTCTTCATCCCCGGCCGGATGTGGTCACGCACGTGCTCCATGCCGAGGGCCGCCAGCTCCGCCGCCAGGCGCATACGCTCGATCTCCTGCTCTGTCTTGATCGCGCGGGCCTGCGCCAGCAGCGGCGAGGCGTCGACCACCTCGCGGCACACCCCGTCGAATCCCCCGAACCAGTCCTGCGAGAACACGGTCTGCTCGGCCACCATCAGGTCCGCCGCCTGCGTGCCCTGCGTGAGCTCGAGGCCGACGCGTCCGGTCAGGTCGCGCTCGCGCAGGACCTCCAGACAGATGTCCCGCGAGCGGAACCACGGCGGTCGGGGATCGTCGGGGTCATAGCCGCCGAACGGCCGCAGGTCCTGCGCCCAGCTGGTGCGCTCGGCGGTGTCGAGCTGCGGCTCGAGCACGACCAGCACCGGCTCCCCTTCGGCCGGCATGACCAGCGCGTCGTAGCCCTTCATGCACCAGTAGCTGTCGAGGTAGACGATGTTGTCGGGCGCGCGCACGACCACCGCGTCGAGCTCCTGCTCGGCCATCAGCCCGCGGAAGCGGTCGAGCTTGTCCTGGTCGACCGGCCAGCTCATCGGCTCACCACCTCTTGAGCGGCGGCGCCGGCACCCCGTGCGCGTCCTCCCAGGAGACCACCGGGTTGCGCAACACGCCGATCCGCTCGATCTCGCACTCCATCACGTCCCCGGGCTTGAGGTAGTAGTCCTGCGCATCCTCGCGGAAGCCTGCCACCCCGGCCACCGTGCCCAGGGACAGCACGTCGCCGGCGGTGTAGTCGAGCGGTGAGTAGTGCGCGATCACCTCCGGGATGGTCAGGGCCATGTTGCCCGACACCGACTTCTGCCTGACGTCGCCGTTGACCCGCAGCTGCATGTCGAGCTTGTAGGGATCGGGGATCTCGTCGGGGGTGACGATCCACGGCCCGAGCGGGCAGAACGTGTCGATCGCCTTGCAGAACGAGAACACGCCCGAGCGCATCTCGCGGCGCTGGATGTCGCGCGCGGTGATGTCGTTGAAGATCAGATAGCCGCCGATGTACTGCTCGGCCTCGTCCTGCTCGAAGTTCTTGCCGGTCTGGCTGATCACCACCGCCAGCTCGAGTTCGTGGTCGAGCTCGTTGGTCAGGTGCGAGGGGTAGACGACCGCGTCCTCGGGGCCGATGATCGCGTCGATGTTCTGGAAGAAGACGATCCAGGGCGCGATCTCGTGCGACCACTTCACGACCTTGGACTCCGTTTCGTGCTCGCGGTAGTTGCCCGAGGTGTGGAAGAACTTCTTGGGGATGATCGGCGCGCGCAGCCGCACGTCGTCGAGCGCGACGCGCTCGCCGTTGGCGCCACGGGCCACGGTGGCCGGATCCTCGCCGGACAGGAACAGCTCGCGCATCGTCGCGATGCCGTCCATGACGGTGACGTGCCCGTCGGTGAGCGAGCCGCACCGTGTCCTCTCGTCGGGGTCGGTGAACGTCACGAGCTTCACGAGGCCACCTCACAGATGCCTGCGGCCGCCAATGCATAGACGGTCGCCACTTTGACCAGACCTTCGATGTCCAGATTCTCGCCGTCGGGCCCCGGGAGCCCGCTCGAGGTTCCATAGTTGACCGTCTCGATCCCGTAGCGCGTCAGCGCCGACGCGTCGGAGAACCAGCGGACCACGTCGCGCTCGGGAGGGCGGCCGAACACGCGCTCGTGGCCGGCGTCAATCGCGGCGATCATCGGGTGTCCCTCGTCGATCTCGGCTCCTGGCGCGGTGACGAACACCTCGTATTCGATCCCGTAGTCGGGGTAGCGGCCGCGCAACTCGCGCACGAGGTTCGCCAGCGCGTCCTTGGCCTCCTGCATCCGCATCGTCGGTGGGACGCGGATGTCGAGAAACAGATCGGTGCGGTTCGGGGTGCGGCTCACCCGCCACGGGTAGCCGCCGCGCACCGAGCCGACGTTGACCACGCCGTCCAAGCCTCGGTAGCGCGATTGTTGCTCCCACCGCGGGATCCACTCGAGCACGTCGTCGAGCACCTCTCGCATCCGGATGATCGAGTTCTCGGCCTGGCGGCCGACGGAGAACGCGGTGTGGATGAACGGCCCGTGCGTCGAGATGCGTGCCCACATCGCGCCGAAGTGACCGAGCACCACCTTCTGCTCGGTCGGCTCGCCCAGGATGCACATGTCGGCGATCCCGCCGTGGGTGGGCAGGTAGCGGCTGCCGGCCGCGTAGCCCCGGTACTCCGCACCGCGGAACTCCTCGCCCCACTGGGTCTTCTCGATCTCGCCGGACACGCAGGCGATCAGCACGTCTCCCTTTAGCGTGACGCCGGCGTCTTTGACCGCCCGAACCGCCTCGAGGTAGCAGGCAAGGGCGCCCTTCATGTTGCTGATGCCCAGCCCGTAGATGCGCCGGTCCTTGACCACCGCCTCCGGCTGGAAGCCGAAGATGTGACGCAGGTGCGGCTCGCGCCCCGAGTAGGACGTGTCCATGTGGCCGTTGAACATCAGCGTCGGCCCGCCACCCTGGCCCTCGACCGTGCCGATCACGTTCGGACGGCCATCCTCGACCTGCTGCCAGCGTACCCGCAGCCCGGCGTCCTCGAACGCGTCGCGGACCTTCTCGCCCATGGCCTGCTCGGAGCCGGTCGGGCTCGGCGTGCTCACATACGCGCAGGCGGTGTCGACGAGCCGTTGCTCGTCGATGCGCGCGAGCAGACGATCGCTCAGTTCGGGGTCGGCGGCCAGAGTCATCGCTTGAAGTGGGGGAGGACCTTCTCGGCGAACAGCTCGATCTGCCGCTCCCTCCCGTCGCCCCACAGCTCGAGCATGATGTGGCTGCAGCCCGCGTCGGCGTACTCCTCGATCGCGGCGATGCAGTCGCTCGGCGTGCCGGCGATCGGACGCGTCTTGTCGAGGATCTGGTCGCTGACCGCGGCGGCCGCGGCCAGCCGTCCGCCCGACTCCATCGCGTCGGCGATCGGCCGGATCTCCGCCTGGGTGAGCTCGGCGCACTCGAGCAGCACGTCGGCCGAGGCCTGGATGTTCTGCACCTTGTTGGCCAGGTACATGCCGGCGATCTCGCGCGCGCCCTGGCGGCCTTTGTCGCGGTCCTCGTCGATGCTGGCCACGATCGTGCAGCCGACGTCGAGCTCGTCCGCGTTGCGCCCGTTCGCGTCCGCGCCCTCCTTCAGGTTCTGGCGCGAGTAGCGAACGAACGCAGGGGTGGTGATGCTCGGGGTCAGCAGCCCGTCGGCCTCCTCGCCGGCGTAGCGCTGCATCCGCGGGCCGGTGCCGGCGACGTAGATCGGGACGCTGCCGCGCGGGGTCTGCGCCTCGTCGGAGAGCGCGGGGACGACCGCCGTGAACGCCTTGCCCTGCGTAGTTGAACTCGCCGCCCTCGAGGACCCCGCGCACGATCCGTACGGCGTCCCGCGTGGGGTTGAGCGGCTTGACGTCGTCGGCTCCGATCTCCTTCATGAAGATCCGGCTGGCGCCGAAGCCGAGGCGGAAGCGGTCGGGGGCGAGCTCCTGGGTAACGCGGGCGTCCATCGCCACCTGGATCGGGTGCCGGGTGAACGGCGAGATGATGCCCCACCCGACCGTCAGCCGGTCGGTCTCCTTCGCGATCAGCGCGGACAGCACGGTTGAGCTGCGAGCCTCCATCTGGTGCTTGCGCCACCACGGATACGCCTCGGCCAGCCAGATCGTGTCGAAGCCGTGACGATCGAGTGCGCGCGCGTGGGCCAGGATCTCGTCCAGCGGCTCCATCGTGAGCTGCATCACGCCGATCCGCAGCGGAACGGTCATCCCCAAACCAACTCCTCGCGTGCCGGCTCGCCCGCCGGGTAGACAATGCGTACTTGCGATATTTGATCAGAAATCCGGGTTGGGCGCAATGGCGGCGCGCGAGGACCGGCGGCGAACGCGGCGGGGCGCGGCGGCGGGCCGGGCGGACGCCCGGCGGCGGCGCCGGCAGACACGCCGGTGTGGCTGGCGGGTACGTGGCGGGGCCGCGGCGGCGAGCCTGGCGGACATCCGGCGGCGGCGCGGGCATACACACGCCGGCGAGCCTGGCGGGCCACCCGGCGGCGCCGGCAACTCCGCCCCGCGAGGTTACGCCCGCGTTAGGCGAGTTTGACATTTGATATCTTCGCAGCCAGGCTTTCCGCGTAGTAAAGCGTGAACCCTGAGGAAGGAGAAGTGCCCATGAAGCCTATTTCGCGTGGGCTTGCCGCGACCATCGCCGGCTGCGTGGTCGTCGTCGCGCTGGCCGCTTGCGGCAGCTCGGGCTCGTCCAGCACTTCGAGCGCAGCGGCGAGCGGATCGGCCTCGACCAGCACCTCGAGCGCCTCGGGCGGCTCGTCGAGCACCAAGCAGTTCGTCGTCGGCTTTTCCAATCCTCAAGGCGCTCAGCCCATCCTCCAGACGTTCCAGAAGTCGCTCGTCGCGGCCGGTAAGAACCTGGGCATCAAGGTGGTTCCGGTCGACGCCCAACTCAATCCGCAGAAGCAGGTGTCCGACATCAATCAGATGGTCGCCCAGCACGTGAACGGCATCATCGTCTTCCCGCTGGCGCCGAACACGCTGAACCCGGCCCTCAACCAGGCCCGGGCCCAGGGCATCAAGGTGCTCGGGTTCAACGCGGTCGTGCAGAAGCCCGCAGCCGGCGCGAGCATCGCGCCCTACGACGCCGACTTCGACCAGGGCGAGGACTATCAGGGAGCCCAGTTGCTCGCGCAGTACGTCAGCCAGCAGTTGCACGGCAAGGGCAACGTGCTCGGCATCGGCATCGGCGTTCCCGTCCCTTCGCTGCACTTCATGGTCCAGCAATACGAGTCCGACCTGAAGCAGATGGCCCCCGGGATCACCTGGCTCTCAACCGTCGAGAACGCGACCGACGACATCAACGGCGGCGAGAAGGTCGCTGCCGATGCGGCGACTCGCTACCACGGCAACATCCAGGCCGTGATGGCCTACAACGACGACAGCGCGATTGGTGCCGCGGTGGCGTTCAAGAACAACGGCGGCAAGACCGCGGTGATCGTGGGTCAGAACGGCGATCCCCAGGGCGTCAACGCGATCCAGACCGGGCAGATGTCGGCGATGGTGGACATCCTTCCGTGGCGCCAGGCGCTGATCGCCGCGACCATGATGCACGACCTGCTCACCGGCAAGTCCGTGCCAAACTGGGTCGCCAACCCGGTGGCGATGTACACCAAGTCCAACATCTCCTCGCGCCTGGACTGGAACAAGGCTGTTTCGGAGATCCAGAGCGGCTCGCTCACGTGCAAGAACGGCGGCTGCCCCTCGTCGATTCAGTGAGGCTTTGACCTCGCAACCGCTAGCCCAGCGGGAGTCGGCCCCCGAACGGGATGGCCGGCTCCTGCGGCTGGTCGGGATCCACAAGACGTTTGGTCGCACGCGCGCCCTGCGCGGGGTTGACTTCGACGTCAAGGCCGGCGAGGTCCACGCGCTGCTCGGGCAGAACGGCTCCGGCAAGTCGACGCTGATGAAGATCGCCTACGGCGAGCTGTCCCCGACGAGCGGACAGATGATCCTCCGCGGGGAGGAGCGATCCTTCGGCCGGCCGCACGACGCGCTGGTGGCGGGGATCGCGGCGGTGCCACAGGAGGTACCGATCGTTCCCAGCCTCACCGTGACCGAGAACATCCTGCTCGGTCATCTGCCGGTCGAGAACGGGCGGGTCGACTGGGCGGGTGCGAGCCGCCGCGCCGCCGAGGTGCTCCAGACGCTCGGTTCCGGGATCTCCCCGACGGCGGAGGTCGGCCGGCTGCGAACGAGCGAGCGTCAAATCGTCGCCATCGCGCGGGCGCTTGCGCTCGACGCGCGGATCCTGATTCTCGACGAGCCCACGAGCTCGTTGACCGCCGAGCAGGACGCCGCGCTGTTTCGCATCGTCCGCGAGCTCCGGGCGGCCGGGCACGGGATCGTGTTCATCTCGCAACGGTTGCAGGACGTCGAGGGGGTGGCCGACCGGGTCACCGTCCTGCGCGACGGACTCGTGGCGGGCACGCTCGGCGCGCACGAGGCCAATCCCGGCGCGATCACCGAGCTCATGATCGGTCGCGCGCTGTCGGATTACTTTCACAAGCGCGACGTCCGGCGCGGCGATGCGGCGCTGGACGTGCAGCAGATCACGCGTCCCGGCGAGTTCTCCGACATCTCGCTCACGGTTCGCGCCGGCGAGGTCGTCGGGCTCGCCGGTCTCGTCGGATGCGGCCGAGTCGAGCTGCTGCGTTCGATCTACGGTGCCGACCCGCACGCGGGCGGGCGGATCCGGATCGTCGGCCGCGAGCTTCGCGGACACGGACCCTCGTCATCGGTGCGGCTCGGGCTCGGCATGGTCACCGGCGACCGCAAGTCGGAGGGTCTCGTCGCTCCCCGCAGCGTGCACGAAAACCTGTCCCTGGTGCGTAACCGGCGGTTGTCACTCGCGCTCCTGCGTCACCGTGCGGACCGGAGTGCATCCCGCCGGCTGGTCGACGCGCTGCGGATCCAGACTCCCAACGTGGACGTCCCGGTCTCGAGCCTGTCCGGCGGTAACCAGCAGAAGGTGGTGCTGGCCAAGTGGCTGGCGGTGCAGATGAAGGTCCTGCTGCTCGATGAACCGACCCGCGGCATCGACGTCGGGGCCAAGGCGGAGATCTATCGGATCATCTCGGAGCTCGCCGAATCCGGCGTTGCCATCGTCGTCAGCTCCTCGGAGAACCCGGAGCTGATCGGCATCTGCGACCGGATTCTCGTGCTGTTCCGCGGACGCCTGGTCGGTGAGGTGAACGCCAAGCAAACCACGGAGAAAGAGGTGGTCGAGCTTGCCACCGGAGCCCACGTCTAAGTCGACCGAGATGCTGACCGACACCCCGGGGGCCGCGGCGCCGCCGCCCGACGGCCAGCCGACCGAGGACAGCCCAGCGCAGGGCGCGCTCTGGCGGCGCGGCGTGCGTGCCGGCTACCGACGGGTCAGGGTCTACGCCGGCGCGCTGTCGGCGCTGATCATCCTGTGCGTCTACCTGACGATCACCCAGCAGTTCTTCCTCACCAAGGCCAACATCTTCAACATCCTCACCGGGAACTCCGATCTGATGCTGGTCTCGATCGGACTGACCTTCGTGGTCCTGAGCGCCGGCTTCGACCTCTCGGTCGGCTCGATGTCGGCGGCAGCCGGCCTGACGGTCTACGAGGTCATCAACGGCGGCGCGCCGGCCTGGCTGGGCGTGATCCTCGCTCTGTTGATCGGGTTTGCCGTCGGTGGCCTGATCACCGGCGTGCTGATCGGCAAGTTCAAGCTCAACTTCTTCGTGGTGACACTCGGCATGATGTCGCTGATCGGCGGGGCGGTCGATGTGATCACCAACGGCGAAACCGAGTCGATCAACAGCCCGGGGTTCTTCTACAACATCGGGAACGCCGACATCCTCGGCGTCCCCGTGCCGATCTGGATCTGTGCGGTGGTGCTGATCATCGCCGCGGTGATCCTCAACCACACATCGTTCGGACGCGCGGTCTACGCGGTGGGGGGCAATCTCGAGGCGGCCCGGCTGGCGGGAATCAACGTGACGCTCGTGCTCATACTCGTCTATGCCATTTCCGGGCTCGGGGCAGCGCTGGCCGGGGTCGTCGACGCCAGCCGGCTCTCGTCCGCGGCACCGTCCTCCGGATCGACGCTCACGCTCACCGCCGCGGCGGCGGTGCTGCTCGGTGGCACGAGCTTCTTCGGCGGAATCGGCGGTGTCGCGGGGACCGTGGTCGGCGTGCTGCTCATCGCCGTGCTCCAGAACGGCCTCGGCCTGATGGGCGTCTCGGCCTTCTGGCAGGGCGTGGTGACCGGAGCCGTGCTGATCGCGGCCGTTGCGCTCGACCGCCTGCAGACGCGCTCCCAGACCTGAGGGTCTGGCCGGGGCGGCAGACTCGTCGGCCCCCGCCGGACGGCGGCCCGGCGACAGCTTGACGCTGCCCCCCAGGTAAACACAGCAAAGTCCCCTCCCCGGACCCGCTACGGGCGACATAAGCATTGTCAGCATGCTTATGTCGCCGAGGCCGGGTCGCCCGGAGTGACTCTGGTGCGTTTTACAGGCGGTGGTCGCGACCAGGCGGCCGGCGCAGGTTCCCGCCACCGGCGACGAGGCGGGGGCCCGTCACTCGCCGCCCCCACCGGGCTAGCCGCGCGTTACACCGGGGATCTCCATCAGCACCGTGTGCGCGCTCCCGATGCGCCGTGCGCCGGCGGCCGGAATTCACCAGGCGTGCCAGTCGCCGGCTGACTCCGCGGCGGCCGCGGCGCAATAGATCGTGCTCTCGTCCCAGTGACGGCCCACCAGCATCGCTCCGATCGGGAGGCCGTCGTGCATCCCGCAGGGCAGCGAGAGCGCGGGATGGCCGGTTACGTTGAACGCGGCCGTGTTCGCCACCGCCTCGAATCCGGGCCCGGCGGCGTCCGGTGGCGCCCCGGCGCGGCGTCGGTCGGCCCCACCCCGTCCGTGGGCAGCGGCGGCGCGGTGAACGGGATCGTCGGCATCAGCAGCAGATCGACCTCCCCGAATGCCTGCGCGTAAGCGTCGCGCAGCGTGTGCGCGAGGTTCTGGGCCTTGGCGTAATAGAGGCCGTGGTGGGCGTGGCGGAGGTGGTGCGCGGCGATCAGGCTGGCCTTCATCGGTTCGGGTAGCTCGTCCGCGCGCTCGTGCCACTGCGCGTGCTTGCGCATCAGGCTGAGCACGTGGCGGTCGGCGTGGCCGGCGCCGATCCCTCCGTCCCGCATGGCCAGTTCGGCCGTCCCCTCGATCGCGATCGCCGCCCAGATGCTCACGGCCGCCGCCTCGTGCAAGGGCACCGACACCTCGGACACGGCGGCGCCCGCGGCGGCCAATCGGCCGGCCAGCGCGCGGACGGCCCGGTCGACCGCGGGAGCGCCACCGGGCCGGTCGAAGCCCTCTTTGAGTAGCCCGATGCGCAGACCCGGGGCACCCTGATCGAGCGCCGCTGTGTACGGCCTCGGCTGCACCCCGCGCTGGCGGGGGTCGAGGCCGTCCTCGCCGGCGATCACCTCCAGCAGCAGCGCGTTGGCGGCGACCGAGCGATGGTCATCGGCCCGATGTGGTCGAGCGTGTGGTCGACCGGGAAGACGCCGGTGTACGGCACGAGGCCGTGGGTCGGCTTCATTCCGTACACGCCGCACATCGCGCTCGGCTGCCGGATCGAGCCACCCTGATCGCCGCCGATCGCCATCTCCACCGCGCCGGAGCCCACGAGCGCCGCGCACCCGGAGGACGATCCGCCCGACGAGTAGCCGTGGCGGTACGGGTTGTGGGTGGGACCGGTGGCGTTCGTGTGGCTGCCGGCCGAGAAGCAGAAGTACTCGCAGTTCGCCTTGCCGAGAGATCTCACCCCCCGCATCCAGAATGCGAGTGACCACGGTGGCGTCGACGTCGGCCACGTACCCCTGCAGGGTCGACGCCCCCACCATCATCGGGGCCCCGGCCAGGCAGATGTTGTCCTTGAGCACGACGCCGCGACCGGCGAGCGGACCGGCGCCCGAGCCCTTGACCGACATCTTCACGTACCAGGCGTGCAGCGGATCCTCGGCCGGGTCAGGATAGGCCCAACCCGACCGCGGATAACGCGGAGCGGGCGGGGCATCGGGGAACTCGTCGAGCGGGCGCAAGAGCCCCAGCGCCTCGGCCACCATGTCTTGCAGGCTGGTCAGCTGCGCGTCGTCCACGCTCAGGTTGAGCTCGGCGGCGGCGCGCCGCATGTCCGCTGGCGAGGGGAGCTCGAGAGGTCACGCGTGAGCGAAGGCCCTTCGAACCGATCCAGCCACGCGAACTGCTCCACCGGTCGCCTGTTCGCCCGGCCCGGCCGGCGTTGCGGGTGGCCCACCGGAATCACGCACGCCACCGCGAACTCCTCCGGAATTCCGAAGATCTCCCTGAGCTGCGGCTCGCGGGGACACGCCACGGTGCTCAGCAGGCCGGCGAGCCCCTCTCCCGCGAGCCCGAGCAGGATGTTCTGCACGAACGGGTAGATCGACGCGCCGCCCACGATGCTGGGTCGATCCAGCCCGGCGTCGGTGATGCTGAGCGCGGCCAGCTCCACGCAGATCACCAGCAGCAACGGGACCTCGTCCAGGTGCTCGGCGAAGTGATCCAGCTCGGGAGCGCCCTCGACGCCCAGTGCCCGGTAGGCGGCCAGATACTGGTCGCGGAGTCTGCGCTTCTGCGCCGGATCACGGACGACGATCACCCGCCACGGCTGGCGGTTGCCCCCGCTCGGGGCGAACCGCGCGTGGTCGAGCACGCTAGCCAGCGCGCGCTCATCGACCGGGTCCGGGGCGTAGCTCCGCGTCGCCCGCGTCGCCCGCATCGTCTCGTAGGCGTCCATCGCTCGGCTACAGGCGGTAGCAGTCCGGGCGCCGGTCGCGTAGATAGGGCAGCTCCGCCCGGGCGCTTATCACGCTCGATAGGTCAAGCTCGCCCACGACCACGTCGGGGCCTTCTCCATTGCCCTGGGCGATCACCTCCCGAGCGGAGAGATCAGACACGAGTGGCCGAACATGTGCAGGAGATCGTCAACCCGCTCGGGACCGGCGCGATTGCAGGCGGCCACGCAGACCTCGTTCCCGGCCGCCAGCGTCTCGAGCTCGGCCACGAACAGCGACTCCCGGAAGCCGTGCGAGCTGAGCGGCACGACGATCAGCTCGGCGCCCGCCAGCACGAGCGTGCGCCAGGCCTCGGGGAAGGACCGGTCGTAACAGATCAGGCACCCGATGCGCGCGAGTTCGGTGTCGAAGATGGCCAGGCCGGGGCCCGGCCTGAACCAGAACTTCTCGTCCAGGGACGTGCCGCGGGCCTGCACGCGTGGCAGGTGCACCTTGCGGGCGCACGCGTGCACTTCGTTCGATCCGACGATCCGGGCCGGGCAGAGCTCGCCGTCGGGCCCGATCAGCGCGCAGCTGTTGTAGTACTCGCCGTCGACGACCCGTTCGAAGATCGGCGCGGTGAGGAACGCGCCGTGTTCGCGGGCCAGTTCGGCCAGCGCCGCGGTGGTCGGACCCGGGATCGCTTCGGCCAGCTCGAACCGGCCCGTGTCGTAGGACGAGCAGAAGTAGGGCGTGGTGAACAGCTCCGGTAGCACCACCAGGTTCGGTCGGTGCGCCCGGCAGGCCTCGTCGATCCGCTCGAGGTAGGAGCCGAGGTTGCGCGCGACGTCGAACGACGCGGGATCGCCATAGGCGGCGCCCTGGATGAGGACCACGCGCGCTGGGCGGCGCTCGGTCATGGGATCCGGTCGAGGAACCGCTCGACCGCGGCGGCGAACTGCTCCGGGAGCTGATCGGGCAGCGGCACCATTCCACCCTGGATCTCGTCGACCTGGGCATCGGGAAGCGCCGCGCGCATGCGCTCGAGTGCCGGATAGGCGTACGGGTCGTCGGTCGCGCCCAGCAGCAGGACCGGACAGCGCAACCGGGTAACCGCGGCATCCATGTCGTAGCGAGCGACGACCTGATGGCCCTCGGCGGCGCGCGGCCCGGCCTTGAGCGCGTCGATCAGGAAACCCTCCAGCAGGTCGACGCGACCCTCGGGGTAGAAGCCGCGCGGATGCGCCACAGCTCGGCCACGTGCGAGCCGTCGCGGCTGCGGGGTCACGTCGTCGACGAGGGCCGGCCCTGCGAGCTGCGCCGCGCGCTTTTCCGCGTCGTCGAACGGCGAGGATGAGAGCACCACCGAGCGGGCCCGGTCGGGCGCGCTGCCGCCATCTGCGTGGCGACCACCGCGCCGGTGTGGTGGCCGACGAGATGAGCGTGCTCGACCCCGAGCGCGTCGAGCAGTTCGAGCGCGACCTCCGCCCAGCGTCGATCGAGTCGCTGCCCCAGGGCGAGCGGAGAGTCACCGAACCCGACCATGTCGATCGCGATGGCCCGCCGCCGGCGGGCCAGCAGCGGCAGCACCTCCCGGTATTCGTTCCAGGAACGCGGGGTCTGGTGGAGCAGGAGGACGTTCTCGCCCTCGCCCGCGATCGCGCAATGGATCGTGCCCGCCGATGTCTCCACGAACCGGCGGGTCACGTTCGCCGTCACCTGATCGATGCTACCTGTGGACATGTCACCGGTCGTTGATGTGTCACTATACAGCAACTTCGTGATTCGGTGGACCCGGTCGAGTTGTTCGAGGGCGAGTATCCGCTCGGCCAGCGTGGTCACCGTGTCCTCATCGATCACCAGGCGAGCATTGCGCACGAACTTCTGCCGGACGCGTTCTCGGGTCATCTCGGGGGGATGCCCGGAGTGCGCCTCACGGCGGCGCTCGTACGCGCCGCGGTCGGTGCGGATGATGACCGTCGTTGCCTGATCGGATCCGGCCTGGCAGGACACCCGCTCGGCGAGCACGATCAGATCGGGTGCCGTGACCGCCGCGCGCGTCAGGTGGGACAACTCGACGCTGCGACTGATCACCGCGCGGGCCACGTTGCACGGCCAGGACACGAACGTCGCGTATCCCGACTGCGGACGGTAGCTGTCGGGCAGCACCTGTTCGAGGACGCGCGCGAACTGTGCGGGGACGGTGACGTCGATCGCCTGCACCTCGTCCGGTTGGATGTCGTGCTCGACCACCAGTTCGAGCGTGCAGTCGTCCGCCGCCTGGATCATGCCTCCGGCCGGATAGACCTTGAACGACGTGCGCGGTGCCTTCCAGTGCGTGCCGAGACCGTCGAGGACGCGGTCACGGCTCCAGCCCCGCCGCCACGCGTGGGCGGCGTACAGCCCGCGAGGGCCGTCGATGGTGTCGACGGCGCACCGCTGGCCGGCAGCCGCCATCAGCGCGGCGTGCAGTCCGGCATGAGCGCCCCAGCCGGGCTGCAGCGGCTTGTTGGCGCCGGCGCCAGCGTCCCAGCCGGCCGAGGTGCCCGCCGCGAAGCTCACGCACAGCGCCAGGGCGGCCGCGGTGCGGTCACCGTCCAGGCCGAGCAGCTTGCACGCGCCGGCGGCCGCACCAAACGCGCCGAAGATCGCGGTGGTGTGAAAGCCGTCGGAGAACAGGCTCTCCTCGTCCTCGAGTCCCGCGGCCAGCCGCAGCGTGGTCTCGGCCGCCACCACCCAGGCCTCGGCCAGGGCAAGGCCACTGGCGCGCTCGCGCTCGGCCATCGCCAGCGTGGCCCCGACCGCCCCGGCGTTGGGGTGGATGATGCGCTCGCCGTTGATGGCGTCGAACTCGCACCCGTGAATCAGGCTGCCGTTGACGAACGCCGCCACCGGGGCGGATGCGCGCGCCGAGAGCCCCACCAGCGTGCTCTCGTTCGATTCTCCGTACGCCTGCGCGACGGCGCGCACCGTCGGGGCGATTCCGTTCTCCAGCGTGGTCGCGGCCAGGGCGACGCCGACCGAGTCGAGCAGGTGCAGCCGCGCGCTCTCCAGGAGCTCGTCCTGCTGGGCGGCGTCGGCCAGCCGGAACTCGCTGACGAACCCCCCGAGCTCTTCGGCGAGCGCTGAGCGGCATGCACGGCTTTCTGCGCTCACTTGTTTAGTGGCGCGGGGCAGCCCCCGTTGGCGCAGGTGAGCGTTCCGGCGGCAATCTCCGAGACGGCCTTGTTCCAGTCCAGGCGCGAGGCGATGTTCGACTTGGTGTACATGATCACCGGGTTCTCCACCCACGTCGGGACCGACTGCCTGGTCAGCAGGTCGTGCATCATCGTCGCGGCGATCAGCCCCTGCCTCCACGGGACGATGTCCACGCTGGCGGTTATCTGGCCGTTCTTGACCGCGACCACGCCCTCGGAAGTGCCGCCCTCGCCCACGATCACCGCGTTGTGCGTGCCGTTGCCCTTGAGCGCGATGGCCGCGCCGATGGCGCTGTCGTCGTTGTAGGACATGACCGCGTTGATCTTTCCGCCGAAGCGGGTGATCGCCTGGGCGGTTACCTTCTGACCGCCGGCGATGTCGTCGGTCGCGTTCTGGACCGTGCCCAGCCACTTCATCTTCGGGAATTGCGAGGCGAGGTCGCGCTGGTATTGCTGGACCTGGAAGGCGATCGACGGCACCGGGGCGCCGATGCCAATGCCCACGACGTTGCCCGACCCGTTCAGGCTATGTCCGACGAGGGCGGCCAGCTGATTCGCCCCGCCGTAGCTCAAGCCCTGGTCGAAGTCCGCATCGTAGGGCGCGATGTTGGCGCCGCTGGCCGGCTTTTGCGTGAACGCGTCCCAGCCCAGGATCTTGATCCCCGCCTTGCGGGCGCGCTCCAGCGCGGGGTTGAGGGTGTTCGGCGCCAGCGGGAAGACGATGATCCCGTTCACCTTCTGGGCGATGAACTGGTTGATGTCGGACACCTGCTTCTGCGTGTTGAGCTGCGCGTCCAGCGAGATCACCTTGATGCCCAGCCGCTTGCCCAGTGCGGTCACCGCGGCCTGCGTGGTGTTGAGGCTGGGCTGAGCTCCGGTCGGGTTCGAGAAACCAACCACGAACTGCTGCTTCGGCGCGGCGGATGACGCCGCGGAAGAAGTCTCGGCGACGCCGCGTCGACGTCGATGTCGATGCTCGATGTCGATGTCGATGTTGAGTTGCTGCTCCCGCAAGCGGTGGCGAGAACCGAAAGTCCGACGACGCAGGGCACGATTGCCCCGCGAACCAGCCTGCGACGGTTCCACTGCATCAGATCATCTCTCCTCTCCTCGCCCCACGTGAGGAACGTGCGACGAGTTCCGGGCCGACCCGCATCGGCCCCTCGCCTAAGCGACCGGTTGACCGTTTGCGATCAGCTTCACCTCGATGTTGTCTCTCGTGGCGTTCGAGTACGGGCAGACCTGGTCGGCGCCGGCGACCAGGCTGTTGGCCTGCTGCGGATCCTCGATGCCGGGCAGCGTCACGTCGAGCTCCACTGCCGAGCCTGAACGTCCGCTCAGGACCGCGGAAGATGCTCACGCTGCTGGCGATCGAGACCTCGCCGAGCTCCACCCCCTCGCGGCGCGCCGCCGTTCCCAGGGCGCCCTCGAAGCAGGCGGCAAAGCCGACGGCGAACAACTCCTCGGGGTTCGGTGCCGCCACCCTCCCCGCCCAACGCGGGCGGCAGGCGAAGCTGCAGGTCGAGCTCTCCGTCACCGGTCTGCGCGTGCCCCTGCGCTCGGCCGCCGGTGACGGTGGCCCGGGCTGTGTAAATCGCGTCGTCGCTCATCCCGTCCACCCCGATCTCATATTAGTGCGTGCTGATGTCGCCGAAGTTCCCGCCCGCACGGTGGCTTGGTGAGTTTTCAGGTGATCGGGCGGCGGCGCTGGCCGCGGTCGCGCCGGGCGCAAAACGCGCGAAACCTGCGCGATTCTCGGCGCTTAGGGCATATGAGCGCCCGTCAGGCGCTCATGTTCGGTTGGCGGCAGCGGCGGCGGGGATTTCGCGTTTTGCACCGTTCCGGCCGCATGTCCGTCGCGCCCCGGGATCGAGGGCCGCGCTGGGCGACTCGCCCGAACCGCCGGGGCGGCCGTCGTAGTGGCCGCGTCCAACGGCCGTGGTAGTGGCCGCGTCCAACGCAAACCCGCGGTCACGGACCTGGACGGATCTCGGTCAACCCGGATTTGACATTTGATATTTGAGGCGGGAGACTCGCGATGAACATGCCCGGGATATCGCCTGCCGGCACGCTCGCCAACCCGATGGCGCGGCTCGGGATCGACATCGGCGGGACGTTCGTCGACCTCGTGCTGGCCGGGAGTGACGGCGTGCTGGAGTTCGAGAAGGTCCTGGCCGAGCCGGCCGACCTCTTGGGGTCGATCGCCCGCGGCGTCCGGACCCTGCTCGCCCGCGCCGACGTTCCCGGGGCCGACATCTCCGAGGTTCTGCACGCCACCACGCGCGGATCGAACATCGTGCTCGAGCGCGCCGGCCCCAAGACCGCGCTGGTCGTCACAAAAGGCTTTCGGGACGTGCTGCAGATCCAGCGCGCGCTGCGCTGGAGCATGTACGACGTGCAACTCGAGAAGCCCGAGCCGCTCGTCCCGCGCTCGCTCGCCTTCGAGGTGTCCGAGCGCGTGCTTCCCGGGGGCTCGGTCCACGTGCCGCTGGACGAGGACCAACTGCGCGACGTCGCCGCCGAGATCCGCGCGGCAAAGGTCCAGGCCCTGGCGGTGACCTTCCTGCACTCCTACGCCAACCCCGCGCATGAGCGCGCCGCGGTGGCGCTGCTCCGGCGCGAGCTCCCCGACACGATCATCACCCCGTCGAGCGACGTATCGCTCCAGGCCCGTGAGTACGAGCGCGCGAACACGGCCGTGGTCAACGCGTATGTGGCCGAGGCCATCGCCGACTACATGGAGCTGCTCGGGACCTCGCTGGCCGAGGTCGGCGTGAGCGCGCCGATCTGGGTCATGCAGTCCAGCGGCGGCTTGGCCTCGGTCTCCGAGGCGGTCGAGCGGCCGGTGCGCGTCCTCGAGTCGGGGCCGGCGGCCGGCGTGATCGGCGCGGCCGCGTTCGGCAAGGCGGCCGGCAGCGAGGACGTGATCTCGTTCGACATGGGAGGGACCACCGCCAAGGTCGCGGTCGTCAGCGCCGGCGTCCCGGCGATGACGACCTACTTCGAGCTCCAGCGCGTCGGCACCCGCCGCGGCAGCGGGCTGCCGGTCGACATCCCGGCGCTCGATCTGGTCGAGGTCGGGACCGGCGGCGGGAGCATCGCCGAGGTCCGCGAGGGCACGCTGCGCGTCGGTCCGCGCAGCGCCGGCGCCGACCCCGGTCCGGCCTGCTACGGCAGAAACGGCAAAGCCCCGACGGTCACCGACGCCAACCTGGTGCTCGGCTACTACGACCCGAACGTGTTCGCGGGCGGCCTGACACTGGATCTACACGCGGCCGAAGCGGCGATCACGCGTCTCGCGGACCAACTCCACCTGCGAGCCGATAGACGCCGCCTGGGGCATCCACGAGGTGGCGACCGCCGACATGGAGCACGCGATCCGGCTCGTGTCGATCAACCGCGGGTTCGATCCGCGCCGGCACGCGCTGGTCTGCACCGGCGGTGCCGCGCCGGCGCACGGCCCGCGCCTGGCCCACGCGCTCGGCTGCAACCGGGCGATCATCCCGCTCGCCGCGAGCGGCGGCTCGGCGCGGGGCCTGCTCGAGGCGGCGGCGTCGAGCGAGGTGACGCGGACGGCCATGGTCCGCCTCGACGGCGCGGAGTCGGCCGCGGCCTGCTCGCGCATCATCGGCGAGGTGCTCGAGGAGGCGCGACGGAGCTGGTCGGGGGCCGAGGCCGACAGCGTCGTCCGGCTGACCCTCGGGATGCGCTACCTGGGCCAGGGCTACGAGCTGCTCGTGCCGGTCCAGCCCGACCAGCGAGAGCCCGCTGCACTCGCCGAGCGTTTCCACGAGCGCTACGAGAGTGTGTACGGCTACCGCGACGAGGACCAGCCGGTCGAGGTGGCCACCTGGCACGTGTCGCTGCTCCGGCCCGTCCAACCCAGCGCCACGCCGGCCGCCAAGAACCTCGGATCGGGACCCACGAAACCGCAGCGCCGCCGGGCCTACTTCCCCGAGACCGGGATGATCGAAGTCGACGTCCACGATCGCGCCGCGCTGCACGAGGGCGCGCGAACTAGACGGACCCTGCCTGGTGGCCGAGCCGACCACCACCACGGTCGTCCTGCCCGGCGACCGGGCCGAGGTCGCGCCCGGCCTGTCGCTCGTGATCCATATCGCGTCATGATCGATCAGCTCGACATAGCGGTCGTCTGGGGCCGGCTGGCGGCGATCGCCGAGGAGATGGCGGAGGCGCAGCAGCGCACGGCCTATTCCGACCAGGTCCGCGAGGGCGGCGACTACTCGACCGCGGTCTTCGACGCCTCCGGACGGATGCTGGCGCAGGCCAACCGCAGCCCAGCGCACCTGGGGGCCATGCCGGCGGCGGTGCGGAACATGCTCACCGTGTATGCACCGGACGCGCTGGCGCCCGGGGACATCGTCGTGCTCAACGACCCCTACATGGGGGCCGGACACCTACCCGACATGTTCGCGATGAGCCCCTCGTTCGTGGAAGAGCGGCTGGTCGGGTTCGTGGTCAGCTGCGTGCACCTGACCGATGTCGGCGGTCCCGCGCCAGGTAGTCAGGCAGTGGTGGGCGTGACCGAGTTGGTCCAGGAAGGGCTCCGGTTCCTGCCCACGCTGCTGTACCGGCGGGGTGAGCCGGTGCGCGAGATCATCGAGTTGATCGCCACGAACGTGCGCGTTCCCGACGCCGTGCTCGGCGACATCCGCGCCCAGCGGGCCGCGCTACACGTCGGCGCGCGCCGGCTGGCCGAGTTGCACGCCGAGAAGGGCTCGAGCCTGCTCGAGGCGGTCGGCGAGGAGATCCTCAATCGCTCCGAACAGGCCGTGCGAGCCCAGCTCGCGAGCATCCCCGACGGGACGGTGCAGTTCGTCGACCATGTCGACGACTTCGGGCCTGGGACGCGCCCGATCCGCATGGAGATCAAAATCACCGTCCGCGGCGGTGAAATCGAGTTCGACTTCACCGGCACCGATCCGCAGACGCCGTCGTCGCTGAACTGCACGCTCTCCTACGTGAAGGCCTACTGCTACTGGTCGACCAAGGCGATCACCACGCGGCGACTCGATCCCCCAGAACGAAGGCCAGTTGCGGCCCGTGAAGGTGATCGCGCCGGAGGGCTCGTTCTTCAACCCGCTCCCGCCGGCCGCGCTCGGTGGCCGGGCGCTGATGAACCAGCGGATCGTCGAGCTGATCTTCGGCGCTCTGGCCCAGGTCGTCCCCGAGCGCGTGTGCGCGGCCAGCGGCCAGTGGTTGAACCCGATCTTCGGCGGAACCGACCCGCGGACCGAGCGGCCGTTCATCTTCTACGACTACGTGATGGGAGGCGTGGGAGCGCGGGTGACCAAGGACGGCATCGACGCGATGTCGCCCGTCGTCTCGGTCGAGAACATTCCGGTCGAGGCGCAGGAGGCGCGCAACCCGATCATCGTCGAGCGGCACGAGTTGATCCCGGACTCCGGCGGCGCGGGTCGTCTGCGGGGCGGTCTGAGCGTACGCAAGGACGTACGGATCCTCGGGACCGGCGTGGTCCTGTCGAACCTGACCGACCGCCACGTGTTCTCGCCCTATGGCATGGACGGCGGCAACTCCGGGACGCTTGGCGAGATCGTCCTGAATCCGGGCACGCCGACCGAGCGCAAGCTCCACTCCAAGGATCTCGTGGCGGTGGAGTACGGCGACGTGGTGAGCTTCCGCTGTTCGGGCAGCGGCGGCGTCGGCCCGCCGCGCGAGCGGGCCCGCGAGCAAGTGCGGCGCGACCTCCGGGAGGGCCTGATCACGCCGGATGTGGCGAACAACGTGTACGAGCTGGAGGAACCAGAGTGACCGCTCATGAGCGCAACATGGGGTTTCTCCGCCCGCCGACGCCGGATGACCTGGTGCGCGGCGGGGGAGCGAGAGCATCTGAACCTGTCGCTGGAGGAATGTCACGAACTAGCCCCGTTCGCGGCGGACTTCGTGCGCGCGTTCGACGAGGTCGAGGAGCTGCCCGACCTGCAGGTGCCGGTTCGCTACCCCCGGACGCCGGGCTCGCGACCGTCGCCCGAGGAGGATCCCGTGAACGCGTTCGTGCGCATGCTGGAGATCCAGGGCGCGCCGGACGGCCCGCTGGCCGGTCGCCGGATCGGCGTCAAGGACAACATCGCGGTGGCCGGCGTGCCGGTCACCAACGGCTCGCGCACGCTCTCGTTCACGCCGGTCCAGGACGCGGTGGTGGTCGAGCGGATCCTCGACGCGGGCGGGTGCATCGCCGGCAAGCTCAACCTCGACGAGTTCTCGGCCTCGGGCTTCGGCGATACCAGCGTGTTCGGCCCCGCGCGCAACCCGGTCAATCCCGCGCGCTCGGCCGGCGGCTCCTCGTCGGGCTCGAGCGCCGCCGTGGCCGCCGGCCTGATCGACATGGCGCTGGGCGTCGACAAGGGCGGCAGCGTGCGGATGCCGGCGGCCGCGTGTGGGCTGGTCGGCATGAAGCCGACCCACGGCCTCGTCCCCACGTTCGGGCTGACCCACATGGACCACACGCTCGATTGCATCGGGCCGATCACCGGAAACGTCGCCGATGCGCGGTGCTGCTGTCGGTGATCGCCGGCCAGGACTGGCGCGATCCGCAGTGGGTCGCGCGACGTCCATGTGGATGACTACGTGCCGGCCTCGAGGACGGGGTAGCCGGCCTCCGTGTGGGGCTCGTGGAGGAGACCCTGGACCCCGATCTGTCCCAGCCGGCGGTGGTGCGGGGAGCCGAGGCGGTCGCCGAGCGCCTGGCCGCCGCCGGGGCCGAGGTCGAGCGCATGAGCATCCCGCTGTGGCCGTCGGCGTTCGCCATCTGGCTCGGCGCGCTGGTCGCGGTATGGGCGCCGCTGCTCCGGACCTACTCGGCCGGCTTCAGTCATCTCGGGCTGATCGAGGTGGAGGCGCTCACGCCGCGTCGATGGTCCGCCAGTCGAGGGCCACCTGATCCCCTCGACGATCAAGCTCGTGCTGCTGGTCAACGCCTACCTCGAGGAGCGCTACAACGGCGTCCCGCTGGCCCGGGCGCACAACCAGCGCCTGGTGCTGCGGCGGGCGTCGACGAGGCGCTCGCGAAGCACGACCTGCTGCTCGCCCCGACCGTCCCGCGCGTCCGGTCCCGCTGCCGACCGGCCGGATGACCGCGGCGAAGCGATGAGCCGGATCGTCTCCGAGAACAGGATCACCTGCCTGGCCAACGTCACCGGCCATCCGGCGGTGGCCGTGCCAAGCGGAAACGATCAGGACGGCATGCCGACCTCGGCCCAGGTGATCGGGCCACACTGGGAGGACCGCCGCGTGCTCGCCGCCGGCGCCGCGATCGAGGCGGCGGGTTAGGCAGCTCGGCCTGAAGCTCGACCCGGAGGCTGTTCGCCCCCGACTCGCCCGGGCGCCGCGGCCTGCGAGCGGGCCGAGGAGTCGGGCTCGACTCGGTGTGGGTCGGGGACAGTCTGCTGGCGCGGCCCCGCTACGAGCCTCTGGCCCTGCTCGGCGCGCTGTCCCAGCGGACGACCGCGGTACGTCTCGGCACCGCCTGCCTGGTCACCACCCTGCGACACCCGGTGCAGCTTGCGCATGCATGGCCGACGTTCGACGTTCTCTCGGGCGGGCGCACAGTGCTCGGCGCGTGCGCCGGGAACCTCGCCGAGGACGGGGTCAAGGAGGAGTTCGCCGTGGTCGGCGTGGATCGGCGTCACCGCATGGCGGTGTTCTCCGAGGGGCTGCGGATCGTCCGCGCGCTGATGACCGAGGGCCGGGTGACCTACGCCGGCGAGCACTTCAATCTCGAAGACGTGGCGTTCTCCACCGGCACCGAGCCAGCGCCGCTGCTGCCCGTGCAGACGCCCCGCCGATCTGGATCATCGCCAACCCGTCGATCGGCTCGGATGTCACCAGACAGAGCTCCAAGGCCGCCCAGCGCGTGGCCGAGCTTGGGGATGGCTGGATGACCTGCTGCCGAGCGACTCATCCCGAAGAGGTCGAGGGGTTCCTGTCTGAACTCGCGAGCCTGCGCAGCCTCGACGGGTTCGACGTCGCCTATCAGGTGACGATCACGCTGGGGCGGACGAAGGACGACGCGCTGGCCGAGCAGCGACGGTACATCGAGGCCTACTACCCCGAGTTTCACCATGCGGTGGCGCTGGACGATTGGGGGCCGGCCGGCACGCCCGACGAGGTGGCGGACTGGATCCGGCGCTTTCACCAGGCCGGCGTGACCACGTTCATCTGCCGCTTCGGCTCGCTCGACCAACCCGGCCAGCTCGAGCTGTTCGCCGCCGAGGTTCTGCCGGCGGTTCGCTAACGGCGAAGCTCGCTCACGGCGCCGTCCAGACCGGCGCCCAGCCACGACAGGTCAGAGCCGAGGACCACGAGTTCGATCCCGGCCGAACGCCACCGCGCCGCATCCGCGGGGCTAAAGGCGAACACGCCGGCCAGCCGTCCGGCCTCGCGCGCGCCGCAAGAACCGATTCGATCGCCTGGCGCAGCTCGGGACTGGCCGGGTCCTCGATGCCCAGCGAGACCGCAAGGTCGCCCGGGCCCACGAAGAACAGATCGACGCCGGGGACGCCCAGCAGTTCGTCCAGACGCTCGAGCGCCTCCCGGTCTCGACCTGGATCGCCACCACCAACTCGTCGTTGGCCTGCCGCAGGCAGCCGAAGATGTCAGCGCCGTTTGCGGTCGCTCGCGATGGGCCGACACTGCGGTGACCGACCGGGGGATAGCGGGCCGCATCGACGGCACCCCGGGCCTCGGCGGCGGTGTTGACCCGCGGCACGATCACTCCGTCGGCGCCCGCGTCGAGCGCGGCCGCGATCAGCACCGGGTCGTTTCCGGCGACGCGTACGAGCGCGCGAGCCGGCGTCAGTTGCGTCGCGGCCACGAGCTGCTGGATGGTCTCGACGCCCATCGCCGAGTGCTCGCCCTCGATCACGAGCACATCGAGGCCGCATCGGGCCGCTCGCTCGCACGCGGCCGGGTCACCGAGTGGACAGAAAGTGCCGAGCAGCGGCTCCCCTGCGACAGCCGTGCGCGCACCTGTATGCGCCCGGGGCGCGAGCGCGTCGCGGACGTCGTGATCCCAGATCGGCTGGCGGGTGCCGAACGGCAGCGTCTCGAGCAGGGTCGCGTAGGAGGCGTCCCGCGCGCGCTGCTCCTCGCCGTCGGCCAGGTAGAACGACTCCGCCGCGGCATGGGAGGACGTCTGCAGGTCCACGGCGCGGTTCATCCGGATGACCTCGTAGCGCCGGAGCGCCGCCACGGGATCGTCGGCACCGGCGGCGATGCACTCGGCCAGGGCGTAGGCGTCCTCGACCGCCTGGGCCGCACCCTGGGCCTGGAACGGCTCCATCGCGTGCGCGGCGTCGCCCAGCAGGGTGACCCGGCCGTAGGACCAGTGCTCGAGCGGCCGGCGGACGAACACTGCGCCGCGGAGCATGGTCCCGCAGCGGCGAATCCGCTCGCGCAGGCCCTCGTCCCAGCCCTCGAAGTACTCGAGCGCGTCCTCCGCCGGCGCCTCGAGCGTCCACGACTCGTGCGCCCATTCGGCGTGCTGGGCGGCGCAGTTGACCGCCAGCAGCTCTCCCGCCGAGATCCAGTAGGACACCCCGTGTCGGTACGGCCCGAGCCAGTAATAGTTGACGTGGTGGGGGTGAAGCTCGAGCGCCTGCTCGCGCGCCACCACGCCGCGGTAGACGACCGTCCCCGAGAACTCGGGGTCGTCGGCTCCGGCGAGCTGTTGGCGGATGTTCGAGCGGATCCCGTCGGCGGCAACGAGGACGTCGGCCTCCACCCGGCTGCCGTCCGCGAGCTCCAGCCTCACCCCCGCGTTGCTTTGCTCAACGGCCCTGGCCGCGAAGCCCAGCCTCACCGTGCCGGGTGCGAGTGCGTCGAGCAGCAGGCGATGCAGGTCGGGGCGGTAGAAGTCGAGTTGGGGCGCGCCGAAATGCTCCTCCATCGCGGCGCCCAGAGGCGTGTGCAGCAGCAACGAGCCGTCGCTCCAGCGCACGAAGTCGACCGCCTCCGGGCGCACCCCTATCTCGCGCAGCGCCGGCAGCAGCGAAAGGTCGTCCATCAGCCGCAGCGCGTTGGGCCCGAGCTGGAGCGACGCGCCGGCCACGCTCAGCTCGGGCGTCTGCTCGTACACCGTGCACTCGATTCCCTTGCGCGCCAGCGCCGCGGCGGCGGTCAGGCCGCCCACGCCGCCTCCGGCGATCGCCACCCTCACGGAAGCCCGCCCAACGTCATGGGTCCCAGCCGACCCTCATGCGAACCCGCCGCGCGACCGACATGAGACGCATTTGATCACAGATCAAAGCCTCGGGTATCCTCCGAGAGCGACCGGAACCACCTTTTGACAGGAGCAAATGGGATGAGCGTCAAAAGCTCCGACGGCGCCGCCACGCGCGAGCGGCAGCCGTTCAAGATCGTCGACGCGGACGGACACACGACCGAGCTGACCTACTCCTCGCCGCACCCCGCGGCCGACCACGACGAGCATGCCCTGCTCGACGAGCTGCCGTGGTTCGACGCCGGCCAGCCGCTGCACAACTGGATGCTGCACGAGACCGACTTCTATGACGAGGTCGAGCAGATCTGGGGGCGCCGCTGGGGCGCGGAGGGAATCGGCAAGCTCCGCGAGGTCCTGGTCTCCCGGCCGACCGAGAACGAGACGCGGGCCGAGTACGCGCAGGAGTGGCAGTACTACTACTCCTCAGCCGCCGGCAACGCCGACCTGGGGCGGCTCCAGGCCCAGTTCGACGAGTACTACCAGGTGCTGGCCGACAACGGGGTCAGGGTCAACTACATCGAGCCTCCGCTGCCAGCCATCGGCGCCTACGGCTACCTCAAGAACCTGGTCACGCTCGCCGGCGGCGGGCTGGTCATGCATGGTGGGGCCATCATCCACCGGATGGGCCTCGGGTCCTGGCAGCGGGGTCGCGAGGTGATCTGGTCCAAGGCCCTAACCGCTCTGGGCGTGCCGATCTACCTGACCATCCACGGCCGCGGGATCGGCGAGCCGGGCGCCGGCCGGTGGCTCGATCCGCACACGTTCGTGTTCAACAACAGCGTGGTCGCCAACGAGGAGGGCCTGCGTCAGATCGAGTTCGTCCTGAACGGCCTAGGGATCGAGCTCGTGACCACCTACAGCCCCGGCTGGATCGGCACAACCGGGAACGGCAACATCGGCACGACCCACGCCGACATGTTCCTCGTGGTCCCCGACCACGACCTCGCCGTGCTCGCGCCGCACCTCGTCGACTACGCCTTCGTGCGCTACCTGATGCGGCGGGACTTCAGGATCATCGAGGTGCCCGTGGAGGAGTATTGGGACCTCGCGGTCAACGCGGTGACGCTCGAGCCCGGAAAGCTGGTGATGAACGCCGGGTCTCCGTCGACGCGGCGAGCTCTCGAGCGTGAGGGCGTCGAGGTGATCCAAGTCGACTTCTCCGAGAGCCACAAGTTCGCGATCGCGGGGCTGCACTGCGCCACGCTCGAGCTGATGCGCGACCAGCCCGAGGCGTCGGGGACGTGAGCGCTGCGGCCCACACGCTCGGCCTCGGCGTCGACGACCTCGGTGAAGGCGAACCGGCGCTCCTGCTGCTGACCGGGTGGTGCTCGAGCCGCGAGCGGTGGGCGAAGGCTGCGCCGCTGCTGGCGGCGCACCGCCGCGTGGTCAGCTTCGAGTGGCGCGGCCACGGCGAGTCACGGGCCGCCGCCGGGGACTTCGGCACCGCCGAGATGGTGCAGGACGCACTGTCCGTGATCGACGGCGCCGGTCTCCAGAAGGTGATCCCGTGCACGGCATCGCACTCGGGCTGGGTCGCGATCGAGCTGCGCCGGCGCCTCGGCGACCGCATCCCGGCGATCGTCCATCTGGATTGGATGGTGCAGGAGCCCTCCGCCCCCTACATGGATCTGATCGCCGAGCTCCAGGATCCCGACCGGTGGCCTCACGCCCGCGACACGCTGTTCGACATCTGGCGCGCGGGCGTGGAGGACGACGCAATCGGCGCCGCGATCGAGGTCATGCGCCGCCAGAGTGCGGAGATGTGGATGCGCTCGGGCCGGGAGATCGAGGCATCCTATCGGCGGGGCGGAAGTCCGTTGCGGGCGCTGTCGGCATTCCCCGCCGTTCCGAGGGTCAGGCATGTCTACGGGCAGCCGCCGGCGCCCGAGTACCTGGACGCGCAGCGGCAGTTCGCCGCCGAGCACGATTGGTACTCGGTACATCGACTCGACGCGCGCACGCACTTCTCGATGATCGAGGCGCCGAGCGAGGTGGCGAGCGAGATCGAGCGGGTGGCCGCCACGGTGGGTCCAGCGTGAGCAGGGACGCCGACAGCGCTCGCCGCGCGCGCGGTCTGGCCGCGTACGCCAGCCAGTTCGGGATCGCCGAAAGCGAAGTGGCCGCGCACCTCGGTGCGCTGGTCGGCGACCGGATGGCCGGCGAAGCCATCTCCTCCGCGGGCGGGGGGGCGTGGGAGGAGGGGAAGCTCACCCTTCGCGAGCGGAGCATGATCGTGCTGGCGAGCCTGATCACCCAGGGTGGCGCCGACGCCCGGCTGAGCGGGCACGTTCGCTGGGCGGTCGAACATGGCGTGACGCCCGAGCAGATCGAAGAGCTCGCCACCCTGCTGACCATCTACGCCGGGTTTCCCCGCGCCGCCACGGCGATGGAGCTGATCCGTGCTGAGCTGGCGGCCATGGGGGCAGAGCCGTGAGCGCCGGCGCGGTGCGCCACCCGTTGCGCGGCATTGCCCTGGTCGAGCAGACACTGCCCGCGCTGCTCGAGCGCCAGGCCGTCCGCTACGCGGACCGGCCGCTGTTCCGCTGCGGCGCCACCGAACTCAGCTACCGGGACGTCTCCGATCTGGCCGCGCGCTCGGCGGGCCGCCTGGCCGACGCGGGGGTTCGGCCCGGCGACCGCATCGCCACGATGTGCGAGAACCGGATCGAGCTGTTCGAGCTGATCCTCGGGTGCGCCTGGGCCGGGGCGATCGTCGTGCCGATCAACACGGCCTCCCGCGGCGCCCAGCTCGAGCACATCCTGGGCAACTGCGGGGCCCGCCTGCTCGTCGCCGAGTCCGCGCACATGGAGGCCTTCGCGCCGCTCGGTTCTCGCGGCGATGTCGAGCGGGCCTGGGTGCTGCCACCGCTCGACGGTTCGCCCGCCAATCTGGGTGGCGTCGGTGCCTGGAGCGTCGGCGAGGTGCCGCCGGCGGGCGAGCCGATCGCCGCCCATCCCGCCGGTCCCGGTGACATCGCGGCGATCCTCTACACGTCGGGCACCACAGGACCGTCCAAGGGCGTGCGCTGCCCCCACGCGCAGTTCTACTGGTGGGGCGTGCTGATGAGCGAAGCGCTGCGGATCGTCGAGGGCGACGTCATGTACACCTGCCTGCCGTTGTTTCACACCAACGCGCTCAACGCGTTCGTCCAAGCCCTCGTCAGCGGCGCCACGTTCGTGCTCGGCGAGCGCTTCTCGGCCTCCCGGTTCTGGGCGCGCCTGGCGGCCGCCGATGCCGACGTGACCTACCTGCTCGGGGCGATGGTGACCATCCTGATGACGCGCCCGTACGAGCCGGTCGAGCGCGAGCACCACGTGCGCATCGCGCTCGCCCCTGCCACGCCGGCCCGCATCTTCGATCGCTTCCGCGAGCGCTTCGGCGTACAGCTAATCGAGGGCTACGGATCGACCGAGACCAACTGCCCGATCGTCGCCGAGGACCCCGCCGAGAGCCGCGGCGGCTACATGGGTACGGTTCGCGAGGGGTTCCACGCCCGGGTGGTCGACGAGCACGACCAGCCCCTGCCCGACGGGACCGCGGGCGAGCTCGTGCTCCGCCACGACGACCCGTTTGCGTTCGCCGACGGCTACTGGACGATGCCTGAGCAGACCGTCAAGGCGTGGCGGAACCTGTGGTTTCACACCGGCGACCGCGTCGTGCGCGACCCCGACGGCTGGTACCGCTTCGTCGACCGGGCCAAGGACGCGATCCGCCGCCGGGGCGAGAACATCTCCTCGTGGGAGGTCGAGCAGGCGGTGCTCGAGCACCCGGCGGCGTCGGCGGCGGCGGCGTTCCCGATTCCCTCCGAGCTCGGCGAGGACGAGGTGATGGTCGCGATCGTGCGCGAGCCCGGCGAGGCGCTCACCCCGGAGGAGCTGATCGAGCACTGCCGTCCGCTCCTGCCCTACTTCGCGGTGCCGCGCTATGTCGAGTTCGTCCCGGAGCTCCCGTTGACCGAGAATGGCAAGGTCCGCAAGCAGGTGCTCCGTGAGCGGGGCCTGACCCCAGCTACCTGGGACCGAGAGGCTGCCCCCAAGCCGGCTTAGCCGTCGACTCGCACCACGAGCTTGCCCGCGGCGTCGCCGCGCTCGAGACGCCGGTGGCCATCGGCGACGCCGTCGAGCGGGAGCACCTCCGCGATCAGGGGCGCGAACCGGCCCGAGTTCAGATGGCGAGCCGCGCTCAGCGCGTCGTCCATCGTGCCCAGGCGGGAGCCGAGGATGCGAACCTGCTTGACGAACATCGCGGTCACATCCATCGTCACCTCGTCGCCGCTGGTCGCGCCCGCGCTCACGATCGTGCCTCCGGATGCGCACAGCGCGAGCGAGCGCTCCCACGTGGCCTGGGCGACGTGCTCGAAGACGATCGACGCCCCGAGGCCGCCGGTGAACTCCAGGGTTCGCGCCACGACATCATCGTTGTGGTGGTCGAGAATCAGGTCGGGGCCAAGCTTGCCCAGCTCGGCCAGCTTGGCGGGCGAACCGGCGCTGGCGATCACGCGCGCGCCGGCGAGACGAGCGATGTCGATCGCGGCGCTGCCCAGCCCGCTCGTGCCGGCCCACACGAACACGACGTCCTCAGGGCCGACGCTCGCTTTGGTCACCAGCATCTCCCAGGCGGTGATGTAGGCGTTGGCAAAGCACGCGACGTGCTCAGCCGGCACCTCGGCGGCGACCGGCACGGCCAGCGGCTCGGGGACCACCGCGAGCTCGGCGTAGGCGCCGTGGTAGACGTCGAAGTCCGTGCAGTACTGCGAGCGTTCGCGCCGGCAATACTCACAGCGGCCGCACGTGATGTACGGGTTGATGGTGATCCGCTGCCCGACCCAGGAGTCCTCGGCCGCGTCGCCCGTGGCCACGACATGCCCGCACAGGTCGATCCCGAGGATCGCCGGCAACGGCACGTGGTAAGCCGGATGGGGATGCCCCGCCCGCATCCACAGGTCCCTGCGATTGATCGAGGTCGCCTCGACGCGCACGAGCAGCTCGCGTGCCCCGGGTACGGGGTCCGGGATCTCGTCGACCTCGAGGACCTCGGGACCCCCGAGCCGGTGCAGGCGGACGGCCTTCAACTCAGCAGCGCCGTGACCTCGATCTCGATCATCAGCTCAGGCAGGGCCAGCCCGGTGACGCCGATGATCGTCTGCGGCGGATCGGCGCTCTCGCCCGTGACCTCCGCGATCGCGCGGGCGATCACCTCGAACTCGGTCGGCGCGATCGTGTAGATCGTGCGCCGCACGACGTCATCCCATCCCGCGCCGGCCGCGCGCAGCGCGATCCCGACGCTCTCCATCGCCGCCCGCGTCTGGGCGGCCAGATCGCCCCGCCCGATGACGGCGAAGTCGCGCGCGAGCGCGGTCTGCCCGGCGGCGAACACCAGCCGCTGTCCGGTGGCCACCGCGACGTGGCTGAAGCCCGGCGGGGGAAACAGCTCCGGCGGGTTGATCAACTGGCGGTCGTCGCCCACGGCTCGACCCTTCCATATCGTTGATCAAAAGTCAACGTTAGTGCCGGATTAGCCCGGTCGCGAGCCTTGCGCTTTAGCGGCCGACGTGGTACAGATTTTATCAAATGTCAACGCCGGTCGCTTGACCGTGACTTTGCATGCGGCGGTGCATGCGGGCCGTCCACCGGCGGCGCAGCGACAGGTGCTAACGCGGAGGAGCGGATGAAAGTCAAGGCATGGTCCGGTACGTTGGCGGCTGTGGGCGTCCTTGCGCTCGCAGTCGGCGCGTGTGGCAGCAGCTCGAGCAGCACGACCAGCGCCGCATCGAGCGCGAGTGCGAGCTCGAGCGCGACCAGCACTGCCGCACCGGCGGCAGCTCCGAGCGTGGCGTTCTCGGGTCTCGAGTCGACGGTGCCCTCGAGCTACCCGCAGCCGAAGTCCAAGCACCTGACGCTGGCGTACCTGAACCCCGAGGGCTCAAGCAACGAGTTCTTGACGATTCTCGGGGAGTCGATGAAGCTCGAGACCCAGAAGCTGGGCGGGACGTACGTCGAGAAGGACGCGGAGGGCGACGTCAACTCGCAGGTGAGCCAGTTCGATCAGCTGATCGCGCAGAAGGTCAACGGGATCGCCGTGTTCGCGCTCGATCCCAAGTCGCTGGCTCCCGACGTGGCACGCGCCAAGGCCGCCGGCATCCACCTGGTCACGATCGATTTCAATTTCACCAGCACCTCTGCCGCTGGCCTTCAGGGGTATCAGAGCCAGGTCTGGCAGGGCCGCGACATGGGGGCCTACCTCACCGGCCAGGAGATGCACAAGCTGCTCGGGGCCGGCGCGAGCCTCGGCACGGTGGACCTCGTCGTCAAGGTCCCCTCGATCGTCTACAGCATCCAGCAGGACGCATACTGGGCCGAGAAGTTCGGGCTCAAGGTGGCCGGGAACGCGTCCAACCCGACTGACGACATCGCCGGCGGCGAGAAGGCGATGACCACGCTGTTGGGCAAGTACCCGTCGATCAAGGGCGTCATGGCCTACAACGACCCCTCGGCGATCGGGGCATACTCGGCCGCGCGCTCGCAGGGCATCACCAACCTCGCGCTCGCGGGCGAGAACGGCGGCAGCGACGCGCTCGGCGCAATCAAGGCGGGCCGCGAGACGTTCACGATCAAGCTCGACGACCCGAGCATGGGCAAGGACTTCGCCTGGGGTTTGTATGACCTCTCCGAGGGCGTGAAGATCCCCGCCACGATCAAGGCCGGCCCGCCGGTGCTGGTCAACAAGGACAACGTCAACTCGATCGTGCCGTGGGAGACGCAGCTCAAGCAGGAATATCCGGGCAGCTGAGGCCGGGCCGATGATCGAGACCCCACCACTGATTCCCGTCGGGCTCACCGAGGAGGTCGCCGAAGGCGTGCACGTGATGCCCGACCAGCGCGTGGAGTTCGTGCCGAACGCGGGGATCGTGGTGGGCGATCGGTCGGTGCTCGTGATCGACACCGCGATGGGGCCGCGCAACGGCGAGCGGATCCTCGGCGAGGCTCGGCGGCTCGGGGGCGCACGCAGGCTGCTCCTCACGACCACGCATTTCCATCCCGAGCACGCCTTCGCGGCGCAGTCGTTCTCGGACGCCACGTACGTGTGCAACGCCGCGCAGGCCGAGGAGATGGCCGCCAAGGGCCCGGAGTACATCGAGATGTTCTCGGGCTTCGGCCCCGGGCTGGCGGAGCTGCTGGCCGATGTCGAGCTCGTCGTCCCGGACATAACCTACGAGGGCGCGCGGGCGCAGCTCGACCTGGGTGGCGTGGTGGTGCAGCTGATCAACATCGGGCAGGCGCACACACGCGGCGATCAGGTCGTGTTCCTGCCCGACTCCGGCGTGCTGTTCGCCGGTGACCTGGCCGAGGACCGGTTCCTGCCGATCTTTCCCGACGACGACGCGGACGGCCTCCTGTGGCTGGCCGCGCTCGACCGACTCGAGGCCCTGTCGCCGCGGATCGTCGTCGGCGGGCACGGCCAGGTCGGGGATGTCGGGCTGATCGCCGCCGAGCGCGACTATCTGGTCGCGGTCCGGGATCGCGTGGCCGCGCTGCGCGCGGGCGGAGTGCCGCTGGAGCGGATCGAGGAGGAGCTCGAACCCGAGCTCGCAGAGCGGCAAGCCGAGTGGGACAACCAGATGTGGATCAAGAGTGCCATTGACAGTTTCCACCGGGCCCTGTCGGACTGAGGCGGCTCAGCCTTCGGCCACGCAGTGGATGTCGATGCTCGCGCGCGGCGAGCTGTCCGCCCGCGAGCTGGCGGAGCATTACCTCAAGCGGATCGCCGAGGTCGACGAGCGGTTGCACGCCGTGGTGGCGATGGATCCCGAGGTCGTGCTCGAGCGAGCCGACGAGGCCGACCTGGCGCGGCGTGCCGGCGATCGCCGACCGCTGCTCGGTCTGCCGGTAACGATCAAAGACTCGATCGACGTCGCCGGCCTCCCTTGCACCGGCGGCTCGTTCGCGCGGGCCGGCTACGTGCCCGCGCGCGACGCCACCGTGGTCAGCCGCCTACGCGACGCCGGAGCAACCGTGCTGGCCAAGAGCAACGTCCCCGAATACAGCTCCGCCTACGAGACTGACAACGCCGTGCACGGACGCACCAACCACCCCCACGACCCGGCGCGGACGCCGGGCGGCTCAAGCGGCGGCGAGGCGGCGCTGGCCGCGGCGGAGGCAACGCCGCTGGGCATCGGTACCGACGGCGGCGGCTCGCTCCGGGTGCCCGCGCACTACTGCGGGCTCGTCGGCCTGCGGCCCACCGTCGGACGCGTGCCGGACACCGGCACGTGGCCGCGGACGCGGGCCGGCGGCTACATGGACCTGTTCTGCGTCGGGCCGATCGCCCGCTTCAGCGAGGACATACGGCTCGTGCTGCCGCTGATCAGCGGTCCCGACTGGCAGGACCCGTACGCGGTCCCAGCGCCGCTGGGGAACGCGACTGCGGTGAGCCTGAACGGGCTGCGCGTCGGAGTGTTCGCCGACGATCCCCGGCTCAGCGTCAGCTGCGCTACGCTGGCCGCGCTCGCGCGCGCGGCGCGGGCGCTCTCGGAGGCCGGCGCCGCGGTGAAGGAGGTTTCCGCGCCCTGGGAGGAGGATCCCACCGAGTTGTTCTTCGCGTGTGTGGCAGCTGACGGCGGCGCCCAGGTCCGCGCCGACCTTGCCGCGGCGGACGGCCGCCATCACCCGCTGATGTCGGGGTTGCTCGATGCCGTCAGCGCGCGCAATCCGCGCGCCGCCGAGTGGTTTTCCGTGCAGGCGAGGGTGTTCGCGCTGCGCGCCGCCGTGCGGGCGCTGGCGTCCGAGGTCGATGTGCTCTTGTGCCCTGTGGTGGCGGGATCGGCGCCGCGCCACGGCGAACCCCCGGGCGGACTGCCGCAGGAACGCTACGGCGAGTTTCGCGCCTTCGACTACGTGCACCTGATCGCGCTCGGCGGTCTGCCGGCCGCGAGCGTACCGGCCGGTCGCGAGAACGGGCTTCCCATCGGCGTGCAGGTGGCCGCGGCGCCGTATCGAGAGGATCTCGTGCTGGCCGTGGCGGCGGCGCTCGAGGCAGCCTTGTGAGCGACGTCCTGGTCCGGGCTTCGGGGGTGCGCAAGAGCTACGGCGGAGTCCGTGCACTGCGCGGCGTCGACTTCGAGCTGCACGCGGGCGAGATCCACGCGCTGGTGGGGGAGAACGGATCGGGCAAGTCGACGCTGCTGCGCATCCTCTCCGGTCAGCTTGCCCCGGACGCCGGGACGGTCGCGCTCGGCGGCAAGCCGGTTCGGTTCGGCGACGCCGCCGCCGCGATGCAGGCCGGGATCGCCACCGTCACTCAGGAGACGACGCTCGTTCCGCACCTGTCCGTGGCCGAGAACATATTCCTCGGCCCCCGCAAGCCGCGGCACTGGTACGGCATCGACTGGCGCTCGACCCGCGCCCGCGCGAAGCAGATGATCGAGCGGTTGGAGCTCGCCATCGAACCCGACGATCGCGTCGAGGATCTACGCCCCGACCAGCAGCAGATGGTCGAGATCGCGCGCGCGCTGTCGATGGAAGCTCGCGTTCTGATCCTCGATGAGCCGACCAGCGCGCTGACCGACGACGAGGTGGCGGCCCTGTTCGCCGCCGTGCGAACGTTGCGTCAGCACAAGGTAGCCGTGGCCTTCGTCTCGCACCGCATGAACGAGGTGTTCGATCTGGTCGACCGCGTCACGGTGCTCCGCGACGGGTCGCGGGTCGGCACCGGCCCAATCTCCGAGTTCACCCGCGACAGCCTGGTCTCGCTCATGATCGGGCGCGAGCTCGGCACGCTCGAGCTGGGCGAGCACGCGCGGGTCGCGCGCAATCCCGTTCTGCGTGTGCGGGGGCTCAACGTCCACGGCCGCGTCCGGGACGTCGACCTGGAGGTGGAGAAGGGCGAGATCGTCGGCATCGCCGGGCTGGTCGGGGCTGGCCGCAGCGCGCTGCTCGAGGCGCTGTTCGGCGCCGCCTCGGGCGCCACGGGCTCAGTCGAGATCGACGGCCGCCCGGCCCTGTGCCGCGACACCCGCACCGCGATGCGCCACGGGCTCGGGTATGTGCCGGCCGAGCGCAAGACCCTCGGGCTCGTGCAGGACATGACCGTGCGGGAGAACCTCCTGATGGCGGAGGGCTCGCGAACGTGGCGCCTACGCCGGCCCAGCCGCGCGCGGGAGCAGAAGGTCGTGGCCGACGCGATCGCTCGGCTGGGGATCGTCACGGACTCAATGGACTCCCCGGTGGCCCGCCTGAGCGGCGGCAACCAGCAGAAGGTTGTGCTGGCCAAGTGGCTCGCGATCTCGCCCAAGGTGCTGCTGCTCGACGAGCCGACGCGCGGCGTGGACGTCGGGTCCAAAGCCGAGATCTACAAGCTGCTCGATCAGATCAAGGAAGGTGGTGTGGGAATCTTGGTCAGCTCATCCGAGACGCCCGAGCTGCGGTTGCTGTGCGACCGCATCCTCGTCATGTACCGCGGGCAGATCGTTGCGTCCCTGTCTCGCGAGGACGCCACCGAGGCAAGGATCGCCCAGTACGCGATCGGACACCACGAGGCTCGCAATGGACACTGACGTGGCGGAGCGCTCCGAGGCCACCACACGCTCCCGCGGCTTGGGCGGCGCCACGCGGATGAGGCAGGCCGCCATGCGTCAGCGCTTCCTCGCGGTGCTCGTGCTGTTCGTGGCCATCTTCATCTACTTCTCGCTCACCCAGTCGCGCTTCTTCACCTCGGCCGACCTCGACGCGCTGATGACGAGCGCCGCGGTCCTCTGGATGGTGTCGATCGGGCTGACGTTCGTGATGCTGACCGGCGGCTTCGACCTGTCCCTGGGCTCATTGCTGGCGCTGAGTGGGATCGCACTGGGCAAGCTCATGGCCGGAAGCGGCGTGCCGTTCGCCTACGCGGTCGCGATCACCCTGGCCTTCGGGCTGGCGATCGGGGCGGTCGGTAACGGCTTCTTGATCGGCAAGCTCGGTCTTCCCTTCCTGGTCGTCACGCTGGGCACATTGACGCTGTACGGAGGGTTGGTGGACCTGTGGTCCAAGAGCTTCACCACTCAGCTGCTCTCTCCGGCCCTGACCGCCCTTGCCTTCAACCACGCGGCCGGCCTCCCGATTCCGGCCTGGATCATGCTCGGCGTGTTGCTGGCCGCTTTGTACCTGCAGCGAAGTACGTACTTCGGGCGCGATGTGTACGCGGTCGGGGGCAGCGTGGACGCAGCTCGGCTGTCGGGCGTGCGGGTCGGGCGAACGCTGCTCGCCGTCTACGCGCTGGCCGGCCTGCTCGCCGCCCTCGCAGGCGTGATCCAGGACGCGCGGATCGGCGCGGCGAGCCCGCTCGTGGGCACCGAGGTGATCTTCGACGCCGCCGCCGCGGTGCTGCTCGGGGGTACCAGCTTCGCCGGCGGGATCGGCGGCGTTGGCGGCACCGCGATCGGCGTGGCGTTCCTGGCCACCCTCCAGCAGGGGCTCTCGATCTCCGGCGTACAGGACTATTGGCAGCAGATCATCACCGGCGTGATCCTGATCGTCGTGGTGCTACTCGACCGCATCCAGCACGGCGGTCTGGAAAGCATCGGGCTCGGCCGGCTCAAAGCGAGGCCGGCTCGGGCCGAGAGTCCGCCCCCTGCGGTGGACCGCGCGTAGAAGCGGTGTCAGCTCAGCGCGGCTAGGAATTCGTCCCGGCAGGGCCCCGAGGCGAGCGCGAACGCGCCCTTGCGGCTGGCGATCGGCAGGCCCAGACGGCCGAGCGCCACCGCGGCCGCCCCGTGCTTGGCCAGGACCGGGACCGCGTTGAGCACCGCCGCGCCGTCAACTTCGAGACCAGGCCGCCGTGACAGGACCAGCGCCGGCAGGCCGCCGGCGGGGATCAGCACTTCAGCGCCGGCCGCGAGCAGCGGCTGGACCGCGCGTTCGAACTGGTCCAGCACCCGGGTGAAGGCGTCATCGTCCTCGCATGCGCGGACGTAGTCTTCAACCGCCAACCCCGACATCGCACTCACCCCGATCACCCGCTCCCTGAGTCCGTACCGGACGATCTGCTCCTGGTGCCAGGCGATAAAGATCGGATCGATTGTGACCAGGCCCACGCGTTGGCCGAGCGTGCATGCATGCAACATGCTCGTCTCGCCCAAGCCGAGCACAGGGATTTCGACCGCCGAGCGAGCCTCGTGCAGGCCACTGTCCTGGAAGTGGCCGATCAGGAAGGCGTCGCAACCGTCAGCCTCGGCCGCAACTGCTCCCGCCACAGCCCGCATCCCGCAGCGCGTCTCGGATAGGCGGTGGGGCATGGTGTCCGGGGGGTCGATCCCGACGATCTCGTGGGCGGTGCCGTGGTCGAAGCAGCTCTGCAGCTGCGCGTCGAGCAGCTCGAAGTACTGTCGGTGACGGGGCGGGTCGAGGAAGCTCTGCCAGCGAATCCGCATCTGCCTTCTCCTTGGGTCGACGTTCAGTCGGGCGTGGCGCGCGCCCAGATCGCACCTGCCGTTGTCCGCTCCAGCCGGACCTGGATCCCGGCTCCCGCGCCGGTGGCCAGCCGGGCAATGACCAGCGGGCCGGCTTGGAGGCGGACCGTGCCGAGCCTGACGGACTCGTCTTTTGCCGCGGCCGCGGGCGCGCGGAGCAGCGTGGTCTCCTCCTCGACGCGTCCCGGTCCCGCCGGCGCGTGGCGCAGCTCCCCGGCGCCGCAGCCCCGACACCACAGCCGGTCAGGGAACGCGTTGGTCCCGCACCGCTCGCAGCGCTGAATCTCGAGCTCGGTCATGGTCCGCTGATCGCATCGAGAATCGTTACGCCGGCGCACGCGCCGTAGCGGTAGCAGACCATCCCGTAGCCCGCCACCAGCGCGGTACGTGCGCCGGTGACCTGCCGCTCACCCGCCTCGCCGCGGAGTTGGTGGACCGCCTCGACCACGCCGTGCAGTCCGCCCGCGGCGCCGGCCTGCCCGGCCGACAGCTGGCCGCCCGAGGTGTTCACGGGGATTTGTCGCGTCGCGATCCGCTCGTGGATCAGCGAGCGCACGTCGCCGTCGCCGGCAAAGCCGAGGTCGACCAGCTGGACGAGGGCCATCGCCGGATAGTCGTCGTAGACCATCGTCACGTCGATCTCGCCGGGTCCGGTGCCGGCGTCGCGCCAGAGATCGTCGGCCACGTCGGCCAGGCCGGTGCGCAGGCCGTCGCCCTGCTGGTCGTCGGGGTTGACGCTCATCGCCAGTGCGCGGATCGCCACGGCTGTGGTCTTGATTTGCTCGTCCGGCGCGCAGACGATCACCGCGTCGGCGCCCGTGACCACCGGAACGCAGTCGTACAAGCCCAGAGGGTCGGCGACGACGGGCGCGTTCAGGTAGTCGTGGAGGGACATCGGGCCGCGATAAGCGGCCCCGGGATTCCCGCCGGCCCACTGCCGCTGGGCGACGACGAGCGCGCCGTAGTCGTCGCGCTGCAGGCCGTGTGCTGCGGCGTGGCGCTGGGTGAGCATGGCGAACAGCGAGTTGGGGCCGCCGAACGGCAGCGGCGCCAGGTGCTCACTGGTGGCGCGGTTGTAGTTATTGACCAGGTCCTGGAAGCGGTCGCGGGGCAGGTGGTCGCCGGCCAGCACCAAAATCGCGTGCGCATCCCCGGCCTGAACCGCGCGCGCGGCGTGCTGGAGCATGTTGATCCCGCTGGCGCCGCCGTTGGTGTCCTGCATCAGCCACCGCAGGCGCAGGCCGAGTCGCCAGGCCAGGTCGACGGCATGATCCGGGGCCAGCGAGAATGACGACACGCCGAGGCCGTCGAGGGCGGAGGGTTCTAGGCCTGCGCTGGTCAGGGCGCGGGCGCCCGCGTCGGCCAGGACTTGCAACGTCGTCGTGCCCTCAGGGGGGTGGCGGCTATATGGAGACTCTCCGCAGCCGGCGATCACCGCTCCCGAATAGCTCACCACGTGACCGTCCCTGACTCGCCGAGCGGTGGCGGGGCCGAGCGGTAGCTCGCCGGCGCGCGCGACAGGTCGCCGAGCATCATCGTGGCGAACGGGTCCGCGAGCACCCGGGAGAAGTCGAGGACCGTCAGGCCATCCAGTGCGCCGGGGGTGGCGTGATCGCCGGCGTTCACCGGCTCGTCGCCGGGGCGGGGTGTCTCGCTGCGCGGGCCATTGACGGCCGAGTAACCTTAGATCCTCGAAAATCGAAGGTCAAGAGGAGGAGCCGCGTCGATGACCGCGATTGCACCCGCGCCGAAGATCCGTCCCAAGGACTTTCTCGGCTTCGATCAGCTGCTGAGCGATGAGGAGCGCGACATCCGCGACACGGTCCGCGCGTTCGTGAACGACCGGGTCGTGCCCAACGTGGGCGAGTGGTTCGAGGAAGCGCGAATCCCGCTGGAGCTGGCGCCCGAGCTCGGCAAGCTCGGCGTGCTCGGCATGCACCTCGAGGGCTACGGCTGCGCCGGCGCGAGCGCCACCGCCTACGGCCTGGCCTGCATGGAGCTCGAGGCCGGCGACAGCGGGGTGCGCAGCCTCGTCTCGGTGCAGGGCTCACTGGCCATGTACGCCATCTCCCGCTGGGGCTCGGAGGAGCAGAAGCAGCACTGGCTGCCTCGGATGGCCGCCGGCGAGGCGATCGGTTGCTTCGGCCTGACCGAGCCGGACGCCGGATCGGACCCCGGGTCGATGCGTACCCGCGCGCGCCGTGACGGGGCCGACTGGATCGTGCACGGACAGAAGATGTGGATCACCAACGGCTCGACCGCGGACGTGGCCGTCGTCTGGGCGCGCACCGACGAAGGCCTGCGCGGCTTCCTCGTCCCCAAGGGAACCAAGGGCTTCACCACCCAGGACATCCATCGCAAGCTCTCGCTCCGCGCGTCGGTGACCTCCGAGCTGTTGCTCGACGACGTTCGTCTTCCCGCCGACGCGATGCTGCCCGAGGCCAAGTCGCTGCGCGGGCCACTGTCCTGCTTGAACGAGGCGCGTTACGGGATTGTCTGGGGCGCCGTCGGCGCTGCCCGGGCCTGCTTCGAGGCCGCGCTCGACTACAGCCTGGAGCGCCGGCAGTTCGACCGGCCGATCGCGTCGTTTCAGATTCAGCAGCAGAAGCTCGCGTTCATGTCACTCGAGGTCAACCGAGCAGCACTGCTCGCCCTGCACCTCGGTCGCATGAAGGACGACGGCCGGCTCGTCCCAGAGCATGTGAGCATGGGCAAGCTCGGCAACGTCAACGCCGCGCTCGACGTCGCCCGGACGGCCCGCCAGGTGCTCGGCGCCAACGGCGTGACGCTCGAGTACCCGGTGATCCGGCACATGAACAACCTCGAGTCGGTCGTCACCTACGAGGGGACGGCGGACGTCCACGCGCTGATGATCGGCAACGCGCTGACGGGGATCAACGCGTTTCGATGAGTGTCGTGGCCGTATGGGAAGCATGCCGTCCTGCCACGACCGCGCAGCAGGTGCTCGAGCGCCTGCGCCACGGACTGGTCTCCGGGCTGCTTCGGCCGGGCCAGCGCGTCAACCAGGAGGATGTCGCCGTGCGCATGGGGGTGAGCGTGGCGCCGGTCCGGGAGGCCCTCCGCGTACTCGAGCAGGAGGGCCAGCTCGTCTACCAACCGCGCCGGGGCTACTTCGTGACCGAGCTGCGGATCGAGGATCTCGAGGAGATCTACGAGCTGCGCCGCGTGCTCGAGGAGCGGCTCGCGCGGCTTGCCCTGCCGGAGCTCGACGACGAGACCCTGGCGCGAGTCCGCAACGCCGCCGAAGAATGCGAGCTGGCAGGCGAGTCCGCCGACGTGGCGCGAGAGCTCGCGGCCAATCGGCGGTTTCACTTCGGGCTCCTGGAATGTGCCGACCAGCCTCACACGATGCGGATGATCCAGCTCCTGTGGGATTCGACCGAGCCCTACCGCGCGATCTACTACAACTCGCCGGCCGAGCGCCGTCGCGCCGCCAAGGCGCACAAGCGCATCCTCGCCGCGGTGGCCGCGCGTGACGCCGATCGCCTGGTCGCCGAGCTCGAGGCACACCGGGACAGGGCGCTCGCGGTGCTCCGCGGCATCCTCGCTTAGGGCCCGTAGAAGAATTATCTGGCGTTTTGGCGGCGTCTGGACGCGTCTGACGCCACCCCCTCGCCCTCACGTACCACCAGTACGATCGCGGCGAGGGGGTGGCGTCAGCCACGCCCAGCCACTCGCCAATTCCACCACCTAATTCTCCTACGGACCCTTAGCTTCGCTCGCTCACCATCGCGCCACGCTCGACGGCGGCGAGCACCTCCGCGCGGAGGGGATCGTCCGCCGCCACAAACACGGCAAGGGGGGCGGGAGACCCAGCCGCATCCCCGTCTGATGCGCGCAGCACGTTCGAGAACGCGTTCAGCACCATTTGGAGCCCTGAGGTCAACGCCGTCCGAGCGGGCGATGGATTCCCGCGCGGTGACTCCGCCCACACATCGAGGGCGGCATTGACGACGGCGACGATAGCTGCGGCGCAGGCGCATGCGATCACGCGGTCGATGTCGCAGGCGATCAGGAAGGCGACGGCTCGCTCTTCATAGGAACGATCGAAGATGCGTTCGAGATCGCGCAGCACCTGATTGGAGCGCAGGAGGCGGTAGCGGCGGTGGTACAGCTCGGGGTTGGCGAAGAACTCCATCGCTGACCGCCTCGAAACCTCGACGAGGTCCGAGATCGGTGCTCGGGAGGGCAGGCGTGCGTCCAGTCTCCGCTCGAGGTCGGCGACGCGGTCGGCGTGATCCGGGAACGCCGCCGACTCCTTCGTGTCGAAGTATCTGAAGAACGTGCGTGGCGAAATGCCGGCCTCGGCGGCGATCATCTCGACCGTGGTCGCGCTCAGCCCGCGCTTCTCAAACAGACGGACGGCCGCCTGCGCGATCTGCAGCTTGCGCTCTTGTCGCCGGCCGCCGGCCTCTGGTAGCGTTGGCACGGACTGTCATCATATTGGCGGTCTCTGACAGCTGCAACCGAGGAGAGGGACGTGTACGTCGAAGCACCGGTTGAACACAGCGAGGCGCTGACGGCATTCCTCGAGCGTCAACACCGGTCGTTGATCGGGGGCGAATGGGTGGACCCGGCCGGCGACGGCACCATCGACGTGTTGGACCCCACGACCGCCCGCCGGATCGCGACGGTTCCGGACTGCACCCGCCGAGACGTCGATCGAGCCGTGGCGGCGGCGCGCGCCGCCCTCGAAGGCCCATGGAGCCGCATGCTGCCGGTCGAGCGCCAGGACCTGATGCTGCGCCTCGCCGAGCTGATCGCTGAGCGGCGCGAGCACCTCGCCGAACTCGAAGCGCTCGAGCAGGGCAAGCTGCTTGAGGTCGCGCGCCAGGTTGAGGTCGACATGGCGGTCGACTACGTGCGCTACATGGCCGGCTGGGCGACGAAGATCCGAGGTGAGACATTCGATATCTCTCCCAGGTTTCCGGAGGGCGTGCGCTTTCACGCTTACACCCGGCGCGAGCCGGTGGGTGTCGTAGCCGGAATCGTTCCGTGGAACTTTCCCCACCTGATGGCGATGTGGAAGATCGCTCCGGCGCTTGCCACCGGGTGCACGGTTGTCCTCAAACCCGCCGAGGAGACTCCGCTCTCGGCGCTGCTGCTCGGTCAGCTGGTGATGGAGGCGGGCTTCCCGCCTGGCGTGGTGAATGTCATCACCGGTCTGGGTGAGACGGCCGGCGCAGCGCTGGTGGCCCACCCGGGCGTGGACAAGATCACGTTCACGGGTTCGACCGAGGTCGGTCAGAAGATCGCGAAGGCGGCCTCGACGCATCTCACTCGCACCGCACTCGAGCTAGGTGGAAAGTCGCCGGTGCTCGTGCTCGATGACATCGGCGCGGACATGGTGTCCGGCGGAATGGTCGGGGGCCTCTTCTTCAACACCGGACAACAATGCGTCGCCGGTTCGCGTTTGTACGCACCGCGTGCTCGATTCGACGAGATCGTCGAACGGGTGGCGTACATAGCCGACTTCCTGAAGATCGGCTCACCGTTCGATGCAAACGTGCATATCGGCCCACTGGTCTCTCAGGCTCAGCAAGAGCGCGTGCTGTCGTTCATCGAGCACGGTCGGCAATCTGGGGGAGAGGTGATCGTAGGTGGCGAGGCGCCGGACGCACCGGGATTCTTCGTCGAGCCGACCGTGATCGCGAACGTAGAGCAACAGGCGAAGATCATGCAGGAAGAGATCTTTGGCCCGGTGCTGGTCGCGAATCCCTACGACGATCTGGACGAGCTCGTGCGCAAGGCCAACGACACGCGGTACGGACTCGCGGCCAGCATCTGGAGCCAGAACGTCTCCCAAATTCTCGAGCTGGCGCCAAAGCTCAGGGCAGGGACCGTCTGGGTCAACACGCATTCGGTGCTCGACGCGAACATGCCCTTCGGCGGCGTGAAGATGTCCGGCCTCGGTCGGGAGCACGGCAGCGCCGCGATCGAGGAATACACCGAGCTGAAGACTGTCTGCATCGCGTACTGAAGGGGATAGGTATGTCCATCGCGACCTCACAGCACGACCGAAAGCAGTTCCGCCGGCAGAAGCTGGCCCGCGTGCGCGCGAAGGCGGCGGCACGCGCGGCCGAGCTCGCAGAGCACTCCCATCCGCTCGACCCCCTTTCGATGGACGAGCTCGAACGGGTCGTCGACATCGTGCACGAGCATCCGGACTTCCGATTCGCCATGCGCTTCGGAAGCGTGACGCTCAAGGAACCGGCCAAGGCTGCGCTGATCGCCGACTCACCACCGCCGCGCACCGCGGAGGTCGTGCTGATCGACAACGAGTCCCGTGGGAGCTTCAAGCTCGAGGTCGATCTCGAGGCGAGGAGCGTGCGAGATTGGCAGAGAATCGAAGGTCAGCCGGCGCTCGCGCCCGACGAGTTCATCGAGACCGAGCTTGCCGTCAAGATGGACGGGCGCGTGCTCGAAGCGCTGCGCCGCCGCGGGCTGGATCTCGAGGAGCGCTCACAGATCAACGTCGATCCATGGTCGGCCGGCTACTTCGGCGAGCCCGAGGAACGCGAGCGGCGAATCGCGCGGGCGCTCATCTACGTCAGGCATGGGCTGGAGGACAATCAGTACGCCCACGTCGTCGATGGTCTCTCCGCGATCGTCGACCTCAACGAGCAGGAAGTCATCGCGGTCGAGGATGTCGCAGTTCTCCCGATACCCCAGCGATGCGCGAACTGGGCAGCGAGCTATCAGGAGCGGTTCCGCACCGACATCAAGCCGCTCGAGATCAGCCAGCCCGAGGGCCCGAGCTTCATGGTCGAAGGAAATCTCGTGCGGTGGCAGAAGTGGCAATTCAGGGTTGGATTCACGCCACGCGAAGGACTCGTGCTGCACCAGGTCGCCTACGACGACGACGCGGACCTCCGCTCCCTGTTCCAGCGCATCTCGGTGGCAGAGATGACGGTCCCGTACGGCGACGAAGCCTTTCTGCAATATCGCAAGAACGCCTTCGACATCGGCGAGTACGGCATCGGCGTCCTCGCGAACAGTCTGGAGCGCGGCTGCGATTGCCTCGGCGACATCTTCTACTTCGATGCGTCGTACGTAAACGCATTCGGCGAGCTGATGCCGATTCCGAACGCGGTCTGCTTGCACGAGGAAGACGACGGGATTCTGTGGAAGCACTATGACTTCAGAACCGACACGACCGAAGTCAGGCGTTCGCGCAAGCTGGTCGTCTCCTTCATCGCCACCGTCGGCAACTATGAATACGCGTTCTACTGGCACTTCCGCCAGGACGCCTCGATCGAGTGCGAGATCAAGGCCACGGGGGTGGTGCAGACCGGGGCGCTCCCCGATGGAGAGACGTCGAAGTTCGGGACGATGCTGGAGCCGAACCTGTACGGGGTCAACCATCAGCACCACTTCTGCGTGAGGCTGCACGCCGCGATCGACGGCGGGCACAACCAGGTAACTGAGGTGGATACCGTCGCGGACCCGACGGGGCCGTCGAACCCGTTCGGCAATGCGTTCTACGCCAAGCGCACCACGTTCGAGCGGGAGTCCGAGGCACAGCGCAGCGTCGATCTGACGACTGCGCGTTCCTGGATCATCCAGTCATCGCGGCGGAAGAACGGTATGGGCTACCCGACGGGGTACAAGATCGAGCCGGGAGAATCCGCTCCGCCGTACGCCCAGCCGGGATCGAGTCTGCATCGGCGGGCCGGATACCTCTGGCACAACTTGTGGGTGACGCGGTTCGACGAGTCGGAGCGCTATCCGGCCGGTGATTTCCCGAACCAGAACCCGGGTGGCGACGGACTGCCTCGCTGGGTCGAGCAGGACCGACCGATCAAGGACGAGGACATCGTCGTTTGGCACGTGCTCGGCCATCACCACATCCCGCGAGCCGAGGATTGGCCGGTGATGCCCGTGGCGAAGCTGGGTTTCAAGCTCAAGCCGGTCAACTTCTTTGACCGCAATCCAGCGCTCGACGTCCCGCCGAGTGCGCGGACTCATCACCATGACGATTTCTGCGAGCACTGCTCGGACGGCTGACGGCTCACCGCGGCGATACAAGTACGGCCCTGAGCGAGACCACTTCGGCGATCTGTACCTGCCGGCGGGATCCGGGCCACACCCCGTCGCGCTGGTCATCCACGGCGGGTGCTGGCGAGCGTATTGGCAGCTGGATCTGATGGATGCGCTGTGCCATGACCTTGCGCGACGCGGGATCGCGGCGTGGAACATCGAATACCGTCGCCTGGGGCAGGGGGGCGGATGGCCGATGTCACTGACCGACGTCGGCGCTGCAACCGACGTTCTCGACCTGCTCTCCGCGCGCTACCCGCTCGACCTCGAGCGGCTGTTCGCCATCGGCCATTCCGCCGGAGGTCATCTGGCGCTCTGGACCGCCGGACGGCACCGCCTCCCTCGCGCTGCCCCGGGATCCGATCCGGTGGTCCAGCCGCAGACCGCGCTCGTCCTCGCCGGCATTTCGGATCTGCGTGAGGGCTTTCGGCAAGGCACCTGCGACCACGCGGTCTATGAGCTGCTGGGAGGCCCGCCGGACGAGCTGGCGGATCGCTACGGGCACGCCTCGCCTGCTGAGCTCCTTCCGCTCGGCGTGCCCCAGATCCTCGTCCACGGCAGCGCGGACGTAGACGTCGATCCATCGATCACCGATGTCTACGCGGAGCGGGCACGGGCTGCGGGAGATTCGGTAACCGAGGTGCGACTCGACGGCTTTGACCATTTCGACGTGATCGATCCGAAGTCAGCGATCTGGCAAGCTGCGCTCGACGCCGTACCCCTTCTTCGCGGCTAGCTGTCACGCTCGTGGGAAGAAGGTCGGAATAATTGCGACCTTCTTCCCGAGACTCCTTACGCAGTCGGATCGCGCAGGCGATAACCGACCCCCGGCTCGGCCAGACGCGGTCGGCGACCTTGCCGACCAGCTCTAGCTTGCGCCACTGCAGCTCTTCGGTCGCGGATTCCATGCCAGGCACCGTGCCAAAGCCGCATTGCGCGCGAGCGCCAACTGGCCGATATCGAGGTACTCGGAGGCCTCTTCAGCACGTCCAACTCGGGATCGCGCATGCCGCGCTCGTCGCCGGCGTCAGATCGTCATCGCCGCCACGACGCCAGCCGCGCCACGGACGGGCACCTGGCCCACGAGGTCACGGTCGTGCGTAAGCAGTGCGCAGCGGTCGGTGGCGAGCGGGCCGGGCGTCGAGCCGCTCACGTCGGCGGCCAACGCCAGGCCGTACGGCCGGCCGGCGCGCGCGATCGCGGCGGCCGCCCCAGGCGATTCAACCGCGTTGAACACCGGGAGGAACGGGCCGGCGCCTGCAAGCACGTCGGCCCATGCGTCGGCCCGACCGCCGACCTGCAGGATCCCCGCCGAGCGAAAGAACTGAAGCGAACGCCACAGCGGAGCGGTCGCCGCCAAGTAGGCCGCACAATCGATCTCGGCTCCTGCTTCCTCGCGCACGATCACGACGCCGGCTCCTGCCTCGGACACCGTCCGTCCCACGGCGAGCACGATCTGCGTGGCCCCGACCAACCCGAGAGCCCGACCCGTCGCATTCGCAAGCGCCACCGGACCCACAAGCGTCACGGCCAGCGACACCGAGTCGGGCACGACAGCACGCGCCCGATGGAGCAAATCGAGGACCACCGGTGCCCCGCCGCGGGCCGGATCAAAGCGCAACTCGACCCCGGCGGCCACCCGCAAACGCGGCGGGTACCCCACCCCCCAGTCCGGGTCGAAACCAACCGCCTCCGCGTCCCACCCGCTCCCGGAATCGAGCACAAGCACGTCGATCGGCATCGAGCTCGCGAGTCCGGCCAGGATCCGTGAGCGCTTGCCGGCATCGGCGAGGAACTCGCGCAGGTCGAGCTCCTCCACCTCGGCCGCCAGCGCCGCCAGAAGCGGCGCCCGCAGCGGGCGCTCGATTGGCCGCCCCTCGAGCGCGGCCCTGAGCGCGGCGGGCGCGCCCGCCATCTACATCCGCATCAAAGGCGCGGCCGCCACGCCCTCCGGCCACGAGCCGAACCAGGTGAGCAGCTCCGGCGGCGGCGACAGACGGTCCCACTCGGTCGCGAATTCCGCCCAGGACCGATCACGCTCGCGGCGCCGGGCCCGCTCGGCACGCCGCGCCTGCTCGGTCTCGGCCGCCAGCACCTCATGTTCGTGCTCGTCGTATACGACGCGATAGATCTCCCGCGTCGACCACGCGGAGATCAGCCCATCGCGGAGGTCGGCCGCGACCTGCTCTGGATCAGCCTCGAGTGGGTCGCCGTAGCCTGCCCCGCCGGCGGAGAACGCGAACGTCATGACGTCGCCCTGATCGTAGGGCCGGATCGAGCGGCCCATGAACTCGATCTCGGTGTGGCCGTCGAGCGCGCCCGGCTGAATCAGCGCACTCAGGTCGAGGTCCAGGCGGTCCCCGGCCTGCAGACGCTCGATGAGCCTCGGCCCCCGGATCCCGATGCCGGGCACCGTGCACGGCGCATAGCCGCCGAACAGCGGCTGGGGCGTCTGGAGCTTCGAGTTGTCGGCGATCGCCATCAGCAGCACCTGGGGCGCCTGGTGCGCGACCCACAGCTGGACCGTGCCCACCCCGCCCCGGTGCTTGCCGGCGCCGCAGCTGTCCCTCCAGTGCTGGGAAAACGGGATCAGGAGGGGGAACTCGTTCTCCATCAGCTCGACGTCGGGCGCGCGCCCGAATGGACACCAGGGAAAGCCGAACGCGTTCATTCCGGCGCTCTCGGGCCGCCCGCCCATGCCCTCGGTATTGATCGAGTAGGCGACCATATCGGCGAACGGGAGGCCCCACTGCGTGAGCCCCGCGATCACGATCGCGTTGCCGGCGTTGCTGGCTGATGCCGCGACCCGGTCGTGCTCCTGGCTGGCGAACATCATCTTCGCGAACACGTTCGCGCACGCGCTCATCACGCCCGTGCACACCATCACCGAGCAGCTGGTGGCGGCTTTGTCGTCGGGGTTGAGGATCGTGCCCTTCGGGATCACGAAGGTGAAGGGCGCGAAGGTGGCGCTCGAGATCGGCAGGTCGTAGAACACATAGCTGTAGACGTAGTTCGCGATGTGCCCGACCACGGCCTGGACGTGCGCCTGATAGGGCGAGAGGTTCTCGGGCGAGGTGCCGGTGAAGTCGAACGTCACCTCGTCGCCCTCCTTGATCAGGGTCAACGATGCGTTCCGAACCAGGCCGTGCTCGGTCCCGAGGGCGTCGGCAAACGTAACGCAGCGGTACTTGCCGTCGAGCCACGAGCTGATTCGCCGGCGGGCGCCCTCCTCGGCGACCTGGAGCATGCGCCGCAGCACGCCGACGACGAAGTCGGCGCCGTCGCGCTCGACGACCTCGAGCACGCGCGTGCGGACGCGGTCGGCGGCGGTCGCGCGGGCCTTCAGGTCGGTGGTGATCATCTGCGGCGCCCGGATCCCGAATGCGTTGAACACCTCGATCCAGTCGTCGCGCAGCCGATGGTTCTCGCCGATCTTCACGGGCGGGAGGTTCAGGCCTTCGTGGAAACGGCTGGTGGCGGTGACCGGCATGCCGCCCGGCTCGACCGCGCCGGTCTCGGTCGTGTGGTTGGCGGCTCCCGCCCACGCGATCAGCTTGCCGCCGTGGAAGATCGGCAGCACGATCACCTGGTCGGGGTTGTGGATGCCGCCGTAGAGCGCGTCGTTGGCGAACCAGATGTCGCCGTCCCTGATCCCCGGGTTCTCGGCGTAGTGCTCGAGGATGTACTTGATGATGATCGGCTGGATGATCGCGTGCAGGTACGTCCCGGCGGCGGCGTTGACGAGGTCGCCGCCGGCGGAGAACAGCGCGATCATCACGTCGCCCGCGATCCCCATCGAACTGCGGGAGGCGCGCTGGAACACCTCGAGTCCCTCGTCCAGGATGTCGTTGGTGCGCTGGAAGCCGACCTCGTAGTCGCCGGGCGCGAGCGTGTCGACCGCGCGGAGCTCGTCGTCGGTCGGCTCGGCCAGCCGGATCATCTCGAGCTTGGCGTCGGCTGTCGGGATGGCCATCGCTCTCCTCCTAGATCGTCGTCACGCCGGCGGCGAGCGGCCGGGCGTCGGTCGTGCCTGCGGCGGCCTCGAGGATCCCGAGGCCGTGGTCGTCGATCGCGAACTGCATACCCGGCGGGATCACCGCGGTGGTCAGCGACGCCTGGATGATCGCGGGACCGAGCAGCCGATTGCCGGGCCGTAAACCCTCGAACTCATACACGGGGGTGTCCACGAAGCCGCCGAGCCCCGGCCAGAACGCATCGCGGCTTCCAGACCGCGCCGGCGATGCGTCCTCGCCGGACGGCTCGAGCTCGGGCAGCTCGATCGCCCGACCCGGTATGGCCACGCGGAGCACGAACGTGTCGATGTATACCCCGCCGGGGACGTTCACCGCAAGCGGGCTGAACGCCTCGCTGAACTCCTGCTCGAAGCGGCGGTAGACCTGCATCACGTCGTCGCTCGACTCGATGAACAGCAGCGGGCTCGAGGCACGCTTGGAGTTGATCTGCCCGCCGTACAGCGCGTCGATCTCCAGCGTGACGGTCGCGTCGGCCCAGTCGAGCCCCTCGGAGGCGACGTCGCGCTGCGCCTCCTCGATCAGCTCGCGCACGGTCGCGCCCCACCGATCGTAGTCGGTGGTCGGCGCCCCGGTCATCGGCTCGAGCAGGACCATCCGGTGCGAGCGCTCGTACAGGTGAACGACGTCCATGATCGACGAGCCGTACGCGCAGAACACCGGCGAGAACGGGAACATCACCGCGCGCGGGATCTCGCCCATGTAGCCGGCCATGTGCGTCGGCCCGCCCCCACCGAACGCGAACACGGTGAAGTCCGACGGGCGATACCCGCGCAGGGTCACCTCCTTGCGGATCGCCGAGGCCATCTTGTCGTCGATGATCCGGCGGATCAGCGCGGCCGCTTGGACGGCATCGATCCCCATCGGCGCCGCGATCTTCTCCTCGATCCCCCGCTCGGCGGCGTCTCGATCGAGCTGCATCCGGCCGGCGAAGAACGCGTCGGGGCTCAGATACCCGAGCACGAGGTTCGCGTCGGTCACCGTCGGCTCGGTCCCGCCGAGACCGTAAGCGACGGGACCCGGGTAGGAGCCCGCGGACTGCGGACCTACCTCGAGCCGGTTGCCGAGCGCGGAATTCAGCCACGCGATCGACCCGCCGCCGGCGCCGATCGACAGCGACTGCAGCATCGTCGTCGATACCATCCACCTGTCGATGACCGGGTTGAACTCGTAGTTGCGCACCGAGTCGCCAACCACCAGCCCGATATCGAACGATGTACCGCCGACGTCGGCGGTGACGACGTTCGGCGCGCCGAGCACCTCGCAGATGTCGCGCGCGCCGATCAGCCCGGCGATCGGACCGCCGTTGTACGTGCGGCTCGCGGTCGTCTTGAACAGGTCGGCGCAGCCGCCGGTGTTGTGGATCATGAAAAACGGTCCGCGGTAGCCGTGCTCGCGCAGTTTGTCCCAGGTCCCGCTCAGCTCGATCTGCATCGAGCGCTGGAGATAGGCGTCGAGGATCGCCGTGTTCGTGCGCCCGTACTCACCGAGCCGCGAGACCACCTCGCTCGAGAGGATCACCGGCACGTAGCCGACGTGGTAGTCGCGGTACTCCTCGCGGATGATCTGCTTGACCCGCCGCTCGTGGGCAGGGTTGACGAACGACCACAGCAGCGAGACCACGAACGCGCGGGCGCGGCGGTCGACCAGCGTGCGCACCTTCTCGCGCACGTCGTCCTCGTCGAGCGGCCGCAGCACCGCACCGGTGGCGTCGATCCGCTCCTTGACGCCGGCGATCAGCTCGCGCGGGACGAGCGGGATCGGCTTGTGCTGATGGGGAAGCGCACGGCGCTCGTCTAGGCGCGTGCCATCGATCCACTGCGCGCCCTTGCCGATTAGGGTGGCGTCCTCGTGTCCCTCGGTCGTGATCAACACGACCCGGGGACCGGAGCGTTCGAGCAGCCGGTTCATCGCGACGGTGGTCGAGTAACGGACGGTGTGAATCTGCGAGACGAGCTCGGTCAGTGACATTCCGGCCTCGTCGGCCGCCTCCTCGATCACCTGCATGAACCCCACCGACAGGTCGTACGGAGTGGTCTGCACCTTGCCGTGAGCGGTGACACCGTTAAGTGTCATCACCATGTCGGTGAACGTCCCGCCGACGTCGACGTCGATCGTGTTGCGCTCGTGCGTCGTGCTCATCCGCTCAGCCCTCCTTCACGGCCAGCCGCTCGTCGCGAACCTCGAGCTCGCCGTCGGCGAGGCGCTGGCGGAGCTGGTCGAGGTCGATCTCGATGTCGTGCGTCACGGGGTGACCCGGCGGGAGGTACTCGGTCTCGATCTGGGTGAAGCACCCAGGACAGTGGAACTCGACGATCCGGATCCAGTCCGGGTCGGGCGCGAACGTGTACTCGCCCTCGATGACCGGCTGGTGGATCGCCCGCGGATCTCGATGGTTGACCTGGCAGGCATGCTTGTAGTTCTCGCGCGCGGAGCCGAGGTCGTGCCCGCACACGTGGCAGTGCCAGCGCTCTGACTGGAGCTCGAGATCGAGGTACTCGGTGACCCTGATGTGTGCCATCGCTATGCCTCCTCACCGGTGCGCCCGAGCAGCGCGTTGCCGAACCCGTCGATGTGCAGCGACCACCCCTCCGGGATCGTGCAGGTGTTGGTTTCCGATTCGAGCACTGCGGGCCCGTCCGTCGTGGCGCCGGGGCGCAGGTCCTCCCAGGTGAGCACGGCCGCGTCCCGGCCGGCGATCGTCCGCCGGCCGGCCACCGGTGCCGAATGCGTGTCGCCCGGCTCGGAAGCTGGCTCGTAGCGCGGGACCGGCGAGAGCCCGCGCACGCGGACGCGCTCGACGACGCCGCCGCCGCGACCGCGGAGTGCATCGATCGCCTCGCGCGCGCCGTCCGGGTCGGGTGGGATCGGGTGGACCTCCCCCCGCCCGTCGTGAGCGACGGTCGCGTCGGCCTCGAAGCGCGCCTGGTCGACATCGAGCCGCTCGCCCTCGAGGTCGCGACTCACCTCGCGCAGCCCGGCCTCGACGACCTGCGCGACCGCGTCGCCGGTGCCGTCGGCGGCGAGGTCGAGGTACAACCATTGCTCGTGCAGATGCGAGATCTCGGCCACCGAGGACCCGAACGCGCTCAGCACCGGCCCGAGCGAGAACGCGAACGCCGACTCAAGCCCGAGCCGCTCGGACACCGCCACCGCGAAGTTCGCGCCGTTGCCGCCGAAGCTGAACGCCTTGAAGGCTTCGGGCGTCAGCCCCGCGTCCGACAGCGTTTGCCGCGCCAGCTCGGCCACCTTCTCGGCCGCGCGATCGACGATCCGCTCCGCCGCCTCGTCCACGTCAATGCCCAGCGGCTCGGCGACGCGACGCGAGATCGTTTCCTGGGCCAGGTCGACCCGCAGCTCGCGCCGGCCACCCAGAAACCGCTTCGGGTTCAGCATCCCCGCCACCAGCAGCGCGTCGGTTAGCGTCGCCTCGCGACCGCCCAGGTCGTAGCAGGCGGGACCCGGGATCGCGCCCTGGCTGCCCGGGCCGAGCTTCAGCTCGCCGTTGGCCGCGGCGGCGACCGAGCCGCCGCCGATGGCACCGGAGCGGAGCAGCGTCCACGGCGTCTGCACGGGGACGCCGAGGATGTCGCCGTGTTCGCTGGTCAGCGGCTGACCGTCGACAATCACGCCCACCTTGCTCGTCGTTCCCCCCACGTCGAGGGCGAGCACGCGGTCCTCGCCGTACAGGCGCGCGAACCAGGCGCAGGCGTTCAGGCCGAAGTACGGGCTCGACTCCGCGGTGTCGACGGCGGTCGTCTTGGCGACGCGGGCGACACCGCCGTTCACGTGGGCGATGTAGAGCGGGCGCCGGTAGCCGAACTCGCCCATCAGCTGGTCCTCGGCCTTGAACAGCGACACCGCCAGCGGGGTGTGCACGTACGCATTGACGAGCGCCATGTGGGTGCGGGTCTGGTCGTCCGGGTGACGGCAGATCTCGCTGCCGAGCATCAGCGGCACCGCGCCGAGGTAGTGGTCGGGGAAGTTCTCATCGACCAGCTGCTTGACCGCGAGCTCGGCCGAGTTGTCCTCGAACGCGCCGGCGACGCTGACCGCAATCCGCCGGACTCCCTTTTCGAGCAGCTCGCGGATCGCCGCGAGCGTGTCGGTGTCGGAAGCCTCCGCCGGCAGCGCGACGATGTTCTCGGGCGCGATCACGCGCTCGATCGCGGCGCTGCGCCTCGTGCCGTACAACTCCTCGCCGGTGCCGGCGCTGACCAGCAGCCCGATGCGCGGGCCCTTGCGCTCCGCCACGATGTTCGTCGCGATCGTGGCCGACCAGCGGATCACCGCGACCTCGGCCAGCAAGCTTCTCGAATCGGTGAACCCCAGCGCGGCGGCGCCCGCCTTGAGGTTCTCGAAGAAGCACACCGTGAAGTCGTGCGGCGTGGTCTCGACCTTGACCGGCGTGACCACATCTCCGTCCGAGTACAGGCCGTCGGTGAGCGTGCCGCCGATGTCGATGTCGACCGTGTACCGGCGGATGCGCGTCGGGCGGGGCGAGACCGGCGTGGGTGCCTGGAGCGCGGCGTCCATCTGTCTCCCTCCTCGTGACTGGGTCGGCGAACGTATACGCCCGCCCGATTCGGACACTCGGACGAATTACGCGTCAATTCTTCGTGCGAGTGCACAACGCCCGTAGTAGGGTGCGGACGTGAGCCTCGCTCCGGACGTCGTGGCGGGAGTCGAGAGAGCTCCGCGCCGTCCGCGCGACGAGCCCCCGATGCGGCTGTCGCGCGGGATCTGGAGTGTGGTCGAGCAGGACACGGTGCCCGGTGCGGTCGCACGCTCCGCGCTTGACGCCGCGCGCACCGTGTTCGCCGCGGACTACTGCGCGTTCGTCTGGCGATCGGTCGACGGAGCGCCGCCCGCCGTGGTCGGTAGCCAGGGGATCAGCGACGCCAAGCTCCGGGAGCTTGCCGGCTCCTGGCTGGCCGCCGTGGGGGCGGGCCCGGCCGATCAACCGCCGGCGGTGTCCTCCCCCGAGCTGCGGATCGAGCCGGTCCTCGATCACAGCGGCCGGACGCGCGGCGTATTCGTGGTCGCACTCCGCGGTGCCGCGGCCCACTCGCCGGACGCGCGGATGCTGATGCCGGTGTTCGCCTCGCACCTCGGCTTGCTGGCCGAGCGAAGCGCGGCGGAGGAGCTGCGCAGCGCGTCGTATCAGGCGCTCGTCCAGATCGGCACCCAGATCCAGGCGGTGGCGGACGTCGAAGAGGTGCTTCAGCTGATCGTCGAGCGCGCGCGCGAGCTGATGGGCACCGAGGTCGCCTGGATGGGCCTGGTCGACGAGGCCTCGGGGCTGCTCGAGATGGCGGTCGCCAGCGGCGCGCGTACGCGCCCGTTCATGCGCATGCGTCTGCACCTCGGAGACGGCGTCGGCGGCGTTGTCGTGTCGACACGGCGCCCGGTGGTGCTGCCCGATTACCGCAGAGAGAGCCTGCCGACCCCACCGGATGTCCGGGCCGCCGTGCTGGGGGAGGGAATCGGATCGATGCTGTCCACGCCGATGCTGCGCGGGGAGCGGGTGATCGGCGTCCTGTACGTCGGCAGCCGCCACCCGATGCAGTTCCCCTCGACCGCGATCGCGCTGACCTCGGCACTCGCCGCGCAGGCCGCGGTGGCGATCGAGAACGCCCGCCTGTACGCGCAGCTCGACGGCAAGAACCGGCTGCTCGAGGAGTCATTCGCGATCCACCGTGTGCTCACCGACGCGGCCCTCGCCGGGTCGGGGCCACACGACATCTGCGCCGAGCTGGCGCGGCTGCTCGGCGTCGAGGTGACCCTGATCCAGGAGGTGTGCGAGCCGTTCGGCGTGGCCTGCCGCCCCGACGGCACCGTGGCCGCTACGCCAGCCGGACATACCCCAGCCGACCGAGTGGTGTTCCCGGTCGTCGGGGATACGGAGCTCGGGCGCCTCGAGCTGTCCGACGCGGACGAGCTAAGCCCGCTGCAGGAAAAGGCGCTCGAGCACGGCGCCACCGTGATCGCGCTCGAGTTAGTCAAGCAGCGCGCCGCCCAGGACGTCGCCTGGCAGCTCCAGAGTGATCTCCTGGGCGAGCTCCTCGACGCGGGGGCGCCGCCTCCCGCCACACTGATCGCCCGGGCGCGCCGGCAGGGTGTGGATCTGTCCAAGCCCCACCGGGTGATCGCGATCACTCCGTCGGGATCCAATCCACTCACCCCGACCGGTGACGATCTGCTCGAGCTCGTGCGTCGGGTTACCGGCCGCAGCCTCCTGCACCGGGATGCTGCCCTCGTGAACCTGCGGGGGGCTCACGTGATCCTGGCCCCGCGCGATGACGCCGAGGGGCGGGCCTGTGGAGCGATCATCCACGCCGTGACCGCAGCCGTCGAGCGTACTGGCGGGATCGTCGCGGTCGGCGTGGGCGAGCCGAGCTCCGACCTGTTGTCCGGTTACCGACAGGCCGTGGCGTGTGCGACGCTCGCGGCTTCCGAGGCCGGCACCACGCGGGTTCTCCACGCCGAGGCCCTAGGCCCGCTGCGATTCGTGCTCGACTCCCCGGACCTGACCCACATTCGTGGGATCGTCCGCCGCGCGCTCGGAGCGCTCGTCGCCGACGACCACGGGACCCGCACCGAGCTGTTCTCGACGTTGCGGGCGTTCGTCGCGGCCGACGGGAACGTGGCGCTCGCCGCGGAGGCGTGCTTCGTCCACAAGAACACATTGCGCTACCGCCTCGGGCGGATTCGGTTCGCGCTCGGGCGCGACCCGTTCGACCCGGATGCCAAATTCGAGCTGCGGATCGCGTTCGGGCTGCTCGACTTGTTCGCTGGCCTCGGCGTCGACCTGTTCGCGGGCGACTAGGGGATGCCCCGCCGACCGGCGGTGAAGGCCACGAACGCGTCGAACGCGGTCGGATCGAGCAGGGCGTCGAGGCTCGCGACCTTCTCTGGCGGCGCGCCGGCGAGCACGCGCTTGACCGGAGCCTCCAGCTTCTTGCCGGTCAGCGTGCGCGGGATCGCGGGGACGGCGACGATCGCGTCGGGCACGTGGCGGGGCGAGAGCTCACGCGAGAGCGACCTGGCGATGGTTGATCGAAGCGCGTCGTCGAGCGTCGCGGCGTCGGCGAGCACCACGAACAGGAGCAACTCGCCGGGTCCGCCGCCGTCGTGCTCGAGGTGCACGACGATGCTGTCGGCGATCTCCGGAAGCTCGTCGAGGACCCCGTAGAACTCGCCCGTCCCGAGCCGGACGCCGCCGCGGTTGAGCGTGGCGTCTGAGCGTCCGGTCACCTGGCAGGTGCGGCGGGGAGTGAACCGGATCCAGTCGCCGTGCCGCCACAACCCGGGGTAGTGCTCGAAGTACGCCGCTCGGTACCTCGAGCCGTCCGAGTCGCTCCAGAACCCGATGGGCATCGAAGGCATCGGCTCGGTGATGACCAGCTCGCCGAGCTCGCCGACAAGCTCGCGGCCGGCAGGGTCGAACGCGCGTGCGGCGACGCCGAGGCACGGTCCGGAGATCTCTCCCTCGTACACGGGCTGAATCCGAGTGCCGCCGACGATCGCCGTGCAGACGTCGGTACCGCCGCTGCCGTTCAGGAGCAGCGCGTGGTCCGGCAGCTGCTCGTTCAGGTAACGGTATCCCGCGATCGGCAGCGGCGACCCGGCGAGTGGGAACGTCCGGATCGAATCGAGACAGCCCGCCGGCCCGGGCTGCAATCCCGCGTTGCGCGAGGCCATCACGAACGTGGGGCTGACGCCCATACAGGTCGGCCGGGTCAGCGCCGCGAGCCGCCATTGCCAGTCGAGCGCCGGCCAGGTGGGGTCCCCGTCGATCATCACCGCCGACGCGCGCCGCAGCAGTGCCGAGACGAGTGAGTTCCACATCATCCACGAGGTCGTGGTGAACCACTGCAGGCGGTCGCCTGGCCCGAGGTCCCAGCTCAGCGCGTGCGACTTGAAATGCTCGAGGACGATTCCACCGTGACCGTGCACGATTGCCTTGGGCGGCCCGGTAGTCCCGGAGGAGAACAGGACATATAGCGGGTGGTCGAACGCGACCGGGTTGAACTCGAGCCGGGCCGGATCGGCGAGCAGGTCGTCCCAGGCCAGCGCGTCTCGCGGCGCGTGCTCGCCGTACTCGAGCCCGATCACGTGGCGCAGTGTGGGCAGGCGCGCGCGGATCTCGCGCACCTCCTCGCGGCGGTCGATCCAGCGGTCACGAAAGCCGTAGCCGCCGACGGCCAGCAGCACCGTCGGGTCGAGCTGGGCGAGCCGATCGATGACGCTGCGGGCGCCGAGCTCGGGTGCGCAGCTGGCCCATACCGCGCCGAGGCTGGCGGCGGCCGCGAACGCCACGAGTGTCTCGGGGATGTTCGGCATGTAGGCAACGACGCGGTCGCCAGGACGCACCCCGAGGCGCACCAGACCCGCGCGGGCGCGCGCAACCTGGTCGCGCAGCTCGCCGAAGGTGAGCTCGATCGGATCGCGGGTCTGCGAGTGAGCCACGATCGCGCTGGCGCCGGAATCCTCGTCGCCGGAACCGAGGAGGTGCTCGGCATAATTCAGCTCGGCGCCCTCGAACCATCTCGCCCCGGGCATTCCCCGGGAGCTCAGCACACGCTCGTATGGCGTATGCGCCCGGATCTGGAAGTAGTCCCAGATCGAGCCCCAGAAGCCTTCGAGGTCCTCGACCGACCAAGCCCAGAGCTCGTCGTAGCCGGCGAACGCGCGCTCCCGTTCGCCTTCCAACCAGGTCAGATAGCGGCCGATCTCGGTGCTCTGCCGCGCATCGGCCGGTGGCGTCCACAAGACGGTCCCCGGCTGGTCCGCGACGGCTCCCGTCACTCGGAGACCTCGAGCACCACTGCCGCGCCGGTGTCGCCCGCGGCACAGCCGGTGAACAGGCCGATGCCGCCGCCGCGCTCCTCCAGTGCGTGGATCAGCTCGATGATTGCGCGCGCGCCCGTCGGCCCCTGCGGGTGTCCGTAAACGAGGCTGCAGCCGTACGCGTTCATCTGCTCCGGGTCAACCCCGGTCTCACGCGCGAACCACAGGTCGTTGACCGCGAACGGGTTGTGCGTCTTGATCACGTGCACATCGACGTAGTCGAGACCGGCCGCCTCGAGCGCCGCGGCGGCAGCGGGAACCGGCGCCTTGGGCATCGTGCCGGGGGCGACGCGGGCGAACCCGGTGCTGATGATCTTGGCCAGTGGACCGGCCACCCCGCGCTCGCGAGCGACCGCCGGGCTGGTGAGGATGAAGCCGGCGGCGCCGTCGGCCGGGTGGGTCTGGGTGCCGAAGCTGACCACGCCGTCGGAATTGACCGGCTTCAGCGCCTCGAGCTCCGCCAGGGTGGTCGGCCTGACGCCCTGGTCGTCCTCGATCAGCGCCGGCCTCCGCGCGGTCCCGGCCTCGATCGGCACCATCCACTTGCGCTGGAACGCACGGTCTCCGGCCAACGAGTCCTGGTACTGCGCGTATCGCACCGCGGTCAGCTCGTCGAGCTGAGGCTTGGAGAACCCGCCCTCGACCGCGACCCGTTCGGCGGTGGCGAGCATCCCCTCGCCGGTGTTGGGGTCACGGCCGAAGGCGTCGAGCACCCAGTTCTCGCTCTCGACGGTGCCCCCGGGCCCGGAGCTACGGGGATAGACCAGGTGCGGCCCGTTGCTCGTCCGGTCGGCCGTGACCACGAGGCGCACGCCGGCCCCGTCCTCGAGGCTCTGGCTGGCGGCCGCCGCGTGCAGCGCCGCCACCGACGTCGCGCAGGCCTGCGCGATCATCGGACCGCTGACCCCGCTCAAGCCCAGGCGCGTCGCCAGGGTCGGCGCGCCGTAGAAGCATTCGCGCTGCGGGATCGTCATCCCGAGCACGAGCTCCGTGATCGGCCACGCAACACCTCGCTCCTCGACCGCGCGGCGAGTCACTCGGGCCGCGAGATCGAGGCTGTTCAGGTCGGCGGTCGGTCCCTGCCAGCGAACAAACGGGGAAGACCAGGTTGCCCGCAACGGAATGACGACGTCGGAGAATCGCATGCGGCCTCGAGGAAGGAGCCACAGCGTAGAGGTCAATCCGAGTCGGCGCGCGTGACGTGAACACCGGTTACTCCAGCTGTCCGTTCCAGGGTTCAGACGTGGATCACGGCGCCAACCGCGGGCGCCGGTCCGGGCTCCATTGATTTCGGCGACGCAACCGGGCGGGGGAGACCGAGTTTTGAACGGCTCCTCGACGATGTCGATCGTTGCGGGCGCGTCAATGAGCAGTGTGTAGTGTGGCGTGTGGTGCGCGATGACGAACCTGCCATCACCGTCCGGGGCCTCGAGAAATCCTTCGGCGACGTCAGGGCCCTCGCCGGCGTCGATCTCGACGTGACCCGGGGCACGGTCCTCGGCCTGCTCGGACCCAACGGCGCCGGCAAGACCACGTTCGTCCGGGTGCTCACGACGCTGCTCCAGGCCGACGGCGGAACCGCGTCGGTGTTGGGCCTCGACGTCGTGCACGACGCCGCCGAGCTCCGCCAGCAGATCGGCCTCGCCGGGCAATACGCCGCCGTCGACGAGAACCTCACCGGGCTCGAGAACCTGGTGATGGTCGGGCGGCTGTACGGGATGAGCCGGCGGCGCGCGAGGGCCCGCGGCGAACAGCTGCTTGTCAGCTTCGACCTCGAGGACGCGGCCAAGCGCCCGGTCAAGACCTATTCGGGCGGCATGCGCCGGCGGCTCGATCTCGGCGCGGCGCTCGTCGCCCAGCCGCCGGTGCTGTTCCTCGACGAGCCGACGACCGGACTCGACCCGCGCAGCCGGCTCGCGATGTGGGAGGTGATCGAGGGCCTGGTCTCCGAGGGGAAGACCGTGCTGCTCACCACCCAGTACCTGGACGAGGCCGACCGGCTCGCCGACAGGATCGCGGTCGTCGATCACGGAGTGGTGATCGCGGAGGGCACGTCGGACGAGCTCAAGGACCGTGTCGGCGGGGAGCGGCTCGAGGTCACGCTCGAGGACGGCGCCTCGTTCGAGGACGCGGTTCGCGCGCTGTCGCCGATGGCGGAGGACCCGCCCTCGGGCGACGGCGGCCTCGTGTCGATGAACGTCCGCCAGCGGCACGGCACGATCGTCGAGGCGGTGCGCCGGTTGGGCGACGCCGGGGTCGACGTCGAGGATCTCGCGCTCCGGCGCCCGACGCTCGACGACGTGTTCCTGAGCCTGACCGGTCACGCCGCCGAGGAGCGCGCTGCCGAGGAGGACGCGGACCGGGAGGCGGCCGCTTGAGGCGGCTGATCTCCGACACGCTCGTGATCGCCGAGCGCAACCTGATCCGGCTGCCGCGCGCGCCCGAGCTGCTGCTCGCGTTCACGGTCCAGCCGATCATGTTCCTGCTGCTGTTCCGCTACGTGTTCGGCGGCGCGATCAGCACCCCCGGCATCCCGTACGTCGAGTTCCTGATTCCGGGGATCATCGTGCAGAACATCGCGTTCGGCGGGTTCGTCACCGCGCTCGGCCTGAACGAGGACCTCCACAAGGGGCTGATCGACCGGTTCCGCTCGCTCCCGATGGCGCGTCCCGCGGTACTCGCCGGCCGGACGTTCTCCGACGTGGTCACGAACTCGATATCGGTGGCGATCCTGATCGTCACCGGCGTGATCATCGGCTTCTCGTTCAACTCCGATGTGTTCCACGTGATCGCCGGGATCCTGCTGCTGCTGCTGTTCGGTTACGCGTTCTCGTGGGTGTTCGCGTTCGTCGGCCTGATCGCCTCGACTCCCGAATCGGCCAACTCGGTGGCATTCATCGCGATCTTCCCGCTCACGTTCATCTCCTCGGCGTTCGTCCCGGTGGCATCGATGCCCGCGCCGCTCCAGGACTTCGCGCGGATCAACCCGTTCACGATCACCGTCAACGCGATGCGCTCGCTGTGGCTAGGCCTGCCCGCGGGCAACTACGTGTGGGGGGCGGTGGCGTGGGCGATCGGAATCACGGCCGTGTTCGCGCCGCTCGCGGTGTCGCGGTACCGCAAGCACACGGGGGCGTGAGCGCGGTGCCGGCGGTGGCCCGGGGCGGCCCTGACTGACCAGCCGAAAGGATCGCTCATGGGCATTACTCGTCTCACGGCCGCACCGGGCCTGCCGACGCCGTCGCCGCGCACTGAACTTCGTCGCGGTGGCGGTACCCTGGTTGGGTGAGCTCCGCGCCCGGAATCGAGTACCGGAACGTGATCGTCGATGTGGGGGAGGCGGCTGCGCGGATCACGCTCAACCGGCCCGAGAGGCGCAACGCGCTGTCGCTCGAGCTGATGGAGGAGGTGATCGCGGCGCTGCGCGAGGTCTCTTCGCGGGATTCCGCGCGCGCGATCGTGATCGAGGGCGCCGGCTCGGCGTTCTCGGCCGGCCACGACCTCGCGGAGATGATCGACCGGGACGAGGCGTTCTTCTCGCACCTGTTCGAGGTGTGCACGGTGATGATGGAGACGATCCAGGACCTGCCGCAGCCGGTGATCGCGAAGGTGCACGGGATCGCGACCGCCGCCGGCTGCCAGCTGGTGGCGGCGTGCGACCTCGCGCTCGCGGCCGAGGGCGCGCGGTTCGGCACGCCCGGCGTCAAGATCGGGCTGTTCTGCTCGACGCCGATGGTGCCGGTGTCGCGGGCGGTCGGGCGCAAGCGAGCGATGCAGATGCTCCTCACCGGCGAGACGATCGACGCCGCGACCGCGCTCGACTGGGGCCTGGTCAACCGGGTCGTCCCCGCGCCCGAGCTCGACGTGGCCGTGACCGAGCTGGTGGACGCGATCGCCCGGTCGAGCTCGTACACGGTCGCGGTCGGCAAGCGCGCGTTCTACGACCAGGTCGACCGAGCCGAGCACGACGCCTACGAACACACCAAGACCGTGATGACCGAGAACGCGCTCGCCGCCGACGCCCAGGAGGGGATGAGCGCGTTCCTCCAGAAGCGCGCACCGACGTGGACGGGCAGGTAATCGGCGGCGCGCAGGGGTACGATCCGGCCGTGGCCGAACGTGAGCCGCACGTCCTGGTTGTCGCGCACCGAACCGCGGCGACGCCGCGGCTGCTCGAAGAGGTGAGCCGGCGCGCCCGCGCCGGTCGTTGCCGGATGACGCTGCTGGTCCCGCGGCCGTATTGGGACCCGGACACCGACGAAGCTCAGGTGATCGTCGAGCTGGCAGTCCCGCTGCTCGAGCGGGCGGCCCTGGGACACGTCGCGGCCGTGATCGGCGACTCCGACCCCGTGGAGGCGGTGCGTCAGGTGATGGCGACCACGGAGGTCGACGAGGTGATCGTCTCGACGCTTCCGCAGCGCGTGTCCAAATGGCTGCATCGCGACGTTCCCTCACGCGTGCAAGCGCTCGGGGTTCCGGTGACGGTCGTGACCGCCGAGCAGTCGTCGCGTGGTCTCATCGCCGAGAGCGGGCAGTCGTAGGACGCCGCCCCTTCGGGCCGCCCCTCGGTCTGCTCAATCGTCATCGCCGAAGCGCTGCGGCCCCGGGCAATGAGTGCTGCGAGGAGTTCGGGCAGCGTTTGGTAACTTATTGGCATGAGAATTACCATAGACGCCGTGGGTCGGCTCGTGGTGCCCAAGGCGCTCAGGGCCGAGGTCGGGATCACCGGACCCACGGAACTCGAGGTGATCGCGCGGGACGGTGTGATCGAGCTGACCGTCGCCGATGTGCCGGCGCGGATTGAAGATCGCAACGGCAGCCCCGTGATCGTGACCGACGTTCCGATGAAGCCGTTGACCGTCGAGGACGTGCGCTCGGCCATCGCTCGCGTACGCCGGTGATCACGCCGGATTCGAGCGTCGCGGTCGCCGCGGCCGCGCCCTGGCACACGTCACACGAGGCGGCGGTTGCGGCGCTCGCTGCCGAGTCGGGGTCCCTCATCGCGCACGTGGCCCTCGAGACCACGGCGGCTCTCAGTCGAATGCCGGAGGGCCAGCGGCTGGCGCCGTCGGTGGTGCTGACGTGGCTCGAGCGGCGATTCCCGACGCGATGGCTGGTGCTGCCGGCCGTGGCGACCCGGCGGATGCTGCACGCCGCGGTTGACGAGGGAATTCGCGGGGGTGCGCTCTATGACATCCTGATCGGCGCCACCGCAGCCCATTACGATCACACGCTGCTGAGCGCCGACCGACGGGCAGCAGCTGCGTACGCCGTGGTCGGCGCGGACGTTGTTTACGTGGCCACAGAGTGATCGAAGTCAGCGATTCGCCGGCGGACAACCGGTAGGGATCCCGGTGGCGCGCCTGGGCTCACGGGCGTTGTCAAAGTGCTCGTTGAATAAGCGTCGCGGCTTCGCCACCACGCCACGGCAGGCGCGTCCTGTGCGGGTTGACGGGTGCCGGTGCACACTCGAGCCATTCGCTGGCCCTTGACGTACAACTCCCACCCCGCCGCGGCGAGATTGCATTTCGGGTTCACTATGCCCCGGAATCGCAATCTCACTCCGGGGTGGACGTTAGGGTTCAAACAGGACACCTTCCTGCGCGGCCGGAACCGGGGCGACACCCGAGGGTGAGCTCCGCCGCGAGGACGTCATAGCGACACCACCGCGCCGTCGGCGGCCAATTCGAGTTCAACGTCGCCGGAGCGGGCGAGCATCTGCTCGCCCATGTGGGTGAGCACGATGCGGTCGCAGTTGATCTGCGGCCGCATCTCGGCCAGCGTCAGATAGTCGAGGTGGCCGGGCGCCTTCACGTCGAAGAAGTTGCACTCGCACACGAACAGGTCCGCACCGTCGGCGACGTCGATGAGCGCGTCGGTCCACTCGGTGTCGCCGGAATACGCGATCACCTTCCCGCCGTACTCGACTCGCAACGCGTACGACGGAGCGCCGCTCGAATGGCGGACCTCGAACGGGGTGATTCGCGACGGCCCGAGGTCGGTCTCGGTGCGCTCGGTCAGCTCGACGAACGTGGTCTCGAACGCGCGCTCCGCCGAGGCGGCGCCCGGGTACAACGCCTCGAACGTGCGCTCGACGCGCTCGCGGACGCCGACCGGGCCGGCCACCCGGAGCGGCTCCGCGCGTTGGGCGAACTGTCCGTCGAGAATCAGCCAGGGAAGCCCGGCGAAGTGATCGCCGTGGAGGTGGCTGAGTGCGACATAGCCCAGCGAAGAGGGATCGATGTCCGCCCGCTTCAGCGCGACGAGCGTCGTCGCGCCGCAGTCGAGCAGCATTGGTCCGTCGCCACCCGCGAGGTGGAGGCAGGCCTGAAACCGCCCGCCGCCGGCGAACGCATCGCCCGACCCGAGGAACGTCACGCGCACCCCCTGGAGGATGTCAGCCTCGCACAGCAAGCGGCAGCTGCTTCTCGAACCAGTGGTGCGCGAACGGCTCGCCGTTGAACGGCGGGACCTCGACGTAGCCGGCCGACCGGTACAGCCCGATCGCCTCGATGAGGGCCTTGTTGGTCTCGAGGCGTGCGACGGTCGCGCTTTTGCTGACGGCCTCGGCCTCGAGCTCGGCGAGGAGTTTGCGGGCGATCCCGAGGCCGCGCGCGGACTCCGCCACCCACATCCGCTTGATCTCCGACGGCCCACCGGGGTGGTGCTTGACCGCGCCGCACCCGAGTGGCTCGCCGTGCAGATATGCGACCAGGAACAGCCCGGCCGGAGGGGTGACCTCGTGGGGCTCAGCCGAGACGCCCGCGGCGGCGTCGAAGCCCGACTCCGATCGACGGTCCAGCTCGGCGAAGTACGCTCGCACGCAGCTCTGGGCGTCGGCGCCGTCCGGATCGACGCGCCGTATCTCGATCGCCGTGGTGCTGAGCAGGCGCCTAACCGTCCGCATCGCGGCGACGAGTTCGTCGCGTTCGCTCGAGCCGAGCGGCGCCAGGATCGACTCCGCCAGCTCGTCGCGGCGGCGGTCGAGCAGGGCGCGCTCTTTGAATCCGCCGGAGGTGAGATGAGCGACGCGGATGCGGCCGTCGGCGGGCTCGGCGACGTTCGGATCAGGTCGTCAGAGATCGGCAAACGTGCTCCGCTCGAGCGGCTTGATGAGGCGGCGAGGGCGCTCGTCGAAGCCAGCGGCGCGGTAGAACGCGAGCGCGTCCGCCCGGTCCAGCCGGGTCGTCACCTCGAGCCTGGAGCAGCCGAGGTAGCGGGCGGACTCCTCGATCGTGTCCAGGAGCGCGTACGCCACGCCCCGGCGCCGGTGGCGATCGTCGACGACCAGCGCCGTGATGCGGCACAGCGGATCGGGCCGCTCGAGCAGGTCGATGAGCTGGTAGGCGGCGACGCCCACGACCTCGCCGTCGAGCTCGGCGACGAGCACCTCCGCGTCGGGGTGATCGGTCAGCCGCTCGAGTCGCTCACCGAGCTCGAGCGCGGTAGCGGGGTACCCGAGCTGACCGAGCAGCGGCGCGATCGCCTGGGTGTCGCGCTGGGCGGCGACCCTGATCGTGACGCGATGCTCGGGGGTCGGGTGCTCAGGCGTCGAGGTCATGTGAGCCGCTTCTCGAACCAGTAGGCCGCGACCGGATTCCCGTTGTAGTCGGCGATCTGCTCGTAGCCGGCCGTGCCGAACAGCGCCACCGACGCGGGCTGCCGGGCGCCGGTGTCCATCCGAAGCCTGGCGTAGCCGACGTCGCGGGCGATCTCCTCGAGCCGCGCGAGCAGCGCCCGCGCGACGCCGTGGCCGCGAGCCTCAGGCGCCACGTACACCCGTTTTATCTCGGCCGTGTTCCCGTCCAGGCGCTTGAGCGCGGCGCACCCGACGGCATGTCCGTCGCGATACGCGACGATCCATCGCCCCGACGGCGGCTCGACGTCCTCGGGCATCAGCCGCGGGGGGACGTCGGGGGTCCAATCCGGGTACATCGCGCGGATCTCGGCCACGTAGTCGGCGACGAGGACTCTGCCGGCAGGGTCGTCGTACGGCTGCTCGGCGATCCGGATCAGTCCGTGCGCGAACTCGGCGATTGCGGCGATTGTCCGGTCCGGCAGCTCGGTCGGGGGCGAGTGCTGGCAGTCGAGGTGGACCCGCCGCACCGGGCCAGAGGCCAGCCGCTCGATCGTGTCGAGCTGCGCCATCGTCCCATACCGGTCGCGCTCGCCCTGGATCAGCAGCAGCGGACACGTGATCCGCTCGAGCTCGCCGGTGATCGTCCAGTTCGGAAACCCCGGATCGAGCCACACGTCGTTCCAGCCGAAGAACGCGGCGTCGGGGTCCCGGTGGTGGCGCGCCATCTTGTCGCGCAGATCGCCGGTTTCGTAAGTCTCGCGGGCTCGGCGGATCTCCGCGAGACTCAGCTCCTCGACGAACACGTGCGGCGCGATCGCGACGACGCCGGCGACCGTGTGGTGAGCGGCGTAGATCAGCGCGATCGAGGCGCCGTCGCTGTGGCCGATCAGGATTGGTTCTTGGAGGTTCAGGCGCGCGAGTAGCTCGGGCAGCACCTCGAGCGCCTCCTCGTGCATGAACGCCGGGGTCCGCGGCTTGAGCGGCGGGTCCGACTGTCCGTGCCCGAACCGTGAGAACGCTACCGTGCGCCGGCCCGTGGCCTCCGCGAGTCGCTCCGGAAACCCCCGCCACAGACCGACCGATCCGAGCCCCTCGTGCAGGAGCACGAGGGCCGGCTCATCCGGGTCGCCCGGGATCTCGAGCAGCTCGACCCGACGTCCACCGAGGGACAGATGCGTTGTTGCAGGCGAGGATGTCGTGGCGGGGCAGGTTAGCGGCGTAGGGGACCCCGCTTCCGGGCCGAGCTGAGGGGTGGTCGAGAAACGTCAAAATACGTCACGTTTCTCGACCAGCCCTCGGAGGTCCGGGTCCAGGTCGGCGCCGAGAGCGATACGATTCCACCGCCGGGGACCGGGAGCACCGGACCGGGCACGCTCATGACAAGAGGCATCCATAAGTAGGGGATTGACTGTCCATGTCACATGACCGCGAGGAGACGATGACTGCCCCAGGCGGGCCGGTCACGACCGTCCACCCCGACGAGCTCGGCGACCGGCGTCCTTGCGGCTGGATGAGCCGCGCGCTCGCCGCGATCACGGCCGATCTCAGGCTGGTCGACTGCGGCTCGCTCGACGTTCTCCTCTACTGCGAGGATGACGTTGCCGTCAGTGCGCCGAGCGAGCCGAGGCTGACCGAACTGGTTTAGGGCCCGCGGACCCTTAGCCGATGTGAACGACTGCGCCCTGAGCGCGGTCGTTCACGTCAACACGCGTTCCAGGACACTCACCACGCCCGGATCGAACTGGGCTCCGGCACCGCGGCGCAGCTCCGCGAGCGCCTCGTCGACCGGCATCGCGGCGCGGTACGGGCGATCGGTGGTCATCGCGCTGAACGCGTCGCACGCCGTGACAACCCGCGACTCGATCGGAATCGCTTCCCCGACGAGGCCGTCGGGATACCCGTGGCCGTCGTAGCGCTCATGTGAGGACCGGACGTATCGCGCGACCCGCGCGAGCGCGCCGCCAACCTGCTTGAGGATCCGTTCGCCCTGGATCGTGTGGTGGCGCATGACCTCCCATTCGTAGGGGTCGAGCTGCCCTTGCTTGTTGAGAATCTCCTTCGGCACGAAGATCTTGCCCACGTCGTGCAGCATCGCGACGAACTCGACTGCGCGCCGTTGCGACGCGCTGAGCCCGAGCGCCGCCGCGGCGGAGCGAGAAAGGTCGACCACGTCGCGACTGTGCTCGCCGGTGTACCGGTCGTCCGCCTCGACGACGTATCCCAGCAGGGTGGCTGTGCCCCGGTAGGCGGTGCTGAGCGCCATCCCGAAGTCGAGGCGCTGCCGGCGCTCGCGGGACAGCAACCAAAGCACGGCGACCAACGGCAGGGTGAGCAGGACCAGCCCCGATTGCTCGACTGCGGCGGCCGCCACCAGCAGGCCGATACACGAGAGACACGCGTCGGTGGCGTAGAGCCACAGCATCGGCAACTGATCGCGGGGACGTACGTGCTCCGCGAACCAGGTTCGCGTGAGCCCCGCGGTGGCGTCGAAGCCGATCTGGGTCAGGAAGGCGAGCAGGTACAGAGGCCAGTCGGCCCACGCGAACACCTGCCCTCCGAACAGCACCAGCACGAGCGCGGGGCCGAGCGAGTAGAAGCTGTCGGCGATGCGCGCCAACGCCCGCGTGGGCGCCAGGTGCCCGCTGAGGGCCTGGGGCAGCTGGCCCGCGACGAAGCACGCGGCGACGACGAGCGGCACGAACGGCGTGGGGAGCACGAACAGCATCGGCACGAACACCAGTTGCGTAGGAGGCGTCCACGCGCTCCCGACCTGGAATCGCACCCGGTCCGCGACGAGGTACGCGATGACCGTCGCCGCCAACGGCCAGATCGTGAACGGGCGTGCCGAGGCGCCGAACACCGCCAGCGCGACGGCGGCGAGGAGAAAAGCCGCGGCGGCGGACGCCTCGGTCACCAAGAGCCGACGATCCCTGCCGCCGAGGACGTGGCGCTGACGTCCGACCTCCAACAACGTCTCGGTGACCGGTGTTTCGTACGAGTCGAATTGCATAAGTGCTGAACCTGCCCTCGATCGGGTTTGCGCTTGCCGTGGGGTCATCCGCGACACCAGGGGTCGATGAAGACGTCATCTACCCGAGGGTCGCCGGTCAGGGCCGTGATCCTCAGGGACACCTGCGCGACTCCGCCAGACAATGCCGCCAGCACGGCCGAGCTTGTGAGCATCACCGGCGTCGGCGCCCACCCGGAAGCCGCGACGGCAACTCCGGCGGGGATCTCCAGTTTCCCCACCACTATGCTCACCGCCACCGATCCCGTTCCCGCGATGAAGAAGCGGGCCGATGGATACGCCGCATCGACACATGTCTGGGGTGACTGCGCCGATGAGCCGGCCGGTAGCGCGAGCGACCAGGAACCGTGCGAGCCGGTCACCGCGAAGCGTTCGCTGCCGGGTACGCGGTGCGCTCCGCCGGTGAGCGCCCAGCCGCTGAGCGTCGAGCCCGGGCTCTCGAAGTCACCGCCGGGGGCGAGCTCGTACCAGGCCGGGTCGGTCCATGGGGCGAACGGTTGGGTGAGCGGCGCGGAGTTACACGGATTGAGATTGATTACGCCGGCGTGCGCGGTAGAGACCCTGACGGCGGCGGTGACGACGGTCAGCGCAATCGCGATTGACAGACCGCCGAATAAGCGTGCTAGCTGGGAGGACACTCTGGGCGCTCCTGACATACGTGGACGTGGCCGCCTGCGTGCACCCCGGAGCGCCCGTCGTTCCCATGCGAGTCGGGAGCCCCCAGCGGCAGATCGTGATCGGTGATGCAGGCAACGCGGAACCAAGATGATCGACACCCGCCTTGACGGTTACCCTCGACGCACGTTTTCTATGCCTGACGCCCTGTGGGTCTCACCTCAACGTTTGCGGGATGACCGACTCGTCGCGATTGCGGGTTTGGCTGTGCGATGAGCCGGGAAGCCGACAATCGTAGATGGGCACATTTTGGGAGCCTGAGGGATGTTGCCGCCCGGTGCCGTTGCCGTCCGCGACCTGCAAAATACGCCAACGGGTCACGACCGCCGGGACCGTGGCGCACTATGCACGCCCTACATGCCTCACACGCCACAGTCCCGTCGAAGCCGCTTCAGTGGCGTGTTATGCAGGTTCTCTCGAGGGGTGCGGCGGGTTACTCGCGGATCCCCTCGCAAGGCGTCGGGGAACTGCGCCCCCACTTCCCCGACATAGCGCGGGCGCCCGGATGGATCCGGGCCGCCCGCGCCTCGTCCACGATGAGCGAGCTGCGCCTCGTCCACGATCAGCTGCGCGTCGTCATGATGAGCGGCGCGTCGTCACGATGAGCTAGGAGCCGGCGCACCCCGTTGCGGCGGGCCGGCCCGACGTCAGGCAGCGCGGATCGCCTGCGGCGAACGACCGCGTTCCAGTTCCTCGAAGTGATCGCTCGCCCGCGACGCCCAGCGCGCGTGCCGCCCGGTGAACAGTTCATGGGCTCGCCCCCGGGGCCAACCCGCCGGCAGCAGCGCGGCCGGCAGGTCGGGGTCGAGGAACGGGAACCTCCGCCACGCGTGCACGAGCAGCGTCTGCATGCGGAAGGAGGCCTCGTCGGATGAGGGTCGGATCGCCGCAAAGTCCGAGATGAACACCTCGTAGGCCGACCGGACGGAGTCGAGATCCCACGCCTCCGCGACCACGTCCTCGGCGCGGCCGAGCGCGCCGAGCGACGCGATGAACGAGGTGGCCTCCGCGGCCGGCGCGGCCAGCACCACCTCGCGCAGCTCGGCCTCGCGCTCGACGTGCGGCGTCAGCCACACGCCACCGCCCATCGACCCGAGCCCCGCCCACGCCAGGCTGCTCCGGAGCTGGTGGCGAACCTCGCGGCGCGCCTCGGGGACCCGAAGAATCACGACCAGCCACCGGCCGTCCCAGCGCCACGGCGAGCCGAACGAGTAGATGCGCTCTGCACCCGTCCGGAGCAGCTCCGCCGTCCTGGAACTCAGCACGACCCGCGCCCGGCGACCGTGGCGCGACGTCTCGAGCCAGCCGTCACGGACGCTCCGGGCCAGCGCCTGCCGCGCGGCCTGTTGCGTGTAGCCGAGCGATACGAGCGCGCCGACGAGCGTCTCCTGCCACACGGCGTCGCCTCGCGGCAGCACGTATTCGCCGAGGATCGTCAGCAGCAGCGATCTGGCAGCCGGCGCGCCTACCGATCGTCTGCGGAGCTGGTCGTCCATGAGGTCTCTGGCTCCTCCGGCACGCCGTCGCCCTTCTCCGGCACGCCGTCGGCCTTCTCCGGCACGCCGTCGGCCTTCTCCGGCACGCCCTCGAACTCCGCCCGGATCGCCTCGAAGTAGGTGTTGCAGGCTCGGCAGCGCATCTGGCAGGTGATGATCTGTCCGCCCCACGGCGACACGAGCTCGACGTCCGCCGAGTCGCAGAACGGGCAGGTCATTGCCGGCGCTGGGGATCCCAATCCGACCAGTCCGTGGGCTCGTCGAGTGTGATGCCGTCGACCCGCGGGCCGAGCCAGTCGCGCATGCGGGTCCGGATCGCCGACGGACCCGAATCGACCATCCCACAAGCAATCGCCTCACCGTAACCCGGGTCCGAGTCCGGTCCCGGCCAGCGCGCCGCCTGCGCCCACATCTCATCGATGCGCATGACGAGCAGCTCCAGAGCCGGGCCTCCAACCGCCACGATCCGCCGCGCCCACGCCTCCGCGTGCACCCGGTGCGCGCCTTCCTCCTGGAGGATCTTCCGGGCGCGCTGCGCGAGCGGCTCGATCGAGCTGTGCCGCGCGCTCGCGACAAACGTCGTCAGGATGCCGTCGACGACGAGGTTGGCGGCGATGAACGATGCCCAGTCGGGCAGCTCCCGCGAGATCACGAACATCGGATGGCCGGCGTCGAGGCCCGTCTCCTCCGAGCGCGAAGCCCCGAGCTTGTCCAGCACCGGGTAGGTGGACCGCGCGTGGCCGAGCTCGTCCTGAGCCATCGCCGCCGCCGCCACCGCCGACTCGATCGTCGGCGCGCTCACCGCCCACTCCCCGTACCGGCGCCCGAGCGCGCTCTTGTTGTCGGCCAACGATCCGATCAGCGAGATCATCGTGGCGGTCCCGGCATCGACCGCGCCCGCAGCGGCGTTCATGATCGGATCGCCTCCCGGATCGACGTCCGCGGCACGATGATCATCTCGATCCACGGCTGCTCGTCGTAGATCGCGCGCGCCGAGACCACGGCCAGATCCTCGTCGTCCTCGGTCACGGTGCCGACGTGGTGGAGGGGCTCCGCATACTCCTTACGCGCGAACACCTCCCACACGGTCTCGCCGGCCCGGCTCACACCGCGATCCCCAACGAACGCATCTTCGCCCGCGCGTCGTCGCGCAACCTGGTCTTCGTCCACACCGGGTCCCAGACCACGTCGATGTTCACCACATCGACATCGGGATCACACATCAACGCGTCCCGGATGTCGTCCTCGATGAAGTCCATCGCCGGACAGCCCATCGACGTGTACGTGATCTGCAAATCCGCCGCCCGGGCCTCGGCGCGATACGACAGCGACACGATCAGGCCCATGCCGAGCACCGACACCGGTATCTCGGGATCCTCGACCCCGCGCAAAGCCTCCCAGAGGCGAGCCTCAACGGAATCGGTCATGCCGCGCGACGCAACCCCGTCGTCTGATAACCCCGCTGCAGCGTTCGCACGTAGTCCTCGTTCATCGGTCCCCGCGCGCGCCACCGGGCCGTCACGTCGTCCCACGAAATCGCACCCTCGTCGAGCAGCCATTCCCGCTTCTCTTCGTCGAACGCGGCGGGGAAGGGACAGTCGATCACGTACACATCTCGCTCGATGGCGAAATGGGCGGGCACTTGAATCCCTACCTCATCCATAAAAGGCACAACCTCGGACATCCACCACTGCCGCAGTTGATCGTTCGACTTGCCCTTGAAGCCGTAATCCAGCTGCTCGGAATGCTGTTTCAACGAGTCCGGCAGCCCGAACCACTCGAGCGTCAGGATGAACATCCAGTCGACCGCCGCCTGAACCTCCGCGCGCCCGGAAGGCTCCTTGCACAGCTTCCGAATCCAGGTGCGGCCGTGGCGCAGGTGGAACGTCTCCTCCTTGTCGACCTTCGCGAGCGCCCGCTTCCAAGGCCCGAACGTGCTCGACTGATACACATCTGACAGCAGCACGAATCCGGCCTGGTCATACAGCGCGTTCGCGCACACCAATTCGACCCACGAGTTCAAGGGCACGTCAAACGCGTACGGGTACTTGAACGCACCCGCCGGTCGCTCATAAATCAATTCGTCCATGTCCACTCCGAGATCGCCGAGCAGCCGGTAGCCGATGTGGGCGTGCGCGAGCTCGTCCTGGATGATCGACATCGCCGACCCGAAGTTGTTGAGCGCCGGCGCGTGCTGGGCGGCCCGCAGGTACGACGGGGCGCTGACGAACTCGGTGTCGGCCGACACCGTGAGGATCCGCCGCATCCCCTCGAGGTACTTCGGGGACATGTGCTGGATGCCCTCGACGAGCTTGCCGGCGGCCAAGTGCTGCTGCACTTGCTGTTCGGTCCAGGGAGCGAGCTGTTCGGGAGCGACGTGTGACACTTGACTAACGCCCGCCATCGTATAGTCTCTCCCCGGTGAGGTCAAGTGGCCACGATCGTTGAGCTCGACGGCATCGCCCCGACGATCGGCGAGGACGTTTTCCTGGCGCCGACCGCGGTCCTGATCGGCGACGTCCGCGTCGGCGAGAAGTGCAACATCTGGTTCGGGACCGTGCTCCGCGGCGACGTCTCGCACATCGAGATCGGCGCCGGCTGCTCGATTCAGGACGCCGCCGTGATCCACTGCGCGCGCGAGCTCCCGACGGTCATCGGCGCCGACGTCGTCGTCGGCCACGGCGCGATGCTCGAAGGTTGCACGATCGGCGACGGCGCGCTGGTCGGGATGGGCGCGATCGTCCTGCAGCACGCGAAGGTCGGCGCAGGCGCGATGGTCGCGGCCGGCGCGGTCGTGTCCGAGCGCACCGAGATCGCCCCCGGCGTCCTCGCCGCGGGCGTCCCCGCGCGCGTGAAGAAGGAGCTGTCCGGTTCAGCGCTTGCCTGGACCGAGCGCGCCGCGAAGCACTACCAGCAGTTGCGAGAGCATTATCTGAAAACGAGTCGCGTTCGCCACCCTGAGGACGAGCGCGTCCCCTGAACTGACAGGAGGCAGCGTGCCCGAGATGCTGATCGGAGGTGAGTGGCGCCAGGCGGCCGCTCACGAACAGCTCGAGGTGGTCAACCCGGCGACCGAGGAGACCGTGGACAGTGTCCCCGCCGGAAAGCCCGAGGACGTCGAGCTCGCGGTGGCGACCGCCAAGCGCGCGCTCGCTGAGTGGTCGGGCACCGACGTCGAGAAGCGGGCCGCGATCCTCACCAAGGCCGCGGACCTCATCCAGACCAACGCCAAGGAGCTCGCGGCGACGCTCACCTCCGAGCAGGGCAAGCCGATCGCGGAGGCGGTGGGCGAGGTCACCCACCTCGCGCACGGCGTCCACTATTACGCCGAGGCGGCGACGAAGGTGCGCGGCGCCTACCAGGACCTGCCGTCGACGCTCGGCGTGGCGTACGGGATGGTGATCCGCCGTCCGATGGGGGTGTGCGCGGCGATCACGCCGTACAACTTCCCGCTGACGCTGCTGGGGACGAAGGTCGCGCCGGCGCTCGCGTCCGGCAACACGGTCGTGGCCAAGCCCGCGTCCACGACGCCGCTCGCGACTCTGAAAACCGCCCAACTATTCAGCGAGGCGGGCGTACCCGACGGGGTCCTCAACGTGGTGACGGGACGCGGCAGCGAGATCGGCGACGCCCTGATAACCCACCCGGATGTCAAGCGAGTCGCGTTCACCGGGTCGACCGACGTAGGCCGCCACGTCGCCAGGCTGGCCGCCCCCGACCTGAAGCGCCTCACGCTCGAGCTCGGGGGCTCGGACCCCGTGATCATCTGCGCCGACGCCGACGTCGACGCGGCGGTCAAGGCGGTGATCATCGGGCGCTACTGGAACGCCGGCCAGGCGTGCCTGGGGTGCAAGCGCGTGTTCGTCCACGACTCGGTGTACGACGGCTTCGTCTCCCAGCTCGTCGAAAGGGTCGGCCGCTATGAACCCGGCGACGGGACGGTGAAAGCCGAGAAGCCGAAGCTCAGGATGGGCCCGATCCATACGCGACAAGGCCGCGACGAGCTGCTCGAGCAGATCGAGGACGGCGTCGCCCACGGGGGCGAGCTGCTGATCGGCGGCGGCACCGGCGGCAACGGCAAGGGCTGGTTCCTGGAGCCGGTCGTGATCGCCGAGCCCGCCGACACATCGCGCCTCATGCGCGAAGAGGTGTTCGGGCCGGTCCTCCCCGTCGCGAGATTCACCGACTTCGACGACGCGATCGCCCGCGCCAACGACACGCCGTACGGGCTCGGCTCCTCGATCTGGACGCACGACGCCCGCCTCATTCACCGGGCGGCACTCCAGATCGAATCGGGCATGACCTGGGTCAACCAGATCCACTACGGCTACGACGAGCTTCCGTTCGGCGGGGTCAAGGCGTCGGGCTACGGCAAGGAGCACGGGATCGAGGCGCTCGATTCCTACGTCGAGATCAAGTCGGTCGTCGTGGGAGGTCTCGCGTAGATGGCTGTCACCTACAACGACGACGGTCCGCTCGGCTTCATCACGCTCGACAAGCCGCCGGCCAATTCGTACGACCTCGAGTTCATGAGCGAGTTCTCGGGCGCCGTCGACGAGGCCGTCGCCGGCGCCACCCGCGTCGTGATCGTGCAGAGCGCGAGCGAGAAGTTCTTCAGCGCCGGCGCCGACATCAAGAAGTTCCTCGAGGGTGACGTCGGCGCGAACATGGAGATGATCAAGGTCAGCCAGGCCGCGTTCCGGCGGATGGCGGCGGCGCCCCAGGTGTTCATCGCGTACATCGCCGGCCACGCGCTCGGGGGCGGGCTCGAGATCGCGCTCGCGTGCGATATCCGTCTCGGCGCTGCGGGCCTCTACAAGATGGGCCTGCCGGAGGTGACGCTCGGGCTGCTGCCGGGCAACGGCGGCACGCAACGGCTGACGCGCCTGATCGGTCCGAGTCGCGCGCTCGAGCTGCTGCTCACCGGCCGTACTTACACGGTCGAGGAGGCCCGCGAGATGGGGCTGGTCGCGGACGTGTACAACACCGAGGAGGCCGAGACCAAGGTGCGCGAGTATGCGGCGCGGCTCGCCGGCGGCGCCGCCTTGGCGATCGCCGCGATCAAGCGCTGCGTTCATGAGGGCGGCGAGCTGGCGCTGGCCAATGGGCTCGCGCTCGAGGCCGAGCTGATGGAGCAGCTGTTCAACTCCAAGGACGCCGACGAGGGGCTGCACGCCTTTGTCGAGAAGCGCAAGCCGGAGTTCGTGGGCGCATGAGCACGCTGACCACCCACCCAGGGTCGTTCATCGCCGGCGCCGAGCATCGCAACGGCGGCGACGCCCTCGACGTCGTCAACCCGGCCGACGGTCGCGCGTTCACCGAGGTCGCCGCCGCCACCGAGAGCGACGTCGACGCCGCGATCCAGGCCGCCGCAAAGGCGTTCACGACCTGGTCCGAGCTCGCGGTGTCAAAGCGCGGCGAGATCCTCGGCCGCGCCGCGCACCACGTCGAGGAGCACCTCGACGAGCTGGTCCCGCTGCTGACCCGCGAGCAGGGCAAGACGCTCCGCGACAGCCGGATCGAGGTGACCAAGGCGGTCGACACGCTGATGCACTATGTCGGCCTCTCGAAGGCATTAAGAGGCGCCCACGCCCCGAACCTCGATCCCGGCGTCGACGGCGTCGTCCTCCGCCGCCCGCTCGGCGTGGTCGGCGCGATCGTCCCGTGGAACTTCCCGACGACGCTGCTCTGCAACAAGCTCGCGCCGGCGCTGGTCGCCGGCAACGCGGTCGTGGCCAAGCCGGCGGCGACGACGCCGCTGACCACGCTGCGGTTCGCCGAGCTGCTGGCCGAGGGCGGCCTCCCCGAGGGCGTCTTCAACGTCATCACCGGCCGCGGCTCGGAGGCGGGCGAGGCGCTCGTCACCCACCCGCTGACACGCAAGATCGCGTTCACCGGCTCGACGCCGGTGGGCGAGCAGATCATGGCGCTGGCCGCCCGCGGGACCAAGCGGGTCACGCTCGAGCTCGGCGGCTCTGACCCGATGATCATCTGCGACGACGCCGACCTCGCCGCTGCCGCCAGCGCCGCCAGCATGGGCCGCTTCTACAACTGCGGCCAGGCGTGCCTGGCGATCAAGCGCGTGTACGTGTTCGAGTCGATCGCGGACGAGGTGATCGAGGCGATCGTCGAGAAGGCCAAGCGGCTGAAGGTCGGCCGCGGCGACGTCAAGGGCACGCAGATGGGCCCGATGCACACCGCCGGCGGCCGCGACGAGATGGCCGCTCAGGTGTCCAACACGCTGAACGCCGGCGGCGAGCTCAGAGCCGGCGGTGGGCCGCCCGACGATCCCGACCTCGCCGACGGGTTCTTCTACGAGCCCACGGTGGTCGCCGACCCACCCCACGACGCGCCGATGGCCACCGAGGAGGTGTTCGGCCCCGCGCTCCCGATCTGGCGCGTCACCGACCTCGACGAGGCGATCGAGCGCGCCAACGCGTCCCCGTTCGGACTCGGGTCCTCGGTCTGGACGAAAGACCTCCAGCGAGCCCGCGAAGCCGCGACCCGCATCGAGGCCGGCTACACCTGGATCAACTCGCGCACGAAGGTCTACGACGAGCTCCCGTTCGGCGGCTGGAAGTCCAGCGGCTACGGCAAGGAGCACGGAATCGAGGCCTTCGACTTCTACACCGAGACCAAGTCGGTCGTGTTCGGGGCGGGGTGAGGGCCGCGCCTGTCGCGACCCCCGGGCGCACGTGAGCGACGGGCCGCCGCCCTGGGACCGTGCATCGCTCCCAGCCCCGGTCATCCCGCTCGAGAACACGTTCGAGGGGTTCCTCGGGCTCGAGTGGGTCGACCTTACGGACACCTCGGCGCACGTGCGCTTCACCGTCCGCGAGAACCTCAAGCAGCCGCTGGGGCTGATGCACGGCGGCATCTACTCCGCGGTCGCCGAGACCGTGGCATCGGTCGCCACCGTCAACAACGTCTGGCGCGACGGCTACGTCGGGTCGGGGCTCAGCAACTACGCGAGCTTCCTGCGGCCAATCACCGGCGGCACCGTGGACGTCCAAGCCGCGCTGCGCGGCCACGACGAGCGCGAGTGGACCTGGGGCCACGAGTTCCGCGACGCCCGAGACAAGCTCTGCGCGCTCGTCGACGTGACGATCGCGGTCAGGCCGGCCCCCGGTCGCTGAGCCCCACGTGGCCACCCTCCGGCCCGGGCCGGAGAGCCCACGCGGCCAGTCTGCTATTCCTGAAGCGGATGCTTGCCGAGCGTCAAACGATCCGACCTGGGCGGCTCGCCGGTCGCTACCCGGCCGCGGCCGCGATGGTCGTGTTCGCGCTCGTGCCCTATCTCGCGCTGTCGGCCGCGCTTCAGCCGTTGACGCCGATCATCGCAAAAGACCTGCACACGAGCCTCCAGACGATGAGCCTGGGGGCCGGCCTGGCGAACGCCGGCTACGCGGTCGGGACGGTGCTGGCGGTCCAGTTCGCGCAGCATCTGCCCCAGCGGCGGATGATGGTCCTGTACGCGGCAGTGCTCGTGATCGGCTCGGTCCTGACCGCTGCGGCGTCGAGTCCCGCGATGTTCATCACCGGGCGAGTGCTGCAGGGTCTGTGCACGAGCCTGCTCCTGATCGCGGCCGTGCCGCCGCTTGTGCTCAGTTTCGGACTCGATCGGCTCCGCGAGACGGCGGTGATCATGAGCATCTGCATCTTCGGCGCCGTCGCGCTCGGCCCCACCCTCGGAGGTCTACAGGCGAGTGCCAACGCCTGGCGGCCGCTGTTCTGGATCGTCGCGGGCGTCTCGTTCACGGCGTTCGTGCTTTCGCTTGTGACGTTCGAGGATTCGCCCCCGATGGATCGCAGCGCTCCATGGGCCCCCAACGTGATCGCCCTCGCGGCCGTGGGTTGCGTCTCGGCGTTCTACGGCGCGTCGCAGCTGCTCACGCATCCATTTCTGGATGCGAGGACAGTGGTGCCGCTGATCGTCGGATTGGGTCTGATCGTCGTGCTGATCGTCAACCAGTACCGCTCCAAGCGCCCGCTCCTGACCATCCGCAGCATGCTCTCGAGCACGATCCCGGTGGCCGCGGTCACCCTTGCTCTGTTCGCCGCCGCCGCCTCGGTCGCGGCGACCGATCTGACCGCGGCGCTGCTCGCGCCTCACTACTCCGCGCTGCACGTGGGTCTACTGTTCCTGCCGGAGTTGGGCGGGGCAGTGCTCACGGCCTTCGCCCTCGGCATCGTGATGAAGAGCCGCGCGATGCACTACCTGCCGCTCGTGGGCATGGCGTTCCTGGCCGCCGGCATCGCTGTCTTCCGGATCGAGCTTCCTCCCAGTCAGGCGCTCACGCTGATCGGGGCGGGGCTCACCGGCGTCGGACTCGGCGCGAGTGTCGCGCCGGCCCTGTTCGTCGCCGGCTTCTCGCTGCCGTCCAACAACCTGCAGCGCGTGTTCGCGATCGTCGAGCTGCTGCGCGCGGTCGCGGCGTTCATGATCGCGCCCATTTTCGTGCACTTCGCGGTTACGGTCGGAGGAAACCTGACCACCGGCACGGGCATCGCGTTGTGGATCGGGTTCGGACTCGCCGTCGCCGGTGCACTGATCGCCGTCCTGCTCTACGCGCTCGGCGGCGCGCGGCCGCAGACCCCGAATCTCAGGCGCTTCGTCGACATGGAGGGTCCCGCCTGGTACTCGCCGCCGCTCCTCGCCCGCGTCCGCGGGCGCGCCAGGGGGCGAGCGCCCGTCGAGGACCCCTGTCGTCCGTGAGCTCCGGCGCGGAGGCCGCCGAGCGCTGATCGTGCACCGGGGTCCTAAGCCGGCGCCGGGGTGATCACCTCCGGGCCGGGGGGGTCCGCGTACAGTCGGGCGACGTCACGCGCGCGGCACTGCAGGCACCGACGCTGGTTCAGGTAGCCCTTGTCGGTGATCTCGCCGGCGTCGAGGCTCGGCGGCGTCTCGAGCAGGAGCAGTCGCTCGACGCGCGATGCCGAACCTGAATCCTGATTCAGTTTGGTCAGCGCTTGCGACAGGTGCTCGCGAAGCGCGGTCGCGTCGCTCTGCGCCTCCGCCTGGTTGACCCAGGCCAGGGCCGCCACGTATTCGGCGTCCTGCCCGGCGATCACGGCGTCGCTGAGGACCCCGGCGGTACTTAGGAGGCGCGTTCTCAGCGATCCCACCGCGACCCAGGTGCCGGTCAGGAGCTTGAAGTTCTCGGCGATCCGACCGTCGAACATCATCCCCCGGTTCGGGTCCTGGTAGTCGATCAACGTGGCCGCGTCGCCCGAGCGGTAGTAGCCGTCCTCGTCGAACGTGGCCGCGGTCAGCTCGGGCTGGCGGAAGTAGCCGGGCGTGACGTTCGGTCCCTTGACCCGGATCTCGAGCTTGTCGCCGACCGGGGCGAGCTTGACGCTGACGCCGGGATAGGGGACGCCGATGCATCCGGTCGGCGCGCCGAGGTAGTGCATCGTCGTGGCCGCGGGCGACGTCTCGGTCGTGCCCCAACTCGAGGTCAGCGGCACCTGGTGATCGGTATGCCGCTCGGCCAGCGCGCGCAACCGCTCCGCGAGCGTGTCGGGAAGCGCGGCGGCCGCGTAGAACATGAACCTTACGCGGGTGAAGAACCGCTCGGCCAGGGCTGGGTCGTTCTCGAGCGCCGGGGCCAGCAGCGCGTACCCGGCCGGCACGTTGAAGTACAGGGTCGGCGGGACGTCGCGGAGCGCCGCGAGCGTCCGCGGGAACAGCGGCGGGACCGGCCGGCCGTCGTCGATGTGGATCGTGCCCCCGTTGAACAGCGCGAGGTTCAGGTTGTGGTTGCCGCCGAACGTGTGGCTCCACGGCAGCCAGTCGACGAGGATCGGCGGCTCGTCGGCCAGGAACGGCCACGCGACCCGGATCGCCGCCTGGTTCGAACACAACATCCGGTGGGTGTTGATGACCCCCTTGGGGACGCCGGTCGATCCTGATGTGAATAGGAGTTTGGCGATCGCCTCCCCGCCGGGCTCGCCATCGAGCGGACTCTCCCGGTGAGCGGGGGCTTCCCACAATTCGTCCAGCCGCAGCGCTCCCTCCCGCTCGCCGCGGGCCACGAGCACGGACGGCACGCGGTCGCTGAGCGCATCCAGGGCGCCGGCGAACGGACCGGCGTCGTCGGCGAACGCGAGCCCCGGTTCGGTCAGCTCGGCGATTGCCCTGATCCGCGCGTGATCCTTGCTCATCAGCGAGTACGCGACGCTGATCGGCATCGCCGGCGCGCCGGCGGCGTACGCGCCGAGGCTGACCAGCAGGTGCTCGAGCGAGTTGCCCGAGAGGATCATCACGGGCTTGGCGGGCCCCAGCCCGAGCTCGCCGAACGCGCGCGCGAGTGCGTCGGCCTTCTTCCGTGCCTCGCCGTAGGTGAGCGTGGTCCAGCGATCCTCGGCGTCGCGCTGCGCCGCGAGCGGGCGGTCGGGATGCGACGCCGCGCGCTCGCGGAGGACCGCCGTGATCGACGGTTCCCACTCGGGCAAGGGCAGGCGCGACCGGAGGATGATCGTGCCGTCCTGACGACGGTCCATCGCGACGTCGGGCCTCGCGAACGTCTCGATCATGGCCGATCGAGCAGCGTCGAGAGCACGATCAGCGTCCGCGTCCTGACGATGTTCGGATCTCTCCGGAGTCGTTCGACCAGCCGCTCGAGGTGCTCGATGTTGTCCACCCGCACCCGGATCACCGCGTCGGCCTCGCCGGAGACCGTGAACGCCGAGACGATCTCGTCGATCTTCGCCAGCGACTGTCCGACGTCCGCCGGCGAGGTGCGGTCGGCGCAGTAGATCTCGATCAGCGACTCGATCGCCTCGCCGAGCGCGCGCCAGTTGATCCGGGCGCCGTAGCCGGTGATCACGCCGTCGCCCTCGAGGCGGTCGACGCGCCGTTTGACCGCGGTCGCCGAGAGGCCCACGTCGGCGCCGATGTCGGCGAACGTGCGCTTGGCGCTCTGCTGCAATAACGCAACAATTTTGCGGTCGATGCCGTCCAAAGGGCGGCTGAGCTGCATCTGAATACCGATCGAGTGCGTCTTGGTTGCGTCGAGCCTACCACCGCGACACGATTTGTCGATGGCGGTCACGACCCCGGCGACGCAGGGACGTCCAGGTCGGACGGCGCTCGAGCTCGACGGTTCCTCACTCACCGTCCGCGATGCGCTCGAGGTGTCACGGCGGGACCGCATGGTGCAGTTGTCCGAGCGCGCAGCCCGGGCCGTCAACGCGAGCAAGCGGCTCAAGGATGAGCTGATCGCCAAGGAGATACCGATCTACGGAGTCACGACCGGTTTCGGCGACAGCGCGCACCGCCAGATCTCCCCTGGCAAGGCGGCCCGGCTGCAGCAGAACATCTTGCGCTTCATGGGCGTCGGCACCGGTCCGATCGCTCCGCCCGAGGTCGCGCGCGTGACGATGCTGCTGCGCGCGAACTGCCTGTCGAAGGGCAACTCGGGCGTCCGCGTCGAGCTCGTCGAGCGCCTGCTCGATCTGCTCAACAACGACGTCGTGCCGTTCATCCCCGAGCGCGGTTCGGTCGGGGCGAGCGGCGACCTGGCGCCGCTTTCTTATGTCGGGCGGGCGCTCGCCGGCGACGGGGTCGTCGCGTTCGACGGCGGCGAGCGCGAGGCCGCTGACGTGCTCGCCGAGCTCGGCCTCGAGCCGCTGCTGCTCGAGGCCAAGGAGGGACTCGCGCTGACCAACGGGACGTCGTTCATGAGCGCGTTCGCGTGCATGGCCGTCGGCGCCTCGCAGGCGCTCGCCGATCTCGCCGACCTGCTGACCGCGATGGCGTCCGAGGCGATGCTCGGCAACCGCGGCCACTTCAACGCGTTCCTGTTCGACGATGCCAAGCCCCACCCGGGGATGGTCACGAGCGCGCGCCACATCCGCGAGCTGCTCGCCGATTCGCGGCTGGCCGCGGACAGCGACGAGCTGTTCGAGGGCGGCCTCGACGGCGCCGAGTTCGTCGAGCTCGACCGCCAGGTGCAGGACAAGTACTCGATCCGCTGCGCGCCGCACGTCACCGGCGTCCTGCGCGACGTGCTCGACTGGGCCGAGCGGTGGCTGACGGTCGAGATCAACTCGTCCGACGACAACCCGCTGTTCAACGTGGCCGGCGGCCGGGTCGAGAGCGGCGGCAACTTCTATGGCGGCCACGTCGGCCAGGCGATGGACTCGCTCAAGGTCGCGCTCGCGAACCTGTGCGACCTGATGGACCGCCAGCTCGAGCTGATCGTCGACGAGAAATTCAACCGGGGGTTGACCCCGAACCTGATCCCGCGCTTCGACGCGAGCCATCCCGAGGCGGGGATTCATCACGGCTTCAAGGGAATGCAGATCGCCGCGTCGGCGATGACCGCCGAGGCGATGAAGCTCTGCAACCCGGCCACGATCCACTCGCGCTCGACCGAGTGCCACAACCAGGACAAGGTCTCGATGGGGACGATCGCCGCGCGCGACGCGCGCTCGATCGTCGAGCTCGCCCAGAACGTGGCGGCGATCCATCTGCTGGCCTGCTGCCAGGCGCTCGAGCTCCGCGGCGTGGAGAAGTGCAGCCCGCGCACGCAGGAGGCGTTCCGGCTCGTGCGCGAGCACGTCCCGTTCGTAGACGGCGACCGCTACCTCGACGTCGACATCGCGACGACCGTCGAGCTGATCCAGTCGGGCGCGTTCTCGGCGCTGGTGGGATAAACCGGTTTCGGACACCTGGGGTAGGTGCTGCTCGGGGCCGGAGGCGCACATCGCCTCCGGCCCCGCGCTTTATGTATGGCCGCGGCTCGCCGCAGGCGTGCGGTAACGGACGAGCGCTTCCCGGCGCGCCTGGGCGTGATCGACGATCGGCTCCGGGTAGTTGCTCCTGCCGTTGCGAAGCTCGGGAACGTAGCGGTTGACGTACGCGCTCTCGGGGTCGAAGCGCGCCTGCTGGCGGTCGGGGTTGAACATCCGCCGGAACGCCGGCTGCGGGTCGACGCCGACCGAGGCGATCCACTGCCAGTTGCCGTTGTTGCTCGCCTCGTCGCCGTCGAGCAGCCAGCGCATGAACCAGCGCTCGCCCCACCGCCAGTCGATCCCGAGATCCTTGGTCAGGAACGACCCGACCATGAGCCGCGCCCGGTTGTGCATCCAGCCCTCGCGCCGCAACTGGCGCATGCCGGCGTCGACGAGCGGATATCCCGTGCGACCCTCGCACCACGCTTCGAACCGCTGGTGCGCGCGACTCCAGTTGATCGTGCCCCGGTAGCGGTCCTGGAACTCCGAGCGTGCGTTCCGCGGGAAGTGCAGGAGCACGTGGGCGTAGAAGTCGCGCCAGGCCAGTTGCCGGCGAAAGGCGGTCTCGGGAGCCCGCTGCTCGAGTTCCCGCGCCGACAGGCATCCGAAGTGCAGATAAGGGGACAGGCGAGAGGTGCCGGGTTCGGCGAGAAGATTGCGCGTCTCGTCGTACGTCTCGACGTGCGCCGACAGGAATCTCCGCATCGCCTCGCGCGCGTGATGCTCGCCCCCGGGCATCGGGTCCTCCAGTTCCTGGCGCAGGCCGAGGTCCTCGAGACGCGGCAGCGTTCCGGCGTGCAGGCCAAGCGGGAGAGGCGGGAGCGACCGGAGTGCGCCGCGCGATCGCCGGCGTGGCGCGCGAGCCCAGGCACGGTGAAACGGGGTGAACACCGTGTACGGATCGCCGGCAACGGTGCGGATCGCGGCGAGGTCGTCGACCACGAACAGCCCCGGATGTTCGTGCGCGGGGATGTCGAGCGCCTCGGTGACCCGGCGGTCCCGGTCGCGCGCGAACGCGCTGACGTCGCCGGTGAAGTGGACGGCGCCGGCGCCGACCTCGCGCGCGAGCTTCGGAATCTCCACCTCCGGTCGACCGTGGCGAACCACCAGCCGGCTGCCGCGCGCACGCAGCGAGCGATCCAGATCGGCCAGGCACTCGAGCAGGAACTGGGTGCGCGGACCCGAGGCATGGCGGCCGTGGAGCAGCCGGTCGTCGAAGCAGAACACGGGCACGAGCGCGTCCGCGCCCCGGCGCGCCGCCTCCAGCGCCGGATGATTGTGGACGCGGAGGTCGCGCCGGAGCCACAGCACTGCGGTCATCCGAGCAGCCTCATCACCGCCGCGCGGCGGAAGTCGAAGATCCTCGCCAGATCGCGCTCGACGAACGCCGCGTGGGCGAGCTCGCCGAGCGGGCCGAGCGGCAGCGCGTACTCGACGTGATCCCGCACCACGGTGGTCTGCCCGCGCGGCTCGAACCCGTGGCGATGGCGCCAGACGCGGTAAGGCCCTCGGATCTGAACGTCGACGAACGTCTTCCCGGGCTCCCACAGCGCGATCCGCGACACCCATCGGAGCGGCAGCCGGTGGAGCCGCAGCCGGTACTCGATCAGCGCGCCGGGTCCCATCGCGATCGGCTCGTGGCCGGTGAGGCGCAAGACCAGCCACGGAGGGGTGATCAGCTCCAGGTTGGCCGCCTCGGCGAAGAATGCGAACACGTCGTCGAGCGGCCGGGGGACGAGCTGCTCGCGATAGAGGTGATGTACATCGCATTTCAACAAGACGTTCATTATTATCTCAACAATATGATGATCGAGGCCGCAATCGACGCCGCACTCGACCGGAGCATCGCGCTGGGATACGGTCGGCTCGGCCTGCTGGCGCGCCGGCGGCTCCCCGATTGGCCGGCGGCTCCGCCCCGGATCGACGGCGCGGCGGTGCTCGTCACGGGCGCGGCATCGGGGCTCGGGCTCGCGGCGGCGTCCGGGTTCGCGCGCCTCGGCGCCACCGTCCACGCGCTCGCCCGGGATTCGCGACGGGCCGAGCAGGCGGTGTCCGAGATCCGCGCGTCGGTCCCGGATGCGGACGCGCGCCCGCAGGTGTCCGACCTCAGCAGCCTCGCGGTGCTGAAGGCGTTCGCCGAGCGCTTCGCCGCCCGCGAGCCGCGGCTCGACGTGCTGGTCAACAACGCCGGCGTGATGCCGGACGAGCGGACGCGCTCGCCGGACGGACATGAGCTGATGTTCGCCACGCACGTGCTGGCGCCGCTCGCGCTGAGCACGCTCCTCGCCGACCTGCTCGCCCGGAACGCCCCCGCGCGCATCATCAACGTCAGCTCCGGCGGCATGTACTCGCAGCCGCTCCCGAGCGATGGCGACTGGGAGTCCGACCACGCCGCGTACGGACCGAAGAAGCTGTACGCCCGCACCAAGCGCGAACAGGTGGTGATCACCGAGGTGATGGCCGACCGGCTGCGCGACCGCGGCGTCGTCGTACACGGAATGCATCCGGGCTGGGCGGACACCGAGGGCGTGAGGCGCTGGATGCCGGTGTTCCGCGCCGCGACCCGGCCGATCATCCGCACCGCTGAGGAGGGCGCCGACACGACCGTGTGGCTGGGCGCGGCGCCGGAGCCGCTGCGCGAGACCGGCCTCTTCTGGCACGACCGGCGGCCGCGCCCGACGCACTACAAGCTCGGGGCGTCGCCCGACAGCGAGCCGGAGCGCGAACGGCTGTGGGCGTACTGCGAGAAGGCTCTGGAGGCTGCCGGAATCGGGCCGCTATGACGCGGCCGCGTACTGCACCATGCGGGTGCTGAGCTGGATCGCCGAGCGCAGCTCGTGCTCGCGGGCGACCGGCGTCGAGTCGAGCCGCTCGTCCAGTCCGTCGAGCAAATCGGGCGCGGCCGCGGTCGCGAGCCGCAGACAGACCTGCGCCGCGAGGCGGACGGCCGACGCCTCGATCGTCCACGCGGCCTCGAACACGCGCTCCCCGGGGCGAGGTCGTTCCCAGCCGGCGAGAACGGCGCCAAAGCTCGGCGACTCGCACACGATCGCCCACTCGCGGGCGACCGGGTCGGAGCCGTCGATCGGAACCTCGACCGGTCCGTGCTTCGGCTCCCGCGCGCGCCGGAAGTCGGCCAGCACGACGGCCCGCTCCGCCGTGCGCGACAGCTCGCGCCAGCGGCCCTCCGAGGCTCGGTAGAACCGCTCGCGCTGAAAGCAGCCGAACAGCAGCGGCCGCTCGGCCCGCGCCAGGCATTCGTCCTCGATCGCCCGCGACATCCAGAGCATCGCGCTCTTCTTCAGCAGCTGAGGCTCGAGCTGGGGGTAGCGCGAGCGGAGCGACGCGTATACCGAGGGCGCCCGTTCGTCGCCGGCGTCGTGCGCGAGCTCGATCGCCGCCTGGAGCGACAGCCCACCGGCGCGTCCCCGCAGCACGGCCCGGACTCGCGCCAGGTCCTGCTCGGAGTAGCGGCGATGGCCGCTCGAGGCGCGGCGGGGTTGGGGGAAGCCGTGTCGGACCTCCCACATCCGCAGCGTCGCCTCGCTGATCCCGCTGCGCGCGGACATCTCGCGCATCGTCAGGCCGGTCTCGGGTGCAGCGGACGGCACGGGTCTGACCGTACCGCAGTCGTTGATGTCTAACAAGTCGTATAGGAATATCTCAACATACTGTGGTACCGTGTCCACCCTCTCCATGACGGTTCCCCGAGCCACCGCCGCCGCTGTGTTGACCCTCCGAGTCGGATACGGCGTCGCCTTGATCGCCGTGCCGAGCCGGGTCGCGCTGCGGTGGCTCGGGCCCGCCGCCGAGGACGCGCCGCTTCAGGTGGCGCTTCGCGCCCTCGGCGCCCGTGAGGTGATCTTGCACGGCGGCGCCTTGCTGGCCTTGGCGCGCGGGGAGGCGATCCGGCCGTGGCTGGCCGCAAGCGCCGCCGGCGATCTGACCGACGTAGTCGCCACGGTCCTCGGCCGGCGCCGACTCCCGCGTGGGTCCGCAGCGGCCACGCTGGCGGTGGGCGGCGGCGCGGCGGTGGCGAGCATCGGGTTGACCGCCGCGCTCGACGAGTGATCCGTTTCGGGCTGCGATGCGAATCAGGTCTGGAGCCCGATGAGGATCGCGATCGTGGGTGCCGGCGTGTCCGGGTTGGTGGTGGCGCATCTGCTGCACCGCCGGCACGACGTCACGGTGTTCGACGCGGCCGACTATGCCGGCGGCCACACGAACACGATCCGGGTCGACACGCCGAACGAGACCCATCAGGTCGACACCGGCTTCATCGTGTTCAACGACCGGAACTACCCGAGCTTCGAGCGGCTCCTGACCACGCTCGGGGTGGCGTGGCAGCCCTCGACGATGAGCTTCAGCGTGAGCGACGGGATCGGCGACTTCGAGTATTCGGGCGCGTCGCCGAACGGGTTGTTCGCCAATCGACGCCACCTGACCGCGCCGTGGTTTCACCGGATGGTCGCCGACCTCGTTCGCTTCAACCGGGCGGCGCGCGAGCTGCTGGCGCCCGAAGAACCCGGGCGCGGTCCGTCGCTCGGGGAGTGGCTCGAGCGCCAGCGGTTCTCGCGCGCGTTCATCGATCGGGTGATCGTGCCCCAGGCGTCCGCGGTGTGGTCGGCGGACCCCCGCCAGATGTGGACGTTCCCGGCGCGGTTCCTGGTCGAGTTCTTCGACCACCACGGGATGCTCGGCTTGCGCGGCCGCCCGCGGTGGCGGGTGATCGCCGGCGGCTCGAAGCGTTACGTGGAGGCGCTCACGGCTCCGTTCGCGGATCGTCTTCGGCTGCGCACTCCGGCCCGCGGCGTCGCCCGAGGCGAGGGTCACGTGCTCGTGCGCCTCGCCGGGGGCGAGCCCGAGCGGTTCGACGAGGTCGTGCTCGCGACCCACTCGGATCAGGCCCTGGCGCTGCTCGAGGACGCGAGCCCGCGGGAACGGGAGATTCTCGGCGCGATTCCCTATCAGGACAACGAGGCCGTGCTCCACACCGACGTGCGGTTGCTGCCGCGGCGCCGGCGCGCGTGGGCGAGTTGGAACTACCACCTCCAAGCCGAGCCCGCCGGTCGAACGACCGTCACCTACCACATGAATCGCCTCCAGTCGCTGCGCGCCGAGCGCGAGTTCTGCGTGACGCTCAACCGCACCGACGCGATCGACCCGGCCCGCATCATCAGGAAGATCGCCTACGCGCACCCCGTCTACACCGACGCCGGGGTGCAGGCGCAGCGCCGGTTCGAGGAGATCAGCGGGTGGCGGCACACGCATTTCTGCGGCGCGTACTGGGGCTGGGGGTTTCACGAGGACGGCGTGCGCAGCGCGCTGCGGGTGGCCGAACGACTCGGCGCGCGGCCGTGACGACCGCGAGCTGCATCTACGAGGGGACGATCCGTCACCGGCGCACCCAGCCGCGCCGCGAGTTCCGCCACCGGCTGGCGCTGTTCTACCTCGACCTCGACGAGTTGCCGTCGCTGCTCGGCGGCCGTCTCGTCGCTCGCCGCCCGGGCCTCTTGCGCTTCCGCCGCCGCGACTACCTCGGCGGGGCCGATGCGGTCCCTCTCGACCGCGCCGTCCGCGACGAGGTCGAGACGCAGGCCGGCGTCCGGCCCGAAGGGCCGATCCGGCTCCTCACCCAGTTGCGGTCATTCGGACACTGCTTCAACCCGGTGAGCTTCTACTACTGCCTGGACGCACGCGACGGGCAGGTGCAGGCGCTCCTCGCCGAGGTCACGAACACGCCGTGGCGCGAGCGAGGGGCGTACGTCCTTGCGGGCGGAAAGGCCGATGTCGCCAAGGCGCTGCACGTGTCGCCGTTCATGGGGATGGATCAGCGGTACACCGCGCGCGCCGGCAACCCGGGCGAGCGCCTCGCGATCCACATCGAAAGCCGTCGCGGCGGCGAGCTCACGTTCGACGCCACGCTCGCGCTGCGCCGCCGCGAGCTGACGAGACGGACCGCCGCACGCATCAGCGCCCGGTACCCGCTCGCGAACGTCCGCGTGCTCACGCTGATCTACGGCCACGCAATCGGGCTGAAGCTCGCCGGCGCCCAGTTCCACCCGCATCCGGCTCGGGGGCAGGCGTGATCGACGCCGTCGCGCGGTGGGTGGTGTGGCTGTTCCTGCGCCGGATCAGGACCGGATCCCTGACCGTGATCGAGGACGGCGAGCGCCGCGTGTACGGCTCGGGGCCTCCGGCGGCAACCATCCACGTCCGTTCGCGCCGGATGTGGCGGATGGCGCTGACCGGCAGCCGAGGCCTGGCCGAGGCGTATGCCCGGGGCCTGTGGGATTCCCCCGATCTCACCGCATTGGTGCGCCTCGCCGCGCGGAACGCGGCCGGCCTCGACCGGCTGCGCGCGAGAATCGCCCCGGTCCGCGTGCCGATCCAGCGGATCCGCGCCACCTTGAGGCGCAGCACCCGCAAGAGCCGCCGCCGCGACATCGCCGCCCACTACGACCTCGGCAACGAGCTGTTCTCGCGGATGCTCGACCGGACCATGAGCTACTCGTGCGCGGTGTTCGGCGCGGGCGCGATCTCGCTCGAGGACGCTCAGGTCGCAAAGCTCGAGCTGATCTGCGAGAAGCTCGCGCTCGGGTGTGACGACCACCTGCTCGAAATCGGCACCGGGTGGGGCGCGCTTGCAATCCACGCCGCGGCCACCCGCGGCTGCCGGGTTACGACGACCACGATCTCGCGCGAGCAGTACGACCACGCGGTGGTCGCGGTCCGGGCGGCGGGGCTCGATGAGCTCGTGACGGTGCTGCTCGAGGACTACCGGGACCTGACCGGGCGCTACGACAAGCTCGTCTCGATCGAGATGATCGAGGCCGTCGGCTGGCGGCACATCGGCGCGTTCTTCGCCAAATGCTCCGAGTTGCTCGCGCCCGACGGCGCGATGCTGCTCCAGGCGATCACGATCGACGACCGCGCGTACGAGGTCGAAAAGGCCTCGAGGTCGTTCATCAACACGCATGTCTTCCCCGGCGGCTGTCTCCCGTCGCTCGAGATGATCGCCCGGAACATCGCCCGCCGCACCGACATGCAGATCTTGGCGCTCGAGGACCTGACGCCGCACTACGTCGAGACGCTTCGGCGGTGGCAGGACAACTTTGCCGCGCGCGCCGACGAGCTCGCCGCGCTCGGGTACGACGAGCGTTTCCGGCGCCTGTGGACGCTCTACCTCGAGTACTGCGAGGCCGGCTTCGCGGAACGGCGCATCTGCGACATCCAGTTGGTGCTCGCCCCCCCGCAGAGCCATGCCGCCGGAATGTGTAGATTTGACCACGGCCGTTTCACCACGGAACGAACCACGGCACTGGAAGACGGGCAGAGATCATGGCCAAACGAGGGTTCCGCCCGGAGGACGGCTTCCGGCTGAGAACCGCGACCGATTCGGACCTCTCACCGGACGGGAGGCGGGTGGCGTTCGCCGTCTGGGCGGCGGACGAGGAGGTGGACAAGCTGCGGTCGTCGATCTGGGTGGCGGCGCTCGACGGTTCTTCTCCGCCGCGCCGGTTCACCGAGGGACCCGTGGACACGAGCCCGCGCTGGTCCCCCGACGGCCGCTGGCTCGCCTACATCTCGACGCCCGACGACCGGCCCGACGGCGCCCACATGCGGCTGGCGCCCCTCGACGGCGGCGTGCCGGCGCGTCTCGGCGACCTGCCGGGACCGGTCAGCCAGATCGCGTGGTCGCCCGACTCGACACGGCTCGTCGTCGTCTGCCGAGTCGGGGCCCCCGATCGCGCGACCGCCGGCGCCCAGGAGCGAAACGCGCCGCGCGTGGTGCGCGGGCTCGCGGCCCGCCTCGACGGCGTCGGCTGGCAAGACGGGCGGCGACATCTGTTCGTCGTCGACGTCGACGGCGGAACGGCCCGCCAGGTGACTCGCGGCGAGTACGACCACGCCGATCCGTCGTTCTCCCCGGACGGCGGCACGATCGTATTCGGCTCCGATCGCCACCCGCGCCGCGACGACCGCCAGTTCCGCGGCGACGCGTGGGTCGTGCCCGCCGCCGGCGGGCGGCCGCGCCGGCTAACCAACGGCAGGGGCCGCGTCGCCTTCCCGGTGTTCTCGCCCGACGGGAAGACGGTCGCGTTTGCGGGCCAGGTCACCGACAGCTGGAACGAGGACTCGCACGTGTTCGTGGTTCCCGCCGACGGCGCCGCCGAGCCTGAGATGGTGGCGCCGGAGCTCGATCGTCCGGCGGTCCTGTTCCCCGGCCTGCCCGCGCCGGTCCGCTGGATCGGCGATCGGGAGCTCCTGATGCTCGTCGCCGACCGCGGCTCGGTGACCCTCCATCGAGCCAGGGTCGGCGATCGGCGGAGCCGCGAGGTGGTCGGTGGCGACCTCATCATCGACAGCGTCGCCGCGCGGCCGGGCCGGCGCGCAGTCGCGTTCACCGCCGCCTGGCCCGACCGGCCGAGCGAGGTGCTCGTGACAACGACCGCGGGCGCCGCGCCGTCCCCGCTGACCCGGCTCAACGCCGAGTTCGTCGCCGAGGTCGAGCTCGCCCCGGTCAGCCGATCGACCGTCACCCGTCCCGACGGCACCGAGGTCGAGTACTTCACGCTGCTTCCTCCGGGCCGCGCGCGGGAGCGCCGTCCGCTGCACGTCGACGTCCACGGCGGCCCGCACGCATCCTGGCCGTCGGGAAGATGGCTCGCGTTCCACCAGGCGATCGCCGCCGCCGGCTTCGCCGTGGCCCTGCCCAATCCGCGCGGCAGTACCAGCTACGGCCAGGCGTTCGCGAGCGCGTGCACCGGCGACTGGGGTGGAGGCGACTACGAGGACATCCTCGCCTGCTGCGATGACCTGATCGAGCGCGGCCTGGTCGACGGCGAGCGGATGTTCGTCAGCGGTGGGTCCTACGGCGGGTTCATGGCGAGCTGGCTGGTCGGCCACACCGACCGGTTTCGGGCCGCGACGGCGGTGGCGGCCGTGGTCGACCAGACGAGCATGGCGCTCACGACCGAGATCTCGGAGTTCGACGTGTTCAACATGGGTGGCCTTCCGTGGTCGCGCCGGCACGAGTACGAGACGCGATCGCCGCTCACGTACCTGCCCAACGTGACCACGCCCGTGCTCGTCATCCACTGGGAGGGCGATCTCCGCGTGCCGATCAGCCAGGGGGAGGAGCTGTACACGGGTCTGCGGCTGCTCGGCAAGAAGGCCGAGCTCGTGCGCTATCCGGGTGGCTTCCACATCCAGCGCACCCCGTCGCAAGCGGTCGACTACACCAGGCGGATTCTGGCCTGGGATCGGGAGCACGACGGGCACCGGAGAAAGCCGGCACGCCATTAGATTAATAGTGGCGGCGAATCGCGATTTCGACCGCCCGAATGCGTCGAGATCGAACTTAGGGTCCGCGACTGAGTAAGTCGCGGGCCCTCAGCCGTCACGAAGGAGCACCGCGGCCCACTCACCCGACTCGAGGCGACGCGCCTCCGCGAGCCCGAGCGTCGCCAACGCGCCGCTGACCTCGTCGGCCTCGCCCACCAGCAGCCCGCTGGCGATTACGACCTCCGGGATCGCGGCCGCGGCCGCGCCCGCGAGCCGGTCGCACCACGTCAGCAGCAGCGGCCGCAGCAGGTTCGCCGCCACGGTGGGCGCCGTCGCCACCGGATCGACGCGAAGGTCGTGCCGCCGCACGTCGACCCGCACCGCGTTCGCGGCGGCATTCTCGGCGGCAGCGAGAACGCTCGCCGGGTCGTTGTCAAGCGCCACCCACCGGATCCCAGCCGAGCCGCGCCGCCGCGATCGCGAGCACCCCGGACCCGCACCCGAGGTCGAGAAACTCGCCCCGGCCACGCAATTCCAGCATCAGCTCAAGGCACATCACCCGGCGCGCCGTACACCGCGTACTCGACGACCCCGGAATCGATCGCCACCTCCTCCACTCCTCCGGGCGCGAGCTCGAGCAGCTCCGCGAGCACGATCTCCGCCTGCTCGCGCTCGACGCGAACCGCGAGCCGGATCATCGCCCCGGAAGTCCGAGAAACCCGCCACTCGACCGAGCCGGCGGCGCGAGTGGTGAGTTGTTCGCTCTAGGCACGAGTTTCCGCGCACTCGGCCGGGAGCGCGCGTCGAGTGCGCCGAAACTCGGCCTCATGGGGCGCCTAGGCTAACTACTCGGAGGAGTAACTAAGGCTCGGTTGGGGCCGCGCGGCCCTTAGACTCGATCACACCGTGAGCGGAGCGGAGCGACTGAACGCGAGCACGCTGCTCGACCGCAACCTCGAGGCCGGCCGCGCCGGCAAGACCGCACTCCTGACCGCCGAGGGCTCCGTGACGTACGACGAGCTCGCTTCGCTGACCGCGGCGGTCGCCTCGTATCTCGTCGATCTCGGCGTTCAGCGCGAGCAGCGGGTGCTGATGATCCTCGACGACTCGCCGGCGTTCCCGGCGACGTTTCTGGGCGCGATGCGGATCGGCGCCGTCCCGGTACCCGTCAACCCGATGGACCGGGTCGACAACTACGTGTACTACCTCGACGACAGCTACGCGCAGGTGCTCGTCGTCGAGGCGTCGCTGCTGGGAGCGCTGGAGCCCGAGCTCGAGTCGCGGCTCGGCCTGCACGTGCTCGTGGTCGACGGCGATCCTGGTCCGCACGCGAGCTTCGACGCCGTCGTCCATGACCACGCCGGCTCGGGCGACCTGCCTCCGCCGGCCGACACCCACCGGGAGGATATGGCGTTCTGGCTCTACAGCTCCGGCTCGACGGGGCGGCCGAAGGGCGTCGTCCACGCCCACCGCGACATCGGCGTGACCGTCGAGCAGTACGCCGGCAACGTCCTGCAGATCACCGCCGAGGACGTGTGCTACTCGACGACGAAGCTGTTCCATGCCTATGGCCTGGGGAACGGGCTGTCGTTCCCGCTTTCGGTGGGGGCGTGCGCCGGGTTGGTGAAGGGCCGCTCCACGCCCAGCCGGATCTTCGAGGCGGTGGCGCGCTACCAGCCGACGCTGTTCTTCTCGGTCCCGGCGCTGTACGCGGCGATGGTCAAGGCGCCGAGGGCGGCGGAGGTCGACTTCTCGACCGTGCGTGCGTGCGTGTCGGCGGCCGAGGCGCTGCCCGCGGCGGTGCTCGCACGGTGGCAGGGGCTCACCGGCGTCCCCATCCTCGACGGGATCGGGTCGACCGAGATGCTCCACATCTACTGCTCGAACACGCTCTCCGATTTGGCCCCCGGGACGTCCGGACGGCCCGTGCCGGGATACGAGCTGCGGCTCGTCGACGAGCGTGGGCTCGACGTGACGCCCGGCGAGGCCGGCGACCTCATGGTCCGCGGCGACAGCTGCCTGGCCTACTACTGGCACCAGCGCGACAAGACCCGGCACAGCATGCGCGGGGAGTGGTTCCACACCGGCGACCGCTACATCGTCGACGCCGACGGCCACTACGTCTATCAGGGGCGCTCGGACGACATGATCAAGGTGGGTGGGCTGTGGGTCTCGCCGGCCGACGTCGAGGGCTGCCTGGTGCGCCATCCGGCCGTGTCCGAGGCGGCGGTGATCGGCGTCCATGTCGAGGACGTCAGCCGGATCAAGGCGTTCGTGATCTGCGCCTCGCCGCCGGACGATGTGGATGCGCTCGCGGTTGAGTTGCAGCGCTGGTGCAAAGAGCATCTGCGACGCTACGAATACCCGCACGTGGTCGAGTTCGTCGACGACCTGCCGCGGACGCCGACCGGCAAGGTCCAGCGCTACAGGCTGCGCGAGGCCGAGCAGGTCCGCGAGACGCTGGCGGGCACCGGGCCAATCACATAATGTATTCACAAGCGTATGACTCGTCCTCGCATCCTCGTCACGTGCTGGCGCCGGCCGCTTCCGACCTATCTGGGCGAGCACACCATCCTCGACACGCTTGACCCCGCGTACGCCGGACGCGTGGCCGACGCCGGCGGCCTGCCGCTTGTTCTGTCGCGCCCGCCGGGCCAGACCGCCCCGGGGCTCGACGAGTGGCTCGCGCTCGCCGACGGACTGCTGCTCACCGGCGGAGGCGACGTCGATCCCGCGAGCTACGGGGCCGACCGTGAGAACGTCGAGGACCCGGACGCCGGCGCCGACGATTGGGAGCTCGCGCTGATCGCGGCCGCGCGAGAGCGGCGGCTGCCGACGCTCGCGATCTGCCGGGGGGCGCAGCTGCTCGCGGTGGCCCACGGCGGCCGGCTGACCCAGCGGCTGTCTGCCGGCGACGGACACCGCGAGCTTGACGGCTTGGCGCCCGACGCGATTCTGGGCGCTCGCCACGACGTCGAACTTGTCCCCGGCTCGAGGGTGCAACGCGCGCTCGGCGGCTCGGCGCGGATCGCCGTTAACACGATCCACCATCACGGGATCGGCGACCCCGGCGAGCTCGAGGTGACCGGGGTGGCGCCGGGCGGCGCGATCGAGGCGGTCGAGCCGCGCTCGGATTGGCAGTGTGTCGGGGTTCAGTGGCATCCGGAGAAGATGCACGAACCCGAGCAGGTGGGGTTGTTCGCGCAGCTGGTCTTTGCGGCTCGCGCGGGGGTGCCGGCGTGACGCTCCGCGGTTACACCGCACCGTTGTCCCCGGACGGGCGCGCCGGAATGGTGCCGAGGCCTCCCTGGCACTACTCGTGCGACTTCCTGATCGCGGAGTACCGCACGGATCCGGACGCGGTCGCCGCGCTGTTACCCGGAGAGCTCGAGCCCGCCGATGATCCCGGCGCGGTCGCCGCGATCTTCGCCGACTGGCAGTCGTGCTCGGCCGATCTGCACGAGCTCGAGGACCCGATCCAGTCGCAGTACCACGACTTCTTCCTTGTCGTCGGGGCGAAGTACAACGGCCAGCCAGTCAGCCGGTGCGTGTACATCTGGGCCGACAAGGACTTCGCGATGTACCGCGGCTGGATCCAGGGGTTCCCGAAGAAGCACGGCTCGATCCACATGACGCGGCTGTTCGGAGTCGGCAAGGCGACGCCACGGCTCGAGCCGGGCGCGCGCTTCGGCGCCACGTGCGCGCACAACGACCGCCAGGTCGCGCGCCTCGTGGTCACGCTCGAGCACGTCTCCGAGACCGGCCCGACCGTCAACGACCCGCCGATGTACAACACCCGCCACTTCCCGGCTGCCGCCGGCGACCGTCCCGATGTGTTCGAACTGGTGCGCGCCGGCGGCTATGACCGCGACATGACCGAGATCTGGGAGGGGAGCGCCGAGCTCCGCCTCTACGACGACACGATCGAAGACCTGCAGGCGATCGCCCCGCGCGAGATGCTCCGCGGCTACCGCTTCTCGTTCGGCTACACGGTCGACGGAGTCGAGGTGGTCGCCCAACAACGACAGGAGGCCCAGGCATGAACCACGTCCGCATCGAGCACGACGGCCGTGCGCTCGACGGCACGCTCGACGGTGACACGGTTAGCGCTGGGGGCCTCGAGGTGCGGATTGGCGACGTGCAGCGGTGGCTGTCTCCGGTCATGCCGAGCAAGATCATCGCCACCCACCTGACCTACCGCTCGCGCGCGGAGGAATACAAGATGGCCCGCATGCCAGGCAAGCCGTCCTACTTCATGAAGCCGCCGTCGTCGCTGTCGGGCCATCTGGCTCCTGTGGTGCGGCCGGCCGGGTGCAGGTTTTTGAACTACGAGGGCGAGGTCGCGGTCGTGATCGGGCGGCGCTGTCGCAGGGTCAGTCTGGACGAGGCGCTCGACTACGTCGGCGGCTACACCGTCGCGAACGACTGGGGCGTCCACGACTTCCGCCACGCCGACCGCGGTTCGATGCTGCGCGTCAAGGGGCAGGACGGGTTCTGCCCACTCGGTCCGGTGATGGTCGACGCCGCCGACGTCGACCCCGACGACCTGACCCTGCGGACGTTCGTCAACGGCGAGGAGGTCCAGCACGGCCACACCGGGACCGACCTGATGTTCTCGTTCGCCTACCAGATCGCCGACCTGGCGCGGCTGATCACGCTCGAGCCCGGCGACGTGCTGCTCACGGGGACGCCCGCGCACTCGCGCCCGGTCGAGCCGGGCGACGTCGTCGCGGTCGAGATCGAAGGCATCGGCCGGCTCGAGAACATCGTCGTCCAGTCCGACGAGCCGCTCCCGGAGGTTGGGGAGCAGCCGGCGGTGACCGCGCAGACGCTGCACGTCGCGCTGACGATCCCTGAAGAAGAAGCCGAACGAAGTGTGGGGGTGATCCGATGACTGTTCCGCAGGTTCTCCATCCGTTTGCCGCTCCGGCCAAGGCCGCCGAGGACTTCCTCGAGATCGTGCGCGGCGAAGGCTGCCGCGTGTGGGACGTGTACGGCAAGAGCTACCTCGACGGCACCGCGTCGCTGTGGTACTGCGCCGCCGGGCACGGTCGGCGGGAGATCGCCGATGCGGTCGCGGAGCAGATGGCGAAGCTCGAGGCCTTCCACACGTTCGCCCGGTTCACGAACGCTCCCGAGGACGAGCTGGTCGGGCTACTGCTGGAGCTCGATCCGATCCCCGACGCCCGCGTGCTCCTCACGTGCGGGGGCTCGGAGGCGATCGACTCGGCGCTCAAGCTCGCGCGCGCCGGCCACAAGGCCGCCGGCGACGGCGGCCGCACGGTCGTGCTGAGCCGCCACTACGCCTATCACGGCGTGATGCTCGGCGGCACCTCGGCCGGTGGTCTGCCCGCCAACCGGGATCCGTTCGGCACGCTGCTGCCGGACTTCTTCCAGGTCGACCGCGACAGCGTCGACGCGATGCGCGAAGCCGTCGCCTACCACGGCCCCGAGCGGATCGCGGCGATCGTCGCCGAGCCGGTGATCGGCGCCGGGGGCGTCTTCCCGCCTCCCGACGGTTATCTCCGGGGGCTGCGCGAGGTGTGCGACGAGAGCGGCGCGCTTCTGATCTTCGACGAGGTGATCACCGGGTTCGGGCGGCTCGGCTCGTGGTTCGGCTCCCACCACTACGGCGTCACCCCCGACCTGATGACGTTCGCCAAGGCGATCACGAGCGGCTACCTGCCGCTCGGAGGAGTGGTCGTCGGGCCGAAGCTGCGCGGCTGGCTCGAGGCGGACCCCGCCTACGTGCTCGCCCACGGCGGAACCTACGGCGGCCATCCGACGTGCTGCGCGGCCGGCGTCGCCAACCTCCGGCTGATGCAGGCCGAGGATCTGCCCGCTCGGGCCGCGGCCGCGGGCCGGCGGTTGCGGGCCGGGTTGGAGGGGCTAGTCGGCCATCCCGGGGTCGCCGAGGTGCGCGGCGAGGGGCTGATGCAGGCGATCGGGCTCGAGCCGCCGGTCACCGCGGGGGCGATGTCCGAGGCGCTGCTGGCGCGCGGCGTGATCGGACGAGCGCTCCCGTACGCGAACTCGCTGGCGTTCTCGCCGCCGCTGATCATCTCCGACGACGAGGTCGACGAGCTGGTCGGGGCGACCGCGGCAGTACTGGATGAGCTTGCCTGATCCCGTAGCCGCGCCTGACCGCCTGAACATCGCGAGCGTCGTCGATCAGGTCTACGAGGCGATTCGCGAGCGGATCACGAGCGGATCGCTTCCCCGCGGCGCGCGGGTCCACCAGGAGGATCTCGCCGAGGAGCTCGGCGTGTCGCGGACGCCCGTGCGCGAGGCGCTCCGCCGGCTGGCCGCCGAGGGCCTCGTCGAGATGCGGACCAACCGCGGCGCGCGCGTCGCCGACGTCGACCAGACCGGGATGCGGGTTTCGTACGAGGCACGCGCCGTGATCGAGCCGGGCGCGGCCCGGCTGGCGGCGGGGCGGCGGTTGGCGGAGCCGCTCGCGCGGATGCGCGCGGCGGTGGCCGCGCAGCGACGTTCGCTGCGCAATGTCCAGCGCGGCTTCGAGGCCAACCGCGAGTTTCACCTGGCGCTGGCGGCCGCCTCGGGCAACGAGTTCCTGTCGCAGTTCGCCGAGCGGCTCTGGGTGGCGCGGATCGGCGAGACGATCTACGAGCGCCAGGTGGAGACGCAGGAGCGGATGCTGCTCGACGTGCGCGAGCACGAGCAGATCCTCGAGGCGATCGAGGCCGGCGACGCCCGGCGCGCCGAGTCGCTCACGCGCCGGCACCTCGCCGACGCGATGAAGCGCTCGCTGGACGTCCTCGGCGCGTAGGCCGCGCTACCCCTCGAGCTTTCCCGGGGGGCCGCCGAGCGCCGCGATCAGCGCGGAGAAGCTCTTGCCGGCGGCCGATGCGACGTTGTCCTCATCGTCGGTGGGGGTCCACTGCCGGGCGACCTTCGCGTACGCCTTGGTGGCGATCCCGGCGCCCCATCCGATCTCGATGCCGGTCGGGTACACGGGGATGATCGTCGCGATCGGCTGGCCGGCGGCGACCGTGTCGCCCACTCGCAGGCCGTCCGCGGGCGTCACTCCCTCGGCGTAGTAGATGTAGCAGCCGGCGTCGGCGCCGGCGAGGAGCCGGTACTCGATGAACGCCCCGGGCCATCCGCTGTTGGCCGAGGCCAGGTGCGTGATCCGGCCGGCGCCGATCGCGACGAGCTTCCCGACGCCGGCGTAGTCGACGCCCTGGTCGATCCGCTCGGGATTCACGATCGCTTGCGCGAGCGGGTCCACGTAGCCGGCCAATGTGACCGCGAGCGGGCAGTCGCGCCACCCGGCCGGCCGGGAGCGGTGTGGCGGCGGCGGTGCGGCCGTCGCTACGGGCTTCGCGGCTGCGCGTGCCGGCGCCGGCGCGGATTGCGGTCCATTGTGGACGAGCACGGTGGCCAGGATCGCGGCCGCGACCGCCAGCGCCGCGATCGTCTTGGCGCTCAGGATCTTCGTCCGCAGGCGCTTGGCGGTGGATCGGCGCGCGGCGTTGCGGTCGACTCCGGTTGCCGACTTGCCTCTGCGCGCGAGCGAGCGCTCGAGCGATTCCTGCCAGGGGTCAGCGTCCTGCCATCGGTCCAACTCCTGCTCTTGCCAAGAGTCAGCCTCTTGCCGGCGGTCCGTCTCCTGCCAGGGGTCAACCCGCGCACGGTCAAGCCTGCTGTCCACAAATCTCCCTTGCCTAAGCCTGCGGGGTTAGCTGACGGGCTCGCGCTGCGCGCTACGCCGAACTGCTCGGCGATTCGCCCCGGCGATCCCGTGGATCGCTGTGGGTCCCCCGCTCACCGTCCACGGATGGTCCGGTGATTCGGCTGGTTATGTGCCCCGGCAACCTATCACCGCCGCCAGCGGAAACGCGCCGGCCGCGGTCGGTGGATTACCGCTCGTTGCGGACTGGGTTTGTCAGCGTGCCGACACCCTCGACGTAGATCTCGACCGTGTCGCCCTCGCGCAGGTACCGCTTGGGCGAGCGCGAGTCGCCCACCCCGCTCGGCGTGCCGGTTGCGATCACGTCGCCCGGCTCGAGCGTGACGCCTGCCGAGATGTACATGATCAGCTCGACGACCGAGAAGATCAGGTCGCACGTGTTCGCGTCCTGCATGACCTCGCCTGAGACCGTCGTGCGCAGATCGATGTCGGCCAGATCGACGCCATCGGCCGGCGCGATGCACGGCCCGAGCGGCGAGAACGAGTCGAAGCTCTTGCCGAGCGTGAACTGGCGCAGCGGCGTCTCGAGCTGCGCGCGCCGGCCCGACACGTCGTTGATCGCGGCGATGCCGCCGACCGCGTCCCGCGCCTCGGCCTCGTCGGCTCGGTAGACGCCGCGTCCGATCACCACCGCGACCTCGCCCTCGTAGTCAGGGCGGGTCTCCTCGCGCGGGATCACAATCGCGTCGCCGGGGCCGACCAGGGAGGAGCCGAACTTCGCGAAGATCACCGGAACGGCGGGAATGTCGAGCTGCGATTCCTCGGCGTGCGAGCGGTAGTTGAGCCCGATCCCGATGAGCTTGTTCGGCACGACCGGGTGGAGCAGCCTGACGTCGTCGGCGCCGTGAGTCGGGCCGTCCGCCCGTTGCAACCCCTCCCACGCCAGCGTCGCGGGGATGAAGCCCTGCGGGCCGGCGGCGCCGGCATCCGTGATCTTCCCGTCGTCGGCGAGGGCGCCGATCCGGATCTCGCCCTCTCGGTTCCTGAACCGCACCGCCTTCACTGATCGGCCTCCTGTTCCTCGCGGAGCACTTTCATCGCGTTCACCGCACGCGGAATGCCAGCGTACGGAGTCGTGTGGAGAATCGTCTCCTCGATCTCGCTCCACGGGAACTTTGGATACAGTATCCGCGCCGAGATGATCTCGCTCCGTCGCATCCATCACGTCTGCCTCCGGACCCGTGATCTCCTCGACGCCGCGCAGCGCTGGTCGATCCAGTTCGGGCTGACCGTGCGCGAGCTGACTCCCGAGCGGGCGCGGCTGGCGTGCGCGTACGAGCCGTACTCGCTCGAGCTCGTCCAGTCGCACCGTCCCGGCGCCGACCACACTGCGTTCGAGCTGTCCCGTGGGGTGACGCTCGAGGATGCGGCGTCGCATCTGGCGAGCGTCGGGGTTTCCCACGAGCGGATCGCGGGAGCCGTGTACCTGCGGGACCCCGACGGGTTCGGGATCGAGCTCATCCCGTACGCGCCGCCTGACGACCTGAGGCCGGCGATCGCGCGCTCGACCGCGACGCTCGCGGGCTTCCATCCCCGCAAGCTCGGTCACGTCAACTCGCTGACCGGCGACCTCTCCGGCCTGACCGAGTTCTACTGCGACGCGCTCGGGATGGGGTTGACCGATCGCCTCGGCGACGAGGGCTGCTGGCTGCATCTGGGCGCCGACCACCACACGGTGGCGCTGGTCGGCAAGGGCTACTACCACTTCCACCATCTCGCGTTCGAGCTGACCGACTGGGGGGAGCTGCGGGTCGCGCTCGACCACCTCGCCCAGCACGGGCGATGGCTGGCTTGGGGCCCGGTGCGCCACGCGCTCGGTCAGAACCTGGCCGCGTACGTGCGGATCCCCGAGGAGGAGTGCATGGTCGAGCTCTACAGCGACATGGAGCAGCTGGCCGCCGACCACGAGCCGCGCACGTGGCCTGACGACGCTCACTCGTCGAACACCTGGGGAATCCTGCCGCCGCGCTCGTACTTCCGCTTCGACGTCGCGGCGGTCGATTGGGAGCGCCAGGGGCTCGAGGCGCTTGGGTATCCGCTGCCGCCGGTTTCCGACGAGGTGCCGGCGGGAGGCTCGCGATGACGCTGTCGGAGATCGGCCGGACCGCCGGCGCCCGACCGGCGAGCAGTTCCTCGACGGGCTCCGCCACGCTCGCGACGCTGACGCCGTTGCCGACGAGCTGCTCGTGTACCCGGGGTCCGAAATCCGGCCCCAGGACGGCCGGTACGCGCTGTCGTTCGCGACTGCGATCGCGACGCCGGGACTCGAGTTCATCTGCCGTGACAGCTACTCCAAGCAGCGCGACGTGTATGACTATCCGCTGTCGGCGCGGACGCTTCGACTCCCGAGGGCGCGTCCAGGGTGGTGGAGGCGTGCGTCGAGCGGTTCGGCCGGATTGACGCGCTGGTCGTGAGCGCCGGCGCCGGCGCGGGAGCGATGGTCGCCGAGCAGACGGTCGAGCGTTGGGACCTCGTGATCGGCACGAACCTGACCGCGCCGTCCCTCGTCTGCCGGGCGGCGCTCCCGCACCTGATCGAGGCGCGCGGCTCGATCGTGACGATCTCCTCGCTCGCCGGCCTGCGTGCCGACCCGCGTCGGCGGCCTATTGCAGTTCGCAGGCCGGCCTCTGGATCCGGACGGCGATGGCCGACGACGAGATCGACGTGCTGGCGGAGCGGCGGGGCGTCGACCGCGACGGGGCGTACGCGATCGCGGTGGCCGACATACCGGCGCGGCGCGCGGGGAGCCCCGAGGAGGTGGTCGAGGCGGTCGTCTGGCTGGCCTCGCCGGCCGCCTCGTACGTGAGCGGGTCGGTCCCGACCGTCGACGGTGGCGCCGCGATCGTCGACGCCGGTACGCTCGCGTTCGCAACCAGGCGTCTGGATGCCCAGGCGGTCGCGCGGAACCCGCAAATCGCGGTCGGTGCGGGTGCGGGCCGGTGAACGAGAGGAGGGACAGATGGCAGAAGATCTCGGCGATCCCGCCGCCACCGCGCGGCCTGACCACGGCGAGCAGCGCGCCGCCGCGGCGCGGGGGAGGCTCGTGGGCAGCCTGTCCGAGCTCGCCGACGTCGGCGTCCGGGCCGTGCGACTGCAATACGCGGACCTGCACGGGATCGCCCGCGGCAAGCTGATCCCGATCTCGGCCTTCCCGCACATCGCGGACGAGGGGATGGGGTTCGTCGAGGCGATCATGACCGTCGACCTGCGCCACAACATCGTCGCCGGCTTCGAGCACGGCTTCCCCGACCTCCTCGCGCGCCCGGACCTGAACACGCTCGTGCCGCTGCCGTGGGAGCAGGACGTCGTCGCCTGCCTTGTCGACCTCGAGGATCCACTCACGCACGAGCCGCACCCGCTCGACTCCCGGGGGGCTTTGAAACGGGTGTTGGCCCAGTTCTCGGAGTTCGGGGTCTTTCCCGTAGTGGGGCCGGAGCTCGAGTTCTATCTGATGGAGCCGGATCCAAGTTCGCCACGCGGGTTCCGCCCGTACGCGGGCCAGAACAGCGCCGTGTACACGGTCGGCGACATGGCCGACCCCAGGGGCACGCTCGCCCGGATGCTCGACGCCGCGGTCGAGCTCGAGATCGGCGCGATCGCCGCCGCCCACGAGTACGGCCGCAGCCAGTTCGAGATCAACCTGCGGCACTCCGCCGCGCTCGACTCGGCCGACCGGGCGTTCCGCTTCCGGGCGATGGTCAAGGAGCTGGCGGCGCGGGACGGGCTGCTGGCCACGTTCATGGGCAAGCCCTTCAACGACGACGAGGGGTCGGGGTTCCACCTGCACGTGTCGTTGGTGTCCTCGGACGGACGGAACGCCGGCGAGGCTTCCGACGGCGCCCACGGGCTGACCCCGGTGATGCGCCACTTCATCGCGGGCGTGATGGAGCACGCCCGCGCGATGATGGTGTTCTTCAACCCGACCGTGAACGCGTACCGGCGGATCAGCGCCGAGGCGCTCGTCCCGACCCGAGTGTGCTGGGGCCACGACCACCGGATGACGCTCGTGCGGGTCCCCAAGGAGCGCGGGGACTCGACCCGACTCGAGCTGAGGCTGGGGGACGGCACCGCCAATCCGTACCTCGCGTACGCCGCCGCGCTCGCCGCCGGGCTCGACGGGGTCCGGCGCGAGCTAACGCTGCCGGAGCCGGTCGAGGGGATGATCTACGACCTCCCCGACGAGGCGCTCGGCGACACGTTGCCGACGACGTTCGCCGAGGCGCTCGAGGCGCTCAAGGCCGATCAGGTGATGATCGACGTGCTCGGGTCGCGCCTCGTCGAGACGTTCGAGACGATCAAGATGGCCGAGCTCGAGCGCTTCCGGGCGTGGGTCACCGACTGGGAGTTCGAGGAGTACTCGACGCTTCTGTGATTCGCGCCCACCGCGATCGCGGCTAACTCGTAACTCGACGCGTGGCGCGTCGGTGCCGCCGGCTACGCGCACGACCAGATCGGAAGCCATGTCCACGATGTTCTACCGGGGGGGCAATGGCGGCCAGCCACGCCCGCAACCCTGAAAACGGGTGGGGCAATGGCGACCAGTGACGCGCGCAACCCTGAAATACAAATCCCCAATCCCTACGCCAATCCGCTCGAAGACATTGTGGATACATTACGCATAACGGTGGTATCCTCCGGCCACGATGGAGCCAGTCGACCTGCTCGACTACGACTTGTTCGCCGACCACGAGCCGTGGGAGGTGTTCGACCTCCTCCAGCGCGAGGCGCCCGTGTACCGCCACCCGGAGCCCGGCGGCCGCGGCTTCTGGGCGCTCACGAAGTACGACGACGTGCTGGCGGTGCTGCGCGACACCAAGACCTACTCCTCCGAGCTGGGCGGCGCGGCCACGATCGAGGACCTGCCCGAGGACGTGCTCGCCGCGCGCCGCAACTTCCTCGAATTCGACCCGCCCAAGCACGGCCGCTACCGCCGGCTGATCTCGAGGCAGTTCACCCCGCCCGCGGTCGCGCGCTACGAGGAGTGGCTGCGCGAGCTGGTCCGCTACCGGGTCGACAACGTGCTGCCCCAGGGAGAGTTCGACCTCGTGCGCGAGCTTGCGGCGCCGATCCCTATCCGCGTGCTCGCGCACATCCTCGGCCTGCCCGAGGAGATCCTGCCCCACCTGATCGACCTCGGCGACCGGCTGCTCGTCGACACCGACCCGGAGTACGTCGGCGACCACGCCTTCGCCGGCGAGCGCGAGGAGTACCGCTACAAGCCGTTCGGCTCGCCCTGGGCCGATGAGCTGTGCGCAATCGGGCGCGAGTACTACGCCGACCGGCGCGCCTGTCCGCGCGACGACGTGCTCAGCCTGATCGCGAACGGCGAGATCGACGGGGAGCCGATGTCCGAGCAGGACCTCGACAACACGTTCGCGCTCCTGATCGTGGCCGGGAACGAGACGACGCGGCAGGCGATCAGCCTCGGCACGCTCGCGCTGGCCGAGCATCCCGGCGAGTGGGAGCGCCTGCGCGCGGATCGGTCGCTGATCCCGTCAGCGACCGAGGAGCTGCTGCGGTTCTGCTCGCCCGTGTGGTTCTTCCGCAGAACGGCCACGCGCGACGTGACCGTGCGGGACGTCGACATCGCCGCCGGCGACAAGGTGATCGTGTGGTTCGCCGCCGGCAACCGCGACCCCGACCACTACCCGGATCCGCACCGCCTCGACGTCGCGCGGAACCCGACCGACCATCTGACGTTCGGCCGGGGTGGGCCCCACCAGTGCCTCGGGGCCCATCTGGCGCGGCTCGAGCTCCGCGTGTATCTGGAGGAGCTGGTCGAGCGGGTCGCGCGGGTCGAGCTCGCCGGCGAGCCGGTGCGCCAACGGACGAACTTCACGAACGGGCTCAAGCGGCTACCGGTTCGCGTCGCGTTGGCCTGATCGTGAGCGTTCGGCCGGTCGCGTTTCCGGCCGGTGGCGGTGTGGCGGACCTGATGGAGGCGGCGGAGGCGATCCCGGCGCAGCTCGAGGCCGGCTACACGACGATCTGCTTCAAGCCCTCGCCGTACACCGACTCCGTGTCGGACGTGGGGCGCCTGTGTCGTCAGCTGCCGGCGTCAGTCGGCGGCTGAGAACAGCGCGGTCCGCTCGACCACGGTCTTCACGTCGGCGTAGAAGTCGAACGAGTGGTGGCCGCCCTCGCGGCCGATGCCCGAATCGCCGGCGCCGCCAAACGGCGTCTCGAGATCGCGCACGTAGAAGCAGTTGACCCATACGGTGCCGGCGACGACAGCAGCACTCACGCGATCGGCGCGCTCGGCTGATCCCGTGTAGATCGTGGCCGCGAGGCCGTAGTCGGTGGCGTTGGCTTTGGTGATCGCGTCGTCCTCGTCGTCGAATGTCTGGAGCGTGAGGACCGGGCCGAACACCTCTTTTTGCAGGATCTCGGCGTCGGGCGGCACGTCGATGAAGAGCGTCGGGGGGTAGTACAGGCCGCCGATCGGCCGTCCTCCGAACGCGAGGTTCGCGCCGGCGGCGAACGCGCGCTCGACGTACCCGGTGACCCGCTCGAGCGCCACCGGGTGGATCAGCGGGCCGTACGTGGTGTCCGGGTCGCGCGGGTCACCGACGCGGATCTCGGCCACGCGCGCCTCGAACAGCTCGAGGAAGTCGTCGATGATCACGTGCTGAACGAGTAGGCGGGTGCCCGCGAGGCACACCTGGCCTGAGTTGTCGTACTGGTACGCCGCGGTCGCGGCCGCCGCCTCGAGGTCCGCGTCCTCGAACACGATGAACGGCGACTTGCCGCCGAGCTCGAACGACACCGGCGTGAGGTTCGCGGCGGCGTCGCGGTAGACGGTGTGGGCGGTCGCCGGGGAGCCCGTGAACGCGACCCGGTCGACGTCCTGGTGTCCCGTGAGCGGAGCCCCCGCGCCCGCGCCGGTGCCGTGGACGACGTTGAGCACCCCCGGCGGGAGCCCGGCCTCGTCCGCGAGGTCGCCGAGCATCGAGCAGGTCAGCGGCGCCCATTCGGGCGGCTTCAGCACGACCGTGTCGCCGGCCGCGAGCGCCGGCCCGACGCGCCAGGTCGCGAGCATGAACGGCGCGTTCCACGGGGTGGAGACGGCGGCGACGCCGGCGGGGTCGTAGCGGACCCGGTTGCGCTCGCCGCCGTGGAGCGTGCGGGCTTCGTCGGTGAGCCGGTCGCGGGCGAAGTCGGCGAAGAAGCGGATGTTGTTGGCCGCGCGCGGCAGGACGCGCAGGCTCATCGCCTCGTACAGCGAGCCGTTGTCGAGGGTCTCGACCTTGGCCAGGTCGGGGACCGCGGCGTCGATCGCGTCCGCGAGTCTCGTGAGGTGGGCGTGCCTGCCGTGTGGTCCGAGCGCTGCCCATTCCGGGAAAGCCTTGCGGGCGGCGGCGACGGCGGCGTCCACCGACGCCCGGTCGCCGTTGGCCATGTCGGCGAGCTTCCAGTTGTCCCAGTCGATCGGGCTCCGCACCTCGAACGTCGTCTCGCTGCTGACGCGGCGGCCGTCGATGTAGTGGTCGACCGGGACCGTTACGCCCTCGACCTCGACCGTCATGTGGCTCATGCGGCGGCTGCGATTTCGGCGACGACGATCGGGATCGCGCGGACGTCGTCCTCGGTTGTCCGGTAGTTGACGAAGCACGCGCGCAGCGCGGTGGCGCCGTCGACCTCGGCGGGAGCGAGCAGGATCCGGCCGTCGGCGGCGATCGCGCGGGCCAGCGTGGCGTTGTGGGCGTCGGGGTCCGTTGCCGTGGGCGGGAGATGGCGGAAGCAGACGGCGGAGAGCTGCGGCTCGACCAGCAGCTCGAACCGGTCGTCGGCTCTGATCAGCGACGCGAGGAGCTCCGCCTGCGCCAGGTTGCGCTCGATCGCGTTTCGGATGGCATCTGCGCCATGGACCGTGAACGCGAGCCACAGCTTCAGCCCCCGTAAGGGTCGCGAGTACTCGAGCGAGCGGTCGACCGCGTGGAGCTGCTCGCCGCGCGGCATGTAGCCCTCATGGTGTGAGAACGCGCGCTCGAGCGCCTCGACGTCGTGCATCAAGAGCACGCTGCACGCCTTGGGGACGTACAGCCACTTGTGGGCGTCGACGGTGGCGGAGAACGCGCGGTCAAGGCCCTTGAAGAGATGGCCTGCTCGGCTCGTGGACGCGGCAGGGAGACCGTAGGCGCCGTCGACGTGGAGCCAGATCGCATCGCCACAGACGTCGGCGAGCCCCTCGATGTCGTCGACCGCGCCGGTCAGCGTCGTGCCGGCGGTGGCGACGACCGCCACCGGGGTGACGCCTTGCTTTTGGTCGTGTGCGATTGCGTCAGCGCATGCTTGTATGTCCATCCGCCTATGCGCGTCGAGCGGGATCGCGCGGACGTTCCGGCCGCCGATGCCGAGGACCTCGGCGGCCCGCCGGACCGAGTAGTGCGCCTCCGCCGAGCAGTACAGCGCCATCCTGCGATCGCCGGCGCCGGTGTGGCGGACGCCCGGGAGCGCGCGCTCCCGGGCCGCGGTCAGCGCGGTCAGGTTGGCGATCGTGCCGCCGGCGGCGAGCAGCCCCGGGGAGTCGTCGTCGAACCCCACGAACTGCCCGACCCAGCGGATCGTCTGCGCCTCGAGCAGGTCAGCGGCGCCGGCGCTGTTGGCCACGTTGACGTCGTGGGAGGCCATCAGGGCGTCGGCGAGGACGCCGATCTCGAGCCCCGACGACCCGATGTAGGCGAACCAGCGGGGGCGTGACTGCGCGAGCGAGCGGTCGAGCACGTCGGCGGCCGCGTCCAGCGCGTCGTTCGCGTCCGTGGGCGCGGTTGGGAGCGGGCGGCTGAGCAGCGCGCGGGTGCGCTCGTCCGGGAGCGGCTGGCCGGGTCGCGGGTGGTCGAAGCTCCGCCACGCCGCGGCGACCAGCTCGGCGGCATGCTCGAGCACGTGTTCTCGATCGGGGAGCGGGAGGGCGGGGCCCTCGGTCGTCGCCGGATCGCTGGTCGAGGTCACGGTTGAGCCAGCCTAGCGCCGGGGGCGTCGGGCTCGCGTCGATCGCCTCGGGAGCGGCAGCTACAGTGATTTGCGCCTTGAGTTCGAAGCCTGCATTGATCTTCCAACACGGTCGACTCGGTCCGCCCGCCCGGGTCGCTGAGTGGCTCGACGAGCGCGGGATCCCGTACGTTGTGCACCACGCCGGCGAGGACTCGCCGGTCACGGTTGAGGATTTCGCGTTCGTGGTCTCCCTCGGGTCCCAGCACTCGGCCGCGGCCTCTGATCCTTCGTGGGTCCCGGGGGAGATTTCGGCTCTGCGCGCGGCGGTCGACGCCGACGTGCCCGTGCTCGGGCTGTGCTTCGGCGGGCAGGCCCTGTCACTCGCGCTCGGCGGCGGGGTCGATGTGCTCGACCGGCCCGAGATCGGCTGGTTGCCGATCGAGACGGTCGACGGCGACGCGGTCCCCGCCGGTCCATGGCTGATGTGGCACACCGAGCAGATGCGCGTTCCGCCGGGGGCGACGGAGCTCGCGCGCTCGCCGGCGGGAGCGGCCGCATTCAGCTTTGGCCCGCATCTCGCGGTCCAGTTTCACCCTGAGGTTGACGTCGAGAGTGTGCGGGCCTGGGCCGAGAAGGACGAGCACCTCACGGGGGCTGGACTAACTCCCGACGCCGTCGTTGCGCAAAGCGAGATCCACGCGCCGGCGGCGCGCGAGCGGGCCTTCGCGATGCTCGACTGGTGGCTTGCCGGCGGAACCGGCACCGGGGGTGCTCCGGTAGGCAGGCAGCGAGCCCAGAACGCGTTGTAGCCGTAGCGCAGGTCGTCGCGCCGTTCTAGCGATCGTGAGGATGATGACCTTCACGCGAAATTGGCAGGTTTGTCTGCGAAGATTCGTTTTGGGGTAGTAATGAAGCCGCGCAAATCGAACAGAGGAGACCAACACTGGTCGAGCGTGTCGTACCTCGGGTTCAATTGGTCGACGAGGAACGCGGCGCGGCACGAAGGCCTATCTCGCGGGTGCGGCGCGATCCACTCGGTCGAGGCGCATCACGCGGCTTGGATCAGGCGGCTCGCCGGACTTCTTCCCGCGGCCGGGCGTTCGATGAGCCGCCGAGCGGTAGCAGGGTGATCGACATCGTCAACTCAACCCATTTCGTCACACTTCATGACTGGAAACGAGCACGGAGGCTTCTCCTCGGCTAACAGGGACGGGACTGCCTGTGTTCCCGTTGGCCGGGCGGCGCTTCCGAACGGGACCGGGGGCTGGGTGCCTCGAAGCTCCATCGGGTACCGGTCTTTCATCGACGCCCGAATGGTCATCGATCGAGCCCGTCTCACGAGGCTCGTCCCAGGACGGATCTCCTACGGCTGCGTCCGCCCCAGGAACGCCGAGATCCTGAAGTTCGGACGGCTCATGCCGATCGGGACGCCGGTGACGATCGAATGAACTGCCGGCGCAACCTCGTTGCCGTGATTGCAGGGTGCTGCCTGGCTCTGGGCGACGGAGGCGCGGGGCCCATCGCGCAGGCCGGCGCGGCCTCGGGCTCGTCAACCGCCACCGCTCCTCGGCAACTGACGAACGCGTACCCGCTCGGTCCTAAGCTGTGTTGCGGCCAGCACGGCTCGGTGCAGACCGCCACCGGCCAGGCCGGCTCCGCGCAGACTGGGTCTGTGCAGACGGGGTCGGCGCCGACTGGGTCGGCGCCGACTGGCTCGGCGCGGACCGGGCTCCGGTCTTCAGTCGCCCCTGGTCGGACGCGACGCGCTGCCACCGCCCCCGGCGGCGGCGCCTCGAGCGGCGTGTCTGCCGTGCTGGTCATTGGCCTCGGCCTCGGCCTCGGCGCGGTGCTGCTCGTCGCCCGTGTTGCCGTGGTACACCGGACACGGCGGCGACTCGGGCCGGTCCTCGCCGACCGATCCTGGGGTGGAGCACCGGTTGCGCACTCGAACGGCACACCCGCGTGGTCGAGCCTTGCGCAGGGACGAGCGGCTCGTGCCGGGCCGTTCCTGGACGGCGCGCTGTCTCCGTCCGCCACCGCCGCCCAGGGCGATGAGCTCGAGTACCGTCGTCTGGACGAGGACGGGGACGTCTGCGGTGCGTTCAACCTGGGCGTCGTGCTGCATCACCGGGGAGACGTGGTGGGTGCAGCCGCGGCCTACGTGCGCGCCGAGCAGCGGGGCGACCCCGACGCCGCCTTCAACCTCGGGGTGCTGATGTACCAGTTCGGCGACCTCGACGGCGCAGCGGACTCCTGGCAACGGAGCGTCGGGCGTGGTCACGTGCGAGCGGCCGCGAACCTCGTGTTCCTGTCGCGGCGCCGTCGGCAATTGGACCGTGGCGGAGCCGGCGACTCCGATGCCGGGCGCGACTCCATACGCCGGGGCTCACGGACCTCGAAGTGTTGGCCTATCGGCAGGCTGATCAAGCCGGCGCGGGTACCCGCGAGTTCAACCTGGGTGTGATGCTCCACCGAGCAGGGCGACACCGCGGGAGCGGGTGCGGCCTACGTACGCGCCGAGCAGCGAGGCGACCCTGATGCAGCATTCAACCTCGGCGTGCTCCTATACGAGGCGGACGACCTCGATGGCGCCGAAGCCTCCTGGCGACGAAGCGCCGAACACGGGCACACGCGAGCAGCCGCAAACCTCGAATTTCTGCTCCGCCACCGCCACGAACTCGAGACGGCGGGAATTGCCGG
>CAVZQD010000019.1:0-149178 GCA_963777335.1 uncultured Solirubrobacterales bacterium
GTTCAGAATCAGAACGCCGCGGCGCCGGCTTCCGCCACCGCATGGTCCTGATCGCCGGACCCGCCGCTGACCCCGATAGCTCCTACCACTTTGCCGTCCTTCTTCAACGGTATGCCTCCGGCGAAGATCATGATCTTTCCGTTATTCGAGGCATGGATTCCAAAAAACTGGCCGCCCGATTGACTATGGGTCGCGAGATCTTTGGTCGAGATATCGAAGGCCCTCGATGTAAAAGCCTTCTTCTGCGAAATATCGATGCTGCCGATCCATGCGCCGTCCATCCGAACGTGGGAAACGATGTTTCCTCCCTCGTCCGCCACGGCAATGTTCATCGGCTGTCCGATTTCAGCGGCCTTCTTTTCGGCAGCCGCCGTGATTCTTCGCGCGTCGCTTAGTGTCACTTGAGTACTCACGTCGTACGGTCTCCTTTGATTTCTCCTCGGTACGTTTTCTCTTCAGGGATATCCTAACAACTTCTTTCCGGCGAAGGGATCAATTTCACCTCAGCCGCGATTGTCCTGGAGGTGAGCTATCTCACGTTTCTGATGCCGCACTCATGCCCGGCACGGCAACGCGCTGCAAAGAAACTGGTGCTAATCACGGCGCGAAATCGGTACATTGCGTGCAAGGAAGATTCCAGCCCTTGTCAATCCGAAAACGAGAGTATTGCAATGCACAAGACTGAACAGCCGTTTCTAACCGATGTAACCGACTTGCGCGCGAAAGCCCGCGCCAGTATCGAGAAAGGCGCCGTCACTCCCAACTATGAGGGGGACGTGAAGCAGACGATCGATATTCTGCAAAATGTTCTCGCCACCGAGATCGTCTGTGTGCTCCGGTACACGATGAATGCGGTTGTCGCCACCGGCCTTGCCAGCGAAAGCGTCAAGAACGAATTCGACGAGCACGCGGGTGAAGAGCAGCAGCATGCGCGGCAGGTCGCGGAGCGCATCAACCAGCTCGGCGGAAAGCCGAATTTCAATCCGGAAGGGCTGGCCACGCGTTCGGCATCGCAGTATGCCACAGGCACGGATCTGGTCGGAATGATTAAAGAGAATCTCGTAGCTGAGCGCGTCGCGTGCGAGCATTACCGGGAACTGATTCGCTTTTTCGCGGACAAGGATCCCACTACGCGAGTCATGATGGAATCGATTTTGTCGAAAGAAGAGGAGCACGCCAATGACATGCTGGACCTGCTTTCGGCCCACAAGAGCTAATCGGCCGTAAAGCAGTGTCAAAGGATCGACATCGATCACCAGCGCCGTGGCACTCCATTTCTGCCCGCGCGCAAAATCCTGCGCTTTCTTAAGCAGCGCATTCAGATCTTTCCGGCTGCCCGATTTGATCAGCAGTTGATAGCGGAACTCCGCTTTCAAGCCGCGGCACGGGGGCTTCGGCCGGTCCCATGATTCTCATGTTCTCCGGCGCGGGCGTGATGTGATGCCCCAGTTCGGTTGACATCCGCAGCGCGTCTTCCTGCTTCGGCGCCCGGATCAGAATGTTGGCCATGGCGGCGAATGGCGGATATTTCATAAATCGGCGAAACTGCAGTTCTTTTTCGAAGAACCCGGCGTAATCCTGTTGCGCGGCGAAGCGGATCGCGTAATGGTCCGGGTTGATGGTCTGCATATAAACGATTCCGGGGAGATCGCCGCGCCCCGCGCGTCCGGCCACCTGCGTCAGAATCTGGAACGTCCGCTCCGCCGCGCGAAAATCCGGCATGCCGATACCGACATCGGCCGAGACCACGCCCACAAGCGTCACGTTCGGAATGTCGTGCCCCTTGGCGATCATCTGCGTGCCCACCAGAATGTCGAAATTCCGTTCGCGGAAATTCTGCAGAATGTCTTCGAACTGGCGCTTGCCGGCAACCGTATCGCGATCGAGCCGCGCAATTTTCGCTTCCGGAAATTCGCCGTGCAATTCGTCCTCGACGCGCTCCGAACCCGAGCCCATGAAATGTATGTGCTCGCTCTGGCATTTCGGGACAAACGGACGGAATCTTTTCCGCATACCCGCAGTAATGGCAAAGCAGCCGGCGGTCGCGCCGGTGATACGTCAGCGTCACCGCGCAGTTGATGCACTGAACGCGCTCGCCGCAGGAACGGCAGGCGACGAATGTCGAGAATCCGCGGCGGTTGAGCAGGATCATCGCCTGTTCGTTGTTCTCCGAGGCGCTCGCGAATGGCTTCGATCAGCGCGCGCGAGAAGATCGCGTGCTTGCGCGTTTCGAGAAATTCCTGCCGCATGTCGATGACCTCGCACGGTCGGCATCGGCCGGTCGGCAATGCGGTCCGGCAATTTCGAGCAGCGTGTATTTACCCGGATGACGCGTTGAATCTGCTCTCGAGGCTCGGCGTCGCGGAGCCCAGCACCACGCAGGCATTCGCCGCCTGCGCCCGCACGATCGCGACGTCGCGGCCGTTATAGCGCGGCGTTTCTTCCTGCTTGTAGCTGGCATCGTGCTCTTCGTCCACCACAATCAGGCCGAGATTGCGCACGGGAGCGAAAACGCCGGAACGCGTCCCGACCACCACGCTCGCGCCGCCCGCGCGAATTCGGCGCCACTGATCGGCGCGCTCGGCATCGCTGAAAGCGCTGTGCAGAATCGCCACGCGATCGCCGAATCGCGCATAAAACTGGCCCGCCACGGCCGGCGTCAGTGCGATCTCCGGCACCAGCATCAGCGTGCCGCGGCCCGCTGCCAGCGCCGCATCGATCGCGTTCAGATAGACCTCGGTCTTGCCGGAGCCCGTGACGCCGTGCAGCAGAAACGTGCAGAACTTCTGCGCCGCGATGCCGGCCTCGATCAGATCGAATGCATTGCGCTGCGACGTGTTCAGTTCGTGCGGCGCGCGGATGGGCGCGGCTGCGGATCGCGAGCGGCTCGGCGGTCAGCGTGACCACCTGTTTGCGCGCCAGCGAACGCGCGGCCTGGCTGGCGTTATGCGACCAGCGGCTTCGAGTTCGCCCAGATTATGCGATCCCGGGATGCAGCGCCAGATAAGCCAGCAGTTCCCGTTCGGCTTTGGGCAGTTTTGCCTGCGGCTCGGCGCCGGTGAGCGCGATGCGCAGTTTCGCGGCGGGCGCCCGCAGCGGATCGCGATCGTGCGACACGTCCTCAACCGCGATCCAGCCCTTGCGTTCGAGCGATTTCAGAATGCGATCGGCAAGCGGAATCTTCTTCTTGATATGCGCGGCCGAGAGCGGTCGCGCCGCAAGCATCTGGATCACCTGATTCACCGTGTCCTCGGCCTGCGGCTCGATCGATAGCTGCCGCGAGGCGTCGCGGCCGGCATCGGTCAGCGAGTAGATTTTCCCGGCGCGGATATCCGAGGCCAGCGGCAGCATGGAGCGCAGCACTTCGCCCAGCGGCGCGCAGTAATACCCGGAAATCCACTTGCCCAGTGCGATCAGCTCGCCGTCGAGCACCGGCTCGGCATCGATCAGCCGAAGCGCGTCTTTCAGCGGAACGTCGGCGGTGTCTGGTCGTGAACGCGCAACACAACGCCCGTCAGTCTTTCGCGGCCCGAACGGGACGAGCATGCGCGCGCCCGCCTTCACCCGATGCTGCAGGGTCAGCGGAAGCGAGTAAGTGAAAGCCTGATCCAGCGGAACGGGCAGGCTGACATCGCAGAAACGAGGCAAAAATCGATGTGCAACCGCTCTACGCGTACTACGGGATTCCGCAGCGTGCCGATGCCTTCGATCTCCACCTCGACCATATCGCCCGGCGCCATGCGCCGCGTGTTGCCCGGCGTTCCTGTGTAGACAACATCCCCGGCTGAGCGTAACGTAGCGGCTGACGAAGCTGAGCACGGTCGGGACATCGAAGATCAAATCGCTGGTGCGCTGTTGCTGCGCGATCTCGCCGTTCACACGCGTGCGTCAGCAACAGATCGGAATAATCGAGGCCCGTCACGATCACCGGGCCGAGCGGAGCGAAAGTATCGCATCCCTTTGCGCGCCAGTACTGCACGTCTTTGCCCGCGCCCCGCTGCCAGTTGCGGTCGCTCACGTCATTCCCGCATGTCACGCCGAAGACCGCAGCCGCAGCTTCCTCGCGCGAAGCATTGCGGATCTTTTTCCGATCACCACGACCAGTTCACCTTCGAAATGAACGTCTTCGGCATCGGCCGGAATTTCGATCGGTCCGTCGGGATCCTGCAAAGAGGAAATCGGCTTATAGAACATCTCCGGCTTCGATGGCGTCTTGCGTTCGCCCAGATGGCTTGAGTAGTTCTGCCCTACCGCGAAAATCTTGGGCGGCTCGCACGGCGACGAGAAGTTTTACTTCATCCAGTGCGAACTGCCGTCCGGTGAACCGCGGCTCTTCGAACAAGCCACCCTGCCAGTTCTTCAACTGTCCGCCTTCGCACGATTCCATATGACTGTCTGCCATTCTTTTCGAAGCGCGCATCAGGATGTTGCCATATGTAAACCTCGCAGTATAAGCCGTGCGTCGGAAGCTTCGCAGGTACGAGCGTTCGAACCGGATTCGCTGTATGTGAAGTAACTACGTTGCGCTTGCGTTACAATGCAATCGGCCCTGGCTGCAGTCTAAATTTTTTCAGGGCGAAATTAGGAAGTACAAAAAAGATGGATAAACCAGCGCAAAACATCCAGGACAGTTTTCTCAATAATGCGCGCAAAGAAAAGGGATCTGGTCACGATTTATCTTCTGAGCGGCGTCAAACTTTCCGGCCGCATCAAGAGCTTCGACAAATATTCGCTGGTGCTCGAAACCAACAATCAGGAGCAGTTGATTTTCAAGCACGCGATTTCGACTGTGGTGACCACTCGAGCCGTGCAGCAGCACGCGCCGGTTCACGCGTCAAATCATCAGAACCGCCGCCGCCCGTGGCGCAGGCGGCGGGCGCGGCGCAGCACACCGAAGTTAGAATCAACGAGGGCATCAGATAACACCGACGATCTCACTCGAGCAGCATCCCGAGAAGGCGATCCTCGCGGGCTTTGAACGCCGCAGCGGGGCGGCGTCTCGTCGCCGCCTCGGAATCTTTTCGCGAGCTCTCCGAACTGGCCGCCAGCGCCGGCGCGGAGATTGTCGCCGAAGTGTTTCAGGTGCGCCCGCTGTCGACGCGGCGACGCTGCTCGGACACGGCAAGGTGCAGGAACTGAAAGAACTGGCGGAGGCTCACCAGGCCGACGTCCTGATTGTCGATCACGAACTGACGCCCACGCAGCAGCGCAATCTGGAAACGGCCGTCGGGATCAAGGTCATCGACCGCACGCAGTTGATCCTCGACATATTCGCCCGCCGCGCGCGTACCGCCGAAGGGCGCCTGCAGGTGGAACTGGCGCAATTAAAATACTTGCTGCCGCGGCTTTCGGGCCAGGGCACGTTCGCTTTCCCGGCTGGGCGGCGGCATCGGCACGCGCGGCCCCGGCGAAACGAAGCTGGAAACCGACCGCCGCCGCATCGCCACGCGCATCAGGAAGCTGGAGCACGATCTGGAACGGGTGCGCACCGGCCGCGCGCTGCATCGCGAGAACCGCGGACGCGGTTCCGGTCCCGACCGTCTCGCTGGCCGGCTATACGAACGCCGGCAAATCCACTCTGTTCAACCGGCTGACCGCGGCGGGAGTGCTCGCCGATGCGCGCATGTTCGCCACGCTCGATCCCACGATTCGGGCGATCACGCTGCCCTCCCGCCGCCGCATTCTGCTGAGCGACACGGTCGGCTTCGTTCGCAATCTGCCGACGACGCTGATCGAGGCTTTCCGCGCCACGCTCGAAGAAGTCGCCGACGCGGCGCTGATTCTGCACGTTGTCGATGTTTCGTCCGAGCAGGCGGCGCAGCACGTCGCGGAAGTGTTCCGGGTGCTCGGCGAGATCGGCGCGGCAGCCACGCCGCAGATTCTGGTGCTGAACAAAGCCGACCGGCTCCCGCCGGAACGAGCACGAGCCGACCGCGATCGTCTCTGGCCGGTGCCCGTCTGCTGGCCGAAGCCGGGCAGAGCGCGCTCACGCCGGCGGTGATGGTCAGCGGTCTTACCGGCGAAGGGCTCGCCCGGCTGCTCGACGTAATCGACGGGGTGGTGCCTTTCGATGCGATGGAAACAGTACGATTTCGTATACCGCTGCGGGACGGCGCCGCAATCGCTTTGTTGCACGAGTGCGGCAGAGTGCGCGCGGAGGATTATGATGGGAACTTATGCGAGATGGAGGTGGACGCGCCCGAGTCGCTGCGCCGGCGGCTGCAGCCGCTACCTGGTCAGGAAATTCCACTCGGCCTGTGGAAAATTCTGTGCACAAGTGAATTTCGGACGTGCGCAAGCCGTTGTTATCGCAGATGTTGCACGGCTTTGAACCGCAACGCAGCAATCCGGCTAAACGATCTCAATAGGCAAAGCGCTTAGCACGTCAGTCGGCGAAATTGCAACAGCGCTGGCAACGATCGAACCATATCAGGAATATTTAACGGTGATTTCCACAGTTGGGGGGACTGGTGAATCTCCCGAATACCCTCACCATTGCCCGAATATTCTTCGTGCCGTTGCTGGTTGCGGTGCTGGTACAGGAAAGAATCATACTTCATTGGAACGGCGCTGTCATCACAAATGATGTGGTTGCGCTCATAATTTTTTGGGTCGCCGCCGCCACGGATCTGCTGGACGGCTATCTCGCCCGCCGCTGGGGCCAGGTGACCACGATCGGGACGCTGCTCGATCCGATTGCGGACAAATTGCTGGTTTCCGCGGCGCTGATTTCGCTGGTGCAGGAACGCGTGGTGCCGGGCTGGCTGGTGGTGCTGCTGGTGGGCAGGGAGTTCGCCGTTTCGGGCTTGCGCAGCATCGCGGCCGTCGAAGGCTACACGATCAAGGCCAGCGAACTCGGGAAAAACAAGACGTTCTCGCAGGTGCTGGCGATTTCGCTGCTGATGATCAGCATGCATCACGCGTGGGTGGCGAAATGGGCGGATATTTCGCTCTATATCGTGGTGTTATTTTCGCTCTGGTCGGCTGTCTCGTACTTCACCAAGTTCTGGCGAAAGATCGATATCCGCACCAAGCAGCGGCGCCGCCAGGAATTGCTGATCGCGGAACGGCACGGAGGCGTGTTCTGCTGGCGGAAAGGCGGGAAGCGTTGCGCAACCGCCGCCGGGCGGCTAGAGCGGATCGGGCACGGGCTGGCGGAGCTTTCGACAGGAACTGCGGACCTTCCGCCGTCAGCCTGACGCGCGCACCTGGCCGCACGGCCCCAGCGGGTCCAGCGTTTTTCCATTCAGTGAAATCGTCAGAGCCGCCCGCATTGCCGGTGACAATCTTCACCTGTTCCGTGCGCGCAGATCTCTTTCGTTTCGTTCGGCTGCAGTGTGCCGCGTAAAGCGATTTTGCCGTCCGCGCTCACCTGAACCCAAGCCGGCTGCATGCGCCGTAATGAGACGACCTCGCACGGGGCTGCTTGGCCGGCGGCGTTGCTGGGCGACCGGATGCGTTTGTCAGGCGCGACGTGCCGGCAGCCGGCGGCGTAGGCGTCGGTTGTGTTCGGTGATTGCGGCGAGCGGAGCCGCGTCGGAGCGCTGGAACGTCCGTTGGCGCGAGTCTGGCTCGGAATGGTTGAAGTGACATAGGCCGCAATCCCGCGCCGCCGGCAAGCAGCGAGCCATGCGACCGAAGAGATAATGCGAGTTGAGACTTCGATCCCGCTGATAAGAGGACGTGAGCGGGCCGGAGGATCCGGCAGTTGGACCGTCGACTGCGTCCTGCTTCGGCAATTCGGCCAGCAATGGTTCCGGATCCAGTTTCAAAGCTCAGCGCATATTGCTTGACGAAATTGCGCGTGAAAAGAAGGCCGGGCAAATATTCGAAATTATCCGCTTCGATCGCCTCCAGAAAGCGGGGCGAAATTCTGTGTATCGCGCGAGATATCATCGATCGTAAGCCCTGGCCGAGCCTTTCCTGCCGTAGTTTCGCGCCGATACCGAACGAAGCCACACCATCGCCTCTACCTGTTATGGTATACCATTTCTGGCCAAGTTATTGTAGATATTTAAATGGTTACACATACTCTCCACCGGTCTGTAATCGTCCAAGTGTGGTTCTGCTCCATTGCGGAAACCTGTCTCTGGATATATGACGCAACTCGTGCACGTTATGCATTGCTTTTCTTTCATTGTATCTCCCGCTTGGGCTGCCGCTCGCTTCAGCGCCAGAGCGAAAGGCTTCAGCGGCGCCGAGGCGTTCGCGTTCACGCGCCAGGCCGTAGCTCTGGGTCCGCGGCCCGATGGTTCTGCCGGCCATCGCGAAACTCCGCGCCATCATCAAGCAGCAACTGGCCATGCGCGGTTGCGAAGTCATATCCGACAAATTTACCGCTCAGACGCCGGATGGCCCCGTGCCGATGGAGAACATCATCGCGAAGTTCCTGGAAAATCCGGTCGCGCCATCGCCATCACGGGCCATTACGATACGAAGAAAATGGCGAATTTTGTGGGCGCCAATGACGGCGGATCTTCGACAGGCGTGCTGCTCGAATTAGCGGCGGCGCTCGAGGGCCGCCCGCGGCATAGACGACGTTTATCTGGTCTTCTTCGACGGCGAAGAGGCTTTTCACGAATGGACGGATACGGACAGCCTCTACGGCAGCCGTCATCTTGCCGCGAAGTGGACAGCGGACGGCACGAACCGCCGGCTGAAGGCGCTCATCAATGTCGACATGACCGGCGACAAAAACCTCCGCCTGATCTGGGACACGAATTCCGCGGCCTCCGTCCGCAAGCTGGTCTGGGATGTCGCCGATTCGCTCGGCTATTCCGGCGTCGTTTCCGCGGCAGGGCTCGCCGATCGAGGACGATCACATACCTTTCATCAACGCCGGCGTGCGGGCGGTCGATCTGATCGATTTCGATTCGCAGAACACATTCTGGCACACTCCGCAGGACACGATCGACAAGCTGGATCCGCACAGCTTCGAGGTAATCGGCGCCGTGGTCATGAAGTCGATCGAGGAACTGGAACAGCAGAAGTGAATCATACGGATCGGCAGTTATCGTTGTCGACAAGCCGGAAGGCTGGACATCCCACGACGTAGTCGGCAAGATGCGCGGCATCGCCGGCACGCGGCGGGTCGGGCATCTGGGAACGCTCGATCCGATCGCCACCGGCGTACTGCCTTTGATGATCGGGCAGGCAACACGTCTGGCGCGGTTTTGGGAAGGGGCGGAAAAGGGCTATGAGGCGGTAGTGCGATTCGGGTTCGCCACTTCCACATACGATCGCGCGGGCGAGCCGTGCGGCCCCGATACGGAGCCCGAAATAAGGGCGGAGCAGATAGAGGCCTGTCTGGCGCCGATGCGCGGCGAAATCGAGCAGACGCCGCCGCCGGTATCGGCGAAGAAAATCAACGGCGTGCCCGCTTACAAGCTGGCGCGCAAGAACATACCGGTCGATCTCGCGCCGGTGAGGGTTTCAATTTATGAACTGACGCTTCTGGAATTGGAGGGCGTCAGGGCTCGGTCTGCGGGTGCGCTGTTCGGCCGGAACCTACGTCAGGTCCATCGCGCATCAACTCGGGATTTCGCTCGGCTGCGGCGCGCACGTGGATGCGCTGGTGCGTACGCGGTCCGGTCCGTTTCGCCTCGATCAGGCATTCACGCTCGAACAACTGCAGGGTTTGAAGAGCGAAGGCCGGCTGCGCGAGGCGCTGATGCCAATGAGCGATTTGCTGCCTGAGTTTCCTCGCGTTTTTGTCGATGATGCTGCGGCGATGCGTATCCGGCAGGGCCGGGACTTCACCGTGTCGGCGTTTCGCGTGAACCCGGGATCGCCGACATGTAAGAGCGATCGCATCGGATGGGTGGCTGGTTGCCATCGGGCAGATTGCCATGCCAAACGTCTATCATCCGGTGATGGTGCTGGCGAGCGGCGGCGATGTTGTCGCGAGTGGCGTCACAGCGTCTCGGTGAAAAGAACGCTCTCGGCATCGGCGGCCGCATCGTACTGGTAGTAAGTCACCGTTGCGTCCGGGCCGTCCAGAGCCAGGGTCACGTATCCGTGCTCGAAAAAGCCCTGCTTGTCCCGCGCGAGTGTGATGGGGTCAATGGGGACGTAGGGATTGGGCGCTTTGATCTGATTAGCCGCTACCGGGAAGGCCCCATGGCCGATACAGCGGCCGAGTACGTTCAGGTATTTTTTGTAAATCACGAGATTATGCTCGTGGCCCCAGAACCAGGCGGTGATCTTCGGCAGAAGATCGTGCAGTTGCGAAAGCAGCTTTCCGTTGACCGGCTGTTTCCCTATATCTTCAAAAGCTGTGAACAACTGATGGTGCGAGAGCAGAATCGTCTTGCGGCCTTCGGCATTATCCGCTTTGTGCTTGAGCCAGGCGACTTCCGAATCTTCGAGCCAGGTCGGCTGGCCCTCCTGGTTCGGGTTGGAATCGTGCAGCCCCGTATCCATCGCGAGGAACTGCCATTTTTCGTTTCGCAGACAGAAGTAGCTGGCGGGCTGGCCCAGCATATCGATCACGGTGTAATAGGGCTGGCCTCCGGCGTACATATCGTGATTGCCGCTGAGGTGAAAGGTCGCCGGCCTGGCCGCGGTGTCGGTCAGCTTCGCTCCCCACGCGACCTTCGGGATGCCGAGCACTTTCTGCCAGATCGCATAAAAATAATTCCGGACTTCATTCTGAGTGCCTGAATAATAAACATCGCCGAGATGAATCACGACGTCCGGGTTGCGTGCGGCCACTTTCGCCAACAACTCTTTTGCGCCCTCCTGTCCGGTGCCCCAATCCCCGATGGTCAGCAGCACCTTGGGCCGTGAGTCGCCGACGCGGTGGCGGATCCCCTCATCCCCGTACAGCACCGACATCGACAGGAGGATCGCCCCCGCCTTCCACACCCCGAAGAATGCGGCCGCGGTCTGCGGCGTCGGGGGCAGCAGCATCGCGACGCGGTCGCCGGTCTCGACGCCGTGGGCCCGCAGGACGTTCGCGAACCGGTTCGAATCGTCCTGGAGCTCGCCCCAGCTGATCTCCTGGATCCGCCCGCGGAAGTCCTCGTGGATCATCGCGAGCTTGTCGCGCGGGTGGCGGTCGCACACGTCGACCGCGATGTTGTACCGCTCGGGCACTTCCCAGCGGTGCTGCTCGCAGGCCTGCTCATATGAGGAAAAGGTGGTGGTCGAGCTCATGTCCCCATCATCGCGCCCGCCGGCAAACCGCACAAGGCCGGCGTGGGGTCCGGCTCGGCGGCTAACGTCAGCCGGCGGACCGGCCGAGTAACAAGCGTCACAAGCGTCACAAGCGCCGGTAACCTATTAAAGGCTCACCATGGATCTGGCTCTGGGCGTAGTACTGGGCATCGGAATAGCCGCAGCGCTCATCGCGGTGTGGAGAGCCGTGCGCGGTCCCCGCTCGCGGGGCATTCCGGAGGACGCGATGCAGGCCGCGCTCCATGCCGCCACCGCGACCCTTCCGCACCTGCGACGCGGCCTGAACAGCCGCACCGCCGAGCGAGCCGTCCCGCATCTCCTCGCGCTGACGGGCGCGGCCGCGATCGCCCTGGCCGACACCCGCGCGGTGCTGTCGATCGAGGGCGAGGGGCGCGAGCAGGTGAGACCGGGCGATCTGCTCTCACGCCTGCTCGAGCGCGCCCGCGACAACCGCCTTCACATCGTCCCGCGGCTCGTCTCCTCGGATCCCACGTGCCCGCTCAAGTCCGCGGTGCTGGCGCCGCTCGTCGCCCAGGACCATCGGATCGGCACGCTGATCGCCTTCTACAGGTCGGTCGGGCGTCCCAGCCATCACGAGTTGCGAGTCGTCCAGGAAGCCGCCAGCCTCGTATCCGCGCAGGTCGAGCTGTCGCTGGTGGCGGCGCAGGAGGAGCGTCTGGCCCAGGCCGAGCTGCGCGCGCTCCGGGCGCAGATCTCGCCGCACTTCATCTACAACGCGCTCGCCGCGGTCGCCGGCGATATCCACGCCCGCCCTGAAGAGGCACGCGACCTGCTTATCGACTTCGCCGAGTTCACGCGGTACCTGTTCCGCGATGGCCGGTCGTACGTCACGCTCGGCGAGGAGATCGAGCACGTGGAGCGGTACCTGCGCCTGGAGCAGGCGCGCTTCCGCCAGATCCTGCGCGTGAGCGGTCGACGTGCCCGAGTCGACCCGCGGTGCGGTCGTGCCGGCGATGTCGGTGCAGCCGCTGGTCGAAAACGCCGTGCGCCACGGGGTCGAGCGCGGAGCGGGCACGGGACGGGTGACGATCTCGGCACGGATCGTCGGCGGTGACGTCGAGCTGCGCGTCGCCGATGACGGCGTCGGAATCGAGCCGGAGCGCCTCGAGGCCGTGCTGGCCGGGGCCGGCGGGGGCATCGGCGTGTCCAACGTCGACGCCAGGCTCCGCGCCACGTTCGGCGAGCGGTACGCGCTCAGGATCGAATCCGCCGTGAGCGAGGGGACGACCGCGGTGATGACCGTCCCGAACCTCCGCGGCGAGGTCCGGGATCCCGAGCTCGCGTTCTCAGCATGAGCTCGGACCGGCTGACGATCCTCGCCGTCGACGACGAGCACACGCCGCTGGAGGATCTGGCGAGGTTGCTGCGGAGCTTCTCGACCGTTCACGACGTGGAATGCGCGTTCGGCGGGCACGACGCGCTGCTCAAGGCTTCGAACCAGCCCTACGACGCGATCTTCCTGGACGTCCGGATGCCGGACCTCGACGGCGTCGAGCTGGGGCGCGTGCTCAGACGGTTCGCCTCCCCGCCCCAGCTCGTGTTCGTGAGCGCCCACGACGCCGCCGCGGTCGACGCGTTCGAGCTCCGCGCGATCGACTACCTGCGCAAGCCGGTCAGCCGGCGCCGCCTCGAGGAGGCGCTCGAGCGGGTCGCCGCCGCGGTCGAGGCCGGCGAGGCGCAGACCGATCGCGACGGGCGCCGTCCGCGCTTCCAGCCTGGCGCCGAGAGCGAGATGGTCGCGGTCTCCGGGGCGCGCGCGGGCTCGAGCCGGCTGATCAACCGCGCCTCGATCCTGTACGTCCAGTCGCACGGCGATTTCGTTCGCATCGTCACCGACGACGGGCGCTACCTGCTGCGGACGACGCTCAACGACGTCGAGCACCGCTGGGAGCCGTTCGACTTCGTCCGCGTGCACCGCCAGTACGTCGCCAACCTCGCGCGCGCGGTGGAGCTCCGTCCGCTGTTCGGCGGCACAGCCGAGCTCGAGTTCGCCGGTGGCCAGTCGATCCCGGTCGCCCGCCGGCACGTAACGGATCTCAGCCGGCGACTGGGGTTGTAGCGCGAAGAGCTCGGAGCGGAGCGGCCCGGGGTCCCTCGCGCCCGACTACGGTCGACCTCTCGACCACGCAGGCGGGCGCACGGGAGCCCCCGAGCGCGACTCACACCCAACCCCTACGACTCCTCAGCCTTGTGCTCCTCCTGAACCTTCGACTCGAGCTGCTTCATCACGTCAGGGTCCCGCAACGTAGTGACGTCACCCAGCGCGCGGCCTTCCGCGATGTCGCGGAGCAGCCGCCGCATGATCTTGCCCGAGCGCGTCTTGGGCAGATCGTCGGCCCAGATGATCCGCTTGGGCCGCGCCAGCTTGCCGATCCGCTTCGCGACGGTGTCGTTGATCTCCGACACGAGCTCGTCCGACCCTTCGGTGTCGTCGCCCTCGAGGGTCACGAACGCGCAGATCGCCTGGCCCGCAGTCCTCGTCGGCCTGACCGATGACCGCCGCCTCCGCGACCTTGGGATGGGCGACGATCGCGGACTCGACCTCGGCCGTGGACATCCGGTGCCCGGACACGTTCACGACGTCATCGATGCGCCCGATGATCCAGAAGTAGCCGTCCTTGTCCTTGCGCGCGGCGTCCCCGACAAGGTAGGTCTCCTTCCCGAACTTGTCGAAGTACGTCTCGACGAACCGGTCGTCCTCCTTGTACAGAGTCCGCAGCATCGACGGCCAAGGGCGCTTGATGATGAGCAGTCCCTGACCATCATCGACCGGCTTGCCGTCCTTCTCGTCGACGACCTCGGCGGCTATGCCCGGGAACGGCCGCGTCGCCGAGCCCGGCTTAGTGGACACGATTCCCGGCAGCGGCGTGATCATGATCGCGCCGGTCTCGGTCTGCCACCAGGTGTCGACGATCGGGCAACGCTCGCCGCCGACGACGATGTAGTACCAGAGCCAGGCCTTCGGGTTGATCGGCTCGCCGACCGTGCCGAGCAGCTTCAGCTTCGACAGGTCGTGCTTCTCGACGTGCTCGACGCCCCACTTCATGCAGGCGCGGATCGCGGTGGGCGCGGTATAGAACTTCGTCACGCCGTAGCGCTCGCACAACTCCCACCAGATGCCCTTGTGCGGGTAGTCCGGGGCGCCCTCGTACATTACGCTGGTCGCGCCGTTGACCATCGGCCCGTACACGATGTACGAGTGGCCGGTCACCCAGCCCGACGTCGGCCGAGCACCAGTAGACGTCCTCATCCTGTTGCAGGTCGAACACGAGCCGGTGCGTGGACGCGACACCGGTCAGGTAACCGCCGGTGGTGTGAAGCACGCCCTTGGGCTTGGCGGTCGAACCGCTCGTGTACAGGACGTACAGCGGATGCTCGGCGTCGAGCTCCTCCGCCGGACACTCGTCATCCGCCTTCTCGAGGATGTCGTCGTACCAGACGTCGCGGCCGTCCTTCATCTCGCAGTCGGCGCCCGGTTCGCTTGACGACGACGATGTGCTCGAGCGAGGAGAGGTCGCCCATCTCCTCGTCGACCGCCTGCTTGATGTTCGCCGTCTTGCCCTTGCGCCGTGCACCGTCGACGGTGATCAGCGCCTTGGCCTCGGAGAACTCCATCCGCTCCCGGACCGAGCCGGCCGAGAACCCGCCGAACACGACGTTGTGCGGCGCGCCGATGCGAGCGCACGCCAGCATCGCGACGATCACCTCGGGGATCATCGGCAGGAAGATCCCGACGATGTCGCCCTTCTCGATGCCGAGGTCCTTCAGGGCGTTGGCGAGCTTCTGCACGTCGCGGTGCAGGTCGGCGTAGGTGAGGTCCTCCTCCTCGCCTTCCTCGCCACGCCAATGAAACGCAACCCGATCGCCGTTGCCCGCCTCGACGTGGCGGTCCAGGCAGTTGTAGGAGGCGTTGATCTTGCCGTCCGCAAACCACTTGAAGAACGGCGGGTCGGACTCGTCGACGTCCTCGCTGGGCTCCTTGAACCAGTGGAGCTCCTTGGCCTGCTTCATCCACCAGCCCTTCCAGTCCTTCTCGGCGTCCTCGTAGACCGACGGGTCGTTCAGCAGCGCCTCCTTGGCGAACTCCTCAGGAGGGTCGAACGTGTCGATATCGAGCATCTCCTCGAGCTTGGACTCGAGGTTCGGCTCGGACGTGTGGGTTGCCGTGTCTGCCACAGGCATCTCTCCTTCCGCGTTCTCTCTCAGGGTCTACTACCCGAGAGGCGCGATTGCCGAACCGCCCCCGGTCCGAGGACCGGGCGCGTAACAGTTTGCGGTAGGCCGGCGGCCTGCGGCTACTCGGCGTGCCCGTAGGCGGCGATCTCCGCCTTTTCCTGCTCGGAGAGCTCGCGCGGTACTTCGCCCTTGGCCGACTTCTCGGCCTGCACGTGGTGGCGGATCTCCTCGACGATCTCGGGATTCGCGAGCGTGCATCACGTCGCCGACGTCGGAGAAGTTCGAGACCGCCGCGATCACGCGTCGCATGATCTTCCCCGAGCGGGTCTTCGGCATGTCCTTGACGATCCACACGTTCTTGGGCCGGGCGATCGCCCCGATCTCCGTGACGATCGCGTCGGACACCTTCTTGTCGATCCCGGCATCGGCGGGTACCCCGGGCTTCAGCGAGATGTACATCTCGACGATCTTCCCGCGCACCTCGTCGACGACCGGCACGGCGGCCGCCTCGGCGACCTCGTCGACGGTGATCGCGGCCGACTCGAGCTCTTTGGTGCCGAGCCGGTGCCCGGCGACGTTGATCACGTCGTCGATCCGCCCGAGGATCCGGAAGTAGCCGTCGGGGGCCTCCACGGCGCCGTCGCCGCACATGAACGGCCAGTCGCGCCAGTCCGTGCTGTCCGCCTTGGAGAACTTCGCGTAGTAGGTGTCGATGAACCGCTGGTCCTGTCCCCACACGGTGAGCATCCTGCCCGGCCACGGATTGCGCACGCAGATGTAACCCGCCTTGCCCGAGCCCCGCGGGATCTGCTCACCGTTCTCGTCGAACACCACGAGTTGGATCCCGAGCGCGGCCGGCCCGCAGCTACCGGGCTTCATCGGCTGCAGACCCGGAAGCGTGCTGCCGAGGAAGCCGCCGGTCTCGGTCATCCACCAGGTGTCGGTGATCGCCGCCTCACCCTTCCCGACGAAGCTGTAGTACCAGCGCCACACGTCGGGCTCGATCGGCTCACCGACCGTCGTCATCGTCTTGAAGTGGTAGCTGTACTTCTCCGGCTCGCCGGGTCCAACCTTTCGCAGCATCCGGATCGTCGTCGGCGCGGTATGGAAGATGTTCACCCCGAGCTTCTCTGCGATCCGCCACGGACGTCCGGGATCGGGATACGTCGGCACTCCCTCGTACATCACGCTCGTCGTGCCGAGCGACAGCGGCCCATACACGATGTAGGAGTGGCCGGTGATCCACCCGATGTCGGCGAAACACCAGTACGTGTCGTCGGGATGGATGTCCTGGTAGTACTTGGACGTGCCGGTCACGTAGCTGAGGTAGCCGCCGATCGCGTGCTGGGCGCCCTTCGGCCGGCCGGTGGTGCCGCTCGTGTACATCAGGAACAGCGTGTCGTTCGCGGCGAGCGACTCGGGCTCGACCTGCTGCCCGCTGTATTGCTCGAGCAGGTCGTTGACGAAGTAGTCGCGGCCGTCGACCATCGGGCTGTCGGAGTGGTACTCGCCGGGGACCCTTCTCCATACCAGGACCTTCTCGACTTCGATCCCCTCCTTGCGCGCCTCCTCGATCGCCTGATCGGCCTTCACCTTGTGGTCGATCAGGTCGCCGTTGCGGTAGTAGGCATCCATCGTCACGAGGACCGTGCTCTTAGCGTCGGCCATGCGCTGGCCGCAGGCGGCGCCGCTGAAACCGCCGAACACCTCGGAGTGGATCACCCCGAGCCGCGCGCACGCGAGCATCGCCACCGGCAGGTCGGGGACCATCGGCATGTGGAACGTGACCCGGTCGCCGGCCTTCACGCCGGCGAGGTCACGGAGCAGCGCCGCGAACTCGTTGACGCGGCGGTGTAGCTCCGCGTAGGTGATCTCGACCGGCTCCACGTCCTCGGGCTCGGGAACCCAGATCAACGCGTTCTTGTCGCCGCGGGTCTCCAGGTGCCGGTCGACGCAGTTGACGGACGCGTTCAGCCGCCCTCCTACGAACCACTTGAAGAACGGCGGGTTGCTCGTATCCAGCAGCGTGTCCCACTTCTTGTCCCAAGTGAGCATGTCGGCGTACTCGATGAAGCACTCGGGGAAGTTCTTCTCGCTGAAGCGCTCGAGGATCTCCGGACCATTCGCGTTGGCCTGAGCAGCGAACGCCGCCGGCGGCTCGAAGTACTCCTCCTCGCGCCAGTGAACTGCGATCTGCGCCTCGGAGACCTCATCCTCCGTGGTCGTCTCCTGAGTGGGCGATGGCTTGGTCGTGTCAGCCATTTGGATCTCTCCTTCCATTGCCGCGGCAGCCCGGCTTCCTGACAGCCCAGAGCGCCGGCGTTGCCGCCGGCGCTCCATGGTTCTTCAATGACTCGTGATTCTGTCGCTAGTTCTACTCGAGAACTGCCTATTAGTGGGCTTTTCTCGTGTTAGCGACTCAACGGGACGACCGGCGCCACCACTCGCCCGAAGGTCGAGTTGATGACCGCGGCGAACGACGCGTACCACGCGACGATCGCCGTAACGAGGCCGACGTAGCCACCCAGCTTGATCGTGCCGTTGGTGACGTTCGTCGTTCCGGCCAGCGCCGAGTTGCCGATCCCGAGGATGAAGAACGTGATCGCCAGCAGCAGGAACACCAGCGCGACCGCGCCCGTCGTCCGCAACGACGCGACGAACATGTACGCCGTGAAGATCCCCCACGTCCACAGGTACAGCCCGAGCCCGCTGAAGATCTCGCCGGCGCCCTTGGCCGCGACCACCCCGGGCACGCCGAGCTGGACGATCAGGAAGAACGAGATCCAGAACGCGCCGTAGGAGCAGAACGCGACCGCACCAAACGTGTTCCCCGTCCGGAACTCCCACAGCCCCGCGACGAACTGCGCGAGACCGCCGTAGGCGAGCGCCAGGCCCGCGATCATCGGCAGCAGACCGCCGCCGACCAGGCTCTTGTTGCCGACCAGACCGGCGTTGACCAGACTGAGCATGAACGTCGTGCCCGCGAACGCGGCCAGGCCCAGCGGGCCCGGGTCGGCCGGGGTCCATCCCGCCAACCGACCACCGGTCGGATCTTCCGGCGCCACGTCTGCTTCGCGCGCACCGATGTTTGCGGCTTCCATCTATTCCTCCTACTGAGGGGTTGACAGTCGCCGCGAACGTTTGCACCCGGGTCGCGCGCTTCTCAAGTGGCAGATCGGTGAGCGGCGGCCTTCTCGCTACGAACGGTCGCGCGGGCACGATGAACGGTGACCGCCGGACGGCGTTTCGGCTCGGCGATCACCAACTCGAGCCCGCACAGCCCGGGATCCGGGTCCTAGGGATGCCGCCTCAGCCGCGTGAGGCTATTTGCGGCGCTTGCGCTTGCGCTTGGAGGTCGCCGAGCGCGTTGGCCCAGGCGCCGGCGCGCCCACGGGCTCCGGCGCCGGCTCGGGCGCCGGCTTGGCGCGGCCCCGGCCGAACAGCGGCTCCCGGGCCGGGCGCGCGCGCTGCGTCTTCGGCCACGGCTCCGCTCGCCCGCTCGACCACGCCGGCGGCACCCCGCTCGGCCAGCGGCCGCTGAACAGATACGCGAGCGCGAGCAGCCAGTAGGCCGACACGATCGGGATCGGCACGATCGGAATGATCGTGAGGACGCCGGCGATGATCCCGAGGTAGCCCATGAAGCGGGTCAACAGCCCGACCCTCATCGCGTTGAGCGACACCATCACGTAGCCGACCGCGACCAGCAGCAGGCCAAAGTCATTCGTGATCTGCGGGATCACGAGTGTCGGCTTGGTCAGCAGCGCATTGGCCTCTGGATACGTCTGGCTGCCGTGGTCGACGAAGTGGTGCGCCTGGATGCCGTAGTTGGCGACATACGCCACGACGCTGATGCCGGACAGCACACAGCCGATCACCGCGATGATCCCGATGAGCCGCGGCTTGATCTTCGGGTCGCGCGTGATCGCGCTTCCCCACAGGTACCAGAGCGTCGACGCAAGCGCCAGCGAGCCGAGCGCGCTGGCGATCGAGCCGATCAGGTCCCGCGTGGCGCGTTTGGCCTCGGTGACCAGCCCGAGCGTCTGCTCGTTGACCTTCACGTGCGGCCCACCGATCTGGACGAGCACCGCGGCCATCACGAGCACGCCCGCCGCGGCCGCGAACACCACCTGCCGCGTGCCGACGCGGGACTCGTATGCGAGCCGGTCCTCGGGGTTCATCAGACGCCAGTCTAGGTGGTGTTCGGCCGTGTCGGGTACTCCCGATCGCCCGCGCCGGGTACCATTGAGCCCATGGAAGGAAGTGGATTCGGAGGCCTGTTCGGCGATCCCGACGAGCTCCAGCGCCGGCTTGGCGAATTCGCCGAGCAGATGCAGGGCGCTCAGCGTCTGGCGTGGGCCGACAATGCGATCAAACTCGCGGTCGACCTGACCGTCGCGGCGATGAACCGCATCAACATCCAGGGCACGACCGAGCAGCAGGCAGAGCAGCTGCGGACCGTGATGGCGCACATCTTCCCCGAGGCCGTGACGCTCGTACGCGAGGCGCGCGAGGGTCTCCAGTAGACCGCGGGGAGCTCAGGATCCGGGCCGGCGACCGCCGGGAATCTCGGGCCGGGTGGTCCTGGCCTCATCGGCGATGAACCCGGCGCGGTCGCTAGCTCGCAGATCCCCGAGCGGGTAGCCGAGAAGGCCGTGCAGCGGGCTCTCGCGGTCGACCGGCTGCTGACGACGAAATCCTCGAAGCGCTCACCGTGTCGAACGGGGAACGGGCACCCGGACCACTGAGGGCCCGCGCAGGGCGGGCCTCAGGTCCTGCGGTCATGTCGATTCGCTTAGCCGTCGGCTGACTGCGTGTAGGTCTGATCGACCGACACGTTCAGGCCGGGGACGCACAGCGCCCACACCTTGACCTTCTCCGGAGCCGAGCCGTTCTGGCTGGCGAACTGGATGATCCAACCGTCGAGCCGGTTCGGCATCGGCGTGTTGGTGGTCCAGTCCATGCGACCCGGGAAGGACTGTCCGACCGGCACGTTCTTGGCGTTGTCGTCGGTCGAGACGCCACCGCTGATCGCCGTGTCGGTTTGGGCCTTGCAGGCTACCGTGGCAATCGCACCACCATTGGTGTCGCCCTTGTCGTAGTGGGCCACGCTGTAGTACGCACCGGCCAGGTACGAATCCCCAGCGTCACCCTTCGGGCCCTGCGGACCAGTCCAACCGCGCGACCCAGTCAGACCCGTCAGGCCACGCGGTCCGGTCGCGCCGGTGTCGCCCTTAGGGCCTTGCGGACCCTGGTCGCCGGTCGCTCCGGCGGTGCCGGTGTCGCCCTTCGGACCCTGCGGCCCGGTTGCACCGGTCTGCCCGGTCGCTCCGGTGTCCCCCTTCAGGCCCTGCGGCCCGGTCGCGCCGGTCTTGCCGGTCCGACCCTTGAGCTCTTTGAGCACCGACGGCTTGATCTGGCTCTGCGACCAGATCAGCCAGTGGTTGCTCGACGCGGCAGAAGCGAAGGCGGTGCCTCCGCCGATGATGAGCACGCCGACCAGCGACAGCAGGCCCACGTGCTTGGTGATCCTCTTGAACATGATTCCTCTCTTGCGTGTAAACGCATCGGTTGCTTTTCCTGGCATGCGCCAGGTGGCAGCACCCTCGTAAGGGGCTCCCATCGGATGAAGTTGTGCGGGCGGATACATCCGGGCCGGCGCTGGTGCTAGCATCGGCGCTAGCGGCCAACACGTTTAGGATCTCTTCCCTAACTCTTCGCCATGCCCATGACCCGCACCACGATCAGCTTCACCCGCGAGGGAATGAAGCTGATCCAGGAGGCGGCCAAACGCCAGGGCTCGAGCGTCTCGCAGTTCGTCCGCGAGGCGGCGCTGATGCGCGCGACGATGGCCGCCGACGACAACCCGTACCCGATGCGCGCCCTCGCCGCGCAACTCCGGGCGATCGGCGACCAGGGGTACGCGCTGGCCGAGAAGGCGCTGAAGGTCGCTGAGGAAGAGGCTGAGCGCAACCGCGGCTGCCGCGGCTAGCCGAGAGGATGGTCGAGAAGACCGGCGCTACTCCGCGAGCGTGCCCAGAACGAGCTCGTCGTGCTCGTCGGGCTTCACGCTCCGGAAGACTTCGCGGATGACGCCATCCGGTCCGATTACGAACGTGCTCCGGTCGTTGCCCATGTACGTGCGGCCGTAGCGGCTCTTCTCCACCCACACCCCGTAGGCCTCGGCCACCGAATGGTCCTCGTCCGAGAGGAGCGGGAAGCCCAGGCCGTACTTCTCGTCGAACTTCGCGATCGGCTTGACCGGGTCGGGCGAGACGCCGAGCACGACGGCATCGGCGCTCTCGTACTGGGCGCGGTGGTCGCGCACGCCACAGGCCTGCGTCGTGCAGCCCGGCGTGTCCGCCTTCGGATAGAAGTAGAGGACGACGGTCTGGCCGCGGAGCTCCGACAGCTTCACGGGGTTCCCGTGCTGGTCGGGGAGGGTGAAGTCGGGGGCGGAATCTCCTGCGTTGAGCATCGCCGGGATCGTATCGAGCTGAGCCCGGGGCCCGGCCGCGCTGACCCCAGAAGTTCGGGACCCCCGTCTCGGAAGGCGTTCGCCGATACTTCCGCCATGGATATGTTCAACCTCTTTCGCGACGAGACGGTCGGCGACGAGAGTGATCCGCCCGGATACCGTGCGCAATCCGCGCAACTTGCGCCAAGGTTCGGAGCTTCTCGCCTCGCGATGACCGTTTATGACCTGCCCCCGGGGCAGGCGATTTGCCCCTATCACTTCCATTGGGGCGATGAGGAGTGGCTGGTCGTGGTGTCCGGAACGCCTACGGTTCGGACGCCAAGCGGCGAAAAGACGCTGGAGCCGGGCGATGTCGTCTGCTTCCTGATGGGTCCGGAGGGAGCGCACCGGGTCCACAACGCGAGCGACAAGGCCGCCCGCGTCGCCTTTTCTCGAACAAGCACGAGTTCGGCATCATCGAATATCCCGACAGCGACAAGATTGGCGTCTGGGGCCGCCATGACGAGGCGCTCGACCACGTGATCCGGCGCAGCCCGAACCTCAACTACTGGGACGGCGAGCGGCCCTGACGCGTACTCGCTCGGGGACGCTGGCACCAGCCGAGTACTGTTTTTAGAACCCTAGGTGTCCACCTTCGGATAGAAGTACAGGACGACGGTCTTGCCGCGCAGCTCCGACAGCTTGACGGGGTTCCCGTGCTGGTCGGGGACCTCGAAGTCGGGGGCCTTGTCGCCGGGCTCGAGTGCCATGAGCGTGCGGATCCTACTTGAGTAGTCGCGACAGGCGCCGGTCCTTGAGCAGCTTGCCGTCGGTCTGACACGTCGGGCAGTAGCACATCACGTAATCCTCATAGAACACGGCTTCGAGCTGATCGCCACACCGCGGGCAGGGCTCGCCGTTGCGGCGATGGACGGTCAGCGGCATCGGCAGCTTGTCCGGGATCGGGAGCGTCAACGTGGATTCGTAATGGGCGATCGCATCGCCCAGGACGCGCACGGTCGTGTCGCGGAGCTTGTCGGCCTCGTCGTCATCGAGATCGGACCCGCGCTTGAACGGCGAGATCATCGCCGCGTGGAGGATCTCGTCGACCCACGAGCGGCCGATCCCGGCGATCACGTGCTGATCCCGGAGCAACGCGTACAGCGGGCGCGGCTGGTCGAGAAGCTCGGCGAACGGCGGCGGATCGGGCCAGGCCTCGGGACCGAGCTCCGCGATCGTCTCCTCGCAGGCGAGGCCGGCGGCGCGCAGCACCTTGACCCAAGCCCGCTGACGGGTGCCGAACTCGCGCAGGCGAAGTTCCCGCCCGTCCTTCAGACGGACGAGAAAGCGAGAGGTCCGATCGCGCAGGGAGGCGCGGGTGTCGAACAACTGCAGGCGGCCGGCCGACATCAGGTGGATCTCGAGCGCCAGATCGCCGTCGAGCTCGATCACGAACAGCTTCCCGCGGCGCCCGACGCGCTCGAACCGGCGCCCCGCGAGTGCCGACAGAGGCGGGTCGAATGTTTTGAGCGCGTTGATCCCCGGTGACAGCGCAGACTCGATCTCGCTGCCGGCGACGGCGGCTCCGATCAGGCGGGCGGTGATCTCGACCTCGGGTAGCTCGGGCATTGGTCTCCAATTTCGAGAGTAGCTGTCGCAACGCCGTCCGCCGGTACCCTGCCTCACTCGATGCCCTTGACGCTCGCCCCCGACGACGTCGTCCGCACGCACGCCGACGCGGCGGCAAACCAGCGCGAGCCGCTGCTCGTGCTCGAGCCGTTGATCGAGTTCCTCGGCGCGCATGGCCTCGAGGCGCCGGCCGACCTGAGCGCGTCGCCGATCGGCGACGGTCACTCGAACGTCACGTTCGCGCTGTCCACGGGACCGGTGCTCCGTCGCCCGCCGCGCGGCCCCTTGCCGCCGAGCGCGCACGACGTGCTCCGCGAGGCCCGGCTGCTCGGAGCGCTCGCTTCGACGGCGGTGCGCGCGCCGAAGGTGCTCGCGGTGTGCGACGACGCGGACCTGATCGGCGCGCCGTTCTACGTCATGGAGCGAATCGACGGCACCGTCATCACCGACTCGGTTCCCGATCAACTCGACACGCCCGAGCAGCACCGCCGGATCGCCGATGAGCTGATCGACGCGCTGATCGAGCTGCACGGCACCGACTGGGAAGGCGCCGGCCTGGAGGGCTTCGGCAAGCCGACCGGCTACCTCGAGCGCCAGCTGCGCCGCTTCATCGGACTGTGGGAGCACAACCGAACGCGCGAACTGCCGCAGGTAGAGGAGGTGGCAGCATGGCTTCAGTCGAGCATCCCCGAATCGCCGCCCGCGACGATCGTGCACGGCGACTACCGGCTTGGAAACACGATGTTCGCCACCGGAGCCCCCGCGCGGCTGATCGCGATCTTCGACTGGGAGATGGCGACGATCGGCGACCCGCTTGCCGACGTCGGCTACATGCTCATGCAGTGGACCGAGCCAGGCGACATCCTCGGCAAGTTCAACCTGAACAACGTGACGCTCCGGCCCGGGTTTCCCTCGCGGGCGGAGCTGACCAGCCGCTACGAACAGCGGTCGGGCCGCTCGGTGCATTCGCTGGACTGGTACGTGACGCTGGCGCTGTGGAAGGCCGTCGTGTTCATGGAGGGCAACTACAAGCGGGCGTTGGCGGGCTCTACCGACGACCCATACCTGAAGACGTTCGGCGATGGTGTGGTCGAAATCGCCGACCGCGCCCTGGCGGTGACACAACATGGCTTCTGAGAATTACGCCGGGCTGCTGATCGACTACGGCGGGGTGCTGACGACCGACGTGTTCGCTTCATTCAGCGCGTTCTGCGAACTCGAGGGCCTCGAGCCGGACGCGATCAGCCGGGCGTTCCGCGACGACGCGGAATGCCGCGACCTGATCCTCGGCCTCGAGACCGGCTCGGTGGCGCAGGAGCAGTTCGAGCCGGCGGTGGCCGCACTGCTCGGAGTGCAGCCGGCGGGCCTGATCGACCGGTTGTTCGGCCGCACCAAGCTCGATGAGCGGATGGCCGAGACGGTCCGCCGCGTCCGCGCGGCCGGGACTCGAACCGGGCTCCTTTCGAACTCCTGGGGAACGACGCGCTATCCGAGAGAGCTGATGGCGGAGCTGTTCGACGCGGTCGTGATCTCCGCCGAGGTAAGGATGCGCAAGCCGTCCCCCGAGATCTACGCGCTCGGCGCCGAGCAGCTCGGGCTCCCGCCGACGGCGTGTGTTTTCGTCGACGATCTGTCCGTCAACCTCGCGCCCGCGGCCGAACTCGGGATGGCGACCGTCCACCACCGCGAAACCGAAGACACGATCGCGGAACTCGAGCGGCTGTTCGGCGCGAGCCTTCGATGAGCCGCATCGCGGTCACGGCCACGCCGGGCTTCGCGGCGGTGGTCGCGTTCGCGGCGGTCGTGGCGCTCGCGGTCACCGCCTGTGGCAGCTCGTCGCGGTCGATCGGCCGGCTCCGTCGCCAGGCAACCCTCATCTGTCAGTCGGCGCTGGCGGGGTCGGACCGGATAACGGCTCCCTCGCTGGCGTCGGGCACGGCGACCTTCCTCCGCCGCGGCACCTACTTGCTCGGTCCCGAGCTCGCGGAACTGCGGGCCTTGAGATCGCCGTCAGATCAGGCCGGCACGTACTCGGCCGCGCTCGCTGGCGCGTCACGACAGCTGACGCTTCTCGACGACACGATCCGCAGGCTCGACGACGGAGCGAACCCGGTGAGCGAGATCAAGACGCTCCAGCGCCGGCTCGCGCCGACCGAGTCCGCCGAAGACGACGCCTGGCGCACGCTCGGCATCCCGGGGTGTGTCAGCCGGTAGCGCTCGTGGAATAACCACTCGCTGCACTGGATGAGTCACCCAACATGTCAACCGGCCGGGCGCATCCGCGCCCGGCCCATTGGACGTAATCTTGTCGATCGGTTAGCTGATCGAGTTCAGAGTGGCTTCGTTCGCGTTGACGATTGACTGCGGCAGCGGCGAGAAGTCGAGCGAGGGCCCGAAAGTCTGTCCGCCGGTGATCGCATAGCCGACGAACGACTTCAGCAGGGCTCCCTGCGCGGCGTTCGTCGGGACGAACGCGTAGGTGAACGTCGAGATCGGGTATGCCTTCTTCTTGCGCTTGGGTGGGTCGACGACCGTGACCTCCTTAGTGCCGCGCCGGCGCGGTCGCGCAACCCGGCTGACCGCGCACTCGGCACCCACCTCCCGGGTGAGCGTGAGTTCAGCCACGCATACGGGTGCTAACTCCGTTCGCGGCGGGAGCCCGTCGAGTGCGGGGGTAGACCTACGCGCGGGCGGCAGGAGCTAGCCGAGATCGATCGAGCTGATCATCGGCGGGTCGACCGGACGGTCGTTCGCGCCGGTCTCCACGGCCTCGATCGCATCGACCGTGTCCATTCCGTCGGTGACCTGACCGAACACGGTGTGCTTGCCGTCCAGCCACGGCGCAGCGTCCGTGGTCACGATGAAGAACTGCGAGCCGTTCGTGTTCGGCCCGGCGTTCGCCATCGCGAGCGCGCCCCGGACCACCTTGTGCCGGTTGAACTCGTCCTTGAACGTGTAGCCCGGGCCGCCTCGCCCGGTTCCCTCGGGGTCGCCTCCCTGGATCATGAATCCCGAGATGACCCGGTGGAAGATGACCCCGTCGTAGAAGTTGTCGCCGGCGAGCTTGCGGAAGTTGGCGACGGTCTCGGGCGCGTCCTCGTCGAACAGCTCGAACGAGATCGCGCCGTGGCTTGTGTTCATCTGAGCGGTTGACATGGCCCGCAGCCTACTGCGCCGGTACCGGCGTCGTCAGCTGTTGCTCGCGGTCTGGATCGCGCTGATCGTGGTATCGACCGTGACCGACGGCGCCGGCGATGTCGACGACTGCTCGGTGCAGCTGACGCTCGCCGACTGGCTCGTGGACGACGACGCCACCGGGAGCACCAGCGGGATCGTCGCCGCCTGCGACTGCGGGCTCGACCCGAAATCGACCGCGAGGCTCTTGGTCGTCGTCGTCGGATTCCCCGGGGGCGGCGTGTGCGACCCCGACGGGACCGACAGCGTGCAATCGACCTCCACGTGCTGCCCAGAGCTGCCGGTCCCAATCACGGCGTGCGGATACGCGAGCACCAGGTACGACGATCCCGCTGCGAGCGTCTGCGACGCCACCTGCGTCGCGCTCGACCCGAGCGTCGTGGCCGCCGCGTTCGACCCGTACTCGTTCGGCAGCACCGGCTCGCACGTCACGTCTCCCGACTGCGCGACCGACTGCATCGCGCCATCCGTGCAAGGCCCGGCGATCCTCAACTGAATCTGGCCCTGATTCACCTGCACGGCGCCCACGGAGCCGGGGATGAGCTTCCGAGCGCCGACCGAGAACGGCCTGAGCTTGGCGTTGCCCACCGAGAGTGGTTGGAGTTGCGCGTTGCCCACGCTGTTCGGCGGCAGGTGGATCGCCGCCCAGCTCACTCCCCCGAGTGCGACGAACAGGGCCAGGAACGACACCGCGAGCGGCGCCGAGGGACGCGGTAGACGCATCGCATTACCTCCGATGTGCGCGATCCCGGCCGAAACGGCCGGACGTTCGCAGCGGACGCTACCGGACGCCCCCTGTCCCCGTGGCCGGCCTCGCTTGCCCCCGAGGGCGAGGCCGGCCGGTTCCCTTGGGACGGGAAGTCGTCAGTTGTTGCCGGCGGTCTGGATCGCGCTGACCGTCGTGTCGATCTTGACCGTCGGCGGCGTCACGCCCGTGGAGGAGTCACTGCAGCTAACGGTGGCGGGCTGGATGCTCGTCGAAGAGGCAACGGGCAGCACCAGCGGGATTGTCCCGGCGGCCGGATTCGCGATCGTCCCAACGTCGACAGCCAAGGTCTTCGTCGTGGTCGTCGGGTTGGCAGGGGGCGGCGTGCCCGACCCGGCGGGGACCGACAGCGTGCAGTGGACCTCGACGTGCTGGTTCGTGACCCCCGCGGTGATCACCGCGTGCGGATACGCCATCACCAGGTACGAGGATCCGGCGGCGAGCGATTGCGTGGCCACCTGCGTTGCGCTGGTCCCGAGCGTCGTGGCGGCCGTATTCGACCCGTACTCGTTGCCAACCGTCGGCGTGCAAGTGACGCTTCCGGACAGCCCGACCGCGGAGATTGCGCCGGTCGAACACGCGCTCGACACGCGCAGCTGGACCTGCGCCGAGTTCACCTGCTTGGCCCCGACCGAGCCGTTGATGATCTTCTTCGCTCCGACCGCGTTCGACTTCAGCTTCCAGTTGCCGACGCTGCCGTTCTGGAGCTGGGCGTTCCCGACGCTGTTCCTCGGCAGGGTCACCGCGGCGTAGCCGACCCCGCCGAGCGACACGAACAGGGCGATGAACGAGACCACCATCGGCATCGAGGGACGCCGTCGGACAAGCGATTGCAGACGCAAGATCCGTACCTCCAAGTGTTAGGTTCCCGGCCTAACAGCCGGCCTACAGGACGCAACACGCCGACGCGTCCGGAAGTCGCGCCCGCTGTCCCGGGAGCTGACGGAGACCTGACACCGGCGCCGGCGCTCGGCGCCGGAATCGCGCCTAGGTCGCGGCCGGCTCGAGCTGGACCGACTGGCCCAGCAGCTCGGTGCCGCTGACCCGATCGACGACCCTGTCCATGTCCTGCTCGGGCACCTCGAGCAACGTGAACCGCTCGAGCACCCGGACGTTGCGGACGTGCTCGCCGTCCAGGCCGGTCGCCGCTGTGATCGCGTGGATGATGTCCGAGGGCTCGAGCCCCGCGCTCCGTCCCATCGAGACGATCACCTTGCGCGCTCGGCCGTCGCCGTCGGTGGGGTCGTGCGGCTTTGAATGCCGTCGCGGCTTGGCCTTGACCGGTGTCGGGGCGACGTGCGCGTGCTCGGTCCACGGCGCGAGCGTGACACCGGCGTTGTTCTCGAGTGCGCGGAGCTCGCGCCGCTGCTGAGGCTCGACGAACGTGATCGCGCGACCGCTGCGGCCGACGCGTCCGGTGCGACCGATCCGGTGGACGTATACGTCCGGCGAGGTCGGAACGTCGTAGTTGATCACGTGCGAGACGCCCGAGATGTCGAGCCCGCGCGCGGCGACGTCGGTCGCGACCAGCAGCGGCAGGCGGCCCTCCTTGAACGAGATCATCACCCCGTCGCGGGCCCCTTGGGTCATGTCGCCGTGGATCGCCTTCACGTTCATCCCGCGGTCGCGCAGAGTGCGGTACAGCTGCTCCGTACGCGCCTTGGTGCGCACGAACACGATCGCCTGGTCCGGTCGCTCGGCACTGAGCACCTCGACGAGCTTGTCGGCCTTCTCTCGGGCACGCACCTCGAGCGCGAACTGCTCGACGGTCTCGACGGTCAGCGTCGCCGTCTGGACCCGCACGGTCACCGGGTCGTACAGGTACTGATCGGCCAGCCGCCTGATCTCGGGGGGCATCGTCGCCGAGAACAGCGCGGTCTGCCGGCTCGACGGGGTGAGCGACAGGATCCGCTCGACGTCCTCGAGGAAGCCGAGGTCGAGCATCTCGTCGGCCTCGTCGAGCACGATGAACCGGCACCCGTGGAGCATCAGCGAGTGGCGCGAGATCAGATCCTTGACCCGCCCGACCGTTCCCACGACCACGTGACCGCCGGCGCGCAGCTGCGCCTGCTGGGAGCGGATCGGTGCCCCGCCAAACACAGCCACCACGTCGACGCCCTTGCGCCGGCCGTACGCGCGCAGCGCCTGCGTCACCTGGATGCACAGCTCGCGGGTCGGCGTGAGCACGAGTCCCTGGACCTCGTGCTCGCCCGGGTTCACGTACTGGAGCATCGGCAGCCCGAACGCCGCCGTCTTCCCGGATCCCGTCTGCGCCTGCCCGATCACGTCGTGTCCCTGGAGCAGGGGCGGGATCGCCTCCTCCTGAATCGGACTCGGCGACTCGTATCCGACGTCACGGACGGCCTCGAGGATGTCGCGATCGAGGCCAAGATCGGCAAAACCGGGCATTGCTACTGAAGATAGACGGACAGGGTCGATCGGCAGTCCCTGGCTGGTGTTTCGGGCCCTTGACATGAGATCGTTCGGAGCCTAACGTTTCGGCTCCTATGGATCTTCGGGGAATCGAGCTCAGGTGAGCGGCGAAGAGGCCGGCGCTCCGATCAGCGCACACGTCTGGCGGACTAGCGCAGTCGTCGTCATCGGATCGATCATGTCGATCCTCGACACGACGATCGTCAACGTCGCGCTGGCGACATTGAGCCGCGACCTCCACTCGACGATCTCCGAGATCCAATGGGTGGTGACCGGGTACATGCTGTCGCTGGCGGCGGTGATCCCGGTGTCCGGCTGGGCCGCTCGGCGGTTCGGCGCCAAGCAGGTCTACGTGGTCTCCGTCACGCTGTTCACCGCGGGATCTGCGCTGTGCGGCCTGGCGACCTCGACCAGCGAGCTGATCCTGTTCCGCGTGCTCCAGGGCGTCGGCGGCGGGATGATCCTGCCGGTCGGCCAGCTGATGATGGCCGAGGCGGCGGGGCCGAAGCGGATGGGACGCGTGATGAGCATCGTCGCGGTCCCCGCGATGCTGGCGCCGATCCTCGGCCCCACGATCGGCGGGCTGATCATCCAGAACGCGAGCTGGCGCTGGATCTTCTACGTGAACGTCCCGATCGGCGTGGTCGCCGTGGCCACAGCGCTTCGGTATCTCCCGTCGTTGAAGCCCGAGCAGGCCGACAAGCTCGACGTCCGCGGGCTGATCCTGATGGCGACGGGCCTCCCGCTGCTCACCTACGGCCTTGCCGAGATCGGCATCACCGGCAGCTTCACCTCGGTGAAGGTGATCGTCCCGATCATCCTCGGGCTCCTGCTGATCGCGGCGTTCGTACTGCACGCGCTGAGGATTCCCAAGCCGCTGCTCGACATGCGGCTGTACCGGCGACCTACGTTCTCCTCGGCCTCGTTCGCGATGTTCTGTCTGGGCGCCGCGCTGTTCGGCGGCATGATCCTGCTGCCGCTGTACTGGCAGGAGGTCCGGCTGGAGAGCGTCGTCCACACCGGGCTGCTGACCGCTCCCCAGGGCCTCGGGGCGGCCTGCGCGATGCCGATCGCCGGCAAGCTCTCCGACCGTCACGGCGGGGGCGGGCTGGCGCTGTTCGGGGTGACCCTGTGCACGGTCGCGACGGTCCCGTTCGGCCTGATCGGCGCTCACACGTCGATCGTTTGGCTGTCGGCGGCGATGTTCGTGCGCGGGATCGGGATCGGCTTCGGGTTCCTGCCGGCGATGACGGCGGCGTTCGCGTCGCTCGAGCGCTCCGAGCTGTCGAGCGCCACCCCTCAGTTGAACGTGCTGCAACGGGTGGGCGGATCGATCGGGACCGCCGTGCTCGCGGTGGTGCTCCAGCGCGCGCTGGTCGGCGCGCACACGCCGAGCGCCGCGGCCGCCGCGTACGGCACAGCGTTCTGGTTCTCGGCGGGGATGACGGCCCTGGCGATCATCCCGTGCGTGATCCTGATGCGCGCCGAGCGCGCGGCGCGTGCGCGCAAGGCGGCAGCGGGGCAAGCGTCTACCGAGACGATGAGCGAGGCGATCGCGGCGTGAGCTCCGCCACCGGGGAGCGGCTATCGGGGCTTGGAGCCGGGGGAGGCCAGCGGGAGCAGAGCGACGCCGCCGAGCAGGTGGCTCGCTCGTTCAAGCGCGCGATGGCCGCGGTGCGAAGGCTGCGCGGGCGCGAGACCCACCGTCCGGGCGAGCTCACCGACGCGCAGTACAGCCTGTTGTTCTGCCTTCGCGACGAGAGTCGGATGTCGGTGCGCGACCTCGCGTACGCCGCCGACCTCAGCCCCGCCAGCGTGACCGAGATGCTGGATGGGCTCGCGGGCGCAGGGCTCGTCGAGCGCCGCCGTTCCGACCGCGACCGGCGCGTGGTGCTGACCCGGCTCACCGAGGACGGTCGTGGACTCGTCGAAGAGCGCCGCGCGCGATTCGAACCGCGCTTCCGGGCCGCGATCGAGGGGTTCAGCGAACACGATCTGCTGGTCGCCTCCTCGGTGCTCGAGCGTCTGCGCGACTTCTTCGAGGAGCTCGCCGACGAGCGTTTTCTCGATCAGCGGCTCTAGCGACGGCTTGCGATCGATTGCTGCGAGTCCTTGGCGGTCGCAGTCGTGAACGTCCCGCTGGACGTCGCGCGACGGAGCAGCCCGGGCGCGAGCACGCGCGCGGCCGCGGCGAGCCAGTAGTAGCGGGGCACGTATCGCTCGGACTTTCCGTGAAGGGCGCAGTCGACGATCGCCTCGGCGACCTTGTCGGGCTTGGAGACGATCAGCCGCAGCACCGGGTGGCGGCGGAGCTCGGTCGCGGGGAAGCCTTCGGTCGCGATGAACCCGGGGAGCACGAGCGCGACGTGGACGCCGTGCGCGCTCTCCTCGGCCGCGAGCGAGTCGTTCCAGCCGGCGAGCGCGAACTTGCTGGCGGAGTAGGCGCCGGCGCGGGGACGACCGACGCGGCCCGATGTGCTCGAGACGTTGACGATCGCGGCGGGAGCGGCTTTGGCCGCGGTCGCTCGCAGAAGCGGAAGCAGGGTCTCGGTCAGCCGCACGGGCGCCTCGAAGTTCAGCTTCATGTGCCGCTCGACGTTCTCCCAGCCGGTCTCGGCGAAGCCGCCACGCCAGGAGCCGCCGGCGTTGTTGACCAGCAGGTGGAGCTCTCCATAGGCCCGCGCCACCGCGGCCAGCACCTCCGCCGGCGCCTCGGGCGTCGTGAGGTCGACCGCGACGACGGTCGCGCCACCGAGCTCGCGGGCGAGCGCATCGAGCCGATCCTGACGGCGCGCCACCAGGACCAGCTTGGCGTTCGGCTCGCGCGCCAACCGGCGCGCGGTCGCCTCGCCGATGCCGCTCGACGCTCCGGTGACGATCGCTACGAATGGGTCTGCCAAGGCGCCGGCAAGGCTACCCGGGCCGGGCGGGCGGACGGGCCCCGGGCGGGCGGACGGGCCCCGGGCGGGCGGACGGGCCCCGGGTGGGCGGGCCGTTTACACCGCCGGCGCGCGCCGGCGCGGGTTCTCGATCCCGATCAGCGCGACCGCCCCGCCGAGGATCGCGAGCAGGGCGGCGATGCCGATGCCGATCCGGAATGCGTGCACGGAGGCATCGACGAGCGCCGCGTGGACGCGCGGTCGGTCGGCTGGCGGAATGCCGGAGGCGGTGGTCACGAGCGGCCGCGTGCGGGCCACGCTCAGGGCGGTGCGGCTTCTCGGGCTGAGCGGGGCCTGGGCGACGTTGTGGTCGAGCCGGGCGGCGAAGCTGGTCGAGACGACGGCCCCGACCGCGGCGATCGCGAGCAAACCCGCCACGCGTGCGACCGCGTTGTTGGCGCCGCTCGCGAGCCCGGAGTGGCCGGGCTCGACGGATCCGAGGACGGCCGCGGTCAGCGGCGCCACCGTCGCCGCCAGCCCCAGCGCGAACACGAGCACGGCGGGCAGGATCGTCGTCACGTAGTCGGGGTGCGCGGTCACGCGCGTCAGCAGCAGCAAGCCGATGCCGGCCAGGGCCGGACCGGCGGACATGAACAGGCGCGGACCAAGGCGGTCGGCGAGCGCGCCGAACCGCCTCGACAGCGCGAACATCACGAGCGTGATCGGGACAAGGGCGGCGCCTGCTTCTAGCGGCGTGTATCCCGCCACCTGCTGGAGGAACACGACGAGGAAGAACGTCGCGACGCCGAGACCGCCGTACATCGCGAGCGTGGTGACGTTCCCGACCGCGAAGTTGCGCACCGCGAACAACTGGAGCGGCATCATCGGCTCCGGCACGCGCGCCTCCCAGGACAGGAACGCGACGAGCAGGACGATCCCGCCGAGCAGCGGGACCAGCACGCGCGGGTCGCCCCACCCGTAGAGCGAGTGCTCGATCAGCCCGAACACGGTGCCGCCGAGCCCGAACACGCACAGCAGGCCCCCCACCCAGTCGACGCGGCCCGGGGCGCGTCGATCCGTCCCGAGGCGGCGAAGCAGCGTCACGGTGATCGCCACCGGGACCGGATTGATCAGGAAGATCCACCGCCACGAGGCGGCCTGTACGAGCAGGCCGCCGCCGAGCGGACCGATCACGGTCGCGACTCCCGTCCACGCCGTCCAGGTTCCGATCGCCGCAGCGCGCTCGCCCTCGCCGAACGTGTCGAGGATCAGCGCGAGCGAACTCGGCACGAGCAGCGCGCCGGCCACGCCCTGCACGCCCCGAGCCGCGATCAGCACCTCGCTGCTCGGCGCCACCGCGCATACCAGCGAGCACGCCCCGAAGCCGATCAAGCCGGCCTGGAACACGCGCCGGCGCCCGAGCACGTCGCCGAGGGAGCCGCCGAGCAGGAGCAGTGAGGACAGCGTGAGCAGGTAGGCCTCGACGACCCATTGCTGCTCGGCGAGACTGCCGTTCAGGCTGGAGCGGATCGCCGGCAGCGCTACGTTGACGATCGTCTGGTCGAGGAACACGATCCCCGACCCGAGAATGCTCGCGACCAGGACGGTGCGCTTGATCGCCTGGTCGCTACCGGTCCGAGCGCTCAACCCGCCCCGGCGGCGAGGACCGAGTTCGGCTCATAGCCCGAGAACCGAACGCTGCTCTGGAACGGAAGGCTCCTGTTGACGATCACGCAATAGCTGCGCTTGCCGTCGACGCTCGGCACGCACGCGCGGTAAATGGTCCCTGGCTGGATCGCGAGCAGGCTGACGAACCCGAGGTTGCGGCGGAACTCATCCGGCGCGCGGTCCCCGATCCAGGCCTGGGCGCGGGCGATCGCGTCGCTGACGTCGCGCTGGTGGGCCTGGATCGCCGGGCGGTGGGCCAGGCCGGCGGTCAGCAGGAGCGCGGAGACCGCGAACACGACCAGCGTGCCGGCGTAGTCGCGCGCGACGACTCCCGGCATGTCCGGCCGGAAGCGGCGCAGGAGCATGCCGAGCGGGCGTGACAGCAGGATGACCGCGATCACGTTCAGGACCAGCCCGAGCAGCCCCGCGGCGACGAGCGTCTCGGTCGTCCCGGCCGGCGGGAGCAGGCGCCCGACGACGGCGTCGACCACGATCAGCGCGACGAACGACGGCCACAGCCACGCCCCCGTCCGCCGCCAGCGCATCCGGACGTATCGGGCGCGCGTGCGCGTCAGCCAGGGAGGCCGGGCGCCGTCCATTTGGCAAGAGTAGTCCTCGCCGAGGGTCGAGTTGGAGCCGGATCCGGCGGCCGGTCGGCGGTCAGTCGAATAAACTCGGACGTGCCCGACCACGAAGCCTGAACCGGAGATCCCGGAGGGCTCGTGAACCGGGGTCTGGAAGCGGAGATCCCGGTCCGGCCTACGGAGAAAGGGAATCGGAGAGATGGCCACTCATATGGCTGAGCCCGCGGCCGGCGGAGCCGACGCCGCGGCCAGACACCTTACGGCGGAGGACCGGATCTGGCTGCTCCGCGCGATGCTCCTGATGCGCGGCCTGGAGGAGCGCGCGATGAGCCTGTACCGGCAGGGGCGGGTGCCGGGCTCGTTCTACGACGGCTACGGGCAGGAGGCCGTGTCCGCGGGGGCCGCGTTCGCCATGGGCCCGGAGGACCGCCTTTGCATCCTCCACCGCGACCTCGCCGCGCACCTGATTCGCGGCGTCACGCCGGCGCGGATCCTCTCGCAATACATGGGTCGCGCCGCCGGCATCACTCAGGGCCGCGACGGCAACGTCCACTTCGGCGACCGCAATCTCGGCTGCGTCGGGATGGTCTCGATGCTGCCCGACATGATGCTGGTCGCCACCGGGATGGCGATGGCGTTCAAGCTCCGCGGCGAGCGCCGGTGCGCGATGACCTGGTTCGGCGACGGCTCGACCTCGCGCGGCGACTTCCACGAGGCGATGAACTGGGCCGGCGTGCAGAAGCTGCCGGTCGTCTTCGTCTTGGAGAACAACCAGTACGCATATTCGACGCCTCTCGACAAGCAGTTCGCGGTCGACCCGGTGGAGCGGGCCGCCGCGTACGGGTTCGTCGGGGTGACGGTCGACGGCAACGACGTCGAGGCGATGTTCGAGGCGGCGCGCGCGGCGCGCGAGCGCGCTTTGAACGGCGACGGGCCGACGCTGATCGAGGCGGTCACGATGCGGATGCACGGTCACGCCGCGCACGACGACATGAAGTACGTGCCCAAGGAGCAGGTCGAGGAGTGGCGCAAGCGGGACCCGATCGAGCGCCAGGAGTCGCGGCTGCGCGCGATCGGCGTGGACATCGACGGGTTACGGGGTGCGGTCAAGGCCGAGATCGACGCGGCCGCCGAGGAAGCCCTCGCCGGTCCCATGCCTGATCCGGCTTCGGCTGTTGACGGCGTCTTTTGTGAGGGGGAGGCCGAGCCGCTTGGCGACGGTCAGGCCCCCTGGAGCGGGTTCTCGGACGGTGATGCCTGATGCCGACGCTGACCTATCTCCAGGCGATCTCCTCCGCGCTGCGCGACGAATTGCGCGCCGACCCAAGGGTATTGCTGATGGGCGAGGACATCGGCGTGTTCGGCGGCGCGTTCAAGGTCACCGACGGGTTCATCGAGGAGTTCGGGCCCGATCGGGTGATGGACACGCCGCTGGCCGAGTCGGGGATCATCGGCACCGCAGTCGGGGCCGCGGTCGTCGGGATGCGTCCGGTGTGCGAGATGCAGTTCTCGGACTTCATCTCGTGCGGCTTCGACCAGCTCGTGAACGTCGCCGGCAAGATGCACTACCGCCAGGGGCTGGCCGTGCCGATCACCGTGCGGTTGCCATCGGGGGGCGGCTTCTCCGGCGGTCCGTTCCACTCGCAGAACCCCGAGGCTTGGTTCATGCACTCGCCCGGGATCAAGGTGGTCGCACCATCGACCGCGGCGGATGCGAAGGGGCTGCTCCACGCCGCCATTCGCGATCCCAACCCGGTCTGCTACATGGAGCACAAGCACCTGTACCGCCGGGTCAAGGACGAGGTGCCGGCGGGCGTGTTCGAGACGCCGTTCAAGGCCCGCGTGGCCCAGCCGGGGTCCGATCTGGTCGTGATCGCCTACGGCGCGATGGTGCCGATGGCCTTGGAGGCGGTATCGGATGGCCTGGACGGGGCATCGGTCGAGGTGCTCGACCTGCGCTCCCTGGTGCCGCTCGACGAGGACGCGATCCTCGACTCGGTCGAGCGCTGCTCGAAGGTCGTGATCGTGGACGAGGCCAACGCGACGTGCGCGCCGGGCGCCCAGGTCGCGGCGCTGATCGCGGAGAAGGGATTCGAGTCGTTGGACGGCCCGGTCGTCCGGGTGGCGACACCCGACGTTCCGATTCCGTTCTCGCCACCACTCGAGGCTGCCGTCCTGCCCGGCGTCGATCGCGTGAAGGAGGCTTGCCGTGAGCTCCTCGCGTACTGATGTCTTGGTCGACGTGACCATGCCCCAGATGGGGGTGTCGGTCGCCGAGGGCACCGTCGTAGCCTGGCGCGTCGAGCCCGGCGACCGGATCGAGGCCGAGGCGACGATCTGCGAGATCTCGACCGACAAGATCGACACCGAGGTGCCGGCGCCGGCGACGGGCGTCGTCACCGAGATCCTCGTGCCGGTCGGGGAGACGGTCGACGTCGGGACAGTTATGGCGCGGATCGCCACCGGCGCCGGCGCGACGGCCCAGCCGCTCGACGGCGGCACCGCCGGCGCCCCGACCACCGAAGCATCCCAGCCGCTCGATGGCGGTCACGTCGGCCCCTCGGCCACCGAAACAAAATCATCATCCGCACCCGTTGCGCCGGCGGTCCGGAACGGCAATCGGCGGTACTCCCCCGTCGTCCAGCGGATCGCCGCCGAGCACGGGATCGACCTCTCGCAGGTGCCCGGCACCGGCCGCGGGGGCCGCGTTCGCAAGCAGGACGTGCTCGCGTTCGTGGAAGCGACGCCGGTCGAGGAGCCGCCGCTCCACATCGAGAGCCCGTACCGGCCCGAGCCCGTGACGCCGGCGCCGGGGCCGGCTCCGGTGGTTGACGGTGGCGAGCTGTCGCGGATGCGCCGGCAGATCGGCGAGCACATGAAGCGCTCGCTGGACACCACCGCGACGTGCACGACGTGGATCGAGGTCGACATGAGCCGGGTGGAGGCAGCCCGGGGGCGCCTCGGCGTGACCGCGCTCGCGTTCGTCGCGCGCGCGTCGATCGACGCGATCCGCGAGCACCCGGCGATGAACGCGTGGCTCGAGGGCGAGAAGTACACGCGCCACAGCGACGTCAACCTGGGGATCGCGGTGTCGCTCGGTGAGGACGGCCTGATCGTCCCCGTCATCCCGCGCGCGCACGAGCTGTCGGTCGAGGGGCTCGCCGCCCGCGTGAAGGACATCGCGCGGCGGGCGCGGGCGCGCCAGCTGACCCCCGACGATGTGCACGGCGGGACGTTCACGATCACGAACCCCGGGCAGTACGGGTCGATCATGGCGACGCCGATCATCAACCTGCCGCAGGTCGCGATCCTCGACTTCGAGGCGGTGATCAAGCGCGCGGTCGTGGTGACCGACGCGGACGGGAATGACTCGATCGCGATCCGGCCGATGACGATCCTCGGGCTGAGCTGGGACCACCGGGCGCTCGACGGCGCGTTGGCGGCGCAGTTCCTGGCCACCGTCAAGCGTCATCTGGAGAGCGTCTCGTGACTGCGGAGATCTGGGTGTGCCATCTGGGGGTGGTCGACTACCGCGAGGCGCTCTCGCTGCAGGAGCGCCTGCGGACCGCGCGCCAGGAGGACGAGCTACCGGACGTGCTGCTGACGCTCGAGCACCCGCCGGTGTACACGCGCGGGCGCCGGTCGGCCGTAGGCGAGCTGCCGATGGGCGAGGAGTGGTACTTGGCGCGCGGGATCGAGACTGTCGAGACGGACCGCGGCGGCAAGGTCACCTACCACGGCCCCGGCCAGCTCGTCGGCTATCCGATCGTGCGGGTCGACGACGTGGTGGCGTACGTGCATCGGTTGGAGGACGCGCTGGTGGCGGCTTTGGCCGAGGAGGGCGTCGCCGCCCGCGCCCGGCCGAACGAGGGGCACCGGTTCACCGGCGTGTGGGTCGCCGAGCGGAAGATCGCGTCGATCGGGGTGCATCTGTCGCGCGGGGTGTCGACGCACGGGTTCGCGGTGAACGTTTCGAATGATCTGGAACCGTTCAGCTGGATCGTCCCGTGCGGCCTCGACGGCGTGCGGATGACGTCGCTGGTTACGGAGACGGGCCGGACGTCGAGCGGGATGAAGTGCTTCCGCCGGCGGGTGCAGTGGCGGGTGGCCGAGGCTCTGGGGCGCCGGCAACGGCTCGTCAGCCGAGCGCGGCTCGAGACCCGGGTGCCAGTAGCTTGACGAGCAGCGGCCGCAGTTCGTGCGGCCGCCGCGTCATCTGGCGCCAGGTGGTGCGTATGATCGTCCAGCCGGCCGCGGTGAGTCGCTGATCTCGGACGCGGTCAGACTCGAGTCGCTGGCGGCTCGTGTGCCACTTGCGGCTGTCGGCCTCGATCACGACGCGCTGGTCGCGCCAGACGCAGTCTCCCTTGATCGCCGGGCCACCGTCGTCGAGGATGACGAAGGCGTTGCACTCCGGATCGGGGATTCCGAGCGGCCGGGTGATCGCGAGCAGGGCCTCCTCGTTCTCGTTCGCGGTGGGCGTCCTGCCGATGTAGTGCTCCGCCAGGACGCGACGGACGGCTTTGGCACCTGGACGAGTGGGGTTTCGAGCCAGCTGGTCGTTGATCGCACCGAGGTCGAGTCCGTCGACGATCTCGGCCTGGTCGAAGGAGCGTTCGAGCTGGCGGGGGGTTACGACGTCGCCGAGGTCGAGGAGGGTCCGGGCGACGGTGGTGCAGGGGATGTGGTTGACATCGGTGACGTCTTGGGCGGTCAGCGTCGTCGAGCGGTGGACCTTGACGCCGTCGTGCCGGCGGGCGGAGCGTCTTGGCACGGTCACCTCGATCCTGGTGTGCCCCCAGTCGCGCAGTTCGAGTAGTGCCGCCGCGGATCGGTGAGAGAGGACCGCGCCGGGGCCGCAAGCGAGCACCGCCGCCATGTACAGCCCGTCTCGTTTGAGCAGCTCCTTCGGCACCAGGGAGTAGACCGTGTGGTGGATGCGGTGCAGACGACCGGCGGCGAGACGCGCCCGGACCGCCGGCGCTGTGAGACCGAGAGCCCGCAGCTGGTCGAGCCCAAACACGCCCTGCTGCTTCAAGCTGAGGTCCGACAGAGCCTGGTCGAGAAACGTTGTCTCCGCTTGCGTTTCTCGACCAGCCCCGGGCACACACGCGATGGTGCCCGAGAAAACGTGACAGGTGTGCGACGCGGTGCGCCAATCCGGCGCAGCGGAGCCCCTATCCTGTTGAGGTATGACGACGCGGTCGCGCGCCAATCCTGGTGGGAACCGGAACGTTCTGGAGGTTCTCGGCCCCAGCGTGCTCCCGCTCCGGTCGCGAAAACCCCCTTGGTTCAAAGTACCCGCGCCGGGGAGCCCGAAGTACCGCGAGCTCAAGGGCCTGATCGAGTCCGAGAACCTCCACACCGTCTGCCAGGAGGCGGCGTGCCCGAACATCGGCGAGTGCTGGCAGCGCGGCACCGCCACGTTCATGATCCTCGGCGACACCTGCACGCGCCGCTGCGGCTTCTGCAACGTCAAGACCGGCAAGCCGACGTGGAACGACCCGCTCGAGCCCGCCCGCGTCGCGCGGAGCGTCGCCAGGATGGGCCTGAGGCACGCGGTGATCACGAGCGTCGACCGGGACGACCTCCCGGACTACGGAGCGCAAGCTTTCGTCGGCGTCATCAGGCAGATCAGACGTCAGGCGCCGCGTTGCAAGGTCGAGGTCCTGACGCCCGACTTCCGCGGCGAGGAGATGCCGCTCGCCAAGGTGGTCGCCGAACGGCCGGACGTGTTCAACCACAACGTCGAGGTCGTCCCCCGCCTTTACCCTCTGGCACGGCGTGGATCGAAGTTCGAAAGATCGTGTCGGGTATTACGCAACGCCAAGGAACTTGCCGGCGACGACGTAACGACCAAGTCAGGGCTCATGGTCGGCCTGGGAGAATCCTTTGACGAGATGGTGGACGCGCTGGGCACTCTCCGTGAGAACCACGTGCAGGTCTTGACGGTCGGCCAGTACCTCCGCCCTACCGAAAACCACCTCCCGATCGTCCGCTACTGGCACCCGGACGAGTTCGAGCAGCTCGAGGCGGCCGCCTACGCGCTCGGGTTCGAGCACGTGGCCGCCGGCCCGCTCGTCCGGAGCAGCTACCACGCCGACCAGCACGTACCCCAGCGCGAGCCGGGCATCGGCCCGCTCGCCGCGCAGGCGGAGGCAAGCGCATGACCAAGAAGCGGCTCCTACTCATCGTCGCGGTCGCGATCGCGCTGAGCCTGATCCTCGTCCCGACTGCCCTGGCCGCCGCCGGCGGCGGTTCCGCCGGCTTCGGAGGCGGCGGCGGTGGCGGAGAAGGCGGTGGCGGCGGTGGCGGCGGCTTCGGGTTCTTCATCCTGATCCAGCTGCTGTTCCGGATCGCGGTGCTTGGCCACGGGCTCGGCGCGCTCGTCCTGATCGCGCTGTTCATCGTGTATCTCGTCATCACGCGGGTCATGCCGGGCGCCGGGCGCTCCTGGTCAGCCCGCAACAGTTCCGGGCGGAAAGCGAGCCGGCACGTCGCCCAGAGAACACGCCGCGTCGAGGCCGCCGCGGCCGAGGCGGCCGAGGACAACCCCGCGTTCGCGGCCGACGCCGTCAAGGCCAACGCCGCGGCGCTGTTCAAGCAGGTCCAGGCCGCCTGGGACCGTGGCGACCGCGCAGCCCTTTCCAGGGTCGTCGGCCCCGACCTCCTCACCGAGTGGGAGCGGCGCCTGAGCGACCTCGACCGCCGCGGTTGGCGCAACCGAATTGCGATCATCGGCGAGCCCACGGTCGAGTACGTGGGGCTGAACCACAAAGGCAATAGCACGGACACGGTCACCGTCCGCATCGAGGCCAAGCTCCGCGATTACGTCGAGGACCGCGCCGGCAACCACATCAAGCGCGCCGGCCACGTGAGCGAGACCGTCCGCCTCAGAGAGTTCTGGACGCTCGCCCAGAGAAACGGCCGGTGGGTGCTCGTCTCGATCGAGCAGGGTGCCGAGGGCAGCCACGCGATCGACGACGCGATCGTCGCGACGACGTGGTCGGACGAGAACGCCATGCGCGACGAGGCTCTGATCGAGGGGGCAGTGCAGGACGCGGTCCCAAGAAACACGAGCATCGCCGAGGTCGCCGACCTCGACTTCAAGGGCGACGCGCATGCCGCCGCGCTCGACCTGAGCCTCGCCGACGGCCGCTTCGCACCCGACGTGCTCGAGGTGACGGCGCGTCGCGCGGTGACGGCCTGGGCCGAGGCGGTCGACGGGGATGATGCCCGGCTGCAGTCAATCGCGCACGGCCAGGCGGTGAGAGACCTCCTCCATCCTGGCGACCCGTCGCAGCGGACCCGGCTCGTGGTGCGAGGACCAAAAGTCAAGACAATCCGGATCACGGGGCTCGACGCGGCCGCGCATCCCCCGACGATGACGGTCGAGGTCGAGATCGAGGGCCGGCGCTACATCGAGGATCGCGACACCACCGCCGTCCTCGCCGGCAATCCGTCGCGCCCCACGAAGTTCACCGAGCATTGGACGTTCGCGCTCGACGGAGACGCGCGGCAGCCGTGGTTGATCGCGGGCGTCGGCGCCCCGGTTCAGCTGGCGTAGACCGAGTCTGGAGGGGCATAAGCTCCTCACGCCGCCGTGATCCCGCTGAAGGACAACATCCCCACGGATCGGTTCCCGTTCGTGACGTTTGGACTGATCGTCGTGAATATGATCGTCTACATCCTCGCCGTCCGGCACGGCGGATCGCTGTTCAGCGGCCCCACCCCGCAGCAAGAGATCAAGTACGGGGCGATCCCGTTCGCGCTCACCCACCCCGGCGACCAATGCGGCCTGGTCCAGAACGGTCAGACGCTCGTTTGCGTCAAGGGCACGCTGCCGGGCGCGATCCCCACCTGGCAGACCGTGTTCACCGCGATGTTCATGCACGCCTCGATCATCCACATCGGCGGAAACATGATCTTCCTGTGGATCTTCGGCAACAACGTCGAGGACTCGATGGGCCCGGTCAAGTTCTTCTTCTTCTACATCGTCGGCGGGATCGCCGCGCTCGCACTGCAGGTCGCGATCGCGCCCAACTCGCTCACACCGACGTTGGGCGCCTCGGGGGCGATCGCCGCGGTGCTCGGCGGATACATCGTGCTGTATCCGCGGGCGCGCGTGCTCACGCTGGTGATCATCATCCTGTTCTTCACGGTGATCGAGCTGCCGGCGCTCGTGATGCTCGGCATCTGGTTCGCCGAGCAGGCGGTGTTCGCGGCCGCGGGGCTCACGACCGCGACCGGCGCGGGGGGTGGCGTGGCCTACTTCGCCCACGTCGGCGGGTTCGTTTTTGGCGCGCTGACGATCAAGCTCCTGGCGACTCGGCGCCGGCAGATACCGTCCCGCAACCCGGTCTATTGACCTGACCGCATGCGGCTCGCCGTCCTGGCGCTCACCCTGTTGTTCATCGGCGCGTTGGGCGCCCTCACGGTGAGAGACGTCCGCACCCACGGCCTGACGGCGGTCGCGGTGCTCGCAATCCTGATCGTGGTCGTGTTCACGATTGGAGTCATCGGGGCTTTGCTTCATTCTCCACGACGATGAGCGTCCTGCGTGGAGGGCGAACCCGCCGCAGATACGGCCGCCGGCCGGGGCCGGCTCGCCGGCGCACGGGCGGTCCAAGGTCCGCGCGCGCCCGCCACGTGGTCGCGCTGACGATCGGCCTGGTCGTGCTCACCGCCGGCGCGCTGCTCGGATTGATGGCGGCGAGGGCGACCGGGCCCGCGACGACCACCTTCCCCGGGGTGACCCGAGCTACCGCAAGGCACCCGGTCGCCCCGCCGAAACCGGTGCGCGGCGACTACGGGATCGCGCTCGCCCCGCCGGCGCAGCAGATCCACGTCAAGCTCAAGCTCCCGCTGAACAGCGGGGTGCTGTTCGACGTCAACACGGGGCGCGTCCTCTGGGCGCGGAACCCCACGCAGGTCGTGCCGATCGCGAGCCTGACGAAGATGATGACCGCGCTGGTCGTGGTGTCGCACGCGCGCCCGAGCGCCAAGGTCCTGATCACGCAGGACGCGCTCGACTACACCGGCTCCGGCGTCGGACTCCTCCCGAAGGGCAAGCGCGTGCCGCTCGTCGCCCTGCTCTACGGCCTGCTCCTCCCGTCCGGGAACGACGCGGCGATCGCGCTCGCCGACCACGTCGCCCACACCCAGTCGAACTTCATAACGCTGATGAACCAGCGCGCGCACGAGATGGGCCTGACCTGCACGCATTACACGACCGTCTCAGGGATCGTCGACCAGGGCAATCACTCGTGCGCGTCCGATCTCGCGGTGATCGCGCACGCGGTCGTCGAGCAGCCGTTGCTGGCGCAGATCGTCGGCTCGCGGAGCGCGATCGTGCCGTTCCCGATCAAGGGCGGCAAGCTCTTCCTCTACAACAACAACCCGCTGCTCGTCCTCCGCTATCCCGGTACCGACGGGGTCAAGACCGGGTTCACCGACGCCGCCGGCCAGTGCCTGGTGGCGACGGCACGGCGCGGGAACCGGTGGCTCGGCGTGGCTCTGCTGCATTCGGGGAACACCTACGCGCAGGCGATGCAGTTGCTGAACGCGGGCTTTGCGCACTCCGCCGGCGCCTGACCCCGCGCCCCGCCGGCGCCTGACCCCGCGCCCCGCCGGCGCCTCACCCCGCACTCCGCCGGCGCTTGCCGGTTCAAATGCGTGAACCCCCCCGGTCGCGGGTAATTCAGGTCACACCAGTTAGAGCGCACAGAAGGAAGGCAGATGTCCCCGGTCAGCTACCAGACGATCAGGCTCAGCAAGGGCAAGCACACCGATCCCGAAGACGGCGCGTGTGTAATGGAGCTCGCCTCGATGCTCGCCGACGAGCCGTTCACCGATCATCCGGCGTCGGTCTGCCCGGTCATCGCGTCGTTCCTGCGCTCGTACAACGACTCGATCGACGCCGACCGGCGTCAGGGGCTGTACGAATACGCCTCGAAGGTGGTCGGCAGCCGCGCGGACGCCAGAACCAGGCAGAGCAGAGCCGCACGCCTGGCGGAATGGGCCGAGGAGATGCAGCGCAGCCGGCGGACCTGGTTCCTGCTCCGCTCGCCGTTCCGGGCGATCGGGCGCCTGCACCGGCCGCCGATCGAGGCGATCGGTACCTACGCGGTCCACTCGATCCGGAGGCACACCGACCAGTCCCACGCCGCGGCGCTCGCGCTGATCGATGAGTTGCTGGACATGGCGCCCCGCGACGAGCGGGTGTCCGCGCGGGTGCGGGCGGCGGCCACGACTCGCGCGGTCGACCCGGCCGTCTGAGCTCCGGCCCACCACCACCAGATGAGCAGTGTGAGTCGGATCCTCGCGGATGACCCGGAGCTGGCCGACGGCATGACCGGCGAGCGGCTGGGCGCGGCGGTCCGCGATTGCGTGGCGGGGACGTGTGAGTGTCCCGTCGGCCACTGGTCACCGCCTGACGAGATCGGCGACATGAGCTTCGGAATCGGGCTTCTGATTCTGGATGGTCTGATAGCCCGACGGGTCGGCGTGGCCGGGCGATTCGGGGCCGAGCTGCTCGGGGACGGCGACCTGATGAATCCGTTCCACGGCGCCGACATGGGAACGTCGCTGCCGCAAACCGGAAAGTGGCGCGTCCTGCGGCCGAGCCGGATGGCAATCCTCGACAGCGAGTTCGCGATGCGCGCCACCAGGTACCCCGAGGTCGTCTCCGCGCTGGTCACGCGGGCGCTCCGACGCTCGCGCCACACCGCGACGAACATGGCGATCGTCCAGCAGCCCCGGATCGACCTGCGGCTGCACATGCTGTTCTGGGAGCTCGCCGACCGCTGGGGCACAGTGCATCAGGACGGCGTCCACGTCCGGCTACACCTGACGCACTCGATGCTGTCCGACCTGGTCGCAGCCCGACGGCCGACGGTCACCAAGGCGCTCGGGGAGCTCGCAGCGCGCTCGGCGGTGGTTTGGACGGGGGCCGACTGGCTCCTGCGCGGCGAGCCGCCTGCCGAATTCGACGACCTCGGCTCGCTGACGATCGCCGGCGCAGCTTAGGGCCCGCTTCGTGGCAGCTTTGACACGCCGGCCCTCCGGGTGTGCAAAGCTTCCGCGCCTTGGCCAACGTCGTCGGACAGCGCATTCGCCGCCGCGAGGACCCTCGCTTCCTCAGAGGCGAGGGCAGGTACGTCGACGACCTGTCGCTGCCGGGCGCGCTCCACCTGACGTTCGTGCGCTCGTACATGGCGCACGCCAAGGTGACCGGCGTCGACAAGTCGGCCGCGCAGGACGCCGGCGCGCAGGTGTTCGTCGCCGGCGACGCCGACCTGGGGGTGAACCCGGCGCCGCCGTTCATCCCGATCGACCCGCAGATGTACCGGCCGTTGATCGCGTCCGACACCGTCCGGTTCGTCGGCGACATCGTCGCGATCGTGCTCGCCGACAGCCGCGAGGCCAGCGTCGACGCCGCCGAACTGGTCATGGTCGACTACGAGCCGCTCCCGGTCGTGACCGATCCCGAGGAAGCGGCCCGCGACGAGGTGCTGCTGTTCCCCGGCGTGGGGAGCAACATCGCTCTCAGGAACCCGCCCGAGAACCCGGACGCGAACCTGTTGGACTCGAGCGAGGTGGTGGTCACAGGCAAGGTCATCAGCCAGCGGCTCGCCGCCTGCCCGATCGAGCCGCGGTCGAGCGCGGCGCAGTGGGGCGAGGACGGGCGGTTGACGCTGTGGATCAGCTCGCAGACGCCCCACCAGGACAAGATGGTGCTCGGCGGCCTGCTCGGCCTCGAGCCCGAGAACGTCCGCGTGGTGGCGCCCGACGTCGGCGGCGGCTTCGGCGCGAAGGGCATCGCCGTCGAGGACGTGATCGTCGGGTGGGCGGCGCGCGCCACCGGAAAGCCGGTCCGGTGGACCGAAACGCGCAGCGAGAACATGGTCGCGATGCACCACGGCCGGGCGTCGATCCTGTCGTTCGAGCTGGGCGCGAGCCGGGACGGGAAGATCGACGCGCTGCGGCTGAACATCCTCGCGGACGCCGGCGCCTACCCGGGGATCGGCTCATTCCTCCCGATGCTCACCTCGATGATGGCCTGCGGCGTGTACGTGATCCCGAAGATCGAGATCGACGTCAGGGTGGTCGCGACCAACACGACCCCGATCGGGCCGGTCCGTGGCGCGGGACGTCCGGAGGCGACGCAGCTGCTCGAGCGCGCGATCGACACGCTCGCGGCCGAACTGGATCTCGACCCCGCGGAGGTCCGCCGGCGGAACTTCATCCCCAACGACGCGTTCCCGTACACGACCGCGTCGGGTGCCAACTACGACATCGGGGACTTCGGCGGCGCGCTCAACCTCGCGCTCGAAAGCGCGGGCTACGACGACCTCCGCCGCGAGCAGGCCAGCCGCCGCGAGGGCGGTGACCCGCGCCAGCTCGGGATCGGCCTGAGCGCATACGTCGAGGTGACCAACGGGATCTCGGAGAGCGAGTTCGGCGGGGTCTCGATCACCGCCGGCGGCGAGGCGATCGTGCGCACCGGCTCGTTCTCCCAGGGCCAGGGCCACGAGACGACGTTCGCCCAGATCGCGTCCGAGCGGCTCGGGATCCCGATCGAGAAGATCACCGTCAGCAAGGGGGACACGGACGTGGTCCCGCGCGGCACCGGCACGTACGGGTCGAAGTCGACCCAGATCGGCGGCGTGGCCGCGGGCAAGGCGTCCGAGGAGGTGGTCGAGATCGGCAAGCGCCTCGCGGCCGCCGAGCTCGAGGCGGCGCCGGAGGACATGGTCCTCGACGTCGAGCAGGGTCGCTTCCACGTGACCGGCGCGCCGTCGCCGGCGCTCAGCTGGTCCGACCTCGCGTCCCGTCTCGAGGGCCAGGATCGCCTGAAGGAGCTGAGTGCCGAGGTCGACTTCCAGGCGGCGCAGCCGACGTTCCCATTCGGCGCGCACGTCGCGGTGGTCGAGGTCGACACCGAGACCGGCGCGGTAGAGCTCCAGCGGATGGTGGCCGTCGACGATGCCGGCCGGATCATCAATCCACTGGTCGCCGAGGGACAGGTGCACGGCGGCGTGGTCGCGGGCATCGCCCAGGCGCTGTATGAGGAGCTCACCTACGACTCCGAGGGCAACCCGCAGAACGCCAACCTCGTCACGTACGGGATCCCCGCCGCCACCGAATTGCCGGCGATCGAGGTGGTCGGGATGGAGACCCCGACGCCGATCAACCCGCTCGGCGTCAAAGGGATCGGCGAGTCGGGGACGATCGGCGCGACCCCGGCGGTCCACAACGCCGTGATCGACGCGCTGTCGCCGTATGGGGTCCGCCACATCGACATGCCGGTCAACGGCGAGACCGTGTGGCGAGCGATCCAGGCCGCCCGAAACGGCGCGTAAACCGCCGCCTGGTCGTGCCGCCCGACGGTTAGCTCTTGGTGAAGGCCGCCCCGCGGCGGCCGCGCGGTCTGAAACCATCCGCGCCCAACCGGTCGCGGACCGAACGGGCTCTCGTCGCGATGAAACAGTTCTCCGATCCGCATCTCGCGGCGCTGTTGACGATGGTCATCGGCATCGCCGCGAGCGTGTGGGGAGCGCGCCGGCACCCGGGCCCGTGGATGCGGTGGTTCTCGATCGGGTTGGCGGCGCTGATCGCCGCCGGCTGGATCGGGGAGTACGTGGCCGACGTGATCCTCGGGACCTGGTCGGTCCGGTACACCCTCCCATTCCAGCTCACCGACCTGGTCTCGGCCGTCTCGATCGCGGCGCTCCTGACGCGCCGGCAGCTGCTCGTCGAGCTCGCCTACTTCTGGTCGTACACGGCCTCGCTCCAGGCCGTGCTCACGCCCGATCTTGGCCAGAACTTCCCGAGCGTCTTCTACTTCACGTATTTCACCTACCACGTCGGCGCGATCGTGGCCGCGAGCTTCCTGGTGTTCGGATGCCGCCTGTACCCGCGACGCGGCGCGGTCTGGCGGGTGTTCTGGATCACGATCGCGTGGACGGCGATCGCCGGCACCGCCGACTTGATCACCGGCGGCAACTACATGTACCTGGCGAGCAAGCCCGTGCACAACTCGTTGCTGAACCTGATGGGACCGTGGCCGTGGTACATCGCCGGCGGCGTCATCCTGGGGCTCGTGCTGCTGTTGCTCGTGGACGGGCTGACTAAGACCTTCGGGGGCGTTGGCGACCCGAGAGGCGCCCGCGGGCTTACGCTTCGATAGCGTTCGCCGCCGCGATGCGCGCGATCGTGTTCGAGCGGAATGGGGGCCCGGAGGTTCTCGAACTCCAAGAACGGCCCACGCCCACCCCCGGCGCCGGTGAGGTGCTCGTCGACGTCGAGGCGGTCGGCGTCAACTACCGCGACGTATACGAGCGCCACGGAGGCGGCTACGGCTCGGCGCCGCCGGCGATCATCGGCGTCGAGGGCGCCGGCACGATCGCCGGCACCGGCGAGCGCGTCGCCTGGGCCCACGTCGACGGGAGCTACGCCGAGCAGATCGCGGCGCCGCGCGACAAGCTGGTCGCGATACCCGACGCGGTGTCCTCGGAGGTCGCGGCCGCCGCGCTGCTCCAGGGGATGACCGCGCACTACCTGGCGGCCGACTCGTACCCGATCGCCGAGGGCGACTGGGTCCTCGTCCATGCCGCAGCGGGCGGCGTCGGCCTGCTCCTGACCCAGATCGCCAAGGCGCGCGGGGGTCGCGTGATCGCGACCACTTCAACCGAGGACAAGGCCAACCTCGCGGTCGGGGCGGGCGCGGACCACGTCATCGGCTACGAGGGGTTCGCAGAGCGCGTCAAGGAGATCACGGGTGGCGAGGGCGTCAGGGCCGTGTACGACGGCGTCGGCAAGACCACGTTCCTCGAAGGCCTGGGGGCGCTGGCGCCGACCGGGCGGATGATCCTGTACGGCGCCGCCAGCGGCCAGCCCGACCCGCTCCCGCTGGCGATGCTCGCGCCCGCGGGCTCGCTGTACGTCCAGCGACCGACGCTCCAGACGTACACGCGCACGCCGGAGCTGCTCCAGGAGCGCGCCCGGGGGCTGTTCGAGCTGATCGGGGCCGGAAAGCTCGATATCCGGATCGGCGCCCGCTATCCGCTCGATCAGGCGCGCCAGGCGCACGAGGACCTCGAGGCGCGCAAGACGACCGGCAAGCTGCTGGTGATCCCGTGAAGGAGCTGCAGGGACGCGCGGCCACTGCCGCGTTCCCCGGTCGGTTAGGGTGACGCACGCAATGTGGGGGAACGAAGCAGAGCGGGCCGGGCTCCGCGCGGTCGCTCACCTCCTACCGGAGAAGTGGCGGCAGATCATCGACGTCGCCGCTGTCGCCGTGCCGCCGACGCCCGAGCGGCGGATCCCGGCGCCGACCGACGCCGCCGCGAAACGGCTCGACCAGATCGAACACATCGTCGTGATCATGCTCGAGAACCGGTCATTCGACCACATGCTGGGGTACCTGTCGCTCCCGGCTGCCCTGGGGGGACGCGGTCGCGCCGACGTCGACGGCCTGAAGGGCCCTGAGGCGAACTTCAACGTATACGGGGGGACTCGGTATCCGATCCATCACCTCGCGCAGACCCAGTTCACCGGAGAGGCCGAGGATCCCGATCACTCGGGCGGCTCGGTCGACGAGCAGCTCGCGAACGGCGGCCAGGGATTCGTCGACAACTTCGCCCGGATCTCGGCCGCACGCGCCGAGAAGCTGAACGTGCCGGTGCCCGATCCGGGCCTCGTGATGGGCTACTACGACAGCGACGACCTCCCGGTGTACGACCACCTCGCGGCCGCGTATTGCGTGGTCGATCGCTGGTTCAGCTCGGTGCCGGGCGCCACGTGGCCGAACCGGCTGTATGCGCTCGCCGGCCAGGCAGCGGGGAGTCGAGACGACATCTCGGTCCCGCTGTACGAGCTGCCGACGTTCGTGCGGTATCTCGACGAGTGCAATGTCGACTGGCGCTGGTACTCATTCGATCCGGGGACGCTCCGAGCGGTCGACCCCGCCTATCGCCTGAGCAGCCACGACCGCTTCGGGTACGTCGACGCCCGCAAGCTGAGCATCCGCGAGGAGGTCGTGGGCAAGTTGACCGAGAAGGCATCGTTGCTCGACGACGTGGCGGCGGGCAACCTGGCCCAGGTCTCGTGGATCGACCCGCGCTTCAAGGACCTGCGCGTGCTCGGGCCGGACTCGAACGACGACCACCCGCCGTCCGACGTGCTCGCCGGTCAGGACCTGATCCTGACCGTCTACCACGCGCTGTCGAACGCCCCCACCTGGCCGAAGACGCTCCTGATCATCACCTACGACGAGCACGGCGGTTTCTACGACCACGTCGGTCCGCCCGCCGCGACCGACGACCGTCCGGACTTCCGGCGCCTCGGGATCCGCGTGCCGGCGCTGCTCGTCTCCCCGCTGGTCTCGCCGGGCTCGACCTCGACGACCGTCCTCGGCGGCGACTTCCACTTCGATCACACGTCGATCATGAAGACGATCTTCACGCGCTTCTGCCAGGTCGACGGGCAGATCCCGGAGATGACGGCCCGCGCGGGCGCAGCAAATCACCTCGGGCATCTGCTCCGCGAGGACGGCCCCCGCCCGGACGTCCCCGATCACTCCGCGGCAATCCAGTCGCTAACCGATTGGCGCGCGGCGTTCACCGAGGCCAGGTTCAAAGACCCGACCGCGGTCGGCATGCCCCCGCACGAGCTGACCGACTTCCAGAACGGGTTCTACGAGATGGCGCGGCTCCTCCGTCATGCCGGGCTTCCCGGCGGGCATCCGTGAGTTCCGGCCCCGCCTCCTCGACCCCCGGCTCCTCGACCGCCGGCTCCTCGACCGCCGGCTCGCCGTCCGCCGCGCTCACCGCGTTCGCCAACACCGCCCTCGCCGACGCGAAGCTGGCGGCGCGCGGCGATCCGGATTGGCGCGTATCGGAGGCGTTCGCGCTCGGCTGGCAGATGTCCGAGATCTACCGGCCCGACGCGCCCGAGCAGCCACCGCCGGTGCAGGCCGGAGATCTCCCGGACCTTTCGCAGCTCGACTCGACCGACTGGGACGAGATCGGGCTGTGTCAGCTGCAAGCGGGGATCAGCAAGCTGAGCGAAGCGATCATCGTCGCCGGTCTGGACGTCCCCGACGCCGAGCGGTTCTCGGCGCGGCTGCGACGGCTCGCCGGCGAGGAACGCGTTGAGGCCCTCAAGCGGTTCCACATCGACCTCCTGGCGACGCTCACCGCCGCCGACTTTCGTCTGGGAAAGGCGTATGGCCTCGGGCTCGCGCTCGCGGACGCCACCCGCTTTCCCGCCAACTACCACGTCGAGCTGCAGAGCTCGCGCGTATCGGTGCTCGCGGCCTGGATCAGAGATCTGGCAAGCGCCTTCCCGCCCCACGCCTCGCACGCGGTCGCACACTCGATCGAGCGCTGGAGCGCGTGGGCGGCGAACCCACCCCAGTCTGGCGAGGCGACCGAGGCGAAGATCATCCCCCACCTCCAGGCCCAAGGTCGGGTCTGGCGGAGCCTGCTGTCGGGCGAAAAGCGCCCGGTCGACACGCTCCAGCAGATCGACTACCTCACTGCAGGCGAGGAGAGCCTCAAGAACGCCGGGTCGCTCACCCGCCGGTTCCTGCGCCACTACCTGTGGGCGTGCCTCGGGGCGCTTGCGCTCCTCATCGCCGGGATCGTCGTGATCCTCCTCGCCGGCAACCCCGCCGGGATCGTGAGCGGCGCGGTGGCCATCCTCGCCGGGCTGGGCTTCGGCTGGAAGACGATCGGCACCTCGTTGGGTGCCGCGGCAGCGCGCGTCGAATCCCCTCTGTGGGGCGCCGCGCTCGACGATGTGGTCTATCGGCGGATCACGCCGACCCAGCTGATTGAACCCAGTAGCCACAAATAGCAACCTGGCCCGCCTGTCCGAAGCGGCGTACGAGCGTAGGGGCGACTACGAGTCGCTGCTGTTCGAGGGCCGCTGGCATCGCTCGGGCGAGCTGTTCGAGCGCTCCTGCCGGATCGCCGGTGGCCTCAGGGAGCTCGGCATCGCGCCCGGCGAACGCGTCGTGGTCAGCATGGTCAACCGGCCGGAGGTGAGCGTCACCTACCAGGCGCTCTGGCGCGCCGGCGCGGTGGTCACGCCCGCCACGTTCCTGCTCGGAGCCGAGGACCTCCGCCACGTGATCGCGGACTCGGAAGCATGCGCGGTGATCACCACCACGGAGTTCCTCGACAAGGTCCGCGACGCGGCGGCGCGCGTCAAATCAGTCCGCCACGTGCTCTGCACCGATCACGAGGACACGGATGGGGTCATCTCGCTGAGCGAGCTCGAGTTGTCAGGTCCCGCGCCGATCGTCCCCCGCGACGACCACGATCTCGCCGCCCTGCTCTACACCGGAGGCACGACCGGACGGGCCAAGGGCGTGATGCTCTCGCACGCCAACCTGCATTACTCGGGCCAGGCGGCGCAAAAGGCTTCCCACGTTGTGGGCGTGAGCCGGTCGCTGATGACGCTGCCGTTGTCTCACTCGTACGGAATGCTCGTGACGATCTCCGCGATGCACTCGCCCGAGCGCCCGGTCACCGTGCTGCTCCGCTGGTTCGACCCCGCCGCGTTCCTCGAGCTGATCGCCGAACACCGCGTTCAGACGAGCGCGGTCGTCCCGTCGATGATCAACCTGCTGCTGGGGCAGCCGCTCGAGCGCCACGACCTGGCCTCGCTCGCGTATCTGAGCTGCGGCGCCGCCCCGCTCTCGCCCGCCGCCGCCGCGGAGATCGAGCGGCGGATTCCGTCGGTGACGGTCCGCCAGGGCTACGGATTGACCGAAACGGCGGCGCTGATCTCGACGAATCCGACAGGCCACGGAAAACCCGGATCAGTCGGGCTGCCGATCCCGGGCGCCACCGTGAAGATCCTCGACGAACACGATCGCGAGCTTCCCGCCGGCGATGCCGGGGAGATCTGCTGCCGCTCGCCCGCGGTCATGCGCGGCTACTGGCACGCGCCCGAGGCGACCGCCGAGGCGGTGCGCGACGGCTGGCTCCACACCGGCGACGTCGGCTACCTCGACTGCGACGGCTACCTGTTCATCGTCGACCGCAAGAAGGACCTGATCCTCCGCGGCGGCTTCAACGTCTATCCGCGCGACGTCGAGGACGCCCTGCTCGAGCACCCGGCGGTGACCGGCGCCGGCGTGGTCGGGCGGCCCGACGAGCGGCACGGCGAGGAGGTCGTCGCGTTCGTGTCGCTGAGCGCGAGCGGCGCCGGCGCGGTGACCGCCGACGATTTGATCGAATGGTCGCGGCACCGGATCGGCGGCTACAAGTACCCACGCGAGGTTCACATCGTCGACGCGGTCCCGCTCACGGCGGTCGGGAAGCTCGACCGCAAGGCGCTCCGCGGCCGTCTGCTATAGACCTCCCGATGGCTGAGATGCCCAAACGCGCACTAGGTGTGCTCGGACCCGAGGTCTCGGTCGTCGGCCTCGGGTGCAACAACTTCGGCCGTCGGGTCGACCTCGAGGGGACGCGCACCGTGGTCGACGCCGCGCTCGCGAAGGGCATCACGTTCTTCGACACCGCGGACATCTACGGCGACCCGCACGGACGCAGCGAGGAGCTCCTGGGTGAGGTGCTCGAGGGACGTCGCGATCAGGTCGTACTCGCGACCAAGTTCGGGATGAACATGGACGACGGTCGCGGGCCCCGTGGCTCGCGCGAGTACATCGTCCACGCGATCGACGCGTCGTTGCGGCGCCTTCGCACCGACGTGATCGACTACTACTGGTATCACGAGCCCGACGGCGTGACCCCGATTGCCGAGACGCTCGAGACGCTCGACGAGCTCGTCCGCGCCGGCAAGGTCCGCACGATCGGCGCGTCGAACTTCAGCGCCGAGCAGATCGAGGAGGCCGACGCGGTGGCTCGCGACCGCGGGCTGACCCGGTTCACGGCGGTCCAGAACAACTACAGCCTGCTGAACCGCGAGGCGGAGCGCGACGTGCTGCCGACCTGTGAGCGGCTCGGGCTCGGCTTCGTCCCGTTTTACCCGCTGGCGTCGGGGCTACTCACGGGCAAGTACCGCCGCGGCGAGTCCGCACCGGCCGGCACCAGGCTGGCGAGCCGGGATCGGATCGCGACCGACGAGCAGTTCGACCTGATCGAAGCGCTCGAGGACTACGCCGCAACTCGGGAGCTCGCGCTGACCGACGTGGCGATCGGCGCGCTGCTCGCGCGGCCGGTCGTGTCCACCGTGATCGCCGGCGCGACCAAGCCCGAGCAGGTGCGCACGAACGTCGCCGCCGCCCGCTGGACTCCCGGCGAGGACGACATCGCCGAGCTGGAGGAGCTACTGAACCGATGACCGACTACGACCTCGAGGGCGGGAACACGGTCGTGCTCGACCCGCACCAGGGCTACACCGTGTCCACGCGCGTCGATCGCCGGACGCGCGCCCCGGTCCGGATCGCGATCCTGATGGTCGAGGCAGCCGGGGTTCAGCCTACGGGGGACTGACGCTTTCTCGATGGCGCGGCTACTGGGGTCCCATACGGGCGCGAGGACCGGTCTGCGCGAGCGGATCGAGGCAGGCGAGATGGTGCTCGCACCCGGCTGCTACGACGCGCTGGGGGCGCGGCTGGTCGAGGAGGCCGGATTCCCGGCCGCGTACATGACCGGCTTCGGCAGCGCGGCGTCGCGGCTCGGCCGCCCCGACGTCGGGCTGATGACGCTCCCCGAGATGGTCGACAACGCCCGCCGGATCGCCCAGGCGATCGACATCCCGGTGATCGCCGACGCCGACACCGGCTACGGAAACTCGATCAACGTGATCCGCACCGTCCACGAGTACGAGGCCGCCGGGGTCAGCGCGATCCACCTCGAGGACCAGGTGATGCCGAAGAAGTGCGGCCACATGGAGGGCAAGCAGGTCGTCCCCGCCGCCGAGATGGCCGCCAAGGTGGCGGCCGCCGTCGCCGCGCGTCGCTCTGCCGACTTCCTGATCATCGCGCGAACCGACGCCCGCGCGGTCGAAGGTCTAAAGGCCGCTTTGCAACGCGCGCGGATCTACCGAGAGGCGGGCGCGGACGTGCTGTTCGTCGAGGCGCCGCAGTCCGAGGCCGAGATCGAGGCAGTCGCGCAAGCGTTCCCGGATGTGCCGCTGCTGTTCAACTACGCCGAGGGCGGCAAGACGCCGCCGGTCACGCACGCGTTCCTGCGGGAGCTCGGCTTCAAGCTCGTGATCTTCCCGCTGACGATCCTGCTCGCGGCGACCGCGGCGATCCGGTCGGCGCTCCAGCGTGTCAAGGCCGACGGCACCCCGATCGAGCTGGTGCCGTCGATGCTCCCGTTCGGCGACTTCCTCGACCTCATCGGCATGGAGGAGATCCGGGAGCTCGAGCAGCGGTTCGCGGAGGGGTGATCGCGTGAGACCGTTCCGCGTGCCACTCGAGTCGGACCTCGCGCCCGCGGAGGCGATCGCGTGGCTCCGCGGCGATGACCGGCCGTTCGCGCTGATCGGCGAGTGGCTGGGCGGCGTAAGCATGCTCGGCTCGCATCCGGAGCGCGTGGCCGACCCCGGCGAAGACCCGTTTGCGGTGCTCGAAACGCAGCCGGAGCTCGAAGCAGGCGAGGCGGTCGTCGGCGGGGGCTGGGTCGGCTGGCTCGGCTACGGACTCGGCTCGCTCGTCGAGCGGCTCCCCCCGAGCCCTCCGGCCCCGATCCCGTGCCCGTCGTTCTCGCTCGCGTTCTACGACCACGTCGTCCTCTGGGACGGGGAGCGGTGGTGGTTCGAGGGGCTCCTCGGGGGCGAGCGGGACGCCGTGGTGCGCGAGCGACTGGCGGTGTGGGCATCGCGCCTGGAGCGCGTCCCCGCGCCGGTCTGGCAAAGCGCCCCGGCGCCGTTCGTGCTCGCCTCCAACGCGGGGCCCGGGCACGTCGCGGCGGTGGCAGATTGCCGGCGCCGGATTGAAGCGGGCGAGCTGTATCAGGCGAATCTGTGCGTGCGGCTCGAGTCGCGGCATGACGGCGATCCGCTCGACCTGTTCGCGCGCGCCGTCCCACGAGCGCGGCCGCGGTTCGGAGCGTTTGTCGACGGCATCGTGAGCCTGTCGCCCGAGCGGTTTCTCCGGCGCGCCGGCCGTGAGGTCTGGACCGAGCCGATCAAGGGCACCCGCCCGCGGACCGGCTCCGACGAGGACCGCCGGGCCGCGCGCGAGGCGCTGCTCGCGTCGACCAAGGACGCCGCCGAGCACGTGATGATCGTCGACCTGATGCGAAACGACATCGGCCGCGTATGCGCGTACGGCACGGTGCGGGCGCTTGAGCCCAGGATCGAGGCGCACGCGGGCGTGTGGCATCTGGTCTCGACCGTGACCGGCCGGCTGCGCGACGGCGTGCGCGACGGCGAGCTGCTGCGTGCGACGTTCCCACCCGGCTCGGTGACCGGGGCGCCGAAGGTCCAGGCGATGAAGGTGATCGCGACGCTCGAGGCGACCCGCCGCGAGGTCTATACGGGCGCGATCGGGATCGCCAGCCCGATCGCCGGGCTCGACACGAGCGTCGTGATCCGCACGTTCGAGACCGCCGGCGACGCGATCTGGATCGGCGCCGGTGGAGCGATCGTCGCCGACTCCGATCCCGAACAGGAGCTCGCCGAGGCGCTCGCGAAGGCGGCCGGCCCGGTGGCCGCGATCGGAGGATCGCTGGACCGGCCCCGCGAACGGCCGGCGTACCCGCCCGAGCTGTGCGTGCATCCGGGGCGCGTCGTCGAGCCCGCGCTGCTCCACGGGCAGCGGCCCGATCCGGCGATGGGGGTGTTCGACACGATGCTCGTCTCGGACGGGCAGCCCGTGGCGCTCGAACGCCACCTGGCGCGGCTCGCTGCCTCGGTCGCTGGGCTGTACGGCGCCGGGCTCCCGCCGACGCTCGCCGCCGGCGTCCATGCCACCGCTGCCGAGGCGAGGACGAGCCCCGGAGGCCGCGCGCGCCTGCGAATCGACGTCGATCCGGGCGGCGGGGTGCGGATCACGGTGTCGCCGGCCGGGCCACGTCCGCAGGGGGAGTTGGTGCTCGAGCCGTACGCCCTGCCCGGAGGCCTCGGCGCCCACAAGTGGCGCGATCGCCGGCTCCTGGACGTGCTCACCGTGCTCCGCCCCGGGACGGTGCCGCTCTTGGTCGACACCGACGGCCACATGCTCGAGAGCGCCTACTCGAACGTCTGGATCGTCGAGGACGACGAGCTGATCACGCCGCCGGCCGATGGGCGGATCCTGCCGGGGACGACGCGCGCCGTGCTGCTGGCGGATGAGCCCGGCGCCCGCGAAGAGCCGATCGATCTCGAGCGCCTCGCGAGCGCCGACTCGGTGTTCCTGACCTCGTCGATCAGTGGCTGGCTGCCGGCGCGCCTGCGCCGGCCCGTCCTGCGGCCGGTCCCCGTAGCGGTACTTCTCTGAGCACGGCCGGCGGCATCGCCAGCACGACCGCCGCAAACGCGATCCTGACTTCTCTTACGGGTATGGGCAGGCCGAGGCTCGCTGAGCCGTACTCTTTGGGCGATGGCGAAGACCGTGGTCGTACTCGGCGCGCGCAACCTCGGCGGCGCGATCATCGAACATTTCCTAGAGCTCGGGTGGAACGCCGCCGGCGTCGCGCGCAGCGACGACACGCTGGCGCGCGTTCGCGAGCGCGGCGCGCTCGGGCTCGACGCCGATGCCTCGGACCCAGAGGCGCTGGGCACGGCGCTCGCGGACGTTCGCGGCCACTTCGGCTCACTCGACGCCGTGGTCAACGCGGTGTCGGCCAGCCGCTCCACGGGCGGACCGTTTGGGGGCGGTGAGCTGGCGAGCGCCGATCTGGATGCGTTCGACGCCTGGACCGTGGCCGTCGCCCAGCAGGCGTTCGTGTTCCTGTCCACCGGCATCGCCGCGCTCGAGCAGAACGAGGGCGGCGGCGCGCTGGTCCAGATCACCGGCGGCTCGTCCCGGCGCGCGATGCCGGGCCGCGGGTTGTGGGCCGCGGGCGCCTTCGCGACCCGCGCGCTCGTCCAGGCCGCCGCGCAGGAGATGCGGGCTGCGGGCATCCACGTGGCGCTGCTGGCCGTCGACGCGACGATCGAGTCGCCCAAGACCCAGGCGTTCACCCAGGGGACGCCGCAAGGGGCGCTGGCCGAGATGAGCGAGATCGCCAAGGCGGTGGCCTACCTCGTCGAGCAGGGCGTCCGCGCGTACACCCATGAGATGGTGGTCACGCCCGCCGGCGAGCGCTGGATTCCCTGATCCAGCGGCCTCTGCGCGGATCGGACAGCTAGCCGGAGACCGCGCCAGGGCCCATAAGCTGTCACTCGGCCACCCGCGGCTGCGCGGTTATCGGGCGCGCACTCGAGCCGGCCCTCGTCGAATACGTGGTTATCGGGCCGCGCGACCGGTTCAGGCGGGCTGCTGAACCCGGCTGCGGAACCCGACTGCGATCAGCGCCGCCAGTAACGAGGCCAGGCACGAGAACACGAACGGGGCGCCGACGCCTCCGGGCCCGATCACCGCGCCGCCGACGGCCGAGCCGGCGGCCAGCCCGCCGATCAGCGCTGCGGATATCCACGTGAACGCCTCGGTCTCGCTGCCCGGCGTCACCGAGCGTCCCACCAGCGCGTACTGGCACGAGAACACGGGCGCGATCGCCAGCCCGGCGAGAACGCTGCACACCATGCCGGCGGCGATCGACCGCGCCCCGATCAGCGGGGCCGTGCAGACCACGAGCACCACCAGCAACAGCTGATAGCGAGTCCCGAGCGACGAGCGCCAGACGCGCGCTCCGTACCAGAGTCCTCCGGCCATGCTCCCGACGCTCCACAGCGCCAGCAGCAGGCCCGAGGCCGGCCGCGATCCGGCGTGAAGGGCAAGCGACGGCAGTCCCACTTCGACCCCGCCGAGCGCGACTCCCGTCAGCGCCACCGGGCCGAGCAGCGCCCGCAGCTCCGGGCTGGCGAGCGCCGAGACGCGCTCGTGTCCGGCGCCGTATGACGTGGAAGAGGAGCGCACGAGCGGCGAGCGCAGGAACAGCGAGGTCCCGGTTATGCACACCGCGCCGAGCAGCGCCACCGCCGCCTCGGGTGACGTGACCGCGATGACCAGCGCCACGATCAGCGGACCGACGATCCAGATCGTCTCCTGGAAGATCGACTCGAGCGCGTAGGCGGTGTCGAGCACCGCCTGGTCGTCGAAGACCTCGCGCAGCAGCGCTCTCACCGCCGGCGCGATCGGCGGCAGCAGCGCGCCGGCCATCCCCGACAACACGACCAGCACGACGACGCCGGCAGCCGCCTGCGCCGCCAGCACGAGCAGCCCGTACACGCACGCCTGGGCGCACGCGAACGGGAGCAGCACGCGGGCCCGTCCGAAATGATCCACGAGCCGGCCCAGCACCGGCGCACAGGCGGCGGTCGCGAGGGCAAACGCGCCGACGGCAACGCCCGCAGCGGGGTACGAGTGCGTCGCTCCGCGCACCAGCAGCAGGATCGCGAGACCCGACATGCCCTGCGGGAGCCGGCCGACGAGCGCGCTCGCGAACAGACGCGCGGCGCCGGGCACCGACAGCACGGAGCGGTACTTCGAGACCATACCTCCGAGCCTACAAGAGCCGCCCCGGACGGCCCGATTACGATTGGCCGTCGTGAGCGCCGAGGTGATCAGCGACCTGGCGATGCTCGAGCGACTCGTGCCGCCGGCGGGCAAGGACGTCGTCGACGTCGGCTGCGGTGGCGGTGCGCTGGTGCGCGCGCTCACCGATCTCGGCGCCCGTGTGACCGGCGTGGAGATCTCCCAGTCGCAACTGGCGACCGCGATCGAGCAGGACGACGGGCGCGGCGCCCGGTATCTCGTCGGCCGCGCGGAGCGACTCCCGCTCGATGACTCCTCCGTCGACCTCGCGGTGTTCATGCGGTCGTTTCACCACGTCCCCGCGGCGGACCTCGACGCCGCGCTGGCCGAGGCGCGGCGGGTGATCCGTCCCGGCGGGGCGGTGTACGTCGCCGAACCGCTGGCCGACGGGAATTTCTTCGAGCTCACGCGGCTGGTCGACGACGAGACCGAGGTCCGCGGGGCGGCTCAGGCTGCGCTCGCCCGGGCGTCGCACGCCGGCCTGCGGCGGGAGACCACGGTCGACTACGACGCACCGCTGACGATCGCCGGCCTGCCGGGCCTCCGCGCGCGAGTGGTCGCCGCCGATCCCCGGCGGGCGGCTCGGTTCGACGAGCTGGGCGCCGAGCTCGCCGAGGGCCTCGAGCGGCTCGGAGCGCCGGGGGAGCGCCCCGGCGAGCGGCGCTTCCTGCATCCGATGCGCGCCGACGTGCTGACGCCGGCTATGCCTCCTCGGGGAACCGGCGGCCGGCGACCTCGAGTTCGCGCACCTTGAGCGAGCCGATCTCGATCTCTTCCGCCTTTAATTTTTTTATGACTGCTTCGGCGATCGCCAGCCGCCCGATCGCCATTGCCCCAACCGCGCCGACGGCGATCGCGAGCGGCCCCATCGCGGAGGGCCCGAACAGCCGGGCCCCGACGGCGTGGGCGCCGGTGACGTGTGCCCCGGTGATTTCGGCGGGCGCTGCGCTGCCGCGCCGTTTCGTGATGCTGCGGGCCATGTGCGAGACCTCCCTCGTATCGGTTGGTACCGCGTGGTCTACACGGCGCCCGGGGCGCGGGTCAAGGCGCGCCGGCCTCCCACAGGCGATCGCCGGCCCAGCCGCCCCGGATCACCTTGTCGGGATCGGTGCCTCGCGCGTCGGCGAGGTCGGAGGCGAGCCTCTGGAGGCGAACGGTCAGGGGGATCTGCGCGAGCACCGGGTGGAGGCCGTCGGGCTCGCTCACGGTCCGCACCTCGAGGCCCTCGCTTGCGGCGGCCGCGCTCAGCAGCTCGAGCAGCCCGAACGGATCGTCGGACGGCTGGATCGCGATCAGCGCGTCGCCCGGGCCGAGCGGCACGGCGGTGCCGTGAAGCAGGTACTCCGCCTCGTATCCCTCCGCTGTCACCCGCGCCCCCTCGCGCAGCTTGAGCGCTCCCTCGCGTGCGGTCACCGCGGCGGGGCCCACGCCGGCGAGGACGAGCAGACGCTCGGGGGCGGCGTCGAGCACCGCCGGCGCCTGCGCGGCCGCGCGCACCCGGCCGGGGAGCTCGGACACCTGGCGCTCGTCGAAGCCCGGTTCCCCCACGGCGACGCTCAGACGCGCGAGCACCACGAGCGCCGCGAGGTAGCTGGCCGTGTACGTCTCTGCCCGCTCGAGCGGGACGGGCTCGATGGCCTCGGGCCACCCCCGCCCCTGCGCGGTGATCGACACCACGGCGGCACCGGACTCGAGCGCGTACGCCCGTGCCCGCCGCGCGAACGCGGTCTGAGTCGTGTGCGAGATGATCACGACCGCGTCGTCGCCCGCGAGCGTCGGCGGATCCCCGCAGAACGCCGCCGAGGAGCGCCATCGCGCGTCTCGCCTGCCCGGCCCGAACATCAGCGCCCCGAGCTCGGCGGCGTGCTGGCTCGTTCCCGTCCCGACGAGCCAGAGACGGTTCGACCGTCCGATTCGCTCCGCGGCATCGTCGAGCGGGACCGACAGTACCGACTCGAGCCCGTCCCCCTGCGCCGCGATCGTCTCCGCCAGGGCGGTCATGTCAGCGCTCGCCGTTCCAGTATTCGAGCTCTACCTCCGGCACAACACGGAGCGTACGCGCCGCCCCGGTCGCGGCTAGGTCACGCGGCGCGACGTAGCAGCGTGGGCCGCCCGCGCCGCGGACCCGAGCCCGGCCCTGCAATGTGGTCCGCTCGGACGCGCAGCAGCTGCACCAGATCGCGCGTGGGCATGAACGGGTTCGCCACGACGCGCCTGTCGAGCATCGAGATCGCCGCGACCGCCTCCCCATCCGAGAGCGCGATCAGCACCGGGCCCTCGAGCGCCGGCGCATCGTCCAACGCGGCCAGCCGCCGCACCATTGCCGCCTCGTCGCGCTCGGCCATGCGCAACGCGACCGTGGGCGCCACCGAGTCTGACGACCATCTACCAATCATCGATGTAGTCACGATCAATTCCTCCTGGTTGACACGTTCGATAATGGAGTGAGAACGGCGGCCGCACATCGGGCAAAGGGAGCGACCTGGCTGACGGGACCCCTTACGCGGCCGATCCTCGGGCCTTACGTCTCGTATGACAGGCTGTGCGGCCATGGACGACGGTCTCGACCTCACGAGCATCCGCTCCCGCTTCTCCGCGCTGCGCCGGCAGGTGAACGGCTTTCCCGCCGTGTATCTCGACGGGCCCGGGGGCTCGCAGACGCCCGACGCCGTGGCGCGCGCCGTGTCCGACTATCTGCTGCGCGCCAACGCGAACCTCGGCGGGGCGTTCGTGACCTCGACCGAGAGCGAGCAGCTCGTGCGCGATGCTCACCTGGCGGCGGCCGACTACCTCGGCGCCACCGAGGAGGAGGTCGTGTTCGGCGCCAACACCACCACGATCAACTTCCTGCTCGCGCACGCGGTGGCGCGGACGCTCGAGCCGGGGGACGAGATCGTCGTCACCGAGCTCGACCACGACGCGAACGTGTCGCCGTGGCTGCTGGTCGCCGGCGACCGAGGACTGACCGTCCGCACCGCGCGGCTCGATCCGCGCGACGGCACGCTCGACCCCGAGGCGGTGGAGGAGCTGATCGGCGCGCGCACGCGGGTCGTGGCGTTCACGCTCGCGTCCAACGCGCTCGGCTCGATCCCGGATGCCCGGCGGCTGGCGAGCGCGGCGCATAACGCCGGGGCGCTGGTATGGGTCGACGGGGTGCACCTGGCGCCGCATCGGCGCGTCGATCGCGCCGTCCTGCACGCGGACGTGCTGCTGACCTCCGCCTACAAGTTCTTCGGGCCCCATCTCGGCGTCGCCGCCGTCCGCAGCGACCTGGCGCGCTCGCTTCCCGCCGACCGGGTCCGCCCCTCGGTGGAGGTGCCGGCGGGCCATCGGTTCGAGACCGGCACCCTCTGCCACGAGGCGCTCGCCGGGTTCATGGCCGCGATCGAATACCTCGAGTCGCTGGGGACGGAGGGCGCCGACCGGTCCACCCGCCTGGACCTCGCCTACGCGCGGATCGAGGCTCACGAGCGCGATCTGACGCGGCGGACCCTGGAGCGGCTGAACGAGATCCCGGGCCTGCGCCTGTACGGCATCGCCGACCCCGCGCGCGTCGACGAGCGGACGCCGACCTTCTGCTTCAACCTCGACGGCTGGAGCCCCGAAGCGCTCAGCGCGGAGCTCGCCAATCGGGGGCTGTTCACCTACCACGGCAACTACTACGCGCTCGGCGTGATGACCGCGCTCGGTCTCGAGGAGTCAGGTGGGGCGGTCCGCGCCGGCTACCTGCACTACACGACGCCCGAAGAGGCCGATCGGCTGTGCGACGCGGTGGCGTCGCTCGCCTCAGCCTGAGTCGCCCCTTAGCCTAAGCTCACTTCCTGAGTCGCCGCTGCGCTCACTTCTTACGTTCGTGGCCGGCGCAGGTGTCCCCGAGGCCGCCGCCGTGCGACCAGGAACCATCGGGGCAGTGCACCACGGTGCCGCCAAGCGCCATGTCCCGCTTCCAGTTGCCGATGCACGCGTGCCCGTCGCACTCGACGTTGTTGGCGCATCCCGCGAGCGCGCACGCTGTCAGCAGCGCCGCGATCAGCTTCGGTGTTCGCACGCACGTATCGTGGCACCGTCAGGCCGCTCGGAGCAACGCCTCGTGCGACGGCGATGCCCCGGCGCTCGGGTTGGGCAATAGCGATCCGAGGATCTCGGGGAGCCTGCGGCTGTAGAAGGAATGGCCGCCGCGGCGGTCGACGGTCGCGCTGCTGATCGCCGCCGCCAGCGCGACTGTGGGCGAGCGGCACGAGCCGGTCGCCACGTCCATGCCAGAGCGTCACCGGAATGCGGAGGTCGGCGGGATCGAAGCCCAGGGCGCCGGCAGACCGAGGTAGTCGTCGATCATGGCCTGCGCGCTGGCCGCGGCGGCGGCGCGACGGCTGCGATCTGGGTAAGGCGGCGGGCGATCCCTGTCCGGATGGGGTGCCGGGTCCCACGGATGCCGAGCGAAGCGAGGCCCAGTCACTACTCCGACGCAGCAGCACGCTCCACGTACCCAGACACGGTTCGCTCGGCGGGTGGACGTGGCATGCCGCGTACGGCGAGTCGCGACGAGTCACCGTCATCGCCCGGAGTGCCGCTCCGCTCGCGGCACGCGAAGTGACCGCTTGACTTGACGCTCGGTCGAGCCGGGGTAACGCTCCGGGTCTAACAGGCGGAGAAGGCGCTCGTAGGCGCGCTCGATCTCCGCGTCAGTCGCTTGCCTCGACACTCCCAGGATCGAGTACGGATCCACGGACACTCGCTGGCCAATCTGAGGGCGGTTGGGACGCGGGCTGGTGATTCATGTTGACGATCTTCCCGGGGTTCAGATGCTGTCCCGGGTCGGTCCCGGCGAACAGCGCCTCGAGCATCGCCACTCCCGGCGCCGAGATGTCCTGCTCGAGCCACTGCGCGTGCTCGGTGCCGACCGCGTGGTGATGCGAGAGGGTTGCGCCGTTGTCGACGAACGCCTGCTGGATCGCGGACTTGACCACCTCGTAGTCGGCGGCCATCTCGTCCGGGGACGTCGCGCCGAACGCGAACGTGAAATACAGGCACGCGCCCGCGTGGTAGCTGTGCGACAGGTGGCACATGATGTAACCCTTCACCGACAGCTGGTCGAAGGCACGGTTCGCGGCCGCGATCACCGCGTCGTACAGCGGCAACAGGCCGCTCCACGTGGTGGCCGTCTCGGACACGTCGCCGGGGGCGCCGCGGTCGAGCAGGAAGTCGCGGATGTAAGGAATGTCGAACTTCTTCTGGTCGTAGAGCGCGCCCGGCCCCGAGCCGATGCAGAGCCCGCCGTGGCGCTTGACGAGCTTGCCGACGGCGCGGCGCTGCAGGGCGACGTGCTGCTCGCTGCCCTCATAGCCGATGAACGACAGGCACATCTCGTTCAGGTCCCACCCGAGCCTACGGCTTAGGAACAGCCTCAGCGCTCGTGACTGGAGCTTGTCCGTGAGCGTCGGCATGACCCGCATCGCGAACGAGAACTGGGTCTCGTTCGCGTCCGAGACCCGCGTGACCGAGACCGAGTACTCGCCGGCCGCGATCTCCTGCATCGCGGCGAGCGCAACCGCGAAGTTCGGGAACAGGTAGCCGAGGATCACGCGCTTGTCGGGGATCCGCCGGACGTGGACCGTCGCCTCGGTGATGATCCCGAGGCGGCCCTCGCTTCCGAGCACCATCTCGCGGATGCTCGGTCCGGTCGAGGTCGCCGGTATCGGACGCGTGACGAGCGTTCCCGACGGCGTGACCATGCGCAACCCCTTGGTCATGTCGGCGATGTCCCCGTACCGGTCCGATTGCATCCCGGAGGATCTCGTGGCGATCCAGCCGCCGAGCGTCGAGTGCGTGAACGAGTCGGGGAAGTGGCCGAACGTGTACCCGCGGGCCGCGAGCTGCTCCTCGAGGTGGGGGCCGAACACGCCGGCCTGCACGCACGCGAGCCGCGACGTCGCGTCGATCTCGAGCACCTGGTTCAGCCGCTCGAGGTCGACCGAGATCACCGGCCGCGCCTCGGTCGACGGCGCCTCGAGCGAGCCGGAGATCGACGAGCCGCCGCCGAACGGGATCACGACGGCGTCGAACCGGATCGCCGCCTGGAGGATCGCGGCAACCTCGTCCTCGCTGCCGGGACGGACGACCGCGTCCGGGATCCGGGGCAGGTCACCGGCGCGCTGCCAGACCAGGTCGCGTAGCGACTTCCCCCGGGCGTGGACGACGCGGTCGAGCGGGTCGAGCGAGACGTATTTCCGCGCGACGGCCTGCTCGAGCGCTTCCCACAGATCGTCCGGGAGCGCCGGGTCCGGGACCCGAAGCTGATCGAACCGCAGCGGCGCCGCCACCTTGCGCCGGACGTCTACGCCGATCTTCTCGAGGATGAACGGGGCCAGGGCGGGCTTGTCCTCGTGGGTGAACTCGACCCCCTCCTGACCCCATCCCCACCACTTCATCGCAGCCATGACTCACCTTCGCTCGCCGTACCTGGGCGCCGGCTCGATGCCCGTCGCGCTACCGCAGCGTAGTCGTTCTGGGCCGATGCTTCAGCATTGGCCACATCGCGGCCGACCGGATCTGGTAGGCCTCGCATATGACCATTCAGACCGAGCCCAGCCCACGCCCACTGTCCGCCGACGAGCTCGAGGCGATGCACGCGTGGTGGCGCGCTGCGAACTACCTGTCGATCGGGCAGATCTACCTGCTCGCGAATCCCCTGCTCCGCGAGCCGCTCCGCCCCGAGCACGTCAAGCCTCGGTTGCTCGGCCACTGGGGCACCACTCCGGGACTCAACTTCATCTACGTGCACATGAACCGGGCGATCCGCGCGCGCGGGCTGAACGCCATCTACGTGACCGGCCCCGGTCACGGCGGTCCCGGTCTGGTCGCGAGCGCGTATCTCGACGGGACCTACAGTGAGGTATACCCGCACATCGCGCGCAACGAGGAAGGGCTGCGACGGCTGTTCCGCCAGTTCTCGTTCCCGGGCGGGATCCCGAGCCACGTGGCGCCGGAGACGCCGGGGTCGATCCACGAGGGCGGCGAGCTCGGGTACTCGCTGCTGCACGCCTACGGCGCGGTGCTCGACAACCCGGACCTGCTGGCGCTGTGCGTGGTCGGCGACGGGGAGGCGGAAACCGGGCCGCTCGCCGCCAGCTGGCACTCGAACAAGTTCCTGAATCCGGTGCGCGACGGCACGGTGCTGCCGGTGCTCCACCTGAACGGCTACAAGATCGCCAATCCGACGGTGCTCGCGCGGATCTCGACAGGTGAGCTGCGCGGCCTGCTGGAAGGCTACGGATACGCGCCGCGGTTCGTCGAAGGCTCGGACCCGGAGGAGATGCACGGGCTGATGGCGGCCACGCTCGACGACGTCCTCGACGAGATCGCTCAGGTTCAGCGGCGCGCGCGCGAGGACAGGGACTCGACGCGGCCGCGCTGGCCGATGATCGTGATGAAGACGCCCAAGGGGTGGACCGGTCCCAAGGAGGTCGACGGGCTTCCGGTCGAGGGGACGTGGCGTGCCCATCAGGTGCCGCTCGCCGAGGTGCGCACGAACCCGGAGCACCTCGCGTTGCTCGAGCAGTGGCTCCGCTCGTACCGCCCGGACGAGCTGTTCGACGACGCCGGAGCGGTCGTCCCGGAGATCACGGCGCTGGCGCCCGAGGGCGATCTGCGGATGAGCGCGAACCCCCATGCCAATGGTGGGCTGCTGACCCGCGCGCTCGAGCTACCCGACTTCCGCGACTACGCCGTGGCGGTCGACGCACCGGCGGCCGCCACCAGCGAGGCGACTCGCGTGCTCGGCGGCTGGTTGCGCGACGTGTTCATCGCCAACCCCGATCGCTTCCGGCTGATGGGACCGGACGAGACCGCGTCGAACCGGCTCTCGGCGGTGTTCGAGACCACCGACCGCGTATGGGAAGCTGAGCTGCTCGCGACCGACGACCACCTGTCTGGCGACGGGCGGGTCATGGAGGTCCTCTCCGAGCACCTCTGCCAGGGGTGGCTCGAGGGGTACGTGCTGACCGGCCGCCACGGGCTGTTCAACTGCTACGAGGCATTCATCCACATCATCGACTCGATGTTCAACCAGCACGCGAAGTGGCTCAAGGTGACGCGGCGCATACCGTGGCGGCGCCCCCTGCCGTCCTTGAACTACCTCCTCTCGAGCCACGTCTGGCGCCAGGACCACAACGGCTTCTCGCACCAGGATCCGGGTTTCATCGACCACGTCGTGAACAAGAAGGCGGAGATCATCCGCGTCTACCTGCCACCGGACGCCAACTGCCTGCTGTCGGTCGCCGATCACTGCCTGCGCAGCCGCCACTACGTGAACGTGATCGTCGCCGGGAAGCAGCCGGCGCTCAACTATCTGACGATGGAGCAGGCGATCGCCCATTGCACGCGCGGGATCGGCATCTGGGAGTGGGCGTCGAACGATCAAGGTCAGGAGCCCGACGTGGTGCTCGGCTGCGCGGGGGACATCCCGACGCTGGAGACGGTCGCGGCAGCGTCGATCCTGCGCGAGCGGGTGCCCGAATTGAAGGTGCGGGTCGTCAACGTCGTCGATCTGATGCGCCTCGAGCCCGACACCGAGCATCCCCACGGAATGTCCGACCGCGAGTTCGACGCGCTGTTCACCGCGTCGCGGCCGGTGATCTTCGCCTACCACGGGTACCCCACGCTGATCCACCGCCTCACGTACAGCCGGCATAACCACGACAACTTCCACGTCCGCGGGTACATCGAAGAGGGCACGACGACGACGCCGTTCGACATGGTCATGCTCAACGACCTCGACCGCTTCCACCTCGTGATGGACGTGGTCGACCGCGTGCCCGGACTTGGCGAGCGGTGCGCGCACCTGCGCCAGGACATGGTCGACGAGCGGTTGCGGGCTCGGGCGTACACGCGGGAGGTCGGCGACGACCTGCCCGAGGTGCGCGACTGGACCTGGCCAGGCGGTTCGGGCGCGTAGAGCTCGCCCGCGTGCGGGTCCTCGTCGTCAACGCCGGTTCGAGCAGCCTCAAGCTGTCGCTGCTCGGATCGGGCGAGGAGCCGGACGCGGCGGAGGAACTCGCCGCGCCGCGTTCTCAGATCGACCCGGACGAGTTGCGGGCCGCGCTGGCGGGCGGCCTCGGCAACGCCGACGCGGTCGGGCACCGGATCGTGCACGGAGGCGCGCGGTTCCGCCGGGCAGTCGTCGTCGATGACGCGGTGCGTAACGCGCTCGGCGATCTGGTCGACCTGGCGCCGCTCCACCAGCCGAAATCGCTCGCCGCGCTCGACGAGGTGACAGCGGCGCTTCCCGGCCTGCCCGCGGTCGCCTGCTTCGACACCGCGTTTCACGCGACGCTGACCGACGCGGCGGCGACGTACGCGCTGCCTGCCGAATGGAGCGCGCGGTGGGGACTGCGGCGCTACGGGTTCCACGGGCTGTCGCACGCGTGGATCGCGCGACGCGTGCCTTCGGTCCTGAGCGCGTCTTCGGAGGACCTGCGAATCGTGAGCTGTCACCTCGGCGCCGGCGCGTCGCTGTGCGCGATCGCCGGCGGGCAGTCAGTCGATACGACGATGGGATTCACGCCGCTCGAGGGCCTGGTGATGGCCACGCGCTCGGGTAGCGTCGACCCGGGGCTGGTGCTGTGGCTGCTCGAACGGGGAGACGTGTCGCCGGCCGACATGGGCCACGCGCTCGAGCACGAGTCGGGCGTGCTCGGACTCTCGGGAACGGCGGACATGCGCGAGGTGGAGGGGCGGGACGGTGCCGGCGACACCGCCGCACGGTTGGCGCTCGAGGTCTATCTGCACCGACTGCGCGCGGGCGTCGCCTCGATGGCCGCGGCGCTGGGAGGGCTCGATGTGCTCGCCTTCACCGGCGGCATCGGCGAGCACAGCCCGGAGATCCGCGCGCGGGCCGCGGGCGGTCTGGCGTTCCTCGGTGTCGCCGTCGATCCGGCGCGCAACGGCGCGGTCGAGGGCGACTGCGAAATTTCGAGGGCGGGGGCGGCCGTGCGCACCGTCGTGATCCGGGCGCGCGAGGACCTCGAGATCGCCCGTCAGGTCCGTTCGTTGCTGGAGACCTGAGAGGGACCGGCCCGCTCCGTCGCTACACGTGCCGCCGGGCCGCGTCGGCCTGCTGAGCCAGCGTCGTCAGCGTCCCGAAGAAAGCCGGCGACTGACCGATGAACAATCCCATCGCGGTCAGGAACTTCACGACCGCCATCGCCACGCCGTTCGTCTCGGTGGGACGGACGATCGAGACAACCGGGAACTTGCGGCTCAGGAAATTCGTCGGCTCGGGCATGATCAGGTTGGTCTGAAAATCCTGACCACCGAACGGCGGCTTGTTGAGATCCGGGAACACCAGGCCATTCGTCGGGTCGGTCAACGGCGGCGCATTGCCGGCCTTGTCGCTCCACGTCTGGAAGTGCATGGCCTCGGTCGGCCCGATGCTGAGTACGACCCGAAGGACCTCCACATCGCTGACTCGCTGCGCCAGCGACGGGTACAGGCTCGTGCCGCCCTGCTCGATCGTCGCGAAGTGAAAACCGGCGGTGTTGGCGATCGCCTGCAGGTGATTGGCCGGCTTGAGGTCCGCGTCGCTGCGCGGAATCGCCGGGAACAACTGGCCCTTCACGAGCCCGGGTACAGCTTGTCGGAACGAGTTGCCGAGATCCGGGTTACCGTGGCGCGAGCGGTACCGCGTCCACCACGTGGTGTCAACGCTCAACTGCATCAGGTTCGTGAGCCGCTTGCGATTTGCGGCGCCCGTCGCCGTGCTACCAGGAAGCGTTCTGAACTGGTCCAGGTTCACCGGCTGCGCTCCACGCGACTTCAAGTAGGCGTTGAGAAACGTGAAGTGAGTGAACTCGTCCTCGGTGTTGTCGTGTACATACTGCGCCATATCGGAATCGAGCACAGACACGGCCTTGGTGAACGCCTTGTTCCCGCTGCCCCCAGGAACTTCGCCGTCCTGGATTCCACAGAGCTCGTTGTACTGCTGCCACAGATCGGTCTCGAGGATCTCGGCCGCCGACAGGAAGCGCAGAATCGCAGCATCCCCGGCTGTGAGACTTCCTTTACCGAACGCCGCGGGCGCGCTCGAGAGCGCGGTGGCTCCCAGCACTCCGAGTCCTGCGCCCTTGATGAACGAACGGCGACTCCTGCCGCCATGCTCCGATTGCATGGTCACGGTTTTCTCCTATCTGCTTGTGCGCCTGTCACCAGCCCGGTTGCCGCTTAAGACGCCGCCATCGCCCCGGTCTTTCCCTAACTGAAAAAAAAAATTCCGGCGAGCTCGCGTCCACGCGACGTGGTTCACTCGGAGTGGATGCTGAGGCGCCTCTCATACCTGGCCGCGGTGGTGGTTGCGGCGCTGACGGCCGGCGCGGCGGCGGCGAGCCCGATCGGGCCTCACGCTGGGCGGCCCCAAATCGCCGCGCGATCCCGCTCGCTCGTCCAGCGGCTCTCGCTCGAGCAGCTCGCCGGGCAGCGGATCGTCTACGCCTACGCGGGCCTGAAACCGCCGGCATCGCTGCTGGCGGCAATCCGCGCCGGCGAGGCCGGTGGCGTGATCTTTTTCGCTCCGAACATCTCGAGCGCCCGTCAGCTCCGTGGTGTGATCGACCAGCTCCAGCGCACGAGCCTGGCCGGCCCGCTGCACGACCGGCTGCTGCTGCTCACCGACCAGGAGGGCGGTGAGGTTCGGCGTCTTCCCGGCGCCCCGGCCCGCTCGGAGAAGCAGATCGGTGAGGCTGCCGACCCGGTGGCGGCCGCGGGGGCCGCCGGCGCGGGCGCCGGCCGGAACCTTCGGGACGTCGGCGTCAACGTCAACCTCGCCCCCGTGCTCGACGTCTACCGGCAGCCCGGGAACTTCATCGACGAGTTCCAGCGCTCCTACTCGAGCGACGCCGGGACGGTGGGAGAGCTGGGCGCCGCGTTCATCACAGCACAGCAGCGCCTCGGGGTGGCTGCGACCGCCAAGCACTTCCCCGGGCTCGGATCGGCGTCACGGAGCCAGAACACCGATCTCGGGCCGGTCACGCTGCGGACCTCGCTGTCGACGCTCCGCGCCGTCGACGAGGCTCCGTACGCGAGCGCGATCGCGGCGGGGGTGAAGCTCGTGATGACCTCGTGGGCGATCTACCCCGCGCTCGATCCGCGCCTGCCCGCCGGTCTGTCGCCGGCGGTGATCCAGGGCGAGCTCCGTGGGCGCCTCGGGTTCGCCGGCGTGGCGATCACCGACGGGATCGAGGCGGGGGCGCTCGCGCCGTTCGGGTCGGTCGGCAACCGCGCCGTGCTGGCGGCGGCGGCCGGGGGCGACCTGATCCTGTGCGCCACGACCAATCCGGACGACAACACGCCGGCGCTGGGGACCGCCGCGCGGCACGCGATCGCCTCGGCGCTCGCCCACGGCCGCCTCTCCCGGGGCGCCGCCGAGCAATCGGCAGGCCGGATCCTGGCCCTCCGCGAGCCGTCCGCGGTGGCCGTTCGCGGATAACCGGGAAGTCTTCGCCCCACCACGGCCGAGTTACCGATCCTCGGCCACCATGGCGAGAATTCGGTAAGTCGACTGGGGCGGGCCGGCGAGTTCCAGGTTTGCCGCCGTCCCTGTGCGGCTACCGGCCGATCGCCTGCGGGAAGTTGAAGTAGTGGTGCGGATCGATCGTCCGCCGGATCGACAACAGGCGCTTGTAGTTGGAGCCGTAGTAGGCCGTCTGCCAGTTCTCGAGGCTGGGATCGGTGTAGTTGAAATACGCGCCACCGGTCACATACGGGCGCATCCGGGCGTGGATCGAGTTCAGCCACGAGCCTCCGCCGTTGTAGCTCAGGTATTGAATGCAGCAGAGCACGTTCCGGTGCACGAACGCGGTCGCCGCCGGTTTGACCCGATTGATCGCGCCGCCGTAGGAGTCGAACAGGATCGCGCCGCTGCCGGGCAGGTTCGCCCGCGCTTCCGCGGCGCTGACGAGCGCCCGGCGGGCGGCGGCCGGCAGTGCCTTGGACACGTAGTCCGACTTGGCCTGGAAGCTCTCGCGTTGCAGCGTCCCGCCGGGGCGGGTGCCTTGCGTGTGGCAGGCCGTCATCGAGATGTGCGAGCAGCCCGCCCACATCAGCTGCGCCTGTAGGTAGCCAAAGTTGCCGGACGACACATTCGCCCCGCTGACCGCGGTCAGAGGCGCCAGCAGCCGGGATAGATCGCTCGCGGGACCGAAATACTGGCCGCTGACGGTCACCGACGTGGTACCGGCGCCAGCGTTCAGATGGAAGATCGACGTGAGCTGCGACCCCGCGTGCGGCGCCCAGCCAAGCCACGCGGCAAGCGCCGCGGCGGCCTGCGACCACGGCCAAATGACGATGAACCCGGCGACGGTTTGCGGGACCGGATGCACGCGGAACGTGAAGCTGGTCACGACGCCGAAGTTCCCGCCGCCGCCGCCGCGAAGCGCCCAGTACAGATCCGGATTGCTCGTCGTGCTCGCGGTCCGCAGCCGCCCGTCGGCGGTCACGATCTGTGCGCTCAGCAGGTTGTCGGCGGTGAGGCCGAACTGGCGGCCGGCGAGGCCCATGCCGCCCCCCATCGCGTGGCCGGCAATGCCCACCGATGGGCACGACCCAGCGGGGATCGTCACCCCGCGCGCCGCCAGCGCCGCGTATACGTCGATCAGCTGCGAGCCCGCGCCGATCGTCGCCGTGCGGTTGTGCGTGTCGACGCTGATCCCGCGCAGGTTGCGCAGGTCGACCACCATCCCGCCCGACAACGTCGAGTAGCCGGCGTAGCTGTGGCCCCCGGAACGAGCCCTCAGCGGGACGCCGTGCGCGACGCCCCAGCTCACGGCGGTGCGGACGTCGGCGGCGTTGACGGGACGCACGACGAGGTTCGGCAGCACGCCGTCGAAGCGCTCGTTGTAGACGTGCGCGGCCGCTGCGAAGCCGGATGCGCCGCGCCGGATCACCTGCCCGCGGATCGGCGGCCCGGACGCCGTGCTCGCCGCGCGGGCCACCCGGCCGGCGCCGGCACCGTACGCGAGCGACAACCCCGCCGCCCCCGCGCCGGCCAGGAATGCCCGTCTATCGATCGGTCCATCCATTTGCACCAGCCTTTCCTGTCCCCGGTGGCACGATCCTCGCAGAGCGACGACGCGGACTTCAAGGTCCAGATACACGAGTGGCGCAGCGGGATGCGACACCGACACATGCACCGTGATCGCGCGCCGAACCGGTCTGCGGCCGATGGTCGTAGGATGAGGCGATGGTCGCGATAGCCGGAGGTCATGGGAAGATCGCGCTGAGGCTGGCCGGGCGTCTCAGCGGGCGCGGCGAGACCGTGGTCAGCCTGATCCGCAATCCGGACCACGCCGACGATGTCCGCGCGCAGGGCGGACAGCCGGTCGTGTGTGACCTCGAGCATGCCGACGTTCCCGAGGTTGCGGCGGCGATAAAGGGGGCTGCCGCGGTCGTGTTCGCCGCCGGCGCGGGAGCGGGCAGCGGCGCCGAGCGGAAGATGACGATGGACCGCGACGGCGCGATCAAGCTGCTGCGCGCCGCCGAGGACGTGGGGGCGTCGCGCTATCTGATCATCAGCTCCGTCGGCGCCGAGGCTCCTCCGGACGGGGACGAGGTGTTCAGCGTGTATCTGCGGGCGAAGGCTGAGGCCGACGCCGCCGTGCAGGCGAGCACCCGCGACTGGACGATCGTCAGGCCTGGTCACTTACTCGACGACCGCGGCAGCGGCAAGGTTCGGATCGAGCTCGAGTCCTTCCGCGGGCAGGTCCCACGCGATGATGTCGCCGCCTTGCTGGACGTCCTGCTCGCGGAGGGGCGCGCCACTGGCCGGATCCTGTACGTCAATGCGGGCGAGACCCCGATCGAGCAGGCGCTCGACGCCGTCCTCTGAGCCCGGCCGGGACCTGGAGGGCAGATGAGCGCAGTGTCGGCCGTTCCGGAGCCCGTCGCGCTGCGAGTCCTGGTGGCGGAGGACATCGGGGCGCCGGGCCTCGAGTTGCTTCGCGAGCATTTCGACGTCGAGTTGGGGCTCGGCTGGTCGCCCGAGCAGTTGGCGGAGCGCATCGGCGAGTTCGACGGGATGCTGATTCGCTCGGGGACGAAGCTCGATGCCGCGCTGCTCGCCCGGGCGGGGCGCTTGCGCGCGGTCGGCCGCGCGGGCGTCGGGGTCGACAACGTCGACGTCGCGGCGGCGACCAAGCACGGGGTCGTGGTCGCCAACGCGCCGCAGTCGAATGTCATCACTGCGGCCGAGCACACGATGGCGATGCTGCTGGGACTCGCGCGGAACCTGCCACAGGCTCACGCGTCGCTGACCGGCGGCAAGTGGGAGCGCTCGAAGTTCTCAGGCGTCGAGCTGTACGAGAAGACGCTCGGGATCCTCGGGTTCGGCCGGATCGGCCAGCTCGTCGCCCACCGCGCGCTCGCGTTCGGGATGCGCGTGATCGCGTTCGACCCGTTCGTCGCGGCCGAGCGCTACCGGGAGCTGGGAGTGGAGAAGGCAGACTGCGCTGACGCGGTGTACGCCGTGGCGGACTTCATCACGCTGCATCTGCCGAACACACCGGAGACCAAGGGCTGGCTCGACGCGCAGGCGTTGGCGAAGTGCAAGGACCGGGTACGGATCCTGAACGTCGCGCGCGGGCCGCTGGTCGTCGATCAGGATCTGCAGGCCGCGCTCGACTCGGGCAAGGTCGGCGGGGCCGCGCTCGACGTGTTCAGCTCGGAGCCGATCACCGACCACCCGCTGTTCGGCTACCCGAACGTGATCGTCACGCCGCACCTGGGGGCGTCGACCGCCGAGGCCACCGACCGTGCGGGCTACCAGGCCGCCGAACAGGTGATCGCGGCGTTGACCGGCGGGGTGGTGACAAGCGCGGTGAACGTGCCCGCGATCGCCGCCGAGGACGTCGACGTGCTCACGCCGTTCGTGTCGCTGTGCCGCGCGCTCGGGAAGATCGCTATCGCAGTTGCGGAGGGCTCGTCGATCGACCGCGTGCGTCTGGAGTTCCTGGGGCGGATCGCCGAGCGCGACACCCGGCTGCTGTCGATCCATGCCCTGATCGGGGTGCTGAGCGGCCACGTCGAGGAGGGGGTCGGGCTGGTCAACGCGCCGGCGATCGCCGAGGAGCGCGGGATCGAGCTCGTCGAGACCAAGACCTCGACCGCGTATGACTACAGCGACCTCGTCCGGGTGAGCATCGACTCCGGCGAGAGCACCGTGCGGGTCGCCGGGACGCTGCACGGCCGTCGCCACCGACCCCATCTGCTCGAGGTCTGGGGGCAGCGCTTCGATGTCCAGCTCGAGAACCAGATCACCGTGCTCCGCTACCGCGACGTGCCGGGCATGATCGGCCGCGTCGGGACGTGCTTCGGCGAGCACAGCATCAACATCGTGTCCGCCGCTGCCGGGCGCGATCCGGACGACTCGATCCGGGACCAGGCACGGCTCCAGGTGATGATCGTCACCACGGACGGACCGGTTCCGCCCGAGGTGTTAGAGGAGATCGTCACCGGCGACGGGTTCGAGGCCGGACGAACCGTCACGCTCTAGCCGGGGGAGTGGCGCTAGGTGCGGGGATCTGGGAGCCAACCGCTCTTCCCTCCTAGGTGGCGCGTATCCGGATCCTGGGGCGAGCGTTGTTGACGTAGCCCTTGGGATTCCAGAGTGCGGCCTCGTCCTCGGGTTGGGTGGCCGCGGAGGAGTCCCAGGCGCGCACGACCACCTCGTGCTCCCCGGGCGCCAGGTCGAGAGTGATCCGCCACTGCCGCCAGGCCCACCGGCCGAGATCCTCCAACAGGTCGGCCTGCGTCCAGCTCGCGCCACCGTCGATCGAGACGTCGACTCGGGCCACGTACCGATCGCCGCCGGCAAACGCATAGCCGCACACGCCGACCGGGCCGGCGGTGATCGTCTCCCCGTCGCGCGGCGAGAGCACGTCGGAGTTGAGCGCGACCAGCCCGAGCGGCATCCCCACCCCCGGGCCTGGCGTCTCCTCCGCGGCCACCAGCCGGTAGACGACGTGCTGGAAGTAACCCGTCCACGGCTCGGGGCGAAGCTCGATCCGCTCGAGCCACTTGACGCTCCGCGCGCCGATGTAGCCGGGCACGACCACTCTGAGCGGGGCGCCGTGCACCGGCGCGAGCGGCTCACCGTTCATCGACCAGGCGAGCAGCACCTCCGATCGCCTGGCCTTGTCGAGCGGGATCGACCCTCCGAATCGCTGGACCGGTTTGGCCTCCGGACACTCGTCGGCACCCTCGAATCCCACGTCCGATGCGGGCGTGAGCGGTCCCGCGAGCGCCAGCACGTCGGCCAGAGCGACGCCGGTCCAGACCGCGGTCCCGGTCGCTCCGGGACCCCACGGCGACTCTCCGGGGATCTCGCGAATCGCGATCAGGCCCGCGCGCCGGTTGCCCGCGCACTGAAGGGTCGCGGTCACCGAGCGCTCGCGAAACGCCTCGCGCAACGTCTCCAACGACAGGGTCAGCTCGCGCTCGACCAGCCCGCGCACGCGCAGCCGCCACACGTCGGGGTCGATCTCCGGTACCGGGCCGTGGCCACGAACGTAAAACGCGGCGGTGTCCGTGACCGAATCGGTCAGCGACGCCAGACCGGTCTCGGCGTTGAACGGCTCCTCGCCGTGGACCACCAGATCGTCGCGCTTGCCGAACCGCCCCACGACGCTAGCTTACGAGCCGCGGAGGTCAGCGTGTGACGCGTGCGTAGGTGGACGCGGGATTGCGAGTTGCAATCCAACGGTGGTCGCGTCCTGGTCGTCGCCGTCCGTAGACGGGCAGTCAAGTCCGGCAGGCGGCTGATCTCCAGAAGTCTGTTAACGCTCGCTCTGACCGGGTACGCGTGGTTCAGATAGGCGAACTACAGCCAGGAGAAGACCGTGAGCAAATCCGACCCGAAGCTGGACGACCTCAGCCGCGACCGCGTCGGCCACGACGGCAAACAGCTCACGACCGATCAGGGGGTGCGAGTCGAGGACACCGACGACTCGCTGCGCGCCGGCGATCGGGGCCCTACGCTGATCGAGGACTTCCATTTCCGTGAGAAGCTGACCCGCTTCGATCACGAGCGGATCCCGGAGCGAATCGTCCACGCGCGGGGAGCGGGCGCGTACGGGACGTTCACGTGCACCGAGTCGCTTGCGGACATCACCCGAGCGGACTTCCTGTCGCAGGCCGGCAAGGAGACGCCCGTGTTCGTGCGCTTCTCGACGGTGGGCGGCTCGCGAGGCTCGGCCGACACGGTGCGCGATGTCCGCGGATTCGCGACCAAGTTCTATACGGAGGAGGGGAACTTCGACATCGTCGGCAACAACATGCCGGTGTTCTTCATCCAGGACGGCGTGAAGTTCCCGGACTTCGTGCACGCGGTCAAGCCCGAGCCGCAGAACGAGATCCCGCAAGGGTCCTCGGCGCACGACACGTTCTATGACTTCGTTTCGCTCCAGCCCGAGACGATGCACATGCTGATGTGGCTGATGTCCGATCGTGCGATCCCGAAGAGCTATCGCACCATGCAGGGCTTTGGCGTCCACACGTTCCGTTTCGTCACCGCCGACGGGAAGGGCACGTTCGTGAAGTTCCATTGGCGCCCGAAGCTGGGCACGCACTCGCTCGTGTGGGACGAGGCGCAGAAGATCATGGGGGCCGACCCGGACTTCAACCGACGCGATCTATGGGACGCGATCGAGGCCGGCGACGGTCCCGAGTGGGAGCTTGGCGTGCAGCTCGTCGAGGAGGAGCGAGAGCACGAGTTCGACTTCGACCTGCTGGACGCGACGAAGATCATTCCCGAGGAGGAGGTCCCGCTGCGGGTCGTCGGGCGGATGGTGCTCGACCGCAACCCGGACAACTTCTTCGCCGAGACCGAACAGGTCGCGTTCCACGTGGCCAACGTGGTGCCCGGGATCGATTTCACCAACGATCCGCTGATGCAGGCACGGCTGTTCTCCTATCTCGACACGCAGCTGATTCGGCTGGGTGGTCCAAACTTCGCGCAGCTGCCGGTCAACCGGCCGATCGCCGAGGTCCACCACCATCAACGGGACGGCTACGGCCAGCACCGGGTCGACACCTCACCGGTCTCGTACCACCCGAACTCGATCGGTGGCGGTTGTCCCGCGCTCGCGTCGGTGGAGGACGGCGCCTACCGCCATTACCAGGAGCGTGTGGACGGCACCAAGATCCGCAAGCGCAGCGACAGCTTCAAAGATCACTACAGTCAGGCGACGCTGTTCTGGAACTCGATGAGCGACTGGGAGCAGCAGCACATCGCCGATGCGCTCCAGTTCGAGCTCGGGAAGGTGCAGCGCGAGTACATCCGCGAGCGGATGGTCGAGCAACTGACACACGTAGACCACGGGCTGGCGAGCCAGGTCGCCGGAGGGCTCGGGCTCGAAGCCCCGAACGAGACCGGGCGCAATCACGGCCGCAGCTCGCCGGCACTGAGCCAGGAGAACCAGCCGCTCAGCGTCGAGACCCGCAAGATCGCGGTGCTCGCCGCCGACGGCGTCGACTCCGCTCCGCTCGAGGAGGTGCTCGCCGCCCTTCGCGACCGGGGGGCGATCTGCGAGATCCTGGCCCCGCACGGCGGCACGCTGAACGGCTCGACGAAGGTCGACCGCCCGCTCCTGACGATGGCCTCGGTGCTGTACGACGCGGTGCTGGTGGCCGGGGGCGCCGACAGCGTCGAGGCGCTACGCGGCAACGGGGCCGCCGTCCGCTACGTCGCCGAGGCCTACAAGCACGCCAAGCCCGTCGGCGGCCTCGCCGAGGGGGTGGAACTGCTGCGCGAAGCTCCGCTCAACGACGCCTCGCTGTCCGACAACGGCCTCGTCGACGAGTCGGGCGTCGTGACGCTTGCGTCGCCGGGCAACGGAAGCGGCGACCTCGCCGCGTTCGCCGAGGCGTTCGCGAACGCGGTTGCGGCGCACCGCCACTTCGATCGAAACGTGGCCGCCGTTCCAGCATGATGGACCACGACAGTCGGGTGGGCGCGCGGCAGGATTGCTTACCGCCGCGCGCCCCCCGCCGGCGCGCCCCCGCCGCTCCCTACGTGGTGAGTAGACGCTGGAAGAACGACCGATAGCGCTGCAGTGCGATTCGGAGATCCTCGGTCGATATGTCCTCGCCGCGCCCCCACTGCGCTTCGAGGCGCTCCCGTTCCTGCGCGAAGCCTTCGGCGAGCTGTTGCATGAGGTTCGCGACCAGGCCGTCCGCGTCCTCGACCGCCCCGCGAGGCTCGTCGACGAATCGGGTCTGAACCTCTTCCCAGCGTTGTTGGAACGTGCTGCTCAGCTCTTCGGACAGGAGCGGCGCACCGTTGCCCGAAGCGGAATCCGTCCCCCCCGCCGGCGAGGCCGGCGTCCCCTCCTCGCGTACGCCACCCGCCGCCCCCACGTCGGCTTCACGTGCAGACGGATCGCTGGATCGCACCGCCCCCGACGGCGCCTCAGCCGCAGGGTCCGCCGTTTCGCGATCCGCGGCCTCGCGGTCATAGACCTCAGCGGACGCGTCATTCGACTGCTCGCCGTCCCGCGGCGCGGAATCCGGCGCGGTCGCCGTGCTTGTCACGGGGTCGTTGGCCGAGGCGAGGTCTCGAGTGCTCAGTGTCTCTTCGTTGCGCTCCATCGGTCAGTTCCTCCTCGTCGTCTCGTGTGTCACTGCGTCCCTGATCCCTCGCGTCAGCGTCCCTCCCGGGCTCGTTGTCACCGGGAGCGAGGAGCTCATCGAATAGAGCCCGGAAGTGGACCATCGCCTGCCGCAGCTGCTCGGTGCTGGCCTCGCCCTGCTTGGCGCGGACAGAGATTGCGTTAGCGGCCCGATAGTTCTCGACCACGCCGGGGTGCTCGACCGAGACGTCGGCCGCCCGCTGCTCGAAATCCTCATCGACCGGATAGCCCCGGTCGTGCATCACCTGCTGGACGAGCCGGTGGGCCTCACCGACGGCAGCTCCAGGCTCATCGACAAACGTGCGCTGAGCCGCCGCCCAGCGCTCGGTGTAGCGCTCGCGGTCCGCCGGCGCCAGCGGCCGAATCTCGAAATCGCTGACGCGCTTGCGGCGGTCGGTGAGCTCGCGCTCAGCTGAGCGCTGATCGCCACGCTCTGCGACGACCCGGTTGTACTCCGGCCCAAAGTCAGCCTTGAGTTTGCGGGATCGTTGCTGGCGTGCGAGCAGAACTCCGATGATCACCAGCAACACAACGACGACAGCAACAAGCACCCAGGTCATGGGCTTCCCTCTCCTTTCTACTCCGGCGCCTACCGGAGCCGAACTCTGCGCACCTCAGCTACCCGCGGCTTTTGGTCTGAATCCGAGGTATGTCTGAGACGCCTAACGGGTTATCGAGCTGACCGGCGCCGGCCGTTGCCCGATCGAAGCTCCTCGAGGGTCCGCTCGAGCGCGGCCATCAGGTCCGACGGAGCCTCGGGCTCCTCGGCGGCCTCGAACGGCTTGATCGTCTCGCCCTTGCGCTTGCGGTCGACAACGCGCTTCAGTCGAGCCCGGTAGCGATCCTGGTGCTTGTCGGGTTCCCAAGGACACGTGAGCTCTTCGATCACCGCCACCGCGGCGTCGAGCTGCTTTCGCGTCGGCTTATGCGACTGCTGATGCGCCGCGTCGATCCCCTTGGTCTCCCGGACCTCATCCGCGAACAGCAACGTCGTCAAAGTAAGCGCTCCGTCGCGCTCGCGAACGATCGCGAGGTACTCCTTGGCTCGCATCACGAACCGCCCGAGCGCCGCTCGGTCGGTGCCGCCCATCACCTCGGCGAGCAGCCGGTAGGCGCGGAGCGAGCCGTCGTCATCGGCCGCCGGCACCAGGAAGTACGGATGATCAAAGTAGATCGGGTCGACCTCGGCCAAATCGACAAACTGCTCGATGTCGATCGTGCGGGTCCGGCGCGGCTCGATGGCCTGCAACTCGAGATCGGACACGACCACCTGACCGCCGTCATCGAGCTCGTACCCATGGGTGATCTCCTCATAGGGAATCTCGACGTCTTCCTTGGAGCACCAGCGTTGAACGTCGATCGGGGCGCCATCCTTCTGGTGCAGCTGGCGGAAATGGAGGTCGAGGTCGCGCGCGGCGGCGACCACGCTGACGGGTACGTTCACGAGCCCGAAGCTCAGCGATCCAGTCCACAGCGCTCGCGGCACGCTCAGCTCTTGGCCTTGCTTCGCTTTGGCTTCGCCGAGCGCCTGCCCTTCGAGCCCTTCGGGGCGGACGAGGCCAAACTCGCCTCGAGGGCGGCCATCAGGTCGGGGGCTTCCTCGGGTTCGGGCGCCTCGGGGAGATCGGGTTGCTCGCCCTTCGCCTTGGTCTCGATCAGATCCAGGACCCGGTCGCGATAGCTGTCGCTGAACGAGGAGGGATCGAAACGCGCGCCAAGCGATTCGACGAGCGTGCTCGCCATCTGGATTTCGCGCCGGCTCGGGGCCCGGCTCGGGCTGGGGAGCTCGAGCGCGCCGGCGTCGATCAGCTCCGCGGCGAATCGGAGCGTGTGGAGACCGAGCACGCGATCAAGCGGTCGGATGGCCACCAGATACTCGCGATTGTGGAACATCCACCGGCCGACACCGACCCGCTCGGAGCGCTCCAGCGCATCGCGCAGCAGCCGGTAGGCGTCCTGGCCCCCTTTGCCGGCACCGAGGTAGTAGCTGCGCTCGTAATACACCGGATCGATTTCCTCGCTGCGGACGAACTCTTCGAGCTCGATCGTGTGTGAGCGCTCGCCCGCGGCCGAGTCGATCTCCTCCTGAGTGAGCACGACGTACTCTCCGCCGCGTATTTCGTAACCCTTGGCGACCTGCTTATAGGGCACCTCCTTGCCCTCCTTGGAGCAGATCCGCTTCTGCTTCACGCGGGCTCCGTCCGTGGCGTGAACCTGGTGAAAGTGCACCGCGTTGTCCTGCACCGCCGAGTGCACCTTGACCGGAACTGCCGTCAGGCCAAACCGGATCGTGCCGTTCCAAATCGAGCGCGCCACGGCTTGTGTCTACCCGATTTCGCGTTCCCGGACCGGTTCCCGTCGTTCCGCACGCCGAGGGCGGCGGCTGGTGGGCACCGCCATCGGCCGGGTAAGGCAGTATTCATGTCGATGCTGGCGTTGACCTTCGATGACGGTCCGGATGCGGACTGGACCCCGCGCCTGCTCGACGTACTCGCCGAGGCGGGTGCCCGCGCCACGTTCTTTCCGATCGCCCCGCGCGCGGCGGCCCAGCCGCAGGTCATGGCTCGGATCGTGGCCGAGGGTCACCGGATCGGGCTCCACTGCCACGAGCACGTCCGGCACTCGCAGCGATCGCTGGAGTGGGGACGCCAGGACACCGCTCGTGCCCTCGGAGCTGCTGAGCTCGCTAGGGGTGTGCCCGACGTTGTGGCGGACTCCGTGGGGAGACACCGCGGCGTGGTCGGGTCAGGTCGCGCGGGAGAACCACCTCCGGATCATCGGCTGGACCGTCGACACCCACGATTGGCGGGGCGAGGCCGCCGGGGAGATGTTTCGCGCCACCCATGCGAACCTACGCGCCGGCGCGATCGTGCTCGCTCATGACGGGATCGGTCCGGGTGCGAGGCGGCCCGACGCGCGCGAGACGATCGCCTATGCGCGACTGGTGGTCGAACACGCGATCGCGGCGGGTCTCGAACTGGGCACGGCAGAATGAGCGCATCGGTAGACGCGGCTCGGTCCGGATTCGATGCCGCGCTCGCCCAGATCGAGTCCGGTGCCGCTGCACGGGACGGCGAGGCCACCCCCGGCTTTCCCGACGGGCCGATCGGGTTGCTCGAGCGCGCCGGCATGCTCGCCTGGAACGCGCGCGCGGGGAGATCCCGGCCGCCGGCGGCGGCAGAGCTCGATCTGGTCAGGAGGGTCGCGCGCGCGGACGGGTCCGTTGGGCGGATCTTCGACGGGCACTTGAACGCGGTCGAGCGCCTCGCGGTTCAGGCGCCCGCCGCGGTGCGGGACCGTGAGCTTGCCGCAGTCGCGGCTCGGCGGCTACGGGCGGGGGTGTGGGGCGGGGACCCCGCACCCCGGGGAGGGGCCGCCCGCGACCGTGCACGATCTCGATGGAGCCGAGGTGCTGCGGGGGGTGAAGACGTTCTGTTCTGGCGCCGGCGGGCTCGACCGCGCGCTGATCCTGGCGCGGCAGCCGGTCAAAGGGCCGCCGGTTGCGGTGTGGGTCGATCTCACCGACAGCCGCGTCGAGGTCGACCCGGGCTGGTTTCGGTCCCACGGCCTACGGGCCTCGGTCTCACACCGCGTCATATTCCGCGATGCGCCGGTGATCGCGCGGTTCGGCGCGCCAGGGTCACTGGCCGAGCAGCCGTGGTTCTCGCGCGATGCGCTTCGCACCGCGGCGAGCTGGGCCGGGATGGCCGACACCGCCGCCGACGCCGCGCTGGACGAGCTGGCCCACCGCCCGGGACGTGGGCCGCTCGAAGCGCTCGCGGCCGGACGCATCCAGACCGCCCGGCTAACGATCGACCTTTGGATCGCGCGGGGAGCCGCGGCGATGGACGAGTCCGACGACGCACTCGCGCCGATCGCGGTGCAGGCCCGGGTCGGGATCGCCGACGCGTGCCGGATGCTGCTCGACGAGGCCGCCCGCGCGTGCGGGTCCAGGCCGTTCGTCCGTGCGGACCCGCTCGATCGGGCGCGGCGGGACCTCGAGGTGTTCCTGCTTCAGCATCGTCTCGACCCCCTGCTCGCGGGTCTGGGTGAAGCCGTGCTGGAGGAGCTCTGAGATGGCGCGGATGTCGGTCGCGGACTTCGAGGCGCGCTACCGCGCCGATCCCGATCCATGGGGCTACACGACCAGCGAGTACGAGCGCCGGAAGTACGAGGCGACGCTCGCGGCGTGCGGGGAAGGGCCTTTCGCCAACGCGCTCGAGCTCGGCGCCTCGATCGGCGTATTCAGCTCGTTGCTCGCACCCCACTGCGAGCGGCTGACCACGATCGACGCCGCACCGACGGCGGTGGCGGCCGCGCGCCGGCGGCTCGCCGGCGCCCCGCATGTCGACGTGATCCTGGGCGAGATTCCGGACGCCATCCCCATCGGCCGCTTCGACCTGGTCGTCGCATCGGAGATCCTCTACTACCTGACCATATCCGAGCTGGCCCGAACCATCGCGCGGCTCGAGTCGGTGATGCCGGCGGGGGGGCGACTGGTGGCGATCCACTGGCGTCCCGCCGGACCCGAGCGTCCCGTCGACGCCGAGCAGGTTCACGCGATCCTGCTCGAGCAGCCGTGGCTCGCGCGGCTCACCTCCGGCGGAACCGATGACTATCTGCTCGACGTGCTGGAGCGCCGGTGAGCGACGAGTTCGAGCTATTGGTGGTGGGCGGCGGCCCGGCAGGTCTGTCCACGGCGCGTGCCTACCGCGCCGCCGGTGGCAGCGGCGCCGTCGCGATCGTCACCGACGAACACCGGATGCCCTACAACCGCCCGCCCCTGACCAAGGACCTGCTGCGGGGCGAGTCCAGTGAGGACGAGCTCCCGATCGAGCCGGAAACCTGGCTGCAGGAGCAAGCGGTTCGCCTCCTCAGCGGCCGCGCGGTCGCCATCAACGCCACCGGTCGCACGGTGTCGCTGTCCGGCGGTCGCGAGCTCCACTACGGGAGCTGCGTGCTGGCGACCGGTGCTGAGCCGACCAGACTGCCCGTGCCCGGAGCCGACCATCCGGCGGTGAGGGTGATTCGCACCCTGGACCACGTGCGCGAGCTGACCGGGCGTCTCGGGCCCGGGGATCCGGTGGTCGTGATCGGCTCGGGCTTCATCGGCTGCGAGATCGCTGCTTCGCTCAGCCGACGCGGCCATCAGGTCGCGCTGTTCTCCGACGAGGAGCAGCCCAACGCCGCTCGTCTCGGCGTCGAGGCGGCCGAGCACATCCGGGGCTGGCTGGAGGAAGAGGGCATCGACGTCAACTTCGGCGCCGAGGTCGACGAGATCGCCGCGCGCGGTGACGGCGCGCTCGAGGTCCGAGCCGGCATCGTGCGCGCCAGTGGGCGGGTGGTGGTGATGGCTGCGGGCGTCGCGCCCCGCGGCGAGCTCGCGCAGGCGGCGGGACTCGAACTCGCGGGCGGCGCCGTCCCCGTCGACGCGGCCATGCGCACCGAACGAGTCGGCCTGTACGCCGCCGGCGACGTGGCGTTCGCGCACAACACGTCCGCGGGTCGCCGGCTGCGCGTCGAGCACTGGGGCGACGCCCTCGGCCAGGGCGAGGTCGCGGGGCGGACCGTCGCCGGCCGGGACGCGCAATGGGACGCCGTCCCCGGGTTCTGGTCGACGATCGGCGATCACACGCTCAAGTACGCCGCCTGGGGAGACGGCTTCGACCAGTCCCGACTCGAGCAGCATGAAGGCGGCGCGTTCACTGCCTGGTACGGCCGCGAAGGGAGGGTCGTCGGCGTGCTCGCGCATGAGGCCGACGAGGATTACGAACGCGGTCGCTCGCTGATCGCCGAAGGAGCGTCGTGGCGCTGAGCAGCATCGTCGTCGTCCCGGCTCGCGACGAGGAAGATCAGATCGCGGGGTGCATCCGCGCGTTGGCCGCGCAGACCGTGCCGCGCGAGCGGTTCGAGGTGATTCTCGTCGTCGATGCCTGTGCCGACGGCACCGCGGACGTCGCCGAGCGAGCCGCGCGTGAGCACGGGCTGGGGCTCTCGCTGATCGACGGCCCGGGCCACGGCGCGGGCGCAGCCCGGCGGGCGGGCATGGATCGGGCGGCCGAACGCCTACTGGCGCACCGGCGCGAGGATGCTCTGGTCGCCACCACGGACGCGGACTCCCGACCCGCTCGGGACTGGCTCGCTCGGCAGCTCGCGCATGTCCGTGCGGGTGCGGTCGTGGTGGCGGGGATGATCGAGCTCGATCCCGACGAGGCGCAGCGGCTTCCGCCCGAGGTGCTTCGCCGCCGCGAGCGGGACGCGGAGCAGCGACTCGAGCTCATCCGAAAAGTCGATCCAGACGCCGCCCACCACCATTTCGCCGGTGCGTCGATCGGAGTCACAGCACGCGTGTACCGCGCGGTCGGAGGGCTTGAGCCGCTGGCCGCGCTCGAGGACGCCGCGTTTGCGCAGCGGCTGGCCGACGCCGGCATCCCGGTCTTCCGCGCGGCAGACGTCCGCGTCCGCACGTCCGCGCGGGCCGGCGGCCGGGCCGCACGGGGCCTGTCGGTCGACCTCGCGGTGTCGTCATGGGCCACCCGGCGGCGCTACGGTGCGGGCGCGTTCCCGCCCGAGATGCTCCGTCGTATGAAGGGGACGACATCGGTGGACGTGGTGATCCCGACGAAGGAGTGCGCCGACACGCTGGGCGGAATCCTCACCGGCACCGTGGGGCCGCTCCTTGACGCCGAGGTGATCGACGACGTACTCGTCGTCGATGCTGACTCGGCGGATGGCACCGCCGCGGTCGGACGTGCGTTCGGGGCCCGGGTGATCGCGCAGGACGACGTCCTCGCCGGGTTCGGACCGGCGCTCGGCAAGGGCGACGCGATGTGGCGTGCCGTACACGCGACCAGCGGCGACATCGTGTGCTTCGTTGACGGCGACACGGCGAATCCGGATCCGAACCACCTCCAGGGCCTGATCGGACCGTTGCTGGCCGACCCATCGCTCCAGCTCGTCAAGGGCGCGTTCGACCGGCCGCTGTGCGCCGGCGGCGTCACTCTGCCCGACGAGGGCGGCCGCGTCACCGAACTGATGGCCCGGCCGCTGCTCAATCTGCACGAGCCTAGGCTCGCCGGCTTCGCCCAGCCGCTCGCCGGCGAATTCGCCGCGCGACGGGAGCTGTTGGAGTCGATCCCGTTCCCGGCCGGATATGGCGTCGAGATCGCCGTATTGATCGACACGCTTCATCGCCATGGCCTCGACGCGCTCGCCGAGTGTCATCTCGGCGAGCGCCATAACCGCCACCAGCCGCTCCGCGCACTCGGCGAGATGGCCTACGCGGTGCTGTCCGCTGTCGAGCGGCGCGTCGTCGGCCGTCGAAGCCCGATCGGAGGGCAATATCTCCGCCCGTGGGAGAACTATGCCTCCTCCATCGTGGCGGTGACCGAGCGCCCCCCGCTCACCACGCTCGGCGGGCTGCGATCGGTCGCGGCGCGTCAGCGCACGCGCGGGAGCACCTCGTCCCGATAGGCGGCGAAGAACGCGTCCTGCTCGGGACCGATCTGGCTGATGTACAGCTCATCGAAGCCGGCATCCGCGTATTCCTTGATCGCCGCCACGTGCCGGTCGACATCGGGACCGCAAGGCACCTCCTCGGCGACCATCTCCTCGGTCACGAGCTCGCTCGCCTGCCGGAAGTGCTCGGGCGTCGGCAGGACCTGCGCGAGCTCGCCCGGGAGCGCCTCGTTGGGCCACAGGCGGTGGACGGTCTTACGGGCTCGGCGCTCGTCCGAGTCCCAGCACACTTTCATCCCGCCCTGCACGAAGGCGCCGTTCTTCGCCTTGGACCGATACGACCGGACCGCGTCGGGGTCCGGCGCGACCGTGCAGTAGCCGTCCCCGATCCTGGCCGCCAGTTCGGTCGCCTTTGACCCGAAGCCCGAGACGACAATCGGCGGCGGCCGGTCAGGAAGATCGTAGACGCGGCAATGCTCGAGCCGATAGTGGCGGCCTCGGTAGTCGTGGACCCCGCCTTCCCAGAGCAGGCGGATCACCTCGACGGCCTCCTCGAGCATCTCCAGCCGCTCGTCTGCCTCGGGCCAGCGGTCCCCGAAGATGTGCTCGTTCAGCGCCTCGCCACTGCCGACTCCGAGGCAGAAGCGGCCGTCGAGCAAGATCGCCGAGGTCGCGGCCGCCTGAGCGACGATACCCGGATGGATCCGCACGGTCGGGCAGGTGACGGCAGTGGTGACCTTCATCTTCGTCGCGTTCGCGATCGCGCCGATCGTCGACCACACGAACGGGCTGTGACCCTGCTCGTCGTTCCACGGATGGAAATGATCCGAGATCCAGAGGCCCTCAAAGCCTGCCTCCTGGGCCTTGACCGCCTGAGCGACAAGCTCGCGCGGGCCCCATTCCTCACTGGACAAGAAGTAACCGATCTTCATGTCCACCGCCGCTACCCACCGCCGAAGTCACAAAACGCGAGCGTGTGTCACGCCATCAGCGGACGGACTGCTCGTGCGCGTGGTCGGAGCGCTCGTAGCGACGACCCAGCGGCAACACGAACCACACCGACGTGACGAGGATCGCGGCTGCGATGCCGACGCATACGGCCGCGACCGTCCCAAACACGAAATTCGAGATCAGCACCAGGATTCCCGTCAGCCCCACCGCGAGGAACGCCGCCGCGGCAATCGCGAGCCTGGTCCCGACGCGCACAAGGTACGCCCGCTCACGCTGGCGGAACAAGAGCCGGTGATGAACCGAGGGAGCGATCAGCAGCACGGCGGCGATCGCGATGCACAACAGCGTGATGAAGTACACCCACTGATCGAACGATGAAGCCTTCTTCCAGCCCGTGTTGAACGGCACGACCAGCAGGAACGCGAACATCACTTGTATCCCCGTGCCGGCGACACGGAGCTCGTTGAGAAGGTCGGTGACGTTGCGCCCGAGCCGCTCGGAATCTGGCTCGTTTTGCGGGCCCTCGCGCGTCTGCTCCATCTTGATGCTGATCAGCTGCTACCCGTGGCTACGCGGGCGCAAGCATCCCTCGCCGGGTTCTTAGCCGATCGATCGTTTGAGCGCGATGTTGGTGGGCGCGGTCGCCGAAAAGAGTCACTTCTTGCGGCTGTCGACCGCGCGCTGCAACTGCGCCTTGTTCATGTTCGAGCGGCCGTCGATGCCCATCTGGCGCGCCTCGTTGTAGAGCTGCTCCCGGGTTCGCCCCTTGGGGCGGTCGGTTCCCGAGCGCTGGCCGCCGCGCTGCGACGAGGACATATCCCGAACCGAGCTGCGCGACCGCGACTTCGACTCACCCGAGCGCGCCTTCTCCTTGTTGACGGTGCGTGCCGCGATCTCCTCCGCGCGGCGCTCGCCCGTCCCGCGGTCGAGCTGGCTCTCCTTGATGTGCTCGTATTGGCGCGCGCGCTTGGTTCCTTTCTTGACGCCCCGTGGTGGCATTACTTACCTCCGGTCAGAGTTGTTAGTCGCACGACCGTCAGATCGAACGCAGCGCCGGCAGAAGCTCGCGCTCGGCCCACGTCGTGAACGGCTCCTGGTGCTCGGCTCCGATCTGCACGAGCGCGACCTCGTCGAATCCCGCCTCGATGAACGGCTTGATCGCCTCGACGTGCTCATCGACGTCCGGTCCACACGACAGAGCGTCGGCCACTTGGTCCTGGGTGACGAATTGAGTCGCTCCCTCGAACGAGTCGGGATTGGGGAGATCGGCGTTGACCTTCCAGCCGAGCCCGAACCAGCGAAACTGCTCGTGAGCGCGCCGGACGGCGGCGTCCCGGTCCTCGTCATAGGCAAGCGCGACCTGGCCGACTCTCGGCTTGCCATCGCCGCCGGCGGCGTCGAACAACTCGCCAAGTTCGGCGTTCGGCTCGACCGCGATCATCAAGTCGGCCTTGCGGCCGGCCAGCTTGCAGGAGTCTCGGCCGGACACCGCGATCCCGATCGGCACGCGCTCGTCGGGCAGGTCCCACAGCTTCGCCGATTCGATGTCGAAGTACTCGCCGCGGTAGTTGACGGTCCCGTTGTCATTGTCGAACAGCTCCGCGATCACATCGACGGCCTCGGTCAGCATCTCGTGCCGGACGCCGACCGACGGCCAGCGCCGGCCGACTACGTGCTCGTTGAGGTTCTCGCCTGAGCCCAGCCCGAGCCGGAAACGGTTGCCCGACAGGATCTGCACCGTCGCGGCCTTCTGGGCGACGATAGCCGGGTGGTAGCGCAGCGTCGGACACGTGACGTAGCTCATCAGCCCGATCCGCTCGGTGGCCTGGGCCGCCGCGCCGAGGATCGACCAGGCGTAGCCGGAGTGACCCTGCGCCGCGAGCCACGGCTGGAAGTGGTCGCTGATCACCGAGAAGTCAAAGCCGGCCCGCTCCGCTCGCTGTACGTCCCGGACAAGCTGGTCCGGCCGCGATTGCTCGCACATCATCGTGTAGCCAAACTGCGTCATGAGTACCGCTTACCCATGAACGCGCGGGGCTAACGGGCCTGAACGGCGTGGCTCAGCCGGCGCGGCGGCCGTCTGCGAGGAGATCGATTCGCCGACTTCAAACGGGAGCTAGTTCAGACTCGCTGTCGAAGCAGTCTCGCCGTCTAGCGAGTGCATCGATCTGCGGAGCAGGCGCGACACGTGCATCTGCGAGTATCCGATCCGACGGCTTATCTGGCGTTGCGTTAGACCGTGGAGCAGCCGCAACCCGAGCACCTGGCGTTCCAGGTCACTCAGCTTGGCCCAACTTGCCGCGAGCGTCTGCCGCTCCTCGGCCAGCTCAAACCCGTCGTCTTCCCGACCCAACATCTCCGTGAGTGCGCAGCTCTCTTCCTCGTCCGGTGCGACGGGAGCGTCGAGAGACGTCAGCTGGTAATTCTCGGCGGCCTCGATCGCCTCTATCACCTGCTCGATCGTGCAGTCCATCGCGTTGGCGAGCTCGTCCACGGTCGGCGAACGCCCCAGCTCACTGGACAGCCGGTCGGCGTGCCGGCTCACTGCCAGCGCGCGCTCCTGGAGGTCGCGCGGAACGTGCACCATCCAGCCCTTGTCGCGAAAGTAGCGCTTGAGCTCGCCCAAGATCGTCGGGGCGGCGAACGTCGTGAACTTCTTGCCGTGCTCGGGGTCAAACCGCTCGATCGCGTTCAGTAGGCCGAGATACGCGACCTGGAGGAGATCGTCCAGCGGTTCGCGACTGTGGAGGTAGCGCAGTGCCAGCTTGCGCGCGAACGGCATGTAGCGGTCTACCAGCTCGTCGCGGGCGGCGGAATCCCGCTCGCGGGAGTAAATGTCAAACAACCCTGCGTCGGTTTCGCGCGCAAGGTCGCGCGAAACCCTCGACGTGACGGACATCGGAACCTCCCCTGCTGTTGAGTGCAAGCGCGAGGTCCGTGGCGGAGCCGCGTTGAGCGTCCCCGGCGTCGTCCGACGCAATTCCGGCTAGACCGTTCTGCCTGGAACGGCTTCCACTGGAGTCTTTCCGCGCTGGCGGTGCCTAAACCGATATGTACGGATGCGGACGCATCCCGTCGCTGATCGAGCATCCCGTCGCTGATCGAGTCCCGGTTCACCGGCCCGGCCTATGGGTACGAGCGAAATAGCGACTGCCGGCGGCGAAGCGGGGCGCGTCGGCCGGACCAGGCAGGGGACGGCCGGCCGCACCGCCTCGCCCGAGCCTTTGCGCCACCGCCGCGGGGTAGCTGTCCGCCAGGGGTCCCGTAACCGCATCGAGACCCGCTACCCGACCGCGCCGCGCTCAATCGAGAGCGCTCCGGATCAGTTTCGGCGGCGCCGGCCTGGGTAACACGCAAGGACATGTGGTTGTACATGATCGCCGCGGTGCTGCTCGTTTTCGGGCTCGTCGGCGCGGTCTTCACCGGCGGGATCTTCACGATCCTCGTACTTCCGCTCGGGGTGATCGTGCTCGTCGGCGCGCTCGTCGCCGGCATGTGGTCGCGGGGATCCGGCGCCAGCGCGCACGGCGAGAAGTCCGAGATCGAGCCGCGTCCGCTGCCGCACAGTAACCGACCGCAACCGGGCACAACCGGAACGACCTCGCCCGAAGAGCTCGCAGACGCGCGCCGCGAGGCGCAGTAACCGAACGCACACGCTGGAGGTCGTTCTGTTTTGCGGCAGTTTGCCGCGGGTACGTCCAGTTGGCCGACCCGGACCTCTGGCACCTTTGACTTCCGTTCCCCGCGATACACGCCGTCGCCGTTGGTGGCGGCGTGCGCGGGTCGGCCTCCTGGCCGCCGGCTCGCCGGCCCTCGCGGGCTGCGGAAAGCAGTCGATCCTCTCGACGCGCAGCCCGCAGGCGCACAACATCATGCTGCTGTGGTGGTGGATGCTCGCCGCCGCCGTGATCGTGTTCCTGGGCGCGGTCACGCTGCTCTTGATCGCGTGGATCCGGCGGGACGTTCCCGGCCTACCGTGGTTCGGCGAGCGTGAGGAAGTGTCCGAGGGGATGGTCCTGTTGTTCGGGATCGGGATCCCCGCGGTGGCACTCGTCGCCCTGTTCGCGGTGGCGAACATCTACCTGATCAAGCAGACCTCGCCGCCGAACCCGCGGACCACGGCGATGACAGTTGACGTGATCGGCCACCAATGGTGGTGGGAGGTGCGATACCCGGGGACGGATGCGATCACCGCCAACGAGATCCACATCCCGGCCGACACCCGGGTCAACGTCGTAGCGACCACGGCGGACGTCATCCACAGCTTCTGGGTCCCCGCGCTGAACCGCAAGATCGACATGATTCCGGGTCGCCAGAACCGGGTGTTGCTGTACTCCTCGCGGCCGGGAAAGTTCCGCGGGCAGTGCTCGCAGTTCTGCGGCCTGCAGCACGCGAACATGGCGATGTACGTGTTCGCGCAGACGCCCGCGGCGTTCCGTTCCTGGCTTCGCGACATGTCATCGCCGGCCCGAGCCCCGACCGCGGCGCGGACGAGCGCGGGCGAGCAGCTGTTCATGAGCGACCAGTGCGCGAGCTGCCACCGGATCGGCGGCACCCAGGCGCAGGGCACGGTCGGACCCGACCTCACCCACGTCGCCACCCGGACGACGCTCGCCTCGGGGACGATCCGGAACACGCCGGCCGAGCTGGCCGGCTGGATCTCGAATCCACAGGCGATCAAGCCCGGTGTGCGCATGCCCGATCTCGGGCTGTCCCGCGGCGAGGTCTCAGAGCTCGTCGCCTACCTCGACGGCCTCAGATAACCCATGGCGACCGTCATCTCACCACGCGGGCAGCGGCATGTGGACCGCCTGGAGCGGATCTGGTCAGAGCGCCCGGGGCTGGTCGGCTGGGTGACCACGACCGATCACAAGCGGATCGGGCTCATGTACTTCTTCGCGTCGCTGGCGTTCTTCGGGGCCGGTGGAATCGAGGCGCTGCTGATCCGCACGCAGCTGATCGGCCCGAACGGTCACCTGCTGTCGCCTCAGGCCTACGACGAGGTGTTCACGATGCACGGGATCACGATGATCTTCCTGTTCGTGATCCCGATGACGACGGGGGCGTTCGGAAATTACCTGCTGCCGCTGATGATCGGCGCGCGCGACATGGCCTTCCCGCGCTTGAACGCGCTGTCGTTCTGGATCTTCCTGGGCTCGGGCGTCTTCATGTATGTCGCGCTCGCCCAGGGTCACGCGCCGAACGCCGGGTGGTTCGACTACGTGCCGCTCGCGTCCAAGCAGTACGACCCCGGCAACAACATCGACTTCTACGGATACGGGCTGATCTTCAACGGGATCGCGAGCACCGCCACGGCGATCAACTTCATCGTGACGATCTTCAAGATGCGGGCGCCGGGGATGTCGCTCAACCGGATGCCGCTGTTCTGCTTCGCGTTCCTGGCGGTGGCGTTCGCGTTGCTGTTCGCGCTCCCTTCCCTGAGCGTCGCCGCCCTGTTCCTCGAGCTCGACCGTCAGCTCGGGTTCCACTTCTACGACGTCGCGTTCGGTGGTGATCCGCTGCTGTGGCAGAACCTGTTCTGGATATTCGGGCACCCGGAGGTGTACATCATCATCCTGCCCGCGTTCGGGATCGCCACCGCGATCATCCCGACGTTCACGCACCGCCACATGGTGTTCTTTCCGCTCGTCGCGCTGGCCGAGATCCTGGTGGCGTTCCTCGGCTTCGGCGTGTGGGTGCACCACATGTTCACAGTGGGGTTCGCGACGATCACCACCGTCTACTTCGCCGCCGCGAGCCTGATCATCGTGATCCCGAGCGCGATTCAGCTGTTCGCGTGGATCGCGACGATCGTCACCGGCACGCCCGACTTCCAGACCCCGATGCTGTTCATCATCGGGTTCATCGTGTACTTCATCATCGGGGGGCTGTCGGGGATCATGGTGGCGGCGATCCCGTTCGACCAGCAGGTGCACGACAGCTACTTCATCATCGCGCACTTCCACTTCGTGATCTTCGGCGCCGCGGTGTTCCCGATCCTCGGCGGCATGTATTTCTGGTTCCCGAAGGTCACCGGCCGGATGTATCACGAGGGTGTCGGCAAGCTCAGCTTCTGGCTGACCTTCGTCGGCACGTTCGTGACCTTCTTCCCGATGCACATCGTGGGCATCTTGGGAATGCCTCGACGCAACTACACCTACGCCGCGGGGCTGGGGTGGTCGCTGCTCAACTTCATCGAGTCGATCGGGTCCTACATCCTGGCCGTCGGTCTGGTGCTGATCGTCGCCAACCTCGTGGTGAGCCGGTTCCGGGGGGCTGTCGCCGGAAACGACCCGTTCGGGGGCGACACGCTCGAGTGGTCGACGACCTCGCCGCCGCCGCCCTACAACTATCCGGTCATCCCCACGGTCACCAGTCCGTACGCGAACTGGGACACCGAGGACCGCGAGTACGACAACGGCCGGCTCGACCGCGGTGAGGGGCTGCTCGAGCTCGGCCACGAGACGCCGACGACAACTCCGGAGGACGCGATCCTCGACGAGATCCTGTCGATGCCGTCGCACTCGATCTGGCCACCGCTGACGGCGCTGACGCTCGCGGGCGTGTTCGCGATGCTGGTGACCGCGCACTACTGGATCGCTCTCGCGTTCCTAGCCTTAGGTGGGCTGACGCTGATCGGATGGCACTACAGGGAGGCCGAGGCGTGAGCAGCGATCCCGGAGCGCAGGCGCGAGGCCCGGGCATGAGCCGGGCGCCACAGGTGACCCGAAGCGCGGCGGCGTGGTCGGCCTCTGCCGCGGGACGGGTCGCCCGGGAGCGCGCCGCCCAGCCGAACGGCTGGTGGGGGATGGCGCTGTTCCTGTGCGCCGAGGTGACGCTGTTCGGGACGCTGATGGCCACCTACTTCTACCTGGACTTCGACGCGCACCGCTGGCCACCGGCCGGCATCGAGCCGCCCTCGGTGGCGCTCCCGCTGATCGCCACCGCGGTGCTGGTCGCGACCAGCGTCCCGATGTGGCTCGCCGCCCGCTTCGCCCGGGCCGGCAGGCGCGGCCAGGTGATCTGGCTGATCGCGCTCGCGGCGGTCGTGCAGTGCGCCTATCTGGCGGTGCAGGTCCTCCTGTTCCGCCACGATCTGCGCCACTTCACCCCGCAGGGGAGCGCCTATGGATCGATCTACTTCACGATGCTGGCGGCCCACCACGCGCACGTGGCGTTCGGGATCCTGCTCGACCTGACCGTGCTTGCGTTCGTGTCGATCCGCGGGCTCACGAACTACTGGCTGATCGGCGTTCGCGGGGTCGCCCTGTACTGGTACGTCGTCAACGCGATCGCGGTACTCGTCGTGTTCACCCAGCTGTCGCCTTCGCTATGAGGTACCCGCCCCCGACAGCCATCGTCTGGTTCGGGGTGCTCGGCGGCGCGGTGGCGTGGGCGATCCAGTTTGTGGCCAATCTCGCGTTCACGTTCGCACAGTGCAACTCCCCGCCCGGCCGCTGGCAGCTGCCGGTGCACGGCTGGGAGATCGGGCTGTCGGCGGTGGCGGTCGGGATAGGGCTCGCCGCGATGGCGGTGTCGGCATGGCTGTTCCGCCGGACGTTCCATCTCGATCACATCGCCGAGGCCGAACGCCGCGGCGAGGGCAGCGCGCCGCCGAGCGGGCGCATCAACTTCCTGGCCACGGTCGGATTGACGGTCAACTTCCTGGCCCTGGCGATCATCGTGATGACCGGAATCGGCGCTCCACTGTTGGAGGCGTGCCGGCAGTCGTGAGACGCAGCGCACTGATCGTGGCACTGACCGCGGGCCTCGCGCTCGGTGTGGCCGCGCTCGCCTGGGCCCAGCCGGGCTCGGGCATCGTCCGCCCGACGTCCGAGCCGGCGACACCGAGCGTGAAGCTCGGCGCGGAGCTCTACGCCGGCAATTGCGCGAGCTGCCACGGGATCGCCGGCTCGGGCATCAAATCGCCGCGGCCCGGCGCCGGCGACATCCTCGGCGCGGGACCGCCGCTGCGCGGTGTGGGCGCGCGCGCGGCGGACTTCTACCTGCGCACGGGGTATATGCCGCTCTCGGATCCCCACGACCAGCCGGGCCCCGACCGCGTGCTGTTCAACGACAGGGAGATCCGCTCGCTGGTCGCCTATGTCGCCTCGCTCGCCGCCGGCCCCGGGGTACCGCACCCTCAGCCCGACACGGGCACCCTCGCCCAGGGCCTCCAGCAGTTCACCTTGCACTGCGCGGGCTGCCACCAGGTGGTCGCCCGCGGCGGATACGTCACCGGCGCCGAGGTACCGCCGCTCCAGAGCGCCACGCCCACCGAGATCGCCGAGGCGGTGCGCATCGGCCCCTACCTGATGCCGCGCTTCCCGGCCAGCCAGATCTCCGATGCCCAGCTGAATTCGATCATCAAGTACGTCCTCAGCACCCGGCACCCGGACAACCGCGGCGGCTGGGGGATAGGCAACTTGGGCCCGATCCCAGAAGGGCTTGTGACCTGGTGGATCGCCGCGCCGTTGCTGCTCATCGCCTGCATGGCGCTCGGGAGGCGGTTGCGCGGATGAAGCTGTGGCGGTGGCTGGTGACTCTCGCGACGCTGCTGTTCGGACGCCGACTGCGCCGGCAGCAACGGGTGGCGGCCAAACAGGAGGAGGCCGAGGCCAAAGAGCCGATCGTGGCGCAGGGCACGCCCGAGCGCGGCGCCGAGAACGTGGTGCTGGCGCTGCTCGGGATCGCCAGCCTGTTCGCGCTCGGGTTCGTCGTCGTGTACGCGGTATTCAGCCCGGCGGAGCTCCCCAACGAGCTGCTCGGGATCTGCCTGGGAATGTGCTTCGTGTTCATCGCTGTCGCGCTGACGGTCGTGGCCAAGCGGCTGGTGGTCACCGAGGAGCTCGAGGACGACTATCCCGGCGAGCACCCCCGCCAGCAGCAGGAGATCCTCGACATCGTCCACGAGAGCGGCAGCCGGATCACGCGCAAGCGGCTACTGCTGGGCGCCGGGGCCGCGACGGCGGGCGCGGTCGGGCTCGCGGCGATCACGCCGGCGCTGTCGCTCGGCCCGATCTGGGACACGGCGCCGCTCGACCAGACCCCGTGGCGTCGCGGGGTGCGCTTGGTCGACGAGGACGGGAATCCTCTGAGCGCCACCGGCGTCGCGCCGGGTACGTTCTACACCGCGTTTCCCGAAGGCGCGGACAAGGAGGAGATCGGCTCCTCGCTGGTCGTCGTCCGGCTCGACCCCGCCAAGCTGCACCTGCCCGCGGCGCGCGCGGATTGGGCGCCGGGCGGGATCCTGGCGTTCTCGAAGATCTGCACCCACGCCGGATGCGCGGTCGCTCTGTACCGCAAGCCGACGTTCCCGGTGCTCGAGCCCGAGCCCGCGCTGGTGTGCCCGTGTCACTACTCGACGTTCGATCCGTACACCGGCGGGACCGTGATCTACGGGCCGGCGGGCCGGCCGCTTCCCCAGCTTCCGCTGATGGTCGACGGCGAGGGTCACCTCCGCGCCGCCGGCAACTTCTCCGCGCGGGTCGGGCCGTCGTGGTGGAACGTCAGAGAGACCCCGACGTCCGAATGAGTGAGACGCGAGACCCGATCGAGGACCCAGTCCGCTTCATCGACGAGCGGACGACCGCGGCGCCGCTCCTGCGCAAGAGCATGCGCTACCTGTTCCCCGACCACTGGTCGTTCCTGCTCGGAGAGGTCGCGCTCTACTCGTTCATCGTCCTGATCGCGACCGGTATCTACCTCGCGCTGTTCTTCGATCCGAGCACCGCCAAGACCGTCTACCACGGACCGTACACACCTCTGGACGGCCAGCAGATGAGCGCCGCCTTCAAGTCGGTGCTCGACATCAGCTTCACTTACAAGGCCGGCCTGCTGATCCGCCAAACCCATCACTGGGCCGCGGACGTGTTCGTGGCATCGATCGTGATGCACCTGATGCGCGTGTTCTTCACGGGCGCCTTCCGCAAGCCGCGAGAGCTGACCTGGCTGATCGGGCTGGTGCTGCTGTTCACCGCGTTTCTCGAGGGTTACCTCGGCTACTCGCTGGTCGACGACCTTCTGTCTGGCATGGGGCTCGCGATCGGCTACGGCGTCGGCCTGTCGCTGCCGGTGATCGGCGGCCCCCTGGTGCTCGCGATCTTCGGCGCGCCGTTCCCGGGCAAGCCCGAGTTCTGGTCGCGGATGTACATCGCCCACGTGCTCCTGATCCCGCTGCTGCTCGCGACGTTGATCGGCCTGCACCTGGCGCTGGTCATGGCCCGCCACCACACCCAGTTCCAGGAGAGCCGCCGCCACACCCAACGCCGGATCGTGGGCGTGCCGCTGTTTCCCGGCCAGGCGCCGCGTTCGCTCGCGCTGATGTTCTTCGTGGTCGGAATCCTGTTTCTGCTCGGCGGGCTCGTGCAGATCAACCCGGTCTGGCAGTGGGGCCCGTTCGAGCCGTGGCTCGGCACCAACGGGGCCCAGCCCGATTGGTACCTCGGGTGGCTGATCGGGGCGCTGCGCCTGATGCCGAGCTTCGACGTCACCATCGGCCACTACACGGTGATCCCGAACCCGTTCTGGGGCGGGGCCCTGTTCCCATTGTTCGTGCTCGGCGTGCTCGCCGCGTTTCCCTGGCTCGAGCGCAAGCTCACCCGCGATCACAGCTTTCACAACCTCGCCGATCGTCCCCGCCATGCCCCCAACCGGACGGCGTTCGGGGTGGCGTTCCTCGCCTGGGTGTTCCTCATCTTCGCGTTCGGGGCCGCGGACCGGCTGTTCGTGCTGTTCGGCCTCAGCTACAACACGCAGCTGTACGTGTTCCGGATCGGGATCTGGGTCGTGCCCGCGCTGCTGTTCTTCCTCACCCGGCGTGTCTGTTACGGGCTCCAGGCGGCCGACCTGGCTGAGGCCCGGCACGAGGCCGCCCTGGCTGAGGCGGAGCGTCGGCGCCACGCCGTCGGAACCGGGATCGGACCAAGCGGGACAACCCGATCGAGGTGAGTCAGGTCAGGTCACTCGGGCGCACCGAGCGCGCGTACCGGGCGGCGCGCGCAGCCCGGGTCGCGTCGAGATCACGCTCGACCAGGCGCTGGCGGAGCTCCGTCTCACGCGTGAAGCGGATGAACAGCCACGCGAACGCAAGCATGGTGACCACGCTGCCCTCGATGAACATGATCGCGCCGGCGATGCGCTGATCGGTCACGGGCGCTATCCCCGCGAGCCGGTCGCGCACCGCGTAGTAGGGGTAGAACGGGTGCGAGGCCCACAGGAACGCGTTCGCGATTATGGCCCCGGCCGTACGCACCGCCAGCGTGTAGACCGCCTTCCAGCCATTGCCGAACCACGCCGGTCCCGGCACCGGCTCGATCACCGCGGCCCACATCAGCGCGCCGCACGCGACGAAGCAGAAGTGCTCGAGCGCATGGATGCCGTCGTGGTAAAGAGCGGCCTGGTAGAGGACGCGCAGGTGCCAGAAGGACAGGTTGACGATCCACAGCGGCAGCGCAACGAGGGGGTGCGCGAGCACTCTGAGGCGTTGCACTGGGCGCAAGGCGAGCACGGGCCGCAGGATGGGCCCGGTCAGCCCGAACACCAGGAGCAGCGCCGCGATGTCGCCGAGCAGCAGGTGCTGCACCATGTGAACCCACAGCAGCCGGTTCTCGCCGAGGTAGTCGATCGGCGACACCAGCGCCACCAGGATCACCCCGATCCCCGCGTAGAACGACGCCCGGCGGCCGGCCCTGACCGGTCTGCCCTTCGCGGCGAGCCGCCGGACCCGAACCGCATAGGCGAACGCCAGCACCAGCGCCGGCGCGACCTGGAGCGGCTCGACCTGCCACTGCCCGAAGCTCACCGCCGGGCTACCGACTCCAGCGCTTCGACCACGGCGGGGGCGGTGGCCGGCGATCCGATCGCGGGGCTGGGCTCGCGCACCGCGACTTGGCGCCGTGCGGCGCCACGACGCTCGCCCCGCTCGACGCCGGCGCGTTGAGGGGCGACCACGTACTTCGGGTCCGCCACCGATTGGAAGCCCGCCTTGAACACGCTCCAGCGGGCGCTGAGCGCCCCTGCCGACAGCAGCGCCCCACCTGCGACCGCGGCGGCGCGCGAGCGACTGCCGCGCGCGGCCAGCAGCGCCGCGCCGGTCGCGATGCAGGCCTGGCCGGCCCGCCCGAACTTCGACGCGGCACCTTGCGTGTAGGACTCGCGGTGATCGCCGAGCCGGCGCTCCATCAACTCCTTGAGCCCGACCTCGAGCGCGGCGCTGGCGAGCGCGAGCCGGCGCGCCGGCTTCGCATGCTCGAGCGGAGTCGCGATCGCGGCGGCGGCGCCGGCGCTAAGCGCCGCGCCCGAGCCGAACACGAACGGCAGCCATCGATGCGACTCATGCCAGACGGGCACGGCGGTGTTCGCGATCAGGGCCGCCGTGTAGGTGGAGAGCGGCAGACCGAACGTGGCTGCGACAGGGCGCGCGAGCCTGGCCGGGCGCGGGAACAGCCCCGTCCAGGCGTTCACCGCGGCGAGCGTCGTGGTCGCACCGGTCAGGCTCAGGATCCACGAGCCGACGCTCATCGGCGAGGTGACCTTGAACATCCTCAGCATGTTGAGAAATCGCTGCGGCCGCCCCAGATCCGAGGTGAGCAGCGCCGGGCTCACGCCGATCCCGAGCACCGCCGCCGCCCAAGCACGCCGTGCCAGCACGTCGTTGCCCCGAAGCTCCGACAGGTAAGCCAGACCCGCCGAGGCGCCGGCCATCCCGCCGGCGTAGAAGTAACACGGGATCTCCCACGTCCAGGTCGGATCCTTGAGGATCGGCTGCCCGTGATAGTCGGTCACCGCTTGCCTCCGAACACCGCGGCCGCCAGTCCCGCCCCAAGCGCCACCGCCGCCGCTCCCGCCGCCGCCCAGATCGATCCGAGATCCCGGCGCGTGTCGACCGGGTCGGGCGGAAGCCCATACACCTCGGGCTCGTCGAGCAGGAGGAAGAACGCACCGGCGCCGCCGATGCCGTCGTCCTCGTCGGCCAGGTACAGCTGGGCCTGGCGCTGGCCTGACTGCTGTAGATGGGCGAGCCGGTGCTCGGCGCGTTCGCGCAGCTCGGCGAGTTCGCCGAACTGGATCGAGTTCGTCGGGCACGCATGCGCGCATGCCGGCTCCATGTCTTCCTTGAGCCGGTCGTAGCAGAGCGTGCACTTCCACACCCGGCCATCATCTTCGCGCTGATCGATGACCCCGAACGGGCACGCCGGCACGCAGTAGCCACACCCGTTGCACACATCCTCCTGGACGACGACCGTCCCGAACTCGGTCCGGAACAGCGCTCCCGTCGGGCAGACATCGAGGCAGGCCGCATCGGTGCAGTGCTTGCACACGTCGGAGGCCATCAGCCACCGGAAGCCGTCGCCCTCCTGATAGGTGGCGATGCCGGTGTCGGCCGCCTCTCCGCGCGCGGCTGCCTGAACGAGCGACGCGCCGTCGGTCACACCGGCGGGAACCTTCTGTTCGATGAACGCCACGTGACGCCAGGTGTCGGCTCCCAGGTCGATCGTGTTGTCGTAGGACTTGCCTGTAAAGCCCTGGAGCGACATCGGGATCTGGTTCCACTCCTTGCAGGCGACCTCGCACGCCTTGCAACCGATGCATACCGAGGTATCCGTGAAGAAGCCCATGCGGGGCTTGGCGTGCTCGCCGTAGGAGCCCGGCCAAGCGTGCGTCTCGAGCTTCACGTCTTGACCCCCGCACGGCGCCGATAGTCCTCGACGAGCGCGAGCCGGGCGGGCCCGCGCGGCCGTCGCCCCGGCCTGATGTCGCACGTGGACACCTTGTATTCGCTGATGTGGACGTTGTTGTCGAGCGCGAGCGGGAGCAGCTCGTTGGCCGAATCGCCCGTGACGATCCCGACGTTGCCCCAGTGATACGGCGCTCCGACCAGATGCATGGTTCGGCCATGCACCTGAAGTGGCTTGATTCGGTCGGTCACCAGGACACGCGCCTCGACCGCCTGCCGGGCGGAGACGATCGTCGCCCATCCCCCGTGCTCGAGTCCGCGTTCGGCCGCCAACTCGGGTGAGACCTCACAGAAGAACTCGGGCTGGAGCTCGGCCAGATACGGCACCGTTCGCGACATCCCGCCCGCCGTGTGGTGCTCGGTCAGCCGGTAGGTCGTGAGCACGAACGGGAACACCTGAGCGCCGGGCTCGCCGTCCACCGGGTGGTAGGGATTCTCGCGACGGTGGAACACCTGCCGGGTGGGATTTTGCTGCTGCGCGTAGAGCGGGTTGCGAAACGGCGTCTCCTGCGGCTCGTAGTGAACCGGCAGCGGGCCGTCGACCAGACCGGTGGGCGAATAGATCCATCCGCGACCGTCGGGATGGAGGATGAAGGGCTTGTCTCCGGCGATCCCCTCCATCGCCTTGGCGTCGCTCGGCGGCCGGTAGCCCGGCTCCTTGGTCGGGGGAAAGTCAGGCGAGTCGCCGAGGCTCGTCCACTTGCCCTCCTCGGCGTCCCACCACACGTAGCGCTTGCGCTCTGACCAGGGGTTGCCATCCGGATCGGCCGAGGCGCGGTTGTAGATGATGCGGGTGTCCCTGGGCCATGCCCAGCCCCAGTCATGGGCGATCCAATTCTGCTCGGTATGGGGTTTCTTGCGCGCAGCCTGGTTGACCCCGTCCTTGTAGATCCCGCAGTGGATCCAGGAGCCGCATGTCGTCGAGCCGTCCTCCTCGAGCTCGTCGTAGCTGGCCAGGAACGACCCGTCGGACTTACGGCCCGAGATCTCCATCAGCACGTGGTCGGCATCGGGCTCGTCGTGGGGTCCGACCAACGGGTAGTCCCACATCAAGTCGAGGATCGGCCGGTCCTTGGGATCATCCGAGCCGGCCAGCTTCTCGCGGATCCGTTTGCCCAGGTGGTAGATCCAGTGCAGCTCCGAGCGGCATTCGCCCGGCGGCTCGCACGCCTTGTGGTGCCACTGGAGCAATCGCTGGGTGTTGGTGAAGTTGCCGTCCTTCTCGGTATGGGCGGCCGCCGGCAGGAAGAACACCTCGGTCTGGATCTCCTGCGCGCGCACCTCCCCGGACTCGTGCTCGGGCGAGTCCTTCCAGAACAGTCCGGATTCGGTCGGCTGAAAGTCGCGAACGACGAGCCAATCGAGCTTGGCCAGCGCCAGTCGCATCAGCTTGTTGTTGGCCGAGCCGACGGTGGGATTCTGCCCGACGCAGAGCATGCCCTTCACGCCCCCGTCGAGCATCTTCAGCATCATCGCGTAGTGGGAGTGATCGCCGTTGATGCGCGGCAGGTAGTCGAAGCAGAAGTCGTTCTCCTCCGTCGCCGCGTCGCCCCACCAGGCCTTGAGCAACGACGCGATGTATGGCCTCAGATTCCCCCACGCGCCGGTGTCCGGCCCGTTCAGCTCGACGAACGTGTCGAGCGTCGGGTGCGATTGCGGGTGCGGCATCGGGATGTACCCCGGCAGGATGTTGTAGAGCGTCGGGATGTCGGTCGAGCCCTGGATGTTGGCGTGGCCGCGCAGAGCCAGGATCCCGCCCCCGGGGCGCCCGATGTTGCCGAGCAGGAGCTGGACGATGGACGCCGCTCGGATGTTCTGGACGCCGACCGTGTGCTGAGTCCAGCCGACCGCGTACACGATCGCGGACGTCCGCTCGCGCCCGGAGTTCTCACATAGCGCCGCCGCGACCTCGACGAATTCCTCCGCCGAACATCCACAGATGTCGGCCACCACCTCCGGCGTGTAGCGCGAGAAGTGACGGCGGAGGAGCTGAACCACGCACCGGTCGTCCTGCATGGTCTCGTCAAGCTCCGGCGGCCGCCCGCCCGCAAGCTTCATGCCGTGGGCACCGTGCGCCTGCTCCCCGGACACGTCCGCCTGCTGCTCGGACTTTCCGGCGGTGGCCTCGCCCCCTGCGCCGGCGTAGCCCCAGGTCTTGATGCCGTAGGCGCTGTGATTCGGATTCCACCCCGAGAAGAAGCCCGAGGCGTCTTCGGTGTCCTTGAACTCACGCTCGATGATCACCGGTCCGTTGGTGTAGTGCTGGACGTACTCCTTGAACCAGGCGTCGTGCTCAAAGATGTAGTTGACGATCCCGCCGAGGAAGGCGATGTCCGTTCCCGGCCGGATCGGGACGTACAGGTTGGCCATCGCACTGGTGCGGGTGAAGCGGGGATCGACATGGATGACCTTCGCGCCGCGCTCCTTGGCTTCGATCACCCACTGGAATCCCACCGGGTGCTGCTCGGCCATGTTCGAGCCCATGATCAGGATGCAGTCGGAGTTCTGCAGGTCCTGCTGGAAGGTCGTGGCGCCGCCGCGGCCGAACGACGTTCCCAGACCGGGAACGGTCGAGCTGTGTCATATCCGGGCCTGGTTCTCGATCGACACCGCGCCCATCGCGGTGAAGAACTTCTTGATCAGGTAGTTCTCCTCGCTGTCGAGCGTGGCGCCGCCGAGGAAGTGGATCCCAAGCGTGCGCTTGAGTGGTTCACCGTCCTCGGTCTCCTCTTCCCAGGTCTCCTCGCGGGTCCGGATCAGGCGCTCGGCGATCATCTCAGTGGCCTGCTCCAGGCTCAGGTACTCCCAGTCGGCGCCGCCCGGCCGGCGGTACTTGACGCGCGTCTCGCGCATCGGTGAGTTCACGAGTGCTTCCGACGCCGATCCCTTCGGGCACAGGCGGCCCCTCGAGATCGGCGAGTCCGGATCGCCCTCGATCTGGATCACCTTCTCGTCCTTGACGTACACCTTCTGGCCGCAGCCGACCGCGCAGTACGGGCAGATCGACTGCACCACCTTGTCCGCGGCCTGCGTTCGCGGCCTGAGCCGCTCAGACCGAACGGACTGCGCCGAGCGCCCCAAGCCGAGCGGATCGCCGCCCAGCTGGCGAAGAAACGGGGCGATCAGGCGTCGGCTGAGCATTCACGCGCTGCTTACCCGAGCGATCGCCGGCAAAACCCGAGCTGAACCTACCCGTATTCGAGCGAACATCCTGCTTGGAGGCATGGCGCTCGGGTATCGGCATTGACATGGCCAGCGACGCCGATATCGCGCGCGCGCTCGATGCCGTCACCGCGGCGCTCAACGACTGCGGGATGGACGGGTTCGAGGCCGGACGCGTACAGCAGATCGTCGACGCGGCGCTGAGCCCCACGCAGTTGTTGACCGTTGACGACGGTGGCGGGCTGCACGACGAAGCCGGACGGCGCGTCGGTGCGATCCGCCGGACTCCCAGCGGCGAATGGATCACCGAGCGCCAGAACGCAGCTGCGGCGGGATCCGAGGCACCGATACCGACAGACACACAGACCCAGGAGGATTGATCAGACATGCACGACGAAGCCCCACGCGACCGGACCGACGAGCCTGAGCCGCCCGAGGATCGCCCCGAGGAGCCGGGCGCGGAAGGGGGCACCAAGAGTCCGTCGGCCGACAAGCTTCCCGGCGCGCCCGCCGACGACGACGCGCCGCTCGGGGACACCGATCAGCACTCGGACGCCTGAAGTTGCCTGCACGTTCGCGTCTCGGGCTGTTCCTGCGTCGCGGCGGGGCATGGTCGGCTGGGTTCATCTTTGCCGGCGCGCTGTATCTGCTTCTGATCGACATCACCGATCTGCCCGAGCTGATCGTCGGCGGCGTGGCGGCGGCGATCGCCGCCACGGGGTTTGAGCTCGCCCGCGAACAGCGGACCGTGGGCGGTCTGCGAGCGCGCTCGCGCTGGCTGCGACGGCTGCATCGTCCGCTGCTCAACGCTCCGGGGGATATCGCCACGGTGTCGGTCCTCGCGGTCCGACAGCTGATCCGCCCGCGGAAGGTCAACGGCGTGTTCCGCGCCGTTCCATTCCGCTGCGGCGACCAGAACGAGCTCGAGACCGGCCGGTGCGCGCTCGCGGAGTCGCTCGGCTCGTTCGCTCCAAACACGATCATCGTAGGCGTCGACTCCGAGCGCGAATTGCTGCTCGGACATCAGCTTCGCCGGCGCGGCGGGGACGAGGCGATCGATGTGCTCGGCCTGGGGTCCGACAGTCGTGAATGAGTGGGAGATCGCCGCGACCGTGCTGGGTTTCGCGCTGATTCCGTGCGGTGCCATCGCGCTTCTATCGGATCCGCCGCACGGGCTGGCCGCAGTCGAGGTTGCCGCCGTGCTGATGGCCACGATCCTGGTGCTGCTCGCCGAAGGCCTTCACCGGCAGCCGTTCATCGATCTCGCGGTCGTATTTGCGCCGATGTCGCTGGTCGGCTCTCTCATGTTCGCGCGGCTGATGGAGCGCGACCTGTGAGCTGGCGAGCGGTGGTCGCGGTCGCCCTGCTGATCGCCGGCGGGCTGCTCGAGCTGCTCGCCGTGCTCGGGCTGTGCGTCATGCGCGACGTCTACGACCGGCTCCACTACGTCGGCCTGGCGGGGTTCGGCGGGTTCCTGGTCGCGCTCGCGGTGCTCGTCCGCGAGTCGTTCTCGCTGATCGGCGACAAGGCCCTGCTCGTCGGCGTCGTGCTCGTGCTCGCCGGCCCGGTGCTCGTCCAGACGACGGTTCGCAGCCTCCTGATTCGCGAGTTCGGCGACTGGCGGGCCAAGACGCGGAAGGGACCCGCACCCGTGACCGTCCTCCAGATCGCGGCGCTGGCGGCGGTGGCGCTGCTCGGAGGCGGGGTGGTGGTCGCCACCGACCCGCTCCGCCAGACGCTTGTGCTAGCCGTCTATGGCTTCGCGCTCACGATGATGTTCTTCGCCTTCCAGGCGCCGGACGTGGCGCTGTCGGAGATCGTGGTCTCGACCGTCGGCCTCCCGGTGATGATCCTGCTCGCGCTGCGCAAGGTCCACCAGCAGGAGCACGAGCGCCGCCGCGAGCGCGAGGAGAAGCGGTAGGTGAGCCGAACCGCGCGGCTGCTGCTGTTCGGGATCGGCGCGGCCGGCTTTGGCGTCGTGCTCGTGTACGGTCTTGCCGGCCTGCCGGCGTTCGGCCACTACCAGGGCGTGTACGGCCATGTGATCGACGGGATCGGCGTCACCGAGCGCCACGCGACCGATCTGGTCACCGCGCTGAACTTCGACCTCCGCGCGTTCGACACGCTCGGCGAGGAGTTCATCCTGTTCGCCTCCGTGCTCGGCGTGGTGCTGATCCTCCGGCAGCTGCGTGGTGAGCATGAGCGGCCAAATCAGGAGGAGGCCGACGAGCATCAGCTCACCGGCGCGAGCGAAGCCCTGCGCGCGCTCTCGCTCGTGTTGGTCCCGAGCCTGCTCGCGGTCGGGGTGTACATCGTCGTCCACGGTCAGATCACCCCCGGCGGCGGTTTCCAGGGCGGCGTGATCCTCGCGACAGGACCCCTGGCGGTGTTCCTGGCCGGGCGGTATCTGCGCATGCGGATCATCGCTCCTCACACGGTCGTCGAGATCAGCGACGCGGTCGGCGCGGTCGGCTACGGGCTGGTGGGCCTCGGCGGGCTCGTGTTCGTCGGCATCTTCTTCAAGAACTTCCTGCCGCTGGGCATTCCCGGCCACCTGCTGTCGGCCGGCCAGATCGACGTCGCGAGCGCCGCGGTCGGCCTCGAGGTCAGCGGCGCCTTCCTGGTCGCCTGGAGCGAGTTCCTCGACCAGGCGCTCCTCGTCAGAGGCACCGGCGACCGATGAGCTTCCTGCCGTTCGCGGTCGCTGCGTGGCTGTTCCTGGTGGGCCTATACGGGATCGTCTCGAGCCGGAACCTGGTGCGCGCGATCCTGTCGCTGACCGTCGTGCAGTCGGCCACGTACGTCGTGCTGCTCGCCGTCGGCTACAGCAAGGGCGGCCAGGCGCCGATCTTCGCCGACATCCCGCAGGTGAGCAAAGCGGTCGATCCGGTCGTGCAGGTTCTCGTCCTGACCGACATCGTGATCGAGGCGACGGTCACCGCGATGTTGCTGGCGCTCGCGGTGCAGGCGCACAAGCGCTTCGGAAGCCTCGACCCGCAGGAGCTCCGCGCCCTTCGCGATTAAGCGGCGCCCGGAGGATCGTTCAGGCTCATGCATATCGCCGCGCTGCCCGTCGTGGTACCGCTGATGGGCGCCGCCTTGCTGGTCGCCGTCAGGCACTGGACCCCTCGGTTGTTGAACGACCTCGCCGCCGCCGGGGTCGGGTTCGCGGTCGTGGCGATGTGCGCGATCCTGCTCGTCCGCGCGTCCGTCCATCCGTTCGCCTACTGGATGGGCGGCTGGCGGCCGAGCCATCTGGTGACGATCGGGATCTCGCTCTCGGTCGATCCGGTCGGCGCCGGGATGGCCACGTTCTCGGCGATCCTCGTGACCGCGGCGATCGTCTATTCGTGGCGGTACTTCGACGCCGCCGACGGCCTGTTCCACGCGCTGATGCTGCTGTTCATGGCGGCGATGGTGGGCTTCTGCCTGACGGGTGACTTGTTCAACCTGCTCGTGTTCTTCGAGCTTATGGGCGCTGTCGCCTACGCGCTCACCGCGTTCAGGGTCGAGGAGCGGGCACCGATCCAGGGCGCGATCAACTTCGCGATCACGAACAGCGTCGGCGCGTACGCGATCTTCATCGGGCTCGCGCTGCTGTACGCGCGGACTGGGGCCTTGAACATGGCGCAGATCGGCGCCGCCCTCGACGGCCACCGCGCCGACGCGCTCGTGGTCGTCGCGATGGTGCTCCTGTTCCTCGGCTTCCTGACCAAGGCCGCCGCGGTGCCGGTGCATTTCTGGCTCGCCGATGCGCATGCGGTGGCGCCAACGCCGGTGTGCGTCCTGTTCTCGGGCGTGATGGCCGAGCTCGGCGTGTACGCGGTCGCGCGTCTTTACTGGACGATCTTCGCCGGAGCGCTCGGTCCTCACGCGGACGAGCTGCGCGCGATTCTGGTCGCGCTCGGAACAGTGACCGCGCTGTGGGGCGGGGTCATGTGTTACACGCAACGGCACCTGAAGCGGTTGCTGGCGTTCTCGACGATCAGTCACATCGGCGTGTTCGTGTGCGGGATCGGGTTTCTGACCGTCCACGGCGTCGCCGGCGTGGCCGCGTACGTGATCGGTCACGGGTTCACCAAGGGCGCCCTGTTCATGCTCGTCGGGGTGCTCCTGCACCGGTTCGGGACGGTCGACGAGTTCGACCTCCACGGCAGGGGTCGCGAGCTTCGGCTCGCCGGCGTCCTGTTCGCGATCGGAGGGCTGCTGCTGACTGCGATGCCCGGCGTGACCGCGTTCTTCGGCAAGTCGCTGCTCGACGGTGCCGCACTTGAGGTTCACTATCCCTGGCTTCCGACGGTGTTCGTGATCTCCTCGATCCTGACCGGAGGCGCCGTGCTGCGCGCGGCGGGTCGGGTGTTCCTGGGCTGGGGCGCTTCTGAGCGCCAAGACGACGTCGAGTTGCGCCAGCCGCCCGAGCAGGACGAGGAGCGGATCGAGCGCGACGTGACGCCGCCGCTGATGCTGATCGTGCCGGCGACGCTGCTCCTCGGCGCGGTCGTGGTCGGCCTCATCCCCGGGCTCGTGCCCGCGATCGAGCGCGCCGCGGCGCGCTTCACCGACCACGCCGCCTATGCCACGTGGGTGCTGAGGGGCCACCCGGCGCACTATCCCCCCGTACCGCCGAGCCACGTCGAGACGTTCGACTACCTCTACGCAGTCGCGAGCACGCTCGGCGCGATCGCGATCGCGGCGCTCACGCTGTTCGGCGCCGCGCTCCGCGGGCGCGTGCCGCGTCGCTTCGAAGGGCCGCCGCGGGCCGCTCTGACCGCGCTGCGCCGCCTGCACAGCGGACACATCGGCGACTACATCGCCTGGTGGACGGCGGCCGCGGCGATGCTCGGCGGCGCGTCTCTCCTACTCCTCACATGACCGGCACGTCGATTTCTCTCCGCACGCTCGCACCGATCTTGGTCGCGCTCGTGCTGGCGCTTGCCGGCGCGGGGTGCGGACCGACCCCGCCGCAGGCTCCGTTCGCCCAAGCGAAGAAGCTGGACTCAGCCACCGGCGACATCGCGACCGCCTGCGGACTGACCTACCAGGTCACGGCGTTTCCCGGCGACCATCGCACCGAGCTCGCGAACCTCGAGGGTTCGGCTTTGTCCAGCGCGCGAAAGCTGGCGTCCGTGTACGCACGCAACCCGGCGTGGATCTACCAGGGCGAGACGGTCGGCAAGATCGTGGACGACGGCATCGCGATGCTGCGAGCGTGCGGCCTGCACGACGCCGCCGGCGCGCTCAGCGCAGCGGCGTCTGGTCGAGCTTCTCGCACAGCTCGGTAACCGACTCGAACACGGCCGCGGCCCCGGCGTCCTCGAGCTCGGAGACCGCGAACCCGCCCGTCAGGACCGCGATCGTCGGCACGTTCGTTCGGCCGGCGGCCTCGACGTCCCACGGCGTGTCGCCGACCATCACGGCATCGCCGGATTCTGCGCCCACGCGCTCCAGCGCGGCCTTGACCAGGTCGGGCTCGGGCTTGGTCGACTCGACGTCGGCCGAGGTGGTCCAGTGGTCGGCGAGATCGCGGGCGTCGAGCAGATCGAGATAGTGGTCGACCTCGTCGGCCTTGGCCGAGCTCGCGAGCACGACCGCATGACCGCGCGCCTTCAGCTGCTCGATCAGCTCGCGGGAGCCCTCCATCGGTTGCACCTCGTCGATCAGCTGGAAGTAGAGCGATTTCTCCGAATCCCGGATCTCGTCGCCGCGCTCCTCCTCGGTCCGGTCGTCGGTCAGCGCGCCGACGAGCTGGTCGCCGCCCATCCCGATGTGACGGTGAATGCGCCAGATCGGCAGCACGATCCCGTGCTCCCGAAACGCCCGGTACCACGCGATCGCGTGTTGGTAGTTGGTGTCGACGAGCGTCCCGTCGATGTCGAGAATTGCGACGGTCATGAGCCTCCGGTGCTTCTACCCGAAGGCGAGAGCTTCGAACGGAAGTAGGTCATTCGGCGCCGTTGGCGCGTCAGCTCGAGCTCGTGGGGATCGTGACCGACATCTCGAGCCCGCCGCCGGGTCGCGGGCGGCCGGCGATCGTGGCGTTGTGTGCGCCGGCGATCGTGCTGGCAATCGAGAGGCCGAGACCGACGCCGTCAGAGCTGAGTTGAGACGCTCCGTGGCACGGACGAACGGCTCGAACAGGGTTGGGATCTGCTCGGCGGGGACGCTCGGCCCCGTGTTGGCGATCTCGAATACCGCGCTGCCGTTCTGCTGCATCGTGCGGACTCCGATCCAGCCACCCGGGTTGTTGTGGCGCACAGCGTTCTCGACGAGGTTCGCGATCATGCGCTCGAGCAGCACGCGGTCGCCACGCGCAACCGCCGGCTCGAGCGCAGCTTCGACCTTGATGCTGGCGCTGATCGGTCGCTTCATGCGCGGCGTCGAGCGCATCCTCGGCGGCGGTGGCGAGATCGATCGATTCGTGGGTCGCCGGACCGAGCTCGCTGATAGCAAGCGTGAGGAGCGCCTCGACGGTCGCTTCGGCGCGCTCGACCGAGCGCTTGACCCGATCCGCCATCGCCTCGAGCTGTTCGGGCGTCCTCGTCGGCTTTGAGAGCGTGACCTCGATCGCGGTACGCATCGCCGTGAGCGGCGTGCGCAGCTCGTGCGCCGCGTTGGCGACGAACCGCTTCTGGCTGGTGAACGCGGCATCGAGGCGCTCGAGCATCACGTCGAACGTGTCGGCCAGCTCCTTGAGCTCGTCATCGGGGCCGGTCAGCGCGAGGCGCTGGCCGAGGCGCAGCTCGGAAGCCCGCCTGGCGGCCTCGGTGAGGGACCGCACCGGCCGCAGCGCTCGTCCGGCGACGAGCCAGCCGAGTCCGGCCGCAGCGATCGTGACGACGATGAGTCCGATCGCCGACGCTTGCCGTAGCGCCGCCAGCGTGTCGCCGCGCGACTTGAGCACCAGCCCCAGAAATGTCGATCAGGTGGTTGCACTGCGCGAGCAGAGACGCGGAGGTGGGCAAAGGCTTGCATCGGCCCAGGACCGCCTGTTGCTGCGGCGTGAGGTTCGGCGGTGGCCCCGCGGCCGGCAGCAGCACGCTCGCCAACAACGTGTAGCTCAGCGCCAGGAGCACCACCCCGGCCAGCAGGAACAGGAGCGCATAGAAGACGGCGAGCCGCGTGCGCATCCGCCGTGGCCAAAGCCGCCGCACGATCGTGGAGCGGGATGTGGCCGTCATCGCACGCGATAGCCGGCGCCGACCACCGTCTCGATTACCTCGGGCGCCCCGAGCTTGCGCCGCAAACGCCCGAGCGTGACGGCCACCGTGCGCGTGAACGGGTCGGCGTTCTCGTCCCACACGCGCTCGAGCAACTCCTCGGCGCTGACCACGGCACCATCGGCCGCGAGCAGCACCTCGAGCACACCCAGCTCCTTGCGGGTCAACGAAAGCTCCCGTCCGGCCCGGGAGGCGCGCCGTGCCGCTCTGTCGAGTGTCAAATCTCGCCTGACCAGGCGCGGCGGCGTTGCCGGCGCGCGGCGGGCCAGAGCATGCACCCGCGCGACCAGTTCCTCGAATGCGAACGGCTTGGGCAGATAGTCATCAGCGCCGAGGTTCAGCCCCTCTACCCGGTCGCCGATCGTGGCCGCCGCGGTCAGCATCAAGATCCGCGCTTCCGACTCGCCATCGCGCAGCGCCACGCAAACCGCGTCGCCGTGCACACCCGGCAGGTCGCGGTCCAACACGATCACGTCGTAGCGGTACACGGCCCCTTTCTGCAGCGCGGCCGACCCGTCATACAGCGATGTCGGTCGCGATCCCGCGATCGCGCAGTCCCTCGGCGATGTCGCGGGCGAGTTCGACGTGATCCTCCACCACCAGGACGCGCACCAGGACATCGTGAACCAAGCCGCATCACAACGCCATAACAGCATTCCGCACTCAGCGGATGGGGCTCGCCTGTTGCACTCGTGTGACGTGTCACCGGATACCACATGCGTCATGTTCCGAACTGCTTCAAGACTCCACGCGGCCGTAGCCGCAGTCGCCGCCGCGACGGCGATCGCCGCTTGCGGCTCGAGCTCCTCCAGCTCATCCAGCTCCGGCGGGCCACCGACCCAGGCGCAAATACAGCAAGAGCAGCAGGACGCGGTCAGGTTCGCCGATTGCATGCGCTCGCACGGGATATCGAACTTCCCGGACCCGACGACCTCCCCCCGCGAGTTCAAGCAGACGCTCGACCCGACCACGGCACACTCTCCCGCCTTCCAGCCGGCTCTGTCGGCCTGCCGGCATCTGCTGCCACGCGACGGCCAGCAGAGCCAGAGTCCGCCGCCCAGTCACGCGCAGATCATCGGCGGAGCTGGCGTTCGCCGGCTGCCTGCGCGGCCACGGGTTCCCGCGCTTCCCGGATCCGAGCAGCACCGGCGAGCTCACCCACGAGATGCTCGCCAACGCGGGGATCGACATCCATCAGCCCGCGGTGGTGCAGGCCGCCGACGGGTGCGTCGGTGTCACTCACGGGTTCGTCACCAGGGCCGACATCGCCCGCTTCGTCGCGGGCCGTTAGGACTAGCGATCGGGAGTAGCGTGAGGCGAGCGCGGGCCGTCCTGTACTACCCGTCCCGGAAGGGGTTCGTCCCGAGGCTGTAGTTGAGCCACGTGCCGATCGGACGGCGCTGCTCGGGCCCGGGCCGGCCATAGTTGCACACGCCGTGCGGGAACGCGCTCGCGAGCTCGGCCTTCTCCGCCGGCGTGAACGTGACCGGGTACGAGCTCCAGTCGATCGGCGCGAGTGAGCACTTGAGCGTGTACAGGTCCTCGTGCTGGCCGGCCGCGATTCTCGTGTCGGCGTAGATCGGATACACGGTCTCGCACGGCCCGCTCTTCCCGGTGGCGGTCAATCCGCCGGGCTGAAGCGTCGGCGAGGTCTGAGTGTCGTTTAGGAAGCAACCGTCGGCGAGTCCCGCGGGCTTGTCGCGCGCGACCTTCGCGGTCAGCCGTCGCCAGGAGCGGTCGGCCTGGATGTTGTCCAGCCACTGGTCCATGGCCGCCAGCTCATAGGCGTCGACGTTCTCGACCTGGGTGGTGTCGAAGGCGTTCTCGATGATCACCTGGTTCGCGGCGTCGCCGGCCTTCTGCATCCGCGCCCGGATCACGAACGACCATTCAGAGGTGTGTATGTTGAGCCCCGGGATCGCGTCCAGGTCATCGCGCTGGTCGATGACCGGCGTGGTCTCGAGGCCCTGCGCGCCGCTGTTGTCCAGGTCGTCGGCGTACACCTCGCGGAGCGCGACCGGGCTCGCCAGGCTGCGCTGTGGAGACGGGTTGCCGAGGTAGTCGAAGCCGCCGATGTTCGCGTTCAGATCGGCGAATTGAGCCGGGGTGATCGCGCCCGAGTCGAGCGCGGCGAGCCCGTACTGAACCCCCGACGTTGTCCAGGGGGCTCGGCGCAAACCCGGTGGCCGGATCGACGCCAAGCTGGTTGACGATCTGCTGCCGTGCGTCGCACTTCACTCCATCGGGATTGGTGGTCGCGTTCCAGATCGTGTTCGGGTCTCCGGGAACCGTGGCCGGAATCGCCGGGTTACAGCTCGCGGTGGCCTGGATGCGATTGGCGAACGAGCCGTCCCACGACGGGCAGCTCGAATAGAACCCGAATCCCGAGATCGCGGTCTCCTGCGCCGCGGTGTACCCGGAATGTCCGGCGAAGTAGTTGTCAAGCAGCCGACAGTCGGTCACCACGTTGAGCGTCGCCCCGACGGGATCCGGGAACGAGATGGACGGGATGATCCCGTTGAGGATCCCCGGGTAGGCGTCCGCGATGTTGTACTGCTGGATCGCGCCGCCCGAGCCGCCCCAGCCGATCGTGTGCGCCACCGACCCGTACTCGTCGATGAAGTGCTCCTTGGTCATCATCGCCGCCTCGGCCGAGATCGGGATGCTGCAGTTGTTGTCGAGCACGTTCAGGCTGTTCGACGCCACCGCGTACCCCTGGCTGAGGAACAGGTCCTCTCCGCCCGGTCCGGCGGCCGCGGCGAGCACCCCACCCGTGCTCGTCCCCTGGTGATAGCCGGAGTTGCAGCCGCCGCCGAACGTGTACACCAGCCTCGCATTCCAACTGCTGTCCGGCGTGTACGGGCTCGGGTCGTGGCCGTCGTACAGCGCCGCGATCTGATACACGCCGCGGTCGATCGTCCCCTGCTCGAGGCGGACGATGTACGGGACCGATCTGCCGTCGACCGTCGTCGTCGCGAGGTCGGCCGGGTATGGCTGCGCCGGGGCGCCTGTGGTCGGCCACGACTTGTACGCGCCGCTCGTCGACATGTACTCAAAGGACACCTGCGTCGGCGCCGAGCAGTCCGGCATCGCCGCCGGCGCCAACCCGAACGCGGTCGTCTGGCAATAGAACGGCAGCTGCTGCGGCCCCGAGAACACAGGGCCCGTGATCGGGTGGTTCACGACGACGAGACGCGCCGACCCGCCCCGGTCGAACCGGCCGCCGCGCGCCGCGCGGACCACGTTGAACCCGTCCTTGAGCCCGGTGACGAGCCCCAGGAGCGTTCCGTCGGGTTGAGCCACGAAGTCGCTCGTGACATCGACGCCGTTCAGGGTGATCCGTATCCGTCGCGCAGGCCCGTCGTTCCGCGCCGACACGCGCAGCAGAACCTGGCCACCGCTGACCAGGTCCGGATGCGGATTCGACACCGAAACGATCGACAACCCCCCGTGGTCGAACCGGTGCCCGGCTGCTGACCACGCCGGCACCGCGAACCACAGACCACAGACCAGCACGGCGGCCGCCACGGGGGCGGTAAGACCGAACGCAAAACGACGCTCGCGCATCATCGGATCCCCTCTCCTCTTATCGGTTGCGCGTTCCCCGGCACGCGCCGGCACAGCATATCGCCCGGCCCGCCGGCGGTGCCCCTGAATCGACCGTCTACGAGCAACCGGGGGGCAGCCGGGAAGCGGCAGCATCATCATTTGGGTCCAGTCGTGATGTACACGATCACCAACCGCGCTGGTCGACTCGGTGCGCGCGAGGGTGTGCTCCTTGAGTCGTGAGCAGAGAAAAGGAAATGCTCCTCCGGGGCGTATGCAGGGCGCTGAGGACCAACGGTCGCTTCGCGTTCACGATGGAAGAGGGTCTACCTCTCACCGAGGCCGAGCGTGCGAGGATGCCAGACGCCGACACGGTCTGGCTGATGCCGCTCTCGGAGATGCTCGCCTCCCTGGAGCGGGCCGTCCGCTGGATGGATGACTTCAGTTCGGCTCACCGCGCCGTGGCGGATTCGTTGACCGACTCGCTTGCCGCCGATTCCGCAGAGATCGCCGAAGGGAGTGGTCCCACTGCCGTAGCCGCGGGGCGCCGCGAATCCGCTGAGCGGCTGCCTTCGCCTCGATGAGCGTGGCGGACACCGTTCTCAAGCCCGCGCAATCCCCGACGCGCCAGGTGCCCCGCGCCGCGGGAACGACGCGTGTGTGGGGCCTCGCAAAGCCTGTGGCCGCGCTGAGGGTCGTCTGATCCAGGCTCCGACGTGACCGCGCCTCCAACGGCGGGCATACATTGCAGGGCTCCCTCTCGAACATAACCCGTTCCCAGCCGCCCGGGCCGCCACGAGCAAGTCGTGCGTCGCGTCCGCCTGTGCGTGCACGACGAGACCACACGCCGGACGGCCTCGCCTTCACCAGCTTTTGCCACGCAACCCTGATCCAAGCAAGCGGCCGGTGCCGCGACGGCCGCGAGCCGCGCCGAGGTCGTAAGCTCAACAGTGGTTCAGTCACCGCGCGACGGGTACGTGGTGTCTGGTGTCTATCTGGCCGACTTGCGGGGCATCAGGAACGTAGGAGGTAGAGCTGAAATGTCCGTGAGCGATCGGGCGGCGGCAGCGGCGCCATATCTGCAGGCAGTATTGGATGACCCAGAGGTCCACGATGCGCTCCGGCGGGCGGCGAGCGCGGGACGCGATACCTATCGCCGTGCCCGGAGCAAGACTCCCGGCAAGGCGGTTAAGGACAAGCGGCTGCGGCGTCGAGCGCAGCAGGCGGCGATCGCGGGCTGGCAGCTCGTCGCTGCGATCGAGGCGGCGCAGGCGCCCCGCAAACGACATCGAGGGCGGCGGGCGACGCTCGTGCTCGCGGTTCTCGCCGGCATATTCGGCTTCTATGTCGCCTCCAACGCCCGTGGGCGCGAGGCGCTCCTGAACCTGATCAATCGCAATGCGGGCTCTCAGAGCTCGAACGGCCAATAATGGAAGAAGGGAGTCGCCCGATGACTGACGTCCGTCCCGGGAGCGACGAGTCCGACTTGACCGAACGCTCGATCGCGGATCTCGTCAAGCAGCTGTCCGATCAGACCACGACGCTGGCGCGACAGGAGGTCGAGCTGGCCAAGGCCGAGCTTGCCGTGAAGGGCAAGCAGGCGGGCCTGGGTGCCGGCATGTTCGGCGGCGCCGGCATGTTCGCGCTCTATGCATTCGGGGCGCTCACCGCCTGCGTGATCCTGGCGCTCGCGACGGCCATGACCGGTTGGCTCGCCGCCTTGATCGTGGCCGCGGTCTATGGCGCGATCGCCGGCGTGCTGGCACTGATCGGCAAGTCCAAGGTCAAGCAGGCCGTGCCGCCCGTGCCCGAGCAGACCGTCGAGAGCGTGAAGGAGGACGTGGAGTCGACTAAGCAGCGAGCGAAGGAGGGCCGGCGATGAGCGCCGCGGCCGACGAGGGAAACCAGAAGACTCCCGAGGCGATCGAGGCTGAGATCGAGCAGACGCGCGAGGAGCTCGGCGACACCGTCGCGGCGCTGGCCGGAAAGGCCGATGTCAAAGGGCAGGCCAAGGACAAGATCGCGTCGATCAAGGACACCGCTCAGCACAAGAAGGACGAGTTTGCGGCGCGGGCGCACGAGGCTACCCCTCAATCCGCGGGCGCCGCGGCTCAGCGACTCGCCTCCACGGCGCAGCGCAAACCGGTGCCGTTCGCCGTGGCCGGCGCGTTCGCCGGCGGCGTGGTCGTCGGGTGGATCCTGCGCCGCCGGTAGGGATTGGGATACGCGCATGCCACGATGCGATAGAGCGAGGTGAGCAATGTCGAAAGTGATGTTTCCGCCGTCAGCGTCGGTACCGGGCTGCTCGCCGGCCTGATCGACAAGAAGTTGTTCGGGATCATCTGGGGTGCGATCGATGACCAGGAGCCCCCGAGTGCCGAGCACCGGAAGGTCAGCGTGCCCAAGCTGGTCGTCGCCCTCGTGATCGAGGGAGCGCTCTTTGCCTTGATCAAAGAGTTGGTCGATCACGGCTCGCGACACGCGTTCGCGCGTTTCACCGGCGCCTGGCCAGGAGACGAGCAACCTGACAGTAAGTGACAGAAATGGCGGGCGCGTTTGCGCGGTCGCTGCCGCGGCTACACCGACAGCCGCGTCAGTCAGTGCCCAGTTGGTCGCGGAGTAGCGGCTCGGTCCCGCGGGTAGAGGCGCCAGGATGTTGAGGAAGTTCGGCACTGTGGTGGTCGCAGACACCATCCGGTCGAGCGGTATCGGCGCAGCCACCGCGCTCGCAACGGCGCCCGAGGGACGAGAACCGGCGCCTGTCGCGCGGGAAGGATCGGCGCACCGTCCGTTTCGGGTTCGGTCCGAGTTCACCGTTTGGCCATGGGAACCGCGCTGATCATCATCGACATGCTCAATCCCTACGAGCACGAGGACGCGCGGCCGTTGATGGAATCGGTGCGGGCGATCCTGCCCGCGCTCGAGGACCTGATCGCCGGCGCGGTCGAGCGCAAGATCGGGCTCGTGTACGTCAACGACAACTACGGCGACTGGAGCGCCGGCCGTCCCGAGATCGTCGAGCGCGCTCTCGCCGGAGCCGCCCCGAGCCTGGTGGAGCCGATCGTCCCTGCCGAGAGCACGCCGTTCGTGGTCAAGGCCCGTCATTCGATCTTCTACCAGACCCCACTGGAGTATCTACTCCGTCAGTCCGACGCCGGCCGGTTGATCCTCGCCGGGCAGGTCACCGAGCAGTGTGTCCTCTACTCGGCCCTGGATGCCTATGTCCGGCACTTCGAAGTCGTCGTGCCCCGCGATGCCGTCGCGCACATCCATGGCGATCTGGCCGAAGCAGCGCTGCGGTTGATGGAGACGAACATGCGCGCCCACATCACCGCCACCGGCCGCGAGGCGCTGCGGTCCTGGTGAGCCCCCGGGACCGCCGGGTGGTCCTGCTGGCGCTGACCACCGGCGCGACCGACGCGACGGCGTTCGAGCGACTCGGGCACACGTTCGCGAGCGTGATCACCGGCAACCTCGTGCTGCTCGGCGTCAGCGTAGTGATTGGTGGCGGCAGGCTGGCGCTGTCCGCTGGCATCGCCCTGGCCGGCTACGCCGTCGGTGTTCTCGCGGCTGCGCCCCGGCCACGCGATCGGACCGACCGCCAGGCAGAGTGGCCGATGAGCACCACGGTTGCACTTGCCGCCGACCTGACGTGCCTGGTCGTGTTCGCGATCGGGTGGGAGGTCGTCGGCGCTCGGCCCGGACACGTCGCGCAGGCGCTTCTACTGGCGCTCGCCGCGGTCGCGATGGGCATCCAGAGCACAGCCGTGCGCCGTCTCGGGCAGCTGTCCACCACCTACCTTACGAGCACGTTCACCGGCTTACTCGAGGCACTGCGAGCTGGTCGGGGGAGCGACGAGCATCTCCGCAGCCTCGGCATCCTGTTGATGGCGTTCGCCGGCGCTGCCGTGGCGGCGGCGTCTATCCGGTGGGCGTGGCGGGCGCTGCCGGCAGTCCAGCTCGCGCCGCTCGCAGTCGTGATCGTCACGTCACGGCGACTGTCGAAACGCTGACCCGCTCGGCCGGGCGGTCGCCGATCGGACGCAAAAATCGTCGCCGCCGCCTCCGCGGCAGTCGGCTGGTTGGTCGGCCGATGACCGGGTAACGGAATTTCATGCCGGTGACTTCACACGCTGCCGCATATCAACGGACGGACAGCGCCGGTCGTTGCCGCCGATCGGCCGACGCGGTGCCGCGCGTGCCGCGTTTGCGAGCGGCGTCGACGCCCAGCTCAATCAGCTCGAGCACGAAGCCGGGGTAAGGCAGCAGCTCTGACTGTCAGCGCTTTCAGCTCGACTGGCGAGCGGAGTTGCCGATTGAAACCACACGCGTCCGCACAAGGAGGACGACATGCCGAGGGTGCCCAAGCGCATCACCGATGACTCGATCAAGGTTCGACAGCTTTCCCACTACCAGTTCACGTGGGTGGCCGGAGAGCCCCAGAGAAATGGTACGTTCACACTCCAACTCGTTCTTGACGAGGGCGCGTGGGAGGAAGTAGTCGCGGTGACCGCGGAGGACGCTGAGGTCCTGCAGGCGTTGCTCAAGCGCTCAGAGTCGGTGTACTACGACATCCCGCGACGCACGCTGATGTTCGGCACCAGCGAGCCGGGTTGATGAGCAGATAGCCCGCAGTTTTGACTAATTCACCGGGCAGCTCAAGCGCACTGGGCCACCGACCGCGGTAGGCGTTTGAGGATTCGGTCAGCGCTCGCTGCGGGCGTCGAGTGAGCCCATCTGTCCGGGCGGCGTCACCGAGGTTTCGCTCGTCCAAGGACAGAATCAAGCGTCGCCGTGGGACCGAGGCCGCCATCGAGAGCTAGGCGCGCTTGTCGATCGCGACCCAGGCTTGCTGCATGAAGTCGGAGGCACCGAGCACCGCGAATGTGCTCGCCGCCACCCGGGTGGCGTCAGGCCGGGTTATGTACGCGCCGACGAATCCAGCAGCGACCCACATACTCACGCAATATGGGCACGCCAGCAGCTCACCGGTCGCGTGCCGCAACCCGCTCCCCCGCGCCTCCTCGGCCACCTCCGACGGTCCAGCCTCGCCGACGTAGCGCGTGAACGGGCTCCGGATAAAGCTGGTCACGCGGTCGTTGGTGATCAGACGGCTCAGCTTCTGCGTGGCGGCAGCCATCAACAGCAAGTCACCCAGCGGTAGCCTCCGAGGAAGCTCGCCGCCGCGGGCGCGATGTGCCAACACGAAGCCGGCCACCAGGCCGTGGAACACACCGGTCAGCGCGACATAGCCACCGAGCGGCTTGGGATCGTCAGGCGAGTAACCGGACATCTGTGTGCGCTTCTACCCACGACGGCGACCGATTACCGCCTCCCTCGCATCGTGTCAACGCCGAGCGTGCGGGTACCAGCATGGGCAGGACACACGACTTCGGGAGGCAGGAGATGAAGGCAGTTGTTTATCACGGGAAGCGGGATGTGAGGGTTGACCCGGTGCCTGACCCGGTGATCAAGGAGCCGACGGATGCGATCGTGCGGATCACCTCGTCGGGTATCTGTGGATCGGACCTGCATCTGTACGAGGTGCTGGGCGCGTTCCTGGATGAGGGCGACATCCTCGGTCATGAGCCGATGGGGATCGTCGAGGAGGTCGGATCTGAGGTCGAGCAGATCAAGCCCGGAGACCGGGTGGTGATCCCGTTCAACATCTCCTGCGGGCGTTGCTTTATGTGTGATCAGCAGCTGTTCTCCCAGTGCGAGACCACGCAGGTGCGCGACCGGGGCAAGGGTGCGTCGCTTTTTGGGTACACCAAGCTGTACGGTCAGGTCCCGGGCGGCCAGGCCGAGTTCCTGCGCGTGCCCCAGGCCCACTTCGGTCCGATCAAGGTCCCCGAAGGCCCGCCGGACGAGCGGTTCGTGTACCTCTCCGACGTGCTCCCCACCGCCTGGCAGGCGGTCAAGTACGCCGCGATCCCGCCCGGCGGGACGGTGGCGGTGTTCGGGCTCGGTCCGATCGGCCAGATGTCGTGTCGGATCGCGCTCCAGCAAGGCGCGTCCCGCGCGTACGGGATCGATCTCGTGCCCGAGCGCCTGGAGATGGCCCGCCGGCACGGCGTCGACGCGATCGACACGCGCGAGCAAGACGACATCGCCGACACGCTGCGCTCGGGCACCGACGGCCGCGGTCCCGACTCGGTCATCGACGCCGTCGGGATGGAGGCGCACGGCGCCCCCCTCGGAAAGCTCGCCCAGCAGCTGTCCGGGCTGCTCCCCGACCCGCTCGCGGCGAAGATGACCGAAAAGGTCGGCGTGGACCGACTCAGCGTCCTGCACGCCTCGATCGACTCCGTCCGCCGCGGCGGAACGATCTCCCTCAGCGGCGTCTACGGCGGAATGGTCGACCCGATGCCGATGATGGACCTGTTCGACAAGCAAATCCAACTACGGATGGGCCAGGCCAACGTCAAACGCTGGATCGAGGACATCATGCCGCTGCTCGAGGACCCGGCAGACCCACTCGGCGTGGAAGACCTCGCCACGCACAAACTCCCCCTCCACGACGCACCCCACGCCTACGAAATCTTCCAGAAAAAACAAGACGGCGCGATCAAGATCCTGCTCCAACCAAACGGCGCATGACCTACGCGATAGCAACCGACGCTCCGAGCAAATGGAAGAGGCTGCCTACGACCTCCTCGGCAGGCTGGCCGAACGCGCGGTAAGGATGCGCGGCACGGGCGTCGATCACTTCGACCTGGTCGTCTCCGACCTCGACCCCAGCCTCGAGTTCTATCGTGGACTGCTCGAGCCTCTCGGGTACAGCGAGCAAGCGACATAAGCAGTACGTCGAGGCCTTCTTCCGCAATGTCGACTGGGATCACGTGAACAGGCAACTGGCCCAGGCCGAGGCGGCCAAAGAAGGCGCCGACCGTAGTGGCGCCCGCGAGCCGGCGCACACATCCTGAGGACCTACGAGATCCGACCCGGCGAACTCGTGAGGCTTCAAAGTCCCGTTCGGGGGGTAGTACTGGCCTGTAACTCACAAACCCTGGAGGGTCAGTGATAACGCTGGGAGTGATACTCCTCATCATCGGCTTCATCGCCAAGATCGCCATCTTGTGGACGATCGGAATCATTCTCGTGGTGATAGGGCTGATTCTGGTGGTGCTCGGCATGATGGGGCGCGCCGTCGGTGGGCGAGCGCACTACTACTAATTGACGGTCCGCTCAACGCTTCATGCACCAGAGGTGGTTGCCGCCGATAACCCGGCGGCAACCATCCGCGAGTCCGTGCTGATCCGCGGTTGGCCCGACGATCCAGAACGGCCGCCGGTCTCCGAGCGTGTTATCCGTCAGCTCGGCGCGGGCGAGGGCGAGATGGTCGTCAGCGTCATTTGCGACGGGAACCGAACTCCGAGTGATTTGCGGCGATATGACGTACGACCCGGCGAGCCAAAAACATCCAAACACGGGAACGCCTGCGAGAGCCGGTACGGAAGCCGTCACCCGTTCACATACACGGCCCGGCTTGGGCCCGGGCCGTTCCGACGATCCGATGCTCCAGCCGCTGGCCTACATCACGAACAGCGCATGCCTGTATGAAGTGCTCGACGTGCGATACGGCGCCGGCGTAATCGGAGCATTGAAGACACGAGTGATCGTCGAGGACTGCGTTGACTTCAGGAGACTCGGGCTACGCCCCGATAAGCTCCGCGCAGGATTCCGGCTCGTGAGGGCGGCACCAACAGCCTGCTGCCCCGATACCGTGGACGCAGTTGCCTGGTAGGTATTGATTTAGCGGGCTGAGCAGGGGTTATGTAGCCTGCGGCGAAGTTGGGTGGCGGTGGTTGCCGTGACCGCGTCAGAGGTTGAGGTGCTTCCGGTCGAGCTGGTGGGTGGGCTCGGGCGATTGGAGGCGCGGTGCGCGTCGATGGCGGCTGAGAACGAGGGGTTGTGGGGTGAGGTGTCGCGTCTGCTCGCGGAGAACGAGCGGTTGCGGGGGAAGATCGCGAGGCTCGAGGGTCAGCTGGAGGAGGCACGACGTGCGGGCAAGCGTCAGGCGGCGCCGTTCTCGCGCGGCGAGCCTTCGGGGATTCCGCGTCGTCCGGGTCGTCGGTCTGGTAGCGAGCACGGCCGGCATGCTCATCGTGAGCCGCCGGAGGAGGTTGATGAGGAGCTCGATGCTCCGTGCGAGCCGCGGTGTGAGTGCGGCGGGGAGATCGATCATGTGCGCACCGAGTACCAGTATCAGGACGAGCTGCCCGAGCCGCGGCGGGTGCGCCGACGGTTCGCGGTGCATGTCGGGAAGTGTCGTTGTTGCGGACGTCGGCATCAGGGCCGCCACCCGTTTCAGACCTCGGACGCTCTGGGCGCGGCCGCCTGCGATGCTCGGTCCGCGAGCGGTCGCGCTCGCGACCGAGCTCAACAAGGAGTTGGGCCTGTCTGCCGCAGAAGACCGCTCGGGCGCTGGGCAGGTTCGGGATCCAGGTCACCGCGGGTGGGGTGGTGCAGGCGATCGCCGCGTCAGGCGAGGAGCGCTTGCGCCGACTTATCAGGCGCTGATCGACGGAGTCCGCGCAAGCCGGGCGGTCGCGCCGGATGAGACCGGCTGGCGAATCAACGGGCAGAAGGCGTGGCTGTGGGCGTTTGCCGGCGAGAACGTCACCGTGTACCTGATCGCCCAGGGTCGCGGCTACGAGCACGCCGCGAGATCCTCGGCGAGGACTTCTCGGGGGTGCTGGAACGGGATGGGTGGGCGCCCTACCGGCAGTTCACCGATGCCCGCCATCAGACCTGTCATGCGCACCTGCTGCGCCGCGCCAGCGAGCTGATCGCGGATTCGATCGCAGGGCAGGCGCGCGTCCCGCACGCCGCCCGGCGGATCCTCAAGGACGCGCTCGCGCTGCGCGACCAGCGCGAGGAGGATGTGATCGATGCCGACGAGTTCGACCTGAAGGTCACAGACCTCGAGGCGCGGACCGACAAGCTGTTGGCGATGCGCCCCACTCGCGAGCCGAACTGCCGGCTGCTTCAGCATCTTCGGAACGAGCGCGAGCACATGTTCACGTTCCTGACCGAGCCCGGCGTCGAGGCGACAACTGGCGAGCCGAGCAGGCGCTGCGCCCTGCGATCGTCAACCGCAAGAACTGGGGCGGGAACCGCACCCAGCAGCGGCGCGCGCACCCAGCAGATCACGATGAGCGTGATCCGCACCGCCCGCCAACAGAACATCGACCCGGTCGAGCTGATGGCGCATGCCCAGCACGCCCGACGCCGGCCGCGAGCAACCTGATCGGCCTCCCGGCCCGCGCCTCGCCGACCAGCGATCGCGGCCTGACGGCATGCCCGAGCCGACGATCGTGCCCGAGCTCCGCTACCGGATCGTCTGCTACGAGCTCGAGGGCGACAACCAAACGGTGATCCTCGACGCCACCGCCCGAGCGGTCATCATCGTCACCGGCACGCTGGACGAGAACGGCACGATGCGCGGCCAAGGGACCAACGCCGGCCCGCTCCCCTACTGAAGCGGATCGCCAGGCTGATCGCTGACGACGAACAACTCGCCAGCTGAAGGACCCCTCGGCTCGGCCGCGCACAACCGTGCCGCGGCTCCATCCGCCGCTCGCCCTACCGTTCGCACCAGTCGACCAGCGAGCACAGGAGCAGCCCGATGAGCCAGCACCGCCCCGCCCACAACGTCATCGTGCAGATCAAGGTCAAGCTGCTGGGCGTCTCCAAGCCGCCGGTCTGGCGACAACTGCAGCTACGCGCCGACACCCGCCTCGACCAGCTCCACGAGATCCTCCAAGCCGCGCTCGGCTGGGAGAACTACCACATGCACGTGTTCACCTTCGCCGACGAGGAGTTCGGCGTCCGCGATCCCGAACTCGGGCACGCTGACGAGCGCAAAGTCACGCTCGGCGAGCTCACCGACATCGGTGCTCGCTTCCGCTACACATACGACTTCGGTGACGACTGGGAGCACGAGATCCTCGTCGAAGACCTGCTCGACCCCGACCCCGAGACCCACTACCCGACCCTCGTGGCCTCGAAGGGAGCCTGCCCGCCGGAGGACTGCGGCGGCACCTGGGGATACGCGAACCTCAAAGCGACCCTCGCCGACCCCAGCCACGACGAACATCAACACATGCTCGAGTGGCTCGGCCTCACCGACGCCAGCGAATTCGACCCCACCGCGGTCCCCACCGAAGACATCGACTACGAACTCGCGCTCAGCGGCGCCAGCCGCTGAACACCCCCATCAGCCACCCGCTAACTCAATACCCTGGTAGTACCTCGTCGGGGACCGTAAAGTGCTCCATGAGCGCACATTGGCTCGTCTCGCAACGTTGCCATCGTCTATCGAAATCTAGGGACGTGGCGGCTCAGGATCGATGCCAGGCGTAGCCGCCATCGGCACAGTTCGGGCGGAGCCGTTGCGTCTGCCATGGGATCGACCTCGGTTTCGAACTCCACCTCCACGTCCCGAGATCCGAGATGCGGACGTTCTCCCGGCTGATCTGATTCCGAGCGGCTCGGAGACTCGAGCGCACACGCGATCGACCTCTTGACCTTCACGCGGTGTGAAGGCGCATCAATGGTCTGGTCATGTTGAACATCGGAGAGTTCGCCGACTCGGCCAGGCATCATGGCCGCGTGGGAAGCCCTCGTCCGCTGGATCGACGACAGCGGCTACCGCCTCGTCGGCGACTGTCGAGAGCTATACCACGAATCGCACGACGAAGACGAGTCCGCGAGCGTCATGGAGCTCCAACAACCCCGTCTGAGCGGATCTTCCAGTGGTCGGTCGGGAAGTCCTGCGCCGAGAGAGTCCTGACGAGCTTGGTGCTGGCACCGGCGCGATCGGGGCGCGGCAACCCGCCGACGAGGCTGATCGGGACCCACCGGGCGGCCAGCACCCGGCCGCCGGGGGCGAGCGTCGCCCGCAGGATCGCGCTGTCGTCGAGCACGCCGCCGCCGGCGAGCGTGTGGTAGCCGACGAAGTTGCCGAGCGAGTACGCGATCAGCCGGCCGCGGTAGCGCTCGACGCCCCGGATCACGTGCGGCCCCGAGCCGAGCACGATCGAGGCGCCCGCGTCGATCACGGCGTGCGCGAACGCGCGAGCGTCGCCGCGGTTCTCGCCGAGGTAGAACTGCGTACCGTAGGGCGTGTGCAGCTGATCGGCGCCCTCGGCGCCGGCGTGGATGATCACGACGACGATTGCTGCGTGCCTGCGCGCGCGGCGCACGAGCGCTCGCGCGCCGGCAATGTCCAGGAGGTTGGCGTCGTACGGGTAGGGGGCGAAGCCGAGGAACGCCACCCGGGTCCCGTTCGCGCGCAAGTAGGTGATCTCCCCCGGGAAGCCCGTGTGCGCGACCCCGGCACGATTGAGCGCGGCGACTGTCTGCGCGCGGCCTGAAGTGCCGAAGTCCATCGAGTGATTGTTCGCCTGATTGACGAGGTCAAAGCCGAGGTCGTGCAGCGCGAACGCGTAGCTCGGCGGCGCCTGGAAGGCGAAACACAGACCACTCGGCGGCAACGTGCACTTCGACGTGCCGCCCGTCGACAGTGTTCCTTCAAGATTTCCGAGCGTGATGTCGGCGGCGCGCAGGTCACGAGCGACCGGCGCCAGCGCCCGATCCAGCCCGCCCGGCGGAAGCCCGCGCTCGGTGCTGATCGCCATGTCTCCGACCCACTCCAGCGTGACTGACCGCCGCGGACGCTCCGGTCGGCGAACTGGCCGCCCGGAGGCGCCCGCGGCCACCGTCAGCGCCGCCGCCAGCACTACGAGCGTGATGAACCGCCGCACGCGGGCATCATCGCCGATCTGCTGACGATGTTCGCGTTGTCGCGGTGTCTCGACCGGTCCGATGAACCGTTTCCCCGCGCGAGGCGTGCCGGCACGTTTCCCCGCGCGAGGCGTACCGGCACAAAACAACGATGGCCGCGCCTCGGCGGCTGCAAGCTAGGGAGAGCCCAGATGAAACGGGTTGCGAGCAAAGGGATCGTCTTGACCGTGCTGGCGGTTCTCGGGATGAGCGGCCAGGCGGCGGCGTTCACCACCCCTGTGCCCATCCCGACCCGACGTACCGGCAGTACCGGCGCGGCGCATGTGGCGAATGTTCAGGCTCACGCGGCCACCCAGCTCGAAGAGCGACCGTGATAGACCGATCGACGAACCGCGGCGATCGTCCCGAACCGGACGCCACCCTGGCCATGCTGGGCAAGCTGCTCGACGGGTCGCTCCGCGGACTTGCGAGCTACCACCTGCTCAAGGCAGACCTGCTCGTAATCCGCGGGCTTCCCGAAACGCCGATTCGCCAGATCAGCAACGACCGCTAAAAGCGACGTGGACGGGTGCGACACCGCCTGGTTCGGGCGAGTTGCTGGCGCTACTCGTCGGCCTTTGGTGCTTTTGACGCGCCGCGAACCGTGTCGCCTCTCTCGCCGTACACCCGCTTGAACACCAAGGGGTCTGACCCATATCTACAAGGAGGCTTTCATGCTCAATCGCTTCCGCCTACGGACCGTGGGCGGATACCTTATCCGTCGCCCTCGCCTCGAGTCTCTTCACCATCGGAGGCGTGGCGCTGGCCGCGTCGGGGTCAGGCACGATCCATGCGTGCGCCAGCAAAACATCCGGTGCGTTGCGCCTCGCTCGAGCTTGCAAGAACAAGAAAGAGCGTGCCCTGGAGTGGAACATCCAAGGCCCACAGGGCCCTCGCGGCCCACAGGGTTCTGAAGGACCACAGGGCCCGCAAGGTCCACCGGGCCTCCAGGGGCCGACAGGAGTGCCGGCAACCGGGCTGTTTGCGTTCGTGCATGAGAACGGCACGTTAGTGCGTAGTTCCCCAGGCGTGGCCGCCGTACAGAAAGGCACCGGGTTCTACGAGGTGACCTTCCCGACGAATGTGACGGCATGCGTCCCCGAGGTATCACCTGGCAATAACAGCTCCAACGGCCTCGCCGCCGGCGCGATCACGTACGCACGGATGGTTAACGACGAAGGGCTGACGGGGCAGCCGGACACGGTCGAGGTCGACGTCTTGACTCCGTCCGGCACAACGACTAACAGCGCGTTCAATCTAATCGTTATGTGTTGACAGCCGCCCAGAGCGACGAGCTGGGAACCGCACCGGGAATGGGAGACTTTCGCTCGTCACGGACGGATGGCGAAAGGCGGCCACCTTGAGCCGCTGATCGAGGATGGCCACCGCGCCGATCCGGACCCGTCGGCACGTCGCGGAGGGAACCGACGTTCGCCTCGCTGGAATTGGGGGTAGGGTGCGACGGTGAGAGCACACGCGGGGCGAGGCAGGCTGCGTCGATCGGACTGTTCGGGCCCGGGGCTGCGCCGGCGTCGACGCGGGCGAGGCTTTGAGTACCTCGACGAGGGCGGCCAGCGCGTCCGCGACGGCGAGACGCTAGAGCGTATCCGCGAGCTGGCGATCCCGCCGGCGTGGGAGGGCGTGTGGATCTGCGCCGACCCTCTCGGGCACCTTCAGGCCACGGGGATCGATAGCGCGGGGCGTAAGCAGTACCTCTATCACGATCGTTGGCGCGAGCGTCGTGATCGCGCGAAGTTCGATCGGATGGTGTCGTTCGCGAACGCGCTGCCGCGGCTGCGCCGCCGCTTGGCCGAGGATCTCAGCGGCTCGGGCACGACACGGGAGCGCGTGCTGGCGTGCTCGGTCCGGCTGTTGGACGTCGGCTTGTTCCGGATCGGCAGCGAGGAGTACGCCGAGCACGGAGGCGGTCTCGGTCTGACGACGATTGGGAAGCAGCACGTGGCATTCGAGCGCCGCTCCGCGTTGTTCGACTATCCGGCCAAGGGCGGGATTCGGCGTATGCACTCGGTCGAGGATCCGGTGTGTGTGGAGTTGCTTCGCAGGCTGCGCCGGCGCCGGGGCGGTGGAGAGCAGCTGCTGGCCTACAGAGTAGGACGCGACTGGGCACCGGTCCGAGCCGATGATGTGAATGAGTACCTCAAGCTGCGACTCGGGGAGGAGTTCAGCGCGAAGGACTTCCGGACCTGGAACGCGACCGTGCTGGCCGCGGCGACGCTCGCAGCCAACGGCACCGGCGCGGTCAGCAAGGCGGCGCGCCAGCGCGCGGTCAAGCAGTCGATCGTAGCCGTCTCGGAGCTGCTCGGGAACACACCTGCCGTGGCTCGGCGCGCCTACATCGACCCGCGGGTCTTCGATAGATATCTGTCGGGCTGGACAATCGGCCCGGCATTGGCAGAGGCCGCCGAGCTCGACGCCTCGAACGATCGGCGACGACGGCGTCTGGAGGTCGCGGTGGTCGATTTGCTCACGGGCGATCATGATTCGTCAGCGGTGATCCGAGTCGCGGCCTGAAACGGAGGCCGCTTACGCCCGTATCGCCTGGGTCGCGGCCAAGCAACGACGCTCAGATCCGATACGTGGCCGCCCGCATAGCCGGGGCGTAAGGGGGGACCGCGCCGATCCGGCGTTCCCCCTCACCGTTTGACTGAGCGCTCACCCGACATGCAAATACCGCGCCGATCACGACGCCCCCGGTAACCAGTGGGCCTGACGAGATTCACGACGAGCACGACAAATGTTGCCATCGTCATCCCACACCCGCAGGACGAGCAAACACACTGAGGGTCCCGTCCCTACCAGCGGCCGATGCGATCGAGGCCCGGATCTGGCTCACCGCGATAGCGGGCTTCGAATGCCGCGACATCGAGATGGTCAACCTCATAACCAAGCCGCCTTGCGACGTCCGTTGTCGTCGCAGCATGGCGTTACCGCGGCGAATCCCACCCAAGCGCCGTACGGTCCGAGCGCGAGCGCAGCGGCGCGATTATGCGGCCAGATGAGCCGGAACAGCGGCACGATCGTTCCCATCAGCACGAGGATCTCGACGCCTGCGGCGCGGGGAGCGTGACCGCGGAAGAAGATCCACGTCCAAGCTCACACCGGCCCGTAAACCCCGCCCGATGGTGGACACGACGGCATCGGACCTCTCACCCGCGACCGCACGCGCCAAAGCCGGTCGCTGAGTCGCGGATCCCGCGCGAAGCGAGGCCGGGGACGGGTGGGACACCGCGTGGTTTGGGCGATTTGCCGGCGCTACTCGTCGGCCTTGTGGCACACGGCCTCGACGTTGTTGCCGTCGGGATCGAGGACATACCCGCCGTAGTAGCTGGGGTGATACATCTCTCGCACGCCGGGCGCGCCATTGTCAGTCGCCCCAGCGGCCAAGGCAACAGCATGGAAAGCGTCAACAACAGCTCGACTCTCGGCCGTGAAAGCGATGTGGAGCCGGCCCTGCACCGGTCGGCCCTGCGCCTCGATCCAGAACGAAGCGTGTCCGTCCTTGCCAAAACCAGCCGCCGCACCCGCGGGCTCCTTGATGAGGCTGAATCCGAGCGGGGCCAACACCCGCTCATAGAACGCCTTGCTGCGACCGTAGTCCCGCACTGCGAATCCCACGTGGTCGAGCACCGATTCCTCCTTCGCATGATTCAAGATCTTGACCGTTGTCGCCCGGAAGAGATGCTTCCCCGTCGGAGAAGTCCCACGCGCGGTGGGAGCTCATCGAGGCAGGCTCGCTCCGAACCCTGCCGCTCACTGGCAACGCCGTTGCGAACTCGCGGGTTGCTCCTGCGCCTCTTTCGCCCGTGCGGCTCAGGGCGCAGAAGCGGCAACCGGGACATCCTCCACGCAGGCCAAGCCGCCCGGGAGCACCACGGTCACCGTGGAGACCGCGCCCACAGGAGCGGGGAAGTAAGCCCAGACGGTATACGAGCTTCCCAGGAAGTTGTCTGCCGAGGCGTTGAGGTAACTCGCGACGGCCGCACCGGCCCCGTTCGACACCGGGACCTTGACTGCGAAGCTGATCGTGACCCGGCGGTTGAGCGCGCGCCCCTCCGGGTTATCGCTGCCGTCAGTCTTGGTGTTGGGCGCGACGGAATCCGCGGAGCCAAGGCCCGCCGCGCGGTAGGTGACGCCTGTCGTCCGTGGTTGGAGCGCGTTCACAACCCTCTGCGCACGAGCCTGGGAGAGCGGATGTTCACCGCGTCAGTGCCGTTGAGTCGCTGTAGCCTTCGACCTGCACCGGTCCCACCGCCCGAGCCTTGATCTGGGTGGCGACGTGATCGAGGATCGCGCTCGCCTTTGCCGTCAGGTTCGACTCGTCGAACTGGAACAGCACGTCCGCGCGGAGGGTCAGCGTGTCCTTGTTCGCCGACTCCGAGTCACTCCCGCCTGGATTGCCGGCGGTGAGCACGGGGTTGTCGACCGGCAGCGTGAGGCAGCTGGTGTCGCTGGCCGCCGGATGTGTGAAGTGCGTCGGCCCGGCCGGCTGGACGCTCCGACCAACCTCGCTCGCGGTGGGTGCTCGGCCCGAGCTGATCGGCACCGCCGGGACGACCGTTCCGCCCAACGGGAGGAGAACGTCGAGAGAGGACACCCGGGCCTCCGGGGCCCGGGAACGTCACCCAGGCGAGATGGACGGCCGAGTCGTTGATCTCCAACGGAAAGGTGGCTGAATCGGGATGGCCCTGGGCGTCAAGCACCGGCCAGTACCGCTTGTTGCCCACCGGGTCGACCAGCGAGATGCCGCTCGCTGTGTAGGTCTCGGTCGCCTCCTGGTCGGCCGTTTCCTGCGGCGGAGCAAAGTCCTGAATCATTGTGCAACCGGCGTTCGGATTGATGCACTGAAACCCCGAAGTCCAGCGTCAAGAACGGGCCGTGGCAACGAAGGTCATAGATCGTCACGCGCATCGCGTCGTTGCTGACGCCGGCCACGTCCTCGACTGCGGCGATCGGCTTGACGGTGGGGGTCGAAGACGTCGTCGCGGTCGCCGAGTGCGAGGCCCGCGAGGTATGCGCCTGCGTATGCGAGCTCCCCCCGCACGCGACGAGCAGCAAGGTTGTGATGAAAGATGCCAGGGACCGCCCGAACCGAACGCGCAGCCGCTCCCCTGCGTCTTGACGGTCTCTGATGCTACTGCGGCACACACCGCGGCGCTCCGGTCAAGGCTGGCTCGCGAGGACAACGGCGGTGCCGAAAGGTAAGGTCGATTGGGTTCCCCCGGGCACCGCCGGGGACTCTTTGTATGAACCCGCGGGATCCGGCTGACTACCGCGGTGCGGGTCAGGACGTGCAGTTGCGGACCGGCGGGGCGCTCACCGTCGGGCCAGGTCAGCCTGGAATGGGTCGGCGGCACCATGCTTGTCACCCTGATCGTCCCGGCGCTTGTCACCGTGATCGTCCCGGCGCTGCTCGCGGTCGCCGAGGCGGCGGCCGGGGTGGGCTGCTCGCCGCCGGCGTATTCGGTGCGGCTGCATCGCGCCGCAGGCGGCTCGCGCGATTGCGCGCGTCGCGATCGTTCAGGCGTCGACGGCGACGCGCAGGCTTTCGAGTGCCTCGGCCGCTCGGGCGCGGAGCGCTGGGCCGGCGTCGGGACCGAGGTAAACCTCCACCTGGAAAACCCGCCCGGCCTGCGTGAAGGAGAACCCGCCGTTGGGGCCATCGCAGGTCAGACGCACTCGTTTGCCGATGGCGAGCGAGAAGCGGACGGGTCGGCGTGGTACCCGAGCGAGCTGGCGGCGCGGGTAGTGCAGGTACTCCCAGACGAACAAGAACCCGCCGTTGCGGCGGAAGTTGAGGACGTTGGGGAACCCGCACTCGCAGGCGTGGCGCGAGAGCCTGGCTGGGAATGACGCGATCGCCAGTCGCGGCGCCGGGTCGGTCACGTCGCTCAGCCATCCCCTCAGCAGATGCCAGCCGGGCGGCACGACGACGCTGAGTCGCCCCGGGAGGCTCACGCGTCGCGCGGTGCGATTCCGACCGGCCGCCTCTGCCGCAGCCAGAGTCGCGATCACGACCACCAGGAGTGCCGCCAGAAATCTGCGCACACCGCCGATACGTCCCCGCCTCGCCCTGAGGTCCATCAACCCGAATTATCCAAGCTCGGCAGGCCACCGCACGGCACGCGTCCAACACTGAGGGAAGGCCGCCGAGCACCATCTACGGTCGCGGGTATCGACGGTTTCGTGACCGTACGGGGACCGTGCCGCTTCACTGGCGCGCATCAGCTTGCCCGTGATCACGATCGGGAACCGGACCCAGGTGAAGTCAGCCACCGCCCGGAACAGCGCCAGCTGCAGCGCGGATAAGAAGCTGATGACGCTCACGATCAGCCACAGCGGCAGCGCGGATGACACCGGTTGCGATCAACGCCAGCGCGACAACCTGGACCACGAGCACCCGCGGCCACGGCCGGGGTTGTCCGTCAGGGCCTGCCGGGTTGTGGAGCGACCGGCCGAGCGCGTCCCAGCGATGAACGCAGGAATCGGCCACAGGTGCGGAGGGCATCGATCACGTTGATCCGAGCCTCACGCGTCCGGCCCTGACTCAGCGCCCCCGAGACCTCGGGAACGGGAGCGACGATCCAGCCATCTGCCGGAAGGTCGGCTTCGAGCCGCTCGGTGGGTCCAAGTTCGAGTTCCCGAAAGGGCACTTCATGAACTGCAACGACTGGCGGCTGGACCTGCCCGCCTAGCGATAGCTACCGGCCCACCCGTCGAACCTCAGCCGCCTCCACTGACTATGCCGGTGTACTGATTGCTCCCGGTCGAAGGCGTCGTGTGATGAATGCTTCTGCCACCCGGGCTGCCGGGGCCTCTGGTGGTGCCACCGCCACCGCTCGGCACCGGCGAAGTGCTCCCGCCGCCGGCGCTGCTCGACCGGTTCGGTCCGCCGCCACTGCCGGCGGTGGAGGGCGGCGCCACGGGGGTCGGCGCCACGGGGGTCGGCACCGAGACCACCGTCCGGGTCGCGGCGGGGGCGGTGACACGCTGCCGCGCCACGGCGACGTGGCGGACGGCATGCGGTGTTGCACGGTGAACCGTGACGTGCTTGCGCCGCGGCGCCGGCGTCCTCGAGCGGAGGGGCGGCGTGGTGTTGGGGCCGGGGACGCTCGGGCTCGGATTCGGGGTCGGTGCCGCCGCCTCCAGGCCTCTTCCTCCCGTGTTGTTGAGCTCAAGTCCTACGACGCCCGCGGCGAGCGCGGCGATCGCCACAGTCGCCGCCAACGCAAGTCGCCGGCGCCGTGATCCCGACGCAGGCAATGCAGAGCGGGGGACGCCGCGGCGGCGCGCGCGTCTGTAGGCGGCTCTGGAGCCGGCCCGATCGCCCAGGGCGCCGAGCAGCATCCCGAGTTTGAGCGCGCCACTCGCGTCGCCGCGTCGGTCGGCATGCTCGTAAGCCTCCCGGGCCTCGGCCCGCTCGCCGCGGCGTTCCAGGAGGATGCCGAGGTTGCAGCCGGCGGAAGGATGCCCCCGTTCGTCTGCGCGGCGATAGGCCGCCTCAGCACGCTCGATGTCGCCGGCTCCCTCTAGCAGGAGGCCGAGCTTGAACGCGCCCCTCGCATCGCCGCGCTCGTCTGCACGCGCGTACGCCACCTCGGCCTGCGCAAGCTCGGAGCGCCGTTCGAGCAGCACGCCGAGGTTGTACGCGGCGCCGGCGTGGCCGGCGTCGGCGGCGCGGTGATAGACGGCCTCAGCGCCGGCGAAATCGCCTTCGTCCTCCAGTAGCAAGCCGAGGTCAAACAGAGCATCCGCGTCACCCAGCTCCTGCACGGGCTTAGGCGGATCCCCGCCGACCGCCGAGCCCGTCGCCAAGCTAGTCCTGTTCGATCGCAGCCGCCTTACGGGTCGCATGATACGCATGTGAGCATCTCTCCGGAAGGCCGCGTCGCAAACGGCGTGACGATTAGCTACCCTCGCAGCGTCCAGGGGTATCTGAGGGAGCTTTGACAGGGTTCCGACACTTGATCCGGACGGCGCTGCTCGCGCTGGTCACGAGCGTGGGCGCGTGGGTCGCTGCCCCCGGGGCCGCGGCTCAGGCGGCCCCTCCGGTGAACCAAACGCCGCCGTCGATAACGGGCACGCCGCAGGAGGGCAGCACGCTGACCGAGGATCCGGGCGTCTGGCTCTCGTCAGGCTCGTTCAGCGAGACGACTATGCAGTGGGAGGACTGCACCGACAGAGCGGGCACCAACTGCACGGCGATCCCGAACGCGCCGACCACGGTCGGTTCGCAATATACGCTTGGTCCCGGGGACGTCGGAAAGTACATCGTGGTGGTCGAGACGGATACTGACCCCGGCGGTTCGACGACGGCGAGCTCGGCGCCCGTAGGGATCGTGACGACGACCGAGCACCACCGCGCTCGTGGTGTCGCCGCAGCCAGCAATCACCAATCAGACGGAAACCATCGCGGCGACGGTGACGGCGGGCGTCGGCTCGGTGAGCCCATCGGGAACGCTCGCCTTTCTCACCGGCGGAACTCCCATCAGCGGCTGTGATGCCGTTCCCGTCAGTGCGACCGGCCAGACCGTGACGATCGTGTGCCAAACCACGTTCGGCGCGTCGGTGAAGCAGCTCAGCGCGGTCTTCACCCCCACCCCCGGGTCTGCCGTGGCGGGCTCGGCGAGCGCTGTCGATGCGCTTTCCGTCGGCCGGGACTCAACCGTCACCACCCTGTTCGTCCCGAATCCCGTCGTCGCCGGCGAGCCCGCCACGTTCATCGCGCAGGTCTCACCGCCCGCCGTGCGCCCCGGCCCGATCCAGCCTTCGGGGAATATCGAGTTCCTGAACGGTGGCAAGCCAATCGCAAGTTGCCGCGCGCAGCCGATCGGGCCCACCGGCGCCATCTGCACGATCACGTACGTCTCGACGGGCACGCACGCGATAACGGCTCGCTACGAGGGAGACGGCAACTTCGACCCGTCGGCGTCGGCGCCCGAGCCAGCCAACGTCCGCGCCCGCGCGCACGTCACATCCACGATGCGGTGGACGTTCTTCGTCGCGCCAGCCTACACGAGGGTCCTTGGGCTCCTGGTGCGGGATGCCTTGCATACAGACGTGGTGGTGACCTGCCACGGGAAGGGATGTTCGTTCGCCCGGCGCGTACGCGCGGTCAACCGACACAAGGTATGCACACAAAGAGTTCACGGCCGGTGCCGACACACCAAGAGCTCCGGCGGAACGCTCGACGTGGCTCCTGATTTTGGGAGCCACCGGCTCGCGGTCGGCACACGGATAGGCGTCGCGATCACCCGACCCGGTTGGATCGGGAAGTACTACGCGTTCACGGTTCGTCCTGGCCGCGCACCGCGCATCCAGATCAGCTGTCTGCCGCCGGGGGCGACTCGTCCAGGCAAAGGCTGCTAAGGAGGCCCGTAACGGCAGCCGGGGTTATGGCAGCGGGCGGAAAGGCCTCTGAGCAGGCACTTCGAGGCGAGCGAGCGAGTGGAGCCCACGGGATTCGAACCTGTGACCTCCTGCTTGCAAAGAGCCAGAGGGGCGATTCAGCCGTCGGTCAGATGCTGATTTCGCCCGGAAACGCTATCTTTACCTTAAAGCTGTAGATCATTTGAAGGCACGATCGCGGCAAAAGAGGCTTCCATCAGGCTTCCATGCCGTCGACCCAACCAGTGCGGTGCACTCCAGCGCAGCTTAAGCCCCTCGAATGGGACCGTCAGCAGGTTGTCGAGCGCCGAGCCGGGCGGATCGTCTTCGGCGACCTCGACGAGCGCCGCGCGATCGTAGAGGCTGACGACTGTACCGCTGGTTTCCGGCCGACCAGGCGCCGATCGGCGCACGTAGCGCCACAACGTCGTGCTCCTCGATCGCAGGTTTGATCGTTGCCGTCGCCTATCCAACTCTAGAGACGATGTAAGCGGTGATCAAACGAGGGCGATCGCCGTCCCAGCGGATCTACCAGGCGGTCAGGACGTTCGCGACTCGGTCGGCGCGGTGGCGAAGTCCACGCACCTGCACGATGACCTCGCAGTGGAAGCCGTGCACGCCCGCAGGCCGAACGCCGGACGCCGGTGTCATGCGGACGCCGCTGAGCAGCGCCTCGGCAACGTACTCCAGCTCGTCGGCGGTGACCGCGAGCGCTCGGGCGAATCCCTCCGCTTTCCCATCGGATGCCCGGCCTTCAGCGAGTTCGACGAGCTTCTCGTGCACGCCGTACGCGTCCTTCGCCCTCGGGAGCAGCTCGCCGATCTGAGGTGGCCACGACACGAGTCGATCGTGCCAAGAGGAGCGGACGCCCCGGCCCGAGGGCTGGGGCGTCTTGCGGGTTCAATCGCCGTTCTGGGCGCGCAGAAGATCACCGAATTCGGCGACCATGCGCGACCGGCGCATCGTCCGGCGCCGAGCGTCGGAGAGCTCGCGAACGTAGACGCCCGCGTCACAATGGCGTCGCGGTGCCCTAGCAGGAACGCCACCTCGTCGACGCTTTCACCTGCGAGCGGCGCGCGACTGACGACGGTGTGGCGGAAGCTATGCATCGAGGGCAGCGCGCTGTGCGGTACCGGGACGAGCTCGCCGAGCCCGTTGCGCTCGTGCAGGATGAGGAAGGTGGGCCGTCCGTCGCGGTCAGATACGGAGTCCGACGAGTTGCCCCTCCGTCACGGCCTTCTGCGGCGCACGGACCTCGAGCGCGACCCCGGGCTGACGAAGGTAAACCGGCGCGCCGTCGGGCGCTCGACGAGTGTGGCGAAAGGGGTAGTTGGTGCCCGCGGCAACGCCTGAGCGCGAGGTCGTCCCCAAGACCCACGAAGAAATGGGGCGCGGCTGTTCGAGTCTCCGCCTCAGGGGTTTGACCCTCTCAGGCCAAGCGCACGCGAACTGCGCGCGTACGGTACTCGCCCCACCCGGATGAGCTACAGCGTCCGAAAGCGTACGCACCGCGCCGCCGAGCGCCTGCCAGATCTCGGCTCTGGCGTCCACGTCGTAGGACACCTTGCCCAGGGACAGCGGGCCCCGAGCGCGAGGCGCGTCCCGGCCACGTGTGCCCCGCCCTGTCGCAGACCCACAGCGTCACCGCGCCCGGATCGCACCGAGGTCCATACGAGAGCCGGGTAACCGAGGGCGTGAGATCGGTGCGGTCGGGGTCCGGGGAGCGGCCGTTGGCCCGAGCCCAGGCGGCCGCCGCGTCGAGCACGCTCTCGCTCCACCGTGCCGTGGGCCCGCCGCCGTAGGGGTTGAATCGTGTCCCGCGTCCCGTGGAAGGCGACGCCGCGCACCGGGTGGTCAAGCCGTTTCCACGGCGGGAATGCGCAGCCCGGCCCCCGGGGGCGCGATCGCGTGGTCACCCCGGGGGCCGGGCTACGTGCGGCAGCTGCGTTCGATGTCCTCGACGCCTACCGGTGCGAGGACCGGTACAAGGGCTGATCCGTCGGGTGGGCTCGGCGCGTCACCGGCGTATCAACGACCTCGCGCGTCGCTCTATCGCGTAAAGCCGGTAACCGAGCGACGCACAACGGATCACTAATGACCTTGGCGCTCCCTCGACCTCGACGTTGTTCAGATCCTGGAGGACTTGTATCGATGACCAATACAGCGACGACCGCCGGCTTCTCCTGGCGGAACTGGTGCGGGAGCGCCCGATGTGCTCCAGCGCGCTGGATCACCCCGACTACGGAGGACGAGATTGTCGATGCAGTGAGGAGCGCCCGAGATCGGGGGCTCGAGATTCGCGTAGCCGGAGCCGGACACTCATTCAACTCCCTTGCCTGCACCGACGGTGTGCTCCTCGACCTTTCGTCTTACACCGGCGTGGTGGAGATAGACCACGGCAGGGCGTTGGTGACGGTGCGCGCGGGGACGCGGGTCGCCACGCTTTGCGAAACGCTCGATTCCGTGGGTCTCGGCCTGCCGAACATGAGCACGCTCGCCGAGCAGACGGTCGGCGGCATGCTGGCGACCGGCACTCACGGGACCGGAATCGCGTTTCCGCCGTTCGCCGGGGAGGTTGCGAGCCTCCGGCTCGTCGTTGCCGACGGCTCCGTTCGCGATTGCAGCCGTAGCTCGGACCCGGAGCTCTTCCGGCACGCACGCTGCGCGCTCGGGACGCTGGGCGTCATCGCCGAGGTGACCGTGCGCTGCGTCCCGAGATTCAACCTGCGTGTGGTCGAGCAGACGAAGCCACTGACCGAGGTCCTGGATGGCTTCGACGAGTGGGTTACGAGTGCGGACCACGTGAGCCTTTCCTTCCGCCCCTTGAGCGACGTAGCCAACCTTCGACGGCTCGACCGGACGGACGACGGCGTAACGCGCGGCGCCGCGCGCCACCGGTGGGCGAATACCCTGCGAGAGGTCCGCTGCGCCCTGGTCGGTCAGGCGGGTCGGCTATCCAACCGAGCGGTGCCTTGGCTGGCCGGCGGCCGAAGCGAACCCAGCCCGCAAGCGCGTCGATTTGTCGACCGTAGCTACCGTGCCTTCGCCTTCCGGCAGCCTGTCCGGTTCCTCTCGGCCGAGTACGCCTTGCCCCTCGAACGGGTGGTCGGAGCGCTCAAGACGCTCAGGCCCGCCCTCCGCGGTCTTGGGTTCGTGTCCCCGTACTCGGTATCGGTACGCGTAAGCAGTGAGGACGATGCGCCGCTCAGCCCTGCTTACCGGCGCCAGACCGGCTACGTGAACCTCACGGTACCACGCACGGTCGGTTATCTGGAGATCCTCCGCGCAGCCGAGGCTGTGCTGCTCGAGCACGAGGGCCGTCCGCATTGGGGAAAGGTGCACAGCGCCTCTGCGGCGCTGCTGGAGCCCCGCTACCCCGAGTGGGACGCCTTTCAGCGTATGCGCGCGAGCGTCGATCCCAATGGTCTCTTCACGTCCGACTACGTCCGTCACCTGCTCGGGCCAGTCGCAGTCGCTGATGCCTACCACGAGGAAGCGGCATGAACGGACAGGTCGCCGCGGACGTCCGCGCGGCTCGCTCATGAGCTCTGTCGTCATCCAAATCGTCTATCACCCGACGGGGATCTGGCGCAGCGGCCGGCTCGTGCCCCGGAGCGAGTCGGTGGTCCACGTGGACGGCCGTACGCGCCGAGTGTCCGCCCTCAACACCGACGAGCTCGCAGCCCTCGGATACCCGCTACCGGAATGGCGCGCCATGGATCGATTCTGTGCGGTTCTGCGTGCGGCTGAGCCCAGCCGCGTGGGGGATCCGGAGCGCGTGTGACCGGAACGTGGCCCTCGGCCGAGCTGGCGGGCCTCGACCCGACTTCCTGGGATCGACTCGCCGGCGCCGAGTTCTACTCGACCAGCGCCTGGCTGCACTACTGCGCGCGGGACGATTCAGGCGTCGTCGGCGCGGTAACGACCGACGTCAACGGCGGCTGTGCAGCGGTTCCGGTTGCGGAGATCCGGTCTGAGCCGGCGGCGTTCTATCGCTGGCACGAGCTACTGGGAGCCTTCGGTCTGCCGCGACCTGCGCCGGTGGGACTGCTCGTCGGCCCTCGGCGCGGTTACCAGACCCATCTGCTCGCGTCACCGGGCGTCGAGCGTCGCGACGCGGCGTCCGCGCTGCTGGAACGGGTGCTAGAGCTGCGGGAGGAGCTCCGCGTTCTGCGCCGCCGGCCCGGACCCTGCGTCGCGATGTACCTAACTACTCCCGACGCGCTAGCCCTGCGGCAGGCCGGCGTCAGGGCGGCGCCGGTACTGCTGGAGGCTGACGCGTCGCTGTCGGTGCCCGAGAACGGGTGGCCCGGCTGGCTGGGTGCGATGTCGCGGAACGCCCGGTCGCGGGCGCGCCGAGAAGCGCGTGACTTCCGGGATGCCGGCTACACAATCGAGCGCACAACGCTGCTGGAGTGCTACACGACGCTCGCGCCGATCTGGATGCCGCACCAAGCGCGCTATGGCCATCCGGCCGGGCTGCAAGTCCTGACGGACAAGCTGCGAGTACAAGCCGAGGCGATGCAATCGGCGGCCAAGGTGCTCCTGTGCCGTCGCGGCGACGGCCGACCGGTGGGATTTTGTGTCTTCTATCAGTGGGATGACCGTCTGTTCCTGCGGATAGCGGGGTTCGACTACGCCCTCCTTTGCGGGGCGGCGGAGTACTTCAACGTCGGCTACTACGCCCACATCCAGTCCGCGCCCGAGTTCGGCGTCCGTCACCTCCACGCCGGCATCAAGTCGATCGAGGCCAAGGCTCTACGAGGCGCTCGCCTCCGCCCGCTGTGGTTGATGGACCTATCCGATGACAGTGTCCTGATCGGACACGAGCGCGCGATCCACGAGCACAACACGGAGTACCGGGCGCGGCTGGCCAGCTCGTCCCCAGCGATCGCGGCCGCGATGGACGATTCCGAATGGTCTGTCTTCGCGTGAGGGGAGGCAGGCGGTCGCTGACGGGGCGCGCGCAGCCGTCGACCCTGTTGGCTACGCCCCCTCGATGAAAATAGGCTCGTCGGACGATAGATCGCGCGTGTCCGTGGTGATCTCGATCCAATTTCCATCTGGGTCCTGCACAAAGAAGAAGTCCATCTCGGTTCTGCCGCGCGCGATCTCGGTCGCCGACGTGACTCCTCGCTCGATCAATTCGTCGCGGGTCGCCGCCAGATCGTCCACCGCGAACGAGAAATGCTTCACGCCGATGTTCGCGAGATCGTTACCCATCGTGAGGTCGAGCGGCGGCACCGACGCGTTGCCTGCGTAGGCGAACGCTTCGAGGACATAGCCACCCGCGTTTGCGAAGTGCGCGATGCTCAGCGAGCCGTCGCGTGCTTGCCACCGGAGCCGCAACCGAAACCCCAGGGCTCCGTAGAAGTCCGCGGTCGCGTCAAGATCGCGAACGCTTATCGCCACGTGATGGGGCGCGAACTGCCGCGTCGGTTTCATTCGTGTCGTCCCTTCATCGAGTAGGTGGACGCCGCCCACGTCTCAGGCGCGGCGAGCGCCGCCGGCCACAGGCTCAATATACGCCCGGTCTGCCTCGCTGAGGGCAGCCCGGTATCACGGTGCGGCCTGGCGCCTCCTATCGAGGGTGAGGCACATCCTTGGGCAGCTGCGCTCGTCTGCGCCCGCCAATGGGGACTCCCAGCGGTTGGGGCCCCGGGTCGCCGTGCTGATGACCGGCTACTCGCTGTCGTGCCTCGGCTCGGGTCTGATACTTCCGCTGACGGCGATCTACATCGCCTCGTACCTGCACTTGGGATCGGGGTACGCAGGCATCTTCTTCGCGGTGCTGGCGACGATGAGCGTGCTGGCCGGGTTGATGGGAGGACGGCTTGTCGATCGCTGCGGCCCCCGGCATCCGGGGGCCCTCGGCGCGGCTGCAATGGGAGCCGGCTACGCGATCCTGGCCCGCGCGCAATCGCGGTTGGCGGTCCCGATCAGCGCCGGGGTCGTGGGACTCGGAACCGGGCTGTTCAACCCCGCGTTCACGGCGGCGGTCGCACAGCTCTCGCCGAATGTCCTGCGCCGGCGCGCGTTTGCGCTGCGCCACCTCGTGATGAACGCTGCTCTTGGTACCGGGGCGGGGCTGGCGGCGCTCCTGGCTGCGCAGCACGGATCGCTGAGGGTGCTCTTCGTGCTGAACGCCGCGTCCTACGCCCCGGTCGCGGCTGCCCTGTGGTGGGCGGGACGACCGCGGACCCGAGACGATGCCACCCGAAATGGCCTTCGCCAGCGCGGGTACCGCGAAGTGCTCAGGTCTCGCGTCCTGCTGGTCCTGTGCCTCACGCAACTGCTGATCGCCATCTTCGGATTTGCCCAGTTCAGTGTATCCGTGCCGCTGATCCTGCACGACTCGATGCGTGAGACGACTCGCCTGGTCGGCGCAGTGATGGTGGCGAACACGGTCGCCGTGGTTGTGCTGCAGTACCCACTGGCGCGGGCGTTCGAGCACATCACCGAACGTCTGACACTCGCGCTCACACCGCTCATCTGGATGGTGGCGTACGGGTCGGGCGCACTCGCGTCGGTCACCTCCGGGGCGATGCGAACAGCGCTGGTGCTCGCGTTTGCTGTGCTCTTCGCAGCCGGTGAGGCCGCGTACTCGTCGTCCTTCTATTCGATGGTTACCCGAGCTGTCTCGCCGGACGCCGTCGGTCGTGCGATCGCCCTGGCGACGACGGCGTTCAGCGTCGGGATGGTCGCAGGCCCCGCGATTGGCGTACTGCTGGTTAGCCAATTCAACGCGACCGCGAGTTGGCTGGCGCTCGCGGTGGCGGCGGCCATGCCGTTTGCCAGCGCGATGATCCTCGCGCCCATGGCGCGGCGTGCCGATGTAGCGGATCGGACGGGGCGGCGTCGGCCTCGGCCGCAAATCGCGCGCTGATGGCGCTCGTCGGGCAGACGTTCTATAGATGCCTGTACTCGGCTAGGAGGTCGGCGCTCGCACCGGTGCGGATCCTCCCGGACCATCCTCGGTGCGAAACGGCGACTGTCGCATACGATCGCGTTAGCCTGCGCGTGGGCACGCGACGGGTGATTGCGTTGGCCACCGGCAGCCGCCCGTTTCTCTCGTAAGGCCGGACGTCGCCGCGGTCCGGCTAATGACCGTGGAGTCTCGATCGCGCCGCCAGTTGTGCGTCGGCTACCTCGGCCCAGTCGACCGCGAGGCTTTGAAGTCGCGCGCGGACACCCAGGCACGCCGATCTCGACGCGCGTCGCGGCGCGCGTGCGGACCTCGGTCTCAGAGTCCCACAGGCAGCCCGTGGCGTTGATTTTGCGAACGCGGGATCGGTCGTGGCCATCGTGCGCGCGACATTGCCCTTTATGAAGGACCAGCGAACGTTTTTTTGAAGATCGAGATGAGCTCGCCGTGTCGGCCCTGGTCGGGATGCTTGGAGTGCATGCAGCAGGGGAAGAGACGATGAAACGATTGGTCGTGTCGTGATCGAGGAGGTCACGACACAGGTGCTCGCGGATCATCGGAATGTCCGGCGGCATGGCATCCTCGTCGAGGACGTCCGCTGCGGCCCACCGACGAGAGTTCTGATCTGACTCGACCAGTCACGCACCAGCTGCCGGGGCTGCTCATAGGCAGCATCCGCAGGGCGTGCCTCATGGACCGGCGCAGAGGACCGGGCGCGGTCTCGTCGTTGAGCTCGGCCGCGAGCTCGAGCGCCGCCGGTCGCTGCTGATACGCCGGCGCGTCGATTGTGGGCCCAAGAGGGCACCGATCGGGTGTTCTACGCCGGCGGGCTCCGGATGATCGAAGATCGCGAACCCTCCCGTCCTCGCACAGCCGGAGGCGTGTGGTTCGGGACCGGCGAACTCGAATCGCCCCTGCGGGGTCGAGGCGGGCTTGGGCCCGGCACGCAAGGCGCCCGCGGGCGTCGCCAGTGGTCGGACCGGAGCGACTGGCCGCCCGTGTGGCCGCCGCCGGCCGATCCTCCGCCGGGACGAGGACCTTCCGGGTTTTCACGACTTCTACGTCGATGATACGTTCGGCAACCGGCTGGCGCACCTCGCGCCGGCGGGCAGCGACGCCTCTAATCCGCACGTTTTCCCCGGGGTGACAGAAGGCGGCGCCTCGGATGTGCCGACGCGCTGTATCACCCCGACGCCACGCGGCTCTTCTGAGCATGACAATCTGGAGTTCGAGCACTTGCGCCGCGCAGCCGCTGAGGCTTGGCCGTGGCGGCACCGCCACGTTCGCGACACCGCCTAACCGAGGAGGCGTCTTGCCCGTGGTTGTTTGGAGTAATGACGCGGCAGGAACCGCCTCGTCGGGGCCTGCCGCGCTGATCCATCCCGGTGGAGTAGCAGCAACGGTCGGCGCCGTCGTGCGAGAGCAGCCGCCGGCGGCGTCGGTCACCGTCGCCCGCCTTCACGAGGTCGCCGACGGTCTGCCGGAGACCGCACATGCGGTCTACCAACACCCGCAGGTGCGCTCGGCAATCGGCAACGCCATCACCTGGATCGGAGCGAGGCGATGACGTCGGCCGCGCACGAATTAATCTCGGGCCTGAGCGCCGGGCTCGCCGCCAACGGACACGCTCGGCCGCTCTCTCCGGGCCAGCGGTCATCTCGAAGCAGAGGCGCACCAAACGATCACATGCGAGAGCTAGTCATCAATGGTCGCCGGATCGCGGATGACACCGGGGCTTACGTAATCGCGGAGATCGGCCACAACCACCAGGGCAGCCTGCACCAGGCAGAGCAGCTTGTGCGGGCGGCGGCAGCCGCGGGCGCGCATGCGGTGAAGCTGCAAAAGCGCGACAACAAGGCGCTGTTCACGAGAGCCATGTACAACCGCCCATACGAAGGCGGCAACAGCTTCGGCGCGACATACGGCGCACACCGCGAGGCCCTGGAGTTCGACCGTCGCGAGTATGTGCGCCTCGCGCGGCTCGCGGCGGACCTTGGCGTCGATTTCTTCGCCACCGCCTTCGACCCGGCCAGCGTCGAGTTCGTCGACGCCCTGGATCTGCCGGCCATCAAGATCGCCTCCGGCGATCTGACCAATCCGCCGTTGCTCAGATATGCGGCCGAGACCGGCAGACCGCTGATCGTGAGTACGGGCGGAGCGACGATGGACGACGTCCGCCGCGCCGCTGACACGATCCTTCCGATCAACACGAATTTGGTCTTGCTGCAATGCACGGCCGTTTATCCCGCCGATCCCTCCGACCTGAACTCGCGGTAATCGGCACGTACCGTGCCGAGTTTGCTGACGTCGTCATCGGCTTTTCCGGACACGACGTGGGCCCCGAGCTGAGCTGTATCGCCTACGCGCTCGGATCGCGCGTGATCGAGAAGCACTTCACGCTGTCGCACAGCGCGCCGGGCAGCGACCATCACTTCTCGCTCGAGCCCCGCCAGCTCAGTGCGCTATGCACCAGTCTCGAGCGAACAAGAGAGGCACTCGGGTCCCCGGAAAAGGTCGTGCACGCCATCGAGCTGCCGGCGATCGAGAAAATGGGTAAGAAGCTCGTCGCCGCCCGCGATCTCCCTGCGGGTCACGTCCTGACCCGCAGTGACCTCGCCTGCAAGTCGCCGGGCGACGGGATCAAGCCGTACATGCTCGACGAGATCCTCGGGCGACGCCTGCGAGCGGGTGTGGAGATGGACGACACCATCACGATTGACGCGCTTGGCTCAGTGCGCAGCCGGACGGAAGCGATCGTCGGTGACAGCTGAGCCTCGCGACTCGCCTGCGACCCTGCGGTGGGTGCCCACGAGCGAGTTCGATCGAACCCTGGGCGCAATCAGCGACGCCCACGACCGCGCCCGCGCGTTCTCCGCACTGTGCCGGATCAACACCCTGTACATGGTGATGCGCGCCGGCTCCGGTCACCTGGGGTCGAGCTTCAGCGCCTGCGACATCGTGAGCTGGCTGTTCCTGCACGAGCTCCGTCGACCGCTCGAGGCGGACGGCGATGTGTATTTCTCTTCCAAGGGGCACGACGCTCCCGGCCTCTACGCCGCACTGATCGGGCTCGGTGCCCTGCCCGAGTATCTAATCCACCGGCTCCGACGCATGGACGGGCTGCCCGGGCACCCCGACGTGCGGACGCCTGGCATCGCGGCGAACACCGGCTCCCTCGGGATGGGCATCTCGAAGGCCAAAGGGATGGTGCTCGGGAATCGGATCCTGGGGCGAGAGCAACGGGTCTACGTGCTAACCGGTGACGGCGAGCTCCAGGAGGGTCAGAACTGGGAGGCGCTCGCGGGCGCCACCCGCGCGGAGATGGGAGAGCTGACCGTTATCGTCGACCACAACAAGCTCCAGTCCGACACCTGGGTTAAGGACGTCAGCGCCCTCGGCGACTTCGGCGCCAGGTTCGCCAGCTTCGGGTGGAGCGTGCTTCGCTGCGAAGGTAACAACGTTCTCGAGCTCGCGGCGGCGTTCCGTGAGCAGGCAGAGGCCTACGCAAACCAGCCGGCCGTGATCATCCCGGACACGGTCAAGGGAGCAGGCTGTGACACGTTAGCGTCGACGTCCATGCGGGCGGACGAGTGGCGATACCGCTTCCACAGCGGTGCGCCGTCGCCCGACGACTACCGTGAGGCCCACCGCGAGCTCGTACACACCGTGGAAGCGATCCTCCATCGGCACGAGCTGCCGCGTGTGCAATTCCGGGCCACGGT
>CAVZQD010000020.1:0-202608 GCA_963777335.1 uncultured Solirubrobacterales bacterium
CCGGGCGGGTGCTAGCTCCAAAGCCGACTGACAGCAAGCGGTCGGGGGGTGGACGCTGACGCGCGACGACCTCCCCGACCCGGCGGCCTCCAGCCCACAGGAGAAGGGCAGACGCGGCGGCGATACGCTGGCCGGGTTGCCGGCGACGCAGGGTCGCGAGGCAAAGCCGGTCACAGGGAGCTACCGCATGAAAGGGGGTCTCGTTGCCGGACGGACGATCGTGCCGAGCAGACTGTTGCTCCGCTGGCGGTCGGGGCCGCCCGGGAACCGACGTCGGGGCCGTAGGCCGAACCCCTTGAGCTCCACGTTTCAAGCATCCGAGTCACGAGCCCGGATGTCGCCGCGGCTTACCATGGCGCAGTGTCGCCTGACTCGCGCCGTCCCGAGACGCCGCCCGAGGTAGCTGCATTCATTGCGAAGCGGCGTGTTCCGCGTGCTCGTGCCGTCCGGAAGCTTGAGGACGCTCTGGCGCGCGTCGCCGGTGGACGTCCTCCGCTCGACGACATTCGAGAGATGTGGGTGTTCGGCTCTTTCGCCCGCGGCGCCTCAACCGTCGGCGATGTCGATGTCCTTATCAAGGTGGACGAAGCGCGGAACGAGCAGCAGTTCGTCTCGGACTCCTTCTGGGGCCGCAAGCGGCCGTTCGCGGATCATGTCCGTGCGCTGGGCGCAGGCGGGGCCTCGTTCATGAGCGTGCACCCATACCCCGTTCATCCGACGCCGAATGGACCAGGCGAGCCCGCGTCTTTGAGGCGCCGTCGGGCTTTCAAGGAGGCGGGCCTCCCTCTCCGCGGATTTGCGAGGGTCGAGGAGCCCCGGCTCCTGCACGACGTCACCGACGAACCACTCCGTGGACCATTCGTGCTCCTATGGGCTCGGGGCGACAAATTGGAATGGGCGCTTGAGCGCCTGCACGCGATCCCTGAGGATCCGTTTGCCGAGCGCCACGAGCGAACGACCACCGTCCCGCTGATCGACGATCTCACCGAGCGGCTTGGGCTCCTCACGGCTTTTCGATTTGCGGCGCAAATCCGACAGGACAATCTGACGTGTCGGGCACTTGTTCTCCAGCCGCGTCAGGCGCCGCGGAGTGCAGCGAGGTCACTTCAGGTCCGCTACCAAGACTCCGGAGCGAGATCGCCGCGGGCGTTGGCGGCAGGCGCGGCGCTCGCGCGCCTGGAATCTGAGGGCACGGATCTTCGCAGTGTTCGCTTGAACAATGGAGCCGTGACCGCTCGGGTCCGTGACCCAGAGGTCGATATCGGCTTCGTGGTGTTCGACGTATTTCGCGCGGTGGGTGGCTCGCTGCCAACGGGCCGCCGCCACTGGCACATTTGGGCGTCAGGTGTCAAGGGACCTTGGCTCGCCCTCGAAGCGCTATCGCTCGACCGGGAGGCGGCCTTGGCGCTCGATCTACGGCTTACCGGTATCGATCGCACTCGTGAGGAGCGGGCAGCGGAGATCCTGGCCGTGTTGGGGCTCACCGCGTCCGAGTAGGGCTGGCCCATTCGCGCTTACGGAGCCGGCGGTCGCCGATGGCCCCAGCTCGACGTAATGCTGCCGCTGCGCTCGGGAGCGCCTCGAGAAGCTCTGGCCGAAGAGGCCGAGGACCGAGGTTTCACGGAGCCGAGATCGGTCCGGTGCTACGTGGCACATCTCGCGGACCGGAAACAGCGGGTTGCAGGAGCTTCGTGAGCCGATCAAGGGCGTCCTGGTCGAGGATGAGCTGATAGCCCTGGCGATGCGGCTGCGTCTGGATCTCGCTCCCGGTTGCCCGGGCAAAGAGGTCGTGAAGCCGAGCGGCAGCCGCCACCTGATCGGGATGCGGGTCCGTGGCACGAGGGCGTCGCTCCGCTCCACGGGCTATCTCGGCTTCGAGCGCCCTGACCGACCACCCGCGTTCGGCCGCGCGGCGCGCGAGCAAGCATCGCCGGGAGTGGTCGGGTTCGGTCAGGAGCGCCTTGCCGTGGCCCTTTGAGAGCTCCCCGGCGTCGATGAGGTCGATCGCTTCGTCGGGTAGGTCGAGCAGGCGGATCGTGTGTGCGAGGTCGCTGCGGCTGCGGCCGAGCCGTCGCGCCAGAGTGGCCGCGGTGACGTCGAGCTCGTTCACGAGCGCGGCGATCATGCGCGCCTCTTCGATAACGCCGAGATCCTCGCGGGCGACGTTTTCGATCAGCGCGAGCTCGATGGACTGTCCCGGATCGACAGGTTGAGCGACGAGCGCAGGGATCGTCGCGATGCCGGCGATCTGGGAGGCGCGCCAGCGGCGTTCGCCCACGATCAGCTCGTACCCGCCGACCGTCCGCGGCTGGACGATGACGGGCTGCAACACGCCGCGCTCCCGGATCGAGTCCGCGAGCGCGAGGAGCGAAACGTCGTCGAAGCGCTCGCGCGGCTGGGACGGGTTGGGATGGATCTCGCTCAGCGCGATGTCGGAGAGACGGCGGCTCGAACCGTCCGGCGAACCGGGCTGTGCCACGTGGCACGCGTCGCCTCCGACTGGATCGTCGATCCGCAGTGCGCGTCTGGCCTGCGGACTCATCGTGCGTTCACCGCCACGAGCTGCTCGGCCAGATCGCGATACACGATGGCCGGTGAGCTGTCGGGATCGCTGACGGCGAGCGGCACCCGATCGGCGGCCGCCCGTGCGAACAGGGCCGAACGCGCCGGGATCCTCGCCGCCGGTGTCATGCCCTCACACTCGAGCGCCTCCTCGATCGTGCGGCTGCTGATCCGCCACGGCTGCCAGCGCGTCAGCACAGCGACCAGCTCGGGCTCCGTCGAGCCGAGACGCTCAGCGAGCCGCCCCAGCGTCCGACGCAGCTCCCGGATCCCATGAAGCGACGCCTCATCCTCGGCGCTGACCGGTGCGACGACACATTCGGTGACGACGAGCGCGTTGACCGTCAGCAGCCCGAGGTTCGGCGGCGTGTCGATCACGACGTCGTCGTAGTCGCCGATCACAGGTTCGAGCGCGTCGCGCAGGAATCGCTCCCGACCAAGTTCGCCGACGAGGCTCATCTCGATCCCCGCGAGCGCCGGCGCGGCGGCGATGAAGTCGACGCCGTGCACGTCGCCGACGATCGCGTCCGCGCCGCACGGCCCGCGAGTACGTCGACGAGGTTGACGCCAAGCGATCGCTCCTCAACCCCGATTTGGCGGGTGAGCGCAAACTGCGGGTCGGCATCGACGAGGAGCATTCGGCGACCGTGGCGCGCCAGCAGCACGCCGAGGTTCGCGGCGGGTCGTGGTCTTCCCGACGCCGCCCTTCTGGTTGCTGATCGTGACAACAGTCATCCTGCTGCCTCCTTCCGGTTGTTTGGGAACGTTGATCGGCTGGGCGCGTCGGCCGCAAGGGCACAAAGCTCCGGCTCGTCGGCGAAGCGCAGCTCGCGGCCGACGGAGGAAGCACGTGCCGCGAGGACCCGGCCGAAGCGCTTGCGCGTCCAGCCGGCGGTCGCGGGCGGCGCAGCGAGGACGAGCTTGCGACGGCTGTCGATCGCGATCAGCTCGACGGGCTTGAGCCAGATGTCGAACGGACTCGCACCGAGCATGGCCTTGAGCAGTTCGCGGATCTGCTGCCAGTCGTGCCGATCCTCAGCGGTAGGGACTCCGAGGCCTCGACGGACGGCGTCGAGGTCCACGGGGAACACGCGCCGTCGCCGCCGGCCCCGGTCGGTGATGAAGGTCTCCTCGATCATCATCGAGCGAGCTGACCACCCCCCTGCAAGGGGGGTTGGGGGGTCTTCTGGGATTCTGGGGTTCTGGGGTTCCCTTCCCGCGCGCGCGTTGGCTGCCGGGTTTTCTGCCGGGGTTACCGCCCCCTTTTTCGCCGGGTTTTCCGCCGGATGCCCGTCGAAAAGTGTCCTGTCCTGACCGCACTTTACGCCCGAAAACTCGGGCACGACGGGACAGTTCTGCTCCGAAACCGTCCTGTCCTGACCCCCGTTTGGTTCGGAAACCCCGGTCAGAGCAGGACGGTTTTCAGCAACGGCGATCCGGCCGCCGCCGCCATCACCCCGCCCGAGTGAATTCGTCAGAGCGCCGCCGTCAGCGTTAATCTCGTCCGCCGTCGACCCGGGGGCGGCGGCGAGCAGCGGACGCGCTCCCGCGGGCGGCGCCACGCGCCGTGGAGGCCGCCCGCCCCGCGGTGCCGCGGCCACTGAGCCGGGCGGACGGACCTCCCAGACGTTGGTGTTCCCGCGCCCGCACGCGCGATGGACCAGGATCAGCTCACCGGACTTGAGCAACTCCTTGCGCGCCCGACGGTAGGTGTGATCGTCCACCCCTGCCGCCGAGCAGAGCTCGACGCCTGACAGGTCCCGCACGACGCCGGACTCGTCGGCGAGCGCGGCCATGGCCGCCAGCACTAGGCGGGCCGGCCCGCGGGCTGGGCAGCGCGACAGGACCGCCTCGAACAGCTCCGCGTTGATCTCCCCCTCCCACCACGGACCCTCCGCCACGAACGGCAGCGCAACGGTGCTCGCGCGCCCGCGACCGGATGCGGCCCTCTCGACGATCACCAGCCCGCGCCGGACGAGCCGGTCACGGTCGTACAGGTAGCGGCTGCGGCTCAGGCCCGCACGAGCGGCGGCTGCCGGGGCGCCCGGCCATGCACGGTTGTCCACACCGGCGAAGCTGGCCAGCGAGAAGACCACCAGCCGCTCCCCGGAGGGCAGGTCGTCCCGGGCGAGCGCAGCGGCGATGGCGTCCCGGCTCACGGTCGCGCTCCCTCGCGGGACCGATCACTCGGGAGCGAGCGGTCGCCGGCGGTAGCGAGCGCGGCAACGGCCGCAGCGGGGGATTCCGCCCCCGGCGGCGGTACACTGCGCAGCGAGCTTTCAACTTCTGCATGACCACGGATCGCTGGGCTGCCACCCGGCGCTTCGCGTTTAAGGTGGACCATCACGGCGGCCCCCTCGGCCGGAGGTCGGCGCGTCGGCCTCGACGTCCCGCGGCTGCGCCACACAACCGATCCCGGCCGCCGACGAGCAGCGCTACTCGCTCCGGACTCCTCTGATCCCCAGAACCGCCCGGCACCCCCACGTAAGAGGGGGCCAACCGCGCTGATGCCGAGAACGGGTCACCCGCGGGCAGCATCGAGGGAACCAACCGCACTGCCGGGCGATTCGCCTCGACGACGGGGGCCCATGGCGTAACGAAGTGGACGTTTCGTGAACGTGAGTTGCGCCCACGTTGCGCCAAATCGCTGCAGGAGATGCTGCGACGCTCAGCTTTCCCCTGCAAATCGATGCAAGCCCTCTGTCGGACTCGAACCGACGACCCCTTCCTTACCATGGAGCGTTCGCATGGGCACGAGAGGAACCTTCCGCGCGGCCGCCCGTGCGAGCGGCCTGACCCCCCTCGACCAGGTTGGCGCCACCGACGCGCCGCGGGCCCCCGCCGGTCGCTCATACATCACCGCCGCGGTCGTCGGCCAACCACCAGTTTCGGACGTAGGACGCCCGGGCAGAGCACGCGACGGCGCCCTGGGAGCGGTCCCTCACGGAGGATGTCGCACGAATGTCGCACGAATCCCGCGGCGAGGCCCGGAGACGGCTGGAGACGGCTGGCGAACCTTCGGCCTGCCTTGAGCCAGTATCGGGCCTATTTGCAGGCAGTTTCCAGTGGATTCCACTAGCCCCTACAAAGCGGACGACGGGTCTCGAACCCGCGACCTTCGGCTTGGGAAGCCGACGCTCTACCAACTGAGCTACGTCCGCAAGTGCCCGGCAATCCTAGCCAGTGGACCCCGCCGCGGTCGGGGGATCGGCGATCCGGGCTCAGCCGGGCGGGCGGTCCGGGGGCGAACCGGAGGTCTCGACCCAGGGATCGTCGACCCCGATCGGGACGAACGGCAGCAACCCGACGATCTCCATGAGCCGCCGGGCGTGCGGCGGCAGGTCGGCGCTCAGTCTCATCTGGCGCCCGTTCGTCTTGGCGCTCCGGACCAGCGCGGTCATGGCGCGGAGGCCGGCGGAGTCGATGAAGTCGATCCCCGACAGGTCGAGCAGCACGTGGCTGTTCGCCGCCAGCTCGGCATCGACGGCGCGCTCGAGTGTCGCCGAGCTGTTGAGCGCGAGCTCACCTTCGACGCGGACCCGGACCCAGCCGTCTCGCATGGGCTCGAGATGGACCGCGAACGGGGTCGCTGGATCGGCCTCTCCGATCTGGGAACGTTCGTCTGGGTCGAGCCAATTGGTACGGGCGGGCAAGTTGACCTCGAAGTTCGCTGTCCGATCGCCCCGGGTCTGGTCCAACCATCTCACGCGCGGCGTCGACGGCGCAACCGGTTGCCGGCGAGCGGTTGCAAACGAACGAGGGCCGTTCGCCATACTCCCGCCCGCCGCGGGGCGATGCGCCCCGCAAAACCCGCGTATTACTCTCCGATCATGCGCCGCTTCGCGATTCCAGCCGTCGCCGTGTTCGTCGCAGCCGGACTGCTGGCCCTGCTCGCGTTCGGCGTCGCGCACCAGGGGACGAGCTCCTCGATCGACGCCTCGGTCGCGCGCGGGGACTACCCGATGGCGCCGGGCGCCAACCATCCTCTGCCTATCCTCGGCTCGTCGGGCCGCGAGAGCCTCTCCGATCTGCGCGGCAAGGTCGTCGTGCTCAACGTGTTCGCGTCGTGGTGTCAGCCGTGCGTCGACGAGGCGCCGATTCTCGAGCAAGAGCAGCGCCAGCTTGTCAAGGACAGCGCGACCGTACTCGGAGTCACCTATCTCGACAACTCGAGCGACTCCGAACAGTTCGTCCACCAACACGACATCACCTATCCCGTCGTCCGCGACGTGAGCGGAAACTTCGTCAAGGGCTTCGGGGCGAGCGGCGTTCCGGAGACGTTCGTGATCAACCGGCAGGGCCGGATCGTCGCCCTCCGTCGATACCAGCTCGCCGGGAACTGGCTACAGCAGACGATCACCCGGGTCCTGGCGAAGCCGGCATGATCCGACCGGGCCTTCGGATCGCGGCGTTCGCGCTCCTCGCGTTGACCGGAGCGCTCATGCCCGCCGCGGCATCGGCGGCGGTCACGTCGAGAGCATCACTGACCGAGATCGAGTCCGAGGTGATGTGCACCGCCTGCCGCGAGCCTTTGGAGGTCGCGCAGTCGCCGCAGGCCGACTCCGAGCGCACCTATATCCGCGGGCTTATCGCCCAGGGCGAGACCAAGTCGCAGATCCTCAACAACCTCGTCGCACAGTACGGGGCCGCCGTGCTCGGCAAGCCGCCGGCGCACGGATTCAACCTCACCGTGTACGTCATCCCGGTGGCGATCCTGGCCCTCGGCGCGGCGATCCTCGCCTTCACGCTCCCGCGGTGGAGGCGCCGCACGCGGGCGAGCGCCCGCGAGCGCGCGCCGACCGCCCCCGCCCTCGACCCCGCGGACGCCGCGCGTCTCGAACAAGAGCTGAGCGAGTTCCGCGGCTGAGACGCGCGCCCGCCGCCGTCCCTTACATCGAGTCGGGCGCGCTCACGCCGAGCAGCTGCAAGGCGAGCCCGATCGTCGCCTGCGCCGCGACCGACAACGCAACCCGTTGGGATTCGACCGCCTCCGGCGTCGCGCCGACCACCCGGCAGGCCTCGTAGAACGCGGTGAACTCCTGGGCGAGCTCGAGCGCGTAACCCGCGATCCGGTGCGGCGCGCGGCGCTCGGCCGCCTCCGCGATCTCCCCCGGGAACGCCACCAGCTTCTTGATCAGGTCGCGCTCCGGCCCCTCCAGCGGCACCGAATCCCAGCCCGAGGCGACCGCGTCCTCGACCCGGGCTAGCGGCAATCGACGAAGCATCGAGGCGATGCGAGCGTGGGCGTACTGGATGTAGTAGACGGGGTTCTCGCGCGACTGCTTGCGCGCGAGATCCAGGTCGAGCTCGATCGTCCGGTCGTGTGAGCGCTGCAGCATGAAGAACCGGGTCGCGTCGACCCCGATCTCGTCGAGCAACTCGTCGAGCATCACGAAGTCCCCACGGCGCTTGGACATGGCGGACACCGCGCCGCTCTCGACCAGGTGGACGAACTGGAGCAGCGGGAGCTCGACCGTGTCGGGATCGCCGCCGAGCGCCTCCATCGCCGCTCTCATCGCGCGCACGTACGCCGAGTGGTCGGATCCGACCGGCACGAGCTGACGCTCGAAACCGCGCTCGCGCTTGTTCTCCATATAGGCGATGTCCGCGGCGAGGTAGGTCGGCTCGCCGTTGGAGCGAACGACCACGCGATCCTTGTCGTCGCCGAAGCTCGTCGTCCGCAGCCACATCGCACCCTCGGAGTGGTAGACGTGGCCGACCTCCTCGAGGCGCGCCAGCGCGCGCTGCAGGTGGCTCGGCGAACCCTCGTGGAGCGTGCGCTCGCTGAAGTAGACGTCGAACACGACCCCATAGCGATCGAGCGTGGCCTTGATCTGAGCGAGCAGCAGCTCGACCGCCGCCCGCGAGACCACATCAACTTCAGCTTCGGCCGCGCCGGGGATAACCGCCGCGAGGTCGGCCACGTAAGACCCCTGATAACCGCCCTCCGGCACCGCCTCCCCCCGCGCGCGGGCCCCCACCGAAGCCCCGAGCAACCTGATCTGGTTGCCGGCGTCGTTGAAGTAGTACTCGCGCTCGACCGAGTGGCCATGATGCTCGAGGATCCGCGACAGCGCATCACCGTAGGCCGCGTGGCGTCCGCTCGCCGCGACCAGCGGGCCGGTCGGATTCGCCGAGACGAACTCGACTGAGATCCGCTCGGCGGGATCCGCGCCGCCGGCGCCGAACCGCTCGCCGGCCCCGAGCACTGATCGCAGCGCGCGCCGGTGCCAGGCGTCGGATAGCCACAGGTTCACGAACCCCGGCCCCGCGACCTCGGCCCGCTCGAGCTGATCGCCGAGCATCGCGGACAGCTCGTCCGCGATCCGCTCGGCGATCGTCCGCGGCTGCTCTGATAGCACCCGCGCCAGCAGCATCGCGGCGTTCGTCGAGTAGTCGCCTTGACCCTTGTGTCGCGGCCGGTCGAGCGTCGGCGCCACCGCCGGCGCGCCGGCGCCGCCCCGCACCGCAGCCGCGGCCCCCGCCACCGCGGCGGCCAGCTCCGACAGCGGACCGTTGGCGTGACTCTCGGTCATAGGCCCTGAACGCTCGGCCAGATCCCCGAATGCACCCGCGGCGGCTGGAACATCCGCTCGAGCCGCTCGACCGCGGTGGGCGCGCCCATTGCGATGATCAGGTCTCCGGAGTTGAGCACGGTCTGTGGCGGCGGCTGGGTCTCGAGTTCGCCGTCCGGGTGCCGGACGGCGACGATCAACGCAGGTCCGCTGATGTCCGCGATCTTCTTGCCCACCGCTTCGCAGCTCGGGGAGACCTCGATCTCCTCCATCCGGTAGTCGGCGACGTCGAACGCGCCGCCCACCTGCGGATGGAGCGCCACCCGTGCCATCGCCGCTCCCGACGTCTTGTACGGCGAGATCACCCGGTCGGCACCGGCACGAAGCAGCTTCTTCTCGGAGTCCTCGGCCGAGGCTCGCGCGACGATGAAGATGTCGGATCGCAGCTCGCGCGCCGTCAGCGCGATGAAGATGTTCTCCGCGTCGGAGTCCACGCACGCGATCACCCCCAACGCGCGCTCGATCCCCGCCTGCTTGAGGATCTCGTCCTCCGAGGGCTGGCTTTCGATCAGCGGCGCCCCGGTGGCGAGCGCGGCCTCCCGATTGGACGGGGTGGGGTCGATCAGCACGAACCTGGCGCCCGCGGTGCGCAGGTCGCGCGCGACCTGCCGCCCGACGCGGCCGAAGCCGCACACGATGTAGTGGTCGGTGAACGAACTGATCATCTTCTCTATCCGGCGCTCCTCGAGAACGCCACTCAGCTGCCCCGAGACGAAGAACTCGGCGACGGTCGCGAGGGCGTAGAAGAGCGTACCTATGCCGAGCAGCTCGAGGCCGACCTTGAGCACACGGCCCGCCGTGTCCGAGGGGTCGGGAATCGACCCGAGCGTGGTAACCGTGTCGATCGTCCACTCGAAGCCGTACGCCGGGGAGACGTGCTCGATGACCGCGAAGCCAAGCGTGCCCGCGATCACCACCAAGCCCAACGCGCCGAGCAGGATCCCCAGCCGCCGGATGAACAGCCGCACCTCGCGACGGGCGTGCTCTCGCTGCGCGAGGGCGCTCGCGCGCTCTTTGCGGTCGTCCTCGCCCGGAAAATGCCGAGGGCCGCTTTGACTCCGGTCAGCCATCAGTAGTGATATGGCTCACCGGCCAGGATCTTGTGCCCCCGGTACAGCTGCTCGAGGAGGACCACCCGCGCGAGCTGGTGCGGCAACGTGACGCGGCCAAGCGAGAACCGGTGGTCGACGTCGTCGAGCTCGAGCCCGAATGGCCCCCCGACCACGAAGCATAGGTCGATCCCGCGACGGCGCCGCTCCTCGAGGAACCGGCTGAACTGCACAGAATCGAGCTCCTCGCCGTCGCGGTCGAGCAGGGACACGAACACCCGCTCGGGTATCCGCCGGTTGACACGGTCGTCTTCGCGCACCTCGATCAGCTCGAGCTTGACGTGCCGCGCGAGCAGCTTCTGGTAGTGCTGGACATCGTCGGAGAACGGCGGGCGCAGCCTCCCGACGGCGACGACGAGGATCTTCACGATGGGATACTACGTTCCCATGGACGATCCCGGCCGCCAGGAGCGGCACATCAACATCCACTTCTCGCCGGACATCATGGCCGGTGTATACGCGAACTTCGCGAATGTAAGCCACTCCGACTACGAGTTCACGATCACGTTTGCGCGCGTGGACCACGAGGTGGAGGACGACGAGATCCCCGGCGTCGTCGTCTCGCGCATCAACCTGAGCGCCAAGTTCATGCGTGAGCTGATCGACGCCATGCAGGACAACTACTCCAAATGGCAGACTCGCGAGGGCATCAAGAACCTGCCCGAGTACGGCGGCGGCCCTCAGGACATCGACGAGTCGGACGAGTAGCCCGCCGCGGCCGCGGAGCCGTTGCTGCTGCGCCCGGCGAAGCTGACCGCCGAGCCGATCCGCTCGGCGGTCGGCGGATGCGTGGCCAGCAGCGAGGTGAGCCACCGCGGCGGCTCGAGGTCGGCAACGTTCTGGACCGCGATCGCGCGCTCGAACGAGATGAACGCATCTGGCGCATCGGTCAGGACCAGCGAGTAGGCGTCCGAGCGTCGCTCGATCGCGCGCGAGAGGCGATTGCCGATCAGCCCCACGGGCGCTCCCACCACCGCCGCCGCCAGCGCGAGCGGGGGGAGCGCGCCGGCGGTCCCGCGCTCGGGCGACAGCTCCCAGCTCAGCCGCTGAACGGCGAGCGCAGCGGCCGGCGCGACCAACGCGGCGTACAGCACGCCGCGGGGCACGTCGCGGTTACGCACGTGCCCCAGCTCATGCGCCACCACAACGCGGATCTCGTCGCGGTTGTAGCGGTCGAGCAGGGTGTCGAACAGCACGACCCGCTTGGTCGGGCCGAGGCCGGCGACGTACGCGTTGGCCGCGGTGGTACGGCGGCTGGCGTCGACGGAGTAGACCTCGCCCACCTTGACGCCGGCCGCGCGCGCGAGGTCGAGCACATCGGACCGCGTCTCGCCCTCGGGTAGCGGCGTGAAGTCGTTGAAAATGGGGTCGAGCACGACGGGTGCGAGCGCCGCCAGGACGGCACCGAACAGCACTGATCCGGCCGACGCCGGCAGCCACCAGCTGCGGGGATACCGTCTGGTCACGGCAACCGCCGCGCCGCCGGCCGCCCCCGCCAGGACGGACTCGATGGCCGCGCCCTTGACGAGGTCGGCAGCCCATCCCCGCCAGGATTGCGTGACGAGACCGACCGCCAGTCCGCGCCGGCGCGAGATCGCCGACACCGGGAGCGCCGGCAGCGACAGCCCGACGGCGAGCCCGGCGCCGGTCAGGGCGCCGGTGAACACCGGCCGCTTGGAGCGGCCTGAAAGCCACCGGGGAGGCCTGCGCACCACGAGCCCGAGCGCTCCGAGCTCGATCGCGGCCCGCATCAGACCGAGCGCGAGTTGCGGTCGCGCGAACCGCGCACCGCGCTCGATCTCCGCGTCGCTGAAAAAGGTGTGAAGATCTACATCTGCAGGCTCGATTGGCCGCTCTCGCGGAGACAGCAGACGGACGCCACCCTCCGCGGCGGCGAGCGCTAGCAGCATCGATTCAACCAACCGGTGGCGCGAGGGTTCCCTCACCCGCAAGACTGTAGCCGCGCGCGCCACCGGGCAGCCACGCAAATGAGAGTCGCAATCGTTTCCGACATCCACGGCAACCGGCATGCCTTTGAGGCTGTGCTGGACGCGATCGAGGCCTCCGACTGCCAAGAGATGTGGTGCCTGGGCGACCTCGTCGGCTACGGGGCCGAGCCCGACGCCTGCGTCGAGCTGGCCCGGCGGTACGCCGCGATCTGCCTCGCCGGCAACCACGACCTCGGAGTCCGAGGCGCGCTCCCGCTCGAGGAGTTCTCGCGCGGCGCGGCGCTCGCGGCGAGGTGGACGCAGAACGTGATCACGCCCGAGACGCGCGAGTACCTGGAAAAGCTCGAGCCAGCCTATCTCGAGGAGCACGTCGGCCTGTTCCACGCCAGCCCCAGGGATCCGATCTGGGAGTATGTGCTGTCGCCGTTGCAGGCGGAGCTGTGCCTCGACGCCCAGGCTCATCGGGTCTGCCTGATCGGCCATTCGCACGTGGCGCTGTCGTTCTCGCGGAACGAGGGCGAGTCGGCCGGCGGCCAGACCCGGGGTCCCGACGAGCAGCTCGACCTCGCGGAGAGCGAATGGCTGATCAACCCCGGCAGCGTCGGCCAGCCGCGCGACGGCGACCCTCGCGCAGCCTGGCTCGAGCTCGATCTCGACGCCTCCGAGGCGCTCTATCGGCGTACCGAGTACGACATCGCCGGGGCCGCGGCGGCGATCCGCGCCGCCCGGCTGCCCGACTCGCTGGCCGAACGCCTCGCGTACGGCCAGTAAGAGAACGCTAACGAGCGTCCACGTTAGAACGGTCCGGACCGTCTAACGGAATGCCAACGGGCCGACCCTCTAAAGTCGGGTCGCGCATGCGATATGCGCCTCGCGCCATCCTCGCCGGCGGGCTCGGCTTCGCCGTCTCGTGCGTCGCCGCCTGCGGTGGCAGCGCCGGCCTGCTCTCAGGCGACCAGTCGATCGCGCTGAGCGGCCAGGGGAACGAGATCAGCTCGGCGGTGGAGTCCGGTGACTGCGGAGCCGCCGTCAACGCCAGCGCGGCTCTGGGCAAGGACGTCCAGAACCTCCCGGCCACGCTCAATCCCACGCTCCGCGGCAACCTGAGCCAGGGCGCCTCGACGATCGCGCAACTCGCCGCCAGGGACTGCCGCCGGCACCAGGCCACGACGACGCCGACCCCGGCGACGACGTCGTCGACCAGCACGCCGACCACGACGTCCTCCACCACGACGTCCTCCACTACGTCGCCCACCACTTCGAGCACCTCCACCACCACGACTTCGACCTCGACGACCACCACGACCGCAACCACGCCGACGAACCCGGGTACTTCTTCTGGGACGACAACGTCCGGTGGGGTGGGCCTCGGCGGAGGAACCACGACCACGACTGGACCTGGCAACAACAGCGGCGGAACCGGCCCGGGGGATGGCAACAGTGGCGGAAACGGTGGTGGTGGGTGACTAACGGAACAGCGATCGTCGGGCGGTACCGGATCGAAGGCCGCCTCGGCGTCGGAGGGATGTCGACGGTGCAGCTGGCGTTCGACCAGCGCCTCGAGCGCTATGTCGCGATCAAGCTGCTCGCCGAGCATCTCGCGGACGATCCGACGTTCGTATCGCGCTTCCGCCGCGAAGCGCTGTCGGCGGCCCGGCTCGTGCACCCGAACATCGTCCAGGTGTTCGATTTCGGCTTCGATGAGCACGCGCGCCAGCACTTCATCGTGATGGAGCACGTCCCCGGGCATTCGTGCGCCGAACTGCTCCGCGACCACGGCCCGATGGACGTCGAGCAGGCGGTCGACGTGATAACCCAAGCCTGCCGCGGACTCGACTACGCGCACCGCAACGGGGTCGTGCACCGGGACGTCAAGCCCGGCAACCTGCTCGTGTCCGATTCCGATGTGGTCAAGCTCGCCGACTTCGGGATCGCCCGCGCCACCGACCAATCGAGCATCACCCAGGTCGGCTCGGTACTCGGGACGGCCGCCTACCTCGCGCCCGAGCAGGCCCGTGGCGAGGAGGCCGGCCCGCGCGCCGACCTCTACTCGCTCGGGGTCGTGTCCTACCAGCTCCTGACCGGCCGCCTCCCCTACGAGGCGAGCTCGCTTTCGGAGCTCGCGATCAAGCAGCAGCGCGAGCCGCCGGCCTCGGTCGACGAGCTCAACCCTCGGGTGCCGCCGGAGCTCGCCGACGCGATTTCGACAGCGCTCGCCCTCGACCAGGACGACCGCCCGGACACCGCGATGCTGCTCGGCGAGGCGATCGCCGCAGGCGCCCGCGGAGCCGAGCCGCTGCGGACCGGGGCGCGCACCCGGAACCTCGGAAGCAACGCCACGACCCGCGTGCTGTCGGGCCGTGGCGCGCCCACCGCCGAGACCCACTCCGCGCCGCGCACCGGGCCCGCGACCGCCAGGACAGACTCGCAACCGCGCGCCAGACAGCTCGAGCCGCGTCGGCCCGCCTATCCCCCGCCGATGTCCGCTTACGGGCCCGACGACGGGCGTCATGCGCCGGCCCAGCGCTCCCGCGGCTCGCGCGCCGCGCGCCGCTTCTTCGCGTTGCTCGCCATCGTGGTCCTGTTCGTCGCGGCGGTGGCGGTGGCGATCACGATCGCCGCGAGCACGTCGAACAAAGTCGTGCACTTCCGCAGGGTCGTCGCGCACGACACCAGCGACGCGGTCAAGCAGGTTCAGAGCATCATCAACCAGTACACGAAATAAGGCTCCGGCACGTGTCCGCACCGGGCGCCGGTGCGCCGCCTCGCCGTGTCTGTCGGCGCGCTGGGTCGGGCGCGAGGCACCCGATGGCGGACATCCACCAACGCAGCTGTTGCCGGCGTAGCTTGCTATTGGGCCTCGCTGCGCTCGGCGTCCGTCGGATGTGGCGCGGCAGGCCCCGCCTGCGAGGCACGGACGCCGAGCGGGGCCGTCGCCGCGACCGCCGTTTCGCCGGGCATCCATGCCCGGCGTCGCTCGCCCTGCTTAACGTGTCAAACCACTCGCCCCGGATCGACCCAGCCCACATAAGCATGCCCACCATGCTTATGTGGCGCCGGCGCCGGCGGGCGGCGCGGATTGTCACGTTTTACAGGGTGTCCGGCGACCGTCGTGTCGATCGACCCAAGTTCGGCCGTTGCCGGTCGCCCGGCGCCCCCGCGGCTCCTGGCCCCGGCGCCGCGCCGGCCCGGAGCGCGGTCGCCACCTCCGGCAGCCGTCCGCCGTCGATCGCGGCCCGCAGATCGGCCATCAGACGGGCGATGAACGAGAGGTTGTGGAGGGTCACGAGGCGCAGCGCGGTCAGCTCGCCGGCGCGGAGCAGATAGTGCAGATACGCGCGGGAGAAACCGCCCGAGCAGGCGGGACAGGGACAGCCGTCGAGGATCGGGTCGCGCGATTCGCGCCACCGCCCCTTGACCAGGTCGACGCGCCACCGCGCCTCCGGGTCGGGGACGAGCGCCACCCCGTGGCGCCCGAGCCGCGTCGGCAGCGCGCAGTCGAACGTGTCGATCCCCATCTCGACCCCCGCGATCAGGTCGTCGACGTCGCCGATCCCGAGCAGGTGCCGCGGCCGGTCAGGCGCCAGGCGCTCCAGCCCCGCGGTCGTCCAGCCGACGACTGCGTACATCTGAGCCTTGTCCTGGCCGAGCGACCCGCCGATCGCCACACCGTCGCACGCACTCTCCGCCACGGCCTGAACGGACACGATCCGCAGGTCGTGCTCGACCCCTCCCTGGACGATCCCGTACACGGCCTGGCCGGCCGGCCCGTGGCCGTCGTGCCAGCGCAGGCAGCGCTCGAGCCAGCGATGCGTCCGCTCCATCGAGCGCTCGGTGTACTCGCGCGAGACGTGGAACGGCGTGCACTCGTCGAACACGAGCGCGATGTCCGAGCCGAGCGAGGCCTGGATCGACATCGAGGTCTCGGGCGACAGGAAGCGCTCGCGCCCGTCCACGTAGGAACGGAACCGGACGCCCTCCTCGTCGATCGACAGGATCGCGCCGGTCGACCCGGATCCGTCGAAGGACCCACCGCCCCGCCCCCGGCCCTTGATCTCGTCGGCCACGCCACCGTGACCCATCGAGAACACCTGAAAGCCGCCCGAGTCGGTGATGATCGGCCGGTCCCAGCGCATAAACGGATGGAGACCGCCGAATTCCTGGACGAGCTCGGGTCCCGGCGCCAGCAGCAGGTGAAACGTGTTTCCGAGGATCAGCTCGTAACCGAGCGCGGCGACGTCGCGCGGCTCGAGCGTCTTGACCGCTCCCTTGGTCGCAAGGGGCACGAACGCGGGCGTGGCGACATCGCCATGCCCCAGATGGAGCGTGCCGGTGCGCGCGAGCGAGTCGGGAGTTCGGGTCCGGACCGTGAACACGGTCCGGACCCTACCGTGAGCTGACTAGGCCGCCTGCGGGGAGTCGGTGTCCTCGCCGCCCTCGATCGTCTTGGCCTCGCGGCCGACCGAGATCGCGACCTTCTGGGGCTTGCGCTGCTCGGGCTTCTGGATGTGCACCTCGAGCACGCCGTTGTCGAAGCTCGCCTGGATGCCCTCGGCGCTGACGCCCTCGGGAAGGCTCAGCGAACGGGAGAAGCGGCCGGTGGCGCGCTCGAGCCGATAGAAGCCATCGGTCTTCTCCTCGTACTCGGACTTCCGCTCACCGGAGATCCGCAGGATGTTCTCGTCGAGCTCGACGTTGACGTCGGCTTCGGTCAGACCCGGCAGGTCGGCCCGCAGAACGTACTCGTTCTCGTTCTCCACGACGTCCAGCGCCGGGATCCAGCTGCGGAGCGCCGCGCGACGACCGTTGCGCGGGGTCGCCGAGTCGAAGAACGTGCCGAACAGGCGGTTCATCTCGCTCTGCATGGTCGAGAGCTCGCGGGCGGGCTCCCATCGAATGATTGCCATATCAAACCTCTCCTTGTGAGGATGAGAATCGGTGTCTGCGACCATTATGAAATCTAAGTCGCTTGATGTCAAGTATAGTGCAGCCGATCTCGAAGATCGGCCTCAAGAGCGCCGACGACGAAATCAGCCGAGTTGTTCCGGCGGCATCCCAGCGCGGTGCCGGAGCTAATCGATCAACGACTCGCCCGTCATCGCGGCGGGCTGATCGACCCCCAGCACCTGGAGCACGGTCGGCGCGACGTCCGCCAGGACTCCGCCGCCGGCTCGAAGCGACAACCCCGGCACGGTCACGATCAGCGGCACGGGGTTCAGCGAATGCGCGGTGTTCGGGCTGCCGTCGTCCTCGAGCATGTGGTCCGCGTTCCCGTGGTCGGCGGTGATGATGCAGGCACCTCCCGACTCGTGAACCGCGTCCACCACGGAGCCCAGGCACGAGTCGACGGTCTCGATCGCAGCCACCGCGGCCTCGATCACGCCCGTGTGCCCGACCATGTCCGGGTTGGCGAAGTTGACGATCCCGAACGTCGGCGAGTCTTCGCGCCAGGCCCGAACGAACGCGTCGGAGGCCCCCCGCGCGCTCATCTCCGGCTTCTTGTCGTACGTCGGAACGTCCCGCGGCGACTCGACCAGCTCGCGGCGCTCCCCGTCGTAAGCGGTCTCCTCGCCACCGTTGAAGAAATAGGTCACGTGGGCGTATTTCTCGGTCTCGGCGACGTGAAGCTGACGGACGCCCCGATCGGCCAACACGTGCGGGAGCGTCATCGAAGGATGTTCCGGCGCGAACGCGACCGGATAGGACCAGTCCTCCTCGTACTGCGTCATCGTCGCGTAACGCTCGACGACCGGAGCGCCCCCGCGATCTGTCTCCGAGAACCCGGGCTCGGCCAGAGCACGCGTGATCTCGCGCATCCGGTCCGGGCGGAAGTTGAACGCGAACACCGAGTCGCCGGCGCGAATCCGGGAATCCGCGTCCCCGACGACCACCGGCGTGATGAACTCGTCGGTCTCGCCGCGCTCGTACGCGCCGCGCGCCGCCTCCGCCCCCGACGCGGCGCGCTGATCGGCTCGGCCGTGAACGAGCAGGTCGTAGGCCCGCTGGATCCGATCCCAGCGCCGGTCGCGGTCCATCGCCCAGTAGCGTCCGACCACTGACCCGATCCGCCCGGCACCGGCATCGTCCATCCATCCCTGCACGGTCTCGAGATAGCCGGCGCCCGACTCGGGAAGCGTGTCGCGGCCGTCGGTGAACGCGTGCAGGACCAGATCCGGCACCTCGAGCGAGGCGCCCAATCGAATCAGCGCCTCCAGGTGCTTGAAGCCGGAATGCACTCCCCCGTCCGACACCAACCCGATCAGGTGCACACGCTCCGCACTGGAGAACGCGTCGCGCAGCACCTCATTCGAGGAGAGATCTCCAGAGGCCACCGCCTCGTCGATCCGGGTCAGGTCCTGCATCACGACGGCGCCGGCACCGAGGTTCATGTGCCCGACCTCGGAATTCCCCATCTGGCCGTCGGGCAGCCCCACGGCGCGCCCGCACGCGGTCAGCTGCGTGTGCGGATACGACGACCACAGCTCGTCGAACACCGGCGTGCGCGCCAGCGAAACTGCGTTACCCGGACCGTCGGGCGCGATGCCCCAGCCGTCGAGCACGATCAGCACCGCGGACGGCGCGGGCAGCTCGCTCGGGCCGGGCGCCGGCGCCATCAGCAGGCGGCGTTGACGATCGCGGCGAACGACTCGGCGTCGAGGCTGGCGCCGCCGACCAGCGCCCCGTCGACGTCGGGCAGCGCCAGCAGCTCTGGACAGTTGTCGTCCTTGACGCTGCCGCCGTACAGGACTCGAGTCAGCTCAGCCTGTTCGCGGGACCGGTCGGCCACGAGCGCCCGGATGAACGCGATCGCCTCCTGGGCCTGCTCCGCGGTCGCCACCCGGCCGGACCCGATCGCCCAGATCGGCTCGTACGCGATCACCATCTGGCCGAGCTGCGAGACATCCACGCGCGCCAGGCCCTCCTGGACCTGGTGGCGGAGCTTGCGCTCGGTGTCGCCGGCCTCGCGCTCGTCCTCGGTCTCGCCGACGCACAGGATCGGCTTGAGCCCTGCCGCCAGCGCCGCCGGCACCTTCAGCTGGAGCGCGCGGTCGGTCTCGCCGAACAGCTCCCGTCGTTCGGAGTGCCCGAGGATCACGCCGTGGACGCCGAGCTCGGCCAGCATCGGCGGCGCCACCTCGCCCGTGAACGCCCCCGAGTCGGCGTGGTGGACGTTCTGGGCGTAGACCTCGACCCGCGAGCCGCGAGCCGAGTCGACCATCGCCTGCAACGCCGTGAACGGCGGACAGACCGCGACATCGACGCCTTGAACCGACGAGACCCGCGGCAGCAGCGCCTGGATGAACTCCTCGGCCTCGGCGACGGTCTTGTTCATCTTCCAGTTGCCGGCGATCAGCGGAGTGCGCTCGCTCATGACAAAGCCTCCACCCCGGGCAGCGACTTGCCCTCGATCATCTCGAGCGTCGCGCCGCCGCCGGTCGACAGATGCGTCACGCGCTCCGCCAGCCCGAACCGCTGCAGCGCCGCGGCCGAGTCGCCGCCCCCAACGACCGTGGTCGCCGGCGCCGCGGCCACCGCCTCGGCGACCGCGCGCGTCCCCGTCGCGAACGGGGCGAGCTCGAACGCGCCCATCGGCCCGTTCCAGAACACCGTCCCGGCGGACGAGATCACCGACGCGTACTCCGAGGCCGTCCGCGGTCCGATGTCGAGCCCCATCCAGCCGCCGGGGACGTCGAGCCCATCGAGCTCGAGCGCCTCCGCCTCCTCGGAGAGCTGTTGCGCGATCACCAGGTCCACGGGCAGCTCCAACTCAGCCCGCGCCGACGACCCCGAATCGAGAATCCGGCGCGCCAGCTCCACATCTTCCGCAGCACACAGCGAGTCCCCGACCGAATGTCCCTGCGCGGCCAGGAACGGGAAGCACATCGCTCCGCCGATCAGGATCGTGTCCGCGCTCTCGCGAAAACGCTCGATCACGCCGATCTTGTCGCTCACCTTGGCGCCCCCGAGCACCGAGACCAGCGGCCGGGCCGGATCCTCGAGCACGCCCGTCAGCGTGTTCACCTCGCGCTCGAGCAGCAATCCGGCCGCGCGCGAGCCCACGAGCCGCGCGACGCCCTCGGTCGACGCGTGAGCCCGATGAGCGGCGCCGAACGCGTCGTCGACATAGACGTCGGCAAGCTCGGCGAGTGATCGCGCGAGCGCCGGATCGTTCTTGGTCTCCCCCGGCTCATACCGGACATTCTCGAGCAGCAGCACGTCGCCGTCATGCAGCCCGTCGACCTCCGCGCGGACGTCGTCGCCGACCACGCCCCGCGCGACCCTCACGGGTGCGGCCAGGAGCTCGCCCAGCCGCGCCCCGACCGGCGCCAGCGACAGCGACGGCTCGCGATCCTTTGGTCGCCCCAGATGCGACACGAGCACGATCCTCGCGCCGCGCCGGCGCAGCTCCTCGATCGTCGGCAGCGCGGCGCGGATCCGCAGGTCGTCGGCGACCGCCCCGTTGTCGAGCGGAACGTTGAAGTCAACCCTGACCAGCACGCGCTTGCCGTCGAGGTCGCCGAGGTCCCGGAGGGTCTTCACAACAGTTTCTGCGCTACGTCGACGACGCGATTGGAGTAACCCCACTCGTTGTCGTACCAGGCAACGAGCTTGACCATCGCCTTGTCCATCACAACGGTCAGCAGTGAGTCGAAGATCGAGGACGCAGGGTTCTTGACGATGTCCGAGGACACGATCGGCTCGTCGGTGTACTCGAGCACGCCCTCCATCGGCCCGTCCGCGGCCGCCTTCATCGCGGCGTTGATCTCCTCGACGGTCGTCTCGCGCTCGGCCTCGACGGTCAGGTCGACGACGCTGCCGGTCGGTACCGGCGCACGGACCGCGAAACCGTTCAGCTTGCCGTTCAGCTCGGGGATGACCAGCCCGATCGCCTTCGCCGCCCCGGTCGAGGCCGGGATCAGGTTGATCGCCGCGGCCCGCGCGCGGCGCAGGTCGCGGTGCGGCATGTCCTGGAGGCGCTGATCGGCGGTGTACGCGTGGATCGTCGTCATCAGTCCGTGCTTGATCCCGACCGTGTCGTGCAGCACCTTGGCGACGGGGGCCAGGCAGTTGGTGGTGCACGAAGCGTTCGAGATCACGTCGTGCTTGTCCCGGTCGTACGCCTGCTCGAAGTTCACGGCGAGCGCGACGGTGACGTCGGGCTCGGTCGCCGGCGCGGAGATCAGCACCTTCTTGGCGCCGGCTGCGAGATGCTTGGCGGCGTTCTCGCGATCGGTGAACAGGCCGGTCGACTCGATCACGACGTCCGCCCCGAGCTCGCCCCACGGGAGCGCGGCCGGATCCTTCTCGGAGATGAAGCGGATCTCGCTGCCGTCCACCACGAAGCCGGTGCTGCTCTCCTGCACCTCACCCGGGAACGGCCCGTAGGTCGAGTCGTACTTGAGCAGATGCGCGAACGTCTTCGGATCGCCGATGTCGTTGACCCCGACCCATTCGATGTCGGCCCCGGCCTCGTAGGCGGCGCGGAAGACGTTTCGGCCGATTCGCCCGAAGCCGTTGATCCCGACACGTACCGCCATCTCGAACCTCCGTTCGACTCAAAGAAAGCGCCGACGTGCGCCGGCCAGGCCGAAGGCTAGCGAGTCATCTCCGAGAGACGACTTCCACCCGCAGGCCGTCCGGGTCGCGCAGGTAGGCGGCGTAGTAGCGCCGGCCGTACTGCGGGCGCATCCCGGGAGGGCCGTCGTCGCTGCCGCCGGCGGCGAGCCCGCCCTTGTATGCGGCGTCGACCGCGGCCTTGCCGCTCGCCCGCAACGCCACATGGCCGTACCCCGGCCCGGCCGCTCGTCCCCGAACCACGATCCACAGCTGGGGCCCGTTGACCCCGTATGCGACCACGTGTTCGGACTGGACCATCCGCCGCGCGCCCAGGGCGTAGAGCACAGCGTCGTAGAACCGGCTCGAGCGTTCCAGGTCGCTGACCTCGAACCCGATGTGGTCGATCACGCCGGCCGGCCGACGTCTCGATGAGCGACGTGCACCAGGTACTTGGGATCGTCGTTGTAGCGGTTCGCCAGATGTGAGGCGATCGCCACCGACCGGTGACGTCCCCCCGTACATCCGATCGCCACCACGAGATGCGCCTTCCCCTCGGCGAGGTATTGCGGGAGCAGGAAATCGAGCAGCGGGTGCAGCTTCTCGTAGAACGCCTCGAGTTCCCCCGCGCGGTTGATGAACTCGACGATCCGCGGATCCTCTCCGGTGAGCGGACGCAGGTCCCCGTCGTAGTGCGGGTTCGGGAGGAAGCGGACGTCGAGCAGCAGATCGGGGTCTTGAGCGGGGCCGTACTTGAAGCCGAAGCTCTGGAACGTCACCACCAGACGCCCCGGCGTGCGCGTCGGCAGCAGATCGTCCGCGAGCTTGCGGCGCAGCATCGCCGCGGTCAGACCAGACGTGTTGATGACGACATCCGCGCGCCCGCGCAGCGGACGCAGGAGCTCTCGCTCGCGGGCGATGCCGTCGGCGACGCTGCCCTCGGGCGCGAGCGGGTGGCGCCGGCGCGTCTCCTTGTACCGCGTCAGCAACGACTGCTCGTCGGCGTCGAGGAACAGCACCCGATTCGTGACGCCCGCGGCGCGCAGGTAGTCGAGCATCGCGGCAAGCCCATCGAAGTATTCGCCGCCGCGGACGTCGGAGACGACCGCCGCACGCTGCACCTTCGAGCCCGAGTGCATGAACAGGTCGACGAGCGACCGGATCATCTCCGAGGGCAGATTGTCCACGCAGAAGTAGCCCTCGTCTTCGAAGGCGGCCATCGCGGTGGACTTGCCGGCGCCGGAGAACCCGGTGATGATCACCAGGTCGATCAGGGCCGTGCCCTCTTCCCGCGAGACTTCCGCTTGCTGCTCTAGCTGATCCACGGGTGAGGGTCCCATGGTAGGAAGCTTGACGCCTGAGCGGCGTACGCGGTGTCACCCGGCGGGCACGGACGCCCGGCGGACCGGCCCCAGGGATGCCGCCGAAGGCGGCCCAGTCAAACCCCAGTCTTGTGCAGCTCCCGGTATACCTCGCGTGCGAGCTTGCCCGGCATCCCGGGCACGGCCTCGAGCTCCTCGCGCGAGGCCGACAGGATCGCGTCGGGCGATCCGAAGTGCTTGAGCAGCGCGCGCTTGCGCGCCGGCCCCACGCCGGGAAGCTCATCGAGGATCGAAGCGGTCATCGCCCGGTCGCGCCGGATCCGGTGGTGGGTGATCGCGAACCGATGCGCCTCGTCCCGGACCCGCTGGAGCAGCTGGAGCTCGACCGTGTCGTGCGGGAGGCGGAGCGGCTCGCTCGCGCCGGCGGTGAACACCTCCTCGATTCGCTTGGCCAACGAGATCACCACCACGCCGCGGTCGCGGAATCCCTGGAGCGCGCGCAGCCCGGCCGACAGCTGGCCCTTGCCGCCGTCGATCACGATCAGGTTCGGGAGCGCGGCGAAGCTCGGGTCGTAGTCCTTGTCGTGCGGGGACAGGTCGTGCTGGTGCTCCCAGCGCGCGAGCCGGCGCGACAGGACCTCCTCCATCGCCGCGAAGTCGTCGGGACCACGGGCTTCGCCCGCGGTGCCCCCGATCGTCGGTCCTCCATTCTCCGCGAAGTCGCCGCGGATCTTGAACCGCCGGTAGTCGGACTTCTTCGGCGCGCCGCCCTCGAACACGACCATCGACGCGACCGTGTTCGTGCCCATCAGCGTCGAGATGTCGAAGCACTCGATCCGGAGCGGCAGCGCGTCGAGCCCGAGCGCCTGCTGCAGCCCGTCGAGCGCCTCGACCCGCTGCTGGCGCCGGCGCTCGGAACGCAGCCGCTCCTGGTCGAGCGCGAGACGGGCGTTGCGCTCGGCGAGCTCGAGGATCCGGCGCTTGTCGCCGCGCTCTGCCGCGCGGATCTCGACGGCGCCGTCGCGCCGGACGCTCAGCGCCTCGGCCAAGACCGGCGCCGAGGGCGCGACTTCGCGCTGCACGACGAGCAGCGGGGGCACCATCATCGCGCTCGTGTAGTACTGGAGGATGAACGCCTCGGCGACCTCGGCGATCCCGCCATGGGCTTCGTTGTCGAGATAGAAGCTCTGTCGGTCGGACAGCACGCCGTCGCGGACCTGGAATACCTGGGCGTTCGCCTCGCCCTCGTGGACGGCGACCGCGATCGCGTCGAGCGTGCCGGTGGCCTGGTTGGCGACGCGCTGGCGCTCGAGCAGCGAATGGACCGCCCGCAGCCGGTTCCGCTCGCGGGCGGCATCCTCGAACCGCTGCTCGGCGGCCGCCTCGCGCATCGACCGCTCGAGCGAGCGCGCGATCTCCCGGTAGCGGCCCGACAGGAAGTCGATCACGCCGTCGATCCCCCTGCGGTAGTCCTCGCGGCTGACGTAGCCGACGCATGGCGCCTCGCACCGCTTGATGTAGTAGTCCAGGCACGGCGAACCGCTGCGCCGGCCCGGCTCGGGGCCTTCGCAGGAGCGGAACAGGAACACCTTGCCGAGCACCTCGAGCGTCGCGCGGACCCGCTTGGCGTTGCTGTACGGACCGAAGTACGCCCGGTCGCGCCGGTGGCGCTCGCGGGTGAAATACACCCTCGGGAAATCCTCGTCGAGGGAGATCGCGATGTACGGGTACGACTTGTCGTCGCGCAGCCGGATGTTGAACCGGGGCTTGTACTGCTTGATGAAGTTCTGCTCGGCGAGCAGCGCCTCGGTCTCGGTGTGGACGACGAGCGCCTCGACCTGGTCGATCATGTCGACCAGGTCCCTGCCTCCCCGCGTGCTCGGGTTGGAGAAGTGCGACGCGACTCGCTTGCGGATCGACTTGGCCTTGCCGACGTAGACCACCTTGCCGCGGCGGTCGCGGAACAGGTACACGCCCGGCTCGTCGGGCAGGTCGCGACGCTTGTCGGCTGTGACTACTGACACACGATCGAGGATAGGGCCGCGGGGACGGCCACGGATACGCGCCGGAACGGCGTGTACCCTCCCGTTCACACGCGGGTTGGAACGGATCCCACCTCAGACGATCTAAAACTCGTGTCCACCACCCCCGCCCCGCTCTCCGACGTGTCACTGGCCCAGCTGCTGCGTGCCCACGGCCTCCGTGCGACCGCACAGCGCCGCGCGATCTACGCCCTGTTCGCCGGTACCGAGAACGGCCACCTCAGCGCCGAGGAGGTCTTCCACCAAGCCAGGGCGCAGCTCCCGGAGCTGTCGCGCGCGACCGTCTACAACGCGCTCGGGGAACTGGCCGAGGCCGGCCTGCTCGGCGTGGTCGAGGGCCCGGGACCGCGGCAGTTCGACGCCAACGTCGCGCCTCACCATCACTTCCGGTGCCGGCGGTGCGGCGGGCTGTACGACATCGCGCCCGAGCACATCGACATGGCCCTGCGGGAGCCCGGGTTCGAGGTCGAACGCGCGCACGTGCTGCTCGAAGGCCTGTGCGCCAAGTGCGCCGGCGACGGGAGCGATTTGGCAACTCCTCGGCCACGCCCAGTCGCCGGCTGACGCGAGCCGGAGGGCAGTCCAGCAGCTGACGGGAGTCGGAGGGCCGGGTCTAATCTAATACTTGCGCGCCGACCAGAGCACGGCGAACACCGCGTAAGCGGCGCCGCCGAGCAGCAGGAGCCACGCGACCGAGGCCGCGCCACCGGCGCTCCACATGCGCGAGGTGGCCGTCAGCGTCAGCGTCCCCACGCCGATCGCGATGTAGAGCACGGCGCGCCGGCCGTCGCCGAGTGAGTACAGCGTGCTCCGGTGCTGGCGGTACATGATCGACGCAAACCAGCACAACGTCCCCAGGAACACGATCGTGACCGCCTGGATCGCGACTTTGGCCGCGGTTTCGCCGCCGGACAGCGTGCCCACGATCGCGGCCAGCGCGAGCACGATCAGGATGTTGCGGGCGGTTGTGTTCACCCGCTCAGCGTACCGCGGCGACATCCCCGCGTGAGGATTCCGGGATCCGTTCGACCGTCCGCGAGGACTCCGGGACCGGTTCGACGGTGCCCGAGACCCCGGCCTCGGCGGTGGCTGCCTCGTCGTCGATCGACTCGGCGGCGAACCGATAGCCGACGCCGAAGTGAGTGTGGACGTAGCGCCACCCGGGAGAGATCTGCTCGAGCTTCTGGCGCAGCTTGCGCACGAACACATCCACCGACCGGTCGCCGCGGGCCATCGTGTAGCCCCACACCCGCTGATAGATGTCCTCGCGCTCCAGCACGCGCCCGTCGGCGGCCGCCAACTGGCGCAGCAACTCAAACTCTTTGCGAGACAGCGAAGCGCCCTGCTCGCCGGCGTAGGCGTCATACCGGTCGGGCCGGATCGCGATCTCGCCGGCCTCGATCGTCACCTCCTCGACCGGCAGCTCGCCGGCGCGTCGCCGGCGGAGCACGGCCTGGATCCGCGCCAGCAACTCTTCGGGGTGGCAAGGCTTGGTCACCCAGTCGTCAGCGCCGGCGCGCAGGCCCTTGACGCGCTCGGACACGGTCACCGGCCCGCTGCAGACCAGCAGCGCGAGGCCGGGGAGAGCCGTGGCCACGCGCTCGATGTAGTCGAGGCCGGTGAGCGCGGGATTGACGATCAGCGCGTGCAGACGTAGAGCCGCCAGATGGGCGGCGTCGGGGGGGAACGCCAGCACCTGCGCTTCCCACCTAAGCGCTCCCAGCCTCCGTTCCAGAACGGTCAGCAGTCCGCTGTCATCATCGATCAGCGCAACCCGGATCGGCGACGCATCGCTAAGCGGTGCCATCGTTGGTTCGAGTCTAGAGAGTCCTCCCGACGGTCCCGCAATAAGGTTCGTGCGGCCCGGAACATGTCCACATCCGTTCAGCAGACGACCCCACCGGACGTGTCGACTCAGCGGCCACGGCGCATCGGCGTGCTCGTCCACCCGACCCGGAACGTCGATGAGCCGCTGCGGGTGCTCCGGGAATGGACGCACGAGCACGCGACCGAGGTGGTCCAGATTCCGGCCGCTTACCCGCAAGCGCGGATCGCCGAGGAGGGCGATCCCGCCGATTGCGACCTGCTTGTCTCGATCGGCGGCGACGGCACGACGCTGGCCGCGCTCCGCGCAGGCTCGCTGGCCGATCGTCCGGTTCTCGGGATCGCCTGCGGGAGCCTGGGCGCGCTCGCCAACGTCAAGGTCGCCGACGCCCATCGTGCGCTCGAGCGCTTCAGCCGTGGCGATTGGTTGCCGCGGAGGTTCCCGGCGCTGTCGATCGCGCGCCCCGAGGACGAGCCCCTGTTCGCCCTCAACGACCTGGCGGTGGTGCGCGAAAGCGGTGGGCAGATCAAACTGACCGCGATCGTCGACGGGACGCTGTTCGCGCGTATGGCCGGCGACGGGGCGGTCGTGAGCACGCCGATCGGCACGAGCGGGTATGCGATCTCCGCCGGGGGTCCGCTGTTCCTGCCCTACGTCGACGGGTTCGTGTTCACGCCGCTGCCCAAGCACGGCGGCTTCGCGCCACCGTTGGTGATCGCATCCACGTCGGAACTCGTGCTCGACGTCGCCGGATCGCTCGCCGGCGCGAGGCTCGAGGTCGACGGCCAGGTTGCGGGCGTGTGCCACGGCGCCTTGGCGATCACCTTCCGCCCGGCGGTCGTGACGCAGGTCAGCTTCGACGACCAGGAGCCGCTGCTGGCGGGACTACGTCGGCGGGGAATCGTCCTCGACAGCCCGCGACTCGTCGTCGAAGCGAATCGGACCGCGGTCACTCCAGAGCCGGAAAGCTGACCGCCACCTTCAGGCCGCCCTCGGCGCGCGGGGCCGTGGTCAGGCGCGCGCCGTGGGCGCCGACGGTCGCGAAGGCGCCGGGATAGCGCCGCGCCGCTATCCCGCGAGTCGCTCCCAACGCTCGTACAGCTCGTCGACGGCGCGCTTGGCCTTCTCGTGGCGCGCGGTCGCACGCGCGGTGCGCTGCGGCGTCGACCAAGCGACCGGGTCCGACAGCTCCTTCTCGAGGGCCTTCAGCGACGCCTCGGCGGCCTCTATCTCCCGCTCGAGCCGCTTCTGTTCTTTGGCGTTGTCCGACTGGGGCGGAGTGCGAGCCGAGCGGGAGCGCGGCTTCTGGTCCTTGGCGGTCTTGTCCGGCCTGATTGCCTCTTCCCGGGCACGCTCGTCGCGGGCGCGGACGTACTCGGGCCAGCCTCCGATGTAGCTGTGCAAGGTCGCGTCCTCGATCGCCACCGTCCGCTTGCCGACCGCGTCGAGCAGCGCGCGATCGTGGGAGACGAGCAGCAGCGAGCCGCTGAACTCGTTGAGCGCCGCCTCGAGCGACTCGCGGCTCTCGAGATCGAGATGGTTGGTCGGCTCGTCGAGGATCAGAACGTTCGCGCCCGACTGGACGAGGATCGCAAGCGACAATCGCCGGCGCTCGCCTCCCGAGAGGACGTCGAGCGGCTTCTCGGCGTCTTCTCCGGAGAACAGGAAGCGACCGAGCAGCGCGCGAGCGTTGTTCGGGGTGAGCTTGGTCAGATGCGTCGTCGCCTCGAGCACCGTCCGCGCGCTGCCCGCGGCCAGCTCCTCGGCGTGCTGGGAGAGGAACCCGACCTTGACGTTGTGGCCGGTCCGGAGCTTGCCGGCGACCGTGACCGGACCCGCGTGGTCGTCGTCCTGCCGGTCCGTCAGCTCGCGGCGACCGACGAGCGTCTCGATCAGCGTGGTCTTGCCGGCGCCGTTGGGACCGACCAGCGACACGTGTTCACCGCGCTCGAGCCACAGCTCGACGTCGTCGAGCAGCGTCCGCCCGTTGACGTCGACGTGGCCGTCCTCGAACTCGAACACCACCCGTCCGCTCCGCTCGGGCGGCTTGAATGAGAACTCCAGCGCGGCGCCGTCGGCGGGTCCGCGCTGGAGGCGATCCATCCTGGCCAGCTTCTTGACGCGCGACTGGGCCTGGCGGGCCCGGGTGCCCGCCCGGAAGCGGGTCACGAACCGCTCGAGCCGCTCGATCTCGGCCTGCTGGCGCTCGATCGCCCTTCCGAGCGCGAGGTCACGCGTGGCCTTCTCCTTGCGCCATGCGTGCCACGGCCCCTTGAAGAACTTGCCCCGCCCGGCCTCGAGCTCGAGCACGCTCGTGCCGACGGCCTCGAGGAACCAGCGGTCGTGCGCCACGAGGACGATCGCGGCGTCGAGGCTCGCGAGGTGCTGCTCGAGCCACTCGAGCGACTCGATGTCGAGGTGGTTGGTCGGCTCGTCGAGCAGGAGCAGGTCGGGATCGCCGGCGAGCGCCCGCCCGAGCGAGGCGCGCGTCAGCTCCCCTCCCGAGAACGTCTTGAGCGCTCGGTCGAGATCGGCGTCGTCCCGGAAGCCCAGGCCGTGGAGCGCGGACAGCGCCCGGTCGCGCCAGCCGTAGCCGCCGGCGTGCTCGAGGCGGGACTGGGCCTCGGCGTAGCGCCCGAGCGTGGCGTCGTCGTGGGCGCCCTGCGCCATCGCCTGCTCGAGCGCGGCCAGCTCCTCCTCGATCGCGACCAACTCGCGCGCGCCGGACAGCACGTACTCGCGGAGGGTCACGTCGCGCTCCCGCGGCGGTCGCTGGTCGTGGAGCGCGATCTTCGTGTCCTTGGCGAGGACGAGCTCGCCGACGTCGACCGACGCCTCGCCGGACAGCATCCGGAGCAGCGTGGTCTTGCCGGCGCCGTTGCGGCCGGACAGGGTCATGCGGTCCCGGCGCTCGAGCTTGAACGAGATGCCGCGCAGGAGCGGCTCGCCGGCGATGTCCTTGCCGAGGTCGGATGCGATCACGACTGCCATGTGGGCAATGGTATTTCGGGGGCCACGGTCGGCCGGGCGATCGGGTGGCGCGACCAGGCCACTGGCATCGGCCGCGTGCGTCGATCCGCCTGGCCGCCGATTCCTCCGATCGAGATGCCGCCGGCGCGAACGGTCATCGCGCCGGCAGGCGCGCACTTCGGTAGGCTTGAGTGCCGATGCGCCGCGCCCGGATCACGACCGTTCTGACGACCGTCGGGCTGCTGGCACTGGCCACCGCGCCGGCCGCGCTGGCCGGCGTCTCTCACGGCGGTGAGGGCTGGTACGGCGAGACCACGGACACCGTGATCACGAACGCGATGTTCCTCACGATCATCTTCTTCCCGACGGTCATCGTGATCCTCGCGCTGATCCAGTGGCGGCTCGAGAAGCGCAAGCACGCCCGGATGGACGCCGCCAAGGCTCGCGCCGGCAACGCCGATTGGCGCGGCGGCTGGTAGCAAACGGCCATCACCGAACCGCCCAAAGTCCGGCGATAATCTGTGCGATCGCTAACGGGCAATCGCGCGGCCCGCGGGGGCGGCGCGCGAGAGCAACTGAATCGGAGGCGCAGGCATGGCAAAGACTGGGGCGGATGACCAGAGGGGCACTGCCCGCGTGAGCTCCTCGCGTGAGGCCACCGACGGCGCAGCCACCCAGCGCAAGGCCGCCAACGGACGATTCCGGATCGCGCAAGGCAGCCCCGAACGGCGCGGGGGCGCCGGCCAAGAACGGCCGGCCACGCGTCGACGACCCCGCGCTCGCCCGTCTGGAACACGCGCTTCAGGCCGCCGCGGGCGGCGACTTCGGAGTTCGCCTGCCGGCGCGCCGAAAGGACGAGATCGGACGGCTCGAGGCCGCCTACAACCAGATGGCGGCGCGCAACGCCGCGCTCGAGGCCGAGCTGGTCCGCGTCGCCGAGATCATCGGCCGCGAAGGGCGCATGACCGAGCGCGCACGCCTCCACGGCGCCGGCGGCGCGTGGAGCACCACGGTCGACTCGCTCAACGGCCTGATCGACGACCTCGTTCGCCCGACCACCGAGGTAGCGCGCGTGATCGTCGCGGTCGCCGAGGGCGACCTCAACCAGAAGATGGCGCTCGAGATCGAGGGCCGGCCGGTCAAGGGCGAGTTCGCCCGCATCGGAACCACGGTGAACTCAATGGTCGAGCAGCTCTCGAGCTTCGCCGCCGAGGTCACGCGCGTCGCCCGCGAGGTCGGCACCGACGGCAAGCTCGGCGGTCAGGCGCAGGTCCCGGGCGTCGCCGGCACCTGGAAGGACCTGACCGACTCCGTGAACTTCATGGCCTCGAACCTGACCGACCAGGTCCGGAACATCGCCCAGGTCACCACCGCGGTCGCGAACGGCGACCTCAGCCAGAAGATCACCGTCGACGTGAAGGGCGAGATCCTCGAGCTCAAGAACACGATCAACACGATGGTCGACCAGCTGCGCTCGTTCGCGGACGAAGTGACCCGCGTGGCCCGCGAGGTCGGCACCGAGGGAATCCTCGGCGGCCAGGCCCAGGTCCCCGGCGTCGCCGGCACCTGGAAGGACCTCACCGACAACGTCAACTTCATGGCCCGCAACCTCACCGACCAGGTCCGCAACATCGCCCAGGTCACCACGGCGGTCGCGAACGGGGACCTCAGCCAGAAGATCACGGTCGACGTGAAGGGCGAAGTGCTCGAGCTCAAGCGCACGGTCAACACGATGGTCGACCAGCTGTCCGCGTTCGCCGACGAGGTGACCCGCGTGGCACGCGAGGTCGGTACTGACGGAAAGCTCGGCGGTCAGGCCAAGGTCGAGGGCGTGTCCGGCACGTGGAAGGGCCTGACCGAGAACGTCAACTTCATGGCCTCGAACCTGACCGACCAGGTGAGAAACATCGCCCAGGTGACCACCGCGGTGGCGCAGGGCGACCTGTCGAAGAAGATCACGGTCGACGCCCGCGGCGAGATCCTCGAGCTCAAGGACACGATCAACACGATGGTCGACCAGCTCCGCAGCTTCGCGGCCGAGGTCACCCGCGTGGCGAGAGAGGTGGGAACCGAGGGAATCCTCGGCGGGCAGGCCGAGGTCGAGGGCGTGTCCGGCACGTGGAAAGGCCTGACCGAAAACGTGAACCTGATGGCCTCGAACCTGACGACCCAGGTGCGGAACATCGCCGGCGTGACCACCGCGGTCGCCCACGGCGACCTCAGCCAGAAGATCACGGTCGACGCCAAGGGCGAGGTGGCGGCTCTGGCCGAGACGATCAACCGCATGGTCGACCAGCTCAACTCGTTCGCGGCCGAGGTCACGCGCGTCGCGCGCGAGGTCGGCACCGAGGGAATCCTCGGCGGCCAGGCCCAGGTCCCCGGCGTCGCCGGCACCTGGAAGGACCTCACCGACAACGTCAACTTCATGGCGCGCAACCTCACCGACCAGGTCCGCAACATCGCCCAGGTGGCGACCGCGGTCGCGAACGGCGACATGACGCAGACGATCACCGTCGACGCCCGCGGCGAGATCCTCGAGCTCAAGCAGACGCTCAACCGCATGGTTGCTCAGCTGTCGAGCTTCGCGGCCGAGGTCACGCGCGTCGCCCGCGAGGTCGGCACCGAGGGCAAGCTCGGCGGCCAGGCCGAGGTCGAGGGGGTGTCGGGAACGTGGCGGCGGCTGACCGAGAACGTCAACCAGCTGGCGGTCACGCTCACCACCCAGCTCCGCGCGATCGCCGAGGTGTCCACCGCGGTGACGCAGGGCGACCTGACCCGGTCGATCTCGGTCGAAGCTCAGGGCGAGGTGGCCGAGCTCAAGGACAACATCAACCAGATGATCGCCAACCTCCGCGAGACGACTCAGCGGAACGCCGCGCAGGACTGGCTGAAGACCAACCTGGCGAGCATCTCCGGCATGCTCCAGGGACAGCGCGACTTGGCCGCGGTCACGCACATGATCATGAGCGAGGTTGCCCCGATGGTGAACTCCCAGCACGGGGCGTTCTTCCTGGTAGAGCCGGCGGCGGAAGAAGGAAGCTCCGAGCTGCTGCTCGCGGCGTCCTACGGCTACACGCCGCGGCGCAGCGAGATGCGCAGCCGGTTCGTGATCGGCGAAGGCCTCGTCGGCCAGGCGGCGCTCGACCGCAAGACGATCGCGATCAGCGACGCTCCTCCCGGCTACATCAAGGTCGGGTCGGGCCTCGGCGACGCGACGCCGGCCGACATCCTCGTGATGCCGGTGCTGTTCGAGGATCAGGTCCTTGGCGTGATCGAGCTCGCCTCGATCCGCCCGTTCTCCGAGGTCCACCGGGACTTCCTCGTGCGCATCGGCGAGACGATCGGCGTGGTGCTGAACACGATCCGCGCGAACATGCGCACCGAGGAGCTGCTCACGCAGTCGCAGAGTCTGACGACCGAGTTGCAGAAGCAGTCCGAGGAGTTGCGGGAGACCAACGACGAGCTTCAGGAGAAGGCGACGCTGCTCTCAGAGCAGAACCGCGACATCGAGATCAAGAACGAGGAGATCGAGCTCGCGCGCCGCGGCCTCGAGGAGAAGGCCGCTCAGCTGGCGTTGTCGTCGAAGTACAAGTCGGAGTTCTTGGCGAATATGTCGCACGAGCTGCGGACGCCGTTGAACTCGATGCTGATCCTGTCGCGGTTGCTGGCCGAAAACGAGGAGAACTCGTTGACCGGCAGGGAGGTCGAGTTCGCCCGCACGATCCACTCCGCCGGTAACGACCTCCTGTCCCTGATCAACGACATCCTCGATCTGTCCAAGGTCGAAGCAGGGCGAATGGAGCTCGATCTCGCGCCGGTCGCGCTCTCAGACGTCTACCAGGACGCCGAGCGGGCGTTCCGGCACCTGGCCGAGCAGAAGGGCCTGTCGTTCGGGGTCGAGATCGACCCGGCGCTGCCGGGATCGATCATCTCCGACGAGCAACGCCTCGGCCAGGTCCTGAAGAACCTGCTCTCGAACGCGTTCAAGTTCACCCACGACGGCGGCGTGAAGTTATCGATCGGATACCCCGCGGACCGCACATCGCTACACAACGATGCGCTCCGAGACACCGACCGGGTGATCGAGTTCTCGGTCAGCGACACCGGCGTGGGGATCCCCGACGACAAGCTGAATCTGATCTTCGAGGCGTTCCAGCAGGCCGACGGAACCACGTCGCGCAAGTACGGCGGGACCGGGCTCGGGCTGTCTATCTCCCGAGAGATCGCGCGGCTGCTGGGCGGGGAGATCCAGGTCGACTCCGGCGTGGGTCGCGGCAGCCGGTTCTCGCTGTTCCTGCCCCTGGTCGAAACCGCCGCCCCCCTCGACACTCGCACCGAGGACCCGGCCGCCGAGGCCGCGACGGTCACGAACGGCGTCCCGGAGCCGGCGCTGGAGGATCAGCTCGCGGATGAGATCGACGAGCTCGAGCGTGGCGATCGGGTCGTGCTCGTGATCGACTCCAACGCCGACCGGGCGAAGACGATCGTCGAGGCCGTCCGCGCGCGCGGGGCCAAGGCGATCCTCGCGCGGCGGGCCAGCGCCTCGCTCGGCCTGGCTCGCGAGCACCGGCCGAGCGCGGTCGTGCTCGCCGGCGATCTGCCCAGGCTCGAATCGGTGCTCGGACAGCTCAAGAAGCACCCGGACACCCGCCACCTCCCGGTCGCGCTGGTCGGAGACGGCGCGGTTCGCCTGGACGGTCTCCGCGCCGGCGCGGCCGCGTTCATCGACGATCCGGTCGACCCCGCCGGCCTCGAGGCCGCGCTCGGAAGGCTCGAGCGAATCTCCGGGGCGCCGACGCGGCGGATCGCGGTGATCGCCGAGAACGGCGAGCTGGACGAGCAGGTCCGCTCGCTGCTGGCGGCCGACGACAACATCGACGTCCAGAAAATCGAGCCGGCGAACGCCCTCGAGACGCTCCGCCAGGAGCCGTTCGATCTCGGAGTGGTAGCGGTCGGCCGGCCTCGGTCCGCCTCGTTCGCGCTGATCCGCGCGGCCGCGACCGACGAGCGCCTGCGGGAGCTCCCGCTGATCGCGTTCGTCGCCGACGGCATGACCAAGGCCGACCGCGCCCGGCTCGACGCGGTGGCGAAGTCGGCGGTGATCACGATCGCCGACTCGCCCGAGCGGCTGGTCGATCGTGCCGCACTGTTCCTCCACCGCGCGGAGGCGACCCTGCCGATCCAGACCCGCGAGCTGCTCGGTCATCTCCGAACCGGCGATGCGCCGCTCCAGGGCCGCAAGGTGCTCGTGATCGACGACGACATCCGCAACGTGTTCGCGCTCACCTCGACGCTCGAGCAACGCGGCATGAAGGTCGTGTTCGCAGAGAACGGCCGCGAGGGAATTGAGCGGCTCCACCAGCACCCCAACACCGACGTCGTGCTGCTCGACATCATGATGCCCGAGATGGACGGCTACCAGACCGCCCGGGCGATCCGCTCGATGCCGCGCTTCGAGCACCTGCCGATCATTTCGCTGACGGCCAAGGCGATGAAGGGCGATCGAGAGAAGGCGATCGCGGCCGGCGCCTCGGACTACATCACCAAGCCCGTCGACGTCGATCAGCTTCTCTCGATGATGCGGGTGTGGCTGGACGCGTAGACATAGAGCAAGCCGCCGTCGCCGATGCGGAGGCGATGCAGGACCTCACGGCAGCCGACACGTTGCCGATCCTGCTCGTCGACGACCAAGCGGAGAATCTGCGCACGCTGGAGGCGGTGCTCGAACCTCTCGGGTATCCGCTCCGCACGGCGACTTCGGGCCAAGGCGCGCTCCGGATGCTGCTCGAGCAGGACTTCGCGATGATCCTGCTCGACGTGCGAATGCCCGGACTGGACGGGTTCGAGACCGCGCAGCTGGTCAAGGAGCGGACGCGCACGCGCGACATCCCGATCGTGTTCCTGACCGCCGCGCGGGACGAGGTCTCCGAGATCGCGCGCGGATACGGAGTCGGAGCGGTCGACTACGTGCTCAAGCCGTTCGACCCAGACCTGCTCCGGTCCAAGGTGGCGGTATTCGCCGAGCTCGAGGCCAGCCGCCGCGCGCTGAAGCGCTCGGAGGCGCTGTTGAGCGGCGCGTTCGAGGCCGCGCCGATCGGTAAGACCGTGCTGGACGCCGACGGCCGCATCATCCGCTTGAACCCCGCATTCGCGCGGCTCGTGGGCCGAGATCCGGCTGACTTGCACGGGGTCGCGGTCGTCGACCTGTGCGAGCTCGCGGACCGCTCAGCGCTGCTGGCGACGCTCGCCGAAGTCGCGCGCGCCCACGCGGGTTATGCGGGGGTCGAGCAGCCGAGCGTCGACCTGCGCCTCCGATCGAGCGCCGGGTCGGAGGTCTGGGTCGGAATGGTCGCATCCGCGATCGAGGCGACCGAGTTCGCCGAGCCCCTGCTGCTGGCTCAGTGGATCGATCTGACCGTCCGGCGGCGGGCCGAGCAGGACCGTGCCGAGCTGTTGCTGGAACAGGCCGCCCGCGCGCAGGCGGAGTCGGTGGCCGAGCGGCTGTCGAAGCTCCAGGATCTCACGACCGCGCTCGAGCCGCTCGAGCTCGACGATCTCCTCCCGCAGCTGGCGGCACGGCTGGCCGAGCTGTTCGGGGTCGAGGCGGCGGAGGTCCAGATCTCCGGCGAACACGACGAACCTCGAGTGGTGCGCGCCGCCGGCGGCCACGCGCGCCCGATCCCGCGCGATGCAGCCGCCGACGACCCCGGCCGGTGGCGACAGGTGCCGCTCGTGATCGAGCGGACGACCGTCGGTTACCTCCGGCTCTCCCAGCCGTCGGGCCGGTCGTTCACCCCGACCGAGCAATCGCTGCTCCAGGATGCGGCCGACCGCGCGGCGCTGGCGATCCGCCGGGTCCAGCTGCACGAGGAGGAGCACCGGATTGCGGTCGAGCTCCAGCGCGGTCTGGTCCCGAACAGCCTTCCTGAGGTCAGCGGCATCGACCTGGCCGCGTCCTACGACGTGGCCGGGATCAGCGCCCAGGTGGGCGGGGACTGGTACGACGCGTTCGCGATGCCCGGCGGTCGCCTCGGGATCGTGGTCGGCGACGTCACCGGCCGAGGCATCCGGGCGGCGTCCGCGATGGGCCAGCTGCGGACGCTGACGCGAGCGTTCGCGCTCGCGCAGGGCGGCCATCGTACCCCGGGGGAGGCGCTCACGCTGCTCAATCACCACCAGCTCGAGGGCGACGGCGAGCACCTGTTCACTGTCGTTTACGCGATCCTCGATCCTGAGCGGGGCACGATCTCGTGGGCCAATGGCGGTCACCCGCCACCGCTGCTCCGCGGCGCGGACGGGACCTGTCGGTATTTGGAGGGCGGCAACGGGCTGATGGGCGTGGAGGACAACCCCTACGTCACCTACGAGGAACGGACGGGCGCGTACGACATGGTCGTCTTCTATACCGACGGCCTGATCGAGCGCCGCGGCGAATCGCTGGACATCGGGCTCGAGCGGCTCGCGGACGCGGCCTCGGCCGGGCCTGAAGACGCGCGGAGCATGTGCGACTACGTCGTCGAACAGCTGCTCGAGCCGCCAGAGAACCGCTACGACGATGTGACCGCGGTCGTCGCGCGCCTCCCGGGTTGAGCCTGCTGGAAACATAGGTTCGATGACCGAGACGAACGTGGAGCTGGCTCGTCGTGGCTATGAGGCGATCATGCGCGGCGACCTCGACGCGGTCCGGGAGCTGCTCGATCCCGACGTCAAATGGCACGCCGGAGATCCGGCCGAGGGCTGCCAGAATCGCAAGCAGGCGCTCCACTGGATGCAGCAAGCGCGACAGCGCCGTGGAAGCCCGCCGGCGGAGCTGGTCGACATGATCGAGGCGGGCGACAAGATCGTCGTGATCATGCGGCGGATCGGCGACGAGGGCGAGCCCGAGCTGGTCGCGAACCTGACGACGTTCCGCGACGGCAAGGTGATCGAGATGGTCCACTACCCGAACCCCGACGACGCCCTCGCAGCGGCCGGGGTGTGAGCGTCACCGGTCAGATCCGGAACACCGTGAGCAGTCGCTTCTCGTGCTCGGCGTCGATCCGGGCGATCACTTCGATGTGTTCCTCGAGCCCGGATCCGCGGAGCTTGTTAGCCAGCAGCTCGTCAACCTGGTAGATCCCAGCGGAGTTGGACATCGCGATTTCGACGCGCACGGCGCGGTCTTGACCCGGGGAGATCTTGACGTCCTCGATCGCATACGCGGAGATCGAGTGGATGTCGAGCCTTCCGGCCTCGAACTCCATCCGTGACCGGCCGCGGGCCATATCGAGCGCGTCGGCGACGCGGACGATCCCGGCCTCGACCGTGAGCGGCTCGCCGCCCCTGCTCCGGTGGCCGATGATCGCGTGCATCGCCTCTGAGACGATCACGGTCCGTTCGGGCTCCTCGTAGACGCCCGCCAGCAGGGATCCCAGCCGATCGGCGGTCAGGAACAGGCTGTAACGCTCGTGGTCGTTTCTGTGGATCGACATGCCGACGCAGTGGAACAGGCATCCGGCGGCGATCACTACCTCGGCGTCGTGGTCACTCATCGCGTAGTCGGCGGTAACGCTCGGGGTGATGCCGCGGCGGAACAACAGCCGTGCGAGGCGCAGGCCGATGTTCAGCACGATTTGGATGTGGACCCAGGAGTGATCGGTCAGGCCCAGCCGTCGGGAGGCGTTCACGGCGGACACGTGCCACAGCGCCTTCACATGGGTGTCGGCGTTGACCGCGTCGAGGAATCGCTCAAGTCGTCGGTTGCCCCGGGTCGGTGCTCGCACGCGCACCTCGGCGATCGCCTCCCGCGGCGGGATCGGCGGGATCGGCTGGTCGAGGCGGCCGAGGCGGCCGAGGCGCTGCATGTCCCTGCGCTCGACGGGCGGCTCGTCGGGGACGGGCTCGTCAATTTCATCCATGTGTGACCTCCAGCAGTAGACCTTCGCGCAGCCCGCCGTTGGCGACCTCGAGCGGCGCATCGAACAGCGCCGCAGCCGCCTGAAGGATCAGCAGCCCGGCGGGAAGGAGCCGGGCCCGGTCCTCGTCGAGCGCGAACCGCCGCGCCAGCTCGGCCGCCCTCGCGCCGGACAGCAGCGCCAGCGTCCGCGCGAACGCGTCGGCGTCGAGCACCGGGCCGGCGATCCGCCGCAACGAGGTCGCGCTGCCGCCCACGGCCACCACCCGTGCCGTAGCCGGCGGCCGGACGCCGTCGAGCACCTCCCGCACCCGCGCGCGGGCTCGGGAGACGTCCTCGTCGGTCGGCGGATCGGAGCGCAGGAACTCGTCCGCGATCACGCCCGAGCCGATCTCGAACGACGCAAACCAGCTCACCCGATCAGGCACTGTCCCCGCCACGAGCTCGCATGATCCCCCACCGGCGTCCACGACGCCGAGCGGTCCGGCGGGATCGTAGCCAAGCGTTCGTGCGGCGCCGGCGAACGCGAGCCGGGCCTCGTCCGCGGCGGACAGGATCTCGACCTCGAGGCCGCACGAACGCCGGACCGCGGCCACGAGCGTGTCGCGATTCCTCGCGCGCCGAACGGCCGCGGTGGCGACGCCTCGCACATCGGTGGCGCCGAGCTCCAGCGCCGCCTGGAGCTGGGCGGCGACGACCATGGCAACCTCGGCGATCTTTTCCTCGCGGATCTCCTGGTCCGCGGTCAGGCCCCGCCTGACGTGGGTGAAGGCCCGTTCCTGGTGGACCTCGAGCAGACGGTTCCCGTAGCAATCCGCGACGAGCAGCCGCGTCGTGTTCGAGCCGATGTCGATGCAGGCACGGCGCACGATCGGAAAGGCGGGCGACTCCCTAGCGCAGAGGGCGGCGATCGCTCGCGGGCGGACTCTACTGATGTCGCACGACGCGCGCCGGCGGCGTCTCGCCAGGCGCGCTGCCGCCGTCAGGGTCCAGGCCGCCGTAGAGGTCCGCACCGCCGCCGTCGGTGTCCTGGCCGTCGCGGTCAGGGTCCGGACCGACGGCCTCACGGTCCGGGCCGGGAGTCCCAGACGCCGGTGGCACGGGGCTCGCCGGCGACGGCGTTACCGTGCTGAGCGGAGCGAGGGCGAACCACGCCGCCGCGGTGACCAGAAGCGATCCCGCGCCGGCAACGGCGAGCGCCGTGCGGGGGCTGCCGAGCGCGGTGATCGTGCCGCCGAGGAGGATCCCCACCCCGGGCACCAACTGGTACAGGGATTCGTTGAGGCTCATCATCAGCGCCATCCACCGCTCCTCGGTCTCCTCCTGGAGCGCGGTCCGCGCGGCGACGACCTCGACGCCGTTGCCGACGCCGGCCAGCGCCGCCCCCACGATCGCGACCGCCAGCGTCGGCGCCACCGCCATCACCACGAAGCCGATCCCGAGCGAGGCGGTGCCGATCACGATCAACGACCGTTGAGGAAGCCCGCGCCAGCGGGCGTAGATCGCCGCGCCGGCGATCGCGCCCGCCCCCCACGCCGACAGCAACCCGCCGTACCCCGCGGAACCGGCGTGCAGCGAATGTTCGGCGAACACGACCTCGACCGGGACCGAGATCGTGAAGAACAGCGCGCCGAACACTTGCAGTAACAAAAGGCGGCTGATCACCACGTGCTCGCGTGCGTATTGAATCGCGGCGCGCACGCGGCCCTCGGCAGACGCGCGCGTCGGCGCCGGCTCGGGCAGGCCCTTCGCCGTCGCGAGCGTCAGACCGATCAAGCCGAACAGGCAGCCGGCTGCGATCAGCGCCGCGCTCGTCCCGCCGGCCGCGACGACCGCCCCGCCGATTGCCGGACCGAGCATGAAGCAAACCGAGAATGCGGCGTTCGTGACCGCGTTGCCCTCGCGCAGGAGGCCCACCGTCTGGGTCACGCTGACGGTGGCGGCGCGCGCCAGGGATCGCGCGGTGAGTGCCGCGATTCCGTCCACGAGAGCCAGCGCCAGCACGAGCGGCAGCGAGAAGCGCGTGGCCACCCATGCCAACGCGAAGAACACGAGCGCCTCGAACCAGTAGAGGGCTGGAAGCACGGGGCGCGGCGGGAGATGCTCCAGCCGCGCGACCGCCAGCGGCGAGATCAACGCGGGCACGAACTGTGCGGCGAGGAAGAACGCGGTCGCGCCAAGCGCGCTGCCCGTGCGCTGATAGACCAGCAGCGCGAGCGCCAACGAACCGACCATGAAGGCAAGCTCGTTCAATGTGTAGGCAGCCAGAAGCCGCCGGTATGCGCCGATCTTCAGGACCCGGTTCACCGGTTGAACCTCCACGGCGATCGTAGTACCGAGGCGATCTTAGGGTTCACTACCCGCGTGACCGCGTTCGCCAGTCGTGTCTTCGGGAAGGCCTCGGCGCCAGCGGCTGTCATCCTGTTCAGAGATGACGATCCGGTCGCGGTCCTGGAATCGCGCAAACACCTACACCCACAGCGCCTTCCCACCCGAGCGGCTCGCCGCGGGTCGCGGGAGCAGCGTTTCGGTCTGCCTGCCGGCGCGTAACGAGGCCCGCACGATCGGCCCGATCCTGGAGCGGCTCGTCCCGTTGCGTGAGGCCGGTGTCGTCGACCAGATCGTGGTCGTCGATCGCTCGAGCGACGGAACCGCCGACATCGCGCGCGGGCTCGGCGCCGAAGTCCACGCCCAGGACGAGCTGATGCCCGAGCACGGCCCGGTTCTCGGCAAGGGTGACGCGATGTGGCGCGCGCTGCCGGTGCTGACCGGCGACGTGATCTGCTTCCTCGATGCCGACTCCGAGCGGTTTGGCGCCCATTTCGCCTGCGGCGTCTTGGGACCGCTCCTGTGCGAGCCGGGGATCTCGTTCGTGAAGGGGTTCTACCGGCGGCCGTTCCGGGTCGGCGATGTCACCGTTCCCGACGGCGGCGGCCGGGTCACCGAGCTCACGGCCCGCCCACTGCTGAACCTGTTCTATCCCGACCTGGCCGCGGTCCGTCAGCCGCTCGCCGGCGAGATCGCCGCACGCCGGGACCTGCTCGAGCAGTTGCCGTTCGCGACGGGATACGGAGTCGACATCGGGCTCCTGATCGACGCGTACGCGATCGCCGGGCTCGACGCGATCGCCCAGGTCGATCTCGACGTGCGCCAGAACGCCCACCAGACGCTGCGCGACCTCGGCCCGATGGCGCACGCGGTCCTGTGCGCGGTGGCGGTCCGACTCGAGCGCGAGGGCCGGCTCCGCGGCCCGCTTCCGGCGACGTTCACCCCCGCCGGCGTCGACCCGCCGCACCCCTCGGCCGCCGAGCCGGCCGAGCGCCAGCCGCTCCGGAGCCTCCGCGTCGCCGCCTGAGAAGCGACGCCCGCTGACCCTAAGCCTAAGCGCCGGCGAACGCGCTCCGAGCCGCCTTGGCGCCGGCCGCCGTCCGCTCCAGGTACCCGTATGTGCCGCTCTCGCGCAACTCCCCGGCGGCGTCGCAGAGCGCAGCCAGCGCCGCGAACGCGAACGCCCCGCCGACCGATATCCGGGCGACGCCGAGCGACGCGAGCTCGGCGACACTCGGGGCCCCCGGGACCGCGAGCACGTTGACCGGCCGCTCGACCGACTCGACGACGCGGCGGATGTCCTCCGGCAGCTTCAAACCGGGCGCGAACAGCACGTCGGCGCCTGCATCCTGGTAGGCCTGTAGCCGCGCGATCGTGTCGGCCAGATCGTCACGCCCGCGAATGTGGTTCTCCGCGCGGGCGGTGAGCACGAGCTTCACCGGTCCCGCGTGTGCGACCTCGACGGCAGCCGCGACGCGCTCGCGCGCGAGGCCGAGGTCGTAGATCCGACCGTCCCTCCCTCCCGAGTAGTCCTCCACCGAGGACCCGGCGAGACCGGTCTGGAGCGCGAGGCCGATCGTCTTGGCGACCCCGGCCGGGTCATCGGCGAACGCGTTCTCGAGATCTGCCGACACCGGGAGGTCGGTCCCCACGGCGAGCTCGGAGGCGTGTGCCAGGGCCTCGTCGCGGGTGACGCCACCGTCGAGCCGTCCCAGCGTCGCCGCGTGTCCGCTGCTCGTGGTCGCAAGAGCCTGAAACCCCAGCGACTTCAAAATCAACGCCGAGCCGAGATCCCAGGCATTGGGCATCAACAGCGGATCCCCCGGCCGGTGGAGCTCCAGAAACCTGTTGGCTTTGTCAGTCTGAGTCGTGGTCATGGGGCCAGCCTAACGCGTGGCCGTCGCAGTAAAGTCGAGCGGGTGACCTCGACCACGGCCCCGCGCGACCCCGAAGCGGGCCAAGACGGATCGTTCCGCCGGCAGGTCAGCCAGTTCCGGCACTGGGTGTCCACCGATGGTGACAGCGAGTTCCAGCCACAACCCGGGCGGTATCACCTGTACGTAGCCCGGGCCTGCCCGTGGGCACATCGCACGATCATCGCGCGTCATCTGATGGGACTGGAGGACGCGATCGGGATCTCGTTTGTCGACCCGATCCGCGACGAGCGCGGCTGGGCGTTCACGGGAGGTGAGTACGTCGATCACGCAGGCGGCATGCACTACCTGAGCGAGGCGTACGTGGCAACCGATCCCGGCTACGCGGCGCGCGTCACCGTGCCTGTCCTGTGGGACACGCAGACGGGCCAGATCGTCTCCAACGAATCGGCCGACATCCTGCGGATGTTGCACACCGCGTTCGCGGGACTGGCAAGGCACCCGGTAGAGCTGTGTCCCCGATCGCTACGCGACGACGTCGACGCGCTCAACGAGCAGATCTACGACAACGTCAACAACGCCGTGTACAAGGCGGGTTTCTCCACCGATCAGGCGGTCTACGAGCGCGAGGTGGCGGCGCTGTTCGCGACGCTGGACGACCTCGACGAGCGCCTCGCCGACCGGCGCTTCCTGTTCGGCGCCGAGCCGCTCGAGACGGACTGGCGACTGTTCACCACGCTCGTTCGGTTCGATGCCGTGTATCAGATCCACTTCAAGTGCTCGCTGCGCAAGCTCATCGAGTACGCGCACCTGTGGCCGTATGCCCGCGACCTGTACCAGTGGCCCGGAGTCGCCGGGACCGTCGACTTTGACGAGATCCGACGCCACTACTACCTGACTCACCCGATGATCAACCCCAGCCGGCTCGTCGCGGTGCGTCCGGCGGCGGCCTTCGAGGCGCCGCACGGACGCGAATCCCTCGGCTAGCGACGCCCGGGATGGGTTCAGCGCCCGTGGCGGCGCCGCCTGCGCCGCGCCATCAGCAGCACGACGGCGACCCCCGCCGCCGCGACAGGCGCCGGATTGCGCTTGACCCGCCCCCACACGACCGAGCCCATGAGCGACAGGCCCTGCATCGGCTCGCTCGGCATCGGCGGGTTGTCCAGCGGCGGCGCCTGCGACCCGGAGGGCGGGGGCGGAGCTACCGGAGGCGGAGGGGCTACCGGAGGCGGAGGGGCTACCGGAGGCGGAGGGGCTAGAGGAGGCGCTTCGGGAGCCGGTGACGTCGCCGGGGCCGACTCCGCCGATCCGGTCACCGCCGGCTCCGGTTCGGGCTCGCTCGGGGCCTCGCCGGCGGGCGTGGCGCCCTCGGTCGGCGGCTCGGGCGACGGCGAGGACACGGGCGAAGGCATGACCTCCGTCGGGGCCTCGGTCGCCGCCCGCCCGGGCACCGGCCTGACGACCGTCGGCGCCGTCGAGTCCGCGTGCGCCGGCGGTTCCTCAGCGGCGCCCGCCGGCTCCGCAGCCGCACGCTCCGCCTCGGGCTGCGCCGCCAGCGAGCTCTGAAGCCGCTTCGCGAACTCCCTCAGCAGCCGCTCGGAGATGTCCTCGATCATCCCGCCGCGGCCAAAGCGCGCGAGGCGCCCGGTGATGTGGTAGTCGGTCACAACTTCGACCCGGGTGCCCTCCCCATCCGCCGGCGCCAACCGAGAGAGGATCGTCGCCTTGGCGCCACCCTGCCCGCGCTTGTCGGTGCCCTGGGCGTTCATCGTCGCGGTATGCGACGCCTCGTCGATGTTCTCCATCTCCAGCTTGCCGGTATACGAGGCGGTGGTCGGCCCGATCTTCACCGTGAACGTCCCGTTGTAGCTCCCGTCGTCGTTGCGGCCGGTGACGGCGGCTCCCGGCAGGCAGGGGGCGACGTGCTCGACGTCGATCAGCGTCCGCCACACCTGCTCGAGCGGTGCGGCTACCTCAAACGACTGCTCTAGCTTCATGACGTATCGCCTCCAGGTCTTCGGGTGTGTCGACGTCGCGCGCCGAGCGCAAATGTCCGCATTCGATCGTCTTGCCTCCCTGCAGGAGGCTCCGCGCGCCCCGGTCACCGTGCAGGTTCCCGATCAGGCGCATCTGCACCGGACCTAGCACGACCGGATGTCCGGGTCGGCGATCGTAGACCGCCCGCGTCGCGGGCGGCTCGTCCACGAACCGCGCGATCAGCTCGGGGGTCATGCGGGGCTGGTCGCCTAGCGTGACGATCACCTTCGTGACATCCGCCTCCGCGGTCAGATGCTCGATGCCGCGCCGTAGCGACAGGCCCTGACCTTCTTCCCAGCGCTCGCAGGTCACCGCCTCGGCCCGCATGAAGTCGACGCGCGCCAGGATCTGCTCCGCGTACGCGCCGAGCACGACCGCGATTCTCTCCAGGTCAGGGACCGCGCACTGCGCGGCGATTGCATGATCGAGCAACGGATGGCCCTCGAGCTCGGCCAGCTGCTTCGGCTCGTTTCCGAACCGGGTGCCGGCGCCGGCGGCGAGGATCAAGCCACAGATCAAGCGGGCACCTCGTGGATCCGGCCTTTGCTCTCGGCAAGCCGGCCGCCGTCACGCCCGTGGCGTGCGGCTACGATCTCGGCCAGGATCGACAGCGCCGTCTCCTCCCGGCTGATCGCGCCCAGATCGAGGCCGACGGGCGCGGAGATCCGCTCGAGTTCGTCCTCGCCCAACCCCAGGGCGAGCAGACGCTCGCGCCGCTTGGCCTGCGCGCGGCGCGAGCCCATTGCGCCGATGAACCGGGCGGGCGAGCTCAGCGCGAGCAGCAGCGCCGCGTCGTCGAGCTTGGGGTCGTGGGTGAGCACAACGATCGAGGTCGCCGGATCGACGCCGCCGAGCTGGGCGACCGCCGCCTCGGGCCATGCCGCGATCACGTCCTCCGCATCCGGGAACCGCTCGCGAGTCGCGAACCGCGCGCGCGGATCGATCACGTACGGACGCCATCCGGCCGCGCGCGCGAGTCGGCACAGGGAAGCGGCGATGTCGACCGCTCCGAACACGAGCAGCCGCGGCGCCGGCCCGACCACGTCGATGAACAACCCATCTCGGCGCTCGGAGGCCTCCTCCCAGATCTGCTCGATCGCGACGCGGGCGGCCTCGTCGTCGAGCTCGGGCGCGCCCAGCGATCCCAACCGCGCCCCGTCCGCTTCCACGAGCAGCTTCGCCCCGGGAGAGCTGCCTTCCAGAACCGTCACCTCCGCCGCCCGCCCGTCGGCGCGGGCGATGTCCTCAAACCGCCCGGGCTCGTACGCCTGCACCCAGACGTCGATTTCACCGCCGCACGGTAGTCCGACATCCCACGCGTCCGAGTCGGCGATCCCGAAGTGCACGAGCTGCGGCGGGTCTCCCCGCAGGATCCCATCGGCGACCTCCGCGACCGCGCCTTCGACGCAACCGCCCGACACCGAGCCGGCGATCTCTCCGTGCTCGTTGACGGCCATCTTCGCTCCCGGCGGGCGTGGCGCCGACCGCTGAACGTCGATCACCGTGGCGAGCGCGATCCGGTCTCCCCGTGCCTTCCAGAGCTCGATCTCGGACAGAACCTCTTTCATGATTTAGATCTCCTCAAGGATGACAGCTAGCTGCTCGAGCGAGGCAAGCGAATTTCCCGCCAGCAGCTCGTCCGTGTGCGGGATCGCGGCGCGCATGCCGCGGGTCAGCGGCGCAAATTCAGGGTGGGCGGCCAGCGGGTTCAGCCACACCAGGCGATGGGCGCTGCGCCGGAGGCGCGCCATCTCCAGCTTAAGCTGCTCGGGGTCTCCCCGGTCCCAGCCGTCGGAGAGGATCACCACCACGGCACCGCGGCCGACCCGGCGGCCGTGGTCGCGGTTCAGCGTGGCCAGGGCGTCACCGATCCGGGTCCCGCCCGAGAAGTCGGTGACCGCCTCGGCGGCGCGTTCCAAAGCGCGATCGTGGTCGCGGCCGCCCAGCTCGTGCGTGATCCGGGTCAGCCTCGTGCCGAACGCGAACGCTTCGACCCGGCGGCGCGCGGCCACCGAGGCGTGCAGGTACTGGAGCAGCATCCGCGCATACGGCGTCATCGACCCGGACACGTCGCAGACGAGGATCACGGGGCGCGGTCGGCGCGACGGCGCTCGCCAGTGCCGGTCGATCGGCTCTCCGGCGGTGCGGAGCGAGGCGCGCACAACGCGCCGCAGGTCGGGCGTGTGGCCGCGGCGCCGGGACGGCCGGGTCCGCCGCGACAGTCTCGTCGGGCCCCGGCGCGCGAGCTGCGCTATCAGCAACCGGGCGAGCGCCATCTCGGCGTCCGTGTACATGGCAAAGTCCTTGTGCCGCAGCAGCTCGACGTCGCTCCAGGCGGCCGGCACCGGGCTCAGCTCGCCGACCTCTGACGACGGCGGCGGAGGTGTGCCGGTGGCGAGGCCGGCGTGGGGCAGCACCTCGCGCTCGATGCCCCCGAGCTCGTCGAACGGGGACTGCCCGAGCGGCGCACCGCTGCCGTAAACCGCCAAGAACGCGAGATCGAACTTCGCGAGGTCGGCGCGGTCCGAGCAGAGCACGGTTCGTAGCGCGAGCCTCGCGTCCTCGCGGGAGGTGCAGTCGGCCGCCTCGAGCGCCTCGTGCGCGGTCAGCAGCTCCCCCATGCCCACGCGCGAGCCCTGAGCCCGGAGCACCGCCGCCAGCTCCGCGAGCCCGCCCGTAACGCCCTCGGCCAGCTGAGCCGCCAGCTCAGACGGCTCAGACACCGTCGAGCACACCTCGTGCGATCACGCGTTCCATGTCCTCGTGCACCTTCAGCGCAACTCCTAGAGTCTCCTCGAGATCGGAGTCCTCGCCGAGCTGGAGCAGCGCCCGCGCCCACACGATCGTCTCCCCCACGCCCGGCAGCTTGTACAGGTCGCCCTGCTCGCGCAGCCGCGAAACCGCTGTCACGACGCGGCTCGCGATCGCCTCGGGCACGCCCGGGATCCGCGTGCGGACGATCTCGCGCTCGAGCTCGGCGCTCGGGTAGTCGATCCATTGGTAGAGACAACGCCGTTTCAAAGCGTCGTGCAGCTCCCTGGTCCGGTTCGAGGTCAGGAACACCGTCGGACGCCGCGCCGCGGTGATCGTCCCGAGCTCGGGGATCGTGACCGCGAAGTCGGCCAGGAACTCGAGCAGGAATGCCTCGAACTCGTCGTCCGCTCGGTCGATCTCGTCGATCAGAAGCACGACCGGCTGATCCGCGCCCGCCTCCAACGCATCCAACAGCGGGCGCCGCAGCAGAAATCGCGGCGAGAACAGCTCGCCCTCATCGACTCCTGCCTCGGCCGCCCGCAGCGCCAGCAGCTGACGCGCGTAGTCCCAGTCGTACACGGCATGATGCAGGTCGATCCCCTCGTGGCACTGAAGGCGGATCAGGCGCGCACCGGTGGCGGCGGCGAGCGCGCGCGCGACCTCGGTCTTGCCCACGCCCGCCTCGCCCTCGAGCAGCAGCGGCTGCTCGAGGGCCACAGCGAGATGCACGGCCAGCGCCAGCGGACGGCCCGCCAGATAGCCCTGGGAGGCGAGCGCCGCGCTCGCCTCCTCTACGGACCGGACGTGTGGAAGAGTCACACAGCCATCATGGCAGCCCCGCTGCCTCTTCGAGCGCGCGGCGGGTCAGTACCCGCGCCAGGTGGCGCTTGTAGTCCGCGCTCGCGTTCAAGTCGGCGGGCGGGTCGGTGCCCTCCGCCGCCTGCTCGGCCGCCCTCGCGAGGCTCTCCTTGTTGAGCGGCTGTCCGCGCAGGGCCTCCTCGACCGCTCCGGCGCGCAACGGCACCGAGGCCATGTTGGTCAGACCGACGCGGACGTCCTCGCACACGTCGCCGGTCTGCTTGACCAGCACGCTGACCGCCACCATCGCCCAGTCCTCGCTACGGCGGTTGAACTTCTGGTAGCTGTAGCCCCAGCCGTCGTAGGCGGGCATCCTCACCTCGGTGAGGACCTCGGCGGGCTCGATCGCGGTCTCCATGTAGTTGAGGAACAGCTCGTTCGCGGACACACTCCGCTGCTGACCTCCGGCCCCCTGCAACGTCACGCTGGCGTCGCAGATCATCATCACCGCCGGCAGATCCGACGCCGGGTCGCCGTGCGCCAGCGATCCGCCGATCGTCCCGCGATTGCGCACCTGCGGGTCCGCGATCGTCCCCGCCGTCTTCGAGACGACGCCCAGATCGGGGGTGTGCTCGAGCACGGCGTGCGGAGTCAACGCCCCGATCCGCCATGTCCCGTCCTCGCGCTGGACGCCGTGCAGCCCGGGGACCTTGCGCAGGTCCACGAGCAGCGACGGCGCCGCCAGGCGGAGCTTCATCAGCGGCAGCAGCGAATGTCCGCCGGCCAGCAGCTTGGCGTCCTCGCCACCGTCGGCGACCGCCTGGATCGCCTCCTCGAGCGTGTCCGGCGCGGTGTAGTCGAACTCGGCCGGGATCATGCCGGCACACCTCCCTTGGCTTCCTGAATCGCCTCCCACACGCGCATCGGGGTGAGCGGCATGTTGATGAACTCGACGCCGAGCGGACGCAGCGCGTCGATCACGGCGTTGGTGACGGCCGGGGTCGCGGCGATCGTGCCGGCCTCCCCGACGCCCTTGACCGCGAGCGAGTTGACCGGGCTCGGGGTCTCGGTGCGGTCGGTCTCGAAGCTGGGCAGCTCGGCCGCCGTCGCGAGCGCGTAGTCGACGAACGTGCCGGTCACCAGCTGGCCGGTGTCGTCGTAGTGGATGCGCTCGTACAGCGCCTGCCCGATTCCGTGCACGATTCCCCCGTGCACCTGGCCGTCGATCAGCATCGGGTTGATCGCCGGCCCGCAGTCGTCGACCGCGACCCAGCGGACGACCTTGACCTTGCCGGTCTCCGCGTCGACGTCGACCACGCACGCATGCGCGCCGAACGGGAACACGAAGTTCTCGGGGTCGTAGAACGACACCTCGTCCAGCCCTGGCTCCATGCCCTCTGGCATCTCCATCGTCACGTACGCGGCGCCCGCCACCTCGGCGAGCGTCAGTCCCTTGTCGGGCGATCCGCGCACCGAGAACTTGCCGTCCTTCAGCTCGATGTCCTCAGGGGCCGCCTCGAGCTGATGGGCGACGATCGCCTTGGCCTTGGCCGCGACCTTGTTGGCGGCCCGTGCCGCCGCCTCGCCGCCGACGGCGAGCGAGCGCGAGCCATACGTGTCGAGCCCGAACGGACCCGTGTCCGTGTCACCGTGGATCACCTCGACCTGCTGCGGGTCGATCCCGAGCCGGTCCGCGACGATCTGCGCGAACCCGGTCTCGTGACCCTGGCCGTGCGGCGATGTGCCGGTGTACAGCGTGGCCGACCCGGTGGCGTGGACGCGGATCGTGGCGGATTCCCAGCCCCCGCCTTGCAGCCCGAACCCGCCCGGGCCCACGGCACGCGACGGCGCATTGCCGCAGATCTCCGTGTAGGTGGAGAAACCGATGCCGCGGTACACGCCCTCCGCACGAAGCGCCTCGGCCTCCCGGCGCACCTGCGCCGGGTCGATGTGCTCGAGCAGCTTGTCGAGCGCGGCTTCGTAGTTGCCCGAGTCGTACACGACGCCGATCGGGGTCTCGTGGCCGGTGGCGAACGGCGGGATGAAGTTCTTCCGCCGCAGCTCGAGTGGGTCCATGCCCAGCTCGTGCGCGAGCTGGTCCATCACGACCTCGATCAGATGGGTCGCCTCGGGGCGGCCCGCTCCCCGGATCGCGTCCGTCGGGAACTTGTTCGTATGCACGCTGGTCACGTCGGTCACCACCGCCGGCGTGTTGTAGACGCCGCACATCACGAATGCGCTGAGCGGCGGGATCAACGGCGTCAGCAGCAACTGGTAGGCCCCGACGTCCGCGATGATCTTCGTGTGCCAGGCGGTGAGCGTGCCGTCGCGCTTGGCGCCGACCTTGACGTAGTCGACCTGGTCGCGCCCGTGGTGGGTGACCATGAGGCCCTCGGAGCGCGTCTCGATCCACTTCACCGGCCGCCCGAGCTTGCGCGCCGCCCACGCGCAGCCGATCTCCTCGGCGTAGATGTTGAGCTTCGAGCCGAATCCGCCGCCGACCTCGGGAGCGATCACACGAACCCGGTCCTCGCCGATGCCGAGCAGGATCGCGAGGAACAGGCGCAGGAAGTGGGGTACCTGGGTCGAGCTCCACACGGTCAGCCGGTCGCCGCGATACTCGGCCAGCACTCCGCGCGGCTCGATCGCGCCCCCGGCCATGCGATGGTTGACGATGCGACGCTCGATGATCACGTCCGCCTCGGCGAAGCCCGCCTCGAGGTCGCCGCCGCCGAGCGACCAGTCGCACACCTTGTTCGTCCCGAACTGATCGTGGACCAGCGGCGAGGAGTCCTCGAGCGCCTTCTCGGGATCGGTGACCACCGGCAGCGGCTCGTACTCGACGATCACGTCCTCGGCCGCGTCGACCACCGCGTAGCGGTCATCGCCCACCACTAGGGCGACCGGATCGCCGACATGCTTGACCTCGTCCTTGGCCAGCACCCAGTGATCGGGCGTGTTGACCTCGACGCCGGGCGGCGCCCAGGCCATCGGCAGGCCCGCCTCCATGTCGAGATCCTCGTTCGTGTAGACGGCGACGATGCCGTCGCGCTCCTTGGCCGCGGAGGTATCGATCGAGACGATCTTCGCGTGAGCCTCGGGCGAGCGCACCCACGCCCCCCACAGCTGGCCGACGAGGTTGATGTCGTCGACGTAGCTGGCGCGGCCGGTGATCAGGCGCGGATCCTCCTTGCGGCGCAGCGCGCGGCCGACATGGTTGCTCGACGACGCCGGGGCGCCGTTAGTGGTCTCGACGGCGGTCTCGATTGCCTGCGATGCGGCTTCGCCGGTACTCATGACGACACCCCCGACTCCTGCGAGACGCTGGCCCCCTTCACCTTTGCGGCGTCGAGGACGGCCTTGACGATGTTGTGATAGCCGGTGCAGCGGCACAGGTTCCCCTCGAGCCCGTGGCGCACCTCTTCCTCGGTCGGATTCGAGTTTTCCGCGAGCAAGCCCGCGGCGGCCATGATCATCCCCGGCGTGCAGTAGCCGCACTGGAGGCCGTGGTCATTCCAGAACGCCTCCTGAAGCGGATGGAGCTCGCCTTCGGACGCCATTCCTTCGATCGTCGTCAGCGCCGCCCCGTCGGCCTGGACGGCTAGGACCGTGCACGACTTGACGGCCTTCCCGTCCATGTGAATCGTGCAAGCTCCGCAGTTGGACGTGTCGCAACCGACGTGCGTGCCGGTCAGCCCCAAGTGATCACGTATCGCATGGACCAGCAACAGGCGCGGCTCCACCTCCAGGTGGTGCTCGACGCCGTTGACGTTCAAGCGGACGGGAACGGTTCTACTCATGCCTCTTCCTCCAGGTTTGCTGGGCAGGCGCGACCATACCCCAAACGCGTCAGCGGTGAGCGAGCACCTGGTACACAGAGGCCCAGCCGGTCTCGAAGCCCTGCCTGGCGGCGCGCAGGTACAGCCGCCAGATCCGGGCGCGTTCGATGCCCGCGAGGCGCACGGCATCGTCCCAGCGCGCGTCGAACCGCTCGATCCAATACCCGATCGTCCTCGCGTAATCGGTCTGGAGGCCCTCGACGTGGGTCGTCGTGAACTCGACCCGCTCGAGTGCACGCAGCACCCGGGACAGCGGCAGCGGGACGCCGTCGGGGAACACGAACCGCTCCGAGAACGCGCCCTCGTCGGGCGTGTCGAAGTCCTTGAGCTTCGCGATGCCGTGGTTGAGCAGCCGCCCGCCCGGCCGGAGCAGGTTCCACAGACGCCGGGCGTACACGTCGATCTGCTCCTCCCCCACGTGCTCGACCATCCCGATGCTGGCGATCGCGTCGAACGGACCGTCGGACATCTCGCGGTAGTCGGCGACGCGGAACTGCACCCGGTCAGCGACGCCGGCATCACGCGCGCGCTCCCGCGCCAGCTGCGCTTGATGCTCTGACAGCGTGATCCCGACCGCGTTCACCCCGTGGCGAGAGGCGGCGTGGATCACGAAGCTGCCCCAGCCGCAGCCGACGTCGAGCACCCGCTCGCCCTCGCGCAGTCGTAGCTTCTTGCAGACGAGCTCGAGCTTGGCTACCTGGGCCTCGTCGAGCGTCTCGGCCCCGCCGGCGAAGTAGGCGCAGCTATACGTCATCGAGGAGTCGAGGAACAGCGCGAAGAACTCGTTGCCGACGTCGTAGTGGTGGCGGACCGCGCGCCGGTCCCGCGAAATCGTATGCCGCTGGCCGCGGAGCCGGAGCTCGCCCGCCGGCACCGGCGGCGGGACCACGAGCCCGCAGGCGCGGATCGCCGCGAGCGCGAGGCTCGCCTGGTCGCGGAGTGAGAGGTCCGGCGGCTCGAAGTCGTCGGCCATCCTCAGCGCTGCCTCCATGTCGTCGACCTCGAGCATCCCCGCGACGTAGGCCCGACCGAGTCCAAGCTCGCCGGGGGCCCGCAACGCATGGGCGAGGGCCCGCGGCGTCAGCAGCGTGAGCGTCGGCGAACCGGGCTCGGTCGCGGGCACCTCGGTCCCGTCCCAGAACCGCACGCCGAACGGCCGGCGGGGCAGCGTCGACGTCAGGGCGCGCCGGAGGGGAGCGGTCTGAGACAGCGCCACGGGTGTTAGATGAGATTCTTGGCGAGCACGCTCTATGCGGTCTCGACCAGCGCCTTGCGATCCCTGCGCTCCGGGCTCACCCGCACGACATCCCAGGCCAGGCCCGTCATCTCCATCATCCGGATGATGCCCGCTGACGGATCGATCTGCCAGCGGCGCAGGCCGTGGCGGTACGAGCAGGGGAACGCATGGTGGTTGTTGTGCCACGCCTCGCCCCACGTCGGAAGCGCGAGCCACGCGAGGTTGCGGGACTCGTCGTGCGTGTCGTAGTCCTGCCGGCCGAAGAAGTGGCACAGCGAGTTGATACTGAACGTCGCGTGGTGCATGAAGAAGATGCGCGCGGCGCCACCCCACAAGAGCGCGGTCAATCCGCCGGCGACGGTCCCGCTGAGCGCGACGCCGACCCCGAACGCCGCGGCGAGCCCCGCGACCACCCACAGCACGAAGGTGTCGTTGACGAAGCGGATCCACGGGTCCGCCAACAGATCCTTCGCGTAGCGGCGCTCGTCGGCCACCTCCATGTCGCTGAACACCCACCCGAGATGGGCGTGAACGAGGCCCGTGATCGCGCCGCGCCAGCCGGAGCCATGTCCGACATGGGGGCTATGCGGGTCGCCGTCGGCGTCGGAGAACTGATGGTGCTTGCGATGGGTCGCCACCCAGTCGATCACCGGCCCCTCGGCGGCGGCGGATCCGAGTGCCGCGAACGCAGCCCGAGTGACGCGATGGCACTTGAAGCTGCCGTGGGTCAGCAATCGGTGGAAGCCGACGGTTATCCCGGTCCCGACTGCCATGTAGAACACCGCCAGGATCAGGATGTCCTGCCAGTTGAGAAGGTTCCCGGTCCAGCCGAACCACATGCCGATCCCCACCATGATCGGCGGCACCGCCGTGACGGTCGCACTGGCGAGGCGATCCACGACCGGCATCTCAACTGGCCGCACGTGCCCTGCGGGCGCGCTAACGGGAGTCGATCCCATCTGTCTCCTTGGTCTGTGAGGTTGTAGGTCCTGAGCGGATCCCTCGCGCGTGCCACCTGAACTTGCCAGCGACCTGAACGTCGGGCGCCGCTCGACGCACGGGCCGAGCCAGGTTTAACAACGCAGGCGCGATCCTACTGCCTGGCGCGGGCCCCTGCACCGACGCCCGGTACGCGTCCGGATTACCGGATGGCTGGCACGGCAATCCAGGGATCCCGACGCGGGCCGTGACTCCTCTGTGCTCGGCTGCGCGAGAGACGCCAACACGCCGAGCCGGGGCAGGCGGCCGTCGGTTCGAGCCTGGTCGAGAAACGCTCGATATAGGCGCGTTTCTCGACCAGCCTCGGCTCGATCGCGGGGAGCTACCAATTTCGAGCGGACAGGGCCCCGACGAGCTTGTCGGGCCGGATCGGCAGGTCGCGCACCCGGGTCCCGGTGGCGTGATAGACGGCGTTGGCCACCGCGGCCGCGGTCCCGACGATCCCGATCTCGCCGATCCCCTTCGCCCCCATCGGGTTGACGTGCGGATCGACCTCGTCGACCCAGATCGCCTCGATCTCCTCGATATCCGCGCAACTCGGAACGTGGTAGCCGGCGAGATCGTGGTTCAGGTAGTCGCCGAACTCGACGTCGAGCACGCTCTCCTCGTGCAGGGCCATGCCGATGCCCATCGTCATCCCGCCGATGAACTGCGAGCGGGCGGTCTTGGCGTTGATGATCCGGCCGGTGGCGAACACGCCGAGCATCCGTGACACGCGCACCTCGCCGGTGTCGACATCCACGCGCGCCTCCACGAACTGCGCGCCGAATCCGTGCCTGGCCAGCGGCTCGTCCGCCGCCACCTCCTCGCTGGTGTCGACCTCGACCTCAACGGGCTCGTCGCGGTCGCCCAGGAGTGTCCGGAGTTCCCGGCACGCCTTCACGACCGCGGAGCCCCACGAGGCGTTGCCCATCGACCCGCCGGCGAGCCACGCGTGGGGAAACGACGAGTCGCCGATCTGGACCTCGACCTCATCGAGTGCGACCTCGAGCGTGTCGGCGGCGATCTGCGCGAGCGCCGTCCGCGCACCGGTGCCGATGTCGGCGGCGGCGATCTGGATCGTGTATCCGCCGTCGGGCTCGTGCCGGGCCCGCGCCGAGGAAGGTTGGCGGCGAGCCGGGTACGTCGACGCGGCGACGCCCGTACCGATCAGCCACCGCCCGTCGCGGCGGATGCCCGGGCGCGGGTCGCGCGTCTCCCAACCAAAGCGCTCCGCGCCCGCGCGCAGGCAGGCGACGAGGTTCCGGCTCGAGAACCGATGACCGCTCTCGGGGTCGACATCCGGATCGTTGCGTATCCGCAGCTCGATCGGATCGATCTCGCACGCGATCGCGAGCTCGTCCATCGCCGACTCGACGGCGAACATCCCCGGGGCCTCGCCCGGCGCGCGCATCCAGGACGGCGTCGGCACGTTCAGCGCCACCAGGCGGTGCGTGGTGCGCCGGTTCGGCGCTGCGTACATCATCCGGCTCGGCAGCGCCGCCTGCTCCCCGAACTCGCGGATCCTCGAAGTCTGGAGGATCGCGTCGTGGCAGATCGCCGTCAGTCGGCCGTCACGGTCGGCGCCGAGCCGCATCCGCTGGATAGTCGGAGTTCGGTAGCCGGTGACCGCGAACATCTGCTGTCGTGTGACCGCGAGCTTCACGGGACGGCGCAGCGCGTGCGCCGCCATCACCGCGAGGATCACGTGCGGGCGTGGAGTGCCCTTGGAGCCGAACCCGCCGCCGACGTGAGGCGAGATCACCCGCACTGCGTCGTCCTTCAGCCCGAACGCCTTCGCCACGGTCCCGCGCACCATGCTCGCGCCCTGGTTGGAATCGAAGATCGTGACGCCGCCGTCCTCCCAGACCGCGAGCGTCGCATGCGGCTCCATCGGATTGTTGTGCTCGGCAGGGGTCTCGTACGTGCAATCGACCGTGACCGCCGCGGTCGCGAAGGCCGAGTCGAAGTCACCCTGCTCGGTATCGGCCGGGTAGTTCGGGTTGACCTTGTCGGGCTTGTACAGCTCGGGATGGTCGGCCCGGAGCACGACGTCATGCGGTTCGGGCGCGTAGTCGATGCGGATCAGGCGCTCGGCCTGCCGAGCCGTCTCGTAGCTGTCGGCGATCACCACCGCGACGATCTGCCCGCGGTAGGAAATCCGGTCCGACTGGAGGACTTCGAGCTCAGCGTCGCTGACCTCGTGCAGGCGCGGCGCGTTGTCGTGCCAGAGGACCGCGAGCGCTCCCGGCAGCTCGAGCGCGGCGCTCGCGTCGAGACCGCGGACGGCGCCGCTGGCGATCGTCGATTGCACGATCGCCGCGTAGGCAATCTCGTCCTGGCGGTACTCGTACGCGTACTTCGCCTGACCGGTGACCTTCTCCCGCCCCTCGACGCGGTCGACCGCCGCCCCGATCGTGCCGGTGACGGTGACGCTCATGCCGCCCCGATCGTGCCGGTGACCGTGACGCTCACGCCGCCTCCGCCAGCTCGAGCAACGTGCGCGTGATCAGGTTGCGCGCGAGCTCGACCTTGTAGCCGTTGTCGCGGAGCGGCCGCGCCTGGGCGAGCTCGGCCTCGGCGGCGCGCGCCACCGTATCCTCGCCGATTACGGCGCCGCGGAGCGCCCGTTCTGCGGTCCTCGCGCGCCACGGGACGTGCGCGATCCCGCCGAGCGCGACGCGGACGTCCGACACCGTTTCGCCGTCGAGCGCGAGCACCGCGGCGATCGACGCCAGCGCGAACGCATACGACCGCCGCTCCCTCGCCTTGCGGTAGCGCTGGCGAGCCGCGGCGACGGGCGGCGCGAGCTCGACCGCGGTGATCAGCTCGTTCGGTTCGAGGTTCGTGTCGCGCTCCGGCTGATCGCCGGTCAATCGGTGAAAGCCCGGGATCGGGATCGCGCGCACGCCGGCAGGACCGTGCACGTGCACCGTGGCTTCGAGCGCGGCGAGCGCCACCGACATGTCCGAGGGGTTGGTGGCCACGCAATGCTCGGAGTGCCCCAGGATCGCCAGGTTGCGATGGTCGCCGTCTCGCGCCGGGCAGCCCGAGCCCGGCGTGCGCTTGTTGCACGGCTTGGTGACGTCCTGGAAGTAGGCGCAGCGGGTCCGTTGCAGCAGGTTCCCGCCGACGGTCGCGAGATTGCGAAGCTGCCCGGAGGCGCCGTGCAGCACGGCCTGGGACAGCACCGGATAGCGCTCGCGGACCCGCGGGTCGGCGGCCAGCTCGCTGTTGCTGACCGCGGCGCCGATGCGCAGCCCGCCGGCGGCGGTCTCCTCGATCCGGTCGTGATCTCGCAATCGGGTGACATCGATGAGTATCCCGGGCGCCTCCACCCCCAGCCGCATCAGGTCCACGAGGTTGGTCCCCCCGGCGAGGAACCTGGCCTCGGGCTCGGCCGCGAGGAGGGCGACGGCCTGCTCCGCGTCGGCGGCGCGCTCGTAGCGGAACGGTCTCACGACGCGGCCTGCGCGATCGCGGGGACGATGTTGGCGTAGGCCCCGCAGCGGCACAGGTTGCCGCTCATCCGCTCCCTGATCTCTGATTCGGTGAGCTCTGGCGACGATGCGAAGTTGCCCGGGGCCGTGACCGCGCTCGGCCACCCGTCCTTCACCTCGGCGAGCATGCCCGCCGCCGAGCACAGCTGCCCCGGAGTGCAGTAGCCGCACTGGAACCCATCGTGCTCGATGAACGCCTGTTGAAGCGGGTGCAACTCGTCGCCGTCGGCGAGCCCCTCGACGGTCGTTATCTCCGCGCCGTCGTGCGCCACCGCCAGCGCCAGGCAGCCGTTGGCTCGCCGGCCGTCGATCAGGATCGTGCACGCGCCGCACTGCCCGTGGTCGCAGCCCTTCTTGGCGCCGGTCAGGTCAAGGCGCTCGCGGAGCAGATCGAGCAGCGAGGTTCGCGTGTCGATCGTCAGCTCGTGTTCGACGCCGTTGACCCGCAGCCGCAGCCCCGTCAGCACGGGTGGGTCGGGCAGGACGCCGTTGTCTGGTCCGGGCATAGGCCCTCGTTACCCCGAGCGGACCACGGTAAGCGACTCAAACCGCGTATCGCGCGACGATGTCCCGCAGCTGGGCCGCGCCCAGCACCGCGTAGTCGCGGTAGCAGTTATTCATGAGCAAATGTGTCTCGTGGGCCTCGCGAGCGTGCTCGGCAATCGGCCCCGCCAGCTCCTCGAGCTCCTTCTTCTTGTACCGGTAGCGGAACCGTTCGGCGGCCGAGCCCGAGGTGTCCTTCCACGTGCTGTCCGACCGCCCATGGAAGCGCACCAGATACAGCTCGGGATTGGTCACCGCCATGACTCGGGGCAACTCGGATATCGACGGCGCATCGACGCACACGAAAACGAGGCCGTGCTCCTCGAGCATCTTCAACGTCCGCTCGCGGTCGCGCTCCTCGGCCAGCCACCGCGGCGAGCGGAACTCGACGCTGATCCGGTAGTCCGGCAGCCGCTCGTGCAGCGCCTCGATCTCCGCCCGGTTGTCCTTTCGAGGCCCGAACCAGGGCGGGTACTGGAATAGAACCGCGCCCAGCTTGTCCGCCTCGTGGAGCGGCCGCAGCGCGGACTCGAACCGCCTCCAGGCCTCATCCATGGCCTCGGAGCCGAGGTGCTTGGGGTAGATGTTGCGCTTCTCGGCCACGTCCGGCGGCAGGTCGTCGCGCAGGTCGCGCCACAGCGACCGGGGCCGGGTCGGATGTCCGGTGAGCAGCGAGTACGCCTTGACGTCGAAGCGAAACCCGTCGGGCGTGCGCTCCGCCCACAGCGCCACCTGCCGCTCGGCCGGCGGGGCATAGTAGGTCGAGTCGATCTCGGTCAGCGGAAACTGGGACGCGTAGTACCGCAGCCGCTGTTCGGCGGACATCGTCTTCTGCGGGTACCAGTCGCCGTCCTCGACGAGCGTGCGGTCGGTCCACGAACAGCTGCCGGTGAGCACCGCGTGGTCACCGCTCCATGCCGGCGGTCCAAGCTGATCGGGTGGCGCCGCGTCATCGTCAGGCACGACCGTCGAGGTTACGCGCCGCGCGGGCTGCGGAGCGAGTCTGCAGTCGGCGCTGGGTACCACCGACGTACAGTTCAGGCACCGCGCCCGACACCGACCAAGGAGGCCTGATGGGTTTCGACCAGTACCACGAACCGCCCGAGGAGCTGCCGCCCGCGACTCGAACGTTCGCCCGGCTGTGCGCCTCGCTCACCGAGGAAGCAGAGGCGATCGGCTGGTACGAGCAACGGATCGCGGTCGAGACCGATCCCGAGGCGATCGCGGTGATGCGCGACGCGCAGGGCGAGGAGTTCAAGCACTTCAGCATGGACCTCGAGTTCCTGCTGCGCCGTTCGCCGGCATGGCGTGAGATCGCCGAGGGCGTCCTGTTTCAGCCGGGCGACATCGTCGAGCGTGGTGAGGCGGCCGAGGCCGAGACGCTCGAGGGAAACGGCGCCGGCGGCGAGGCCGGCTACCTCGCCGGCTCGCTCGGCATCGGCAGCCTGAAGGGAGCGCTGCGATGAACCATCTGCTGCGTTCGCTGGCGCCGATCAGCGATTCTGGCTGGAAGGAGCTCGACGACGAGGCGCGTGAGCGGCTCGCGCCGGCGCTCGCCGGCCGAAAGCTCATCGACTTCTCGGGTCCGCACGGCTGGGAGTACTCGGCCACGAACCTCGGGCGCGTCGTCGCGCTCGAGTCGGCTCCGTGCGACGGGGTGAGCGGCGCCCAGCGGCGGGTGCTGCCCCTGGTCGAGGTGCGGGCGAGCTTCGAGCTCGCTCTCTCCGAGCTGCGCGACATCGACCGCGGCGCCGGCGATGCCGATCTCGAGCCGCTCGACAAGGCCGCCCACCAGATCGCGGTGGCCGAGAACAAGGCGATCTTTCACGGCTGGGAAGGAGCGATGGAGGGGATCGCCGAGGCGTCTCCGCACAAGGGCATCACGCTCGGCAACAAACCTGATGCTTATCGGCGGCCGGTGGCGGCGGCGGTCGAGCGCCTCCTGCACAGCGGGGTCAGCGGCCCATATGGGCTGGCCCTCGGCGGCGAGGAGTATCAGCGGGTGGTCGAGGGGGCCGAGCACGGCGGCTACCCGCTGTTCGAGCACCTGCGCAAGATCATCGACGGCCCGATCGTCTGGGCCCCGGGGGTCGATGGTGCGATCCTGGTCAGCCTGCGGGGCGGCGACTTCGTGTTCGAGTCCGGGCAGGACCTGTCGATCGGGTACGAGAGCCACGACGCACAGACCGTGCGGCTGTACCTGGAGGAGAGCTTCAGCTTCCACGTCGCCACGCCGGAGGCTGCAGTCCCACTCGCCTGAGCGCCGGCGGACAACCGGTAACTCACCGCGCCGCCGCCGGCGAGTTACCGATCCGCCGCCGCCATGGCGCGAAATCGGGAACTCGCCCCGATCCGGGCCCCGAGTTACCGATCCGCCGCCGAGTGGGATGAACGTTGACGGGAGCTCGATTAGCCGGTCGCACCTGGAACGAGCGTCCCGAGCAGCGTCTGGACGCCCTCCGCCACGTTGAGAACGAACTCGCGCTCGACTTGACCGGGCGGCTCGGTGGCGACCGCCGGCGGCGCCGGCGCGGGAGCGACGACAAAGTGCTGGGCCACGACCGGCGCGTACGTCGCGTCGGCTGGATTCTGGTCGTTGCACGGCGACCCCGGCCGCACCGCGTTCATCTCCGCCGTGGCCGGGGACTGCCCGAGCGCGAAGTTGTGGAGGACGCACCACGACATCCGGGGCGCGCCGTAACCGCTCGAGCCGAGCAGCGGAGCGTTCACGTTCACCAGTCCTGAGTCCCAGCCCCCGTTCTGGCCGTTGAAGTCGTAGTAGTACACCCGGGTGATCTCGGCCGACTCGCTCGGGAGCCGGAGGTATCCCTCCGCCGCCAGCGCCTGCGCGCTCGGGTTGCCGGTGAGACACGCCTCCCAGGTGCCGTCTTCCGCCGGATTGCCGTCGCCGCACACGCTCGTCGCCTGGTCCTTTCCCCAGTAGGTCAGCCACACCCCGACCTCGGTCAGCCAGATCTGCGGATCGGCCGGATAGATCTCGTCGATGACGTCGATCGCGCCCTGCGCGCTCGGGAGGCCAGAGGTCGCGGGAGGCAGCGGATCGCCACCGTTGAGCGCCGCGTAGTCGACGTCCAGGTAGGGGTGCAGCGAGATTGCGTCTGGCGGGTTCGGGTCGATCGCCGACAGCGTCCGAAAGTACCGGCTCAGGTAGTAACAATCCGAGGGTAGACAGCTCGAGGAGTTGAAGTTGAACCCGCCGGCGACCAACGTGTCATTCGGACTCACTTTGGCGGCGTCGAGGTACCAGTAGGCGGCCGCTTGGGCGCTGCCACCGTGGCCGTCTCCGCCCGACGGAGTCACCTTCGGGCTCCCGAGCACGCACTGATCCTGGGTTGCGACCCACACGCCGTTTCGGGCCGTGCAATTCGGACCGCCACCCGGAGCCGAGTCCGGGATGTACGCCGAGTCGGGTTCGTTGAATATCTCCCATTGGGTGACCCCGGGCGTCGCCTGCTCCAGGCCATACAGGCCACACTCATACTCGCTGTCGGTCGGCCAGATGTCGTCCGGAGAGGTGTTCGACGCGGTCGTGAGCCCGACCAGCACGTGACCGACGCCCACGGCGCGCGCCGCTGCCGCGACCTCGTCGACGTAGAGGGCGGCCAAGCTCCCAGGACCGGCCGGCGACTTCTGGCAGGTACCGGCCGAGAAGTTTCCCTTGCCGTCGTTCACGGCGTCCCAGGGAACGTAGAGCTTCGCGTAACAGATCCGGGTCGAGGTCGGCTGTGCGCACGATGACCCGCCGAGCAGCGAGGTGAAGTACGGGTTGCTCTGGTACGTGAACGCCGGCGCCGCTCCCGGCGTGACGCTCCCGTCCACATTGATTCCCCAGCCGACCGCGATCGCGCGCGCGGGTGACACCAGGGTGCACGCCATTACGGTCAGCAAGAAGATCCATGCTCGCGCTCTCAAATCGCACCCGACCGTAGCGAACGGGCCTCACGGAAAGCGTTAGCGCGCGGCGTCTCGACCGAGCGCGGCCGGCGTCGGGGACAGCCGACGCAACCGTCTCGACCGAGCGCGGCCGCCGTCCCGGACAGCGCGCCACGCAACCGTCGGCCCGATACGTCTATAGCTATCTTGAGCAGGGCGGAGACGAGCGAAGACATGAGCACGGTTCAAGAGCAGGTCATCCCCGGCTTCACCGGCCGCGTCGTCGGGCCCGATGCGGCGGACTTCGACGCCGCGCGGGCGGTGTGGAACGTGATGCACGCTCGCCGGCCGGCGCTGATCGCGCGGTGCGAGTCGCCGCAGGACGTCGCCGCCGCGGTCGCCTACGGACGCGAGCGAGGGCTGGCGGTTGCGGTCCGCGGCGGCGGTCACTCCCTGCCCGGGTTCTCGGCCGTCGACGGCGGCATCGTCATCGACCTCAGAACGCTCAACCACGTGATCGTCGACCCCGTCGCCGGACGCGTCCGCGTGGGCGGCGGCGCGCTGCTCGGAGACGTCGACCGCGGTGCCCAGGCCCACGGTCTCGTCGTCCCGGCCGGCGTCGTCTCGCACACCGGGGTTGGCGGCCTCACCCTCGGCGGAGGCGTCGGTCGGTTGATGCGCCGCTTCGGGCTCACGATCGACTCGCTCCTGTCCGCCATCGTCGTGCTCGCCGACGGCCGGATCGTCCGCGCGGCCGAGGACGAGAACGCCGACCTGTTCTGGGCGCTTCGGGGCGGCGGCGGCAACTTCGGCGTCGTGACCGAATTCGAATTCCAGGCCCACGCGCTCACCGTGCTGCCGATCCTGGCGACGTTCCATCCGCTCGAGCACGCGACCGAGGTTCTCCGGATGGGCGAGCGGCTGATGAGCTCACAAACCGCCCGCAACGAGCTGCTGTGGACGAGCTTCATGCGCCGCGGCCCCGCCGAGGCGCCGTGGATGACCGAGGCGCTCGAAGGCACGCCGGGGGTGATGTCGCTGATCGAGTGGTCGGGCGACGTCGAGGAAGGCCACGAGTTGCTGCGCGACATTCAAAGTATGCTCGACCCGCCGGCCGGCGAGCTCGCCACCATCCCCTACCTCGCGATCCAGTCGATCACCGACGAGCTGCTCGCGCCCGGCACGATCCACGCCTATCTCAAGGCCGGGTTCAGCGCCGAGCTGACCGACGCGATGATCGATTGCCTGATCGACCGCGGCTCGCGAGTCGGCTCGCGGCTGTCGGTGATCGAGGTCCTCGCGCTCGGCGGCGCGATCCGCGATGTCCCGCGCGACGCGACCGCGTTCCCGCATCGGGACGCGCGGTGGCTGATCAACATCGCCGGCCAGTGGCACGAGCCCGCCGCCACCGAGAGCGAGATCGCCTGGGTCCGGACGACGTTCGCCGCGCTCGAGCCGCATCTGAGCGGTGGCGCGTACTCGAACTTCATGGAGGACGACGACGCCGAGGCCGCCAACGTCGCCTATGGGTCGACGCTCGAGCGCCTCCAACGGATCAAGGCGACATACGACCCCGACAACGTCTTCCGTCTGAACCAGAACATCGAGCCCGCCCGCCATGAGTAACCGATCGGCGATAGATGAGCAGCGTGAGCTGTGGAGCTCGAACCCCCGCGACTGGGCCGAGATCGCCGAACCCGAGAACCGGGAGTTGTTCGAAACGCTGCTCGACGAGGCCGGGGTCGGAGCCGGAACGCGGTTGCTCGACATCGCCTGCGGGTCGGGCTACGCCGCCGCGCTTGCCGCCGCCCGCGGCGCCGAGGTGACCGGCGTCGACATCGCGCCGGCGCTGCTCGAGATCGCCCGCGAGCGCACCCCGAGCGGCACCTTCATCGAAGGCGAGATGGACGCGCTGCCGCTCCCCGACGCCCGGTTCGACGTGGTCACATCGGTCAACGGCTTCCAGTTTGCGCTCGACCCGCCAACCGCCTTTGCCGAGGCCACGCGCGTCCTGAAACCCCGAGGGAAGCTGGCGGCGGCCACGTTCGCCGAGCCGGAGCGCAACGAGGGCACCGCGCTCCACCTGGCGATGAAGGCGCTCGTAGACGAGCCGGCCGACGACGGCTACGTCCCCTACGCGCTGTCCACGCCGGACGGACTCGTGCGCGCACTCAAAGACACCGCGGGGCTGCGGCTGGATACGTCGGGTGAGGTCGCGCTCGCCTGGACCTACCCCGACGCCGACACGACCGTGCGGGCGCTGCTCGCGTCCGCCGGCGGAGCGCGGGCAACCCGCGTGGCCGGCGAACCGGCCGTAAGGAAGGCGCTCGTCTCCGCGATCGAGCCGTTCCGGGATCCCCAGTCCGGCGAGATCTCGATCCGGAACGTGTTCCGCTACGTGGTCGGCGTCAAGGCCTGATCACGCACGGCGCCGGCGGCCGACCGCGCACCCGCCGCGGCCCGCTGCGCGTACGGCTCGAGCCCCTCGACCGCACGCGCGATCGCCCAGTTGTGCACGTGGCGCTGCGCCAGAAACCCGCGCGGCCGGCCGGACACCTCCATCTCGAGCACCTCGCCGTCCGTCCGCAAGAACCTCACCGAGAGCCCCAGCTGCTTCATCTCAAGCATGTCGCTCGCCATCGTCGCCGCCACCTTTCGAGGGTCGTCACGCGGCTATTCGTAACCGACGGCGCGCCGGATCACAATCGACCGATGTCACAGACGTACCCGAATCCGACAACTAGCCGCATATGAGCACAGCAGCGGGCGCCAAGGTCATGATGCTCGGAGACCCGGTCCGGGCGAACGCCGTGGCGCCCGGGCCCTCGGGCTCGGCGCTCGCCGAGTTCGAGCAGGTCTATCGCGGCAACGTCGACGTGGTGACGGCGTACTTCGCGCGGCGCTGCGCCGAGCCCCAGGTCGTGGCCGACCTGACCTCGGAGACGTTCGTGCGCGCGGCCGGCGCGTTCGGCACGTTCGACCCGCGGAAGGGCTCGGCCCGGGCGTGGCTGTTCGGGATCGCCGCCCACGTGTTCGCCGGGCATTGCGCCCAGACGGCCGACGGACGGGATGCCGTCGCCCGGCTGGCCCAGCACCGGCCGCTCGACGTCGACGAGACCGAGGAGCTCGCCGCCAAGATCGACGCCGAGCGCGACGGCCGGGACCTGATCGGCCACTGCGCGCGACTTCCCGAGCTCGAGCGTGCTGCTGTCGAATTGGTCGACCTCGCCGGGTTGACCCCGAAAGAGGCCGCGACGGCGCTCGGCGTCTCTCGGGTCGTGCTGCGCAAGCGGCTGTCGCGGGCCCGAGCCCGGCTGAGAAAGGAGCATCAGGGCGATGACTAAGTTCGAGGACCGTCTGTGGCGCGAGCTCGTGCGCAGACACGGGGCTGATTTGGCCCACATGACGACGCCGGCGACCAGGCGGGCGCGGCGGGCACGGCCGCGCCTTCTCGCCGGCACCTCGGTCGCCCTCGCTGTCGCCGGCGCCGCGGTGGCGCTCCTGCTCAGTGCCGCGAGCAGCCCGCCGGCGTTCGCGGTCAACCGCAACTCCGACGGCACGTACACGGTTGAGATCCAGAAGCTCGCGGGAATCCACGGGGCGAATGCGAAGCTGGCCGCGCTTGGCATCCGGGCGAAGCTGGTCGAGGTCACCCAGGATTGCCGGGTCAAAGCGCTTCCGCCCGCGGCGGCGCACGCGATGGCGCTGGCGCACAGCATCGCGGGCAAGGCAGCGCCGCAGATCGCGGTCGACCCGCGCAGGATTCCCGCGGGCAAATGGCAGGTGATCCCGACTTATCGAGTCGCCGGCACGGTCCACGTGGAGACGGGCCACCTGATGCAGGGCGCCGCCCCCACCTGCATCAGCACGATCGTCGCTCCTCCGTGCCAGCCCCGGCCCGAGCAGGTGATACGCAACGGACACCTGACCACGCTGGCTCCGGCACAGGCCGAGAAGCGAGCGGAGCAGGCGCTCGCGAGGTACCGCGCCGCGACCAATCGCCACACCGCGACGGCCGGCTCCGGCAACTCGGGCAACTCCGGAAGCACCGGCAACAGCGGCAACTCCGGCAACAGCGGTAACGGCGGTAACAGCGGCAACAGCGGCACTTCGACCGGCATCCAGGTGCCGGCGCCGGCCGCGACATGGGTCGTCGGCTGCTACGTGCATGCTCCAGGGCGCCCGCCTGTCACTCCTAACAGCGGCAACTCCGGCAACTCGGGCACCAGCGGCAACAGCTGATCCCGGGCGTCCCCGCAGCCACGGGCCCGCCTCGCGCGGGCCGTGGCTTCTCGTCGGGGCGGCCGTCGCGTGGAACCTGCTGAGCCTGAGGGCGGAGACGCTCGGCGTCTCCTACCTCGACGACAGCTCGGTCCACGAGCAGATGGTGCGGTTCGCTACGGCCCAGCTCCGCAGCGGGCACCTGCCGCTCGACAGCTGGTTCCCGTTCCTCGGGCTGGGCTCGCCGCAGTTCCTGCACTACCAGAGCCTGCCGGCGATGCTCGCCGGCCTCGTCGGGCTCGCCATCGGCCCCGACGCCGCGTTTCGCTGGACGCTGTACCTGCTCCTGTCGGCGTGGCCGATCGCCGTCTATCTCGCAGCGCGGCTGTTCGGCGCCGACCGACCGGCGTCAGCGGCCGCGGCCGGGATGTCCCCGTTCCTCGTGAGCAAGACCGGGATCGGCTACGAGCAGAACGCGTACGTGTGGATCGGATACGGCGTGTGGACACAGCTGTGGGCGTCGTTGACGCTGCCGCTGGCGTGGGGGCTCAGCTGGCGGGCCACTCGCGACGGCCGGCACCGGTCCGCCGCCGTCGCGCTCGTGTCGCTGACGATCGCGCTCCACTTCGAGACCGGCTACCTCGCGCTGCTTCCGCTGCTGCTCTGGCCGCTGGTCTCGGGGCGATCGATGGCGACGAGCGCGCGCCGAGCGGCGACCGTCGCGGGCGGCGCTCTGCTCGCGTCGGCGTGGGTGATCGTGCCGCTGATCGACCAGCGCCCGTGGGCCGCCACGAACGAGGCGCTCCGCGGCACCGCGCTCGCCAACGGCTACGGCGCCGCGCGGGTGCTCGGCTGGCTCGGCTCGGGCCAGCTGCTCGATCACGGACGGATCCCGCTCGTGACGGCATTCGCGGCGATCGGGCTCGTGGCGGCGCTCGCGCGCTGGCGGGCGGACCCGGGCTCGCGCGCGCTCGTGGTCGCGCTCGCCGGCTGTCTGGTGCTCTCGTTCGGGCGGACGACGTTCGGCTCGCTCGCCGGCGTGATCCCCGGCAGCGGCGACGTCTTCTTCCGCCGGTTCATGATGGGCGTCCAGCTCGCCGCGCTGCTGCTGGCCGGCAGCGGCGGCGCCTGGTGCGCCGGCCGGGCCTGGAACATGCTCGAGCGCCTGAGCCGGCGCCCGCGCCTCCCCCTGCACGAGGCGCTCCGCCGTCGTCTCGCCTGGCGGTGGGCGAACCCGAGCATGGGACGCGTCAGCACCGTGGTCGCCGCCGGCGCGATGATCCTCGTGCTCGCGCCCGCGTGGCTACAGCAGCGATCGTTCGACCGCCGCAACGCCGGCCACATCGCGGCGCAGCGCCGCGCGGACGCGACCCAGGGCGCGGACGTCGACCAGCTGATCGCGCTGATCCAGGCGGACGGCGGCGGCCGCGTCTACGCCGGCATGCCGTCGAACTGGGGCATGAACTTCACCGTCGGCGCCGTTCCCGTGTTCAAGTACCTCGAGAGCCGGGACGTCGACGAGGTCGGCTACACGCTTCGCACCGCGTCGCTGATGACCGGCCCCGAGGACCACTTCGACGAGCTCGACCCGTCCGATTACGAGTTGTTCGGGATCCACTACCTGATCCTCCCTTCCGGATCACCGCCACCGATCTCCGCGGCCGAGGTGGCGGTCGCCGGTCAGTACGCGCTGTGGATCACGTCGAACACCGGGTACGTCCACGTCGGGACGATCGCCGGAACGCTCACGGCCAACCGGACAAACCTCGGCACCCGCAGCGTTCCCCTGCTCCAGTCCGGACTGGCTGAATCCGGCGATTATTTGGATATTGATTTCGGTGGTCGCCAGGCGACGCTCTCGCCATTGCCACGCCCGGCCCGCCGGGCGAGCGCCGGCAACGTCACCTCGGAGAGCGACGAACTCGAGCAGGGCGCGGTGCGCGCGACCGTGACGATGCGCCGACCGGGCGTCGTCGTGCTGAGCGCGTCGTTCGACGACGGCTGGACCGCCACCGTCGACGGTCACGCCGCGCACGCGAGGATGGTCGCGCCGGCTCTCGTCGCGACCGACGTTCCCGCCGGAACGCACACGGTCGCCTTTCGCTACCGGGGTTATTCCGGCTACATGGAGCTGTTCGCGCTGTGCGCGCTGACGCTCGCGGCCTTTGCCGGCGCCGACGCCATGCGCCGGCGCCGGGTCAGATCACCCGTCTAGGACCCGCCGATCGTGTTGTCGAGGCGCCACGTCTTGCCGCCGTTCTTCGAGACGTACTGCACGGGCGAGGCGCCGCCGCCGGTCTCACCGTCGACGAACGCGACCAGGTGACCCTGCGGGTTCCTGATGACCGCCACCGGCAACCCGTTGAAGGTCGCGCGGTACCAGTGCGCGCCACCGTCGCTCGTGGTGTCGATCACCTGGCCCGTCCCCCAGGCGAAGATCGTCTTCAGGCCGGCGATCCCGATGTAGACGACCGCGAGCGGCGCCTGAGCGGCGTTGAGGTGGAGCGCCGGCCCGTCGGTCTTCCACGTCTTGCCACCATCGGACGTCGCCGCCGGATACTGCGCCCCGCCCGTGTCCACCAGCGCGAATCCGTGCTTGGCGTCGTTGAACACCCGGTGTCCGAAGATCTTGCTCGCATTGACGGTCGAGCCCGGCGCGAGCGTCTGAGCCGGCCGGCTGATCAGCGTGCCGGTGACCGTCTGCTGCGGTCCCGCGGCAGCGGCGATGGATGCCGCGCACAGCGCCGCGACGCCAACGACAAGGATTGACACGACGGTGCGCATGAAACCTCCGGTTCGACGAAGCCCCTCGATGGGACGGAGACTAGTGGAGCGTCAGACGGAGCACGATGATCAGCAGGCCGAGCAGGCAACCGAACAGGCTCTGGAACAGCAACTCACGACCCGTGCGGTCGGCCCGGATGCCGGCCATCACCTCGATCAGCACGACCACCAGCGCCGACGTCCACACCGCCGCGGTCACCGCGGTCGACAGCGACGCATGCGCCGCCCACAGGATCACCACCGCGACGAGCGGGATCGCCGCGCCGAACAGGATCGGCACCTGGCGGACCATGATGCGCCCGAGAGGCCCGAGCCGCAGCGGCTCGCGCTCCTTTAGCCGCTCAGACGCGAACTCCGCATACGAGTGCGCGAACCAGTAGATCACCAACGTGATCAACACCGACACGACGGTCTTGACGTAGGTCTCTTGGTCGGCCGACTCGGCGGCGAGCAGGGCTCCGACCACCATCGTGCCGTAGATCGCCGCGCTCAGGTCGGAGAGCATTGCTATGCGATCTGCGGTCGCCGCTCGTCGAGCACGCGGCGATCCTAAGGGTCCGGCCGACGGCTATGAAGTGGATCCGTCGGTCTTCGGTCCCATGGCGGGGATCGACGCCTCGAGCCACCGGCTCAGCGCGCGGCGGCCGACGAGCGTGATCTCGCCGTCGGCCGCGAGCCAATCGCGCACGCGTAGCTCGCGGACGATCCCGAGCGCGTCGCTCGGTCCGGGCCCGTCGCCCCGCGCCGCCAGCGCATCGGTGCCGGGCTCAACCATCCACCGCCCGGACTCGAGCGCGGCGAGCGCGATGCCCTGCTCGTCGGTCGGAAGGTCGAGCGGGTGCGGCGCCGCGCTCCGCAGCGGATCGTCGCTCCGCAACGGGCGCTCGCTCGGCACCGGGGTCTCGCCCGACGGCGGGCGCCACGGGGCGGGCATGCGCCCCGGGAACTCCTCCTCGAATCGCTCGGCCTGCGATCGCAGCCAGGCTCCGGCGCTCTCCACCCACTCGCGGGCCGATCCGGCGTCAACGCCGAACATCCCCGCGAAATCGTCTACGTCGATGTTGTCGACGGCTCGCTCGACGGAGCGCCCCAGCTCTCGCGCGATTGCGCGCAGCTGCTCCTCGAAGCTCTCGCTATTGGATTCATCTTCGGACATGAGCACATGATGACACGCGCCACCTCGATTCAATGGACGCACAGTGAGTTGCGACTGGCTACTGGTCGACGGATCCAGCATGATCTTCCGCGCCTACCACGGCGTGCCCGCGGGCGACCCGGGGCCTGACGGCTTCCACGTCAACGCGATCCGGGGCTTCCTCGAGCGGCTCGGTCGCCTCGTCGTGCAGCGCCGCCCGCGCCACCTGGCCGTCGCCGATGACGAGGCGTGGCGACCGCACTGGCGGGTCGAGCTGCTCCCCGCGTACAAGTCCCATCGGGTGGCCGAACCCGTCCCCGGCGGGCTCGAGCCGCAGCTTCCGGTGATCGCCGCTCTGCTCGACGCGATCGGCATCGACGTGGTCGGGGTGGCCGAGCACGAGGCCGAGGACGTGATCGCGACCTGGTGCCGGCTCGCCCCGGGAACGATCGAGATCGCCAGCGGCGACCGGGACCTGTTCGCGCTCGTCGAGAGCCCGCGGGTCTGCGTCCTGTACCCGGAGAGGTCGGGCCTGTCCGTGATCGACGAGGACGAGGTGACCCGTCGCTACGACATTCCCGGCCGGCGCTACATGGACTTCGCGCTCCTGCGCGGGGATCCCTCCGACGGCCTTCCGGGATTGAAAGGGGTGGGCGCCGTCACCGCGGCGGGGATGATCCGCCGGCACGGCGACATCGCCGGTGTGCTCCGCGACCGCAAGCTTCGCGACGCGGACCGGGAGTACCTCGAGAACGCGATGCGGGTGGTCCCGCCCGTCGATGACCTGCCGATCCCGCTTCCCGCCGGCCGGCGCGACGCGTATCCGGCCGACGAAGCGGCGATGCGCTCGCTCGCCGACCGGTACGGGGTGCGGGAAGCGTGCTTGCGGCTCCTCTCCGCGGTTCGTCGCCTGGGCTCAGCCGGCTGACGTCGGCACCACCGTCAACACCAGCCGTGACGGCCGCGCCTCGTCGTGGTGCAACACGTTGCGCGCGATGACGCCCTCGGTCGCCGTGGTGTCGTCCCCGCCGGTGCCCAGGTTCAACGCGAACTTCGGATGTGCCGAGCTCGCGATCTCGACTCGGATCCGGTGACCGGGCAGCACCCGCTGCGAGGTGTCCCACATTTGGACCTCGACCTCGTACACGGCGCCGGGCTCGACGGGCAGCGCGCGGTCGTGGCCGGCGCGGTAGCGCAACCTGACCAGGCCGTCGCATAGACGCTGCGCGAAGCCGTTCGGGTGGACGTCGAGCAGCTTCGCGGCGACGTCGGTGTCGGCCGCCGAGGTCGAGACGTGCGCGACAAGCCTCACGGATCCGATCACGTCGAGTGGCGCGGTGAGCGGCTCGCTCGTAAACACGAGCACGTCGCCGCGGTTCTCCACCCCGGCGAAATCGTCGGGGCCGCCGATCTGCGCCGACGACGCGCCGGTGATGAACGGGACCGGCCGGTCGGGATCGTGGACCCATTCGTCGCCCGTGGAATCGGAGCCGGGTGGAGCGTCGACGAGCCGGCCGTCGCCGAACCGGGAAGTGGCGTGCCCGTCGCTGTCCAGGTACCAGGTTCGCTCGACGCCGTCAGGAGGCGGCCAACCGGGCAGGTCGAGCCAGCGGTTGGCGCCCATCAGGAACGCCCGGACCGGCGCGACCGGCTCGGCGGGCGCCTTGCCGCGGACCATCTCGTCGAGGAAGCCGGCCATGATCGCGGACAGGTCGACGACCGCCTCGTGCCCGAAGTCGACCTCGCCGAGCTTCCGGTCGGAGTTCACCTGGTGACCCCACGGGCCCATCAGCAGGCGCTGACCCGACCGGCCCGCAGCGCTCATCGCGGCGAAGTTCGCCGGCGTCGCGATCTCCTCGTCGTCGTACCAGCCGGAGATGTGCAGCACCGGCACATCGACCTCGGTGATGCGGTGCTGATAGCGCAGCGGCTCCCACCACTCGTCGAGCGTCTGATGCCGGCACTCCTCTCGCCACAGCTCGGAGTGAAAGCCGGCGGCCTCATCGAGGTCGACGAGCGGCCGGTGGCCGTAGACGGCCATCCAGTCGACGGCCTCGGTGTATTGCATCGCGCGGCCATCCGTCATCCGGAACCAGTGCACGTGCATCGGCCCCGGGACGCCCGTCGGGTTCTCGACGAACGGATCGGCCGGAGTGACGAGCACGATCATCGCCCTCAGCGCCGGCGGCTTGTGCAGCGCGGTGAGCCACTGGATCCGGCCGGGGTAGCTGCCGCCGTACGTGGCGACCGCGCCGTCGCACCAATCCTGCGCCGCGACCCACGCAATCACGTCGACCCCGTCGACGGCGTCGTTGCGATACGGGTCGAACCGCCCGTCGGAGTCGCCGCGCCCGCGCACGTCGACCCACACCGCCGCGTATCCGGCCTTCGCGAACGCGTCCGCGCGTTCGGTGGCCCGGTCTCCCCCGCGCCCGTACGGCGTGCGCATCACGACCGCCGGCGCCGGCCGTTGCGCCGGCAGCACCAGGTCGGCGGCGAGCGTGAGCCCGTCCCGCAGCGGGATCCGGACGTTGAAGCGGCGGGTCAGCGACGGGTCGTGAGCGATCGGCACCAGCGGGCAACGCTACCGCGGGGTCGCCGGCGCCGTCCGCCGGGCCGCCGGATCGGCCCCACCCTGAATAACTCGACACTCGACCTCCCGCGCCGGCCGAACGGCGATTCGGTCGGCTCAGGCACGCATTTCGTAGCACTCGACCGCACGACGTCGTCGAGTGTGCACCTATTCGCCCCGACCGGCCCCGGGGCGACGGCCGCCGGGTCGGCCCGCGTCCAGCAACCGCCGCAACGTCTAGAACGCGTGGTTCAGCGCCGCCACGAGGCCGATGTCGTCCGCCTCTCCGAGATAGGCGGCGTGGTTGCACGCGCCGTCGATCGCCGACTCGACGCTGCCGGCGTCGAGGCCGCCGCTCACGCCGGCGCCGTGCTCGGTGATGTACAGGTGGGCATAGCCGCTCTGCTGCGCCCGGCTCGCCGAGGACCAGGCCGAGCACGTGGATGAGTCGCTGAGCGCTCCCGCCTTCGCGCTCGGGAGCGCGGCCGCGGCCATCACGCCGATCAGGACGAGCACAATCGCGAGCGCGCCGGCCGTGGCCGCCTTGTGCCGTCGAACGATCGTCCGGAGAGTGAGCCATTCCGGACCCGCGCTCATAGCCGCCCTGGAGGCTACTCGAATCCGTCGTTTGAGCTGACGGGCATCGGGGAAGGCCGTCATCGACCGTACGGGAGGTGGGAGATGTCCTTGCACAGATGGAGTCCGGCTCATACGCCGGCCCGCCGGCTGTTGTTGGCGGGTGCGGTGTTGGCGCTGGCCGTGTGTGCCTTGTCGTGGACGGCGGAGGGCTCGGCGGCGTCCCGCCGCTCGCTGGCGCCCGCGGCCGCGCACCTGTGGCTGACGACAGCGGACGGGACGTACAAACTCACCGACATGGGCGAAGTCCCGTTCGGCTCCGGCCAACCGACGGTCCCGACGGTGGTCATGGATCCCACCAGGACGTTCCAGACGATGGACGGCTTCGGCGGGGCGATCACCGACTCCTCGGCGGTCGTGCTCTACCGGATGTCGCCAGCGGCCCGCGTGGCGGCGATGCGGATGCTGTTCGACCCTCGCACCGGCGACGGGCTCAGCTATCTGCGCCAGCCGATCGGGGGTTCTGACTTCGTCGCGACCGCGCCGTACACGTACGACGACATGCCGGCCGGCCAGACCGACTACGCCATGCGGCACTTCAGCGTCGCGCACGACGAGGCCGAGATCCTGCCGCTGCTGCGCGAGGCCAAGCGCCTGAACCCGAAGCTTCAGATCGTCGCCAGTCCCTGGAGTCCGCCGGCGTGGATGAAGACGGGCGACTCGCTGATCGGCGGGCGGCTGATCGACACGCTGCAGATCTACCACTCGTACGCCCGGTACCTGACGAAGTTCATCGAGGCGTACCGCAGCCACGGCGTCACCGTGAACACGATCACCGTCCAGAACGAGCCGCAGAACCGAACTCCGGGCACCTACCCGGGGACGGACATGTCCGCCGCTCAGGAGGAGAAGGTGATCGAGGCGCTCGGCCCGATGATCCGGGCGGCCGGCCTGAAGACGCGGATCCTGGCGTACGACCACAACTGGTCCGAGCATCCGAACGACATCGCAAGCACGCCTCCAGACGAGACCCAGGACACGAACGACTATCCGCAGGAGGTCCTCTCATCGCCGGCCGCGCGCTGGGTGGCGGGCACGGCCTACCACTGCTACTACGGCGATCCGAGCGCGATGACCACGCTCCACGACGAGTTCCCGAACAAGGACATCTACTTCACCGAATGCTCGGGCTCCCAGTCGAGTGACCCCGCGAACACGTTTTCGGACACGCTCAAGTGGCATGCCCGGAATCTGATCATCGGCTCGCCGCGCAACTGGGCGAAGACCGTCATCAACTGGAACGTCGCGCTCGACCCCTCCGGCGGCCCGCACGTGGGCGGCTGCGGCAACTGCACTGGAATCCTCACGATCGGACCCGGCGACAAGGTCACACCCGACGCCGAGTACTACACGCTCGGTTCTCTCAGCCGCTTCGTCGAGCCCGGCGCGGTTCGGATCGCCAGCACGTCGTTCGGCACCACCGGCTGGAACGGTGAGGTCATGGACGTGGCGTTCCGCGACCCGGACGGCACGACCGTGCTCGTCGCCCACAACGAGAACGACAATGCACAGGCGTTCGGCGTCCTCGAAGGCGACCGCAGCTTCACGTATACCCTCCCGGGCGACTCGCTGGCGACGTTCACGTGGCCGCGCAATCGGGGCGGCGACCAGGGCCTCAGGGAACTCGATCCCTCGGGCTGGAAGGCAACGGCCAGCCCATCCGGGCCGACGGACCCCTGCTGCCAGGGCGACGTGGCCGCGAACGCCGTCGACGACGACGCGAGCACCCGATACTCGACCGGAATCGGGCAGGCGCCGGGTCAGTACCTCCAGCTCGACCTCCGCCGTCCCGAGCCGGTGCGCGAGATCGTCTTCGACACAGGCGTCAACCTCGGCGACTATCCGCGCGCCTACACCGTCAGCGTCAGCTCCGACGGTACGTCGTGGAGCACGGCCCTCACCGATGGAGCCGGGATCGGGCAGCTGACCGTCGTGCCGCTGTCCGGCGCACCCGTCCGGTTCGTCCGCATGACCCTGACAGGGTCGAGCGGCAGCTGGTGGAGCGTCGCCGACGTCCGCGCGTACGTGGCCGATCAGCGCTAGCCACAGCCCGTGATCCCGCCGTCGAGCGGGATCACCGCGCCGGTCAGGTACGACCCTGCCCGAGAGGCGAGGAACAGCGTGACGCCGGCGGCGTCGTCGGGTCGCCCGATCCGTCCGAGCGGGACCTGCCGCTCGACCGCCGCTGGGCGGCCATCAACCCCGCGCCCGCGTGGAGCGGTCAATGCTTCCCCTTCGGCGGCGGGTATACGTATCTGGCGATCGTCGCCGAGGTCCACCCCATCAGCCATGCGGGGAACGCGATCTTGAGCTTGTCGAGGGTTTCCTTCTTGGCGAGCCTCGGGGCGCTCAGCCAGATCAGCGCCCACACCACGGCGCACCCGATCGCGTACCCGGTGTAGGTGTCCCGGAGGCGCGGCGGCCGATCGTTCATGTCACATCCCTCCTGCCACTGCGACCGCCGCTTCGGGTTCGTCGGAGTGGCTGCCCGACGGCGGCGGGCCGCCGTCCGAAGAGCTTCGCTTGCCGCGCGCTTGGGCCAGTCGCCCGGCTCGGCGCGCGACGTCGGTCAGCAGGTATTCGATCTGGCCGTTGACGCTGCGCAGGTCGTCGTCGGCCCAGCGCCTGAGCGCAGCGAACAGGCGAGGGTCGAGTCGAAGTAGGAACCGCTTGGTGTCAGCCATCTCGTCGACCTCATGATATCATATCGCTATTACAAGCGACACGCGGTCGAGCCGTCGCGGTAAGCCTCAGCGTGAGGCGCCTCCGCCCGTGTAGGGCTCGTACGAGCCCGGCTCCCAGGCGCGGGTGCTGACGCCGATCGCGTTCCAGGCGTTGATCGTGTCGAATGGGCCCTCGCGTCCGAACGGCTGATCATCGAGGATGACTACGACGGCGAGTTCCGCCACGACCGCCATCCGGTCGGCTCGGTCCAGGCGCTGGCTCCCCAGCGGGTCGTACGCGGGAACCGCGAGCAAAACGCTCGCGCCCGGGCTCCGACTGGGTTGGCTCGTCCTCCCGACGCATCTCATCGACGAGGTCGTCGCCGCCAAATCCCTCGCGGACCGCAACTCCAGCGCGATCGACCAGCTCGCGCTGGCGGAGTTCATCGTGTCGGGCGCGTATGACCGTCACATCCGGCGCTCGCGGCTGATCTACCGACGCCGGCGCGATCGGCTGGTGGCCGCGCTGCGGCGGCAGGCGCCGCGGGTTCGCATCTCCGGGATCGCCGCGAGCCTCCACGCGCTGGTCGAGCTCCCCGGCGACGTGCGCGAAGACGACGTCGTCACGCACGCCGCCGAACGCGGCCTGTACATCCGGGGCCTCGGCGAGTATGCGCACGGCGCGCACACCCACCCTCCCGCGCTCGTCGTCGGCTACGCCAAGCCGCCCGAGCACGCGTTCACCGGCGCCCTCGCCCGCTTAGCCGCGCTGCTCCGCGGCGCTACCGGCTGATCGCCGACCCGGTTTGCAGGCGCGCCCACACGATCAAGCCGGGCGCGGGAGCGCCGATGCACAGATAGTCGCGGGGGCCCGCATGTGTGCGGGCCCCGCGATCACTCGCCCCTATTCCGACTCGCCCCTACTCCGGCTCGCTCGCTCCCACTCCGACTCGCCCCGCGTCCCGGCAGCCCCGGGCCCGGCGCCCGGCTACGACGCGCCGCGGTTCGAACGGATCGCCACCGCGGGGTTGCTCGCGGGCCCCTGGACCCGCAGGAGGGCATGGGTCACCGGGTCGCGGAACTCGCCGCGGGGCTCGACGGTGACCGCCGGCGCGGTCGAGATCCGCGCGCTGCGGGTTGCGAGCGATGAGGTGGCCCCGTTTGAGACCAGCCCGACGATGGCCACGATCAGCCCGATCGCGGCCGCGACCGCGAGCGGGACGATCCAGCTCCGTGCGCGGACCCGGTGCCTGACCGCGCGTCCGTAGACGCCTTGAGTCGCCGACATTGTGTTCTCCTCTCTGGGGACCGCACGACGGCGACCCCCGTGGGTTGGATTGGTGATTGCCCGCGGCTCAGCTACCAGCTGACCTTCGCGTAGCTCCGGGTCCGCGGGTTGAACATCCGAGTGCTGCCGACCTCGCACGAGGTCTGGACGTAGCCCTTGGCCTCGAGCGAACGGATCTGGTACTGCAGCTGGCCGGGGCTCTTGTGCGCCGACGCCCCCGCGTCCGCGGTCGCCACTCCGGTGCCAACCACAGCCAGGCACGCGCCGAGCGCGACGGCGGCACCGCGCAGCCGGGTGACGTGGAAGCGGCGCGGACGGTCGGACATCGCGCTGAGCTCGTGACGATGGTGAGCGTGGACGGCGGAAGCGGCGATCTCGAGCTGGCGAGCGCGGATCACTTCGGCGTTCAGATGCGGTGACATGAGCGACTCTCCTCGGGTGTGGGCCGATGTGGCGGCGGGTTCCCGGTTGACCTTCGATTGGATCGTCCGGGCTGATGCATGAACTGTCCCGCCGCCGGCGCCGGGCGCCCACGGCTCATGACGCACTCGTTGTGCGTCGTTTGACTCAGTCGCGGCGTCTGGGAACGCGCTCAGGCGAGACCGCCGGCGTGGCGGCGGAGCGCCTCCACGTCGAGGATGTGAATCGTGCGCCGGCCGGTGGTGACACAGCCGAGCGTTCGCAGCGCCGACAGCGCCTTGACGGTGGCTTCGCGCGAGGCGCCGCACCAACTCGCGAGCTGCTCTTGCGAGAGCGGAAGCTCGACCGTTATCCCGTCGGGCCTGTCCTCTCCGAACTGCTCGCCGAGCTCGAGCAACCGCCAAGCGACCCGTCCGAGCGTGTCGAGCGACGCGAACTCGAGGCGCTTGCGGTCGGCGTCGCGCAGGCGGCCGGCGAGCACCCGAATCAGCTCGTTCGCGGTGTCCGCATCCTGGAGCGCGCGCGTCAGGACCGAGGCGGGCGCGACGGTCGCGTCCACCTCGTCCACCGCGAGCGCCGTGGCCGACCGAGGTTCGCCGTCGAGCGAGGAGAGCTCCCCGATCACGTCGCCCGGTCCGCGGAGCCCGAGCACGATCTCCCGCGCACCGGGCGCGATGCAGCTGATGACCACCCAGCCGCGTTCGATGATGAACACCCGCTCGGCCCGATCTCCCTGGGTGAACAGCGCCTGGCCGCGACGGAACTGCACGCGATGGCCGTCGCGGCGCAGCGCGTCGCCGAGCAGTGAACCCTCAGTTCTCGGGGCCGACATCTTCCGCGCATCCTTTCATCCAGCCGCGCCGATCGTCCAACAATCCGCGACACTGCGTGCGGGGATGGACACGGCCGAGGTGATCGTCGTCGGGCTGGGTGCGATGGGCAGCGCCGCTTGCTTCCAGCTGGCCGCGCGGGGGGTGACGGTGATCGGAATCGATCAGTTCGCGCCGCCCCACCCTTGGGGTTCGACCCACGGCGACACCCGGGTCACGCGCGAGGCGATCGGTGAGGGACGGGAGTACGTGCCGCTGGTGCGCCGCTCGCACCGACTGTGGCGCGAGATCGAGCAGGAGACCCGTGCGCAGTTGCTGACACAGTGCGGGATCTTGGTCCTCGCTCACCCGTCGAGCGAGTTCCTGGAGGAGACGCGGGCGTCGGCGCGTGCGTACGAGATCGAACATCGGGATCTGACCAACGCCGAGCTCCGCTCTGCGTTCCCGATGTTCCTCGTCGACGAGGAAACGGTGGCGTACCACGAACCGGGCGCCGGTTATGTGCGGCCAGAGGCGGCGGTCGCCGCCCAGCTCGAGCTCGCCCGTGCCCGCGGTGCCCGGCTGCGACTCGGCGAGCGCATCGAGGCCTGGTCGGCATCGCGCGAAGTCGTCACTGTCACCACCAACGCGCACACGTATCAGTCAGACCAGCTGCTCCTTTGCGCCGGCGCATGGATCGGCGATCTGTTCCCGGAGGGCCGCGACATCTTCGCGATCTACCGCCAGCTCCTGTACTGGTTCCCGATTCGCCAGGGATACGCCCAACTCCGTGACATGCCGGCATTCGTCTCGGATCTCGGCGGCTCCCAGCAGGGGTTCGTTCACCTCGACGGCTTCTACGGACTCCCCGCGATCGACGGTCCCGACGGCGGCATGAAGGTGGCGGCAGAGTCCTACGAGCGAACGACGACGCCGGATGGCCGCCAGCACCCGGCGACGCGCCCGGAGATCGATCGAATGCACGAACAATGCATCGCGCCATACCTTCCGTGGCTCGGGTCCGAGCCGCTGAGGACGGTCTCCTGTCTGTACACGAGCACTCGCGGAAGCCGGTTCGTGATCGACCGTCACCCCGAGCACGACGCGGTCCTGATCGTGTCCGCCTGCTCGGGTCACGGGTTCAAGCACTCTCCCGCGATCGGGGAGGCCGTCGCGCAGTGGTTGACCGGTCGTGAGCCCGACATCGACCTGGGCGCGTTCGCCCTGTCGAACACACGGCGATAGGAGCACAAACCTGGCGGGGTGAGTTGTACGCTGAAAGCGGAGTCATGGACGAACAGGTAGACGAAGGAGCGACGGAACGAGCCAGGGAGGACACGGCGCTCGACCCGCTGCTGGTCGCGCCCGGCGCGGTGCTCCAGGGGTTGCCGGACGCCGTCGTGGCCGCGGCGCGTGACGGCCGGATCGTGTTCGTCAACGCGCTCGCCGAGGAGCTGTTCGGTTACCCCAAGCACGAGCTCCTCGGTGAACCGGTGGACACGCTGTGGCCGGAGCGAGTCCGCGAGCGCTACCGCCGGAACATGGAGCTGTACTTCGCGACCGAGCACCCGATGCGGTTCTCGACCGCGGCGTGGGGGTTGCGACGTGACGGCTCGGAGTTCGTCGGCGAGATGAGCTGGGGGATCGTCGAGACCAGCGCCGGTCAGCTGCTGCTCGCGGTCGGCCGCGACATCTCCGAGCACCGCGCCGCCGAGGCGCGGCTGCGCGCCATCGCGGCGATGGGCGCGCGAGCGCTGGCGGGCGCCGACCCCGCAGACCTCGCGGGCGAGGCGATCGAGCGGCTGACGAAGCTGCTGCCCGTTACCGCCTCGGAGGTGCGGCTCGCCGATGGCTCGTCGCTCGCCTCGCACGGACCCGATCCGGAGGCTGGGCTGCGGTTTGCGATCGGCACCGGCGATGAGCTGCTCGTCGCGCCCGAGCGCGCCCTCACCGGAGAGGAACTGAGCTTCGTGCGGGCGGTCGCGAACACGCTCGCGACCGCGCTCGCTCGGCTCCGAGACGAGGAGCGCATTCGCCACGAGGCGGTGCACGATCCATTGACCGGATTGGCGAACCGAACGCTGCTCCGCGACCGGCTCGAGCACGCGCTCGCACGCTCCGGGCGCGACCGCGGCGCGACCGGGGTGCTGTTCGTCGACCTCGACAACTTCAAGCAGGTGAACGATGCCCACGGGCACGCCGCGGGCGATGCTGCACTGGTCGAGCTGGGCCGACGACTGCAGACGGCCGTCCGCCCAGGCGACACGATCGCGCGCCTCGGCGGCGACGAATTCGTCGCCTTGTGCGAGCACGTCGACGAGGATTCAGCGCTGGCGGTCGGTCACCGTCTGCTCAAGGCGATCGCGCGGCCGTTCACCGCCGGGCAGGTGGAGCACAAGCTGTCGGCCAGCATCGGGATCGCGCTCGGGCACTCCGACCCTGACGCGCTTCTCGCCAACGCCGACGCCGCCACGTACCGCGCCAAGACGGCCGGACGAGGACGGATCGAGCTTTTCCGGTCCTAATCGCCAGGAGGCCGCCGCCGGCGAGCAGCGGCACGCACGCACCGTGGTCGCCCGGGCGAGCGCTGGGCCCGTCAACACCCACCTTCAGGTGCCCGCCGTTCATACCCGTCGCCGACGATCACTGCGACCCTTGCGGGGCTGGCGTCCTGTAGTCGGAGTCGGTCGGCCGGTGGTCGGGGAGTCGGTGCGCTCGTCGGTGGGTGGACGGTTCAGCCCCCGTCTTCAGCCCCCGTGTTGCGGACCCGTCCTCAGCGAGCGTGTCCACACGGGTGTACAGCGAGGTTGTGCGACAGCCCCTCATTTTCGCGTTTCTCGACCAGCCCTCACCTCGCCGGATCCGCGCCCTGTGACCCGGCCACAACGAACCGCCCCGCCCCGGGGCCTGCGCCACAGCTTCCCGGCGATCGGGAAGTCGTTCAGCGGCACGGCGTTCGCGTTCGACGTCTGCCAGTTGAGCCTTTGCGGACGGGCAAGTGCCCGGCTGCCATGCTCGACGCGGCGACAAGCGTCGCGTCGACAATGCCCGCTGCGGATGGCACGCGCACGGGCACGACGCCGCAGGACGTGGCCTCTCCGTACGCGGCAATGTGACACATCTGCGATTGCACGTGCGCCGGTTCCATGACCGGCGCGCAACTACGCGCGCGACGGCGGGTTAAGGCAGGCGCGAACGTTACCGACGCCGGCGAGGCGGGAGGACAGCATGCGACGCGGATCCCGACTGGGACTGTTGCTGTGGCCGTGTCTGTTCGTTGCGGCGGGAGCGTGGCTTGGGCTCGCGAGCTCGGCCGTCCGGCCCGCGTCGGCGGCGTCGCCGACGAGCGGCTGCACCCCCGTGCCCCGCACCCCGCTCGTCTGCTGCGTGCGGGGCGCGAGGGGCAAGCACCGGTGCTCGGTGGCGCTGACGATCGCCAGCGCCCCGAACCCCTCGACCGACGGGCAGGGGGTCACGATCTCGGGACGGCTGACGGCGCCGCACCGGGCGCACGCGATCGTCCTGTTGTGGCGAAGGCTCCCCCGCCAGCGGCGGTTCCACCCCACCGCCGCGACGCGAACCGATTCATCGGGCCGGTGGTCGATGGTGGTCCAGATCGACGGGAACCGCTGGTGGTACGTGACGTCCCGGGGGTTGCGCAGCCGCATCATTCACCAACGGGTGCAGGCGCTGATCACCTTGGCCGCGTCGGAGGCGAAGGCCGCGCCCGGCGATCAGGTGACGTTCAGCGGCAGCGTGTCGCCGTCACACCCGGGCGGCCAGGTGGTGTTACAGCAACTCACTGCCACCGGATGGCAGGATGTGGGACAGGGCGCGCTCGACGCGGCATCCGACTTCTCGATCGACTACGCCTTCCCCGCCGATGGCATGTACGAGGTGCGGGCGTACCTCCGCTGGGGGGCGGAGAACATCAACTCGTACTCGCCGTCGATCACGATCGACGTCAACGGGATCTTCAAGATCAAGCACGTCGTGATCATCATGCAGGAGAACCGCTCGTTCGATCAGTACTTCGGCACGTTCCCCGGCGCCGACGGCATTCCCGGGCTCGCCGGCAACCCTGGCAGCGTGCCATGCGTCACGGATCCGGACAACGGCGGGTGCGTGCCGCCGTTCCACGACACCACCGACAAGAACTACGGCGGTCCCCACGGCGCCGCGAATGCGACCGCCGACATGGACTGCGTCAATCCGGCGGCCCGTACCGGCTGCAAGATGGACGGGTTCGTCGGTCAGGCCGAGAAGGGGTCGAACTGCACGACCAACGACCCGAGCTGCAGCCCGTGCACCGCGAGCTCGAAGACGCAGTGCATAGACGTGATGGGCTATCACGACGCGAGCGAGATCCCGAACTACTGGGCCTACGCGGAGAACTACGTGCTCCAGGACCACCTGTACGAGCCAAACGCCTCGTGGAGCCTTCCGGAGCACTTGTACCAGGTGTCCGAGTGGTCGGCGTTCTGCACAGATCCGAACAATCCGTTCTCGTGCACGAACGCCCTCCAGAACCCGAATTCGTCCGATGGGCAGCTGCACTATGCCTGGACTGACATCACCTACCTGCTCCACCAGTACGGCGTGAGCTGGGGCTATTACGTTTTCCAGGGCACCGAGCCCGACTGCGAGGACGACGCCGCCATGACCTGCGCCCCGGTCCAGCAAGGACCGACGACCCCGGGGATCTGGAACCCGCTGCCTTCATTCACCGATGTCTCCCAGGACGGACAGCTCGCCAACATCCAGACGCTGTCGAACTTCTTCGCGGCCGCGAAGACCGGCACGTTGCCGGCGGTCTCGTGGATCGACCCCAACGGCAAGGTGTCAGAGCACCCGACGGCGCTCGTCAGCGCCGGCCAGACCTATGTGACCGGGCTGGTCAACGCGATCATGCAAAGCCCGGACTGGGACAGCACCGCGATCTTCCTCTCCTGGGATGACTGGGGTGGGTTCTACGACCACGTGGTCCCGCCGGTCGCGGACGCGGACGGCTATGGCCTGCGTGTGCCGGGCATCGTAATCAGCCCGTACGCCAAGGCCGGCATGATCGACTCGCAGACGCTCAGCCACGACGCGTATAACAAGTTCATCGAGGACGACTTCCTCGACGGGCAGCGCCTCGACCCGGCGACCGACGGGCGGCCCGATCCCCGGCCCGACGTCCGCGAGAACAGCCCGATCCTCGGCGACCTCACCACCGACTTCGATTTCAGCCAGACGCCGCGACCGCCGCTGATCCTGCCGGTCTGCCCGGCCACCGACCTGACTCCGCAGCCGTCCTGCTGAGTCACCGGGTGACGCCCCGCGCGGGAGGCGGGGCGTCACCTGCGACTCTCAGCTCAGGTGGAAGATGAAGTCGTACTCCTTGCCGCCGTCGCGCGACAGAAGCGTCATCTCGCCGCGGCTGTCGCGGTAGGCGCCGGTCCCGCCGGTGATCGACAGCACGCTGTTGCGCGTGTCGTAGTACGGCCCCTGGACGGTGATCTGGCCGGCCTTCAGGAACGTGGTCCACAGGCACTCCCAGATGCCCTGGGCGGGCGCGACGCGGATGCAGAAGCCCTCGTCGTGACCGACCCGCTTGGTGTTGGCGGCGTTGAACACCGGATTGTTGAACGTCAGCACGTTGCCCTTGACATCCTTGCCGCCGACCCCCGGATTCTCGGTGTCGGTGATCGCGTGCTCGACCACGTGCACGGTCGCGCCGGCGGCGAGAGCTCGCCTCGGCGTGGCCGAACTTGGTGCGGCGGCGATCGCTCCCACCGCCAGCGCTGCCGTCGCGACGAGCGCGAACGTGCGCTTCCGTGGCTTGCCGTAATGCAAGGCACTCCCTCCTCGTGGTGGACTCCAGGAAGCGGCGATCGTACGCCGCGCGGAAGGATCCAGTCCAGGCCGCCGACAACGACCACCGCCACGACCACGACCCACGACCGCATCCACGACCACATCCACGACCGCATCCACGACCAAGGAGGAACCGTGCAGATCACCCGAAACTCCCTCGACAGCAACCCGGGGCCAAGCGACTGGTTCACCGGAACCGTCCACCTCGACACCGTCGCCACGCCTGCAGGACCGTGCCGCGTAGCGGCTAGCAGCGTCCACTTCACGCCGGGCGCTCGGACCGCCTGGCACACGCACCCGCTCGGGCAGACGATCTACGTCACCGAGGGCATCGGGCGCTGCCAGCGCCGGGGCGGGCCAGTCGAGGTGATCCGGCCCGGCGACCGCGTGTACTTCGAGCCGGGCGAGCACCACTGGCATGGCGCCGCTCCCGGCCGATTCATGACCCACATCGCGATCCAGGAGGTCGATGACGAGGGCGTCCCCGTGTACTGGGGCGAGCACGTGACCGACGCGGAGTACAGCGCCGACCCGGCGTCGTAGCTTGTCCTGCCCCCGGCGCGGCCTGGGACAAGCTCAAGTGGACCCGTCCGCCACTAGCCCGACATGTCGACCGGGTAGATCTTGGTGGGCTCGATCGTGACGACCACGCGCTTGTCCCCCGGCTGGTCGTGCGCCGACACGTCGGCGGAGTACTTCGCGCCCAGCTTGTTCGCGAACGCATAGTCATCGTCGGGCTCGACCCGAGCGTTGCCACGGACCACGAGGTAGCGGTAGGGGTTCCCGAGGTCCAACAGCATCAGGCTGCACTCCGGACGCTTCATCAGGTTGCGAGTCTTGAGCCTCGCGGTGTTGAGCGAGAGCTTCACGTCGCCCTCGTCGTAAAGGAACCAGAGCTCGGTCATTTGCGGAAATCCATCGCCGCCGATCGTTGCCAGCGTCGCGACCTGAGCGTCCAGCAGGTCGCGATGAGATTCAGGGAAGGTCGTCATGGCGACATTCTTACTAAGGCCCCGCCGCGCGTACAACTTCGCGGCCGAGGCCGCCCGCCCCTACAGCGCGGGGTCGTAGTAGTAGCCCCACATCTTGAGATCGGGGCTCTTGGCGACCGCCTTGGCGACCGCCGCATTCCACGACCCCCACGACTCGGGCACGATCCACTTGGGCGTCGTCCGGCGGGGCAGGGCTGGGCCCATCTCCGAGCACCACAGGGGCAGCCCCTTGGATGCCGCCCACGCGGCGTCCTGCGGAACCTGCACCAGCCCGTCCACTTTTGTGTGGTAGCAGTGGGCGGCGATCGCCTGCACGCCCGGCGGCCGCCCGTGCGCGAAGCCTTGCTCGGTGGCGGTGAACCCCCACGGGCTGAACTCGCCGTAGACACGAACTGCGCGCGGGACCAGCTTCACGAGGACCGGCTCGACCGCGTTCCACACCGCCCGGTAGTTCTGTCCAGCGGTTCGCCCGTCCCGGCTGAGCGACAGGGTCCCCTGCCCGTAGGCACTGGGCATCGACAAATCCTGCTCGTTGCCGACTCCAATGGCCCACACATACGGCGCATAGGCCGGGAGCACGCGCCCCACGTAGGCCGCGACCTGGCTCGGGCTCAAGCGATTGTTGAACTGGAGCGAGATGTAGACCCGGAAGCCCGCCGCATGTGCGTCCTCGACGCAGCCGACGCCGGCGCCGGCCGCCGCGTCCTCCGGCGACAGGATCAGGCGCAGCACGTTGGCGTGGTTGGCGCGCAGGAACGAATTGACGTTCTTGTTCGCCAGGCATGCGCCCTCGCTGCTGACCGCAAACCAGGTCGGCCGGCGGGCGGACGCGGCCGCGGGGGCGACCAACAGCGCCGCCGCCACCGCAGTCGCGACCAACGCTCGCACGCCGAGCAGCCGTCTGAAAATCGAGATCTTGCTTATGTCCACGCTGTCCTACTTCGCCGAGCGTCGAGCTGCAGGTTGCAGCCGGATCCAGCCTCGCTACGTTCTGCATCGGCATGACTGACACCTTTCTTGACCTCCGCAAGCCTGAGCAGTCTCGTTCTTACGGTTTTGTAGGGAATTTCTCGGGCGATTCTTCGCCGCGCCCAACAGTCTGAGCCGCCAATGCGAACGGTTGACGACAACGCAGAGCCCACAGTCGGCTGGCGGCTCGCCAGGGTGCTGGTCGTCGTGTTCGGCGTCGCCGCCGCCGTCTCGGCGGTGTTCGCCACGGGGGCGGTCAAGATTCCCGGCCTCTCGAGCGGCTCTCAGAACGCGCAGGCGAGCGAGCAGCCGACACTCGCCGCGCAGCGGACCACGGCCGACAAGCAGTGGGCCTCGGCCATGTGCACGAACATCCTCGCCTGGAAGAACGAGATAAAGCGCGACGGGACCAGCCTCGACCTCGGCTTCGGTCCGGGAGCCCGGATCAAGGACGCGATCGCCTCGACCACTCGCCTCGCGAGCCGGCTAGACAAGCTCGGGCTCCCGCCGGGCGCGCAGACTGCGCAGGCGCAAGCCGAGCTGAACCGGCTCCGCTCCGCGGTCACGACGCAGCTACGCGATATCGTGCGGGCCGCGAGCAGCCTGGCGAGCGGGAACCTGGCGGCGATCGGAACGCTTGCCACCGACCTCGAGAACGACAAGACCCTCGGTACGCAGCTCTCCGGTGAGCTGCAGCACGTCGTCTCGGTCGACCTCGGGCTCTCGCTCGTCGAGACGCGCGCCTGTCGCCAGCTCGCCGGCATCCCGATTTAGCCGGGCCCCGACCGCCGACCGCCGGAGTGCGAGCGATACTGTCGCTCGATGGAGCGCAACGTGCTCGGCGGCGAGCTCGAGACCTGCGGCACCGACCCCCGCACCGGCTTCTACCGCGACGGTTGCTGCCGGACCGGTCCCGGTGACTTCGGTAGTCACACGATCTGCGCCGTCGTGAGCGGCGAGTTCCTCGAGTATCAGCGCAGCATCGGGAACGACCTGAGCTCGCCGGCTCCCGAGCACGACTTTCCCGGCCTTCAGCCCGGCGACCGCTGGTGCGTGACCACCCACGCGTGGCTGCGGGCACACGCGGAGGGCGTCGCCGCCTACGTCGTCCTCGCCGCCACACACGAGCGGGCGCTCGACATCGTGCCGCTGGACCTGCTCGAGCAGTACGCGGTCGACGTACCCGCCGACCCCGGCTCGCTCGAAGACGCTACTTGACCGTCTGCACCGCACCCGCCACTGCACGAACGACTCAGCTGAAGAAGGCGAAGCTGCGGACCTCGATGCTGTGCCGGGGGACCGCCTGCTGCACCGTCGGGTCCCTGAACGCCGAGTGGAGGACGCGCCACGCCCGGCTGTGGTCGGAGTCGTGGAAGACGAAGAACAGGATCTCGTCACGGGTCATGTCCGGGAAGTACCACCATTCGTGGTCCGGGCTGTACACGAACTCGGAACCGCTGGTGATCATCTTCGATTCGTCGACCTCGGCGAACGGGTCATCCGGGACCTTGTCGACGAAGTACAGCTGGTTCGGCAGCCCCTCGTCGGCGCGGAGGCTGCGAAAGTCGCACAGCGCCAGCGGCCAGTCCTGGGGCGGTGGACTGAACACCCGCCAGAAGCTCGTCGCCAGCGCCCGGCGATAGCCGGGACCGTCGGGGAAGTTCTCGGCGTACACGCGCGCCGCCGTCATCGCCGCGCCCTCGGGGCCGTAGTCGATGTGGACCAGCGCCGCCTGCGGCTGCGAGGAGTGCTCGGCGGGCGCCGCCGACCGGCGCAACACGGCACCGCGGGTGACCACCTCGTCGGCACCGGTGCGCTCCTTGATGAACGCGAGCACCTCGGGGAGGTACACCGCATCGACTTCGGCCTTGTCGGTGAAATCGGCGACCGCGCTCGGATGGCGCAGGATCTCGAACCCCTGGGTATCGGTCCGGAACGTGTCCTGGATCGGCCGGCCGTTGCGGATCGGGACGGTGTGCGACTCGTAGCTGCCGGTGTTGATGCTTGCGCCCGGCGCCGTGAACCGGCGCAGCACAGTCGACCCGGGATCAAGGTATTGCAGCTCTCCCGGAACGGTCGTCACGGCCCCACAGGCTATCGGCGTCGATCGCCGGACCCGGGCGGCGCACGCAGGTCGGAAGGTCCCTAACACACTCGGGCCGGGCCTGATCCCCTATGTTCTTACTGGCCCGATCCCCTATGTTCTTAAGAAGATCTCACTAAGACGGCCTAGCTTGCCCGGAGGGAATGAGCGCTCCTCGGCATTTGTGGTCTGGCGATTGGCGGCATGAATCCTCGGCTCACCGAGACGAGCTCGCCGCCAACCGTGTGCGTGCGACGGTGCCCGCCGATCCCGAGCCGCCCGCGGCTCGCACACCCCCGCGGAGACGGGCTCTTCGCGACTGGATGCGGGCGCTCGTCGGGGGCATCAAGGGGCTGCTCGCGCGGATTCCAACGGTGCGCTTCGGCACCCGGCGTCAGCGCCGCATCGCGATCGTCGCCGTCGGTTTGACGCTGGTCCTCGCGGGCGCTGCTTACGCCGTGACGTCCGCGGTCGTGGGTGGGTCCAGCAGACCGACACCGGCCGTCGCCACCGGATCGCGGGCGTGGCTCGGCATCGATGTCGCGACCAGCCCGCAGGGGGGTGTGATGGTCGTCGACGTCTTCCCCGGGAGCCCCGCCCAGGCGGCGGGTATGGAGCCGGGTGACGTGATCACGCAGATCAACGGTCACCAGATCCTCACTCCGCGCGACGTGAGGGCGGCGATCGCCGGCAAGCATCCCGGCGACCAGGTGCAGCTCCAGTTCCAGGGCAGCGGCACGTCGTACACGGCGGAGGTCCCGCTGGCCTCGCCGCCCGCCGGTTACCCATGAGCTTTCTCCACCCCGCAGTCCTCGTAGCGCTGCTCGCGATCCCCCTGCTCGTCGCCTGCTACATAAGCCAGCAGCGCCGGCGCGGCCGGGCCGCGGCTGCGTTCGCGGCCCCGGCGCTGAGCGCCTCGGTGGCGCCGCGCCGCCCGCGCTGGCGCCGGCACGTGCCGATGCTTGCGTTCGCGGTGGCGCTCGCGGTGCTGATCGTGGCCGCCGCCCGTCCGCAGCGCACCGTCGCGGAGCCCATCGACACCGCCTCGATCATGCTCGCCAACGACACCAGTGGCTCGATGGCCGCCACCGATGTGAAGCCATCGCGTCTCGCGGCCGCGGAGAAGGCCGCCAACGATTTTGTGTCGAAGGTGCCGGGGTCGGTGCGTGTCGGGCTGCTCGAGTTCAACACGACGGTGGCGCTTTTGCAGTCCCCGACCACGGATCACGATGCGGTGCGTTCCGCGCTCGCACAGCTCCAGGTCACCGGCGGCACCGCGATCGGCGATGCACTGCGAAAGGCGCTGAGCACGCTCGAGAACGTGCCGCGGGAGGGCGGCAAGAAGCCGCCGGGCGCGATCCTGCTGCTGTCGGACGGGGCCTCCGACGTGGGCTCGGATCCGATCACGGCCGCGCAGCAGGCGGCGGCCGATCACATCCCGATCTACACGGTCGAGCTCGGGACGCCGAACGGGACCGTGACGGAGAAGCGCGGCAACAAGACGGTCGCCGTTCCCGTGCCACCGAACCCGGCACAGCTCGCGGAGATCGCCCGCGTCTCGCGTGGGCAGGCGTTCACCGCCACCGACGCAAAGGACCTCGACACCATTTACAAGCACCTCGGAGCCGAGCTCGGGCACAAGAAGGTCAAGCACGAGATCACCTCCACGTTCGCCGGCGGCGGGCTCGCCCTGCTGCTGCTCGGCGCGGCGGCGTCCCTCGTGTGGTTCGGGCGATTGGTCTAGATAAGGAGACGGAGATGATTGACATCGACAATGCGGACGAGCTACGCGGCGAAGCACGCGCGGCGTTGGGAGAGGCCCTTCACGAGATCAAACGCGTGATCGTCGGGCAGGACGCGATGCTCGAGCGGCTGCTGGTAAGCCTGCTCGCCGGCGGTCACGTGCTGCTCGAGGGGGTTCCGGGGCTGGCCAAGACACTCACCGTGAAGACGCTCGCGGCCGTGCTCGGCGGTTCCTACAGCCGGATCCAGTTCACGCCCGACCTCGTTCCCGCCGACCTCGTCGGCACGCGCGTCTACCGGCCCGACACGGCCGCGTTCGAGACCGAGCTCGGTCCCGTGTTCTGCAACTTCCTGCTGGCCGACGAGATCAACCGCGCCCCCGCCAAGGTGCAGTCCGCGCTGCTCGAGGTGATGCAGGAGCAGCAGGTCACGATCGGCGGCACCACGTACGAGGTGCCGCTGCCGTTCATCGTGATGGCGACGCAGAACCCGATCGAGTCCGAGGGGACCTACCCGCTCCCCGAAGCCCAGGTCGATCGTTTCCTTATGAAGATCCTCGTCGACTACCCGAGCACGGGCGAGGAGGCCGCCGTCGTGGGCCGCAGCCTGCGAGCGCCGGCGAACGTCCAGGAGCGTCTGGCCCTGTCCGACCTACGCCGCTACGCCGCGGCGGCCGAGACCGTGCTGGTCGACCGCGAGACGATCGGCTACTCGGTGGCGCTCGCGGACGCGACGCGCAATCCCGGGGCGCACGGCTTGAAGGAGATTGCTTCGATGATCGAGTTCGGCGCGAGCCCCCGCGGGCCGATCGGGCTGGTCCAGGCCGCGCGCGTGCTCGCGCTGTTGCGCGGCCGCGGCCACGTCGTGCCCGACGACGTCCGCGACCTCGCCGCGGATGTGCTCCGCCACCGGATCGTGCTGTCCTACGACGCGCTCGCCGAGGGCGTTACCGCCGACCAGTTGCTCGAGCGGGTGATGAGCGCCGTCCCCGAACCGGGTGCCGCGGACCTGATCCGCGAGGCGCCGGCGGTGGTGCGGGCGCGGTGACCACTGCGCTCCTCGAGCCGCCGGCGGCCCGTCAGGGCCCCGGACCGCTGGCCGAGCCGCTGATCGAGGCGATCGACCTCGCGATCACGCGGCTGGTGGCGCGGATGCTTCCGGGCGATCGTCGCGCCGCGGGCGTGGGCGTGGGGCTGGAGCTCGCGCAGCTGCGTCCGTACGAGATCGGCGACGACGTGCGCCACATCGACCCCTCGGCCACGGCTCGCACCGGCCAGCCTCACGTCCGCATGCATGTGCCCGAGCGCGCGCTCACCACCTGGATCGTGCTCGACGTGTCGCCGTCGATGGCGTTCGGGACAGCCCGCCGCCTGAAGGCCGACGTGGCCGAGGGCGTGGCGCTCGTGTTTGGTCGCCTCGGGATCCGCCGCGCGGGCAGCATCGGGCTGGTCGCGTTCGGCCCCCCGACGCCGCGGGTGCTGCCGCCGCGCGGCGCCAAGCCCGGACTGGTCGCGCTGCGGCGCACGCTCGCCGAGGGCGTCGCGCCCGACGGCGAGCACCACGCCGATGCCCTCGCCGACGCGCTGGCTCGCACCGGACGGATGGCGCGCCAGCCGGGACTCGTGGTCGTGATCGGCGACTTCCGCGACCAGCACGCGTGGGAACGTCCGATGGCATCGCTGCGGGTGAGGCATTCCGTGATCGCGGTCGAGGTCGTCGACCCGCGCGAGGCGGAGCTCCCCGCCGTCGGACACCTGGCGCTGGTCGATCCGGAGAGCGGCGCCCGTATCCACGTCGACACGTCCAACCGCCGCATTCGCGAGCGATTCGCCGAACTCGAGCGCGGGCGCCGCGACAGGCTCGCCCGCGAGCTGCGCCGCCTGCGGATCGACCACGTCACGCTGGCCACCGATGAGGATTGGCTGCTGGCGCTGGGGCGACATCTGCGATGAGCTTCGCCTCGCCACTGTGGTTGGCGGCGCTCGCGGTGATCCCGATCGCGATCCTGGCGTCGATCGCCGCTCGCCGGCGGGCCACGCGCTATGCGGTCCGATTCCCCGCGGTGTCGACGCTCCAGCTCGCCGCTTCCGCAGGCGTCTCGTGGCGGCGTTACTTGCCGGCGGCATGCCTGCTGGCGGCGATCGCTGCGCTGGCGTTGGCGCTCGCTCGGCCCCACGTCAGCTACAGCGCCCCGATCGACCGGGCGTCGGTGATGCTCGTCACCGACCATTCCGGCTCGATGGCCGCCACCGACGTCAAGCCGACGCGACTGGGCGCCGCCGAGGCGGCTGCCAACACTTTCATCGATCAGCTGCCCAGGAACGTCCTTGTCGGCGCGATCGCCTTCTCGAGCTCGCCCGATGCCGTCCAGGCTCCGGTGACCGACCACGGCGCCGCGCGCGCGGTCATCAACCAGCAGAGCGCGAACGGCTCGACCGCGACCGGCGACGCCCTGGAACTCGCGCTCCAGCTCCTGCACGGCGCCGACAAGAAACACCCGCCGTCCGCAATCGTGCTCCTGTCCGACGGCGCCGCCAACGCCGGCATCGACGTCACGACGGTCGCTCGCCAGGCGGCGCAGGACAAGATCCCAATCGACACGGTCGCGCTCGGGACCCCGGACGGCGTCCTCCCGAGCACCGACCCCTTCCAACCCCCGACGCCCGTCCCTCCGGACCCGCAGCTGATGCAGGAGATCGCTCAGCTGTCGGGCGGGCGTTCCTTCAACGCTCAGACCGCGGACGAGCTCAGCTCGATCTACAAGGGGCTCGGCCACCAGCTCGGCAGCGTGACGCGTAAGCGCGACGTCACCGCCGCGTTCGCGATCGTCGGGCTCGCGTTCCTGCTGGTCGGAGCGGCGGGTTCGGCCCGCTGGTCCGGGCGCCTCCCCTGATCGCCCGCATACCGGTCGACACCGGCGCACGGCGGTGGCCCTCGACCTGCCGGCCGGTGAGCTGAACGGACGCCGGGCCTACAGCCGCCGAGTGGCCATGGCCGCGCGAGCTCGACGCGCTGATCGCAGCGCCCGACTCGCTGTAACAGTCACACCATCTCGGCCGCATCACCGTCTGACGCCGGCGCCTCGGACCGCGCGGCGCCCCAGCGGCCAGGATCCCAGCCTCGACGCGGAACCGCTGATGCAGAGGACTTCAGTCCGCGTTCGGGACGGCGATCCAGACGTGCACGTTCGGTCGACCGTTGACGAGCTGCGGCGGGTGCGTCTGCCAGTAGTGCAGCGTGACTCCGCGCTGACTCGGCGTGTGCTGGGTGATGAGCGGCTCGCCTCCCTTCATGCCGGTCACGATCCCCACGTGGCCGATTCCGGTGAAGCTCGAGCCCGTCCAGTTGACGAAGATCACGTCGCCCGGCCGAGCATCGCGCCAGTAACGCAGCCACGTGCTGTGCAGCAGGTTCAGGTGCACGGCGAGGTCCTCGGCCACGCTCCAGGAGTGACTCCACCAGCGCCCGAACCTGAAAGTGGAGAAGTACCAGTAGTGGTCGTTGCTCGTGCTGCGATCGTTGAGCACGGTCTCCGGGTCGCCACCGCCGATCGCGAGCGCCCGAGAGACGAAGTCGGTGCAGTCATCGCCGAAGCCGTCGTCGGGGCCGAATAGACCGGGCGAGCCAAACACGTTGTTCAGCGCCCAGGAGGCCGCGCCGGCGAGGTCGACCTTGGTCCCCCGAATCGTTTCGCGCCCGGAGCCGTTGGTCGCCTGCGGCGGCGCGGCGGGGCCGGTGCTGGGGGCCGCCGACCCGCTCGTCGACCCGCCGCTCGCCCCCCCGCCGCCCTGTCCGCCGCCGGAAGATCCCGTCCCACCGCTCGCATCCGGCACGCTGATCGGTGTCCCGCAGTGCCATCCGCCGTAAGTGCTGCAAACTGTCACCTTGATGTCAGCCGGACGGCTTTCCAGCGGGGCGGTCGTGTAGTTGACGCCGACGGTGGACGACGCGCCGGCCGCCTGGACCTGAATGTTGTGGTAGTCGGGGCTCTGCCACGCCAGCCACACCGACGTGGAGCCAGGGCAGTTGTTGTCCCACACCTCGCCGTAAAGCTGCATCGTCGGCGTCGATCCGTCGGACAAGACCACGTGCCCGTTGAAGCCGCCGCAATTGTCTCGTGGGCTCACTGTCGTGTCGGTCGACGCCGCGGCGCTCGTGGCCGTGATCAGGGTCACGGTGATCGTCGCGAGCCCGGCCATCAGGCTCGTCGCGGAGCGCCGCCACGTGCGGGTGTGCATCGTGGCCGGGACACCTGACACCCGGTGCTGCCGACGTGCGATCGCCTGCTGGGTTCGCATGCGTCATCCCCTCCCCGGCCGTCGGATCCGGCCGCGTCGCCCGCGCTGTCATCGGCGGGATCACAAGTTAACGACGCACGTCGAAGCTTGGCTATTCCATCGCGCCTCGCCGGTTGGACCGGCCGGGATCTTCGAGAGCCCGGTCGCTCACGGGCCGGAGCCGGTGACGTGCGAGACTACATCCGGCGACGATGCTCTGGCTCGGCCAACGACCGGACTGAACGATGTGGGTCTGCGAGACCTGCGGTGTGGAGCGCGCGGAGGCGGCCGGGGTCTGCCCGATCTGCGCTGACGAGCGCCAGTGGGTGCCTGCGGACGGGCAAAAGTGGACGACTCTCGAGGAGCTGGCCAAGGCCGGACGCCGCGTAGAGATCACCGGGCTCGAGCCTGACCTGTTCGGGATCACGGTGGAGCCGAAAATCGGAATCGGCCAGCAGACGCATCTTGTCTGCACGCGCGCCGGCAACCTCCTGTGGGACCCGGTCGGGTATCTCGACGATGAGGCGGTGAACCGGGTGCGTGAGCTGGGTGAAGTGACGGCGATCGCCGCGAGCCATCCGCACATGTTCGGCGTCCAGGTCGAGTGGAGTAAGGCGCTGGGCGGCGCGCCGATATTCGTCTCGGAGGCGGACGCCCACTGGGTCCAGCGCCCGGACCCGGCGATCAAGACGTGGAGCGGCCGATACGACCTGGCGCCCGGCCTCACGCTGCATCAGATCGGTGGTCACTTCCCCGGGAGCTCGATCGTCCAGTGGACCGCCGGCGCCGGCGGCAAGGGCGTGCTGCTCGTCTCGGACACGATCCACGCCAATCCCGATCGGACGACGGTGACGTTCCTGCGCAGCTACCCGAACCGGATCCCACTCTCGCCGGCCGTTGTGGAGCGCGTGACGCGAGCCGTAACGCAGCTTCAATTCGACCGGCTCTACGACAACTTCGGTCGGACTATCGAGGCCGGCGCCGCCGCGGCCGTGCGCCGCTCAGCCGATCGCTACTCCGGGTGGGTGCGGGGCGACTTCGATCAGCTCACGTGAACTCATTCCCACAAGCTGGACCGGGCCGACACATTTATGTCGTGCCGACGCGGGTTTCGCGTCCAGCCCACTCGCGCTCGCGCAGGGCGAATTTCTGGACCTTGCCGGTGGAGGTCTTCGGGAGCGGACCGAACTCGACTGCGTCGGGGCACTTGTAGTGCGCGAGCCGCTGACGGCAGAACCCGATGATCTCCTCTGAGCTCGCGCTGGCCTCGCTGTTGAGTGTTACAAATGCCTTCGGTCGCTCGCCCCACCGCTCGTGTGGGATCCCAATCACCGCGCACTCGAGCACGGCCGGGTGCGCGCATATGGTCTGCTCGATCTCGATGCTCGAGATGTTCTCGCCGCCGGAGATGATGATGTCCTTGCCTCGGTCGCGCAGCTCGATGTTGCCGTCGGGGTGCCAGACGGCTAGATCACCGGAGTGGAACCATCCGCCGCGAAACGCGTTCTCGGTCGCCGCGTCGTCTGCGAAGTAGCCGCTCATCACGTTGTTGCCGCGCATCACCACCTCGCCCATCGCCTGGCCGTCCCGGGGGATGTCGTGCATGTCCGCGTCCACGACCCGGATCAGGTCGGCCGAGGGATAGGCCTGGCCCTGGCGAGCCAGCAGCTGCGCCCGCTGCTCGACCGGCAGGTCCAGCCATCCGTCCTGAGCTGCACACACCGTGATCGGGCCGTAGGTCTCGGTAAGGCCGTAAACGTGCACGATCCGGAAGTTGAGGTCCTCCATGCGCGCGAGCAACGTCGGCGACGGCGGCGAGGCGGCAACCATCGCGGTCACTTGCCGCTCCAAGCGATGCGCCTTTGGATGGTTGATGATCATCAGCTGGACGGTGGGCGCGCCGTTGTAGTGGGTCACCCCCTCCTCCTCGATCAGCTGCCAAATGAGGCCAGGATCGACGGCGCGCAGCGCGACGTGCGTTGCGGCGACCGCAGTCACCGCCCACGGGAAGCACCAGCCGTTACAGTGAAACATCGGCAACGTCCACAGGTACACCGACTCGGGACTCATGCCGGCGACGATCACCTCGCTCAGCGCATTCAGATACGCGCCACGGTAGGTGTACTGCACACCCTTTGGCTGCCCGGTGGTGCCCGAGGTGTAGTTGACCGAGATCGTCTCCTCCTCGTCCTCGAGCCAGCTATCCGGCACCTCGTCGGACGCGGCGGTGAGGAACTGCTCGTACTGACTTTCTCCGTCACCACGGTCACAGCGGATCACGGTGACGCCTGACAGAGCGAGCGGGGCGACGAGCGGCTCGAGCCCGGCGTCGACCAGCAGAAAGCGTGTACCGCTGTGTCCGAGGATGTACTCGACCTCCGGGCCGGCCAGCCGGTTGTTGATCGCTACCAGAATCCCGCCCGCCGCCGGAACTCCGAAATGCGCCTCGAGCATCGGCGAGGAGTTGAGCAGGAGCGTGGCGACGCGGTCACCCTTGCGCAGCCCGGCCGATCTCAGCGCGTTCGCCAACCGCCAGGAGCGGTCGGCCAGGCTCCGGTACGAATCGCGATGATCCCCGTCCACGACCGCGATCTTCTCGGGGTACACGTAGGCGGCTCGCCGGAGGAAGTGAACCGGGTTCAGCTCGGTGCGGAAGACCTTGCCCGCCATGGCTCGATTATCTCCGCGTGGCCGCGACCAATGCAAGGGCCCAGCGCGCTGTGAACGGTCCGTGCCAGACTCGTCCGCATGGACTCCGAGCGCCGGCGGCACGTTTCCCTTTCGGGCGATCTCGCGGGCGACTACGTGGTCGTCGAGGAACGACCCGACGGATCCCTGGTGGTGGCGCCGGACCCCTCTAGGCGATCCGCGGCGCCCGCGCGCAGGCCGGCGCCAGAGGGGGTCGCCTCGATGCTCTCGGGCCTGCTCAACCGTCCCCCGTCGACCCCGCCGAACGCTCCCGAGATCCTCGAGGGCTGGGGCGTGGAGCTTGGCGAGGACGAGGACATCAGCGAGTTCCTGATCGCGGACGTCGACGGCACCACCGGGTTTCTCGCCGTCACGTCCCAGCGGTTCATCTTCGCGGCGGGATCGGGCAAGGCGCTCCGTGTCGTCCAGGAACATCTACTGTCGGCCGCCCGCAACGTCGAACTGGTCGGCCGGCGGCGGAGGCAGAAGATTCGCGTCACCTGGCACGGCTCGGAGAGCAGCATCGGCGTCCTGGATCGCGATGCGCTCCCGCGCCTGCACGAGATCCTCCTGGGGCACGGCATCAGTTGAAGTCCGTCTAAACCAGCATGGCCCGCGCCGTGAGCTCGGTCGCACGGGCAAGACCGTCGAGGTACGCGTCCCGGATCGGTCCGGCGTGACGGAGCCCCCAGAGGATCCTCGCGTGATCCCACGCGACGTCGCGAGCCCCGGCGAGCGACCACATCGCGATCGCCTCGTCGGTCTTCTGCGGCGTGACGTCCTCGATGTCGGCGATCAGCCCGGTGTCGAACCAGCCGGCGACCTGGGTCTCGACGGTCGCCAGCAGGGCGTCGACGCGCTGGAAGTCGCGGTGCATCGCGGTGTCGTCCTCCACCGGAAGCCCGAACTCCGCGGCGGTGGCGAAGATCGCGATCGGCAGGTCGTGGTTTATGTGAGCGGCCATCCCGGCGAGCGCGAACTGGATCGGCTCGCGGGCCTGCGAGCGCGTCTCGACGAGCGGTCGCCAGGCGATCGGGCAGCTCGCCCCGGAGTCGATCGTCGACTCGGCGTCGAAGTACAGGGAGGCGAAGACGACTTCGAGCCGATCGACGAACTCGTTGTTCTCGAACTCGGTCCCGGCGCTCGCAGAGTCGATCGCGCGGGTGACCTGAACGTAGAGGCGATCGAAGATCGCGACGCCGTCCTTACGCGGCAGCGCGGCATCGATCGCCTCCATCCGGGCGATCACCTCCGGGATCGTCGACACGCCGGCGTCGGTGCTCACCACGCGATCCTAACCGTCCCGAACGCGCCACGGGGCGGGCCCAGGCATCTCTCCGAGCGCCCGTTTATGCTCGGCCTCGTGCGGATTCTCGTCACCGGCAGCGCCGGACATCTCGGCGACGGCTTGCGGCGACGCTTTGGCGAGCTCGGACACGCCATCGTCGGCCTCGACGTGCTCGATGCTCCGGACACGGTCGTCGGATCGATCGTCGAGCGAGCATGCGTGCGGCGCTGCATGCAAGGAGTCGACGCGGTCATCCACGCGGCCACCCTCCACAAGCCCCACATCGATTCGTACTCGCGGCAGGACTTCCTGGCCACGAATGTGACCGGCACGCTGACGCTGCTCGAGGAAGCGGTGTCCGCCGGCGTCGAGCGGTTCGTGTTCACGAGCACGACGAGCGCCTTCGGGCGTGCTCTGGTCCCGCCGCCCGGAGCGCCGGCAGCGTGGATCACCGAGGAGGTCGCGGACGAGCCTCGGAACGTCTACGGGGTCACGAAGAGTGCCGCCGAGGATCTGTGCGAGCTCGTCCACCGCGATCACGGCCTTCCCGTCGTGATCCTCCGCACCTCGCGCTTCTTCCCCGAAAGCGACGACCGCGAGGACGTCCGCGCCGCCTACTCCGACGACAACGCGAAGGTCAACGAGCTCCTCTACCGGAGGGTCGACGTGGAGGACGTGGTCAGAGCGCACGAACTCGCGGTCGAGCGCGCGCCCGGGATCGGGTTCGGTCGTTACATCATCAGCGCGACGACCCCGTTCTCGCCCGAGGACCTGGCCGAGCTCCGGGTCGATGCGCCGGCGGTCGTCGGGCGGCTGTTCCCAGACTATGAGGCGGTGTACGCGGAGCTCGGGTGGTCGATGTTCCCCGTGATCGAGCGCGTATACGTGAACGATCGCGCGAGGAATGAATTGGGATGGTCCCCGCGCTACGACTTCGGCCGCGCCCTCGACCGCCTCGCCGCCCATGACGACTGGCGCAGCGAATTGGCGCGTGCGGTCGGCAGCAAGGGCTATCACCGCTCATCGGCGATCGACGCGCCGGCGGGCGACGGGATCGCGCTCACGCCTCAATCCGTCTGACTCGTCCGAGACGCCGTCTAGGTTGCCGGACATGGCGCAAACGGCTCACGCGCGGGGCAACAGCCGGGTCTTCGACGAGGTCGCGGCCGAGTATGACCGACACCGTCCGACCTATCCCGACGAGCTCGTCGACCGTGCGTGCGAGATCGCGGGAATCGGACGGGATGATCCGGTGCTCGAGATCGGGTGCGGCACCGGTCAGCTGACTCGGAGCCTCGTCGCGCGCGGCCTTCGCATCACGGCGGTGGAGCAGGGGAAGCACCTGATGTCGCTAGCCGAGCAACACGTGGCGGGACGTGGCGGAGTCGAGTTCGTCAACGCGCGGTTCGAGGACGCGGAGCTCCCCCGCGGGCACTACCGAGCCGTGTTCTCGGCGGCCGCGTTTCACTGGATCGACCCCGACGTCAGCTGGCAGAAGGCCGCTCGGCTGCTCGTCCCCGGCGGGACGCTCGCGCTGATTCAGTACTGCGGGCTCCACGACCCCGACTTCGCCGACGACCAGCCGGCGCTGCTCTCGGCGCTGGCGAGGATCGCGCCGGAGCTCGCCGCGGGCCGGCCTGCTTACAGAGACCTGGCGGGAATCGCGACAGGAGTCGAGCAGCGCCGCGAAAACGTATCGGAGGCGTGGGCGTGGGTCGGAAGCCAGGGCGTCGCGCGCGCCAGTGCCGGCAGGCTGTTCGGCGACGTGCAGATCGCGACCGTGCCGAGCGTCGTCCAACATACGGCCGACGAGCTCACCGACCTGCTTCGTACCGCTTCGTTCTACTGGCGGCTCTCACCCGACCGGCGCCGAGCGCTGGAGAACGAGAACGTCGCGATCCACGAGCGGCTAGGGCGCCCGATCCGGTCGAGCATGGTCGCCGTGCTCGTCACCGCGCGGCGCAGCGCGGGCGCCTGGCCCGAGACGGTCGCCCAGCCAGTAGGAGGCCGGCGCGCCAAGTGGTAGCCGGCTCGCCGGCTCACGCCGCCTTCAGGGCCTCGGGAAGCACCATGCCTGCAGCTGCGGCGCGACGTCGCGGATGTCGGCAAAGCGCTCTTCCCGCGCTAGCTCGAGCGCCATCAGCGTGGTCTGCACCGGCGTCGACAGCATCAGGGTCTCCCCTTCTTTCTCGCGCGCGGCCGCTTCGTCTGCTTCGTCTCGGCCGCGGGCTCGGCGGCGGGTGGCGCGGGCGCCGGCAGGAACACGGTGTACATCATGCGCCGCCTGCGGCCCTTCCCCGGAGGATTCGCGAGGCGCGGCCGGAACACGATCGAGGTGTCGCGAAGCAATTCGGCGAACTCGGCGTCGGTCAGCCAGAGCGCGCCGACCTGATAGTCGGCGCCATCCCGAATCGGGTCAACCGGAGCGGACGCGAGGTAGCGGTCGGCGTCGGCGAGCATGCCCGCGACGTACGCCATGAACGCCTGGCCATGCTCCTCGGCGGTCATCGCCGTGACTTCGCCCGGGTCGATCCGGGCCGCGAACAGCCGCAGCGTGTACGTCCGCTCGACCGCACCCCGGACCCGCCGCTCGGCCACCACCTGGAGCACGCCTGCCTGGGTGAGCAGCGCGATGTGGCGGTAGAGGCTGCCCGACGGCACGTCATCGAGCTCCACGGCGAGCTGGCCGGTCGTTAACGCGCGGTCGCCGAGGAACGCCTTGACGATCCGCAGCCGCACGGGATGGAGAAGGAGATCCGCGCCACCCACGGTGGGCAGCGTACCAGACCGTTCACGATCCTTGGAACATTCGTAAATATGGGGCGTGTGCCGATCTCAGCGGATCTTCACAACAAACCCAGCGCCGCTGGTGGGCCTTCTGGCTGTCGTTGATCGCGGCCATTCTCACGGCGGTAGGCGCCCTGATCAGCGCGGGCAGCAGCGACGGCGCAAAAGAAACAGCCGCGCGTCAGCGATAGCCGTGATCGAGAACGTCGCCGCTGCCATAGCGCGGATCTCGCAATCGGAGGAAGCATCGCGATCGTCCGGACACGGGAGAAATCCTGACAGGGAGTTCAAGGTTGCCTGGGGGCGCCGGTCAAGGCGGGAAGGATTTGCCCTCGGACCGCGTCCCACGTCCGATGACTGAATCAACGTGGGGCGCGACGGGGCAACCGCGGCTCCGGCGCGACGCGGTCGGACTGACCGGAGCGGTCGTGATGTCGGCGGCGATCATGGGGCCGGCTGTCTCGACCTTCTTCAACCCGCAGTTCTCCACCCCGTTCTCGGGCGAAGCGACGCCGTTCGTGTACCTCGCGTGCCTCGTCGCGATCCTCGTCGTGTCCAGCGGGATCGTCGAGATGGCGCGCGAGCTGCCGAGCGCCGGCGCCTTTCTACACGTACGTGACTCGCGGGCTCGGCCCGCGGGCCGGGTTCGTCACCCGAGGGCTGATGTTCGTCGCCTATCTGGCCCGGCGGCACGGATCGGGCACGTACGTCACCGTCACCCCGATCGGATCCCGGTCGCGCTGCTCGGTGAGCACTCCGACGAGTCGCTGGACGAGTCGCTGTACGCGATCCTCGCGCGCGCCGGGCGCCCGGTCGCGAGCGCCAGCGCGCAGCTGATCCCCACGCTCGCGAACGCCAAGCTGGCGCGGCAGCTGATGGTCAAGCGCGGCACGCCGCTGCTGCACATCGATCAGGTCGATTACGACGGACGCGGACGGGCGGTGATGCTCTCGCACGAATGGCACGTGGCCGACGCGTTCGATCTCGTCGTGAACCGCCGCGCGCTGCCCTCGGGCAACGACACCTGACCACCGGCGATCCGGGCCAGGCCGTGGCGCCGATGACAAACGTCATGGTCGTTTTCGGCCGGACGCCACTTACGCCCGGCGACGGTGCGGCGTACGCTGAGAGGCATGCTCGCAACTAGCCTCCGACACGGTTCACGCGCATGACAGTGACAACCGTCGTGTTCTCCATCTGGGCGGCGTTCTGGATCTATTGGCTGATCGCTGCCGCTGGCGCCAAGCAGAGCGTTCGCACCTCGCGATGCCGCCCGCCGGGCCTGCTGGTCATCGTCGCGCTGGTGCTGATTCGCCTGTTCCATACGGGGACGCTGGCCGTGAACAGTCCGCTCCTGAAGGTCATCGGCCTGATCCTGTTCGGGTCCGGGCTGGCGTTGGCGATATGGGCGCGGCTCTACCTCGGACGGAACTGGGGGATGCCGATGACCCAGAGAGCGGAGCCCGAGCTCGTCACCTCGGGGCCGTACCGCTTCGTTCGCCACCCGATTTACTCAGGTCTCCTGTTGGCGCTGCTCGGCACGGCGCTCGCCACGAACCTCTATTTCCTGTTCGCGCTGGTGATCGTCGGCGCCTATTTCATCTACAGCGCCACCGTCGAAGAACGAGCGATGACTACGACGTTCCCGGCTGACTACCCGAGTTACAAAGCGCACACCAAGATGTTGATCCCGTTCGTACTGTAAGTCACCTGCCAACCGGCGGACCTCGCGACGACATGCTCGCGGCCGCTGAACTCGCGGTCGAGGGTTTTTGCGCGTCGCGCACCATAGGGACGATCACCGGCGCGATCGAGTGGCTGCCCGACAAAGCGGGCCGCACGCCACTGACCGTCGCCGCCGCCGGCGATGCGCTCGACCGCGACACGATCTGGAACGGAACGCCGCGCGAATGGGCCGTGCACGCGCGCAAACCGTGCGCCGCTGCCTACCTCGAGCGCGTCGAGGCGTCGGCCGCCGGCGACCACACCGAGAGCTGAACACGGACCGGCAACCCATCCCGCTTGCCTGAGCGTCGAGATCCCTCAATGGTGCACGTGCGCCGGGCGCGTTCCGCCGGCGCGTGTGCCACCGCGCGCATCCTTGACTCCGTCCGCGATAAACGCGTGCCGGCAGTGCTCCGAGCAGAAGTAGTAGGTCCGGCCGCCGAGCTCCGCAGTGACCGCGCCCTCGCGGTCGACCTTCATCCCGCATACCGGGTCGGTCGCCCCCCGCCGCATGGTGAGCCAGAACAGCGCGGCGAAGATCGCGAACCCGAGGACGTTGAGCGCGAGCTTGTAGTCGACCTGGACCTGACTGAAGATGTCGGCCCTGGTCGGCCGGGGACCGGTCGGGATCAGCCCGAGCGCGCTGAAGATCCCGTCGACGATCAGCGCGGCGATGACCATCGTCACGAACATCAGCGCGGTGACCCGGATCGTGAACCTGGTGCCGTAGTACTTGCGGTAGATCAGGAGGATCGGCAGCACGATCAGGTCGGCGAACAGGAACGCGAGCACCCCGCCGAACGAGATCCCGCCTGACCACAGCACGGCTGCGAGTGGAACATTCCCGACCGAGCACACGAAGCTGAGCACCGCGATGATCGGGCCGATCAGCACGTTCTCGATCGTCGGCAGCGGCGCCGGCGCGTTGCGGATGAACAGGTGCTCGAAGAAGCCGTTGCCGAGTTGCGCGATGAAGCCTGCGAGCAGGAAGCCGAGCGTGATCTCCTTCCACAGCATCTTCCAGTCGCCGCGGAAGTTGTGCGCGACGTCCGACCAGGCTCTGACCGAGGTCAGCCGCTCGCGCCAGGGCAGCTGCTGCCCAACCGCGCGGTGCTGATGGCCGGTGTCCGCAGTCACGGCATGCTCGCGCGCCTGCTCCTCGAGGCGACGGCTCACGAACAGGCGCAGCAGCACGGTCATCAGCACGATCATCACGATCCCGCCGAGGTACTCGGCGGCCGTGAACTGCCAGCCGATCAGCACCCACAGCACCAGCCCGAGTTCCCACACTAGATTCGTCGAGGCGAACTGGAAGGCGAGCGCGGACGCCGCGCTGGCGCCCTTCTGGAACAGGGATTTCGCGATCGCGATCGCCGCGTAGGAGCAGGAGGACGAGGCCGCGCCGAGCCCGGTGGCCCAGCCGATCGAGCGGGCGCCCGAGCCGCTCATCAGCCCCTCGACCCGCTGCCTGGGCACCCACGCCTGCACGATCGCCGAGATCGCGAAGCCGAGCACCAGCGCCCACCACACCTCCCAGGCCATCAGGAACGAATCCCTGAGGCCATGCCAGACAACATCCAACACGTCCATCACCTACACGCTACCAGATACCCCTAGGGGGTAGAGGTAATGCTAGAGTTTGCGCCATGGCAAAGACTCAGGCGCCCACCAGGGGCTACACCGCCAGCAAAGACCAGCTGCTCGCACGGCTCAAGCGCATCGAGGGCCAGATTCGCGGGATCGAGGGAATGGTCGAGGACGACCGCTACTGCATCGACATCCTCACCCAGATCAGCGCCGCCCAGGCCGCGCTGGACAAGGTCGCGCTCGGCCTGCTCGACGGGCACGCTCACACGTGCGTGATCGGCGCGGAACCCGAGCAGCAGGACGAGCGGACGGAAGAGATGATGGCCGCCGTCGGCCGGCTGCTCAGACGCGGCTGATCTCGCCGAGGCTCCAACCGCGGGGAGCGCGCGGAGTGCACGCATGCGAGCTATTCACAGCTATGCATGCAATGATGTGTGCATGACTCACGGCACCGAACCAGACCTCTCGTTCCTCTCGTCCGAGACCGCCCGATCCGTCGCCGAGACGATGCAGGCGCTCGCGACCCCCAGCCGGGTGCGGATCCTCAGCCGCCTCGGAGCCGGCGCCTGTTCGGTCGGCGCCCTCGCCGAGGACCTCGACATGACGCAGCCGGCGGTCTCGCAGCAGCTTCGCGTGCTGCGCCACCTCGGGCTGGTCGTCGGCGAGCGCGACCGGCGACAGGTGATCTACGCGCTGTACGACGAGCACGTCCGCTCGCTGCTGACCGAGGCCGTCTCGCACACCGAGCATCTGCGCCTGGGGTTGGCCGTTCGCCCGACCGAGCAGGCGCTGACGGCATGAGCACCGCAGGACCGGCGCTGCTCGCCGCCGCGGCGGGCGTCGGGTTCGGGCATGCGGTGCTGCCCGACCACTGGGTGCCGCTCGCCGTGCTCGGACGCACCCGCCGCTACCCGCTCTCGAGGATCGCCCGCCTTTCGAGCCTGGCCGGGGTGGCGCACGTGCTCGTCTCGATCGCGCTCGGAGCGGTGATCATCGCGATCGGTCTGCAGTTCCGCTCCTCGATCCAGCACGCGCAGAACACGCTCATCGGGTGCATCCTGATCGCCACCGGCATCGGCTTCCTCGTGCTCGAGCTGACCGGGCACGGCCATCACCACGATCACGATCACGGACATGGCGGTCACCACCATCACAGCGCGGAACAGCATCACCATGGACACGAGCCGGCGCCCCGGCGGCTCGGCGGGATCGCGGCGGTCATGATTCCCTTCGGCGCCGCCGCCTCGCCCGACCTGACGATCCTTCCCGTGTTCCTCGCCGCGACCACCGCCGGGATCGCGACTGCGGTCGGATCGTTGGTCGTGTTCGCCGCGGTCACGATCGGCACGATCGTGGGGCTGACCCTCGCGGCCGCCCGCGGCGGCTATCAGATACAGGACGAACGGCTCGAGCGCTGGGGCAACGTGTTCACCGCGGCCGTGCTCGCCATCATCGGCTTGCTCGTCCTGCTGGGGATCATCTAGTCCGTGCGTGTCGGCCTGCTGCATCCGGGAGAGATGGGGGCCGCGATCGGGGCCATGCTGGTCGAGCAGGGCCACGAAGTGCTCTGGAACCCGGACGGGAGGAGCGACGCGACCGCCCAGCGGGCCGCCACCGCCGGGCTGACGACCGCAGTCAACCCCCTCGACGCCGACGTGATCTTGTCGGTCTGTCCCCCCCACGCCGCGCTGGACGTCGCGCGCTCGTTGCAGGGCACGCCCGCGCTGGTGATCGACGCCAACGCGATCTCTCCGATGACGGCAAGCCGCGTCGGCGAGGTCATCGGCGAGCGCTGGGTGGACGGGGGCATCGTCGGTCCGCCGCCGCGACGCGAAGGGACCACCCGCCTGTACCTGGCCGGGCAGCACGCGATCGAGGCGTCGGAGCTGTTCGCGGGGACGCGTCTGGAGCCCGTGGTCCTCGACGGCTCGCCGGTCGCGGCCTCGTCGTTGAAGATGGCGTACGCGGCTTGGACCAAGGGGTCCGCGGCGCTGCTGCTGGCCGCGCTCGACAGCGCGCGCGGAACCGGGGTCGAGGATGCTCTCCGCGCCGAGTGGAGGCGCTCGCAACCCGAGCTCGACTCGCGCCTGGAGGGCGCAGCAAGCTCCGCTTCGGCCAAAGGCTGGCGCTGGGTGGGAGAGATGAACGAGATCGCGGCCACGTTCGCGTCGGTGGGACTCCCGTCCGGCTTCCACGAGGCCGCGGCGGAGATGTTCGACCGGGCCGCCCGCGAGACGGCCACCGACCCGCCCCCGACGTAGCCCCGCGGTCAGTGGCCGGCCATCTCGTCGATGCAGACGACCGCCGCCAGGAGCAGCGCGTCGTCCTGGCCGGGGGCGACCTCGATTCCGTACGTCTCGCGCACGCGGAACCAGCGCTTGGAGATCTCGGCGACCTTGTCGCCGTCGCGTTCGATCTCGTATTCGTGATCGACGATGTTGCCTTTGGCGCTGAGCTCGCCGCCGGCCTCGAGCTCGATCGCGTAGCGGTCGCGCAGGGGCGTGATCAATGCCTTCTTGATCGTCGCCACGGTGTCTCCGTCGTGCTCGATCTCCATCGTGTCGCGGATGTGAAGCTTCTTCTGCTGGATCTTGAACAGCTCGTCTCCCGAGGGGCTCTCGAGGATGAACGTTTCCCTGACCCGAAGCGCCTTGCCGTTGACCTTGAACGCGCGCTCGCCGCCGTCGGTCTCGACCCAGAAGTCGTCACCGATCGCGAACAGCTTCTCGCGCATCTGATAGCGGGTGCCGCCCGGCTCGTCGTGTCTGTGCAGAAATCCCATGTGCCGCTCCTTTCGAGCCTCCACCATGGAGTGTTCTACGGTTCGGCACCGTCGCCGTCATCCACAACGGGTGATGCGCTCGCGCGCCCACGGATCAGAGTCCGCACCAGCAAGGCGCGAGTCCGCGCGCTGCCCGAATCAACGCCCTGTTCGTGATCAAGGAGGAAGGATCTCATCGACGCCCTCGACGCCGCCGATGCCGGAGCCGGTGCTGGCGACCGCAGCGATCGAGCTGCGCACGTTCCGGCGCGACAGGATCGGCTCCGCGTAACTCGGCGCGCTGGGCCTACGTTCTGCGACGATCACAGGCCGGGTGTCAGGAGCCGCTGGTGTCGCCGTCCTCGTTGCAGGAATCGGCGTGGTCGTGTTCGCCGCCGATGTGTTCGTCGACGGGCTCCTCGGTGTCGCGCTCGCCCTGGGAATCGCGCCGTTCGTCCTCTCGGTCTTCCTGTCCGGGTTCGAGACCGAGAACCTCGCCGTCGGAATCGCGGCGAACGCGAAGGGACTGCCCGGCGCCGCGGCCGGCACGTTCCTCGGCGGCGTGACGTTCCTGGCGTTCGGCGTGGCCGGCCTCGGCGGGCTGATCGCGCCGATCCGCGTCGGGCTGCCGACGCGCTTCGCGGTCTGGATGGCGGTCTCGCCCCTGCCGCTGTTCGCGTTCGCGGTCGACGGGCGCATCTCCCGCGTCGAGGGCGGAGTGCTCGTGATCTGGTCGGTGGTGGCGCTGATCGGCCTCGCCCGCGCGGGACGCACGCTGCTGGTCGCCGACGACGAGGACGAGCACGTTCGGCGGCCCGGCCTGCGACTGCTGGCCGGACTGGCGCTTCTGACCGGCGGTGGATGGCTGATCGGCCAGGGTCTCCGGACGACGGTGCGACAGTTCGGCGTCCCGCAGACGCTGCTCGGCAACACCGCGCTGGCGGCGACCGTGGAGGCCGAGGAGCTCGCGCGGTTCGCCGTCCCGGCGCGACGCGGACGGCCCGAGATCGGCCTCGGCAGCATCGCCGGGACCGTGGTGCACTTCGCCGCGCTCAACGCCGGCATCATCGCGCTCGTCAAGCCGCTGACGCTCGGGACGCAGACGACGCGTTTCTATCTGCCGGTCGCGGTCGCCAGCCCCGCGATCCTCGCCCTCGTCCTCGTCGTGCGCAAGCGGCTCGGCCGGATCGAGGGCGCCGCCCTCACCGGGCTCTACGTCGCCTACGTCGCCGTCGCGATCGCCGTGTCGACGTGAACGAAGGGGCCGGCTACGGCCCCCACGCCCGTCACACGATGCCGCCGCTCACCGTCACCTCGGTCAGCGCCGCCAAGTCGAGCTCACCCATCTTGGAGACGGCCTCGGTCACGCAGTCTCTGAGGATCGTGTAGCGGATCGTGCCGCGCCTGAGCCCGTAGTTCCGGACGGTCCGCTGGGCGGCGATCTCGTATAGGTGAACTCCATCCGTGAGGTACATCGGTCCCATTCCCCCTGCCTTTGGTCAAACGTTCGCACTCCGTAGCCCTAGTGCGAATCTGCACTAGATCAACGGACCAGCTCGTTCGAATTTGCGCAATTTGCGGGCGTTCCACTACTTCATAGAGGTGGATGACGTCGGTGAGATACCTCATCGTCCTTTCTCCCGCCTAGGACGAGCCGGACTGGCCGGACAGCGGCGCTAGGCCGCCGGCAACGCGTCGCCCAGGCCGGCGATCGAGAGCCGTCGCCGGCACAGGGTCACCGCATACTCACGGGTCGCGACGGAGACCGCGTCCCCCCAGGCGGCCGCTGCCTCGGTGGCGCGGGCCAGCACCTCGTCTAACACGATCTCGGGATCGGCGGCCTCGGTCAGGCAGCGCACGCCGAAGCCGACGTGCCAGCGCTCGTCCAGCTCCACGTGGCGCACGCCCTCGCGCACGCCGGGCAAGAGATCGTCGTGCTCGAGGTCGTCGAGCAGCGCGCGCTGTCCCGGCGTGAACACGGCCCCCTCGAGCACCATGTGGTAGAGACCGACGCCGTCGAGAATGCCGGCGCGACCTGCCGTCAGTTCGGCGGCCATCTCGGGCAGCCGCACCTCGAACAGCTCGAGGAACCCGGGTGGGACCAGCTCCCGGGCCGCCGCGAGACGGTCGGCCGGGGTGTGTCCGGGCAGCCCGAGCACCTCGGCGGCGACGCGGTCGAAGAACAGCGCGTGCCGGTCCTCGTCGCGGCGCTGGAGGAAGAAGATCCACATCATCATCGTGTCCACGTGCTCGGCACGGTCGGCGAACGGTGTGAGGTGCTCGGCGACGGCATCCTCGGCTACACGGAAGCCGGCGAGCAGCGTGGTGAGGCGGGCACGGCGCTCGGCCGGGAGCTCGGGCCAGGCACGTGCGTCTGGGGCGAGGTCGATGACGGCCGGCTCCCACTGCAGCTTGGCCACGATCTGGGAGTACGTCGAGAGCCGCGGGAAGATCGACAGCGCGGAGCGATCAGCGAGCGGGACGCTGAGACCGCCTGCCCCGGCGGGGATGTACGGATCCTCGATCATGTTCAGAAATAGTTTGCCGAATTGGCGGTGTCGCCCATCGTCAGTGGCCTCGGTGCCGCACGACTCACGGACGAGCCCACTCGACCCGCGCCGGCCGCTTGATCGTGCGATACACGAACTCGTCGGTCTGCGCCGACTCCCGTACCGACACGACGCGTTCGTGGTGAGGCGAGAACCGGCAGACCGGATCGGTGGCCGCCGCGTCGCCGGCGAGCCGCAGCGCCTGGCAACGGCAGCCGCCCCAGTCCTCCTCCTGGCGCCCGAGCGGGCACGAGCGGCACGGCTCCTGCATCCACTCGGTACCCCGGAACCGGGTGAACGCGTCGGACTCGTTCCAGATCCACTCGAGCGAGTGCTCGCGGACGTTGGCGAACTCGAGCCCCGGGATCGTCGACGCCGCCTGGCATGGCAGCACGTCGCCGTTCGGCGCGACCACCATCGCCGTCCGGCCCCAACCGCCCATGCACGGCTTGGGGAGATCCTCGTACATGTCGGGAAGCACCCACAGGACGTCGACCTTGGGACCGACCCGCTCGCGGAAGCGGCGCACCGCCTCCTCCCCGCGCCGGAGCTGGTCCCAGGTCGGAAGCAGCGCCTCCTGATTGAGGACCGCCCAGCCGTAGTACTGGGTGTTGGCGAGCTCCAGCCGCTGTGCCCCCAGTTCGAGGGTGAGATCGAGCAGCTCCTCGATCCGGTCGAGGTTCTGCCGGTGAAGGACGCAGTTGATCGTCAGCGGGAAGTCGAGCTCGCGGGCGGCGCGCGCGGCCGCGATTTTCTTATCGAACGAGCGGTTGCCCGCGATGCGGTCGTTCTCCTCAGCGTTCGGGCTCTGGATCGAGATCTGGACGTGGTCGAGCCCGGCCGCCTTCAGCTCTCGCGCGCGCTCCGGGGTGAACAGGGTGCCGGCGGTGATCAGCGACGAATACAGGCCCGCGTCGCGCGCCCCGGCGCACAGCTCCGGGAGATCGCGGCGCAGCATCGGCTCGCCGCCCGTCAACGCGAGCTGAAGGACGCCCAGCCCGCGCGCCTGGTCAAAGGCGCGGATCCAGTGCTCGGTCTCGAGCTCGTGGCGATACTTGCCCGCGCCAATGTCAACGGGGTTCGAGCAGTACGGGCAGTGCAGCGGACACTGGTAGGAGAGCTCGGCGATCAGCGTGAACGGTTTCTCACTCGCCGGCATCGACCAGGAGTCCTCTCTCGGCCATCCCGTCGACCAGCTCACGGACGTCGGCGCCAAGGTCGGCTTCGTCGTAGCGGGCGCTCAGGACGCCGACGATCTCGTCCACCGAGCGCTCCCCGTCGCACAGCTCGAGCACCTCCGCCGCGCTCGGGTTGAGCCGCACCGCCCCCTCGGGCACCAGCAGCAGGTGCTCCTCGCGCACCTCGTCGTAGCGCAGCCGCGCCCCGGTGACGAGACGAGGACGGGTCATGATTGTGGGGTCGGCGGGGTCATTTTTTGCGATTCGCCGCGCTCGATGGCGTCCAGCTGTGCCCACAGCACCTCGGTCTTGAATTTCAAAGCCGACACCGCAGCGTCCCGCTGATCACGTGTGCAGCAGCGATCGACCACCAGCTCGAGCGCGTAGTTCGCGTCGCGCGGCGCTTGCTCGAGTCGCCGCCGAAAGTACTCGAGCCCGGCGGGGTCGATCCATGCGTAGTGACGCTCGAGCGCGTCGAGGCGCACCCGGATCGCGGCCGGCCCGAACAGCTCGGTCAGCGACGACGCGACGGCCTCGATCCACGGCCTCTGCCGCGCGAAGTTCACATACGCGTCGACCGCGTAGCGCACGCCGGGGAGCACGCCGCGCTCGGACACGAGCTCCCCACGTGACACCCCGAGCGCCTCGCCGAGCCGCAGCCACGACTCGATCCCGCCGGTCCCCTCGGTCGTGCCGTCGTGGTCGATGATCCGCTGGATCCACTCGCGCCGCACCTCGACCTCAGGGCAGTTGGACATGATCGCCGCGTCCTTCAGTGGAATGCACTTCTGGTAGTAGAACCGATTGGTGACCCAGCGTTGCAGCTCCGCGCGGGTGAGCTCTCCCGCGTCCATCCGTTGGTGGAACGGGTGCAGGTTGTGATAACGCGTCCCTTGCGCGCGCAGCTCGGCGACGAAGTCCTCAGTCACAGCTCGACCTCGAGACCATCGTAGGCAACTTCGACGCCCGCGCGCACCACGGCCGCCCGCTCCGGTGAGTCCTCGAGCAGGATCGGGTTGGTGTTGTTGATGTGAACGAGCGCCTTGCGCGGTCGCTCCAGCCGGGCCAGCGCCTCGAGCGTCCCGCCGGGCCCCGAGAGCGGCAGGTGTCCCATGTCGCGCGCGCTGCGGCCGGATATACCGAGTTCCGCGAGTTCGTCGTCACGCCAGAACGTGCCGTCGACGAGCACGAGATCGCTGGTGCCGAGCCGCTCGAGCACGGCGTCGTCGAGGCGAGCCAGGCCGGGGACATAAGTGAGCACGCCGCCGCCCGCACGGTCGCGGAACACCAAACCGCTCGCCTCGAGATCGACGCCCGATCCGTCCAGGTAGCGTGGGGCGTCACCGCCGACCGCGAACGGCTCGACGGTGAGACTCGAGCGCTCGAGCGGCTGGGATCGGTCAGCCTCGAGCGTGCGCCACTCCACCCCGCAGTAACGCTCGAGCATCGACAGCACCGGGTACCCCTGCCTGAGCGCATGCTCGACCCCGGCCTCGCCGTACACGCGCACCGGGGTCGCCGACTCGCGCAGGAGCAGGAGCCCCGCCGTGTGGTCGATCTCCGCGTCGGTAAGCAGCACGCCGGCGACCGGCGGTGACCGAACAGCGTCCAGCTCCGGCTCGGTGATCGCCTCGAGCTGCTGGCGCGCGTCCGGCGACGCGTTTACGAGAAACCACGGACCGTCGCCGCCGCGGACGGCGAGCGACGACTGCGTGCGCGGCTTGGCCCGCACGCCATCGCGGGCTGCCTGGCACGTCGGGCACCGACAGTTCCACTGCGGAAAGCCCCCACCGGCGGCCGAGCCGAGGATCCGAACGCGCACGCCTCGCGCGAAGCGGTGCGCAGCCTCAGGCTGTCGCCGGAGGCCACGCCAGCTTCACGGTCCCTACCGGTGGTACAGGTAGGACGTTACCTCCGAGCACATCTCGATGAACTCAAACTTCGGCTTGGTCCAGGTCATAGGATGCCTCTCCCTCTTAGAGTTCAACATTCCGAGCCGCATCTTACACACCGAGCGCAAGTCGCTGAAAGAGGGCTCTGATCGATGATCGTCGAGGTAACCGCGGCCGGTCTCGAAACGACCGAAGCCGATTTGGTGGCGGTCGCGGCAGGCCCACGGGCCTTGGAGCTCGGCGCTTCCGAGCGCGCAGTGGCGGACGCAGACCCGGTCGCCACCGTGTACCGGGAGCCCGATCCCCCGCTCGCCGTCGTCGCGCTCGAGCCGAACGTCGAGGGACTGCGGACGGCGGCGGCACGTGCCGTGAACGCGTCCCGCGGCGGTGGAATCGTCGCGTGGGCGCTGGATTCTTCGCTCCCGCTCCCTCTCAGGGACCAGGTCCGCGCGCTGGCCGAGGGCGCCGTCATCGGCGGCTATTACGGGCGTCGTTGGCGCAGCGCCGAGCCGCCGCGCGCAGTCGAGCGGTTCGTGATCTGCAGGTGCCCCGAGGAGCTCGCGCAGGTCGCCGACCGGGCCGCACTGGTCGCCCGCTGGACGAACGTCGCCCGCGAGCTGGTCGACGCGCCGCCGAACGTGATCTCGCCGACGGGACTAGCCGAACGGGCAGTGAAGTTTGACCACCTGGATACTGAGATTGTCGACCCGGTCAAGGCCGGGCTCGGCGCGCTCGCCGCCGTCGGCGGAAGCAGCCCGATCCCGCCGCGGCTGATCGTCGCGCGCCACAGCCCCTCGGATGCGCCCGGAGCCCCGCGGCTGGCGCTTGTCGGCAAGGCCGTCACGTTCGACACCGGCGGCTACTTCCTCAAGCCGCAGCCCGACATCCTCCGCCAGAAAGCGGACATGGCGGGCGGCGCGGCCGTCGTGGCGGCGCTCGGCGCGATCGCTGAACTGGAGCTCCCACTGACCGTGACCGGGTTCGTGCCCGCCTGCGAGAACATGCTGAGCGGCAGCGCGATCAGGCCCACCGACGTGATCACGACCGCCGCCGGCCTCACCGTCGAGGTCACCAATCCCGACGCCGAGGGACGGCTGATCATGGCCGACGCGCTCTGGTACGCGCGTCGTGACGGCGCGACCCACATCGTCGACCTCGCGACCCTGACGGGCGCGATGCGCGCCGGCATGGGCGACCTGTATGCCGGCGTGTTCTCGCCGGACACCCATTGGCGCGACGCGGTCGTGGAGGCCGGCGACGCGACCGGCGACCTCGCGTGGCCGTGGCCGCTTCACCCGCGCTACCGCTCGCTGATCGACTCGACCGTGGCCGACCTGCGGAACAACGCCGGCAGGAGCTTCGGCTTCCCGATCGTGGCCGCGACGTTCCTCGCGCAGTTCGCCGGCGACGGGCCGTGGGCGCATGTCGACATGCTCGGTCCGGCGCTGCTCGACGAGGATCGCGGCGACGCGTTCGGCGCCGGCGCGTCCGGCTACGGCGTTCGCATGCTCGTCGAACTCGCCACGCGGCTGAGCCGCACGGCCGCCCCTTGAGCCGGCGCCCACGCGTTACGCTGGCACGATGAACCGCGAAGATGGAGATCGGCGCGCGGTGGCCCCGGCAACTCCGGGACGCGTCGTCGACAGCGCGAAGCTCGACCTCGCCGCCGCGGAGCGGGCCACGCGGGATCTGCTGCGAGCGATCGGCGCCGACGCCGACTCTCACGATCTGCTCGAGACGCCGCGGCGGGTCGCCGCCTCGTTCGCGGAGCTCGTGACGCCCGCCGAGTTCGGCGCGACCGTGTTTCCCAACGAGGGCTACGACGAGCTCGTGCTCGTGCGCGACATCTCGTTCGAGACGCTGTGCATGCACCACCTGCTGCCGTTCCACGGCGTCGCGCACGTGGCGTACCTGCCCGGGGACAGCATCATCGGGCTGTCGAAGCTCGCGCGCGTGGTCGAGTTCTTCGCCCGGGACCTCCAGCTTCAGGAGCGGATGACCGTCCAGATCGCAGATTGGCTGGAGCAGGAGCTAGCACCGCGGGGCGTCGGGGTGGTGCTGAGCGCCGAGCACATGTGCATGACGGTCCGCGGCGTGCGCAAGCCGGGGGCGCGGACGGTCACCTCGGCGCTGCGGGGCTCGCTGCGCGACGACGCGCGCACACGCCAGGAGTTCTTCAGCCTTGTCGGCTGACGCTGAGGCGCCACCGTCAGGCGCCACCGACAAATTTCATCAACCGTCGCCGCTGATCGAAACCGTGGTGACCACGACCGGGCACGACGGCGTGGTCAACTGCGGGGCGATGGGGGTGCGCTGGGGCGAGGACGAGCTCGTGTTCTGGCCGTTCGATGCCACGCGCACGCTGCGCAACCTGCGCGTTCACGGCGAGGCGGTCGTCCACCTCACCGACGACGTGCTCCTGTTCGTGCAGGCGGCGCTCGGTCATCCCCGCCCGGCGATGCGCCCCGCGGGTCACGTTGCCGGCTGGGTGATCGAGGAGACGAACTCCTGGCGGGAGGTGGTGGTTGTTGACATCACCCCGACCGCGGATGAATTGCCGCGCTCGCGTGTGAGAGCCCGGGTGGTGGCGTCGGGCGCAGGCGCGCGGCAGCCGCTCGGGCTGTGCCGCGCCCGGCACGCCGCGGTCGAGGCTTCGATCCTCGCCTCCCGCCTCCGGTGGCTCGGGGCCGGCCACGTGCGCGCCGAGCTCGCCCGCCTTCAGGAGCTCGTCGACAAGACCGCCGGGCCAAGCGAGCGGGCGGCGATGGACTACGTACGACGGCACGTCGCTGACCGAACGTGACCGAGGTCATGGTCACCGCGCCGGCGCGGCTGCACTTCGGCATGCTGGATCCGGCCGGGCTCGGCGCGCGGCGTTTCGGCGGCTGCGGCGTGGCCGTCGAGTCTCCGCACGTCGCCGTGAGCGTCGCGCCCCGGTCAGGCGACGATATCGTCGCGCACGGACCGGACGCCTCGCGAGCCGTCGCCTTCGCCCGCCGGGCTCGCACCGCGTTCGGTCTGTCGGGAGGCATCGAGATCTCGGTGCGCGAGGCGATCCCGCCGCACATCGGGCTCGGATCCGGCACCAAGCTCGGCCTCGCGGTCGCGCGCGGGGTGGCCGAGCTGGCGGGTGTCGCGGCGGCGCCGGAGGAGCTGGCGGGCGCAAGCGCGCGCGGCGTGCGGTCGAGCGTCGGCTGCTGGACGTTCGCGGCGCCGGGCCTCGTGGTCGAGGCCGGCGTGCGCGACCGCGACTCGATCAGTCCCCTCGTCGTCCGTCATCCGATGCCCGACCGTTGGCGGTGCGTGCTCGCGCTGCCCCTCGGCGTCGAGGGCCTTTCCGGGAATGCTGAGGAGAGATTTTTCAGTTTGCTCCAGGAGGAGGGGTCCGCCATCGAGCCGCGGGTGTCGCGATTGGTGTTGACCGCGCTGCTTGCGGGGCTCGTGACCGAGGACATAAACGAGTTCGGCGCCGCGCTCGCCGAGATCCAGCGCGAGATCGGCTCGATGTTCGCGGCGCGCCAGGGTGGCGTGTTTCATCCGCGCGCGGCTCCGGTCGTCGACGCCCTGCTGACGCTCGGAGTCGGAGCGGTCGGCCAGAGCTCGTGGGGCCCGTCGGTGTACGGGATCGTCGAGAGTCCTGAGCGCGCCTTCGACGTGGCGGACGGGTTGCGCGCCGCCGTCGGTCCGGATGTCGACGTTCGCATCGTCGACTTCGATCGTCGGGGAGCGTCGGTCACGCGAGGCAAGGCCGCCGCGTGAGTTCACTGCTCGTGAGCGTAGTCTCGGCCGATGAGGCGCGGCGGGCGCTCGCCGGCGGAGCCGACATCGTCGACGTCAAGGATCCGGGCGAGGGCGCGCTCGGAGCGCCGTCGCCGCGCGTCCTGTCCGAGGTGGTGCAGGCCGTGGCCGGCGCCGCTCCGGTCAGCGTCGCGCTCGGCGACCTGTCCGACCTCCCCCACACCGCGGCACTCGCGGCGCGCGGGGCCGCGGCGTGCGGCGTCGACTACGTCAAGGTCGGCCTCCGCGGGGTGCGCGAGCTCGACCGCGCCATGGCGATGATGAGCGCGGTGTTGGACGCGGTCGGAGACTCGGTTTCGGTGATCGCCGCCACCTACGCGGACGCCGAAGCGCTCGACCCGCCGGCGCTCGCGCCGGCGCTGCTGCCGGCGCTGGTGGAGCGGACCGGGATTGCCGGCGCGCTCGTCGATACGTTCGTCAAGGACGGTCGTGGTCTGTACGCGTGGCTGTCGGAGTCCGAGCTGCTCGAGTTGGTGGCGGGCACGCGGGCGGCCGGCGGGACCTTCGGCGTCGCGGGCCAGTTGCGGCTTGGCGAGCTTCGCCGCGTCGATGCCGACATCGTCGGACTGCGATCTGCGTTGTGCCGCCGCGGCGACCGGGCCGCCGAGCTCCAGTCGGAGCTGGTGACGGCCGCGGTCGCCGAGCTGCGGCGGGAGCCGGAACGGGGCTCGCTGTTTTCGCTAGCTGGTTCGCGGCGCCAGTCCGGTGTCCACGAGTAGATCCCCGAAGCTGAACTTCGGTGTCTCGGGAGCGAGCTTCACCAGGCTCGGATCCGGACGGAAGTTCGTGTGCAGGATCGAGTTCGGCGTGTCCCACAGGACCTGGATGAACGTCTGGGCGACGATGCTCTGGCCGACGCACCCGAGTGTCCGACGGGCCTTTTCGGCCTCGGCGAGCACGTAGTAGATCAGCGGTGTGCCGGTGTTGAACACCGCGTCGTGCGTCGGGTTGAGCGAGGACGCCGGCAGCACGTGGCAACCGAGCGCCTGCGCGATCGCCTGACCGGACGCCAGGCCGTCATAGTTGCCGCGCGCGAAGTCCCGTGAGATCAGGTCGCCGGTCCCGTTACACACCGGATCCGCCGTGTCGGAACAGCCCGCGATCGCCTCCGCCGGAAGGTTGTACAGGGCGGCACTGATCGTGGTCTGCGTCGCCCGAGCGAAGTTGATCCCAGGATCACTCGGGTTGGCGTCCAGTTCCGGCACGAAGTATTTCCACTGGATCTGGTGCCCGGCCGGATTCGACACCTCGCACAGCGAGATCGAGGTGCACGTGGTTGTCGTGGCTCCGTTCGGGGCCGGCAGCGGAGCGCCGCCGGACAGATCGCCGTACTGGAAGGCGCCCGAGTCGAAGATCGGGACGTTGTCGTCGATGTCAGTGGTCGTCGGGAAGATGTCGTTGATGTGGTAGTTGTTGCGCACCAGCGCGTGCCCGAAGCGGTACGCGCCGACCGAGAACTCGATCGGGGTGAAGTTGGCGTTGGGCAAGTTCGGCGTGTTCACGTGCCCGCTCCGTTCGCCCCGAACGTGAGGTACTTGTTGATCGTTCTCTGCCCCACGAACGCCGGCAGCACGTCGGTGAGCACGATCTCCTGGTAGTAGTCCTCGGTCAGCTGGCGAGCCTGGGTGTAACTGTCGCCTTGATCAATGAAGTCGTTGTAGAAGGCGACGAACGCAGCCGAGATCTGGGAGATGATCTGGGTCTCGTCATCGCGGGGCTCGACCAGGTCCGCCGCGCCGGTAACGGGGTTCCGAGCCAGATCGAAGACGCCGCCGTTGTCGGTCACCGTCGGGAAGCCGTCGGCCTGCGGTGTGCCCAGTGTCCCCGACACGAGCAGATGCTTCTGATCGGAGGCGTACAGCTGTGGGTCCACCGCCGGTCCACCGCCGAACACGTTGTTGAGATCGAACCTGAAGCTCTCGAAGTTGGTCAGCGTGCTCGGGATCACATCATCCGTCGGCTGAGCGGTCTCGTCAAAGTCGAGGTTGTGATCGATGAACTGGCCCAGATACGTGTATTCCGAGGGCAGCGTCGGATTGTCGTCACGGGTCCCTCGATCGGTGCCCGCCGGGTCGGGCGCGGGGTCCTGCATCGTCGCGGCAAGATCCGCCGCTGCCTGGTCTGAGTAATGGAATGCAGGCAGGCTCCGGAACATCGTCCCGAAGCACATCGCGGTCCTCGGCGCGGGACCGTCGACGCTACCGCTCGTGCAGGTCGCTGCGACCGCCTGGCCGCCGCTCAGCAACACACACCCGGCGGCGAGGGACGTCGCAGCGGTCACCCTCTTCTCTGCCAACCATTAGTTTTGCCGGCGCTCATCGTCACCTCTGAGATATGGCTTGACAGGCGCAGGTCATAGCGCGAGCTCACCGGGTCGACCCACTGCACCCTCCAGGGCGCGCGAGACCGCTCGCACGCGGGCATGTCTTCGTGGATATCGTCAGCCGCACGTGCGATCTCAGCTCTCGCAGGCCCGGCGGAACAACGCGCTCATGCGAGCCGCGTGGCCAGTCAGCCGGGCCCGCGCGGCCTTGATCACGTCCCAGCAAACGGCTGGGTCCTCGAGCGTTCCTTCGGCCACCACCTCGAAGCGATCCCAGAAGACCTCCTGTCCCACGAGCCACGCATCTGCGAGGTCGGTCAGATCACAGCGAGCACTGGCACACAGGCGCGCGAGCTCGATCAGGTCTGGCGGCAGCGCGTCCGGAAGCTCGGCCTGCGAGCGCAACCGGGCGAGCGCATCGCGGACGATCGCCGACAACCTCTCTGCGCAGCGCGTCATGCGACAGTCGCCGACAGAGCTCCGGTCGTGCGCCTGGATCCGGAGCTCGCCACCCGGTCCTCGATCGTCGCTACGAGGACGTCGAGCTCCGCCTCCACGTCGTCGACAATCCCGGCGACATCGGCTACATATGTTCATTAAGCCTTTCACAGGCTACCGGGCGCGCCTCACAAAAGCCAGCCTCACATGACGACCAGCCGGAGATGACACCTGATCATGCTCTTGAAGGCGGTGCAACTAATTGATCACAGTCAATCCGGATTCCGGATGATCCGAGTACCGGTCAGGGCGGAGGTACCCGGTTTGCGGACGACGACCGTCACGCCTGTTCGTCGCACAGCCTCCGGTAGGTAAGGGTCGACAGCCATCGCGCCTCCGGCGTCCTGCAACGCTTGCAGTTCTTGGGCGGTCAAATTTCCGAGCGGCGGCTCGTGCGACGGCCAGCGTGCCATGACCCCGGCGACCGGCTTGAGCAGAACGGCCTCGTCGGCGCCGATGGCGCCGGCCGTGAGCACCGCGAGCGAGTCGCTCGTCACCGCCCACGCCTCGGGCACGTCCGGGCGGCCCGTGAACGCCGGCGCCACCGCGAGCAGCCCCAGTGCTCGCGGGACGACCAGACCGGTGAGCAGCTCGGCGCCCGGGAGCATCGGCGCCAGGACTGCGCCGAGCTGATCCATCCCCTGCAGCGCCAGCCGGTGCGCGACGCCGTCGGCGAGGCCAACCCGCTCGTCGACGGCGCGGACGGCATCCGCGAACGGGCCGCCACCGGGCACCACCAGGACCGGGCGAGTCGCCGCGATCTCGTTCACTTCCGCGCACGCCCGGCGCAGTCCCTCGAGCCCCTCGTCGCGCAACAGACCACCGCCGACCTTGACGACCAGCGGCCGCGATTCACTCACGGCCAAGCACCGACAGCGCGACCGCGGCGGCGACCTCCCCGGCGCTGTCCGCGAGGGGCGACCCCGTGTCTACATGGACCGGGAGCCCGCACCGCTCCGCCGCCGCGCGGGCCAGGAACGCGCCGACCCCGACGGCGACCGCGGGCGCCCGGGCGGGGACTCGAGCGGCGATGCGATCGAGCGAGGCGGCGATCGCGGCGACCTGCGCCTCCTCGACCGCGCCGGCAATCGCCTCGAGATCGTCGGGCGCGAGCTGCTCGGGGTCGGCGCACACGACGCGCGCCAGCCGCGCGCGAACCTCGTCCGGCGACGCGCCCCGGCCGTCGGGGAAGGTACATGTGCACTGCTCAGGGGTCACGCTGCGCCGCAGCAGGTGCGCGTCGGCGGTGATCGCGAACAGCTCGGAGGACACCGGACACGGCCGACCGCCGATCGGCACCCGCGATACCACCGCCGCGACATTGGTCCGCAGGGCACCGGTGTAAACGAGCTCGCTCTCGAGCAGCCGCTCGAGGTCGGTGCGGCCGCGCGCCGCGACGGCGCCGGCGGCGATCGGGATCACGTCGGTGGTCGTGCCGCCGCAATCGACGAGGATCGCGTCGGGCAGCGAGCGCGCAACCAGCGTCGCGGTCGCCATCCAGTTGGCGGCCGCACACCGAAGTGGCATCGCTCGAGCCGCATCGACGCTGATCAGCTCACCCTCGACCGTCATCACGCGCATCCGCCGGCCCGGCAGCGCGCTGTACGCCGCCTCCAGCACGTGCCGCACTCCGTCCCGCTTGCTCGCGAACACGTCGACCAGCTCGGCGGTCGTGGTCAGCGCAACCGGCGCGCCGTCGATTCCGAGTCGCCCGACCACGTCCGCGATCACGCCGGCCAGCGCCCCGGGCTCGCGCCACACCTCGAACGGCTCCGACGCGATCCTCAGTCCGTTTTCGCCGTCGACAACCGCCGCCTTCGTGTTGGCGCCGCCGACGTCGAGCCCGATCACCGGGACCATCGAGGCATCATGACGCGGACGATGCGGATCGTTCCGGTGATCGACCTCAAGGACGGGATCGTCGTGCACGCCCGCCGCGGCCGGCGCGCCGACTACGCGCCGCTGCGCAGTCCGCTGGTCGAGGGGTGCGAGCCGGTCGCGGTCGCGCGCGCGCTGTGCGCCCTGTGCCGAAGCAGCACCATGTACGTCGCCGATCTCGACGCGCTCGCGGGAGCGCCCGTCAACGAGATGGCGCTGGCGGCGCTCTCGGAGGTGGCGGAGCCGTGGGTCGACGCCGGCGCCACCACGCACGAGCGCGCGGCGACGCTGGCCCGCGCCGGCGCGGCGCGGAATGTCATCGGCACGGAGTCGCTCGAGCCGGGCGCCGAGATCGACCGCTCCGGCACACCGCCGGTCGTCCTGAGCGTCGACCTGCGCGACGGACGGCTGATCTCTCCCGACCCGCAACTCGCCGGCCGTTCAGCGATCGCCGCGGCGTCGCTGGCGCGACGCCTGGACGTGCACGAGCTGCTCGTCATCGACCTCGCCCGTGTCGGCAGCGGCTCGGGGCCGCCGCTGAATGCCGTGGCCGAACTCGTCGCGGCGCTCCCTGCGACCGCGATCTACGCCGGCGGCGGCGTGCGCGACGACGCCGACGTGCGGGCCCTCGAGTCGGCCGGGGCGACGGGGGCGCTCGTCGCCACCGCTTTGCACGAGGGTCGCCTCATGCTGTGACCAGCCCCTCACAGGCGCTGACCACAAGCTGCGTGAGATCCCGCTCGCACACCGACTGGAGCGCCTGCCATCCCGGGATCCCGTTGACCTCGAGCACGATCGCCTCTCCGTCGGGGGCGACCAGCAGGTCCACGCCCGCGACGTCGGCCTCCACCGCAGCCGCCGCCGCGAGCGCCAGCCGGCGCTCGTCCTCGCCGAGCGTCACCGCCCGCGGACGGGCGCCGCGCGCGATGTTGGCCCGCCAGGAGTCGGTCGCGCGCTCCATCGCCCCGGCGACCTCGCTGCCGACCACGAGCACGCGTAGATCGCGACGGCCGGCGGGCGCCACCGTGCGCTGGACGTAGTAGACGGTCCGCTCGAGCTCCAGCGCGCGAAACACCCGATGCGCCACGTCGCGGTCCTCGACGCGCACGATCCCGTGACCCATCGCGCCGAACAGCGGCTTGACGACGACGTCGCCGCCGAGCCGGGCAAACGCCTCCATCGCATCGTCGTAGCGCTCGCACACAATCGTCGGCGGCGTCGGCACCCCGGCCAGCGCGAGCACCGCGCCCGCCCACGACTTGTCGACCGTCCGTTCGATCGCACGCGGGCTGTTGATGCACCTAACGCCCCGTTCGGCGAGCACGTGCAGCGCGTCCATGCGGAAGATCACCTGCTCGAGCGAGCCGCGCGGGAGTCCGCGGACGACCAGCAGGTCGAGCGCGTCGAGCGCATCACCTTCGGGTCCGAGGACGTGCGCGGCGCCGTCGTCGTCGACGACCGACCGCATGCGCGTGGCCGGGATCGCGAGCACTTCGTGGCCGCGAGCGGCGAGCGCGGCGATCAGCCCGCGCGAGTGCCAGGATCCGGACGCGCCGAGGACCGCAACTCGCAGCGGTCCGGTCACGACGTGAATGAGCGTTCGAGCACCTCGGGCGCGAGCCCGCCACCGTGATGCGCGCGCCCGGACTCGGTACTGGTCAGCGTGACCGCGGCGGGGCTGAACAGCGTCGGATCGATGTCGTAGAAGTTCCAGTCGGCGGACTCGAGCAGCTCCCCGAACGGGGTGCCGAACGCGTCCGAGGCGGCGGACGGCAGCCGCTGCGCGAGGTCGGCGACCTCTTCGTCCGCGCCCTCGAGCCACAGGTGAACGGTGCCGCCGTACAGCACGGCGTCGTTGGTCCGCCCGATCGCCGCCGGGTCCTTCTTGGCCACCGGAGCGATCGGGCAGCAGCCCCAGCCGTGGCGAACCCGAGCCGGATCGACGCCGAGCTCGTGCAGCTTGTGGAGCGCGGTCTCGACCACGCGGGCGCTGATCTGGACCGAGCCGCACACCGAGGCGGTCGGCGCGATCAGGAACGTGACTGCGGACGGCTCGACCCCGCAGCGCTGCGCCACCTTCTCGACGACCTCCGCCGGCGGCTCCTCGCGGGTCTCCAGACACAGCACCGCTTGCTCGGCCTGCTCGCGCCAGGCCAGCTCCTCGAACAGGTCCTCGGCCCGCGCCAGCGCGCGCCCCGGACCGCTCGCCATCGCGAAGAAGTCGTCGTGCTCGAGCTTCCAGCCGGCATACTGCGCGGCCAGACAGGCAGCCGCGGGATCGTCGGTGGTGACGCCAACCCCCGGCCAGGCCCGCTCGCCGACGATGACCGGCACCGGATCGATCCGGCCGAGCCCTCCCATGCAGGCGGCGGCGAAGCTCAGCCCGGCCTCCAGACCGCCTCGCGCCTGCGCGCCACAGTCCACGAGCCGCGCGCCCGAGCCGAGCGTGCGGACCTCGATCCCGAGCGCCTCGGCGTCGGCGACCATCGCGTCCACCACGGCGGCGGCACGTTCGTTCATCGACAGGCTCATCAGCGACTCCCCTCATCGTCGAAGATCAGGATCTCGCCCCGCGTGAGCTCGGTCCGGTCGCCGGACCATCGAGCCCAAGTTCCGCGCAGCAGCGCGTCCGGAACCGTCAGACCGAGCTCGCGCGCCCGGCGCAGCTGCAGGCCGAGCGCGGGCGGGCGGAACTGGGTGGCGAAGCCGTAGACCGGCAGCGGCTCCACCGCCAGACCCGAGGCGAGGGTCCCGCGCTTATTGCCGAGGCCCGCCTCCGGGCCGATGCCGCCGAGCGCGATCACCGTGCCCGCGAGCATGCGCAGCCCGGCCCCGCCACGCGTCTGGCCGCCGACCGCCACCAGCCCACGCCGCATGCCGGCGCCGGCCTCCTCGCCGGCCTCGCCGGTGACGACGATCTCGCCGCCGGTCATCCCCACCCGAGCACCGGGATAGGCGGCGCCGAGCCGCGCGCCGGCATCCCCGAGGATTCGCAACACCCCGCCGGACATCTCGGCCCCCGCCCAGGCGCCCACGTCGCCCCGCACCTCGATCTCGCCGCTCGACATGCGCGCGCCGATCCCGTCGAACCGGCGCAGATCGCCGGTGAGCACGAGCGCCTCCTGCTCTGCGCCCGCGCCGGACACCTGGAACAGGTCGCCCACGGCCACCGTCTCGCCGCCGCAGCGGAGCTCGAGCGCCGCGACCACGGACGCGTTCAGCGCGCGCAGCCGCTCCGGGATCAGCGGAGTGGCGAGCACCCGGGCCGGCGGCTCAGCTCGGAGCGTGAGCGTCAGCGTCACGGCGGGTCGCGCAGCTCCGACAGCGGGAAGTGAAACTGGCCGAGCTTGCCGCCGAAGTTGGCGGCGGTGACGTGGGTCGCGCCGGCGCCGGCGGCGGCGTGCAATCCCCGGCGCATCGCCTCGCGCACGGCGTCCTCCGACACACCGTCGATGACGATCTCGAACATCGCGCCGACGCCGCCGGGGACCAGCGTGTCGTCGACCTGGACGCGGAGCGTCGGCGCCATCTGATGGTTGGTGGACGCCGGCATCGACTTCGAGGTCAGCGAGCCCACCTTGCTGCCGCTGCGCACGATCCCGCCCGGGAACGGCAGCGCGATGCCCTCACCGCGCATCGCCTCGGCGGCCGTGTGCGCGGCCGCTAGCGCGGCGTCCTCGTCGCCCGCGCCGATCACCACGTTGCCTCCCCCCACTCCCGTGCCGACGCCAACCGACTCGCACACCAGGAATTCGCCCTCCATCACCGGGATCCGCCAGAAGCGCTTGCCCGCGATCACCTTGCTGGCCTGGAAGCCGTCGCCGAAGTAGCGAAGGCTCGCGCCCAGCGGCACCGTTTTTTCGGCTCCCGGAAGCCCGTCGAAGCACGCGGTCGTCGGGCACGTCATCACGCTCTGGCCGACGCGCTCGAGCACCCGCTTGCCGACGCCCTCGCGGTCCATCGCGAACAGCAGCACGGCGACCCCGGGGCGGCCGTCGGGCGTGTCCCCGGCGCCGAGCGGCCGCTCGATCGCGGCTTCGCACTTGCAGCCGATCACCGAGGTGGCAAAGCCGGTCATCGAGCGCGCCGCCTCGAGCGCCCACGCGTCGGTCGCCGCGGTGATGACGACGCGCGCAAACCGCATCGGGAACGCCTCGGCGAACGTGTCCGCGACCTGGGCGTCGCCGAGCGTGTAGCCGGTCATGAAGCTCGGGCCTCCACCACACGCGCCGGCTCGCGGAGCGCCGGGTCGCGGACCGGGTAGTGCTCGAACGCGACCGTATAGCGCTCGCCGAACAACGGCTCGAGCACGCGGCTCACCTCGGGATCGAACCCGGCGCGGCTCGACAGCAGCACGCCGTCAGCCACCCGGCGCAGGTCGCCTTCCTCGACGACCACCTCTCCGCCCTTGATCACGTACCGCGGCGTGGCGAACATCTCCTCGCGGTCGGCTCGATCGTGGTAGATCGTCACGTCCGCGTCGGCGCCGACCCCGAGGTGGCCCTTGTCGGGCAGACCGAGCCGCCGCGCGGGCCCGGCGCGGGTGATGATCGCGATCTCGTTCAGCGTGTACTCGCGGTCGAGCCCGTCGAGCAGCGCGGTGCGCCGAATCGCTCGCTGGTTGGCGCGGCGCATCTGCTCCTCGCGGAAGGCGCGGTCCATCAGCAGCCGGATCAGCTTCGGATAGGACAGGAACGAGCCGCCGTTGGGGTGGTCGGTCGACAGCATCACCTGCCACGGGTTCCGGCCGAGCAGGAACAGCTCGAGTCCGATCCCCCATTGCAGGGCATGGACGTAGTTGCCGGCGCGGTACCGGTAGGGGACGATCCCACAACCGGTCTCGACCTCGGTGTCGTGGTTGATCCACTTGCCGCCGTCGAGATCGCGGAGCACCGCCGAGACGTGGGCGTCGGCCGTCATCGTCATCGCCGGCCCGAACATCACCTGGCCGACGTCGACGGTGTGCTCGGGGTGGTCACCCAGGTGCTGGAGCAACTCGGGCGCACGAGAGCGCGGTAGCCCGCCAGGCTTGCCGCCGTAGCTGTGGAACTGCACGTGTGCGAAGTGCGCCTGACGCCCGGACAGCGTTCGCATCGTGTCGAGCGTGGTGTCCGCGTTGCCCGGCACCCCGAGGTTGTTGGCATGCACGTGAACGGGGTGCGGCAGCCTGAGCTCGTCGACGGCGCCGCCGATCGCCTCGAGCACCTGGCGGGGCGTCACGCCGAATCCCGCGACCTCGTCGTCGAGCGACTCGACCACGCCGCCCGACTGCTTCCACAGCTCGACGCCGCCCGGGTTGACGAGCTTGACGCCGTAGCCGCCGGTCGCCTCGAGCCACCACGCCACCGCGTCTCTGATCGATTGCCCGCCCGCCTCGGACCGGCGGATCAGCTCGAACAGCACCTGGTTGTTGCCCATCAGGATCAGGAACGCCTTGTCGATCATCGGCGTGTCGCGCAGCTCCGACAGCACGTGGCGCGCGGCCAGCGGCGGGGCGGCCGCTTCGACGACCGTCGTGTAGCCGAGCAGCGAGTAGCGGTAGCCCGTGGCGAACGTGGACGGAACGAGACCGCCCGTGCCCGAGCGCAGCAGCTCGGTTCGGTCCAGCGGCTCGTCGCGACGGTCCTCGGGCGAGAGCTTCCGCGCGGCGTTGACCTTCGGACCCGCGATGTGGGCGTGGATGTCGACGCCGCCGGCCATCACGATCATCCCGCTCGCGTCGATCCGGCGGGCGTCGGGTCCGACGTCGGCGACCACCTTCCCGTCGTTCAGGCACACGTCGCGGATCTCCCCGTCGACGCCGTTGGCGGGGTCGTGGACGGCGCCGCCGGTGATCCGGATCGCGGTCACCGCTGCACCTCGTCGATCAGTCGAGCCAACAGCTCCGCCGCGGTCGGCACGTCGCCCGGGCGCGGTGCCTGCAGCGTCAGCGGGACCCCGTCCAGCCGGTGCGCGGTGCCGGCGGCGGCCACGCCGGCGGCCGCCGTGCGGATCCACACCTCGACCTCCGGTCCGGCCGCCAGGCTGCCCAGCGCGATCTCGGCCACGCGAGCCGGCCCAGGCTCGACGAGCAGCGTGACGTCTACATCCTCGAGCGGCTCCGTGGCCGTGACGAACTCCGGATGACCGCTGCCGAAGTCCACGTTCCCGCCGTATCCGGACTGCCAGGCCAGAACATCGTCTGCGCTTCGGGTTCCGGGGGCGCGCGGCAGCTCGAGCGTGACGACGTGGCGCTCGTGGGACAGCGCCCGGACCAGCTCGTGCAGCGCCAACGCCCGTCGCTGGCCGCCCGCGCCGTCAGTCAGGCCTGCCCCGTAAACGACCGCGGCGTGCGGGACGGAGCGCAATCGCTCCATCAGGCCGTTGAGATCGTCTGAGGGGACGTCCAGCCCTCGCTGCAACACGTGGAGGCTCGTCAGCGCCTCGAGGTCGCGCTCGCGCGGCAAGCGCAGGCGCACCTCGGCGCGCGCGGTCGTCGCCGTGTCGCGGTCGTCGATCACCACGAGGGCGCGGTCTGAGGCGGAGTCGCGAGCGAACCCGAGCCGCTCGAGCAGCCGGGGATGGGTCGCCTCCGGGTCCTCGCGCCAGATGACGACCACACGCGACCGATCGCGGATCTCCCCGAGCGTCGCGGTCGAGGCGCCGCGCAGGGGCACCGCCGGCGCACCCGGCCAGGCTCCCGCCACCGAGCCCGTGCTGACGAGCGCCCCGAGTCGGTCGGCGAGCGCGACCGCTGCCCGCGCGTCCTCGACGGTCGCCCCCTCGAATCCGTGCAGCAGCGGACGGCGGGCTCCGCGCAGCAACTCGGCGGCGCGCGTCAGCGCCGCCTCGACGTCGGCAGGCTCACCACGGATCGTCGCCTCCGGTGCGCTCGCCGCCGCCCCCACCCGGTCGGAGAACCACTGGGCGCCCAGCCCACACCGCGGCTCGAGCCGGATGCCGTCGCCCGAGTCCTCGACGGTCACGTCGTCGCACAGCAGACCACAGCCGGCGCAAGTGACCGGACCGAGCTCAGCCACCGACGAGCGCGACTTCGTACAGCGTGGACAAGAGACGGGACCCGCGCTCGAACAGCTTGGACACATCGGCGCCGTCCGAGACCAGCGTGCACACCGGCGCACCCCGCCTGATCGTCTCCCCCGCGTGCGGGATGTCACGCACCAGCCCCGCCGGCCACCAGTCGGGATCGGGAGCGCGAACCGTGCGGTCGGTGAAGAGCACGAGCTTCACCTTCGCACACCGCGTCGCGCGGGGCGTGCCGCCGCTCGGGAGGCCGAGGCCCCGCCCGCCGCGAACGTGTGCCTCGAAGCACCCGGGACCGAACAGCTCCAGTGACGCCGGCGGCCGCGGGTTGACCTCGAGCACCCACGCGTGCCGTCCGTCCCAGACCGCGTCCACGCCGAACGCGCCTCGCACGCCGAACCGGGCCGCGACCCCGTCGCAGACCGCGCGCAGCTGACGGTCGAGCTCGGCGAGCTCGGCCTCGGGCAGGCGCGGCGGCGCCACGTTGCCCATCCACCCGAACCCCGGCCGGCGGTGCAGCTGCTCGGTGAGGCCGACGACGACCGCGGCGCAACCGTCGCCGATCGCGACCGCCGAGCACGACAGTCCCGCGACCCGGCGCTGGAGGATCTCCGCCGGCCGCAACCGCCCACCCGCCCACATGCGCACGCCGCGGCCGCCCCCGCCCCGCATCGGCTTTCGGAGCCACACCCCTCGCCGCCCGGCGCCCGGGACCGCGTCGGCCGCCAGCGTCTCGGGAGCCCGCGCGCCGCCCGCGCGCGCGGCTGCACCAACCGCCCAGGGGTCACGCACAGCCCGCAGCAGCTCGGGCGGCGTTCCGAGCAGCTCGCGGCCATGAGCCAACCGCGCCACGAGATCGGGGCGGTTCTCGAACCCGGCGCCGTACACGAGCGCGTCCGCCGCGACGTGCCCGGCGAGTGCAACCAGCCCGTCGCTGCTCGTCGCGGTCGCTCCAGGCGCGACCGCGCGCAGATCGACGTCGCCGAAGCGGTCGAGCGCCGTCACCTCGTAGCCGTCGGCCACCGCGAGCTGCGCCAGCATGCGAGCGCTGACCGCGACCACGAGCACCCTCACGGCAACGTCACCGCCGTCAGCAGCGCGACGAGGAGCGTGCCGGCCACCAGGTCTGCGGTCGTACCCGGGTTGAGCCGGTGACCGGGTCCGCGCAGCGAGGCGTCGAACTCGTCGAGTGTCCGGGTTCCGGCCCGGACCTCGCGCGCCGCAGCTGACACGGCCCGCGCCGCCGAGGCGCCGGCCTTGCGCTCGACCAACGTGTCGGGGTGGGATGCGAGCAGCCCCACGTGCAGTGACACGATCGCGTCGAGCGTCGCGGCGCCGCCGCCGAGCGCCTCCGCCAGCAGCGGCAGCCCGGTGTCGAACACGATCGCGTAGCCGGTGGCGTACTCCGAGGCGATGTTGTCGCGGTGCTCGGCCGCGGCCATCGCCTCGCGCAACCCGACCCGCGCCGGAGCCCTGACGTCGTGCTCGGGCGCCTCGCCGAGGCCGCCGGGATTCGCCCGGACGATCGCCGCAAAGGCCGCGGCGGCATCATCGAGGTCGAGCTGCCCCAGGATTCGCTCGGTCGCCGACCGCAGCGGCTCGTCCCTGGAGCGGGTCGCCTCCGCGCGAACCAGCGGCGCGAGCAGCAGCACGATCCCGAGGTTGGTGTTGGCGCCGGTGACGCGCGCGGTCGCGCTCACCCCGTCCGCGATCAGGTCCCCCACCCCCCGCCGGCGGGCCCGACGGCGCGCGAACACCGGGCCGAGGGCGAGCGCCGAGCGCACCATGTCGGCGTAGGTCGTATCGGAGAAGTCGTGCGCCGGCGTGACGTTGCCCGGCTTGGCTGCTGACACCTCCAGCAGGCAGGCCAGTTGGACGTGATGTGCGAGTAAGTCCCGGCTCAGTCTGGAGTGAGCTAGGGTTGCGTCCACTAGACGTCACCATACGACAGGAGAGAGGAGACTCACTTCATGGCCATCACCCTGGCAACCGGCGAGGCTCTGGTCGGCGAAGGTAACGAGGTCGCCCATATCGACCTGCTGATCGGGTCAAAGAGCGGACCGGTCGGGGAGGCATTCGCCCATGCCTTCATCAACGAGTCGGAAGGTCACACCAACCTGCTGGCCGTGGTTGCCCCCAACCTGCCGGCGAAGCCGGACACGGTGATCAGCAACAAGGTGACGATCAAGGGCGCGCGGCAAGCCGTGCAGCTGTTCGGTCCCGCCCAGGCCGCGGTTGCCCGAGCCGTCGTGGACTCGGTGGCCGAGGGCGTCATCCCCAGGGATCAGGTCGACGACCTGGTCCTCGTCGTCGGAGTGTTCATCCACTGGGAGGCCGAGGACGACAAGAAGATCTACGACTGGAACTACGAGGCCGTGAAGTCATCGATCGCCCGGGCCGTGGGCGGTGAGCCGGGCGTTGACAAGGTGCTGTCCGACACGCCCTCCGCGCGTCATCCCTTCGCCGGCGGCGCCGAGGGGTAACCGCGGCCGGCCACGAGCCACTGACCGCGCAGACCGGAGAGTCCCCGCTCGCCGGTCTGCGCACCGTCGTCACCGGAGCCAGCTCCGGGATCGGGAAAGCGATCGCGATCGCGTTCGCCGCCGCCGGCGCACGCGTCGGGATCGGCTTCTGCCGCTCGTCCGACGCCGCGGACGCCCTTGCCGCCGAGCTCGGCCCCGGTCGGGCGGGCGGACATCCTCTCTTGCAAGCGGACCTGAGCACGGTCGACGGCTGCACCAAGATCGTCCGCGACGCGTTCGCCGCGCTCGATCACGTCGACGTCTGGGTCAACAACGCCGGCGCCGACGTGCTCACCGGCGAGGCCAGATCCTGGCCGGACGAGCGCAAGCTCGCGGTCCTGATCGACGTCGACCTGAAGGCGACGATTCGCTGCTCGCGGTTGGTCGCGGCGCGGATGCGGCCCGGCGGCTGCATCCTCAACATCGGTTGGGATCACGCCACGATGGACGGAATGAAGGGTGAGAACCCCGAGCTGTTCGCCGCCGTCAAGGGTGGGGTGCTCGGCTTCTCCAAGTCATTCGCGCGCTCGGTCGCCCCCGACATCCGCGTCAACGTGCTGTGCCCCGGGTGGGTCGAGACCGCTTACGGCGCGGGCGTCGACCGCGCCTTCTACGGCAAGGTCGCGGCGGCAACCCCGCTCGGTCGCTGGGGCCGACCAGAGGACATCGCGGGCGCCGCCGTCTGGCTGGCTTCGCCGGCCGGCGCATTCGTGACCGGCCAGGCGATCAACGTCAACGGCGGAACCGTTGGCTGACACGCTGTTCGTCACCGGCCGCCTGGCGGAGCCGGCGCTTCGCAACATCGTTTCCGAGCTGGAGATCGACCACCAGATCGCCGTGATGAACATCAGCGTCGCGGCGCTGATGACCACGCGCTGGATCGCCCGTCGGCTCGAGCTGCCGTCGGGCGTGGACAACATCGTGATCCCGGGGCTGTGCGATGGCGATGTCGACGCCCTGCAGCAGGCGACCGGACTGCCGGTACGGAAGGGCCCGGCCGACGTCCGCGCGCTGCCGGAGTGGTACGGGCGCGAGGCCATTCGGGCGGAGCTCGGTCCTCGTGACGTGCGTGTGTTCGCCGAGATCAACGATGTGCAATCGCTGTCGCTCGAGCAGGTGATCGACCGGGCCGAGGCGTATCGCGTCGCGGGGGCCGACGTGATCGACCTCGGCCTGTCGCTCGATCGCTCGTGGCTGGCCGAGGGGCCGACGACGATCGCGGCGCTGCGCGCGCGCGGGCTGTCGGTGAGCATTGACACGCTCGACCCCGACCACATCCGGATGGCTGACGCCGCCGGGGTCGACTACGTGCTCAGCCTGACCCTGGCGACGATCGAGCTCGCCGGCGAGCTGCGCGCGACGCCGGTGCTGATCACCGAGGACCCGGACGACCTCGACGGCCTGGCCCGGATGGCCACGCGGATGGAGCAGCTCGGTCGCCCCTACATGCTCGACTCGATTCTGGCCCCGATCAACTCCGGTTTCGCGGCATCGCTGGCGCGCTACGTCGAGGTCCGCCGCCGCCATCCGGGGGCCGAGATGCTGATGGGAATCGGCAATCTGACCGAGCTGACCGAGGCCGACTCGACCGGCGTCACCGCGGTGCTGATCGGCTTCTGCCAGGAGGTCGACATCGGCGCAGTGCTCACGACCGAGGTGATCGGGTGGGCGCGAGGAGCGGTACGCGAGACCGTGCTGGCGGCAGAGATCATGCACCTCGCCCAGCGCCAGGGGCGACCACCCAAGCACATCGACGGCGGCCTCGTCACGAGCAAGGACGAGTCGATGCGCGCGCCGACCGAGGAGGAGCTGCGCGCGATGCAGGCCCAGATCTCGGACGCCAACTGGCGCCTGTTTGCCGATGCGGACTGGCTGTACGCGTTCAACGGCGAGCAGTTCATCCGCGAGACCAGCATGTACACGGTGTTCGATCAGCTCGGCGTAACTGACGCCTCGCACGCCTTCTATCTCGGCAAGGAGCTGATGAAGGCCACGATCGCCCGCGGCCTGCACAAGAGCTATCGCCAGGAGGGCCCGCTTGACTGGGGCATCCTGAGCTTTCCCGAACCCCGACGGGAGGACATCCGATGAAGAAGATCCTGATCCAGCTGGACACCGACCAGCACCCGAGCGCGTTCGACGCGATCGCCGCCTACGACGCGGACGTCGACGTCGTCGTCGCCTACGGCGAGATCACGCCCGAGAACCTGCAGGACGTCGTCCAGGGCGCGATCTTTCCGCGCGGTCCCGATGGCCTGGCCAGCACCGCCTTCTGGGTCGGCGGATCGAAGGTGCGCGACGGCGAAGCGGTGTTCGACGCCGGGCAGAAGCTGTTCTTCGAGCCGTTCAACCCGTCGATCATGCTCGACTCCGATGGCTCGAACACGACCGCGGCCGCGGCCGTCGCCCGCGTCCGGGGCGCGGTGGAGCTGAAGGGCACCCGCGCCGCGGTGATCGGGGTCGGGCCGGTCGGCTTGCGGACGGCCGAGCTGCTGCGGCGCGAAGGTGCCGAGGTGACCATGTTCACCTTTCCCCCCGATGCGATGAAGGGCAGCCATCGCCGCGCGTCGGGCATCCCGGTCGCTCAGGAGGCCGGGTTCGACGTCGTCGAGCCGGAGTCGAGCGATGAGCTCGACGCGGCACTCGCCGATTGTGCGGTCGCGTTTGCGGCGGGCCCCGCGGGCACGCAGATCCTGAGGCGGAGCGGCTGGGCGCAGGAGGGTATGCGCGTGGTCGTCGACTACTCGGCGGCCGAGCCCGTGGGCGTCGAGGGCGTCGACCGGGGCGACAGCCTGGAGGAGGAAGACGGCGTGCTGAAGCTGGGCGCGCTGGCGGTGGGCGGCCCCAAGATGAAGCTGCAAAAGGCCTGCATCCGCAAGATGTTCGAGACCAAGGGCACGGTGCTCGACCTCGACGGCGTCTACGACGTCGCCGTCGAGGTGCTGTAGGGAGCCGCCCGGCGGCTCCCCGGGTGTCGGCTACGGGCGGGCTACTTGGAGAAGACGAACTTGCCCATCGGCCCGTCGAGCGGGCCATCGGCGTCTGGACGCCACAGGATCGTGTCCTCGATCTTGCGCGCCAGCGTGAAGTCCTTGTCGGTGATCCCGCCCGCCGAGTGCGTGGCGAGCTTGACCCAGAGCTTTCCCCAGGTGACGTTCAGGTCGGCGTGATGACCGGCGGCCTCACACAGGTAGCCAACGGCGTTGACCGCCATCAGCGTGGTCGGCCAGCCGTCGGTGTTGTACTTGCGCCGGATCCACTTGTCCTCGTAGTACCACTCGTCGAGTCCGTACTCGGAGAACTTGCCGGGGATCTCGTCTTCGCTATAGGTGCGCGGCTTGTCCTTCGTTGAGCTCATGACACAATGATATGCCTCGGGTAGCCGGGATCGACCCGGGAACGGTCTCGTTCGACCTGTGCGTGTTACAGGACGGCGAGCCGGTCGTCGAGGAGGTGTTCGAGACGGGGGCGCTGAGCGAGGACAGCGCGCCACTGCTTGGAGCTCTAGGCCGCCACGGCCCGTACGACCTCGTCTACGGTCCCAGCGGCTATGGCCTGCCACTCGTAAGGGCCGTGGACGTCGGCGAGCGCGCGCTGTCGGAGATGGTGCTGGTGAGGCCCGACGAGGCTCGCGCCGACGCCGGCCTCGGCGGCATGCGATCGCTGCTGCGAGCCCTCGCCGGCAGCGGCCTACCGGTCGTGTTCGGTCCCGGCGTAATCCACCTGCCCTCGGTTCCGCGGCACCGCAAGTACAACCGGATCGACCTCGGGACGGCGGACAAGGTCTGCGCGGCCGCGTACGCGATCGTCGATCAATCCGGCCGCCACGCGATCTCGCTTGCAGATACGGCGATGATCGTGCTCGAGCTCGGAGGCGCCTTCACCGCGGCGCTGGCCATCGACGGCGGGCAGATCATCGACGGGATGGGCGGTTCGTCGGGACCGCTGGGCGTCCGGGCCTCGGGCGCCCTCGATGGCGAGCTCGCCTACCTGCTCGGGCAGGCGCTCCGCAAGGACACCCTGTACAGCGGCGGCGCGCTGAATCCGGCCGGCACCGTCGACATGACCGACCTCGAGGCGGTGTGGGCCTCCACCGCGCACGCGGAGGGCTGGACGGCGCTGATCGAGGCCGCGCTCAAGGCGGTGCGCGCCCTGCTCGTCAGCGTGCCGGCCCCACGCGAGATCGCCGTATCGGGCCGCCTGGCCCGGCTCCCCGAGTTGATCGCAACGCTCGCCTCGTCGCTGGCAGCGATCGCGCCGGTCGTCCCGCTGGTTCCGGGCCGCGCCAGCGCTGCCGCGCGCGGCGGCGCACTACTGGCCGATGGGCTGGCCGGCGGGCCGTACGCGGGGCTCGTCGAGGTGCTGCGGCTGCAAGACTCGAGCGGCACCGTCCTCGACCATCTGCGCGTGGCCGGCGCCGACACGATCGCCCTCGGCTGACAGCGGCTGCTGAGGTGCCTGTTTGCCGGGCCGTCCGGTGGACTCGACTGGTCCGGCCTGACTACCCGGTGAGTGACACGACCTGACCGATCGGACAGTCAGAGACCCTGACCGGTCAGGCAGCAGCTTTTGTAGCTATCGGTCAGGTTGTGTAGTGGGCGCGCCCCTGTTAGGTTTTTTTGGCCCATTTTCCGGATGGAAGGAGAGAGTCGCGTGGCTGCCACTGTCGACGAGAGTGTTATGGAGGGGCTGGCAAAACAGAACGGGGTGACGCTGGGGCGTGTGCTGGGCCGGGGGAATGTCGGGATGGCCGAAGAGGGCTCCGACGGCAAGATGCGCGCCACCGTCCGCATCCCATTGGACGAGCTGGTGTTCGACCCCGGCGTGCTGGTCCTTCCCCACGCAGGGACCCTCGAGCTCGAGATCGTCAACGACGACAACAACTCCCACTGCGCGGTCCTGCCGTGCAATGGCGACAGCAAGTTCATCTGGCTGGTGAACTTCTCGAAAGGACGGGCAACCCTCCAGCTCGACGGCCCGGGCTACTACTGGTATGGCTCCCGGACCGGAAACGACGAGGGCGGCGGCCTGACCGGCACGATCGTCGTCGGAGGCGAAGTCCCAGACGAAGCCAAGCTCGACCGCCCGCCCCAGCCGCGGCCGTAGAAAGGAGCAGTTGATGGCAACTGAGACTGAGTACGTCGACGCAGGCGAGGCGGTCGATTTCCGTAATCTGAGCCCCGGCTATATCGGCACCGCTCCGTCGGTGACGAGAGGCGTCGACTACAAGCGGATCCTCAAGGCTCGCGACGCGGAGCCGCACAACTGGATCACGTACTACGGCGCCTACGACGGCCAGCGCTTCAGCCCGCTCGACCAGATCACCTCGAGGAATGTCCAGCACCTGGCTCCCGCGTGGGTGTTCCAGTGCGGCTCGGTGGGCATGCACTCCGGCGCCTCGACCTACTCGTTCGAGGCCTCGCCGCTCGTCGTCGACGGCGTCATGTACGTCACAGGCTGGGATGGCTGGGTGTGGGCGCTTGACGCGAAGAACGGAGCGGAGCTGTGGCGCTATCACCGCGCGTCCCCGTACGACGTTCGGCTGTGCTGCGGCAACGTCAACCGCGGGTGCGCCGTGGCGGCCGGGAAGGTCTTCATGACGACCTTGAATGCCCACGTGATCGCGCTCGACGCCACGAACGGCCAGCTGATATGGGAAAAGACGTACGGCGACGTGCGGGCCGGCGAGAGCGCGACGGTCGCCCCGCTGATCGTCAAGGACATGGTGATCGTCGGAAGCTCGGGCGGCGAGTTCGGGGTGCGCGGGCATGCCGACGCGTTCGACCTCGAGACCGGGGAGCGCAGGTGGCGCTGCTACATGATCCCGAAGCCCGATGAGCCGGGGGGGGACACGTGGCCGACCGAGGGCGAGCCCTGGGCGCGCGGCGGCGCGAACTGCTGGACCACACCCACGTTCGACCCCGATCTCAACATCCTGTACTTCAACACGGGCAACCCCTGCCCCGACTTCGACGGCGGAGTTCGTGAGGGGGACAACCTCTTCACCAACTGCGTCGTGGCGGTCGATCCGGACACGGGGCAGATCAAGAACCACTACCAGTACACCCCGCACGACGTGTGGGACTACGACTCGACGATGGAGAACATCCTGTTCGAGATGGACGGGCGGAAGTGCTCGGGACATTTCGACAAGAACGGGTACTTCTTCGTTCTGGATCGCACGGACTGCAGCCTGATCCGGGTCGTGCCCTTCGTCGATCGCATCACCTGGGGTGAGATCTCGGCCGACGGCAAGGTGACGCCCAGGGTGTTTCCCGACAAGGAGGGGGAACCCGTCCACTTCTGGCCCGGCCCCGCCGGCGCCAAGGAATGGACGCATGCCGCCTACAGCCCGAGGACGGGGCTCTTCTACGCGCCGGTGCAGGACGTCGGAGCGACGGCCACGCGGCGGCGCCGGGAGTTCAAGGAGAGCATCCCGTACTGGGGCGCGGGCGTCGCGGTGGACACCGAGGACGTATCCGGTTACCTGTCCGCCATCGATCCAGCCACGGGTCAGGAGAAGTGGCGCTTCCGCAATGAACACCCGATGACCGCGTCGGTGTTGGCCACGGCCGGCAACCTCGTGTTCACCGGCGACCCCGCGGGGATATTCAGGGCGTTCCACGCCACCTCCGGGGAGCTGCTGTGGCAGTTCACGTGCGGTAGCGGCCACCACTCGAGCCCCTGCTCCTACAGCGTCGACGGACGGCAGTACATCGCCGTGCCGGTCGGATACGGCGCCTGGACCGAGGGGTTCTACCCCGGAGCGCTCGCGCAGGCGGGTGGATCTGCACTGTTCGCGTTCGCGCTGCCGGAGTAGCGCACAGCAATCGAAGCCATTTGCGGTCTGCCACGGCATTGAAGACGTGACAGGCCGCAGGCCTCGACAAGCTCTCGAATTAGCATGTTCGCGCTTGTGTCGCTCGGGTTCACGCTGAGCCTGGACAATTTCCGTACGTCGATCGTGCTCGGGGGGCTGAAGCCGACCCTGCTTCGGTCGATCAAGACGTCGTTCATCTTCGGCCTCTGGGATGGCATCGCGCCGGCGGTCGGGATCCTCATCGGCCACTACCTGAGCGGCAAGGTCGACTCCACCGCGGACACGATCGCGGCGATCGGACTCGGTGCATACGGCCTGTTCGTCGTCGTCCGCGCGTTGCTGTCAGACGAGCACGCCGATCCGGACCTGCGCTTTGCCACGCGCGGGCTGCCCCTGCCGTTGAGCGTCGACAACGTGGCCGCCGGTGCGGCGCTCGGCATCGCTGGATTCTCGCCGTGGCTCGCGCCCCCCGTGTTCGGGGCCATCACGTTCGTGATGTCGGTCGCCGGGCACCAGATCGGCCGTACCGCGGCCCACTTCGTGCCCCGCATCCGTACTGACCTGTTGACCGGGATCGCATTCGTGGCGATGGCGGTCTTCCTGGTCGTTGGCATCAACCTCCCTGGCGACTGACGTCGGACGCCGGCGGCGGGCGCTCAGGCCGGCATCGCGACGGCGGACAGCGTGCGGGTGCCTTCGCCACCGAGCGCCACGGCCGCCCTGGCCGTCACCAGGTGGTAGAGGATCAGCAGCTGCACCAACGCCAGCGATTCCGAGCGGTGGAGGTCGGTGCCGATCGTGAACTCCCCGAGACGACGGGCGCGCAGATGCGTGGCGAAGTGCATGCGCGCCCAGATCGTCTCCTCGATCGCGGCCGCGTGATCCGGGTCCATACGCCCGGGAATCCGCAGCACCCTCTCCTCTCCCCGCTCGACCAAAGTCAACCCGTCCGCCTTGCCGTTGATGAACGGCGACAAGTCCGGGTGCGGCAGCCCGTCGCACAGGGTCAGCTCGGCCTCGAGGTGAGTCTGATCCGCCGGCGGCTCGCCCTCGGGCGGCCTGAACGACACGAGCATGTCCGCGTAGCGCCGCTGGGGCCGGATGAACGCCTCCGAGTCCGCCTCGCGCCGGTCGAGCTCGGCGAGCACCTCGTCGGTCGTGTACCCGCGGCGCGAGCAATCGCGTTGGACCTTCCATCTGCGCCGCAGCTCCTCGGGAGGATTGAGGAACACGCGCACGTCGTAGACGTCGCGCATCTCCGGCAGGTGATAGCCGAGCAGCCCCTCGATCACCGTGAAGCGCTCGGGTGCGACGTACACCGGTGGCCCGAACGTGCCGTCCTTGTGGCGGTACACGGGCTTGAGGACCGCCTCGCCGCGCCGCAGATGCGCGAGGTGCTGAGCGATGATGTCGACGAAGTTGCAATCCGGGTGCAGCGGCGTGATCCCGAGCTCCGCTCGCTGCCGGCGGTCGTAGCGGTGGTAGTCGTCGGTGCAGATGTGCGCGACGTGCTCCTCTCCGAGCACGCGCACGAGCCCGCGCGTGATCGTCGTCTTGCCCGCGGCGGAGTCTCCGACGACGCCGAGGATGACGGGCCGCGCCGTCCGACCTTCGCTCGCGGGCGCGATCACGCCGCTTGCCGCTCCGCCGCCGGTCGCTCGTCCTCGTCGAACACGCTGCTCTTGAGGATGTCCTGCGCCTCGATCTGCCTGAGCAGCTCGACGGTCGGCTCTGCCCCGTACCGCACCGCTTCGTAGACCCGGTTCGCGTGCCGCAGCCGCGCGCGCTCGATCCCGTTGCGGACGCTCCGGGCATGCGCGAACCGGGGCCGCTGCATGCGCCGGACGATGTACTCGCGGAACGCCCGCTCCGCGTCGTCCGAGAAGACGTAGTTCTCCGCGCCGAGCATCAGCTTCCCGATTCGGAGCAGCTCCGCCGCCGTGTAGTCGGGGAAGTCGATGTGGTGGGCCACGCGCGAGGACATGCCGGGATTCAACCGGAAGAACTCGTCCATCCGGTCGTCGTAGCCCGCGAGGATCACCACCAGACGCTCGCGCTCGTTCTCCATCACCTGGAGCAGTATCTCGATTGCCTCCACCCCGTAGTCGCGGTCGTTCTCCGGCCGGTAGAGGTAGTAGGCCTCGTCGATGAACAGAACCCCGCCGAACGCGCGCTTGAGCACCTCCTTGGTCTTGGGCGCGGTGTGGCCGACGTACTGGCCGACGAGGTCGTCACGGGTGACCGCGACGACGTGGTTGCGCTCGATGTATCCGAGGCGGTGCAGGATGTCGGCCATCCGCATCGCCACCGTCGTCTTGCCGGTGCCGGGGTTGCCCGTGAAGCACATGTGCAGGCTCGGCCGTCCCGCAGACAGCCCGGCCTGTCGACGCAATTGATCGATCACCAGCAGCGCGGAGATCTCCCTGATCCGCGTCTTCACCGGCGCCATGGCGACCAGCTCGCGATCGAGCTCGTCGAGCACCGCCTCGATGTTCGCCTCGCGCACGAGCGTCGCGACGTCAGGGCGCGCGTCGACGACGCTCATCCCCCGCTCCCGTTCAGGTAGCGACTCCCCACCGGCTCATCAGCCGCGTATGGATGCAGCCGGTACCGCATCGCGCGGTCGTGAGCGTCGGTGCGCTCCACGCGGAAGCCCGGCTCGTGCGCGGGACGGTTGACGATGAAGCTGAGCGCAGTCGTCTGCCGCCCGTAGGACGCGTCGTACGCGATCACCTTGATGTAGTGCTGCGGGTGGGCCTGCAGGCACGCGCGCACCTCGCGCATGACCAGCGCGAGGTCCTCGGGCTGCAGGTCGAACATCGGAAGTCCCCACATCTCCCAGTACGAGTTGCGGGGATGAGGGTCGTCGGTGAACTCGATCGAGATCGCCCAGCCGTGCTCGAGCGCGTACCGGACCTGATCGCCGGTCTGCTCGTCGGTGAGGTCGGGAAGGAACGAGAAGGTGCCCTGCGTGATCCGCATCGTGTCTCCTCTCTCGCTCAGGAGAGCGTCGGCGTGAGAACGTAGTCCGGCGTGTCGGTGGACTGGAAGTCGAACGTGACGTCCTTCCACACCTGTAGCGCCGCGTTCAGCTCCGGGCAGCCCTTCGCCGCCTTCTCGAGGATGTCGGGACCCTCCTGGAAGTAGTCGCGGCCCTCGTTGCGCGCCTGGATCATCGCTTCGACGGCGACGCGGTTGGCGGTCGCGCCGGCCGCGATCCCCATCGGGTGCCCGATCGTGCCGCCGCCGAACTGCAGGATCACGTCCTCGCCGAGGTAGCGCAGCAGCTGATGCATCTGTCCGGCGTGGATGCCGCCCGAGGCAACCGGCATCACGGCCGGGAGCGACGCCCAGTCCTGGTCGAAGAAGATCCCGTTCTGGAGGTTCTCGGACACGTGGTCGAGGCGGAGCGTGTCGTAGTAGCCCGCGATCATCGACGGGTCGCCCTCGAGCTTCCCGACCACCGTTCCGGCGTGGAGATGGTCGACCCCGAGCAGCCGGCACCACTTCGCGATCACGCGGAACGAAACGCCGTGGGTCTTCTGGCGGGTGTATGTGCCGTGGCCGGCGCGATGCAGGTGGAGGATCATGCCGTTCCGGCGCGCCCACTTCGACATCGACTGCATCGCGGTGTAGCCGACGGTGAGGTCCATCATGATGATCACGCTGCCGAGCTCCTTGGCGAACTCGGCCCGCTCGTACATGTCCTCCATGGTCGCGGCGGTTACGTTCATATAGTGGCCCTTGACCTCGCCGCCCGCGGCGCTCGCGCGGTTCACGCCCTCGATCGCGTACAGGTACCGGTCGCGCCAGCGCATGAACGGCTGGGAGTTGATGTTCTCGTCATCCTTGGTGAAGTCGAGTCCGCCCCGCAACGCCTCGAACACCACGCGTCCGTAGTTCTTGGCGGACAGGCCGAGCTTCGGCTTGACCGTCGCGCCCAGCAGCGGCCGCCCGAACTTGTCCAGGTACTCGCGCTCCATCACGATCCCGTGCGGTGGGCCTTGGAACGTCTTGACGTACTCGGTCGGGATCCGCAGGTCCTCGAGTCGCAACGCCTTGAGCGCCTTGAACCCGAACACGTTGCCGATGATCGAGCTCGTCATGTTGGCGATCGACCCTTCCTCGAACAGATCGAGGTCATAGGCGATCTTCGCGATGTACTCGCCTTCACGACCCGGCACCGGCGAGACGTCGTACGCCTTAGCCTGGTAGTGCTCGTGTGCCGTCAGCCGGTCGGTCCACACGACCGTCCAGGTGGCGGTCGAGGATTCGCCGGCGACCGCCGCTGCCGCCTCTACCGGGTCGACTCCCGGCTGCGGCGTGATCCTGAACGCCGCGAGGATGTCGGTCGCCGCCGGGACATAGTCCGGATTGAAATAGCCCATCTCGGCGTAGGGGGTGACACCCGACGCCCAGCGGTTCTTCTTGTGGTCGAGTGATTGTGCGGTGAGCGACATCTTCCAGGGGAGCCTTTCGGTCGAGCGGTCGACCAGCCTACGAGCGCCGACGGATAGATGTCAATCACTGATTTCGCGTATCGACATAGATTTATGACTATGAGTGATCCTGAGGCAACGGACCGTGAGCCCGCGCCTCGGCGCGCACGAACCCGGTGAACGTCGCCGCCAGGTCGCGCTCGGGACCGACGGCAGAACGCACGACGAACCACCGCCGGGGCGCGGGGCCATCGGTCAGCGGAAGCTCGCGTAGCCACCCCGCTGCGAGCTCGGGCTCGACCGCCGCTCGCGACAACAGCGCGACGCCGAGTCCGGCCCGCGCCGCCTGCTTGATCGCGCCGTTGGAGCCGAGCGTGAGCGTGGCTGGGCGGAGGCCTCGCTCCTCGAGGAACCCCTCGCCGAGCGCGCGCGTCCCTGACCCCGGCTCGCGCAGCAGCCAGGTCCGGTGCGCGAGCTCGCCGGCTCCGACCGGCCCCGCGTCCGCGAGGGTGTCATCGGCGCTGGTGATGCACACGATGTGGTTGTCGAGCAGCGGCTCGGCAACGAGGCGCTCGTCGGCCGGAGGCTTACCGGAGAACGCGATGTCCGCGGCGTGGGTCAACACCCGCTCGAACACGTACGCGCGATTGCCGACGTCGAGCGTGAGCTCGACGTCCGGATACCGGGAGGCGAACACCTGCATCAGCGGCGGGACGAACGACTCGGCGGCGGTGGTGACGGCCGCGATGCACATCCTCCGCCCGGCCACCTCCGCCGCTTCCCGCGCCGCCTGCCGCCCCGCATCCAGGAGTCCGACGACGTCCTCCGCATAGGCCCTGAACGCCTCCCCGGCCGTCGTCAGTTGGATGCCTCGTCCCGCCCGCTCGAACAGCTCGCACCCGAGCTCGCGGCCGAGCGCGGCGACCGCCGACGAAACCGACGGCTGCGTGACCACCAGCTCGTCGGCGGCCGCCGTAACCGACCCGCCGCGCACGACCGCGAGAAACGCGGTCAGCTGAGTCACCGTTATAGCCAAGAGGCTAAGGATAAGCGATCTGGTAATCGTATTTCCGATGCATTGACCGTCCCGGCAGGTCGCGCGCATGCAGGTCGTCGGCGTCAACAGCCTCGACCGCCAGCACATGTTCGAGAAGTACCTCCGCGAAGCCGCCCTGTTCCCGCTGTATGACGCGGGCAACTTCGGGATGCAGCGCCGGCGGGTGCACGGGGTGATGGCCGACCCATCGTTCAACCCGCGTGCGCTGATGGACGACGAGCCAGTCGACTTCACGAAGGCGATGGAGACGATCGACACCATCCAGGGTCCTCAGCACGAGACCCCGCAGATGGCGACGGTCGGGTAGGGCAGTTGGCCGGCCGCGATCGGGTAGGCCCGGTCGCCGCCGGTCATCCTCGTCGGCGCGTCGGCGCGTCGGCGCGTCGGCGCGTCGGCGTGTCCGTGTGATCGGCGGGAGCTTGTACCTGGCTCGGTCGGCGCGTCGCGCTGGATCACGATCTGCGGGGGCTCAGCTCCCCAGGACCGAGTCGACGGCGGCGATCGCGTTCCGGAGGCCGTCTTCTTCGGCGAGGCGGCCCTGGACGGCGACGGCCGCGTCGCGGTGGGCGCGGTCGGCGAGCAGCGCGCGCAGCTCACCCGCGAGCCGTCCGGTGCTCGCGCGAGCCCAAGGGAGTGTCCGGGCCACGCCGAGCCGCTGCATCCGGATCGCCGTCTGCGGCTGGTCGAAGGCTCTCGGGACCACGAGCTGTGGGAGCCCGGCGCTGAGCAGCTCGACGGTGGTCCCCACCCCGCCGTGGTGGATCGCGGCTAGGGATCGCGAGGCAACGGTGGAGAGCGGGGCAAACGGAGCGCTGAATACACGCGGATCATCGCGCAGCTCGACGGGGCTGGGGGTCGGGCCGGTCAGCACCAGCGCTCGGTGGCCGAGGCCGGTCACCGCCTCGACGGCATGGCGGTAAAAATGCCGAGGGTCGAGCGACGAGCTCGCCCCGAGCGTCACGAGCACCGGTGGGTCGCCCGCCGAGACGAACTCCTCGAGGCCGGGCGCCTCGGGGAACGAGCTCACACGATCCCACGTGACGTTGCCCGTGAGCTTCACGTTCGAGGGCCAGTCGACGGGCCTCTCGATCACAGCCGGCGAGGCCATCACGAGGTAGGGACGTCCGGACTCGACCGGCGCGAAGAAGCAATCCGACACGGCCCCCAGCCCGAGCCGCCGGCGCGTCCGGTTGACGGGGCCGTCGAACAGGCGCGACATGTTGAACCGCGCGACCGACCACGCGGCGCGGTGTGAGGCCCGCCCGAGCGGGCCCGAGCCCAGCTCGACCCGCGTCGGTGCCGGCGGGGCGTACGCGGTCGGGATGAGACCTGGGAACACGCTGATCGTCGCCCACGGGACTCCCACCCGTTCGGCAGCGACCGGAGCCGCGACGAGCGCGGGATGAGACAGAACCAGGTTGGCCCCGCCGATCGCGGCCGCGAGGTCATCGACGTAGCGATCGAGCGCAGGGAGGATGAAGTGCCGAAACAGATGCGCGAACCCCGCGAAACCTCCGAGTCGGCCGCTCAAGATCTTCGGATCGCTCGCATAGTCGAAAAAACCCAACCGCGGCCCGATGCCCGAGAAGTTGAGCCCCTCTCCCGTGACGAGCTCGTCGTACGCCGGCGAAGCCGCGACGCTCACCTCGAACCCTGCGTCCGTCATTCCCTTGGCCAGCCCGATCACGGGGAAGATGTCTCCCCAGGAGCCCATCGTGGCCAGCACGACCGTCGCCGACGTCATCGCCACTTCTCGCGCGGAAGCTCGACGTAGCTCGCTTGCCTGCGGCCAAAGGACCAGTCCTCGCGTTCGTTCTCGATCATGACCACCGCGAGGTTCCGTCCGATCGATCCTGCTAACCGAATTCCGTTTCTCGGAGCGTCCCAGCGTCTCGCCGTAGAACTGTCGTGAACGCTCACCGTCCTGTGAGGGCACGGCGACGAAGTCGAGCTTGGTGATCATGGTGACCTCCCGGTCGGAGCGTTGTCCTGACTCTCGCATCAACGAGGTCAACGACCGTCCTCCAAGCCGGGGTTATCCGCCGGCGCGCTGACGGGCGCGGTAATGGGCCGCCTTCACGCGGTTCTGACAGGCGGTGCTGCAGAAGCGCCGCGATCCGTTGCGCGAGAGATCGACGAACACCCGCTCGCAGTCCGGAGCGGCGCACACCCCGAGCCGGTCGCCGTGGCCGCTCCCAAGTGCGTAGGCCAGTCCGACCGCACTGCCCGCCGTCCAGCCCTGTACGAACCCGGCGTCCGGACGGTGGAAATGGAGGTGGAGCGGCTCGACACCCGCGCGGTGGAGGTGCGGGGTCGCGCCGCTGCGAGCGAACAGCTTGTTGAGCAGGTCGCCCGCGTCGTCTTCGCGGCGCTCGTGAACGGCAACGAAGATTTCGCGGAGCTGCCAGGCCAGCTGCTCGAGGCCGCGCACCTGGTCGGCGTCCAGCGGCGAGCGCAGTGCGTCGGCGTCGCATAGCGCGCGCTCGGCGCGATCCCGCAGGTCCTCCTCGCTTTTTGGAGCCGCGACCGGGCGGCCTCCCGCGACCTTGGTTGCAAGCCCATTGACGAGCGACACCGCGACTTCGATGCGGGCGACCAGGTCACTGCCAAAAGCGACTTGACCAGGTACGGTACTTGGATCTAGAATCACTGGCTAATCCTATTACGCAAGTGACGCAAAAGGAAGATCAAACGAGCGCAACCACCACTTGGCTCGAGCGCTGGGACGCCCAGCAGGAGAAGTACATGCCCGATCGCGAGGAGCGATTCGAGGTCCTGGTCGATCTACTCGAGATGACGGCCGGACCGCGGCCCCGTGTCCTCGACCTCGCCTGTGGACCGGCGTCCCTGTCGGACCGGGTGCTCGCGCGGCTGCCCGAAGCCGCGGTCGTCGGCGTGGACGCCGATCCGGTGCTGCTGGCCCTCGCCCGCGACGCGGCGCGGCCGGGCCTGCAGCTCGTCGACGCCGACCTCCGCATCCCGGCTGGCCGCAGCGGATCCCCTCCGGCCCCTATGACGCCGTCCTGTCCACGACCGCCCTCCATTGGCTGACGCCGTCGGCGCTACGAGCGGTGTACGCGGCGTGTGCGCGACTGTTGCGTCCGGGCGGCATGCTGGCCAACGGCGACCACCTGCGCGTGGTCGCCTCCCCCCGGCTCGACGCGCTCATGCGCGAGCTCGATAAGCGGCGGAGCGCGCGCCACAACGGCGAGGGCGAGGATTGGCGTGGGTGGTGGGACGCTGTGCGGGCGGATCCCGACCTGTCCGACGCGGTGTCCGAGCGCGAGCGGCGGCAGTTCGACCACCCCGAGGAGAGCGAGACCAGCCTCGCCATCCACGAGCAGGCGCTCCGGCAGGCCGGCTTCAGCGAAGTCGGAGTGCTCTGGCGAAAGGGGACCGACGCCGTGCTCGTGGCGCTGCGCTGACGCATGGGTCGCGGGTCGATCCGATACCGGCGACACCCTGCTCGGAGCGCTCGGCCCGCTCGATGTAGACGCGTCAGCTCACCGCCCGCTTCACGAGCGAGCCGATCCTCGCCTCGACGTCGGCGGTCAACTCGTGCAGCGCGAAGTAGGTCGGCCACATGTCACCTTCATCGATGTTCGCCTTGTCGCTGAAGCCGAGCGTGGCGTACCTCGATTTGAACTTCTCGGCACTCTGGAAGAAGCAGATGACCTTGCCGTCCTTGGCGTACGCGGGCATCCCGTACCAGGTTCTCGGCGTGAGCCCCGGCGCGCTGTCTTTGACGATCGCGTGGATCCGCTCGGCCATCGCGCGATCCGGCTTCCCCATCTCGGCGATCTTCGCGAGCACTTCGGTCTCCCCGTCGGCCCCCGCTTGCTCCGCCTTCAGCTCTCGGGCGCGCTCCCTCATCGCGGCCTTTTCCTCGGCGGTGAATCCCGTGGACGCCTTGGCCGCGGTGTTCTTCGCGGACCGCCGCGTGCCCTTCTTCACAGCTTGCTTCTCAGCCATTCCCACACACCTCCTGAGCGGTGATCTACGTGGCGGTCACGTTAGAGCGGCCCGCTCGCGCGCGCTTCTCGAAAACTGATCACTTCGGGCCGGGCCGCGGACCGCGCTCCGCCGCACGACGGGTCCTAACCCGTGACTAACCCGCGGGCTGGTAACGGAGACCGTCGAGCGCGATGCGAAGGATGTGCTCGGTCTGCGCCGGATCGGCGGCCGGGATCTTGGCGATGCCGATCACCATCTGCATCACCTCGGGGAACTCGACGTCGTGGCGGACGACCCCGGCCTCCTGGGCGTGCCTCAGCAACGGCTCGCCGGCCTCGTACAGCGACGTCCGACACACCTTGAACAACGCGGCGTCGGAATCGACGTATTTGAGCAGCTCCTGGGCGAGCGCCTGCTTAGTTGCGAGATATCCCATCAGCCGCTCGAACCATGAGTTGAGCGCGTCCCACGGGTCCCCGCCGTCGAGCTCCGCGGCCGAGCGGCAAACCTCCTCGACCTCGTTGACGTACAGGGCCTCGAGGAGAGTCTGGCGATTGGGAAAGTGGCGGTACAGGGTGCCGATGCCGACCCCTGCGCGGCGGGCGATCTCCTCGAGCGCGGTCGACTCTCCTCCCTCGGCGAACGCCTCACGAGCAGCCGTAACCACCTTCTCATAGTTGCGCCGAGCATCCGCGCGCTTGGGGCGGGCGATCAGCGCCTCGGGAGTGACTTCGGTCGTGCTCATGTCGATTCGCTTGACAAACGGAGGGTGCCTCCGTATAGTTCCGGAGGGTTCCTCCATTTATTTCGGAGGCGGCCTCCATTTTAGCGCCACATTGAATCACCGACAAGTTGGGATCTGTATGAACCTCGTCTCTTCGCAAACCGCCCCATACAGCCGTCGCTGGACGGCGCTCATGGTCGTGTGCCTGGCGCAGCTGATGATCGTGCTCGACGTCACGATCGTGAACGTCGCGCTGCCCTCGATCCAACGCGACCTCCACTTCAGCCAGTCGAACCTCACGTGGGTCGTCAACGCGTTCCTCGTCACGTTCGGGAGTCTGCTGCTGCTCGCCGGCCGGATCGGCGATCTAGCCGGCCGCAAGCGCGTGTTTCTCGCCGGCCTCGTCACCTTCACCGGCGCCTCGCTCCTGTGCGGGATCGCGCCAAGCCAGGGCGCGCTGATCGCCGCCCGCTTCCTGCAGGGCGTCGGCGCCGCCGCCCAGGCGTCGGTCATTCTCGCGATCATCATCACTGAGTTTTCGGTGCCGAGCGAGCGCGTGCGGGCAATGAGCGCGTACGTCTTCGTGTCGGTCGCCGGTGGCTCCCTCGGCCTGCTCGCCGGCGGGGTTCTCACCCAGGCGCTGAGCTGGCACTGGGTCTTCTTCGTCAACCTCCCGATCGGCGTGGCCACGTTCGTCCTCGGTCAGAGGTTCATCCGGGCCGACAGCGGGCTCGGGCTCGAGCACGGAGTCGACTGGCTCGGCTCCATCCTCGTCACGGCCTCGCTCATGGGCTTCATCTACGCGATCGTGCAGGCGACCACCCACGGCTGGATCTCGCCTGAGGTCCTCGGCGTCGGCGCCGTCGCCGCGGTGCTCATGGCCGCGTTCCTGGCGCTCGAGGCCCGTATCGAGAACCCGATCATGCCGATGCGCATCCTGCGCCTCCAGGGCCTCGTGAGGGCAAGCCTCGTCCGGGGCTTCCTCGTGACCGGCATGTACTCGACGTTCTTCCTCGGAAGCCTGTACCTCGAGCACGTCCGCCATTACAGCGCCGTCCAGACCGGCGCGGCGTTCCTGCCCTGGACGATCACGATCGCCATCCTGTCGCAGGGCATCACCGCGCGCCTCGTAAATCGGTTCGGGCCGCTCCGCGTGCTCACCGCGGGCATGGCGAGCGCGGTGATCGGCCTGCTCGTGTTCAGCACCGTCGGGCCGGACACCACGTTCTTCCCGACGATCTTCTTCGCCTGCTTCGCGATCGGCCTGGGCATCGGCAGCGCGTTCATGCCGCTGCTCACGCTCGCGATGGCCGACGTCCCCCCCGCGGACTCGGGACTCGGCTCCGGGATCACCAATGTCTCCCAGCAGATCAGCGGTGCGCTCGGGCTGGCCGTCCTCAGCACGCTCGCCGCAAACCGGACGAAGGGACTGCTGTCCGCTCACGAGGGGGTCACGAGCTCCCTGATCGGCGGCTACCACCTCGCGTTCCTCGTCGGCGCGGCGACGATCGGCGCCGGCATCGTGCTCGCGTTCGCGCTCCTGCGGCCGCGCCGCGCACAGCCGGGGCTGCAACTGGCCGGCGCCCCCGCGGCGGACGACGCCGCTCCTATCAACTTCGACATCGAGAGAGAGGCCGCATGACACACACCGATCGCGTCCCCGCCCACACCAAGGCGTTGGCTCGGGCACGGCGCCGCTCGCCACACGCCGAGCTGGAATCCCGCCGGCGGACGAGTACCCGCCTGATCTCTGAGGCCGTCGTGGCCAGCTACATCCACGACATCTCCCAGCGGCCCCGCGACGGCGTCCACGCCTCGGACGCCCGTTCGCGCCGGCCGTCGTATCACGCCTGACCCCCTGGCTCGCCCGATCCGCGGCACCGCCCCCGCACCCGCGGGGGCGGTACGGGGTGACCCGTCCGTCGGTACGCGCGCGCGCCGGGCACCTGCGGGTGGTCGACGTCGGCCGTTCATGTAGTAAAAGGACCGCACATGACCGATCTCGACCCTGCCGTGACGTCGGACGCAAACGGTTTCGCGCCCCGGGTGCTGACCGGTGACCGACCCACCGGACAGCTTCATCTCGGGCACCTGTTCGGAACGCTTCAGAATCGGGTTCGCCTGCAGGACGCCGGCATCGACCTGATGGTGCTGGTGGCCGACTACCAGACGATCACCGATCGTGACAGCCCCGCCTCGCTGCCCGAGGATGTCGAAGAGCTCATCGCTGATTACCTGGCCGTCGGGATCGACCCGACAAGAGCCACGATCTTCGCTCACTCGCTGGTCCCCGAGCTCAACCAGCTGCTGTTGCCGTTCCTCAGCCTGGTCACGTTGCCCGAGCTGCTTCGTAACCCGACCGTCAAGGACGAGGCGGCCGCGTCAGGAATGTCGACACTCAACGGGCTGATGCTGACCTATCCGGTCCATCAGGCCGCCGACATCCTCTTCTGCCAGGCGACGATCGTTCCCGTCGGCGCAGATCAGCTGCCGCACGTGGAGCAGACCCGAACGATCGCCCGACGCTTCAACCGCCGATACGCTCCCGAACATCCCGTGTTTCCCGAACCACGGGCCCTGCTCAGCGACGCGCCGGTCCTGCTGGGTCTCGATGGCCGAAAGATGAGCAAGAGTCGCGACAACGCGATCACGCTGGCCACCTCCCCCGACGAAACCGCACGACTTCTCCGTCAGGCCAAGACCGACTCCAATCCGAACATCACGTACGAGCCGGGGAACCGTCCGGAGGTCGCCAATCTCGTCCTGCTCACAGCCCTGTGCGAGAGCGTCTCCCCTGCCACGGTCGCGGCGGAGATCGGTAGCCGGGGCGCCGCCGAGCTCAAACGCCGCGCGACCGAGGCCGTCAACGAGAAGCTACGTCCGATCCGAGCCCGCCGCGCCGAGCTGATCGACGACCGCGGCCATCTCAGATCAATCCTCCATGACGGCAGCCTCGCGGCGCGCGCGATCGCGCAAGACACGCTCGACCAGGTCAGTGCCGCGATGCACACCAGCTACTAACCGGTCGACGAATTCGACACCGTGGACCCGCCAGCCGGCGTGTGCCCGTCGTAGCCGGCGCCTGTCAGTCCCTTCGCGGGAATCGGGCGCTGCTCGCCTCGTCGCCGGCCTGGAGCGTGTGAAGTCGGGCCGACATCGAGATCGAGGGCGACACCGAGTCGAGTGGGTCTCGCCAACCGGGCGGCGCGTCCGCGCCGCCTCCATCCGCATCGTGTCGTTCGCCGCGGCGCCTGGTCGGTGATGAACTCGGACTGAACGACGACCTGCGCAGCTTCGTCCAGCGGCTCGACCTCGTAGAGGATCGCGGCTATCGACACGCCGCTGCGCCGACTCGTCGCGAAGGTGCCGTCGATCCGCGGCATGCGCCCCCACGTGAGCGCCTGGCGACGGGTGACGGGTGCCCATAACGGCGTCGGCCGCGGAGACGCGCGACACTGTTGGCATGCGACCGAATCCAATCCACGCGAGCGACGATCCTGAGGTGGTGCGGCGACTGATCCGCGAGAACCCGTGGTGCATTCTCGTGAGCAGCAACGGGGGCGAGCTCGTCGCCTCGCACTACCCAGTGCTCCTGGATGAGGAGTCGGCCGAGCTGGCGGTGCTGACCCACGTCGGGCGCCCGGACGAGCGTGTCCACGGGTTCGGGGAACAGGAGGTCATGCTGATCGTCCAGGGCCGCCATGGCTACATCAGCCCGAGCTGGTACGTGCCGGGGACGACACCGGCTCCCACCTGGAACTTCAGCGTTGCCCACTGCTACGGGGTGCCTCAGATTCTCGATGCGGAAGAGAACCTGCGGGTCCTCACCCGGCTCGTGGAGCATTTCGAGCGACACGTGGACCGGCCACAGTTCTTAGACTCCGAGTGGGGCGGGCAGTTGGCCAAGGGAACGGTCGGGTTGCGCATCCCGATCACGCGTTTTGTGTGCAAGATCAAGTTGAGCCAGGACAAGAGCCCGGAGAACCAGCAACGGGTGATCGCTGCGTTACGCGCCCCGGGCCCTTACCACTTTCCAGCCCTGGCCGACGACATGGAGCGCTCGATCGCCAATTGACGGACCTACTGGGGCGTGACCGTCCCAGGTTCAGCTACGGGCGAGCAGATGCTCGCCGACGCGCGGGATCACCTCGTCGCCGAACGCGGCCAGGGTCGCGTCCTGAGCGTCGTGCTGTAGGTAGAGGCCGAAGTGGCCGACGCCGAGCCCCGCGAGCTCCGTCAGGCGTGCGATCTGAGTCTCCGGCGGTCCGATGATGCAGAACCGCTCGACGATCTCGTCGGGCACGAACTCGGTGTCGGGGTTGCCGGCCCGTCCGTGCTCGTTGTAGTCGTAGCCCTGGCGTCCCGCGATGTAGTCGGTCAGGCTCCTCGGCACCGCGCGGCCCTCGCCCCCATACCGGGCGACGAGGTCCGCGACATGATTCCCGACCATCCCGCCGAACCAGCGGCATTGATCGAGCGCGTGTGCGCGTGCGGCCTCGCTGCCGTCGGTCACGTAGGCGGGCGCCGCGACGCACATCGTCATCGCGTCCGGATCGCGGCCGGCGGCCGCCGCAGCGTCCCGCACCGCCTGGATGCTCCATGTCGCGATGTCGGGATCGGCGAGCTGGAGGATGTAACCGTCGCCCACCTCGCCTGCGACCTTCAGCGCCTTCGGCCCGTAGGCCGCTACCCAGATCGGCAACCTGCTGTTTGGGTTCCACGGGAAGCGCAGGGTGCTGCCCTTGTACTGCACCGTCCCCCCGTTGGCGAGGCCGCGAACCACCTCGACGCACGCGCGCAGGTCAGCGAGGTTCACCGGCTTGCCGTTGATCGTCCGTACCGCAGAGTCGCCGCGGCCGATGCCGCACACGGTCCGGTTGCCGTACATCTCATTCAAGGTGGCGAACAGCGAGGCCGTGACGGTCCAGTCACGGGTCGCCGGATTCGTCACCATCGGCCCGACCGTCAACTTGTGCGTGGCGTCGAGGATCCGGCTGAAGATCACGAACGGCTCTTCCCACAGCAGGTGGGAGTCGAACGTCCACACGTTGGTGAAACCGTATGTCTCGGCCCTCCGGGCGAGCTCGATCACCCGCGCCGCCGGCGGGTTGGTTTGGAGGACGACTCCGAAGTTCATGACTAACCGGCTCCCTCTGACGTCATTTCGCCGCGCTCGCAAGCACCGAGCCCACCGTCCTTCCATACGCATCGATCGCGACACTCAGCGCCTGCTCACGCGAGTCCTCGATCGAGGCGTGCGAGATGGGCGGGTCAGACTGCGCGAAGATCATCGCCGTCGGCACGACTCGCCCGATCTCGGTCGCGTCGTGCAGTGGCCCGCTCGGGATCGGCTCGCCTGCGTCGCCGCCCGCTTCCTGCACGCTTGCCCGCGTGAGCTCGACCAACGCCCGGTCGAACGGAGTCGGGGCCGCCCGGAAGACATCGCGCTCCTCGACGGTGCAGTTGAACTCCTCGGCCGCGCTGCGGCACGCCTCCCGCGCCTCGGCGAACATCGCCGCGAGCTCGTTCGGGTCGAGGTGCCGCTGGTCGAGCTGCATCTCGGTGCTGCCGGCGACCGCGGTGATGACGCCGGGAACGGACTGCATCCGTCCTACCGTGCCGACGCCCCCGTGGTCGATCGCGCTCTGACGTATCTCAAGCGCCGCGCGCGCTGCGGCGGCGAGCGAGTCCTGGCGCAGCCGCATCGGCGTCGACCCGGCGTGCGCCGCCTGACCGGTGAACGTCATCAGGTGTCGCTCGACCCCGACCGTCCCGCTCACGGCGCACGCGAGCCGACCGCCGTCGAGCAGTACGGGTCCCTGCTCGATGTGGAGCTCGAGATACGCGACGGCTCCTTTGAGCCGTTCCGCGGCGGCCGATGCGGTGTCGAGATCGACTCCGCAGCGCGCGAGCGCGTCAGCCAACGTGACGCCCTCGACATCGCGCAGGTCGCGGACCTCGTCAGGGTCGAGCGTCCCCGCGCACGCCGAGGAGCCGAGCAGGCTCCGGCCGAACCGCGCCCCCTCCTCGTCCGCCCAGTCGACGAATCGAACGCCGATCGGCGGCCTCGTGTCGGCTCGCGACAGCCGGCGGACCGTCTCGAGCGCGGTCATCAACCCGAGCGCACCGTCGAGCCAGCCGCCGTCGGGCACGGCGTCGATGTGCGACCCGACGATCATGAACTGATCCTGGTCGCCATCGATGCGTGCCCACAGGTTGCCGGCCTCGTCACGCTCCGGCTCGAGACCGATGTCGTCGAGCTTCGACGTGAGCCACGATCGTGCCTGCTCCCACTGCGGTGTCCAGGCAAGCCGTTTCGCGCCCGCGAAACGCCCGCCGCTGTCGCCGGCAAGCTCGTCGAGGTCGGCGATGACAGCCCGCGGGTCGAGCCGGAGTTCGGTCACGCGGCGACCTGGACGGAGGCCCCGAGCATCCGCGGGACGAAGCGACCGTGGCCAGGCTCGGTCTTGATCTCACCCCGGTCGTACACGAGCGTCCCGCGCGAGAACGTATGCCGCACGCTCGCGCTCGCGGTCTCGCCCTCGTAGAGGTCGTAGTTGACGTTCATGAACGACGTGGCCTTGCCGTATGGGCGAGGTGCCGCTGGATCGAGCACGACGACATCGGCGTCCTTTCCCGGTGTCAGGTTGCCCTTGTCTTGCAGACCGAAGCGCCGGGCGATCGTCGTGCTCGTCAGGTCGACCAGCTGCGAGCGGGTGATTCGCCCCGCGACGACGCCCTCGTCCCACAGCTTCGCGAGGCGGTGCTGGATCAGCGCGAGGCCGTTTGGGACCAGGCTGAAGTCGTCGAGCCCGCGCGACTTCTGCTCGTCGTTGAACGGGCAGTGGTCGGTCGAGACGCTCTCGAGCACGCCGCGCCGAAGGTAGCCCCACAACGGCTCGTGGTTCGACACGTCGCGGAGCGGCGGCGAGCAGATGTAGCGGCAGCCCTCGACGCCAGGGCGCCGAAGATCGTCGATGCCGTTGGTCAGGTACTGGAAGCACGTCTCTCCGGTGACGGCCGCGCCCCGCCGTTGCGCGGCCTCGATCTCCGCGGCCGCCGCGGCGCAGGTGACATGGACGACGAACAGCGAAGCGCCGACGTGCTCGGCGATCGTGGCAGCGCGTCCGGTGGCCTCCGCCTCGACGTACTCGGGTCGCGTGAGCGCATGGTGGATCGCCGAGGTGTCGCCGCGCGCGAGCGCGCGCTTGACCAGCAGGTCGACGATGTCGCCGTTCTCCGCGTGCACCATCGTCAGCGCGTCGAGGTCTCGGGCGCGCTCCATGCATGCGGCGAGCTCGTCGTCGCGCACCATCAGCGCGCCCTTGTAGGCCATGAACAGCTTGAACGAGCACACGCCGGTCTCCGACATCGCGGCCATTTCCTCGATTACCGCCTCGCTGGCATTCGTGATCGCCATGTGAAAGCCGTAGTCGACATGCGCGGCTCCATCAGCGCGACCGCGCCATTCGTCGAGGGTGGATTGGAGGTTGTCGGGCCGCTGCTGGATCGCGAAATCGACCAGGCAGGTCACTCCGCCGGCAGCCGCCGCCTGCGTGCCGGTGTTGTAGTCGTCGGACGACATCGTTCCCATGAACGGCATCGATAGGTGCGTGTGGTTGTCGATCAGACCTGGCAGCACAAAGCATCCGGTCGCGTCGACGACGTCGGCCCCCTCGGGAGCGACGACCCGACCGACGGCAGCGATCTTCTCCCCGTCGATCAGGATGTCGCCGTCGAACTCTCCATCCGCCGTGACGACCGTTCCGTTGGCGATCAGCGTGGTTTCGGTCATGGCTCGCTTCCTGTCGTCGATTCGGCTCCCGGGGTCACGTCATGCCCTCGGAATCCCCATGTGCTCCGAGAGCATCTCCAGCACGTCGCCCAGCCGTCCGACCAGATCCTCCAGAATCGGCCTGTCGCATACCAGCGGCGGCGCGATCTGAATCACGGTGTCGCCGCGGTCATCGCCCCGGGCGATCAGCTGCGCCCGGATCAGCGCGCCCGGCAGGCACTTTCGGAGCAGCTCCTCTCGCTGCCCGGCATCGAACCGGCTCGCGGGACCGTCCGGCACGAGCTCGACCGCCCAGAAGTAGCCGCTCCCGCGGATGTCGCCGACGATCGGCAGGCGCCGTAGCGACTCGAGCTGGTCGGCCAGGTAGGCCTCGTGCTCACGGACGTTGTCGAGCACGTGCTCTCGCTCGAAAAGCTCGAGGTTCTTCAACGCGATCACGGCGGACAGCGGATGCCCGCCGAACGTGATCCCGTGGAGCAGCGTCCGGCCGGAGTCGTAGAGTGGGGCGGCGACGCTGTCGGACGCGAGCACGGCTCCCATCGGCGCGTACGCCGACGTCAGGCCCTTCGCGGTCGTGATCACGTCAGGCACCGATCCGAACCGGCTCACCCCGAACCACTCGCCGAGCCGGCCGAAACCCGTTATCACCTCGTCGGCCACGAGCAGGATGCCGTGGCGGTCGCAGATCTCGCGCAGACCGGCCCAGTAGCCATCCGGCGGCTGCAGGCAACCGCCGGCGTTTTGCACCGGCTCGGCGATGATCATCGCGATCGTCTCCGGGCCTTCGCGGTCGATGACTTCTTGGACCTCGCCGAGGAGCAGCGACGTGAGCTCAGGCCCGGACTCAGACCTTCGGAACTCGTTCGTATTCGAGACGTGGAAGGTCTCGACGGCGGGCGAGCCAAACGGCTCCTTGAAGCCGGGCACGCCGGTGAACGCCAGCGCGCCGAGCGTGACGCCGTGATAGGCGCGGTCGCGCGAGATCGCCTTGGTGCGTTCCGGCTCGCCGTTCGCGATGTGGAACTGGCGTACGATCTTCCACGCGGCCTCGACCGACTCCGAGCCACCGCTCGTAAAGAACACGTGATCGAGCGAGCCGGGCGCAATCTCCGCCAACCTGCCGGCCAGCTCCACCGCCGCCGGGTGGGCCACGCCCCAGTTGGTCGCGAACGGCAGCTCGATCAGCTGCCGGCTCGCGACCTCGGCCATCTCGGTGCCGTACGCGTACCCGAGCTGTGCGCAGAATAGATTCGACAGGCCGTCCAGGTGGCGTCTGCCCTGGCTGTCGACCACGAACACGCCCTCGCCCCGCTCGAGCACGAGCAGCTCGACATCGCCGTCGCGCGCCCCACCGTTGCGCGCGAAGTGGAGCAGCAGATGGTCGGTGGCGGTTGTCGTCGCGCCCATGTGGGGCCGACGATAAGGCACCAATGCGGCTCAAGCAACTCGTGATGCTCTACGACGCTGTCAGCAGCCGACCGCATCCCGCAACACTCGACAGGCCTGAGCCATACGGGGGTCGGACAACCGGGTGACTCGACGCCGGAACGTCGAGCGCGGAAGCGTATGAACATTGTCGAAGTTGACGACGCAGATCGACGGAACGCCGTCATCTTCCGGTGTCAGCGTCAGTTCTGAGACCAACCCCCGGCGCGTCCTGGTCAGCGCCGCCACAACGATCGAGCCGACCCGATCCGCTACCGGGTCGCGGGTTAGAACGAGCACCGGACGGTCTCCGCCCGGCGCGGCCGCGAACCAGATGTCACCCCTCCGCATCGGCCCAATCCGCCCAATCCTCAGCCGGGCCCCAATCGGCGATCGACTCCAACGACCGCTCGGCATCCGTCGGCGGCTGCTGGCGCCACGTCTCGGCGTCCGACTCGCCGTTCAACACGACGAGGTGGCGATGCAACGCATCGCGGAGGATCTCCGAGCGGTCGACCCCAAGCGCATCGGCCCAGCGTTGGACCTCGGCAGCATCCTCGTCCGGAACCCGGAAGCTGAGCATTGTCATACAGCCGAGGCTAGCACGTATGACAACGCCTGCCACCCTACCCGTTCGGGCTCGCGGGGCGCTGACGATGCCCTCGATCAGCCCGTATGGCTCGCTGGTGGCGTGAAAGATCTCGTTCTCGTACTCGACCCCGAAACGCCCGAGGTCGTACGCTCACGAATGAGCATTGGCGAGTTCGTCCAGGTAGCGCGCTCGCGTGGCGTCGTCCAGGAACGACGCTTCGAAGCTGTTGCGAGCGAGCTGGACGAGCGCGCCGTGGTCGAGGCGCAGGGCCTTTGCGACTCCAGTGAAGTTCTCGCCCACGTACCCGCCGAAGTAGGCCGGGTCATCCGAGTTGACGGTGGCGCGCAATCCGAGCTCGAGCATCTTCGCCAGCGGGTGCTGCTCGAGCGTGTCGACGACCCTGAGCTTGACGTTCGAGAACGGGCACACGGTCAGCGCGACCCGATCGACCTCGAGGCGCTGAACGAGGCGACGATCCTCCAGGCAGCGGACGCCGTGATCGATCCTCTCCGCCCCGAGCACATCGAGTGCCTGCCAGATGTACTCGGGCGGACCCTCTTCGCCGGCGTGGGCGACCGCGCGGAACCCGGCGCTGATCGCCCGCTCGAAGACGTCGCGGAACTTGCTCGGGGGATTACCCACCTCTGCGGAATCGAGCCCGACGCCGAAGATCACGTCGCGGTGCGCGAGCGCCTGCTCCAACGTCGCCATCGCGTCATCGGCGGGCAGATCGCGCAGGAAGCACATGATCAGGTGCGAGGTGATCCCGAGCCGACGTCCCTCGGCCAAGGCCTTACCTATCCCACGCACCGCCGTGTCCAGGCGTACGCCGCGCGCGGTATGGGTCTGCGGGTCGAAGAAGATCTCGACGTGACGAACGCCCTGGTCCCGCACGCGGGCGAGGTAAGCGATCGTGAGCTCGTAGAAATCCCGTTCGTGGATGAGCACCGAGCAGGCTCGGTAATAGACGTCCAAGAACGACTGCAGGTTGGTGAACCTGTACGCGCGCCTGACCGCTTCGGCGTCCGCGTACGGCAGCCTGACGCCGTTGCGGCGAGCGAGTTCGAACATCAGCTCGGGCTCGAGCGTTCCCTCGATGTGCAGATGCAGCTCGGCCTTTGGCAACGTGAGCGGATCGATCATCGAGCGAGCCCCTAGGGAGGGATGCGAGTCTCGCACACGGTCCGCGACGTCCGCCGGACATCCGTGGGTCTTGACGCAGGCTCAGGTTCGGGCAGATACGGAGCGATCGATGGTGATGAACCAGGAACCACCCGCGAGATTCAGCGCCCCAATAACCAGGAAGAAGGCTGCCCACCCGTAGGCGCGGTAAGAGAGGCACACGAGGCCCGCGGCGGCGGCGACGCTGCCACCGGTAATACGCGTGACCCCGAAGAGGCGGAGATGGCGGTACTCCCATGGCGCAATCAAACGGCGCATGCCGAATCGCGGAGGAGAAAGCCACCACTCGCGTAGACGTTTCGCTGCTGTGTTGTCGTTAGGTGCGTTCATCGGGACGTCTCCTGTGGGCTGTGGTGTCGGTCGCCCGCCTCCTATCAGGATGATATCACTTTGATAAGCCCCTTGTCAATGGGCTCAACGTAAACTGGGATGCATGTGTCGGCTGTTCGCGCTGCACGCAGGCGGATGGCCAGCGTGATCAGCGCAAAGAACCGCTCGGAGTCGGCGTCGCCCATCACCATCGCTCTTGAGGCTGCACTCCGACGATGGAGCTGTGGCTCCGCTGGTAGTGATCGCATGCGAACGAATCAGCGATGAGCCCGGCTGGGAAGAGATCCACCCAGGCGAGCTGATTCACGTCGGGCCGGATCTCGAGGTCGACCGCGAGACGATCCTGTCGGGGCCGCCGGCGCATCCCATGGTGCTCACCGCCCATGAGCACGAAACCCAATCCTATGACTGACGGGCGTGAGGAATGGTCCTGCGCAGCGTCACGCTCGCACCGGATCGGTCGCCGCCTCGCTTGCTGGTCAGTGTCTGGGCCGCAGCGGGCCCGCGAGATACCGCTGCACGGTAAGCGCGATGCACGCGACCACCTCCTCGGCGGGCAGCGACGCGATCGGCTCGAGCTTCCACACGTACCGTGTCATCGCCAGCCCGAGCATCTGGGTCGCGACCGGGCCCCTCGAAGCACGCGCTCCTGATCGTCGAGGTTGGTCGCAACCGCGCCAATCAGGCTGGCGGAGACGATCATCCGTAGCCGCTCGAGTGCGAGCGGCTGCTGCGCGGCGATCAGGATGATCGAGCGCAGCACGACCGCGGACTGCGGGTCGTTCGAGGAACGAAGCAGCGAGCGAACCAATGACTTCCCACGCGCTGCGAGCTCACTGCTCGTGACCTCCGCGACCCTTTCCACAAACCCGGGCGGCGGAACCAGACACGCCTCGAGCAGCGCCTGCTTCGACCCGAAGTAATAGCTCACGACGCGGGGATCGACCCCGGCCTCGAGGCGCGGCTGACCAGCCTTGACTAGGCCACCGGGACCGGGCGGACGGCGAAAGCCGGCTTTGAGCACGGCGTCAAGGTGGGCGAATTCTCACGATCAACGACGCCCGGCGCAGCAGGGCTCGATTACGATGGAGCCGCGTCTTGGCCCCATCGTTCGGTCGATCGTAAGCCTTCGTACGCGCTCGCCGACAATGTCCCCAGGCTCGATCCATAACGAGACGGCGACCGGCCCCGATGCTGCTGCGAGCGATAAGCCCGAGGATTTCTCGTCTTCACTGGCCGCCCCGTCGCGACCTGCCGACCCGGCGGCGGGCCGGGAGCGACCGCACCCGCTCATAACGGGCGGAAGGCGGCGACGCCGGCGCATCCTGCCGATTGCGCTTCCATTCCTCGGCCTTGTGTCGTGGGCCGCCGTTTCGTATGCGGTCTGGATGGTGCAGCCGACGAGCATGTCGTGGTCAGAACGCAGCGTCGAATGGGTGCGATCGGATCTGCCGTTTGGGAACTGGCTGGTCGATGAGAGCGAGCACATCTACTACACCATGAACGCGCCACAAAAGGGCGGGCCGGAACTGAAGAGCCTGCCTGCCGTAGGGCTGAGGACCGCCACACCAGTCGCCAACGTACCCGTGCCGAAGCCGCGCGCACGGGTTGCGAAGCCGCGCGCTCCCTGGCCACCGCGCATCAACCCGATCTTCACGCACCCGCTGCCCGGTGAGGGCGTTTGGAGGCCGACCGGCCCCCCGGTGGATGGTGGTCCTCCCGTGCTGGTGACGACGTTCCGTTCCGAGCTCGACTATCCGCGGATCGTTGCGTACGTCGCCTGGTTCGATCACACACGCACTGCAATCGCGTACTACCCAGGTCGCTACGAGCCACCGAATGCGGCCATACGTGGGCCGATGATGGTCCCGTACGACCAGCGCTGGAGGTTGCTTGCAACCTTCAACGGCGGCTTTACGTACGTCGACGGCGACAACGGCTCGGCCGTCAACGGCCGCACGAACGAGCCGCTCAAGGACGGCAACGCGACGCTCATCGGCTACCGGAATGGTCGCATCGCGATCGTGAAATGGAGCGGCGGCCCGAACGCCGGACCGGATGTCGCCTGGGCCCGCCAGAGCCTCGCTCCCATCGTTTGGAACAGAGAACTGAACCCACTCCTGAACACCGATCCGAACAGCCCGCAATGGGGCTTCACCCTCGGCGGCGTCACTCGCGTTTGGCGCACCGGTGTCGGCGTTGATCGGCGCGGCAACCTCATCTACGCCGTCGCTGACGACCAAACGGTCATCACCATCGCCAAGATCCTCCAGCGCGCCGGCGCGACGCGAGCGATGGAGTTCGACATCAACCCCGATTGGCACACCCTGATCACCTACAGCCACCAGCACGGCCTCGACCCGAAGATGGTCGAGCCCCAGTCCATGCAGCCGTCTACCCGCTACCTCGTCCGCGACGACCGCGACTTCATCGCCATCTACCGGCGGCTGCCTGGCCCGATCTCCGTGCCATTTAGGTAACAAACCAACGAAGTTCAGTAGTCAAGGCGCCGGCGCCGGACGCGATTGGCGCTTATGACGCGTTCTCTTAGAAACCTCGCAGCTCCGGGTTGCTCAGCTGCGCCAGGAACGTCCGTCGAGCCGCGCCTTGATCTCTGCCAGGCCGCCCACATCGGTCAGCGCCACCGGTGGACGGTCGCGCCCTGTCGGTCGATCGGCGATCGGACCGACATGCACGATGATCCCGGAATGTTCGGTGAACGCGTCCGAACCGGCGCGCGTCTCGTGGGCCGCAACTACGGTGGTGGTCGGAGGAGCAGAGGCCTCGTGGCGATACCGGCGACCCATGACATGGCGCGCCGGCCACTCCTCACATTCGTGCTGAGCGCGCACGAAAGCCCCGGCGCCACTCGTTGCCGTTTGCGGAGCCGAAGCAGACGCGTCGGCTGTGCCGTGGCTGATCAGCAACCAACGCCCGCCCGCAACGGCGGTGGGGAACGCCCACCGGACCCAGAGCTGGTCTTCGAGGACGGCTTGCGAGGCGCTTGGTAGTTGCCGACGCCCTGCGAGACGAAGGTGATGCAGCCCGGGATTACGAGTGGGACCTGCGGTGCGTCGTTGGTGACGGTTCGGTCCGCCTGGGCCCAGCGTGACGCGTCGGGAGAGTTGGTCGCCTCAGCATTGAGCGCATTCGGCGTGGTTATGGACAGGGATGACGGCGCTACCCGCCCGTCATCATGCGGCGCCTCGGACCTGGTCAATCAGGGCGAGAGGATCGGCCGGGGCGGCCTCACCCTGCCAGGCGACGTGCTGGTCGGGGCGCACGAGCACGCATCCGCGCTGATGCGGGAGCCGGAGGACGCGCATTGGGACTCGCCGGCGGCGTGCCGCCGCGAGCAGGCCGTCGATCGCCGGCTGGTGCTCGCCGGCCAGCAGCGTGAAGTCCGGGCCGAGCAAGTCGTAGAGGGAGCGGCCGTCCTCGAGCCAGCGATGCGGGAGCCGGCCGCCTCCGCTTGCGATGACCGGCGAGTTGTCGTAGGGAATGCCGAGCACGAGGTCGAGCGCGTGGAACTCGGCGTGCTTGCTGGCCTGGATTTTCCTGGCCGCGGCGGCACGGGCGCGCGTGCCAGCATCGCTGTCGACGTCAAGGTCGGGGGCCAGAAGCTCGGTGGCGAGCGTGCGGTTGTTCTTCTCGGCGGCCTCGATGACCCGCTTCTGCACCGGCCGGCGCTCTGACTCGTAGCTCTCGAGCAAGGTTGGTCCACCCCACCCCCGCAACACGGCCGCCAGCTTCCAGCCGAGGTCGACGGCGTCGCCGAAGCCAGTGTTCATGCCGTGGCCGCCGAACGGCGGGTTGAGGTGGGCGGCGTCTCCGGCCAGGAACACGCGTCCACGGCGGGCGCGGTCGACGAGCTGCATCCGCGCCGTCCATGGGTCTGTCGACAGCACGCGCGCGTCGACCGGGACGCCGGCCAGCCCGTCGATGAGCCGGCACGGGTCCCGCTCGCCCGTCTCACGGTCGATGCCGATCGCCATCGCCCACCACGTGCCGCGCGTGTCCAGCGGGCCCATTAGCCCGGGCGCTTCGGCGTTGACGATCCAGTAGTGGACGGCGGGGCCATGGCGAATGAGCTTCCATAACCCAGGCGCTTCGAACGTGATGCCGAAATTGGGGCGCGGCGCGATCCCTCCCTCATACGCGGAACCAATCGCCTCGCGTACGACGCTGCGGGCACCGTCGCAGCCGAGCGCGTACTCCGCCGCGATCTCGCTGTCGTCGTCGGCGGTGAGCCGCACCTCGTCGTCGGTCTGTGTCACGCCGGTCACCCGCGCGCGCGTCACCAGCGTGACCGGCGCGAGCTCGCGGGCGACCTCGCGCAGGAGCTCCTCGAGAACGTATTGGGGCGCCTGCTGGCCGAGCTCGGGGAAGCGGTCGCCCTCGCTGCGCAGGCCGAGCACGCCGCTGAAGCGCGAGAGCTCGTGGCCGGTGAGCGACGTGCAGAACACGATCTCGCTCGACCATTCGGGTGACAAGGGCGCGCGGGCGCGCAGGCGGCTCGCGATCCCCCAACGGCGCAGGTGCTCCATCGTGCGCACGTTGACCGTCTTGCAGCGCGGACGAGCGTGGCTAACCCTCTCGCGCGGTTCGATTACGACGGTCTCGACGCCGCGGCGGCCGAGCTCGATCGCCGCGGTCAAGCCGACGGGGCCGGCACCGGCGATCACGACCTCCGCGTCCATTCCCGGTCGGTGACGCGTCACATTACCTCGATCTTCCGCCACAGCTCACCTGTACCCGGCCGGGCGGATCACGCTGCCAATCAACTCACGCGGCGTCGCTCGGAGCTCCGCGAGACTCATCGCTCCTCCTCAAGGATGGTCGATAACCTACACTCGCCCGCGACGTGAGCGGTGGGCGCGACGCCAATCGCCTGAGCTGGAGAACGTTATGTCCGCAACCGCTGTGCCCCGCCCGACTCTGCACCACGTCACGCTGAAGACTACGCGCGTCCAGGAGATGCTCGACTGGTACGCCCAGGTCGTGGGGATGACCGCGAACCACCACTCGAAGTTCGGGGCGTGGATGACCAACGACGCGGCCAACCATCGGGTTGCGCTGCTCGCTCATCCAGGGCTCGTCGACGACCCCGACAAGGTGCCGCATACCGGCATGCATCACCTCGCGTTCGAGTACGAGAACATGGGCCAGCTCATGGACGCTTACGAGCGGCTGCGCAACCAGAGCATCATGCCTCACGCGTGCCTCGATCACGGGCTGACCACCTCGCTGTACTACGTCGACCCGGATGGCAACAGCGTCGAGCTACAGGCAGACAACTTCGGCGACTGGGCGCAGTCGAGCGAATGGATGCGCACCTCCCCCGAGTTCGAGGTCAATCCGATCGGGATCAACACTGACCCTGAGCAGCTGCTCGCCGCCTGGCGGCAGAGCGGCGACGCCGCCGTGGTGCACGAGCGCAGCTTTGCCGGCGAATTCGATCCTGGCACTCCGCTTGACCTGCGCCTACCCGACGAGCAACCTGCGTCGCCCGAGGACGCCGCGCTTGCCTGAGGCTCGCGACCGAAACCCGCCCTCGGCGTCTCCCGCAGAAACCACCAGATGACCGTGACAGGCCGCATCGGGATCGCGCCGCTGCTCGACGCCGCTCTGGCGCGCGACCCCGAGCGGCTCCGCGAGGCGACTGGCGCGCATCTGGGCTCGACTCTCCGCAAGGTCTCCGAGACTCGGCGGACGATCCTGCCAGCCCCATGAGCACGGGTGGCGCCACGGATCTCTTCGTCCCGCACGCGTACCCGGAGCAGCTGGTGGATCTCGGGGAGATCCGCATGAACTACGCCACCACCGGTGCCGCGGCGGGCGCCGCGCTGCTGCTCGTTCCCGGCCAAACCGAATCGTGGTGGGGATACGAGGCGGCAATGGCCCACCTCGGGCAGCACTTCGAGGTGTTCGCGGTCGATCTGCGCGGACAGGGCCGCACCACCCGAACCCCCGGCCGCTACACCCTCGACAACATGGGCAACGACCTCGTGCGGTTCATCGACGCCGTCATCCGGCGTCCGGTGATCGTCAGCGGCTGCTCCTCGGGCGGAGTGCTCGCGGCCTGGCTGGCCGCCTACGCGAAGCCGGGACAGGTGCGCGGAGCCGTATGCGAGGACCCCCCGCTGTTCGCCTCGGAATTGAACCCGGCCTGCGGTCACTCGATCCGGCAGTCGATCGGCCCGATGTTCGCGGTATTGAACAAGTGGCTCGGCGACCAATGGTCGGTGGGCGAGTGGAAGGGGATGCAGTCGGCGATCCCGCGGGAGCTGCCCAAGCATGTCCTGATTGCGCTCGCTCGCATGGGGCTCGGCGCGCCGCCGGACGCGCCCGCGCCCGCCGAGCCCCCGCAGAACCTCAAGGAATACGACCCGGAATGGGCCCGCTCATTCTGGACCGGCCTCGCCGCCGCCGGGTGTGACCACGAGCGCATGCTCGCGGCGGCGAAGATCCCGATCCTGCTCACCCATCACTACCGCGAGCTCGACCCCCACACCGGAGGGCTGATGGGCGCGGTGTCCGACGAGCAGGTCGCACGAGCGCGACAGCTGGTGCGCGACGCGGGGCAGCCGGTCGACGTGGTCGACCTCCCGGAGATGGTCCACGCCATGCACGCCGCGGAACCGACCCTTTTCACCAAGACGATCCTTGATTGGACCTCGCGCCTGCCGTGAGACTAGTAGTGGAGTGCCACGTCCAGCATGCCGCGACGGCGGATGGGAGAAAGACGACATGACGACCACGCGCATTTCCCCACAGGTGCCGACGCTGTCCGAGCTGCTCGGCCGGATCGACGGGACGAGGTCGATCCTCGAGCGCAACGCGGGTCAGACCGAGGCCGATCGCCGGATCGCGCAGGAGAACATCGAGGCCCTGACCGCGGCGGGCGTGTTCCGGGTCACGGTGCCTCGCCGGTTCGGTGGCTACGAGATGACGGTGCGGGAGAAGCTGGAGGTGTCGGCTGCCGTCGCCGAGTCGTGCGGCTCGACTGGATGGGTGGTGGCGCTCACCAACGTCTGCAACTGGATGGCTGGCGTCCTCCCCGACCAGGCCCAGCAGGACATCTTCGCCACCAACCCGGACGCCAGGGTCGCCGGCGTGCTCAACCCCTCACCCGAGGTGCGAAAGGTCGACGCGGGGTACCGGGTGAGCGGAAAATGGCCGTGGGCGTCCGGCAGCCTCCACGCCGACTGGGCGCTCGTCGGCATCATGGTGCCCGACGAATCCGGGGAGCTGGTCGACCAGGCCCTGGCATTTATCCCGATGGCCGATCTGGCGATCGAGGACACCTGGTTCGTAACCGGCATGAAGGGCACCGGCAGCAACACGCTGGTGGCGCAGGACGTATTCGTCCCCGGGCACCGGCTGTACTCGGTCTCCCGCGCGATCGACAACGAATACGGAACCGAGCATACCGACGAGGCTCTCTACCGATCGTCGTTCATCCCGCTGCTCACGCTCATTCTCGCCGGTCCGCAGCTCGGGCTTGGACGGGCTGCGCTGCGGTTCGTGGTCGAGAAGGCGCCTAAGCGAGGCATCACGTACACGAAGTTCGAGCGGCAGGTCGACTCAACGGCGTTCCAGCTGCAGGTCGCACGCGCCGCAACGCTCATCGACACAGCCCACCTGCACGCGTTCCGCGCCGCCGACGACATCGACGACGCGGCGGGGAGGGGAGAAAAGATGCCCTACCTGGCGCGAGCCCGGGTGCGCGCTGACACCGCGCATGCCATCACGCAGATTCGGCGGGCGATCGATGACCTGCTCACGGCCCATGGGGCATCGAGCTTCGCCGACGTCAGTCCTCTGCAGCGCATCTGGCGAGATTCCAATACCGCCGGCCGTCACGCGGTGATCGACCCGCTGGTCAACCAGGAGGTGTACGGCAAGGCGCTGCTCGGCGTGCCCTACGAGGAGAACATCACGCCACTGATCTGATCCCGTGGCCGACGCGTGGAGGGACAAGATCGCCGGTGAGCTGAAGTTCGTGGACCTGAGGGTCGCCACCCAGGAGGCGAGCGCTTGGGACGATGCGCCGCGCGAGCTCGAGCATTAATCCCTCTCGGCCCCCGCGTTTGCCTAACGGACCACGCCGAGCTAACGGCCATTCCTACGCTCGGTCACGAACTCGAGTATCACGCCCTACCGCGAGCAGCGTGGCGAAGCGGAGGGAGATGCAGGCTCCGCCGCGAAGCTGCTCGCCTCTGCGGCCACCGTTCGCGACTGCCCACTTCGTCCCGGCTGGAGACCCGTAACGGAAGCACGACCGGCCGAGAACCGGCCCGGCTCAGCTTTTGTGAATCCGGAAGTCTGGCCCGGCGCCGGGCAATGGGAGATTCGCCACGTCAGGCGGCGGTTCGGACCGTTCGACGCGAACCAGCGCCTGGGCGACCGACAACGCTCACCCGAAACGCAGCCGCGCACACTACGAAGGCGCCGAGTGGCGTGACGTCTCGGTCAATCTTGGTGCGGCGCACCGGAGTTGTCGACGATCTGAGCGATCTCCACGAAGTCGATCGTGGGTTCGACGCCGTACAAGCCGGTCACGCGCTCGCGCATCTCCTCCGAGAAGAAGCTCTTGGCAGCATCCGCCGATTCCCAGACATAGAAATTCATCGCGCGCTGTTGCGCGTCGTCGACGGTGAAGACCTTGGACCTCAGCCCCGGCATGCCCTCAAACGTCCCGCGTGCGTTCTCCGCAATTGAGACCACGCGAGCGTGATCGAAGTCCGTGTCGTACTGGAAGGTGACGCTTACGCCGATCACTGTGCTTCCTCCCGTATGAATTGGAGCGAGCACGCGCGAATGGGCGAGCAGCTCGCACACTTTGGTCACGCGTGACCCTACAGCCGTCGATGAGCCTGGTCTAGCGGCGCGGGTCGGTCGCCTCGATCCCTTCCGCCGAATGCTTAGCTAAGATCCTAGCTATGCAGGTGAACATGCACGAAGCCAAGACGCGCCTAAGCGAATTGGTCGCGGCCGCAGAGCGCGGTGAAGAGGTTCTCATCGCGCGGGACGGAAAGCCGGCGGCGCGGCTGATCGCGGTCGCGAACGAGCATCCGCCGGTTCAACTCGGGGTTCTCGCTGGGCAGATCGAGCTCAAGGACGACTTCGATGAGCCATTGCCCGAGTTCGAACCCTATGCGGCATGACCGTGGTCCTCGTGGACACGCACATCGCGCTGTGGGCGCTCGGCGAACCTGAGCGCCTGACTGATTCCGAGCGGTCGCTGCTGGTCGATCCAACCGTCGATCGCTGCGTCAGCCCCATCTCGGTGTGGGAGGCAGCGATCAAACGAGAGGCCGGCAGATTGCGCGCCCCTCGGGGTCTGGCTGCGGTGCTCGCCGCCCAATTCCGCATGCTCGCGATCACCGCAGCGTTACTCGAGCAAGCAGCCGAGCTGCCGAGGCACCATCTGGATCCGTTCGACCGCGTCCTCATCGCGCATGCGCTGCACGACGATCTCGAAGTACTGACCCGCGACGGAGCGTTCGCCGGCTACGGAGTGCGGATTGCGACAACCGCTAACGGAGTTTGACGCAGGCGATACACGATCCTTGCGCGATAACGGCATCGGGTCGAAGCAACGCCCGCCTTCAATTCGTCAGCATTGCTGCTAAAATAGCTGCATGTCGGTCGCAATCACGGTGCGAGACGTTCCCGACAGAGTGCGAGACGAACTTGCGGCTCGCGCCGCACGCGAGGGCAAGTCTCTCCAGGTGTATCTGCGCGCGATGCTCATCGACTCCGTCGCTCGCCCGTCCGTCAGCGATGTCATCGCTCGCGCTCGAGCCCGCGTGGAGGCGACCGGTGTCAGAGCCAACGCGAAATCGATTCTCGCCGCGCGAGACGCGGACCGATCGTGACCACCTATGTGATCTGCGACTCGTCGGCCCTCGCCGCGCTGCTGCTCGACAGCGGCCCTGACGGGCAATGGGTTTCTGCCTTTGTACGTGACGCCGAGCTGGGCGCGCCAACGCTGCTCGGCTACGAGACCGCGAACATCATTCGGCGCCACGAACTCTCCGGCCTCATCAGCCCCGACCAGGCCGCGCAGGCACACGCCGATCTACTCGATCTCGCTGTCGAACACTGGCCACACGAACTCCTGGCGCTGCGCGCCTGGGAGCTTCGAAAGAACCTGTCCGTATACGACGCCAGCTACGTCGCGCTCGCGGAGCTGACCGGCGCACCCCTGGCGACACTCGATCGGAGGATCGGCCGCGCGCCAGGACTGCATTGCACTATCGCAATGCCGTGAGAAAGCTCTGCTGAGAAATCTCGTTCATGCCCTAACGCCGAAAGACGCTCCAGCCTCCTGATTGGAAACGGAAGTGTCTAACTGATGAGGTAGCACAGTTTCCAAATGCCGCACACGGCAATTGCGGTTCGCGGGTGAGACGTTTGTACAGCTGCCCGGGCCCTTGCGTACATCTCGAGCCTCGCGAGGCACTTCAGCACTCCGGCCCCTTGCTATGACTGATCGTCATAGAGCGGAGCAAACTTCGGCTAACCATGTAGCACGCGTGCTACACTCTGTCCATGATGCGTTCAATCACGCAGCGCGAGCTTCGCAACTCCAGCGGCGAAATCATGCGTGGCCTTGATCACGGTGAGTCGTTTCTCGTCACCCGCAACGGCGTGCCGGTTGGAGAGCTAACCCCTGTGAGGTCCCGACGGTTCGTTGCGGCCCCCACCGCGCTCGCGGTATTCGCCGGCGCCCCGGCGGTTGACCCGGCCCGATTTCGAACCGATGTAGACGCAGCGCTGGACCAGGACATCGCGCCGCGTGTCTAGCCGACGACATCCTCGCGGCCTGGTCGACACGTCGGTGGTGATCGAACTGGAGCAAATTCCCGAGAACGCGCTGCCGGCCGCAATCGCAGTCTCGGCGATCACCCTCGCCGAGCTGGCCGCCGGCCCACACGCAACCGACGACCCGGCCGAGCGTGCACGACGGCAAGATCGTCTTCAACGTGTCGAGTCGACGTTCGACCCGATCCCGTTTGACGCGTCAACGGCACGCTCGTATGGACGCGCGTACGCCGAGCTGCTCAGCGTCGGACGCAAGGCACGAGGTCGCCGCGCACTCGATGTCCTCATCGCCGCAACGGCGCTCGCCGCCGAGCTTCCCTTGTACACCCGAAACCCTTCCGACTTCGCCGGCCTCGACCGCTTGCTCGAGATCGTGGGCGTGGAGACCACACCGGCAGACGCGGTCCGGTAATGCGCCGCGACGCTTCAGCCTCCCTATTTGGAACTGAAGCGTCTAACTGTCGAGGTGGGACAGTTTCCAAGTGCCGCACGGCGGGCAATCGCAGCACTTCGGCCGGACGTTTGTACAGCCGCCCGGCGCCTTGTGTACATCGCTCCGTTGGGCCACCACACGAGGTCCCTTTGTTCGCCGCCGGCGCCAACGCCCTGCGCGCGCTGCGCGCCCCGGCCAGCTTCTACAAGTGCCCGCCGCAAGTAGTTCACGGGTGAGGACCACCGCCGGCTGAGGCCCCAGGACTGGTGATGACCACGGCAAACATGCCACAGCCGCACGGCGAAACCGGCCGCCGGCAATCGAGCCGGAGACCGCGACTACGTCGAGATCCCGTACACCGCCGCAGCGTTGCCGGCCAGCACGGCATGGCACGTATCTTCGTCCAGCTGATCCAGCAAGGCCGGCAGGCCGTCGCCGTGCTCGTGGGGGTAGTCGCTGGCGTAGGCGAGGAGCGCGGCGGCGTCCATCATCTCCAGCAGTTGACCCAGCGCGACCGGATCCTGGGGCAGGTGCGCCGGGGCCGTGGTGAAGCGGAAATGCTCGCCGACGTACTCGGACGGCGGCTGCTTGACCCACGGCACCTCGCGCCAGACGCCTCGCCAGTCCTTGTCGAAGCGCCACAGCAGCGGCGGCAGCCAGGCAAAGCCGCACTCCATCAGGACAACCTTGAGGTCCGGAAAGCGGCTGAAAACGCCCTCGCTGACGAAGCTCAGAACCTGCGCCTGGGCGATCGGCTGGTTTGCGACATAGTCCTCCAGGTAGGTGGAAGTAAAGCCGTTCGGGGTGGGCGCCGTGCCGGCGCGCCCCCATGCGTGCAGACCCACGTGCAGCGATTGCTTGCGAGCCGCTTCGAAGATGCCGTGGTTTCGCTTGTTGCCCCAAGGCACGTCGCTGCGCACCGGCAGCAGCACCTGCACGAATCCAGACTCACCGCCCATCCGCTCTATCTCAGCCACCGCGTCGTCGGCTGACAGGGTGGACACGACCAGGCTCGCCCGCAGGCGGTAATCACGCGCCAGGAACTCCTCGCGCAACCAGTCGTTAATGGCGCCGGCGACGGCGGCCGCGTAGTACGGATTGCGGTGCGTCTCAAACCCGGTCAGGCAGTTGAGCACCACCGCGCGCGGATCCGTCCGGTCGAGCACGTTTTTCCTGAGCTGGTTGAAGGTCGCCGGAACGGGAGGGCCGGCCAGCTCGCGCGCGGTCGGCGAGGCGGTCGTCGGTGCGCCCGGGGGATAGGCGAACGACACTCCGTTGAGCCGGACTCCGGCCTCGGTGATGTACTGGCGCCAGTAGTCGCTCAGATACGGGAACAGCGCTTCGAACGTCTCGGGTGCGACGTGAACGTCGCAATCGATCGTTTGCATTGCTTACCTCACCCCCGGGAGGGCGCGCTCGCGCGGCAGGCCGTATAGCGCCAGCGCGTTATCGCGTTGGATCGCCTCCCGCATCTCCTTCGGCATGGCGCGCGGCAGCGCCTGCGTCGGCGAGTCGAAGTCCCAGTGCGGGTAGTCCGTGGCGAACAACAGCCGGTCCGCCAGTTGCGCCTGCTCGATCGTGTGCAGTAGGTGGCGTGGCTCGGCCGGCTCCTCTATCGGCTGCGTGGTGAACCACACGTGATCCCGGACGTACTCCGACGGCCGGCGCTTGACGGGCGGCAGGTCCTCGCGCATCAGCTCCCAGCCGGCGTTCAGCGACCAGCACAGCGCCGCGGCCCACGCCAGGCCGCACTCGGTGAGCACGACTCGCAGGTTCGGCATGGCGTCGAACATCCCGCCGCACACCATGCTGGTCAGCTGGGACTGCATGTTGATCCCGTTGCCGACGTGATACTCCAGGTAGAACGACGGGTAGCCGGCGCCGCGGTGATCCATGTAGCCGCCGGTGTGGAAGACCACAGGCCGCCCGTGCGCCGTGGCCGCCTCGTAGATCGGCCAGTACTTGCGGCTGCCCAGCGGCTCCATCGCGCTCGAGGGCATCATCACCGCTATGAAGCGTGGGTCGGACGCCCGGCGCCCGATCTCGGCGACGCACAGATCCGGGTACTCGTGAGGGACGCAGATCGCGGAGCGGAACCGGTCGTCGAACTCCAGCCACTTGTCGAGCTGCCAGTCATTTATCGCGCGGTTCCACTCGGCGGCCAAGTCGGCGTCGTCGTAGCAATCGGCGCCGCTGAGCACCTCAAGTAGCGCGTAGTCGACGCCGAACTCGTCGAGCAGCTGGGCGCGCATCGTCTCCGGATCGCTGCCCCAGATGTGGCCTGGCTTGTTGGGCCAGGCGTCGACCCGCATGCCGGCGTTGCGCACGCGGGGGTACCAGTCGGTGATCCGGGGCGACCGGTGGCCGTAGCGCTCCAGCCGGCGCCGCGCGCCGGCGCTCATGTACTCGGTCAGCATCGGTTCCGTCGCCTGAGCGTGGACATCGCAATCGACCAGCTTCACGGCGCGCCCCGTTGCCGCTTGGCGCGGCTGCGTCTCGATTCCAGACACCCTGTCTACACCTCCAGTACGACGTAGTCGTCTTCGACCTTAACCTCGAATGTCTCTGCTGTATACGGACCGGGCACGAGCTGCACCTGCTGGTCCTCCACCTCCGCAACAAGCGCTTCGCCCGGTTCCAGCGCCACGCCGTAGCTCTTGACGCCCGGATCCGAGGGGCCCAGGAACGACTGACCGGTGGCGAGGTCGTACTCCCATCCGTGCCAGGGGCACGCGATCCGCAGTGGGTCGTTGGCCACCGCCGCGGCGCCCGGAACGTCGGCCACCGCGGCCCCGAGGATGTGTCCGACGCACAATGGGCCGCCCTGGTGCGGACACCTATTGCGCACCGCATAGAAGCGGTCGCCGACGTGAAACACTCCGATCGACCGTCTGCCGATGTTCACGATCCGGCGTTCGCCGGCCGGCAACTCGCCGACTGGGCAGACGACGTGTCTCATGTCGCGGCCACCTTCCGATTCATTCGTTGCATCATGAACCTCTCAACGGGTCGCCAGGCTTCCCCTACCGCATGCGGCACGAGCCATCAATCAGCCTCGTGCATGATCACGCCACGAATGTTCTTTCCGCTCAGCAGATCCTCGTAACCGCGATTTACCTCGTCCAGCGAATAGCGGTGTGTGATCAGCTCATCCAGCTTCAGCTGGCCCTCGCGCCACAGCCGCAACAGGCGAGGGACGTCGTAGAGCGGGTTGCACATCCCGAATACATGCCCCTGGATCCGCCGCTGCCAGCCGACTACCGAGCCATTGGCGGCGAGCGCTATCTGCGTGTCCCCGCTCCGGCCGACCGACGTGATCGTCACCTGGCCGTCCTTGCCCACCATGTCCGTAGCGGCGCTCACCACCTCCGCGGTCAGCACGCCAACGGTCACGATCGCGTGGTCGGCCATCTGGCCCCACGTGATCTCATTGACCGCCCGCTGCGCGCTCTCGGCGTCCTCGAACGTGTTGGTGGCGCCGAACTCCATCGCCTTCTCCCGCTTGAATGCCACCGGGTCCACGACGACGACGTGGGCCGCTCCGGCATAGCGGGCGCCCTGGATGGCGTTGGTGCCCACGCCGCCGGCGCCGAATATCACCACGGTGTCGCCGGCCGCCACACCGGCGGCATACACCGACGTGCCCCAGCCGGTGGGGACGCCGCAGCCGACCAGGGCCGCCACGTCCAGCGGGATGTCGTCGAGGATCTTGATGCACGAGAACTGGGAGATCACCGCTCGCTCCGAGAAGGTGCCGAGCGCGCAAAAGCCGCCAACATCGGCGCCGTCGCCGGCGTGGAAGGCGAATCGACCACTCGCCAGCAGCCCGGTCAGCATCTCGGCCCCCAGGTCGCACAGGTTCTGACGTCCGGTGGAGCAGTACCGGCAGGCGCCGCAGGCCGGGATGAATGAACAGACGACATGGTCGCCGGGCATAACGCGCGTGACTGCTTCGCCGATGGCCTCCACCACACCGGCGCCCTCGTGCCCGCCCACCATCGGCAGGCGAGCCTCGGTGTTCCCCGCCCGGACGTGCTCGTCGGAGTGACAAAGGCCGGAGGCGAAGAACTTGATCAGCACCTCTCCCGGACCCGGATCGTCCAGCTCCAGGGTCGTGACCTCCCACGGTTGCCCTGCCTGGCGGATCATCGCAGCCCTAGTTCTCATTCCGATGCGATCCTCCCGTGTGCGGTGCCGGCGCGCGCCCCGGCCTCGACCGTCAAGTCGCGCGGCCGAGCGCTCCGGCGAGGCCGGAGCTCTCCTACCGCCTCTCGTGGCCGGTGGCGCCTGAGGCCGCCATGGCGATTCCTTTCCCGGTCGACCGGGGTTGCAAACGGTCACGGCAAAGCGGTCCCGCTCAGTCGCCGCCGGTGGACCCGCGGCTCCTCCTCCACGCTGAGCTCACCACGACGGATAGCCATCTGAGCGCGAAGCTGCGTCCCGAGCGTGAGCGTACGTGTCTCTGAGTGTCCAGATCGCCGCCTTTCTTTTTGTGCGATCCGACGACGGGTTTGGTTGGTCGATCTCAACGTGGGTAGATGCCATGGCGAGGAGTTGGACGCCGCGCGCGGGGTGGGCGCTGGCACGGAGCCAATACGGGCGGGCGCGAGCGCGCTCGCGATCTCCAACCTGGCGGTCACGTATGGCCGCGTCGCTGCGGTCCGCGATGTGAGCTTCGCGGTCGCCGAGGGCGACTGCGTCGCGCTCATCGGTCCCAATGGCAACGGTAAGAGCTCGATCGTGATGGGCATCGCCGGTCTCGTGCACCGCGGTCATGAACGCGGAGAACACCTTCCCGAGCGCAAGCCACGCCGGGCATCAACCGCGCCGGCGGCCAGCGCGACTGCCGCGAGCAGAGCGTCGCGAACGCGGTGAGGATCGATCGAGGCGGGCAACGACAGCATGGGCTAGACGGTCCCACGGCGCGGGCGCTGCGCCATCACGGCAGCCCCGGAGCCGGGTGGGGGCTAACCGAAGTGTCGCGCCCGGCCGCCGCGGCCGCGAGCGGCAGCGCGACGTCAAGAACGGTGCCCTCGCCGCGCGGGCTGCTGACCGCGAGCGAGCCGCCGAGCGCCTCGACCCGATCGCGAATCCCCGTCAGACCGCTCCCTGTGGACGCATCGGCACCCCCGATGCCGTCGTCGCTGACGCGCAGGCGCACCAGGCCGTCATGGCGCTCGAGCGTCACCTGGGCGTGTGAAGCCGCGGCATGTTTGGCGGCGTTGGTCAGCGCCTCGGCCGCCACGTAATACGCCGCCACTTCCACCGGCTCGGGCAGTCGCTCCTCACGCTCGACGATTACCTCGACGGGCATCGATGAGCGCAGCGCGAGGGTCCGGAGCGCCGGCGCCAGCCCGCCCTGCGTGAGGATCGCGGGGTGGATCCCCTGCGCCACCTCGCGTACCTCGTCGGTGGCCTCGTTCAACTCCTGGACCGTCTCCGACAGCGCCGCCTTGAACTCGGGCTGCTCGCCGGGAAGGCGCCGCTCGATCCTGCGCAAGCGCAGCGCGAGCGAAACAAGCCGCTGCTGGACGCCGTCATGCAGGTTCCGCTCGAACCGCCGCCGGGCCTGGTCGGAGGCGACTACGACGCGCGCTCGGGACGCCGCCAACTCGGCACGGCTCGAGGCGTTCGCGATCGCGATCGCGAGTAGCTCGGTGAACTCGGCCATGCGGCGCTCGGTCTCCTGAGGCAGCGGTCCGTCCAGGGAGATGGCCACGATCGTGCCCCAAAGGCCGCCGGCGACGATCACCGGGCTCGCGACCGCCGATCGAAATGAAGCGGCGGCACCGAGCCAGCGCGTCGCCACCTCTGACGACACTCCGCTGTCGTCGTCGATTCGGGCGGTCCGCCCGGTCCGAAACACCTCCGCGGTCGCAAGACCCGGCTCGGCGTGGCCGAGCGGGCGCGGCCGGTCGTCGGTCCTGGTTCCGCCGACGAGGGTCGCGGTGCCGTCTCCTTCCCGGCGAATGATCCGCGTCACATCGGCTCCGACGAGGTCGCGCATCTCGACGGCGACCGCCGCAAACACCTCCTCGGGCTGGCCGCCCTGGGCGATCAACGTCGCTACGCGCCGGAGCGCAACCTGCTCCTCGGCCAGTTCGCTCCGTGCCGTCTCCGAACTCGCCGCGCGACGCCGGGTCACCTCGAGGACTCCGCCGACGAGCACGCCGATCGCGACGTACATCGCGGTCACGAGATAGTTCACCCAGTCGTGAGAGTCGAACGACCGGTACGGCGCGATGTAGAACGAATCGATCGCGACGGCGGCGGCGAGCGCGAGCGGAACGCCGAACAGCGGGCCGAGCCGCCACGCGGCGACGCCCACCCCGCCGGCGCACAACACGCACCAGACGACCACGAGTACGGTGTCCCCACGTAGCGGTATCGCCACCGCCATCGCCGCGAACACGGCCGCGCCCGTGGCGAATGCCGCGACGGCGGCGGCGATCGGAAACGCCTTCCAGCTGCGGACACGCGCGTCCACGGGCGGAGGCTAGCTCACGCGGTTCGCCCTTGGTCGGGGCGGCCGAGCAGCGCGTCGATCGCGTCAACGCTCAGCTCGGCCTTGGCGAGGAAGCCGACCGCCGGGCTCGCTGCGATCAACTCGGCAAACTCCTCCTGGGCGTGAGTGGAAATCAGGATCACGGCCTCGGCCAGCGGCCCCCGCTCGGCGGCGCGGAGGCGCTCCGCGACGGCCAGGCCGTTCTCGGGGCCGAGGTCGATGTCGACCAGCGCGAGGTCCGGGTGCAGCTCACGAGCGATTCGGATCGCCTCCTCACCGCCGGCAGCGACGGCCAGGACGTCGATCCCTTCTTCTTGCAGAACCTCACGGGCGGTCTGCGCGAACCGCGGGTTGTCGTCAACTATCAGGCACCGGATCGCCATGTCCCAGAACGATATGAGCGCGAACCCATGATCGGATGGTGGCTAGCCCCCAATCTTCGACTTGCGCCGAACCATCGCTCGGGACGCCAACATCGTTAATCCGCGCATGGCTACCCACGCCCCGGGGGTCCTGATAGCCGAGGACGACGTCCTCCTCCGCGAGGGGCTCGCGAGGCTGCTCGCCGACGAAGGGTTCGACGTCATCGACCAGGCCGGCAACGCGTCCGCGCTGCTCGCGCTGGCCCATCGCCACCGGCCAGACCTCGTGATCGTCGACATCCGCATGCCACCGACGCACACGACGGAGGGACTCGACGCCGCGCGGACGATCCGCGCGGAGATGCCCGAGACCGCGGTCGTCGTGCTATCGGCCCATGCCGAGGTTGAGCAGGCCACCGACCTGCTCGCGTGCGGGGAGCGGAGCGGGTATCTGCTGAAGAGCCGCGTCACGGACGTTGACGAGTTCATCGCCACGCTTCGGCGGATCATCGACGGGGCGGCGGTCGTGGACCCTGTCCTGATCCAGCAGCTGGTTGCCGCTCGTCGCGCCGAAGATCCGCTGGAGGACCTCTCCGCGCGCGAGCGCGAAGTGCTGGCCTTGATGGCCGAGGGGCGATCCAACGGGGGCATCGCGAAGCAGCTGTGGGTCACCGAGTCGACCGTCGAGAAACACGTCCACAGCATCTTCATGAAGCTGCGCATCCCGGAGACCGGCGAGGACCATCGCCGCGTCCTCGCCGTGATCCGGTTCCTCCAAACGAGGTAGGCGCAATCGCCCGCCGGCCGGTCCGCCGGTCGCCGGGCACCGCCGGTCGCCAGTAGCGGTTAACCCCAATACACGTTGGGCACTGGCCCCGTAGTCCGAGCGGCCAGGCAGAGACAGGCTGTGCGTGGTCCTCGAACCCACCGAAAGGAACGCACTCCATGTCCGCCATCTCCGCCGACCCCCAGCCCATCAGCGACGGTCGTGGCGCCACGATCCTGGGTCCGCGTAATGTCGCGGTCGAGTTGCAGAACCCGGACGGGCTGCTCGCGCCGACGACCGACGCCGGCACCGTCCCGAATCTCAAGTTCTCCTACGCCGCGGCCCACAACCGCTGAGCGGCGGGTGGGCGCGGGAGATCACCACGCACGAGCTGCCGGTCGCCACCGAGTTGGCCGGCGTCAACATGCGGCTGGCCCCTGGCGGAATCCGCGAGCTCCACTGGCACAAGGAAGCCGAGTGGGCGTACATGATCGCCGGCGAGTGCCGCGTCAGCGTGCTCGACGAGGAAGGCCGACTGTTCATCGACGACGTCGGGGTCGGGGACCTGTGGTATTTCCCCGCGGGGCTGCCGCATTCGATCCAGGCACTCGAAAACGGGGCTGAGTTCCTACTCGTGTTCGACAGCGCGAACTTCTCGGAGAACGAGACGTTCCTGATCACCGACTGGTTCAACCACACGCCGCGCGATGTGCTCGCCAAGAACTTCGGGGTGGCCGAGTCGGCGTTCGACAACCTGCCCACCGACATCGCTCACACGCGGTACATGTTCGCCGGACAGCTGCCGCCCGCCCTGAGCGACGATGCGCCGCCTTACCCGGCGATCGAGCCCCGCGCGCCTACTCCTGGCACATGCACGCCCAGGAGCCGACCAAGGCCCCGGGCGGCCAGGTGCGGATCACCGACTCGCGCAACTTCACCGTCTCCCAGCGGGTCGCTGCAGCGCTGGTCGAGGCCGAGCCGGGTGGAATCCGCGAGCTGCACTGGCACCCCAACGCCGACGAGTGGCAGTACTACCTGTCAGGCCAAGGCCGGATGACCGTGTTCGCCTCCGGCGGCAAGGCCCGCACGGTCGACTACCAGGCCGGCGACGTCGGATACGTTCCGTTCGCGATGGGGCCACTACGTCGAGAACACCGGCGAGGAGACACTCACATTCCTCGAGATGTTTCCGCTCCGATCACTTCGCCGACGTGTCACTGAGCCAGTGGATGGGCGTTCCCCCGCCGGAGCTCGTCGGGGCCCACTTGAACATGAACGACGAGGCCGTCGCCGCGCTGCCACGCACCAAGCCAATCGTAGTGCGATAGGTGCCACGTCAAACGAATCAGCCTCACTGAAAGGGCTCCGATGATTGCACTGAACAAACCCAACTCAGACACCTTCCGTTATGACCTCGGCTTCTGGGGAGTCGCCTTCGCGTTCACCGCGTTGATGGCGTTCACTACCGTGCCGACTCCGCTGTGGTCACTGTTCGCCCGCCGCGACGGCTTCTCGTCGCTGACGATCACCGTGGTGTTCGCCGCCTACGCGGTCGCCGTCGCGGTCAGCCTGATCCTCGCCGGTCACCTCTCCGACACATACGGTCGGCGCCGGCTGCTGCTCCCGGCGCTGGCGCTGAACGTGGTCGCCGGACTGGTATTCGTGGCATGGCCGGCGTTGCCCGGGCTGCTCGTGGCCCGCGTACTCAGCGGCCTCGGCGTCGGTGCGGCGACCGCGACGGCGACGGTGTGGCTGGCCGAGCTCGACGCCAGGCGCCGCACGCAGGCCGGCGGTCACCGAGCGCAGATAACCAGCACGGCCGCGAACCTCGGCGGACTGGGCCTTGGAGGACTGATCGCGGGGGTCCTCGCGCAGTGGGTCGGCCACGCCCTAGCCGTGCCGTTCATTGCGCTCGTCGGCGCCCTGCTGGTAGGGCTCGTGGCCATCGCCCTCGCTCCCGAAACGCGCGTCGCCGCCTTGCCGCGCCCGCGCTACCGTCCCCAGCACGTATCCGTTCCGCCGCGGTCAAGGGGCCGATTCTTCGCCGCGGCGACGGCGGTGGCGATCACGTTCGCGGTCTTTGGGCTGATCACCTCGCTCGCGCCGAGCTTCCTCGCGGGAACGCTGCACGAACCCTCGCATGCGCTCGCCGGCGCTGTCTCGTTCGCGCTGTTCGGCACCGCCGCCCTGTCGCAGACGCTGACCGGCCCGCGATCCCCGCACCAGCTTCTCGCCGCCGCTATCCCCACGTTGCTGGTGGGCATCGGCCTGCTGACGCTCGCACTATGGGTGCCGTCGCCGAGCATCGGGATCTTCCTCGCCGGTGACCTGGTCGCCGGCGTTGGAGCCGGGCTGATGTTCAAGGGAGCGATCGAGACCGTTACCGACATCTCGCTGCCCGAGCGCCGCGCCGAAGCGGTCGCAGGCTTCTTCCTCGCCGCGTACATCGGACTCGCCGGTCCGGTGATCGGCCTCGGCGCCCTCACCCAGATCGCGTCCACTCGGGTGAGCCTGCTGGTCTTCTCCGGACTGCTCGCGCTCGGCATCTTCGCCGCGACTCCTGCGCTTCTCGGCGGTCGTGGTGACCGGACATCCACAACCCCGCAACCCCTCACTCACTGAAAGAAGTCACCATGCGTACAACGCAACTGAAAACGACACAGCTTGACCGGTCCGGCCTCGAGATCACCCGCATCGGCTTCGGCGCATGGGCGATCGGCGGCGGGGATTGGGAGCGCGGCTGGGGTCCCCAGGAAGACGAACGCTCTCTTGAGGCGATCCATCGCGCACTCGACCTCGGCATTAATTGGATCGACACCGCCGCCGGCTACGGGTTCGGGCACTCCGAAGCGGTCGTGGGACGCGCCCTGCAGGTCCTCTCCGAGCGTCCGTACGTGTTCACGAAGGCCTCGCTCCTGGAGGGTCCGGGCCGTCGGGTGGTGCATAGCCTCAAGCGCGACTCGATCCTGCGCGAGGCGCACGCGAGCCTGCGGCGGCTCGGGGTCGACGTGATCGACCTCTACCAGATCCATTGGCCGATCCCCGGCCAGGACATAGAGGAGGGCTGGGCGGCGTTCGCGGAGCTCAAGGAGCAGGGGCTCGTCCGCCACATCGGCGTCTCGAACTTCGACGTCGAGCAGTTGCGGCGGATCGAGCAGATCGCGCCCGTCGAGACGCTTCAGCCGCAGTACTCGCTGATCGAGCGAGATATTGAGCGAGCGATCCTCCCGTACACTCGCGAGCACGGGATCGGCGTGATCGCCTACTCCCCGATGGCCTCCGGAATGCTCACGGGCGCGATGACCCGCGAGCGCGCTGCGACCGCTCCCCGAAAACGATTGGCGCAAGCACGACCCGCGGTTCAACGAGCCACAGCTCTCGCGGAATCTCAAGCTCGTCAAGCGGCTGGAGACGGTCGCCGAGCATCACGACACGACCCCGGGCGCCGTAGCTATCGCCTGGACGCTGAGCAACCCGCAGTCGACGGCGCGATCATCGGATTCCGCTCGCCTGACCAGGTCGACCCACTGATCGACGCCGCCAATCTCGAGCTCTCAGCAGAAGACATCACCACGATCGAAGGAGAGCAGTAGCCATGCAGACCATCGGATTCGTAGGGCTCGGAAACATGGGCGGCAACATGGCCGCCCGGTACCTCGCCGCCGGCTACACGGTCTACGGCGAGGATCACAACCGTGAGCACGCCCAGTGGCTCGTGGACCAGGGGCTGCAGTGGGCGAACACGCCACGCGCGCTCGCGGAGGCCGTCGACGTCGTGCTGACGTCGCTTCCGAACGACGAGATCGTCGGCTCGGTCGCGTCGGGCCAGGACGGCATCATCGCCGGTCTGAGCGCCGGGAAGCTGTGGGCGGACCTGAGCACGATCAGCCCGCGCGCGAGCCGCGAGCTCGCCGCGCGCGTGCGCAACGAGGGACGCGGTGCACAGATGCTCGACACGCCCGTGTCGGGCAGCGTTCCCCAGGTCAAGGCGGGGACGCTGACGATCATCGTCGGCGGCGATCCAGACGCCTACACGCGGATGGAGCCGGTCCTGCGCGTCCTGGGAACGCCCGAGTACGTCGGCGAGAACGGTCAGGGACTCGTGCTCAAGCTCGCCGTCAATATCAGCCTCGCGGTACAGACACTCGCGTTCTCAGAGGGGCTCCTCCTCGCCGAACGCGAGGGAATCGACCCCCGTCTGGCCGCCAAGATCATGGCCGAGAGCCAGATCGGCTCGCCGATGCTGAAACTACGCGTCCCGCTTATCCTCGATCCACCCGACGAGGCGTGGTTCGACATCGGGCTGATGCACAAGGACATCCGCCTCGTTCGTCAAGCCGGCGCCGAACTCGGGACGCCACTCCCCTCTACCGCGGTCGCCGACGAGATGCTCACCAAGGCTGAGGACCTCGGCTATACACACCGCGACATCGCCGCCGTGCACGAACTCCTCGGGCGCCTGTCGAACGAGGCCGCTCCGGTCACATCGTGAGCAGCCCCGACCCGTGTTGGCACCGCACCTCCAGGCGTGAGAGGCTTCGTCGGTCGTGAGACTCACCGAGACGACTGGACCGAAGCGATGACCCCGTCGGCATCTCGCCCACGATCCTTTGAGTCGTTGCGGCGGCTGCCGCTGGTTGGCCGGGCGATGGACTGGGGGCTGGGCCCGGGTGCGGCCTCCGAGCGGACGCTCACGGCGGGGGCACGGATCGCCGGCCTGAAGGTGACCGAGTCGGTGTGCCCGTTCTGCGCCGTGGGGTGCGGTCAGCTCGTGTACACGCACGGCGGCGAACTGGTCGACATCGAGGGGAACCCGCGCTCGCCGATCAACCAGGGGACGTTGTGCCCGAAGGGCGCGTCCTCGCGCCAGCTGGTCCAGCAGCCGGGGCGGCTGACGAAGGTCAAATACCGCCGGCCGGGCGCCACCGAGTGGGAGGAGCTCGAGCTCGAGCAGGCGATGGACATGATCGCCGAGCGGGTGATCGCCGCGCGCGAGGCCGGATGGCAGGACGAGGACCGGCACGGCTGGCGGGTTGACCGCACGCTCGGTTTCGCTCACCTGGGCGGGGCGACGCTCGACAACGAGGAGAACTATCTGATCAAGAAGCTGTTCGCCGCGATGGGGGCGATCCAGATCGAGAACCAGGCACGGATATGACACAGCTCTACGGTCCCCGGTCTGGGGTCCTCGTTCGGGCGCGGCGGGGCGACCAACTTCCAGCAAGACCTACAGAACTCCGACTGCATCGTGATCGAGGGCGGGAACATGGCCGAGGCGCACCCGGTCGGGTTCCGGTGGGTGATGAAGGCCAAAGAACGGGGTGCACGAATCATCCATGTCGATCCGCGCTACGGCCGAACGAGCCAGCTCGCCGACACTTACGTTCCGATCCGGGCGGGGACGGATGTCGCGTTCCTCGGCGGAGTGATCCGCCACGTGATCGAGACTGAGTCCTACTTCAAGGAATACGTCGTCAACTAGACGAATGCGTCGACGCTCGTATGCGACGCCTTCCGCGACACCGAGGACCTCGAAGGACTGTTCTCCGGCTTCGACTCCGCCACGAGCAGCTACGACCCCGCCACCTGGGGCTACGAGGACTGCGCGATCGGCTTCTCAGCGGGTGTCCAGGAGCACGCCACGCAGGCGTTCAGCGAGCACACCGGCGCGGGCATGGACCTGGGGAGCGTCAGGCACGACGACACGCTCCAGGATCCGCGATGCGTGTTCCAAGTCTTGCGCCGCCACTTCAGCCGCTACACGCCGGAGATCGTGGAGCGGATCTGCGGGATCTCGCGCGAGCAGTTCATGGAGGTGGCCAACGCGTTGATCGCGAACTCGGGACGCGAGCGCACGAGCATGTTCTGCTACGCGAACGGGTGGACACAGCATTCCGAGGCGGTGCAGATGATCCGCAGCGCGGCGATTCTCCAGTTGCTGCTTGGGAATGTGGGGCGGCCCGGGGGTGGAATCATGGCGATGCGCGGGCACGCGTCGATCCAGGGGTCGACCGACATCCCGACCCTGTATGACCTGGTGCCCGGCTATCTGCACATGCCGCGGACCCGCGAGGGTCACCTCACGCTCAAGGAGTACATCGGCGGCGAAAGGCCGGATCGCGGCTGGTGGTCGCATTTCGACGCGTACATCGTTTCGCTGCTCAAGGCGTGGTTCGGCGAGGCGGCGACAAAGGACAACGATTACGGCTTCGGCTGGCTTCCCAAGCTGAGCGGTAACCACTCGCACTTCTCGACCATGCTCCGCGCGCTCGACGGCGGGGTGGAGGGCCTGCTCGTCATGGGTCAGAACCCGGCCGTCGGCTCTCAGCACTCGGGGCTCCAACGCCGCGCGCTGGCGAAGTTGAAGTGGCTCGTCGTCCGCGACCTGGCCGAGATCGAGACCGCCACTTTCTGGCGCGACTCACCGGAGGTGCAGTCGGGCGAGCTCTCCCCGGAGGCGATTCAGACCGAGGTGTTCCTGATGCCCGCCGCTTCCCACATCGAGAAGGAGGGCTCGTTCACGAATACCCAGCGGCTCGTGCAGTTCCGCGACAAGGCGCTCGACCCCCCCGGCGACGCGCGCTCCGAACTGTGGTTCATGCACCACCTGGCCAAGCGCGTCAAGGCGCACTACGCCGGGTCCGAACGCGGGCGCGACTGGCCGATCGTGAACCTGACGTGTGACTACCCCGAACACGGAGAGATCCGCGAGCCCGACGTCGAGGCCGTGATCAAGGAGATCAATGGCTACGACGTGGAGACGGGCAAGCCCGTCGGCTCGTTCGACGAGTTACGGAACGACGGCTCTACGGCCTGCGGCTGCTGGATCTACTCCGGGATCTACAAGGACGGCGTCAATCAGGCGCGCCGCCGCAATCCCGGTGACGTCAGCGCTCCGGGCGGGATCGTCTCGCCGGAGTGGGCGTGGGCATGGCCCGCGAATCGCCGGATCCTCTACAACCGCGCGAGCGCCGATCTACAGGGCAGGCCGTGGTCTGAGCGCAAGCGCTACGTGTGGTGGGACGAGAACGAGGAGAAGTGGACCGGCTACGACGTGCCCGACTTCCCGGCGACTAAGCGACCCGACTATCACGCGCCGGCGGATGCGCACGGCATGGACTCGATCTCGGGCTCGGACCCGTTCATCATGATGGTGGACGGCCGCGGATGGTTGTTCGCGCCCAGCGGCCCGCTCGACGGCCCCATGCCGACGCACTACGAGCCGCTCGAGTCGCCGGTGCCGAACGTTCTGTACCCGAAGCTGGAAGGGAGCCCGGCCGCGATCCGCTGGCACCGGCCCGAGAATCCGTACCACGCGGCCGGCGACCCGCGCTACCCGCTCGTGGCGACGACCTTCCGGCTGACCGAGCATCATACGGCGGGTGGGATGAGCCGCACGGTCCCGTGGCTGGTGGAGCTGCAGCCCGAGATGTTCGCCGAGCTCGATCCGCAGCTCGCGGCCGACCGGGGAATCGAGGACGGCGGCTGGATGACGATCGTCACCGAGCGGGCGGAGATCGAGGCGCGGACCAAGGTCACCGACCGAATCCGCCCGCTGAGGGTGGACGGACGGGTGATTCACCAGGTAGCACTGCCGTGGCACTGGGGCTACAGCGGACTGTCGCGCGGTGACACCGTCAACGAGCTCGTCGCGCTGTCGGGCGATCCGAACGTGTCGATCCAGGACGACAAGGCGTTCACCTGTGACGTACGCGCCGGCCGCAGACGAGGCGCGAGCACCGCGCGGCTGGCCGGGACCGCGCTGACGGGGAATCACATCCGTCCGAATGAGGATGACCCGGTGGCGGAGAACCCGAAGGAACAGAGGTCATGAGCACGAGCGCGCCGCAGACGGAAATCGCGATCCACAAGGTGGGCGCGACTCACGTCGAGCGGATGGGCTTCTTCACCGACACCAGCGTGTGCATCGGCTGCAAGGCGTGTGAGGTCGCCTGCAAGCAGTGGAACGACCTGCCGGCGGACGGCTCGCAGACCGGCACGGGGGTCTCGTACGACCACACCGGGGACCTCTCCGCCTCGAGCTGGCGTCACGTGCGGTTCGTCGAGCTGTTCGAGCCCTCGCCGGAGCTCCGAGAGGAGGCTCGGCGCGCGCTCGATAACGGCGCCGGGGGCAGGTTGCCGGCGATCCCAGCCGCCGGCGGACTCGACCTCGTCGATGCTGCCCAGGGGGCGCCGGGCGTTGTTGACGTCGCCGATGCGGTGCGCAAGATGGGTGACTGGGTGTTCATGTCCGACGTGTGCAAGCACTGCACGAACGCGGGCTGCCTGGACGCCTGCCCCACCGGTGCGTTGATCCGCACCGAGTACCAGACGGTCGTGCTGCAGGCGGACGTGTGTAACGGTTGCGGCTACTGCGTGTCGGCCTGTCCGTTCGGCGTGGTCGACCGCGACCCCGAGGATGGACGTGCCGGCAAGTGCACGCTCTGTTACGACCGCCTTGAGGACGGACTCGAGCCGGCATGCGCGAAGTCCTGCCCGACCGACTCGATCCAGTTCGGTCCCCACGAAGCGCTTGTCGAGATCGCCTCGCGCCGGGTCGCCGAGCTGCACCGGCGCGGCATCGACGGCGCCTACTTGTACGGAGCCGGCGACGAAGCCGAACAGCAGCTCGCCGGCGGCCTGGGCTCGTTCTTCCTGTTGACCGAGCCGCCGGAGCGATACGGGCTGCCCGCGCACGCCGACTCGCCGGTGCAGGAGAACGTGGTGCCGGCCACGATCGCCGCGGTCACCGCCGGCCTGCTCGCGAGCGCGGGCACGGTCCTCGCGTTCGTGGCGACAGCACGCCGCGCGCGGCGGAAAGGTAACGGTTCCCCCTGGTGAGCCGCGACGCGGACGACATCGCGCCAGCACTCGGCTCCCGCGGTGGACCGGCGTCTTGGGTCCCGGGCGAGCCGGGGGCACCGGTCGCGCTGGCACGACCCGGTTTCGGGGACGCTCAGTGGTCATACCTCTACAAGCCGCGCGACACTCACTATGGCGCCGCCGAGCCGGACCCAGGCGAGGTCGCGGCGGCGAACCGGCGGATGCGCGGCGCGCCGGTCACCGATATCCACGGGCCGTTCATCCACGCGCCGCTGTGGGGCTGGGAGGTGGCGAGCTACTTCTGGCTCGGCGGGATGGCGTCGGGCTCGGCGTTCGTCGCGCTCGGCTGCGACGCGGCCGGCGACCACCGCTCCGCGGCGATCGCTCGCAAGGTCGCGCTCGGCGTCGTCTCGCCCGCTCCGATTCTGCTGATCGCCGATCTCGGGCGCCCCGAGCGATTCCTGAACATGATGCGGATCTTCAAGCCGCGCTCGCCGATGAACACCGGCGCTTGGTGCCTGATCGCCTTCAGCGGCTCGGGCGCGCTCGCGGTGGCGGCGGACCTTCTCGTGCGCCCCCGGGCCGCCCGCGCGCTGGGGGCGATGACCTCGGTGCTCGGGACCTACCTCGGGTCCTATACCGGCGTGCTGCTCGCCTGCACCGCGGTCCCGGTGTGGTCGGGCAGCCGCGCGATCCTCGGGCCGGCATTCCTCGCCACCGCGACCGCCACCGGCGCGGCCGCCACCCGCCTCGCGCTCGTCGCGAGCGGCCTGCCGCACGGCCACCCCACGCGGAGGACGCTCGGGGCGATCGAGACCGTCTCGATGCTGACCGAGCTGGCCCTGTCGGAGACCGGTGAGCAGCGCCTCGGAGCTTCGGCCGAGGTGCTGCGGCGCGGTCGTCCTGGCGTCTACCTCCGGACCGCGAAAAGCCTGGTAGCGCTCGGTCTCTCACTCAGGTTGGTCGCGCGCGGGACCGGCTCGCGCGAGCATGATCTCGCGAGCGTCATGTACCTCGCGGCGGGTCTGTTATTCCGATTTGCATGGGCCTACGCGGGCCGAGCCTCCGGGAAGGACGACGCGGCCGTCGCCGCGATGGGCCGTCACCGAGGTGCGTCGAAAGACGGCCATCGGCAGCCGTGGGAGGAGCGCGCCCTGTCGACGCAGCGCTCCCCGCTGCCACTGCCCGACGTCGTCCGCCGAACCTACGGCGAAGCCCTAAGACGCACCAGCCTCGCTATCGAGCGCCGATTGCGGCGCTGAAGAGCACTGGCCCGCCAGCCACCTCGGTGATCGTCACGGTCGGGTGATGTCAGCTCACCTGCCCGGGACCCGAAGCGTGGCTCTCATCAAGTTTAAGCGAAGCCCCAAACGGTGAGACTCGGGCGCGATGTCCCTATCGGCGCCGTAAGAACATGCGCGATGAGTAGGACTCAAGCGACATTGTTAGCTTGCGATCACCGGTTTCCGGGGCGTAGTGTCACGGTTGCAGATTCACCCAACCCGACGCTCCGTCGGCAGATCCGCTGCCAACGTCCTGAGTGGATCTCAAGGACCGTAAGCGGCGAGAGGACAAGGAGGCGCAGGTGAGAAAGATGACTCCGGCGGTCGTGCTCATCGTCGCGCTGGGTGTGCCGACGGCGGCGGCAGCGGTGAAGCTGCCAACTGAAGTCTGGGGAGAACAAGTGCGCCCTTACGTCGTTTCGTGGACGGGCGACGGCACGGGTTATCTCGGCGGCTCAACTGGGAGCAAGACGATTACGAACGCAGACTTTCAGCGCAAGGGATTCCGTAAAGCCTTTGGACGGTTGCAGTGGACCACCTGGAACGCCAAAGAAGGCCGCGCATGGGGCGTTGACTGGCTGAACAACTGCACCCCCAGCTGCGCTGAAGGCACGTTCTACTCGCAGAACGTGAACGTCTACGTCTACCGTCCCAACGGGTCCGACATCTTCACTCGCCTCGAAATCCAGCAAAAGAACGGCAAGCACAAGATCAGGCTCAATGCCACCCGCCAATTCAACCATTGGATTTGGGAGCGGCCGTTCTGATTATCGCCGTCGCCCAGAAGGTTTAGGCCGGGGTGACACGCGGTCCTGGAGCCCCGCTTGAGCCTCGCAACACCTATCTGATCACGCTGTGTAGCCTGTCAGGTGTGCTCTGAGCCGGTTCGTAGCTGTTCGAGGTGAGCTTGGCCTCAAGCGTTTCGTCAAACGTTCCTGGCGCGGTCCAGAACAACAGGATCTGAACACCCCTATCGACGCGAACGAACCGCAAATCCATGTTGAGGCTGAAGCTCAGACCTCCGACGGTGAACGGGACGGTCACCCTGCCAGCAACTGAGTCGTCGCCGACGGACGGAGCCGACATTTGCCCGCTCGTGGGCTGCTCGAACTTCGCCTTCCCGTTGGCGTTCTTGCGGAGCAGTGGTAGGAGCTGCTTGGCTATACATTCATGCGTCGCCCTGCCGCTCAGCGCCGGGAAGGCCTGCTGTGCCTCAGCGACCGTCGCGTAGATGTAGACGCCGTCCGAGGCGTAGTCGCTGTCGCCCTTCTGGAACTGCGGAGGCCCTGGCCGAGGCTGCCCGCTTCGCCGGTTCGACCGATGGGCATGTGCTCCGTGAGTCGGACGACTTTGTCCTCTTGCACCCAGCCGGCTGGGAAATCGCTCAGCTTGAGCGTCGAGCCCTCAGCAGTGGCCTTATCAGCGGCCGTCTAGCGCTTCCGTGGGGCCGGTCGAGGTCGTAGCAGTCGAGGATGGTGTGCTGGTGGTGGCGGTGCTGCTATCGCGGAAGCCCTGGCGGCGCTGCTACTCGTGGATGAGCTTGCCACACGCTGGCAGCGCAGCAACAAAGACGATTCTCAGCACTCCGACGACTGCGCGAGGACGGACGCCCCAGCGGTTAGCTCGGAAAACGGACGGTTTGGCCATAAGCCGATACCTCTTAGATCACCCCCCGGCGGTGTCACCCGCGCGGGGGTTCTGCACGAGCAAGCTCACACTAATGAGGATGGGCAGCGCCTGACAAAGGGGCGGACACCCAAGATGGAATGTCGTGCACACCCCTCGGATGACCCCAAGATCGCGGCGGACGGACACCCGCAAACCGTGCCGCGTGCTTCCGCCGACCCCGTATCTGGAGGATCCCGTCCGCGGTGTCGATTTGCTCGACAGCCTCGGGAACGAGACCACGGCGTTCGGGTCGGTGGTGTGGCTCGGCGGTCGCCACCGTGAGGGGCTGTCGCTGTTTGCGGTGCTCTCGCCCGTAGCGAGCCGAATCGCCCCCGGTCTGGCAGACAGCTGGCGCCAGCGCGGCGTGCGGGTGTTCGTCGCCGAAGACCGCAAGGCCGAACGGGTCGCGCGAGCACTCGGCCGCTGGCCGACTACGCAGCTGCGGCTGCACCGCAGCGACCGGGGGCTGAGCAGCCTTGACCCTCAGCTGCGCGAGCGTCTCGCCGGTCGTGCGCGCGAGGTCGCGTTCAGGCAGCTCGCTCGGGCGTTCGTCGGCATCGGCTGGTTGGCCCCTGCGGCGGATCGCACCGCGGACTGACAATCGCTTTGGACGGCGCCCGCTCGCGTTCGCTTGCTTTGCCTTTGGCATTTCGCGCGTTGGCCGAGCCCGGTCCGGAGTAGCGTGTTGCCACTCAGTGACGCGACGGCGCGGGGCCAGCCGGCCCACATGAGGGCAACGGCGGGCGAGGAGTCGGCCGGTTCGGTGAGGTTGGAACCCGCGCCGCGGCAGCGCTTGCTAGGCCATTGCCGCTAGCCTGGCACGAGATGAGCGGATCGGGTGATGGACCGCGTGCTCGCCTCGTGGCTCGTGCGCGCGGGACGCCAACGAAGCGCCACTGGGAGCAGTCCGCCGTGCTCGAGCCGCGTTACGCGCCACGAGTTCCCGAACTGATCAGCGACGCGGGTGGATTGGCGTTCCCTCCAGACGCTCTGGACGCGCCATTCAAGCCGCTGGACCCGAGAGACCCTGTCGTGGAAGTGCTGGCCGCATGGCTGGAAGGCCCGCGCCGAGTCGCGTCCGCTGCGCAAGAACCAGCAGCGGTTCGAGCCGGCCCCGTCGTTATCCGCTATACTATCGAAGTACGCTGGGTTAATTTCCCAGAGGCGACATCAGCCACCCAGATATCGTAGCTTCCCTTAAACGCGCGGTCGGAGGAGAACGCGACTCTCGTGCCGTCAGGCGAGAATCGCGGCTCGCGGTCGTCGCCATGCCCATTGGTGAGCTGACGCACGCCGGAACCATCCGGCTTCATGACCCAGATGTGAAACGTCCCGCCTTTGTACGCCTGGAATACCACGGCATCGCCCTTAGGCGAATAATCCGGACGCGTGGGTTCGAGCAGCGGATCGGTGAGTTGCTTCGCCGTTCCACCTTTGAAGGGGATGGACCACAGAAGAGCCTTGCAGGTACGAAGATAATAACGCTCTGATTCGGCGCCACCGTCGCGATGATGTTGGTCCCCTCGGTGACAGTGACAGTCTCACTTGACCGGCCAGCGTAAGGCAGGTCAGCAGAAAAATCGCGGAGAGATTTTTCAATTTCTTCCCTTTCCTTTTTGTTATAGGTTGCGCCTTCAAGGCTGCGGTAATTTGGCAAGCGCCATGCGGATGTCCGGAGAATCCTGGATAGCGAGCGCGCGCCGGTACAGTTCCGCGGCGACCCGGTAATCCTGGAGCTGCGCCTCGACGAAGGCGAGGACTGAGATCGCGTCGAAGTCGTCGGGCAGGGCGGCCAGAATCGGCTTCAGGCGGTCTCGGGCTGCGTCGTATCGTCCGGCTAATGCGTCGACTCTAGCCATTTCTATGACGGCTTCCCGCGTCATCCCCCGCTCGAGCGAAGCCTGCAAACTGCGCATTGCCTGATCGAGCTTGCCTCTCAAAAGCCATTGATGACCGATGGAAGCGAAGCGCACCGCGGGGGTCAGGTTGGCGGGCATTGAAGGAAACCAGCGTCGCATCGGACGGAGATTTTTTTTCTTCACTCACGATAAAGTCAGTCAGTTTGGTCCCGAGATCGGACTTGGCCTCTAATTTGTATATTCCTGGCGGTATGCCCGTCGTTGGTAATTCGACCATGGCCATCTCACGCGCCTCTGTAGTGGATTTCCAGAGCACCTCCATGACGCCCCGGCGGATCGTCCAATTGACTTTGCCGGGCTGGCTGACCGCGACTACCGCGAATTTTGCCGGTTTGGTCAAGATCCACTTGCTTGCCGCCAAATTCGAAAGGAGTTTGCCGGCGCTCGACATCGCCAGCCGGATCGGCGCGATAAATGTCGCTCATACCCGCTTGCTCCTTCACTTCGAGCGAATACGGGTGAACCGTTCCATCCACCGTGAACAACACCCGATAAGAGCCAGGCAACAGATCCAGCCGGTGCGCGTAACGGATCACTTTTTTGTCCGAGAATTTTAGGTGAAGCTGATTCTGGTAGACCGTGAGGGGGCCTTGGGCAACCTGGAGGTCCAATTCGTGCTGAACCGCGGCGTTTAGTCCGAGATCGATCTGCGACCCACAAATGCCGAAGCTGTTTCCAGAATGTCGAGCTTCAGTAATGCAGGATGAGCCTGGATTTGACGCTGGCGGTCAGCGATTTGCTGAGCATCAGCGACGGCGAAGTGATTTTCCCGAGGATTTCGTCATTGCCGCTATGCTGGATGCCGGTGGCGACATTCACCGCCGCCGATATTACTTCGTCTTCAGCGGGCGGGACATTAAGCATGTTTCTAATGTCGGCCTCCGTGTATTCGTCATTCGGACCGAAGGTATCCTGAACCGAAGCCTGCGGAATCAAGAGCGCTCGAATCGTGTCTAGAGTCGGAGAATAGAGGTGCGGGAATCCGATGTTGTTCTTCTGGAAGAAAATTAGACGCAGTTCTGTGTTCAAAATTCCTGGGACAACGTCGTAATACCAGATCTCCAGTGGAAAGAAGATACGGGAGGAGGGGATGCGGGTGATCTTGGTCGGTGGCCCGATGGCGAGATAGATCCGGCCTTGATCGGTATTCGCGCCCGAGCCGAGCTTGCCCGATCCAAATTGCGAATCGATGTACTGAATGCGTTTGAAGTATTCTTCGCGCGAGATCGATTTATCCGCCCAGAACTCGTCTTCAAAACGCTCGCGCGCCTCCGGTTTCAGTGAAGAAGTAAAGCTTCTTCTGAGCGGGGGTGATAATGGGCGCGACAGATTCCAGCCAGGCTGGCTGCGCAGCGTGCAGCGCCGCGGCAGCCATCACTGACAACAGCAATTTTCGCACAACTACAACTCTACTAGAATTCAATACGCCCGACAAATTGGAGCATGCGAGCAGCGTAAGCAAGGTCTACGTTCTGAGCAGGCGCTCCAAATGAGGCTAAATTGACCACTGTATTATATGTACCGAAGTTTGAGTGGTTGAACAGGTTGAAGGCTTCGCCGACTACGCCATCTTCATGATCGCCCGCGACGCCCTGGTCGGCAGCGGCTCGGTGACCGCCTCCATGAACGCGGAATTCATCGACGGCTCGAGGGAGGGCGAGCTGATCGAGTGCCGCGGCGAGGTGGTGCGAGCCGGCGGCTCCATGGTCTTCCTGCGCGGCATGATCACCACGGGCGGGCGGCCGCTGCTGAACTTCTCGGCGATCATCAAGAAGGTCAGGCGGCGGGACTGACGCCGATGTCCGCGCCGCTCTCCGTCCTCGACCTGTCGCCGGTCTCGATGGCCGGCGGAACCCAGGCCGACGGCGTGCGCGACACGATCGAGGTCGCCAAGGCGGCGGAGCGGCTCGGCTACAAGCGCTTCTGGGTGGCCGAGCATCATTCGATCGAGCACCTCTCCAGCCCCGCGCCGGAGATCCTGATCGCGGCGCTGACCCAGGTGACCAGCCGCATCCGGCTCGGCTCCGGCGGGGTGATGCTGCCGAACTACTCGCCGCTGAAGGTGGCCGAGGTCTTCATGGAGTTGGAGGCGCTGGCGCCCGGCCGCATCGACCTTGGCCTTGGCCGCGCCCTCGGCGCCGACGCCATGACCGGACGCGCGCTCGGCTCGCGCTCGTCGGAGGTCTTTCCGCAGTTCTTCGCCCTGCTCTGCGCCTGGCTGCTGGATTCCGGCGGGGTCGAGCCCTTCCCGATGGAGAGCGCCTTCGCCCAGGTGAAGGCCAATCCGCGCGGGCCTTCGCATCCTGACGTCTTCCTGCTCTGCTCGTCGGTCGACTCCGCCCGTTTCGCCGGCATGGCCGGCGTCGGCATGGTGTTCGCCGAGTTCATCGCGCGGACCGACGGCGCGCCGGCGGTCGCGGCCTACCGCGAGGTCTTCCAGGCCTCGGCCTACCGCACCGAGCCGATGGCGGGGATCGCCGACAATCGCGCTCGCCGCCGACACCGTGGAGGAGGCCGAGCGCCTGGCCGCCATGACCCCGCGCCGCCCGACGCGGCCCGGCGCGCCAGGCCGGCGAGCGCTTCGTCCGACGCATCCGCGGCGACGGTCCGCTGGTCCGCGCCTACCTGGACCAGAAGATCAGCCATACGGCGGCGGATGAACTCTTTGTCATGAGCGGCGCGTCCGACGCTCGAATCGCGCATCCGCTCGCTGGAGTTGATCGCCGAAAAAGCCTGACTGCGCCTCGATTTCCACCGAGGCGGCCGTCCACGGGCAAGCGGAAAACACCCGCAACGCCTTACCGGGATTTAACTTGGTTTCCCCAAGGGCGCGGCTCAGACCGCACGGGGCCGATTGGTCACGCCCGAGGAGGCTCGACGTTCGTGTCGCTTGCGCTTTCCACGCTCATCCATGAGTGGCGCCGCTACCTCGCGGCCGTGGTGGCGCTCGCGTTTTCGGGCCTGCTCGTCCTCGGCACCACCGGCCTCTTCACCGGCATCGCCCACTCGGTGCTCGCGACCACCGAGCGCACCCGCGCCGACATCTTCATCATGCCGTACGCCTCGCCGCAGCTGATCGATACCGGCGGCAACGGGCTACCCGAGCGCATCCGGCCGATGATCTACCTCAATCCCGACGTCGTCGACGTCGAGAGCATGGCCGGCAACGGGGCTCCATGGGTGAACGTCCCCGGTCCCGGCCAGAAGCTGGTGCAGACCTTCGTCCAGACCTGGGCCATCGACACGGCCCCAAACGCGCTGACGCTTCCGGTCGACTATCCGGACGCGACGCGGGTGGCGCTCTCAGAGCCGGGCGGCCTTGCCGTCGACGAGACCGACCTGAAGCGCCTGGGCGTCAAGCTCGGCGACACCGTCTCGCTGAACGGCCACACGGCCAGGCTCGCCGCCGTCCTGCACAACTACCAGGGGGTCACCCAGCCGTCGGTGATCATGTCCAAGGAGACCTATCGCCAGATCGGCCTCGACCGGAACAGCGACGGCAAGTCCGGCCCCCTGATGGTCAAGATTCGCGATCCCCGCCGCGCGGCGCAGGTGGTGGCGGCGCTGAACGCCGTCTCGAACAAGGCCTACGTCGCGCTCACCACCGCTCAGCTGAACAAGAACGACGAAGCCGCGCTGCTCTCCGAGCAGATCATCGGCGTGATGCTGGGCTTCTCGGTCGTTCCTGGGCCTGCTGATCGGCATCGGCATCACCTCGCAGACGCTGCGCGGCGCGATCCTCGCCAACATCAAGGAATTCGCCAGCCTGCGCGCGCTCGGCGTCTCCATGGGGTCGCTGCGCGCCATCGTCATGGAGCTGCCTTCTGGGTCGGGATCGTCGGCCTGGGCGCCACCGGCGCTGCTGACCTGCGGGCGTCGACCATGCTGGCCGTCCGCCGGCGGCGTGCCGATGGCCTATTCCGACCCAGCCGACCATCGTCTGGGTGGTGGTCCTGCTGCTGGTGATCTGCGGTGCTCTCCGGGGTGATGGCGCTCGGCATCCTGAAGAAGAGCCAGCCGGCGGACCTGCTGCGATGAGCGCCGCCGCCCTGCGCATCGAGGCCGGCGGCCTGTGCAAGAGCTTCAAGACCGGCCGCAGCACGATCCAGGTGCTGAAGTGCGGTCGACTTCACGCGCCGAGCACGGCGAGGTGACCATGGTCATGGGCCCGTCCGGCTCGGGCAAGTCGACCCTGGTCGCCGCGCTCTCCGGGCTGCTGCGGCCCGACGAGGGCGAGGTCACGGCGCTCGGCCAGAACCTCTGGGGCCTGTCGCGCCGGCAAGATCGACCGCTTCCGGCTCGACCACTGCGGCTTCATCTTCCAGGGCTTCAACCTGTTCTCGGCCCTCACCGCCCTGCAGCAGGTGACCACCGTGCTGAAATACCAGGGCCTCAGCCGCCGGCGAGGCCAAGCGCCGGGCGACCGTCTCGCTGGACGAGGTCGGGCTCGGGCCCAAGCTGCGCCAGCGGCCGTCCGAGCTCTCCGGCGGCGAGAAGCAGCGGGTGGCCATCGCCCGCGCGCTGGCCAAGGAGCCGCAGCTGCTGTTCGCCGACGAGCCCACCTCGGCGCTCGACGGCGAGAACGGCCAGGTGGTGATCCGCCTGCTGCAGCGCGCCGCCAAGGAGCATGGCGCGGCGGTGATCTGCGTCACCCACGACCCGCGGCTGGAGGCCTACGCCGACCGCATCATCCATCATCGAGGACGGCCGCATCCTGGACGACCGGCGCGCGGTCCAGCCGCGCCGCAGGCCCGGCGCCCGTCCTCGCGCCTGTCGGAGCCTGAGCCATGTTCGTCCATCCTGCGCCGCCGCAGCTTCTGGCTGGCCGTCCTGGCCGTGCATCGCGCTCGGCGCGACCTACAAGGTGATGAGCAGTCAGGCGCGCTGCCAAGAAGCTCCAGGCCCAGCAGGCCCCGGCCAAGCCGCGTCGCCACCCCCTACGCCGCCATCGCCAGCGGCAAGGCGGACGTGGAGGGCGGCATCATCCAGGTCGCCGCCCGCACCTCCGGCGTGGTCAGCAGGTCTATGTCCAGGAAGGCGACGAGGTGAAGAAGGGCCAGGTGCTGGCCCGGCTGGAGGACGCCCAGCCCCGGCTGAACGTCGCGCAGACGCCGCGGCCGGCGGAGAACCAGGCGGCGGCGCAGATCGACCTGACTGCAGGTGCAGAAGCGACCGCCCAGCGCGAATACGACCGCCTCGTGCCGCTGAAGACCGCGGAACTTCGTCGCCGGCCAGACGCTCGACAAGGCGCAGGACGCCATCCGCGAGGCCGACGCCCAGATCGTCGCCCAGCGCGCGGCGGTGCAGACGGCGCAGGCGCCAAGAACGCCGCCCAGTACCAGCTCGAGCTGACCAACCGTGTCGCGCGCCGGTGGACGGGCGCATCGTGCGCCGCTACGCCAACCCGGGCTCGGGCGCCTCGACCCTGAACGTCTCCAACATGTTCGACCTGGAGCCCAAGACCGGCCAGCGCATCGTCCGCGCCGAGATCGTCGAGAGCGCCATCCCGGCCGTCGTCCACCGGCCAGGAGGTGCGAGATCGTGCCCGAGGCCGACCCGTCGAAGGTCTACGCCGGCGTGGTCAAGCGGCGCGCCGAGGTGTTCGGCGCCCGCAAGCTGCAATCCGACGATCCCTCCGAAAAGACCGACGAGCGGGTGGTGGAGGTGGTGGTCTCCGCCGACGGCGCGCCGCTCCTGATCGGCCAGCGCGTGCTGGTGAAGTTCATGAAGGCCGGCTGAGCCGGAACGAGATCGCCGCAGGTTCACCGCCCTGTCCGCAGCGACCCAACTCTTCAGCGCACGCCTGAGAAGAGGGACCGCAGAAAGCCCCACGGCCCCGCGGCCGACGAGGTCACGCCGTCCTTGCCCTGAACCACGATGGCGTCGCCGCTTGTGCCTCCGGCGAACGGGGCCCCCGTCCTGGGATCGCCGGTGTGGCTGATCAATTCTCGGAAGGTGACGCGTCGGCCCCCGCCTTCAACGGTGATGACGGAGCCTTTGACGACGACACGATCGATCGGCTTGGGCAGCAGTGAACTCGCCTCATAGATCGCCTTGATCAGCGCGTCCGCGTGTAAGTGCCTCGCCTCTCTTGCCACACCTTAGTCCTTAACCGTCTCGTCAGCGCTTGCGCTCACTATGGCCTGATCCCGAGGCGCAACAGCGCGTTTCTTGCGTTCGCTTTGCCAGGGTCGATGCGCAGGATTGTGCGGTAATCGGCGATGGCACGGTCCCGTGACCCGACCGCCAGATTGAGCAGAGCCCGATCATTGTAGGCGGCGACAAAACGAGGCGCGATGGCGATGGCCTGGTTGATGTCGGCGAGCGCCCGGTCATAGCGGCCCAACTTGAAGTAAGTGACCCCTCGATTGAGGTAGACATCGGAATTTCCCACGATGTCGGATTCAGCTTTCGTCGCGGGCTTCAGCGCAATAGCGCGGGTGTAGTCGGCTATGGCTTGCTGGTAGAGCCCCTTGGCGTCGTAGGCGCCGCCGCGGATGTTGTGGGCGCTGGCGCTGCGTTCGTCTATCGCCAGAGACCGGTTCTCGTCGGCAATGGCGTTGTCGTTCAGGCCTTTGATAAGATAGGCGCGGCCACGCTGGTCGTAGATCTCCGCAAGCCTTTCGGGCTTCGCGCGCCCGGATGCGACGTCGCGGGTGCAGAGTTCGATCGTCTGTTCAACGCTGGCGGTGAGGCTCCCACACCGCTCCGCCTGGCACCAGGCCAATCCGGGCATTGCAATCAGCGCCGAGGCGAGGGCGAGCGTAATGGTGCGCACGGCTTTCTGGTCCCCCCTTAACGAGACAGGCTTCAGAACACGCAATAAGGCGCGGAACGGAAACGACCGGCTGGCGGTCCATTTACGTCCGGCCGTCCGCCCAGTGTACACCTCCCGAACCTGGCAGATCGACACCGGAAACATTCGCGTGCACCGCCGCCCCCGAGCGACGCCCCCGGAACCGCAACGCAGGCGCCGGCGGCGGCTCATGCTGAGACGCCGATGGTGGTCGCGCGAAGGAGATTTCCGACCGCGGCGCGGAGGCGGGCGTTCGACAGCGGCTTGTGGAGCAGCAGCAATCCACTCGCCTGGGCCTCGGCGATCCGGTCCGGCGCGGTGTCGCCAGTGATGAGCATGGCCGGGATGCTTCGACCAAATCGGCGACGCAGAGTCGCGATCTCGGCGACGCCCGTCAGCCCCCCACGCAGGCGATAGTCGCAGATCAGCAGGTCCGGCGGCGAGGCCGCCTGCAGCCGCGCCATCACCGCCTCCGCGGAGGAGGCCGCGACGACGCGATAGTTCCAACTCGACAACAGGCTCTGCATTGCCTGTTGAATCGCCAGTTCGTCGTCGATCACGGCGATCAGCGCCCCGCCGCTGGCAGGCGAAAGATCTCCCTGAACGCCCTGTTCGGGCAGCGGGAGTACGGCCTCGCAGCGCGGCAGCGACAGGCGGAAGACGCTGCCTTTGCCCACTTCCGACCGGAAGCTGAGCGGCGCGGCGATCAGGCCGGCCAGCCGCTTGACGATGGCCAGACCCAAGCCGAGGCCCTTGGATCTGTCGCGTTCGGGATTGGCGACCTGAAAGAATTCCTCGAAAATCTGCCCGTGCAGCTCCGCTGGGACGCCGCATCCGCTGTCGCAAATTTCGATGTCGAGACCAGTTCCCCGTCGGCGACAGCCGACCACGACGCCGCCGCGATCGGTGTAGCGGACGGCGTTCGAGATCAGGTTGCGGATGATGCGTTCGAGGAGAACCGGATCGCTCCTGACAGTGAGCGCGCACCTGACCTGCCGCAGCCTGATCCCCTTGCCGATCGCCTCGCCGGCATAGTCGCCGCACAGGCGCTCGATCAGTGGCCCGACCGATATGGGCTCGACACTCGGCGATATCGCTCCCGCGTCGAGTTTCGAAACGTCGAGCAGCGATGTGAACAGGTCGTCCATCGCGCCGACCAATTCATCGATCTGGTCAACCAGGCGGCGCGCTTGCGCATCCATCGCGCGGCCCCTCAGGGCGCCGATGAACAAGCCCAGCGCATGGACAGGCTGTCGCAGGTCGTGACTGGCGGAGGCCAGGAAGTTTGATTTGGCGACGTTCGCCTGGTCCGCGCGCTCCTTTGCCTGGCGCATGTCCTCGGCCAGATCCATGTTCTCGAAGCGCAACCGATGTCCCTCGATCATCTGGGTCTTGAACCAATAAACGATGATCGGAAGCGCCACGATGTAGACGACCAAGAGGGTCAGGACGGTTGAGCTGAACGGATATTGGTGTCGCAGCAGAAAGACCATGTGCGGGATCATGGCGGGATAGGTAAACAACAGGTAGGTGCGCAGGAACGCCCCAAAAACCACGATCGGGCGCCGGATATTCCCGACCAAGCCAAGAGGAAGACCAAGGCGCGGAGAGCGTTGCGTCGGCCGAAACAGCATCGTGCCGAGCGCCCAGGCCAGACCTTCCGCGAACACGATCAAGGTGAAGGGATAGTCCGCTTCCGCCACTGGGTCGGCGACGGGCTGCTTTGGCGGTAGAAAGCCGCAGGAGCAGATGACAGAGCGCGCAGGCGGCGACGAGAGCGCTCCATTGATGGCGCGGGTGCTGTCAGTTCCGAGGGGCCATCAAGGTGGCCGCGAGCATCAAGGCGACACCCGCGGCCGCGATGACGCCGAATGGGCAATTGCGATAGAGGGCGCGGGTCTGCTCGGCCCGGATCTGGTCGAAATGCCTGGCTGCGCCAGCGGCTATCGCGTCCATCGCTCGGATGCGTGCGGCGCTCGGTCCGCAGGCCTTGAGGTCGTACGAGCCCGCAGAGACGCCGCCTTCTCACGTGTGTCCACATTCAGCGCGCGCAGGATGGCGGTGACGTGCGCTTTGACGGTCTTCTCCGACAGCGCGAGCCGGTGCGCGATCTGCTTATTGGCCATGCCGCACCGATCAGACTGAGCACCTCCTGCTGGCGCGCGGTCGACTGCCGCGGTCGACCTCGCCGCTGGATGCGCGGGCCAGGAGGGGCGAGAGCATAGATTTCGCCAGAGAGGACCAGGGTGACCGCGGCCACGAGGGTCGAGGCGTTGGCGGATTTGGGAACGTACCCCAAGGGCGCCAAGCGCCAGCGCGCGCGCACATCGACAGGATATTCGCGAGGAGAAGACGAGCACCGGCAGCCCCGGGTGGCGTTGGCAAGGCTTTCGAGCGCGCTCATGCCATACTAGCCCGGCGTCGTCGATCGAGCAGCGCGGCGTCGGGGTCAGGTGGTCGTCGGCAAGCGTGACCGCGGTCGAGGCGTCGCGGGCCTGGAATACGCACGCCGCCGGGAACGCTTGCCGCAACAGGGCGGCAGCGCCTTCCAGCACGACGACATGATCGTCGACAATCAGCAGCTTCATGCGCCGGATCCTATCAGGAAATCGGGCCGGTCTAAGCCCGGCCGCGCCGGTCCTGCGACCAAGGTCCAGTTCACATCCCCAATGTGAGCGCGATCCTTGCCAGGCTTGGCGAGGAGGACTGGCCGTCTGGATGCGCTTCGACGGACGACCGTTCAACGCCGCCCGGCGAGGGCCGCGGAAACTCACTGCAGAGCGCCGCACCGGAAGACGGCCACGATCGCTCTGACGACTGCGCTGCTTGCCGCGACAGCCTTGACCTGCAACGCCACCGCCCAGGCCAAAGACAAGTTGCAGGCGCTCCGCGACGAGGAAGACCAGGAGATCTCCAACGCCTTGCAGTATGTCCAGGTTGTCATTGACAACTCTGGAAGTCTTCCAATTTCGAACCCGCCGATATACTACCACTATGAAATAAAGATCAACAACCTTATCGACCAGACAAACGCTCTTCGGGCCCAGATCGCCTCCCCGGTGGCGATGAAGCCCGCACTATGATCGTCGGCCCGTTCGGCCAGGACACCCTGATTCGACCTATGTGACCGGTCTGGGGTTCGAACCGAGTTGACGGCCCCGGCTATGCCGACACCGACGCAGGCCATTGCGCGCAATCAATCGGGAATTCGCGCGGCGGCGCGGTCGATCTCGGCACGTTGCCGGGCGACCCTGCCCAAACCGGGTTCTCGCGGCCCCTGTTGCCAGGCTCAGGACCAACGGCATCAGCGACAACATGCAGGTCGTCGTCGGGTCGAGCACCTCCGGCGACGTCTCAGGGCACCGCCTTT
>CAVZQD010000021.1:0-5603 GCA_963777335.1 uncultured Solirubrobacterales bacterium
GTGCAAAGCGGCCACGGCGCCGCCGACTACCGCTGCAGGCGTGATCCAACGACGTGCGCCTGCGTACGCGCGTGACCGCTTTCAGACTGCCAGCGATCGTCGGGCTATCGGGTCCGACTGCTGGAGATTCTGTCCAGCGGTCGATCCGAGCAAGGACGATGGCCAGGTAATCGTCGTCGTCAAGAGGATGTCAACGATCACCGGATTTCCCCGGTTGTGATCACGAGAATTCCCCACCTTGGTGCGATGACGCGCGGTCCCGGTCTTGGGGTGGGCTCGCGGTCAGCTGCTGAGTTGAGCGCGTAGCGTGGCGAGCACTTCGGCGCGCGCGGTAGCGTCAGCGGGAGCGGCCTCGTCCCGCCACTTTCGCGCGTTCTGGTCGATGGATGACAGGGCGTGGTTGCGCAACGTCGGATTCGAGCGCGGCTGCGTCGTGTTGGAGAGAGGCGAGTGCGAGCCAGAAGACGGGGCCGTCGTCGTAGTCGTCGGCGCAGTCTTGCTCGAAGTTGTCTCTCACCGCGCGTGTCGCTTCGGCTGGGGAGCCGCCGGTGGCGATGGCGTCATGCCAGACGTTGTGTATGTCGCTGGCCAGGTCGTCGTCGAAGAGGCCGGTTCCCCAGGCGCCCATGCGGCTGGAGCCTAACCTCAGTTGGACCTTCGGTCGGCGTTGAGCCCGGCACGGAGTTGGGCGAGTCGGGCGCGGTGGTTGCGCATGCGGTAGCTGTCGCCTTTGAGCGAGCACCAAGGGAACGCAACCCTGAACTACCGCAGCGTCCTCGCGCGGGAGCTGACCGTCGAGGACGCCGAGATCTACCGCAGGCCGGGGCATCGCAGGCGGTCGCGGCGAGTGAGCGCGGGTGGCGAGGGCGCCCAAAGTGCCTAGCGAAGAAAGCCGCACAGTCCAGCGATATGCGCCGCTGATTCTTCTGTCCTCGACCATTGGTACGCTGGCGGCGGCGATTATCGATGAACAGAAGCGACAAACTAGCGCGAGCGGCAATCATGGCTGGACGGCAGCCGGCGAAAGGCGAGTGAGGCGTGATGGCGGCCTCGGGGCGCTATCGGGCTCTGCAGCAGGCTGGGCTGTTGCACCCGGCGCCGGACGCGGTCGTGGGCGAGCCGTTTCGCTCGCACCCGCAGTTCTTCGCGTCCTTCGACAAGGTGCAGGTGAAGTACGAGATGCTGCGCGCGCACGCCGTCGACGGGCAGAGCGCGACCGCCGCGGCCGACAGGCACGGGTACTCGCGCGCGTCGTTCTACCTCGTTCAGGCGGCGTTCGAACACTCTGGGATGGTCGGGTTGCTCGACGAGCGGCCGGGGCGACGCGGCCCGGTGAAGCTCTCGCCCGAGGTGCTCGCGTTTCTGCAGACACGCCACCGGGAGCGGCCGGGCGCGTCGGGAGCGGAGCTCGCCTCGGACCTGGAAGCGGCGTTGGGGGTGAGGGTTCACCGGCGCACGGTCGAGAAGGCGCTCGGGGGTCGGGGGTGAGCGGGCGGTTCTGGCCGATCGCCGAGCCCGCGCAGGCGGACTACGAGCAGCTGCGCGAGCTCGTGCTCACCGGCGGCGATCTCGGCGAGCTGCTGTCGGGCCGCCGGTTCGAGCGTCGTGGTCTGGCGGGGTTGATCGCGTGGCCTGCGGCCGAGCCCGCCTACCTGGGCTCGGTGCTCGGTGCGCCGCGGCCGCCATGGTCGGGCGCGGAGGATCCGCGCTCGGCGTATCTGTGTGACACATACGCGTTCCTGCTCGGTCGTGACACTGACAGTCAGCGCCGCCTTCAGGTGGTGGGACAGTGAAGATCGCGCTCTACGCGCGCGTGTCGACCGAGCGCCAGCAAGAGCGCGGCACGGTCAGCTCGCAACTCGAGGCGCTCCGAGCCGCGGCTGAGGTCGACGGGCTCGAGGTGATCGAGGAATTCATCGACGACGGCTACTCCGGCGCGCGACTTGATCGCCCGGCGCTGGACCGTCTGCGGGACGCGGCCGAGGCCGGCGTGTTCGACGCGGTTCTCTGTCTGGCCGCCGACCGGCTCGCGCGCGTCTACGCCTACCAGGTGCTGATCATCGAGGAGCTTGCGCGGTTCGACGTGAGCGTCCGGTTCCTCGAGGGGCCGGCGCACGGCGAGGACCCGCAGGCGACCCTGCTGGTGCAGATGCAGGGCGTGATCGCCGAGTATGAGCGGGCGAAGATCGCTGAGCGCTACCGGCGCGGCAAGCTCTACCGAGCCCGCCACGGAGAGATCCCGTTCTGGAAGATGTCATACGCCCACCGCCGCGTGATCCCGACCGGCGGCGGCCCCGCGCGGATCGAGATCTTCGAGCCGGAGGCCGAGATCGTGCGCTTGATCTTCGACGCCTACGTGGAGAAGGGACGATCGATCCGGCAGATCGCGTTCGATCTGCTCGACCGCGGGATCCCCTCCCCGACGGGCAAGCCGATCTGGGGCACCTCTACGATCACCCGCCTGCTGAACAACGAGGCGTACATCGGAACCGTCTACTACAACCGGCGAGAGCACTACGACGGCGCCGGCCCGCGCGGCGCGCGCAACCGCAAGACCCGCAGCCGCGAGCGCCCGCGCGAGGAGTGGATCCCGATCCCGGTCCCCGCGATCGTCGGCCCTGACACCTTCGCTCGTGTCAAGCAGGTCAGCCGAGACAACTCGAAGTGGAACCCGCGCGGCGCGGAGTGGGGTGTGTGGCTGTTGCGCGGGCTGATCGAGTGCGGTCACTGTCACCTCGGCTGCAACTGTCACCGCATGCGCGGCCGCAACGGCACCTGGCACCGTTACTACTACTGTCGCGGCCACGATCCCTTGCGCACCAGCGCAGGCAAGGGCCGCTGCCCGGAGCGCAACATCCGCGCCGACGAGCTCGACGAATACGTCTTCGCGCAGGTCCGCCAAGCGCTGCTCGACCCCCGCCAGCTGATCGCCGCCGAGCACGCTGTGATCGCCGGCGCGCCAGCCGACGAGAACGAACTCGTCGCCGCCCAGCTCAAACGACTCGACAACGCGCTCCAGAGCAACGAGCGCGAACGCGCCCGGCTGATCGACGCCTACCAGGCCGGGCTGCTCGAACTCGACGAGCTCACCAGCCGCACCGCCGCCATCACCGCCCGCCGCGACCAGCTCGCCCAAGAGAAGAACACCCTCACACGCCGCAGCGCCGAACTCGCGACCGAGAACCGGCTACGCCGACGGCTCGCCGGGTTCGCCGAAACCGTCGCCGCCTCACTCGACGACCTCGACACCGAAGGCCGCCGACGGCTACTTCGCCTCGTCGTCGAGAAAGTCCGCGTCACCGGCTGGCGCGTCGAGATCCACCTCAAGATCCCGCTGCCCGACGACCCGCCCGACGACGACCCGCCCGCACCCGCACCCGACCCGGACAACAGACCGTCAAGCGATATGCGCCTACGTTCCCTTGGTGATCAGCACGGTGGCGTAGTGCAGGAGCCGGTCGAGGATCGCGACGGCGACGGTGGTGTCTTCGAAGATCGCGCCCCATTCGGCGATCCCGCGGTTGGTGGTCAGGATCACGCTGCCGTGGAGGTAGCGGCGGGTGATGACCTGGAACAGGTGGCTGCCGGCCTCGCCGGCCATCGGGAGGTAGCCGAGCTCGTCGACGATCAGGACCTGGGGGCCGGCCCAGAATCGCATCGTGTTCTCCCAGCGTCCCTCGTTCGCCGCCTTGGAGGTGCGGGCGACGAGGTCGGCGGCGGTCGTGTAGTGCACGCGATAGCCGGCGTGCACGGCTTTCAGGCCTAGGGCGATCGCGAGCATCGTCTTGCCAACGCCGGGTGGCCCGATCAGGAGCACGTTGGCCTTCTCCTCGATGAACCGCAAAGTGGCGAGCTCGTCGACGAGCTTGCGATCGATGCTGGGTTGGGCGGTGAAGTCGAACTCCTCCAAGGTCTTGATCGATGGAAAGCCGGCGAACCGCATCCGGCCGGCGAGTCGGCGCTCCTCGGTTGCTTGGACTTCGACGTCGAGCAGGTCGTGCAGGAACTGCGTGTAGCCAGCCTTGTCCTTCTCGGCTCGCTCCAGGGCGGCGGGGAGCTGCTCGGCGATCGCCGCGAGCTTGAGGTAGGCGAGGTGCGATCGCAGCTGCTGGTAGGTGGTGTGCTTGTTCATTGGCCGGCGACCTTCGCGATCCGCGCGTACTGATCGAGATCGACCACCACGCCTCCGGGCTGGCCCCGCAGCGTGGCGGCCTCGGCGAGCGCCCGTTCCCCAGGTGGCCGGTTCGGTTTGCGCGGGCACGCTTTCGTGGTCGTGAACGCGTTCAGGACGGCCTGTTCGAGCAGCCGCGCGTGCTCGGGGGTGCGGATGATCTGCCCGGCGCCGGCGAGCGCGCGACGGTGCCTGGCGATCCGCCGGCCGGCGGGCGAGTAGATCTCCAGGTGCATCTCTCCGAGCCGCGCGCGGACGGTAACGGTCTGCTCGGCGTGGCCGGGTGCGACGCTGTAGTGGTTGCCCTCGAACGCCACGAGCGCGCTGCGGGCGACGACACGCTCGACCTGATGCTCGGCGGGGAACGGCAGCTGCGGCAACGCGAGCAGCGGCTCGGTAGCAGCCAGCTCACCGACCGTGAGATCGCCACGGCGCCGACGGTCAGCGACCGCGACGCACCAGCGGTCCAAGTCGGCCTGCGCCTCCGCGGGCGTGCGGACCGGGGCGGAGCGCCACCACGACTGGGTCAGGTACTGGATCCCGCGCTCGATCACTCCCTTGCGCTGCGGCCGGTTCGCCGGGCACACCGAGATCGTCACCCCATAGTGCTTGGCGGCCGCCGCCGCTTCCGGTCGCAGCCGGTCTGAGCCGGGGTAGACGATCGTGGCCATCCGGTCGGTCCGCCACGACCGCGGCGTTCCGCCGACCCGGCGCAGCACGCCGTCGAGCGCCTCGATCAGATGCGCGAACGTCTGCCCGTCACAGAACACGCCCCGCAGCTTGCTCGAGTGCGACAGCGCACCCGCCAGCAGGTACGCGGTCTCCCCCCACCGCGTCTCTGACAACTCAAGCCAGTCGAGCTGCAGCTCATCGCCCGGTGGATGCTCAAGCCCAACGGTCACCTTCACGCTCCCGGCCTGGCAGCACTGACACTCCGGCCGCAACCCGAGCCGACGCAGCTCCCGCACCAGCGTCGAATACGAACGGTCGAACCCGAGCGCAACCAGCTCCTCGAACAGCACCGTCGCGAACACGTGCGCGTCATCCGCGAACCGCGCCTCCAAATATGCGCGGAACGGCTCAAGGCAGCTCGGCGCCCGCTCCCGCGACGGCCCCCGCCCGGCCAGGTACTTGGCGACCGTCTTGCGATCCCGACCGGTGTGACGGGCGATCCCCGACTTCGACCAGCCCCTGCGCGCGAGCGCGTGAATCTCCACGTCGTCCTCCTCAGTCAGCATCCCCAACGGCTCCCTTCAGCTAGCGGCCCTAGAACAACCGCAAAGCTGGAGGGGGCCCCAGACAGACCGCGCCCGCGGCATCTCTCTCCGCCTCGCCCCTCCGGGGCTCGGCTCCGCGAGAAGCCGCGGCTCCTAGCCGCTCAGGGGTGGGGAATTTCCGTGATCAACTCTGAGGAGGATTCGGTGATCACTCG
>CAVZQD010000022.1:0-302086 GCA_963777335.1 uncultured Solirubrobacterales bacterium
CCTGCAGGCGGGATTTTTTCGCTCGTTCAGGGTAACTTTGATTCTCACCGCGTCGCGGTCAGGTCAAGCCCAGGGTCAAGATCCCGCGACCCGACCCGGGTTCGAAAGCCGGTTCGGATCATTTGGTCCGACGAGGTTCCCAGTTGCCCCGCGCGGGACGCAGCAGCTGTCCCGCGTACTTCGCTCGGATGTGGCGAAGCCCATGAGTGACCGGGCTCTGTGGCTCGACGAATGGTGCCCGACGTGCCGGGTGATGCCGGGCGCGCGGTGCCGCAGGTCGTGGCTCCGCAAGTCTCGGGAGGCGACGCCCCTACACGTCGCGCGGGGTTGGCGAGCGCGGGGGTGCCCGACGTGCAAGGCCGTCCCGGGAGAGCCCTGCTGGACGCCCTCCGGACGCAGGGCGTCGCACACACATCAGGCGCGGCTACGACTCGGACGGGGCGAGCTGGTGTCGGGCGAGTCGGTCTGGCAAGAGCTCGAGGCGCGAGGCGCGACGATGGCGTCGGTTCCATTCAGCGGCCGCGCTGGCCGGGGTGGTCGCATCGGCGAGATCGTGCTCCATCGGGTGGACGGCGACGAGCTTGTCGTCGTGGAGCGGTGGAGTGGTCGGGACGAGCTTTGCTACGCGCTCGAGGCGCCAGTGTGGGATCGGTTCGGTTCGTTCGCGGGGCAGCCCCAGATCGTGGGGACCGTCGTTTGGACCACAGCGGACCGGCGCGTGGTGATCGAGGGTCGACGAGGAGATGACCGCTTCGAAGCGGTGGTGTGACGAACCGGGAGGCTGTCCCGTCACCGATGTTGCCTTGAAAGACGGACTCGAACCGACGACCCCTTCCTTACCATGGAAGGACGAGGGTGTTTCGAGCGTTCACAGACGCTCACCGGCGGGCACGAAATGCCTGCAAATCGCCGGAACCCTGAATGAACGGCCGCGGCGGCCGAAATCCGGCCGAGATGAAACTGGTGGACGGAATGTGGACGGAAACCAGCGACGCCGCATCGGAGGCGCATCTCCAGGGCTGACCTTGGGCTGACCCGGCTGATCGCCGGCGGACCGCTGGGCCCACCCGATGCCGGCTGAGCCAAACAGCATCACGTCATCGGCCAGGGCGTTCTGCTCGGCGAGGGGGTCGCGGTGAGCGATCGCGCTCTGTGGCTCGATGAGTGCTGCCCGACGTGTCGGGCGGCGCCGGGTGCGCGATGCAGGCTCCCGTGGGGCCGTCGAACAACCGCGAAACCGTCCGCACTCCACGTCGCGCGCGGGTGGCGAGCGCAGCCGTGCCCGAAATGCGCGGCGGCCCCGGGCGCACCCTGTCGCACGCCCTCCGGCCGGGAGGCGTCCCGGATCCACGAGGCGCGACTCCGCCCGGGTCGATACGAGCTGCTCGCGCGCGAGGACGTATGGGCCGAGCTCGAGCGGCGTGGCGCGACGATCGCCACGGTGCCGTTCAGCGGCCGCGCCTGCCGCGCCTGCCGCGGCGGGAGCGTCGAGCGCCCACGGGGCACAGGGCGGCACCTTCCAATGGGCGGGGGTGATCGGCCGCCCGGAGGAGTTCACCCGGGAGTGGGCCTACACCGCCCTTTCACGCGCGCGCGGCCATACCAGCATCCACCTAATAGCCGAGCCGCCCGAGCGGGAACGCGAACGAGACGAGTATGCGCCACCAGCACCCAAACGCCAGCTTTCCGAGGCGCGCGATGCCCTACAACTTGCGATGCGCCGAAGCGAGGTCGAGGCGCTCGCCGCAGCGCATATGACGCACCGGCCCGCCCAGGGGGCCGGGGGCTCGGGCTACCAAGAGGTTCTACCTGCATCGATCGATCCCGCGGTCACCGATGGGCGAGATCCCGATCGATTCGTGGCGAATACCGGGGGCACCATTCCCGCCGAGCGCGCGGATCTCGCAACTGCGGAGCGCTCGGCCCCCGCATCTGAAGGGGGCTTGAGCATCTCCGACGGCACAGCCAGCAGCGGCGCGGCCCCACCCTCGGCCTACAGAAGCCCCTGCCGGGTCCCGCCTATCCCTGGCGAAGCAGCCGTCTCGCTTCACCGCGACCGGGTGCTGGTTCTCGTCCGCACCGGCCAGCGAGCTCGGCGTCGGCGGGCGTCTATTTGCTGCTGTAAATTCGCCGCGGTCTAGGTTCCCGGTGATGATCGGTTTTATGCGGCTGTCTCCTCCTCGGGGATCGTCTCGTCGCTGTCTTCGTAGCGCCGCCGCTTGAGGCGTTGGCGATCGAGTTGGTTGAAGTGGATGCCGTTGGTCCGGTGTGTGATCAGGAGGTCGAGGACGGCCCAGAGCAATATGAGGCCGCTCTCCTCGCCAGGGAATCGGCCCATCACTTTCGTCCGGCGTTTGACTTCACGGAGGGATCGCTCGAGCAGGTCGTCGACCGCCATCGCCGGCGGTGTCGAGGCGGGTATCGGACGTCGACGACGAGCGCTTGGAGGTCGTCGGCGAGGCACTTGGCCGCGGAGGTGAAGCCGCCGTTGTCGAGCTCGTCGACCAGCGCCTGGAGCCTGCGCTTGGCGTCGCTGGCGCTGATGGCGTCGTCGAGCGCCTGCCAGTACGCGTGCTTGACCCGTTCGCGCTCGCGTGCGGGCAGCTTGGCGTAGAGGTCGCGCGCGCGGTGCACACAGCAGCGTTGACGATCTGACGCGGGCCAGCACTGCTCGATCGCCTTGACCAGGCCGGGCGCGCCGGCGGCGACGATCAGCATCGGGGCTCCGAGGCCGCGGGCGATCAGGTCGCGTCCGAGCGCCTGCCAGTCCTCGTAGGACTCGCGCATCCCCATCGTGACCGCCAGCAGGATCCGCTTGCCTTGATCGGTGAAGCCCCAGGCGACCAGCACGCCCTCCTTGGGACCACTCGGACGGACCGAGATGAACGTCGCATCCAAGAACAGCGCCAGCACGCGATTCCGCGCGTCACGGGAGCGGCTCGCGTGGGCATGGTGGTCGTTGGCTTGGAGGTTCCTCACGCGCACGTCCACCTGGTCCCGATCGATGGCTGCACGACATCGATTTCCGCAACGCTCGTCCCGCGGCCGAGGAGGAGCTCGCGGCGACTGCTGAGCAGGTCCGAGCGGCGCTGGCGGACTGAGAGCCGCGTGGGCGCGTGGCGCAGGCCGTCGCTGCCGCAGCCAGCGCGCGACGACACCAGTCCCATGCAAAATCCAGTCGATGGAGCTGGAACGCCACGTCTTGGTGGCCACGATGCTCGAGCCGGACTCCGGCGCCGAAGTTCGCACTTTCCGTCCGACTCGGGTCGCTGCCAGCGAAGGCGCAGTTTCATGCCACGACCTCCTTCTCTTGGACACCGCGACAGAGGCCATCGGCGGACAGTCGCGGTTGCCGCATCGCGCGGCAGCGAACCTCATCGCTGGCACCGAGTGTGGCTGTGGCCGGTGATCGCACCTCAGCGGTGCGACGTCCGAGCACGAAGGACGTCGCGCGCGAGTCGCCCCCCGAGCGCCGTCCCGGGCTGGCCGCGTCATGAGGTCGAGGTGCGAATCGACCCGCTGACCGGATACAGCTCGCGGATCCTGCCCGACCGCGGGCTGATGCTTGGCGCACGACTTCAACCTGGAGACGTTTGCGCGCGAGAACCAGCCGCCTGGCCGAGCTCGGCGACCTCGTCGTCCATGAGGTCGGCGGGCGATACGCGCCCCGGGATGAACGCGCGCAGCTCGGCCGGCGCGATCGGAGCGAAGCCGACCAGCCACTGACGTCTGGGATGACGAGGACGGCTCGCGGCTGCGGGATACGTACTTCCGGCATTACCCCGGCGTTTTGGCGCCACGGCGACTGGATCGAGGTCGCCTCCCGAGGGACGGCAATCATCTACGGTCGTTCGGACTCGACGATCAACCGTGGCCGCGTGCGAATGGGCACGAGTGAGATCTACCGATCGGTTCTTGCCAGTCCGGAGGTGGTGGACGCGCTTGCCGTCGACCTCCCGAAGGAAGCGACGGACGGTTCGATGCCGCTGTTCGTTGTCCTCCGCGCGGGCATTTCGCTGAACGACGAGCTTGTTACGCAGATCTGCCGCCGAGTTCGTGAGGACTGCTCGCCTCGCCACGTTCCGGACGAGATCCGCCAGATCGACGAGGTGCCCTGGACGCTGTCCGGAAAGCTCATGGAGGTTCCGGTCAAGAAGATCCTGATGGGGCAGCCGGTCGAGCAGGCCGCGAGCCGCGAACCTCCCGCCAATCCGGCGGCCCTCGACTACTTCGCGAGGGTGGCGCGAGAGAGTCCGTGGGCGCGTCGGCTCGGTCCTCGAGGCGCGGCCGCACTACCCGAGACGTGTTGTGCGATAACGATCATTCGTTCGCGAGCCGCCGGTCAGGCGAGTATCGTCTGTCTGAGATGGCGTCTGCGCCCCCACGCACAGCACTACGCGAGGTCCCGCGATCCCTCCAGCAGCGGGTGCTGGAGCGGCGGGCCCGGATCCTGGCGATCGTCGAGAAGCACCGCGCGCTTCGTAACGAGGCATCCCGAAACACGCGAGACACTGTGCTGCGCGCGTCTGTATCTCTGTTCGCGAAGCTCGGGTTCGAGGCGTGTACGATGCGAGACTTGGCCAAGTCCGCCGGCATCAAGCCTCCGGCGCTCTACAACCACTTCTCCTCGAAGGAGCAGATCGTCACAGAGGCGATGTGGTTAGCGCTTGGAGATTTCTTCTCGGCGGTGTTGACTCCGCTCGTTGCCGAAGAGCCTGATCTGTGGCTCGAGCGAATTGTGCGCCGCCACACTTTGTTCCAGCTGGAGCAACAGCGGTTGGTGACTGCGAACGACCTGCTGATGCAGCGTGAAGCGCTCGCCAGGTACATGCCCCCGGCTGAGCACGGCGCGTTCGTTGGCGCTCAACGAGACTACTTTGAAGTTGTGCGGGACTTGACCCGTTTCGTGTCCGGCACGCGTTCCAGCAACCGGGCCACCGTCGACGCTTTTGCAGTCATCTCGGCCTGTGACCGGGTTTCCGTCTGGTACCGGCCCGGCGGGGCGATGACGCCGGATCAGGTCGCGGATCTCACCTGGGCCGCGGCGCACCGGCTACTCGTGGCTTGAGTCGGCCCAGCGCGTAGTCGGCCGTGTCCGGCGGCTGGGGGCGAGAGGGCATGCCTCGTCGCAAGAGCAGGTCGCCGCGATACGACCGAACGTTCGCTAAGGCGGGTTGACAGCGACGCACGCAGGTCCTATCTTGATCGTTAACGAACGCTCGTAAATCGAGGATGAGGAGACTATTGTGTACCGGATCGCCGTCGATACGGGCGGCACGTTCACCGACCTGGTCGTCGCCAACGAGGCCGGAGCCCTGACGATTGCGAAATCGCCCTCGACGCCGAGCCGTCCGTTCGAGGGAGTTCGCGGAGCGCTTGAGGTCGCTGCCTCCGAGCTAGGTCGCTCCGTGGAGGCGGTGCTGGCGGACACGTCGGTCTTCATTTACTCGACGACGCGCTCGACCAATGCGATCCTCGAGGGCACCACGGCTCGCACCGCGCTGCTTGTGACGGAGGGTTTTCCTGACATCCTCGTCCTACGTGGAGGCGGGAAACTCCACGGCTTCGACCTTCGAGTTCCGTACCCGGAGCCGTACATTCCGCGGCGGCTCACCTTCGAGCTCCGCGAGCGGATCGACTCAGAGGGGCAGGTGGTCGTGGAGCTCGACGAGAGCCGGACACGCTCTGTGCTCGGGGGACTACCCGACAAAGGGGTAGAGGCGGTAGCGGTCTGCCTGCTCTGGTCGGTGGCGAATGGCGAGCACGAGCGACGCGTGGGAGAGCTGATCGAGGAGGTGCTCCCCGGAATGCCGTACACGCTCTCTCACGAGGTCAACCCGGTTGTCCGGGAGTACCACCGCGCCTCATCTGCCGCGATCGACGCGTCGCTCAAGCCGCTCATGGCCAGCCATCTGGCGAATGTGGCCGAGGGGCTCAGGGATGCCGGGCTAGGCGGCGAATTGATGGTAGCCACGTCCCTAGGTGGCGTGATGCACCTCGATGACGTGGCTGCGCGTCCGGTGGATACCGTTCGTTCGGGCCCGTCGATGGCGCCGGTGGCTGGCCAGACCTATGCGCATTCCGAGCAGGGCTCGCGGGACGTGATCGTGTGCGACACCGGCGGGACGAGCTTCGACGTCTCTCTTATCCGTAACGGCGGGATCAGCTACACGCGTGAGACCTGGCTTGGGCCGCAGTTCACCGGACACCTCACCGGGACCTCGAGCGTGGACATCCGCTCGATCGGCTCCGGTGGGGGCTCGATCGCGTGGGTCGATCCCGGCGGGCTCTTGCGCGTCGGGCCGCAGAGTGCCGGAGCCGAGCCGGGACCCGCGTGCTACGGCCGAGGTGGCGACCTCCCGACCGTCACGGACGCGGCGGTGGTTCTTGGCTACATCAATCCCGACGGCTTCCTGGGCGGCCGCATGCGTCTCGATGACGCCGCAGCCGGACGGGTGCTGGCCGCGCTCGGGGACCGGCTGGGTCTGTCCGCCGATGCGGCGTCGGAGGCGGTTCTCACTATCGCCAACGAGCACATGGTTCGTGCCATCCAGGACATCACGGTCACCGAGGGGATCGATCCGCGTGAGGCTTTGATGGTGGCTGGGGGTGGCGCTGCGGGGATAGGGATCGTCCCCATCGTCCGCGAGCTAGGTTGTCGCGATGCGCTCGTTCCACGCACGGCCGGGGCGCTGAGCGCAACCGGAGCCGAGTTCTCCGACGTGATCGCCGAATTCACCGTCAGCCGGTTTGCCAATACGCATGCCTTCGATACCGAAGCGGTCAACGCGGCGCTGCAACGGCTGGACCAGCGCGCCGCAGCGTTTGCCGGGCGCCTGCGCCAGCGGGGCGTGACCGAGACCTATGTGGACTATTTCGTCGATGCCCGATACGCCTATCAGGTGTGGCAGCTCGAGGTTCCCCTTGAGACGGCACGATTCAACGGCGCCGGCGAGCTCGAGGCTCTCAGCACGGCGTTCGATCGCGTGCACGAACGCGTATTCGCGGTCGCCGAACCGGGGGCGCGCGTCGAATGCCTGACGTGGAAAGCGCGCCTTCATGCTCCGATCGGCAAGACCGCGGTCGAGGCGATACTCAACATTCCGGCGGACTTCCAGACCGACCCGAACCCGGCGCCGCGCACAGTCCGGCTCGCGTTTTTCGGCGGGGAGTCGGTCGAGACTCCGAGGTTCACCGGGGCGTCGCTGCCGCCCGGATGGAGAACTGACGGTCCCGCGATCATCGACGAACCAACGAGTACCCTCGTTGTGCCTCCTGGGGCGAGGGTTCGGGTGACAAAGCTCAACAATTACTACCTCGAGGTCTGAGGATGACGACCAAAAGCACAGCTGAAGCGGCCCGGCATGCGGCAGAGGGCCTCGACCCGGCGCTGATGGCAGTGATCGCGAACCGACTCGACGCGATCGTCCGAGAGATGACAACGACACTGCTGCGGGCTGGACGCTCCGCCGTGATCAACGTCGCCCGCGATTTCTCGTGCTCAATCGTGACGGCGGACGACGAGCTCCTCGCGTCCGCGGAAGGACTACCCGTGCACGTTTTCGGCTCGCATCTTCAGACGGCCCAGATGCGTCGCTTGCATCCCGACCTCAGAGAAGGGGATGCATTTCTGGACAACGATCCGTATACCGGCAGCAGCCACCATGCTGACCACACAATCCTCGTTCCGGTCTTCGTCGACGGTGAGCACCTGTTCACCGCGGTAGCCAAGGCCCACCAGGCCGACCTCGGCAACAGCCAGCCGACGCAGTACATGCCATTCGCGAAGGACATCTACGAGGAGGGTGCGCTGAGCTTCCCGTGCGTGCTTGTTCAGCGTGACTACCGCGATATCGAGGACATCATCCGGATGTGCCGGCGCCGCATCCGCGTTCCCGATCAATGGTACGGCGATTACCTTGCCACCCTGGGCTCCGCGCGGACCGGCGAGCGTCGCCTGAAAGAAGTGGTCGCGAAATATGGCGTGGATCTGATCCGCCGTTTTATTCGGGAGTGGTTCGACTACTCCGAGCGACGGATGGCCCATGCGATCTCTGAACTGCCGTCAGGCACTTTCGAGCGAATCGGTCAGCACGACAGTCTGGCGGGGGTTCCCGCGATTGCGCTCAACGTGAAGGTAACCGTTGACGCCGAACAGCAGAGGGTGGAGATCGATTTGCGTGACAACCCGGACTGCGTTCCGGCGGGACTCAACCTGACTAGGGCAACCTCGATCAACAGCGCGATCGGCGGCGTCTTTAACAACCTCGATCCCGAGGTGCCGCACAACGCCGGGAGCTTCCGCCGGATAGCGGTGCACCTGAGGGAGAATTGCGTGGTTGGCGTCCCGCTGCATCCCACATCCTGCTCGCTGGCTACCACCAATGTCGCGGACCGCCTCGTCAACATCACGCAGGCAGCGTTCGAGGGCGCCGGCGCGGAACACGGCGTCGCCGAGGGCGGCAGCGGGATGGCTCTCGGCTACGCCGTCATCTCGGGCCAGGATTGGCGAACCGGGGGCCCGTACGTCAACCAGCTGATCATCGGCAACAACGGCGGACCCGGCACGCCTACCTGCGATGGGTGGCTGACGTGGACCCTTCCGGTGTGCCAGGGGCTGTTGTACCGCGATTCGGTCGAGATCGACGAGCAGAAGTATCCGATCCACGTCGAAAGCCTTCGCCTCGTCCAGGACAGCGGCGGGCCCGGCCGACACCGAGGGGCCAGCTGCGCCGAGCTGGTGTTCACGACGAAGCGCGATCCGATGACGGTGATCTATGCCGGAGACGGGCATGAGCGACCAGCCCAGGGCGTCCATGGCGGCCATCCGGGCCGTGGCTGCGAGGTCGTGCTTATCTCGGCCGATGGGACGCGGTCGCCGCTGCCGGCGGCGGGCCAAGTCGTACTTCAGCCGAGGGAGAAGCTGATCGGCATTGACGCGTCGGGTGCCGGCTTCGGAGATCCGATCGAGCGCGACCCCGACGCGGTCCGGCACGACGTCCTCGAGGGCTGGGTCAGCCGCGGACAGGCGCACAGCGTCTATGGTGTGATTCTCACCGGTGCCGACGAGGCGCTGGCGGTGGATGAGGCTGGCACACTCGCCCGCCGAGCAGAGCTTGCCTCCGCCAATTGTCCGTGAGCGACAACGGGATGCCATTGCGGGAAGCCGCGAGCGGATCCTTGACGCCGCGACGGCGCTGTTCCTCGAGCGTGGATATGACGGGACGAGCGTGAAGTCGATCGCCCAGCAGACCGGCGTCTCCACCCCGGCTCTGTACTGGCACTTCTCCTCCAAGCAGGAGCTCTTATACGTTGCGATGGAACAGCTGTTGACCCGCTTCGTAGACGACTTCCGTGCCCAGCTCACGGCCGGCGACCCCATACGGCGGCTAAGTCAATTCACGGTCGCCCGCGTTCGCTGGCAGCTTGAGTGCCGTGAGCAGGCAGGTGCATACGCTCTCACCTTCGGGGTTTCGCGGGCTGGTGCGTTCGCTGCCGAGATCGCACCGCGAGCGGGTGGTCGCAATCGAGCGCGCGTACCTCGACGAGCTGCGCTCGATCCTCCAGGCGGGCGCGGAGCCATGGCGACAGCGATCGTGAAGTCCGCGATCAGGTTTGGACCCGAAGGACGCTCACTCTCGGGCGGGCGCTGCGCTTACCACGCCAGGCGTCCATGCTTGCGAGCGTCCTCACCACGGTCGTTTCCCGCGGAAGGATCCTCGGCAGTCAGTGCGTCCCAGATGTCCAACGCGCGCGCCCGTAGGAGAGGTTGTGGTGCTGCTGGGGCATCAGGACGGTTGTGCTTGGGTCGACCGGAGGCGGATCCGGGTTGCTGTTCTGGGAGGGATCGTCGTCAAGGATGCCTTGTGATTCGGGGACCTGGAAGGAGTAGCCCGTGGTGTTGGTCTCGGTGGCGACAGCGGCCGCGATGGTTCGACCTTCCGCTTCCAACGCGCGGTTGTGGGTGGCTTGACCCACCTCGATCATCTCGGCGGCGAGCGGATAGTTCGTTCCGACCCAGATGTCTCGTGCCGAGGCGTCGCTGGCGAAGAACACGGGTTTGAGGCCGCCGAACACGCCGCCGTTTGGCGTCGTGGCGGTCGTGTTCGAGACCAAGTTGATCGCTCCGATGTGCCGGCCGGTGGCGGGGTCGGTGAAAGGTGCGAACAGGTCGTTGTATTCGGTCTGGAGCTGGGTCTGCAGGTGAGCCGGGTCCATGATCGGCGCCAGGCCCGCCGCGGTCGCCTGGTGGTTTTCGAACACGGTGTCTGAGAAGACGCCCTGGTCATAGACTGACTTGGTGCCGGTGTCGAAGTTGTAGTGGTCGTATGAGGGGTTCCAGAGCGACTGCTCGAACGCCGCCTTGGTAGCAGTGAAGTTGCTTTGCAGCGAGTCGAGAAGCGCCGAAGTCGCGAGCTCCCCGTTCTGCCCGAGGGCTTGGTCGGCCTTGGTCGCGGCGACCATCGAGTCGATATCGAGAAGCCAGATCGTGACCGGGAACACGCCGCTGCCGTTGACCGGCAGGAGGTCGAAGGTCATCCCGTTGCCGGTTGGAAGCAGGCTGGTGCTCGAGAGGCCGTAGCGCGTCTGCTCGGCATTGAAAAGCGCGAGCATCTGCGGGTAGGCATAGTTCAGCAGGGCCGAGTCATGGGTCTTGTTGTAGTAGGCCATGACCCGGAACAGGTATTGGCCGTTGTGGGAGATGTTCCCGGGGCCTTGCTGCCAGCCGACGTACGGGCTGCCTGGCTGGAGGCTCCCCATGTTGTTGATCCCCAGCGCCTTGCCTTGAGCCGCTTCGGTGCTGAGCGCTTGTGTGACGGCGCGCAGATAGTCGCGCTCCCCGTCGGGATACATGGTGTCGAGCGCGAGCGCGTCGTAGGGGATGACATCGCCAATCATCACCGACTCGCCGGCCCCATCGCTTCCCGTCTCGATCGCGAACAGGTGGGTGTCCGGTACCGCGGTGCCGAGCCGCTGCCCGAGCGTTGCCGGTGCGCTGTTCGAGACCAGGTCGGGTGGGGTCAGCGTCGGCGGCGTGCGAGCGTGTCGTCCGCGCGTCCCGGCGACATCCCAGATTCCCTTCGGGCGGCGATCCAGGAGACTTCTCCGGATGGCGCGGCGTACAACCCGAACATCGATCTAGAAGTCAGCCGCGGTGGCGGCCTGCACCTGCACATCAACGGCCGGCCAGTCGACGACACCCACGGCGTCATGGTGATGGTCGAACTCGCGGCGCTGCGCGAAGAATTCCCTGCGGTGCGTGTAGAAGTTCACCTCCGCGCCGCAACCCGCCCGACGCCAGCCGAGATGGCGCGCCTCATCAACACCGAGCTCGACCGAAACGAAATCTGGGACTGACACCCAGCTCCGCGCGGCGGTGTTTCCCAACGCGTTCACCCGAGCCAGCTTCCGCGTGCCCATCGCTTAGCGGCGGCGGTAGGTCCCCGATCGGACGCTCGTGCACCGCGCCATAGCGCGCACGAGGTCAACGACGGCCGCGGCTACTCCTCGCACGGGCTAAGCGAGCGCCACCTTCATGCCCTCCGAGCCCAGAGCAGGAGTGCGGACGCGATCCGCGGTGCGTCTCGAACAGCGAGGTCGGGCCTCCGTCAACTGACGGCGCGTTCTGGGGTCATCGAATCGTTGGCAATCGGTGTGCGTAGCAGGCGCCGCCTCGTGGGTCCTGGGAAGCCGACCGCAAACCGATCTGTCACACCGGTGCCGGCGTAGCCAACTCAGTCGTGTGGCTGGTATTCAGCGCCTGCTGTCACGCGCTTCGCCCCGTGCTGTGAGCGGGGGACTAGTCGCCGCCGACCCCTAGCGGTCGCGGCGCTGTGGACGCCGTCGGCGCGAGCATCTGATCTAGCTCTGTCTGACATTCCGGACAGTTCGAGCAGTATTTGCCTCCGCCCAAGCGCGGGATGGTCGGTGCGATGTGCGTGTTCTGGTGCCGGCAATAGCCGCACGTCGGGATGCTGGGGTCTTGGTCATTGTGGTCGGTCACGGTCATCGGACTCATTGTGAACGTGCTCCTATCGGCGATCGTAGGGAGGGGCGCGACGGGAGCAGAATCTCGGTCCCGGTGGGATTTGGTTGGCCGAGACCTTCCACCTTGCTGCGACGCGGCCGAGGGATACTCCGGAGGTGAGCCCATGAGCGCGCATTCCAACCCGGCTACGGATCTCGAGATCCTCGGCGGTTCGACCGGTGATCAGCACGCGGGCATCCTCGCTTCCGAGGCGCGGCGCGAAGGCGCGTCCGGGGCCGCGACTGGCGCCCGTGACAATGGCGCCTTTGCCGCAACCTGCGCATGTCAATCCTTCCTCTCTAGCTGATTGAGGTCGATCGCCGGCCCGGACGGTAGTCGGCGCGAAAATCGAGCCTGTCCTTGTTGGATGCGATGAGTTCGAGCATGCCGTCGACGGACGAGCCATGGAGAGTGATCCCACCATCGACCACGAGGTTCTGGCCCGTCAGGAACCGCGCGAGATCCGAGCAGAGGAAGACGATCACGTCGGCGACATCCTCCGGCTCGGCGATGCGCCCGAGCGGTGTTGCGGCTGCGTAGCGCTCCTTCTCTGAGGAGTAGCGCTCGAACAGCGGCCGGAGCAAACCCGTGTCGATCGGCCCGGGAGACACCGCGTTGACCCTGATCTCGGGTCCGAGCTCAAGCGCCAGTGAGGCCGTCATCGCCACGACACCCGCCTTGCTCGCAGCATATGGCGCCTCCCCCGCGGACGGTCGGACGCCGCTGATCGACGCCACGTTGATGACGCTCCCAGCGCCCTGCCGCAGGAACGGAATCGCGGACCGAAGGCAGTTGGATGTGCCGCTCAGGTTGACGTCGATGACTCGCTGCCACTTCTCCGGCGAGGTATCCACGAACGGGTGCATCCATCCCACTCCGGCGTTGTTTACGAGCAGATCGATCCCGCCCATCGCCGACGCGGCCGCAGCGATCGTGGCCTCGACCGCTGCCGCGTCGGTCACGTCGACGCCGAACGACTCGCCCGAGACAGCGTCTGCTACCTCCCGGGCATATTCGGCCCGACGGTCGAGGACCGCCACGACGGCGCCCTCGGCGGCGAGTCGGAGACAAGTCGCCCGGCCCAGCCCAGCCGCGCCGCCAGTGACGACAGCTCTTCGCCCATCCAGAAGGGCCATCGTGGGGCTCCCTACGCGGCCGCTGTGGCGCGCGCCACACCCATGATCTCGCGGTAGCGCCGCGGGGTTGCGACCTCCCGGCCCAGCACCTGCGCCAGCAGCTTCGCTGACTCCAGCACCTGAAGGTTCGACTCGATCAGCTCATCGCGATGAGGCCAGCGCCAGATCGTGTCCTCCATGCCGACCCGCACGTGGAGCCCCAGCGTGGCCGCGATCGTCGCCAAATAGATCGACGCGCGGCCGGCCGCGCAGACCATGATCGTCGCCGCGGGATCGGCGTCGTAGATCGCAGCCGCCATACGCAGCAATCCGTCGGCCATCTGGCGCGGGTTCGCCATCGGGCTGCACCCCGGCAGCGCCGGCAGGATCAGCCAGCACTGACCGCTCTCGACCAAGCCGCTCCGGTACAGGTAGCGATCGGCGTTCGCCACGTCCCCGTCGGTGTAGACGGCGATCTGCAGCTTGGCGTCTGCCTCCAGGATCAGCCTGGTCTTCTCGAGAATCATCGGCGCAGGCTTCGCGAAGAGCAGGTCGCCGACGTACGTAGCGGTCGGGTTGATCGGGCAGCCGTCGAGCGTGCCCGCGACGAGGACCTCCTTCATCTTCTCCCATTCGCCGTCAAGGGAGCAGACGAGACAGCCGTCGAAAAACACCTCGGGATACTCCGCCCGCAGGGGATCGATGACCTTCGCGAACCGCTCGGGATCGAGCACGTTATACCCATCGTCGTTGCGCACGTGGATGTGGATCGCGCTAGCGCCACCCTCAATACATGCTCGAGCCTCATCCCGGATCTCCCGCACCGTCAACGGCTGGTGTGGGTTCTCCATGCGACCGGTGAATGCGCCCGTGATCGCCACCTCGACGATCATGTCCCGCGGCACGTCCCACCGCGGCGCGATCTCCCCGTCGAAGAACGCCGACGACATCGGGTTGCCGATCGACGGCAGACCGTACGGCTGAGAAATACACCTGTGCCCAGCTCGCTCAAGGCCTTTCTGCACAAGATCCCAATTAATCGTGCTCATATCCGACCTCCTTTCCCTCGCGATTGCGTTGCATGAAGAGTACCGTATTAACGACCGTTTGTAAATCATTCCCCTCTTCCTCGGGCCAGGCCGGTGTCGATGTCCCTCGGTCCCCATCCACCAGGTAGGTGTTGCCGTCCGTGAGGGTGGCGTCGTCCGAAATGCTCGATTGCGGCCGCAACTTCGTCGGGGCAGCAAACGGGGCCGACGGGATCACGCTCTCCCAATAGCTCACGGCGTGTTGCGCACCACTGAAGATCCGTCGCGAAAGCGAGCCGCTGCTAAGCGTCGTGCGAGCGCTCCGGCGTGCGCTCGCCCACATTCTCGCCCGACTCCTAAACCTAAAGCGCTATCTCGGTCGCGCCCTTTATAGCGGCCTAGATCCCTAAACAAGCGTCGCTTCCGACTACGGCGAGAACAATCCGGCCGGCCGTCATCGGTGATCGCGCCAGCCGAACATGCCGCCGGGTCGAGCGGGTGCGGCCAACAGCAGCGCGCGTTCGTGGTTATCCTGCACCTACTCGCCGCGCCACCTCGGCGGGCGCTTCTCGGCGAACGCGAGCGCGCCTTCATGCGCGTCGGCAGAGCTTGTCACCGGAGCGGCGATGCTTTGCTGCCAGGCAAAGGCCTCGCCTTCGTCCCAAGCGACGCTGCGCATCGCGATCTGTTTAGTCGCGACAACCGCGAGCGGGCCGTTTGATGCAATGCCCTCGGCGATGTCGATCGCCGCGTCCTTTGCGGCGCCATCGTCGACGACATGATTCACCAGACCGAGCGACGCGGCGCGATCCGCGCCGATCGGGTCGCCTGTGAGAAGCAGTTCCATGGCGACGGCATACGGAATACGACGTGGCAGACGAACGGCCGCACCGCTGTCGGCCACGAGAGAACGAGTCACTTCCGGGACCCCAAGGCGTGCCGACCCGCCGGCCACCACGAGGTCGCAGGCGAGCATCAATTCGAGTCCGCCGGCGACGGCCCATCCTTCGACCGCGGCGATGAGCGGCTTACAGGGCGGCCTCAGCGTGATGCCGCCTATCCCGCGCCCGGGGATGTCCGGAGACTCGCCCGCTGCGAAAGCCTTGAGGTCCATTCCGGATGAGAACGTCCCGCCAGCACCCGTGAGAACTCCAACCCGAAGCCCAACTTCGCTCTCGAGTCTGTCGACGGCGGCACAGACCCCATTCGACATGGCGCGGTTCACTGCATTACGGACTTGAGGCCGGTTCAGGGTAATCACGAGCACATGGTTTCGCTGCTCGACGAGAACCTCTGGCTCAGTCATTCATTGGTCCCGTCACGCCACCGTCAACCTCCAGCACCACCTTGCCGAGAGCGCGTCGCCCCTCGATGAGAGAAACCGCGGCCGCTGCCTGCTCGAGCGGGAAGCGATGTCCAACGATCGGCGAGATCTGACCTTCCTCCACGAGGCGGTTGACGCCGTGGGCAACCTGCTTGTTCAGCTCCGGCTGCGAAAAGCCCCAATCGACGCCGACCACGTCGAGATTCCGAAGTAGGAGCCGATTGAGCTTCACGCTTGGAATCTCGCCCGAGGCGAAGCCCACGACGATCAGGCGGCCCCCGTATCGCAGTGAGCGCAGGCTGTCGACCACACGCTGTCCTCCCACCGGATCGAGCACGGCGTCCACGCGGCCGCGCGCGACGACCTTGTCCTTCCAGTCGCAATCCACCCGAAGAACCTCGTCGGCACCGGCCGAACGAGCGATCTCCTCCTTCGGATCCGACGACACGAGCGCAATGCTCTTCACACCAAGCCCGCGGGCGATCTGCAGCGCAGCAGTGCCGATGCCGCCCGCTGCCCCATGCACCAGGATCGTCTCCCCTCCCACGACACGGCCACGCACGACCATCGCGAAGTAAGCGGTGTGGTAGTTGAGGATGAGGCTGGCGCCTTGCGCGAAATCGAGCCAATCGGGCAACGGGACCGTTAGCCAGCTCGGCGCCGCCGCCACCTCAGCGAACCCACCGAGGCCGACGAACGCTGCAACTCGTTCACCGACTCGAAATGACGAGCCGTTCGGCGCGGCGCGGACGAACCCGGCCACTTCGCTGCCTGGGACGAACGGACACGCGGGCCGGATCTGGTATTGACCATACGTCTGCAGCAACTCCGGGAAGGAGACCCCTGCCGCCTTCACATCGATCAGAACGGCGTCATCCGGCGCAAGCTCATGCGTCGCGGGCGGAATCGGCAGATCGACCAGCTTCAGAGCGGTCCGAGGTCCGCTTTCGTCGATGATCTCGACCGCGCGCATCAGCGGCCGCCGCCCAACCGGTCGTAGTTGCGGTCCGTTCTCAGTGACTCCGCGTCCCAGACGACGTCCCCTATCCTCCGAAGCTCTTCCTTCCGCACCTTGCCAACGCTGTTGCGCGGAAGCTCATCACGAACCTCGACGTACCTCGGGAGCATGAAACGCGCCATGCGCTCCTCGCACCACGTACGGAACTCATCGGGCTCCACCGCCTCACCGGCAACGGGCACTACTACGACCTTGACGTCGTCCTCACCCAGGGGCGATGGCACCCCAAGTGCACAGCACTCTGCTACCGCCGGGTGGTCGGAGATCAGACTTTCGAGTTCCCACGACGAGATGTTTTCCCCGCGGCGCCTGATGGCGTGCTTCTTTCGGTCGACAAATCCGACATATCCGTCTGCATCCATGCGTCCGATGTCCCCGGTGTGGAACCAGCAGTTGCGGATCGCGGCTAGCGTGGCCGCGTCATCACCCTCGTACCCAGGTGTCATCACATCTGGGACGCGCGGCCTGCAGGCGATTTCGCCCGTTTGTCCGGGAGCAACCGGTCGGTCCAGATCGTCGACTACGGCGACCTCGAAATCGGGGGTCGCCCGACCCATGGTCCCCGGAGGAAAACGGTCTCCGGGCGCGGCGAGAACGACCGGTTCCGCCTCCGTCATGCCGTAAGACTCCACGAGACGAACGGCAAACCGTTCCTCAAAGGCCCGATGCAGGTCTGACGGAATGCCGCCCATGATGCCGGCGCGCAGCGTGGACGTCGCGTCGTCGAGCTTTGGCGGCAGATCCCAGATGAGCTTGAAGATGTTCGACATCCCAATGAACACTGTCGCTCTGTTCGCCTCGACTTGTGACCAGAAGCGTGACCGGGAGAAGGTGGGAAATAGTGCGACCCGACCACCGGCCACGATCATCGCGAGTGCCGAGTCGAGCTGGGCGGCGATGTGATACAGGGGCATCCAGCCATGGATGACGTCGGCGTCGGTCAATTCCAGGGACCAAGCGACCCAGCCCGCACCACGGCATAGCTGGTTGTGAGTGATCTGAACGGCCTTCGACCGGCCAGTCGTCCCAGACGTGTACATGATCTCGGCGACGGCGCTAGGCGCCCTGGCAGGCGGCACGAATCCGGTCCCGCCGTCATCCAGCTCCGACCAGCTGGCCACCCGTGCGACGTCATCGCGCGCGCACAAAACATTCTCAACGAGGAGCAGCGTGTTGACACCGGTGCCACGGAGGTCGGGCAGGTCGCGCGCCCCGTCGAGGTCGGTGATCAGGATCTCCGCCCGCGAGCGGGCAACCATGTCCGCCAGCAGCTTGCCTCTGTGCTCGCGGTTCAGAGGCACGTAAGTCGCCCCAGCCACCAGCGTCCCCAGCCACGCCCAAATCGCCTCGGGACGATTCCGGAGGAAGCTCGCCACCCGGCCCCCGTCTACCTGCGTCAGGTTCTCGTGCAGCCAGGCCGCGACATCGCCCACGTGAGCCCAGCATTCGCGGTAGGTGAAGCGCGCATCCTCCCATGAAAGGAATAGTGCGTCGTCACTTCTCGTGACGCGGGCTTGGAGCAGCTCCGCCACCGTGGCCCGTTGGCCGACCAGCGTTTCGACAGGGTTTTCGGGACTGCCCACGGGCTTAGCTCTCCCGCACGTGCAATCCGGGCCGCGCGCGCTTGATCGTTTTCTGGTAGGTCCCGCGTCGTCTCCGCGCCCGATTCGCACGCGTCGCGCGACCCCGATCGACCGATATCACTGTCATCGTCTCCCGTTCGAGATGCCGGTATCGCAGTCTAGCGTACGAAGGAACGTTTGTAAAAGCGGACGGGGAGTGTACGTTGGCTATCCCCCTTTCCGGTGACTTCGTCCAGAACGCCATCGCCATGCACGTCGCTGACCGGCAGGCGCTTTGACGTCTATGGGGTCACGTTCGTGGGTGAGGAGTACCTCAAGGTCAAACCGGCGATCGTCGAACGGCTGCCCATTCTCCGTAGCATGCTACCTAATGCGTCGGCACCGCCAGAACCGTACGCTGCGGCGGACGGAGGGTCTACTCGATCACCGCCCGCCTCGCCACCGCCCCGGAGCCTAACGATGCGGATGGCATCGTCTGCCCGGTTCAGGCGGAGTGCCGAGGGTGTCGGTATGTGGAGCCGCTTCGTGACGCATACGCAATGGACCGTTCGACGCTCACACCGCGGTCCATCCGCCGTCGACAGCGATGATCTGACCGGTGACGTATGTGCTGGCGTCGGTTGCGAGAAACAGGAGCGCGCCGTCGAGCTCATGTGGCTCGCCTGGGCGCCGCATCGGAGTGTGGCGTGACACCCATTCGATTCCTCGCTTACTGCCGAGCAGCTCGCCCGTCATCTCGGTCGGGAAGTAGCCGGGTGCGATCGCGTTGACGCGGATGGTGCAGGTGGCCCACTGATTGGCGAGCTCTCGCGTGAGGTTCACCAGGCCTCCCTTGGACGCAGCGTAGCCTGTCTCGGGCCACGATCTCGAGGCCAGAAGCCCATTGACCGACGCAACGTTGATTATCGACCCGCCGGAACCGTTTACCATGTGGCGAGCGACCGCACGGGAGAGCAGAAACGGCACGACGAGGTTGAGCTCAAGTACGCTGCGGAAATCCTCGGCCGCGAGGTCGAGCGCCGGACCGCTATCTACCGCTCCTGCGTTGTTCACCAGCACGTCGATTCTGCCGAACCGATCGACCGCGGCGGCGACCAGATCTGCGATCGCGCGGTCGTTGCGCAAGTCCGTCGGGACTGCGATCGCATCCGGCAGCTCGCGGGCCAGCGCCTCGATGCGCTCGGATCGCCGGGCAGCCAGGATGAGTCGCGCCCCGGCCCCGGAGAGCGTTCGGGCAAACCGTGCCCCGAGTCCGGAGCTGGCGCCGGTCACCAGAGCGACGCGCCCCCGCAGGTCGAATAGGTCGCCGGGTGCCCCGGGCTCGATCATCTTCGCTGCTGGGACGTGGTGAGTGCCTCGACCGGCGGGGTTGGCGAGGGCGCTGGCGAGACGTTCGGCGCGCCCTTCCCCCGCCTCCTAGGAAGTTCCGCCTCTCGTCCTCTGGTGATGCCTTGAGGTCGGAGGATCAGAATCGCGATCACGACCAGAGACAGAACAACCCCTTGAGTGCCGACCGGAAGCGCACCGGAGTTCTCGAGGCGGCTGAGGATCTCAGAAATCACCGAGATCGTAGCGGTCCCTACGACTGCACCGAGCAAACTATTCATGCCGCCAACGACGAGCATGGCGATTGTGAGGAAAGTCGTCTCGAAGTAGAAGGCATCAGGACTGATCGATCCGAGGTCATGGGCGTACAGGGTGCCGCCGGCGGCGACCACCATCGCGCTGATGGTGAAGGCAAGCAGCCTGAGTCGCACTTCGCGCACACCGGATGCCTGTGCCGCGACAAGATCCTCCCGTGACGCTCTAAGCCGCAGCCCAGCCCGGGACTGACGGAACGCGAAGCCGACCGCCATGGCTCCAAGCGCGACCACCAGAGCGGAGCCGACATTGGTCGTCGTTGGTATTCGGGCGAGTGTGCCCGTACCGGCTGTGAGTGCAGTCCAGTTGCTGATCACGACGTTGACGATGATGAGGCCAGACAGCGTTGCGATCGATGCGGCCAGACCCGAAAGCCGCATCAGTGGCATCCCGACGACGACAGCAATGGCGCCAACGACCAGAACTGCGATCGCCGTGGCTGGCACGGCGGACAGCGTGGTATCGCGCAGCAGCCCCGGTAGCTGCGGCAACAGGAATGCTTTAGTCACCTCTGGGATCGTCAGAAGCGCCGAAGTGTAGGCACCGATCGCCATGAAGCCGATATGCCCGAACGAGAGCACGCCCGAGTTGCCGATGAATATCCACAGCCCGATCACTACGACAAGGTTGATCAGCCCGGTGAGCAGCGCATCATGCAGGATGCCCACCGACGACACGATCCCGACCAGCAGACACAATCCGGCCGCCGGCGCCAGGAGAGGGAACAACGTTGTCAGTGCCGAGCGGAGGCGAGTCATACGCGTTCGCGGAGCGCCGGGCTTCCCATCAGCCCCTGCGGCCTCAGCAGCAGGATGAAGATCACGATCCCGAAGAGGAACGCGTCACGGTACACCCTTGCCCCCTGCGGAAGTTCGGCCTGCAGCAACACCGACAGCACGCCGAGGAGAAAGCCCCCGAGGGCGGCGCCAGACAGGCTTCCCATGCCGCCAAGTACCGTCGCGACGAACGCGATCAGCGCCGGCTGGAGTCCCATCGTGGGGCTCACGGTTCCCGTCTGCACCACCAACAGGATCGCCGCCGCGCCTGCAAATACTCCGCTCAGGGCGAACGTCAGCGCGATGACGCGGTTGGCGCGCACGCCGAGCAGTCGAGCCATGCGGAAGTCCTCTGCAGCCGCACGGACTTGGATGCCCATCTCCGTGCGTTTGAGGAACGCAGCGAACGCGACGAGGAGCACCGCGGTCGTAGCGACGGTCGCCACGTCAAGCCAGGAGATGCTGTTGTGCCCAATGTGAAGGGGCTGGGTGAGCGCGGGGAGAACGTTGAGCCCCTTCGGGCGGCTGCCTGCGATCACCTCGACGAGGTTCTGCAAGCCGACGCTGACCGCAAACGACGTCACCAGGAGCGTTGTCGGGTCGGCGCCCCGTACCGGCCTGAACGCAACCCGCTCCATTAGGAGCGCCAAGATGCACACACTGCCCACGACGGCGAGGACCAGGATCGGCCATGCGACGCCGCCGATCGCGAACGCGACGTACGCGCCGATCATGATGAGCTCTCCATAGGCAAAGTTGACAAGCCTCATGACCCCGAAGACGAGCGCGATGCCGAGCGCCGTCAGCGCGTACAGGCTCCCCAAGCTGATCGCGTCGACGACGTGCTGCAGCATCCGTCAGTGCGCCCCTGCGCCGAGATAGACCTCGGCGACGTCGGTGCGGGATGACAGTGTCTCGCGCGTGCCCTGCAGCGCCACTTCGCCCGTCCGTAGCACGTAGCTGCGGTCCGCCAGCTGAACGCTCTTCGGTGCGTTTTGCTCCACGAGGAGGACCGTCGTTCCGCGGTTTCGCAGCTCGGCGATGATCTCGAACAGTCGCGCTACGTTGTGTGGGTCCAGGCCGACGGAGGGTTCGTCAAGCATCAGCAGGCGTGGCCTTCCGAGCAAGCCTCTGGCGATCACCAACTGCTGCTGCTCTCCACCGGAGAGGCGCCCTGCCGGAGTTTGCCGATACCGGCGCAGCACCGGGAAGAGCTCCTCGAGATCCGCGAGATCGCGACTCGTCGCTTTACGATCCCGCCGTATGGTGGCGCCCAGACTGAGGTTCTCGGCGACTGTTAGCGAGGCGAAGGTATGGCGGTCCTCCGGCACGAGCGACAACCCGAGGCGGACGACGTCCTCCGAGGCACGTCCGACGATGTCCTGGCCGTCGAACGCGATGCGCCCGGAGGAGGGTTTCAAGACACCTGCCAGCGTCCACAGCAGCGTCGATTTCCCTGCGCCGTTCGGGCCAATGACAGCAACGATCTCACCCTCGCGAACGTTCAGTGATACGCCGCGGACCGCGCGCACTGCGCCGTAGCGCACGTGTAGGTCATGCACCTCAAGCATCATCCGAAGCTCCGAGATAAGCCTCGATGACCTTCGGATCCTGTTGGATCTCGAGGGGTGTGCCGACAGCCAGCGTCTGTCCATGGTCCAGCACCTGAATGCGATGGCAGAGCCGCATGATCAGGCGCATGTCATGCTCGATGACAGCGAGACCGCACCCGAGCTCCTCATGCGCGAGCTGGATCGTCCGCAATATCGCATCCGATTCGGCTTCGTTCAACCCGGCTGCCGGCTCATCGAGCAGGACATACGTGGGCGAGCTCGCGAGCGCGCGGGCAATACCCAGCTTGCGCTCGGCCCCGTACGGCAGCGATCCGGCTGCCTTGTCCGACTCGGCGACCAAGCCCATCTGATCGAGCAATGCCGAGCAGCGACGCCGCGCCTCCCGTGAGGAGAGGCCCACCGCGATCGCGCCGACCATCAAGTTCTCCTGTACGGTCAGCCGGGGAAATAGGCGAACGCCCTGGAAGGTCCGGGCGATGCCACCGTATGCTCGTCGTTGAGGCGACCACTCGGTGATCTCCTGCGCTCCCATCGAGACACGACCTCGTCTCGGCCGTTGGAAGCCGCTGAGCACGTTCAGAAGAGTCGTCTTGCCCGCCCCGTTGGGGCCGATCAAGCCGAGGATCTCCCCCGGTTCGAGTCGCACCGTAACGTCCAGCAGGGCGACCACACCGTCGAAGTCCACCTCCACCCCCTCGGCGAGGAGGGGGTGGAGGCGCCTCGACGTCCTCTCCGCCTTCCGTGATGACCCGCTGAGCAGCATTGAGGTTCGATCGCTCAGCCGAGCTTGAACGGCGGCGCGGTAGTGAGCTTCACCTCGCCGAGATACCTTGGCTTGCCGTTCTGGATCTCGATCATCGCCATCGGCCGGTTCATCACGATGTGGATCTGAGGCGTGAACGCTGTCGGGAGGATCAGTTGCTTGTTGCTCCAGCCGTTCAGCACTTTCGCGAGCGCAGAGCCGTCGGTGCTGCCGGCCTGCTTCACTGCGTCGGCAATGATCTGAGCATCTAGGTAGCCAAACAGGGCGTACGAGGTTGCTGGCGGCTGTCCGTAAGCGGCCGTGAACTCCTTGACGAACCTGTTGACGGCAGAACTCGGGTCGTCTCCGTAGATCGATGCGTGCGCCGGATAGAAGAAGCCGCTAAGGGAGGGAACCGATTTCAACCAGTACGAGCCATCGTCGGCGGCGTTGCCCACAACGGGCACCGTGATACCGGCGGCGCGGATCTGACGCAGCGCCGTTGCGATGCCTGGCACGTACGAGCATATGCGGATGAACTGGGGCGTGGCCGACTTGATCGCGCTGATCTGAGAAGCGATCGATGGGTCACCGTTGTGGAACGTGTCAGTTCCGACGACGCTTCCTCCAAGCTGCTTGAATCGATCCGTGAAGCCCGTGCAGGTTTCGGTGTCGTAGGCTGTCGTTGGGTCGTTGAGAACGAACGCCCTTGTCCACCCCTTCGACTTCGCCCACTGCGCCGCGATCCAGCCTTCGGTAAAAGTCGAGGTCGCCGGCGTGTAGGCCGACGGGCCGAGGCCTTGAACACCCCACTTCAGGGACTGCGCGCCCAATGAGAGAGTGAGTAGGCCCCTAGCCTCCCCTTCGAGAGCCGCCGGCCCACCGTAGTCATAGTCCGCGCTCGCGAGGATCACCTGCGCCCCCTTGCCGATCACGTCATCCGCCGCGGTCTTCGCCTGGGCTTGGCTACTGGCGGTATCGCTAGAGACGATCTCAAGCCGTCGGCCGTCGATCCCACCCTGAGCGTTGATGTCCTTGACGCCCAGCTCAAATCCTTGGAACGGGGCGCCATCATACGCGACCATGAATCCGCTCTTGGCGACCGCCGCGCCGATGACGATCGGGCCCTTCGTGGTCCCAGCGGCGTTCGCGGCGCTTGTGCTCGAGGATGAGCTGCCGCACGCGGCCACGCCGAGTGAACCCAGGGCGAGCAGGCAGCTCGCAATAACTCGTCTCATGACCTCTCCTCGCTTGCTTAACGAATGTTCGTTCAGGACAAACTAGCGTTCATTCGCCGCCTTGTCAAGGGGTGAAGATGTGAATCACGGTACGTGGCCCGCAAGAGCGTGTCTCGACGCGGGACGCTCCCAGCCGTTGCGCACCTAGGGGCGGGCGGAGTCTCAGCGGCTCGCCGGTGTCGGCGGGTGGCTGCTCACCATGTTGAGCACAAGCTTCGAGTAGCGGTCACTCGTGGTGCCCAACGTGGTTCCCAGGATCTTCGGTGCTTTGCTGATCACGTTCGTCACATCCTGGGAGAGGTCGTGATCGCGCTGTTCCAGACCGGGCTGAGCAAGACGTTGCCGGTGACGATCTTCTCGTTCCTCCAGAGCGGTGTTGAGCCGTCAGTTGCGGCGATCGCGACAATGCTGGTCGGGCTCGTGCTGTTCGCGGTGGTGGCGAGTAGAGTCCTCGCCACGCAGCGTGGCCGGCGGGCGCCAGCGCGTCAGACAACCGATCGCGCCGGTCGTCGTGACCGAATGACGATCCGATGAGAGGGGCAGACGATGGTGATCGACCGCGAGCAGGTCACGGCTTTCGCTCAGCGCTCCACGAGCGCCTGGTGCAGCGGCGAGCCCACAAACGTGGCCGAGCACTATGCGCCTGACGGGTCGCTCACGATCAACGACAGCGCCGCTGCAGTCGGGCAGGCGGCCATCAGCGAGGTAGTGCTCTCGTTCATGACCGCATTTCCCGATCTCGAGGTGGTGATGGATGACCTCAGATTAGACCGGCTCGGCGTCGAGTATCACTGGACGCTTATCGGCACGAACTCCGGCCCCCGGCGGAACGGGACATGCGGTCCGCATCAGTGGGTTCGAGGAGTGGACGATTGGAGACGACGGACTCATCGCCAAGTCGTTGGGACACTACGACCGGGCCGAATACGACCGTCAGATCACGCAAGGCGTGGATGCGGGATAACCCGCATCATTTGCGGAGCTCGCCTGTGGCCGTGGTGACGGGGTCGATCTCATCGATCCACCTCACGCCCCAAGGCCGCCGCGCTCCGACCATGAGCGCCCTCACCGGCGTTCAGCGCTGAGTGCGCAGCGCGATGTGCTTGAGCTCCATGTGGTCCTCGAGCACCGCGCTTGAGAGCTCGCGGCCGATGCCTGATTCCTTCCAGCCGCCGTAGGGCATCTCGGTGACGCTCGTCCCGTGATCGTTGACCCACACGGTCCCAACCTCGAGCGCGTCCGAGATGCTCCAGGCGCGATCCAGGCTCGCGGTCCACACCGACGCGGTCAGTCCGTGCGGGCTGTCGTTGACCCAGCTCACTACGTCTTCGGTCTCGCTGAAGCCCGTCACCGAGACAACGGGCCCGAAGACCTCAGTGCGCTTGAGCTCGTCGTCCGGAAGGACGCCGTCGAGGATGGTCGCTGGAAAGAAGAAGCCCAGTCGGTCGGGAACCTCGCCGCCGGTGACCGCCCTGACGTGCCCGGTGTCGAGCGCATTGCCGACGAGCTCGGCGACACGGTCGCGCTGCGCAAGCGTCGCCATGGGCCCGATGACGGTCTCCGGGTCAAACGGATCGCCGATCGTCTGCTCACTGGCGGATTGGGCGAGGACCTCCACTACGCTGTCGAGAAACGATTCGTGCGCGTAGACCCGCGACAGCGCATGGCAGTCCTGGCCGGTGTTTCGCCAGGTGGCCTTGGGCAGCACCGAGGCGAACAGGTCGACGTCGGCGTCCTCGAAGAGAAGGACCGCCGAGGGTCCGCCGAGCTCGAGGTGCAGCTTCTTGACGCCGTCGGCCGCTGCGCGCGCCACCAGCTTTCCCGTCGCGGTGCCGCCGGTCATCGAGATCATGGGGACGTGGGGATGGCGCACCAGCGCCTCGCCGGTGGCGCCGTCGCCGGTGATGACGTTGAGCACCCCTGGCGGGAGGAACTCGGCGGCCAGCTCGGCGAGCAGCAGCGTCGTGATCGGCGTCTCGGGCGATGGCTTGAGAACCATGGTGTTGCCCACGGCCAGTGCGGGGGCGATCTTCCAGGTCGCGAGGCCCAGCGGATAGTTCCACGGCGTGATCGCGCCGACGACGCCGATCGGCTGCCGGCGCGCGATGCTCGTCACAGGGTCGCGGTAGTTGCCCGGGTTGGGGACCGACAGGTTGCTCGCCGCGTAGGCGAAATAGCGGAACCGCTCGGCACACGAGTCGACCTCGAGGACCGCGGCTCCCACCGGCTTGCCCACGTCGAGCGCCTCCAGCGCGCCGAACTCCTCGCGCCTGGCCTCGAGCGCGTTGGCGAAGGCCACCAGCCGCGACGAGCGCACCCGGAAGCTCATCCGCGACCAGGTCGCGAACCCCTCTCGGGCGGAGCGGACGGCCGCATCGACCCCCTCCTGCCCGACGTTTGCCGTCGAGAAGATGTGCTCCCCGCTAGCCGGGTTGAAGATCTTCATCTCCTCCCCGCCGAGCGACACGCGTTTACCGTGGATGAACGACTCGGCACTGGGGAGGCTGATATTCGCGGATGTGGCAGCCAAGGCTTCTCCTTGTCGGCGGCGCCGAAGGCGTCTTTACGAACGAATATTCGTTCAGTATAATCAAAAGGACCGAGTCCAGTCAAACCAGGGAGGAATGCCCATGGCTCCTGAGAGCCCCCGGATTGTGATCAGCAACGACGACGGGATCGCGGCGGAAGGACTCCACGCGCTCAGCCGTGCGATCGGCACCGACGGGCTGGATGCGATCGTCGTCGCCCCGGCTGCGAACCGCAGTGGCGTGTCGCGTCTGGCGTCGTATGCAACCCCGGTGTCCCTCGAGCCGCTCAACGAGGCGTACGGACTCCGCCACTTCAGCTGCTCGGGCTCTCCGGTGGACTCCGTACGGGCAGCCCTCCTCAGCGATCTGGCCCCGGGGGCCGAGCTGATCGTGTCGGGCATCAACCACGGCCCCAATCTCGGCGATGACCATCTCAACTCGGGAACCGTGGGCGCGGCGTCAGAGGGCGCCCTGCTGGGTGCGCAGGGGCTCGCGATGTCCCAGCAGCACTCCGACGACCACTTCCACATCCTCGACGCGGTCGATCCCACGACGCCGGTGTTCAACCTCACCGCGCGTGTGGGAAGCCTGTTCGCCCAGGCGATGCTCGAGACGGCGCCCCCACCTCGAGCGCTCCTGAACGTGAACGTTCCGGTGGTACTCGAGGAGCCGCGTGTCGAGGTCGTCCGGTCAGGGCGCCGCTTCTATGAGCGCGGCGCGCTGAAGCCCGTCGACCGTAACGGCGTGTGCGGGTATCTGACCTTCGGTGAGCGCACCGGCCCGGCGCCGCCCTTCGAGGATGCGCCCGGAACCGATTTCGGAGCGCTACGCCGTCACCGCGTCGCCGCAGTGCCGATCTCGCTCGCCTGGCAGGTGCCGGTGGAGCAGCGCGAACGCGAGCTGGTCGAGTGGGCCGGGGTGGTCGCCGCGATCGTCGAGCGTCGGCTCGCCGAGGAGCTGGCTGCGCCGGGGCGGGATCGGCGGCGTGGCCCCGAGCCGGTGGGGCGAGCCGGGCAAGCCGGTTGACAGAGTTCAGTGGCATCCGTATGGTTACTGAACGCTCGTTCGTTTAACGAGAGGAGAGGAAGCGATGAACGCGATGGGCGCTAAGTCCGAAGAAGGCATCTAGCAGATGGGTCAGTCGCACCAAGAGCGAACGCCGTGGTACGAGAGCACACCGAGTGGACCGTGAGCTTCAGCCCGGACGTCAGTCCGGATGAGACCGAGCGGATCCTCACGGCTCTGGCCCAATGGTCACCGGAGGTGCTCGGCTCGCGCGCGATCCACGTCTCGCCGCTGCCGGGCGGAGCAAACAACCTCAACTTCGTCGTCGAGGGCGGGACGGTCAAGGCCGCGCTGCGCATCGCAAACCCTGATCCTGAAGGACTGGGCATCGATCGCCTCTCCGCCCATCACGCTCAGGTGGCTGCGGCGCAGCTCGGCGTTGCGCCGCGCATCCTTGCCTCGGCGCTGCCGGCCGGCGACATGCTCTCGGAGTTCGTAGAGGGAGAGCCGCTGGAGCGCAGCTCATTCGAGGATCCGCGCGTGTTGGCAAAGGTCGCGGGGGTGCTGCGCACCCTGCACGGCGGATCAGCCGATGTCCGCCGGTGGTCGCCGTTCGACGAGATTCGCGTCCACGTGCAACGTGCTCAGAGGAACGGCGGCGTGTATCCCGATCGTTGGGCCGAGATGAACGACGTGTGCTGGCGCCTGGAGGAAGTCGCCGCGCGGCTGGCACCGCCGCAGGCGCTGACGCACAACGATCTCGTCCCCCAGAACTTCATCCACAGTGCCGGAGGCGTCTTTCTCGTCGACTGGGATTTCGCGGGCTATGGGTCGCCATTGTTCGAGCTTGGGTCGCTCGCCTGTACCGCGCACCTCCGCCCCGGACAGCTGGACGACCTCCTCTGCATCTACCGCGGGTCGACGGTGTCAGGGGATGAGCGCCATCTCATGACGGCGATGTCGTACGTCGCCTCGGTACGCGAGGTCGCATGGGCCGTCGCGGCGTTGGCGTCGCTCGCCGGCGGCGAGCAGGTCGATCGCGGCTTCTACGAGGAGCATCGTGACCTGAATCTCCTCCCCGGACTGGAGATCCTCGACGGTGAGGACCTCAACCAGCTGCTGCGCGACCACGACGGTTGAGTGCGACCAAGGGTCAGAAAGGGACCGCAAATGACCAAACCTCATGTGGCAATCATCGGTGGTGGCGCGGCAGGCCTGGGCGCCGCGGTCGCACTCGCCGAGGCGGGCTGTCCCGTCACGGTCTGCGAGCGCAGCCATCTCGCGAGCGGATCGACCTCGCTGTCGGCGGGCGTCTTCAACATCAACAGCCCCGACGATCTTCAGCTGCACGTTCGTGTGGTCTCACGCGCGCTTCGTGATCGACTCGAGTCAGAGGCTGGGCTGCCGCTGTCGCGCATCGGCTACGTCCGCCTGGCCAAGAGCCAGGAGCAGCTCGACGTCTTCAGAGGCATCCTCGACAAGCAGCGTGCGCTGGGGGCCGTGCCGTCTGAGGTGATCGACGTCGATCGCCTGCTCGAGATCGTGCCGCATCTGCGCGTCGACGACATCGTCGGGGCCCTCTATGACCCGCGCGACGGTCATCTGGACGGGTCGATCCTCTGCAGCACGTTCGCCGAGCGGGCGCAGGCCAGGGGTGCGCGAATCATGACGAAGACCCCGGTGGTGGGTTACACACGAGGCACCGACGCACGCCACCGGCTCCAACTGGCGGACGGTTCGATTGAGGCGGATGTCGTCATCAACGCGGCCGGCGCCTGGGCTGATCGCATCGGCGATCTCCTCGGGGCACCGCTGCCGCTGGTCAACCAGGTCCACGACGTGATCAAGGTCAAGCTTCCCGAGGAGATCCAGTACACGATCCCGATGGTCCAGGAGTATCTGCCGGGGTCTGGAGAAGGTCTCTACTTCCGTCAGGAGGGGCCCAAGCTCCTGATTGCCGGCATGCACACCTATGACATCGTCGAATCACTTTGCTCGGCCAATCCCGATGCGTACCGACGGACGGTGGACTGGGGCAACTGGGAGCGGGTCGCTCAGGAGACGAGCTCGCGCCTGCCCGCCGAGGGCCTGGGATTTGACTTCGGATGGACGGGCCTCTACCCGATCAGCCGCGACGAGGATTTCGTGGTCGGTCCCTACGAGCACGACGACACGATCATCGCCCTCGGGCGGGCCTCGGCGGGCATGGGGTAGTCGCGAGCCCGGCGTTGGGTGTGACCGTGGCAGAGTGGGTGCTCGACGGAGAGCCCCGCACGATCCCCGCGGCGGTGCGGTTCCGTCCCGACCCCCAGCGCGTCGGCGAAGCGCCGGCGGATCGCGCGTCGGGAGAGCCGGTGTCCGCCGTGACCGAGAAGGGGCTCTGACCGAGGAGCGGGATGCCGCGCGAGATCGATGACAAAGTGGCCCTGGTGATCGGGGGCGGCACCGGAATGGGCTTTGCCGCCGCGCGACGACTGATGAGACGCGGCGTGAGGGTGGTTCTCTCCAGCCGCCGGGAGTCGGTGCTCGCCGCCGCGCGAGCGCAGCTGCGCCAAGAGCATCCCGACGCAGCGGTCGAGATCGTCCCCGGTGACGCCAGCCTCGAGTCCGAGACCCGCGCGATCGTGGACGCCACGCTCGGCCACTACGGGCGGCTCGACATCTTGGTCGGTGCGGCGGGCGCCTACGAGGCCGTCGAATTCGTCGATCTCGACACCGACTCGTGGAGGCGTACCCTCGCGACGACCTTGGATGCGATGTTGTTCCCGGCCGTCGCCACTGCCCGCGAGATGCGCAAGGCGGGGGGCGGTCGCATTGTGCTCATCTCCTCGATCGACACGATCGTCTCTGAGCCGGAGGTTACCGCGTACAACGCCGCCAAGGCGGCGGTCGGGGGGATCGTGCGCTCGATCTGCGTCGATTGCACGAAGTACGGGATTCAGGCCAATGCCGTCGCGCCGGGCTGGGTCGATACGCCGATGGCGGCTCCCTACCTCGCGACGCTGGACCCCGGGGTCCTGGCCAAGATCAATCCGATCGAGCGCGTCTCGGATCCAGATGAGATCGGCAACGTGATCGAGTACCTCGCCTTGGACGCTCCGCCCTCGCTCACGGGCAGCACGATCTTCGTCGACGGCGGGCAAACGATCAGAGGAGCGATGCCATGAAATCCGTCTCATACCGTCACATGGCCGACATGACCAAGGAGGACACGATCCTCAACATTGAGGACGCACAGGCCGAGGCCGGCGAGCTCGCTGACCGGATCCTGGAGTCAGTTCGCCTACTCGAGCAGTTCCAGGGGGCGCTGCTGGTCTCGCGCTACGAGCACTCGCTTCAGTCCGCGACACGCGCGCACCAGGCGGGTGAGGACGAGGAGTATGTGGTGGCGGCCCTGATTCACGACATCGGGGATCACATGGCACCGTACTCGCACGGGGAGTACGTCGCTGCGGTGATGAAGCCGTACTTCAGTGAGCGAATGTGCTGGATCGTCGAAAAGCATCCGCTGTTTCAGTCCTACTACTACGCGCACCATCTCGGCGGCGACCGTAACGCCAGGGACAGGTACCGCGACCATCCGTGGTACGCGGACTGCTGCAAGTTCTGCGAGGACTACGACCAGAACTGCTTTGACCCCGGCTTCCAATCGCTGCCACTCGAGGTCTTCGAGCCGATGGTCAGGCGGGTGTTCGGGTACCCGCGGTATGCCGCCGACGGGATGTCGATCCTGACCGATCGAGCTGCGAGCTCGGCGCGAACGTGACGGCAGATGGCAGACGATGCGCGCACCACATGATCAACCGATCACCCGCAATCAGACATTGAAGAAGAGGAGGTTGCCATGACCGACAGAGAGGAGCATCAGATCAACGAGGAGGTCGCGCGCGACACGTTGGCGGCCGCTCACCGCATCGCCTCATTCGACGGACTGGCCGAGGGCACGTGGAATCACCTGTCCTACATGCTCGACGAGCAACGGATGCTCATCACGCCAGCGGATACGCACTGGTCGATGATCGAGCCGGACTCCCTCGTCCTGGCCGAGGACGATGCCGACGCCCGGCGACGTGGCCTGCAGTTCTACATCGGCTACCGGATTCACTATCCGCTGCACCAGGCGCGTCCTGAAGCCAAGTGCGCGGTTCACCTGCACACGCCCTACGCGACTGCGCTGACGCTGCTCGAGGAAGAGGTGTTCCTGTCGGCCTCGCAGACATCGGTCGAGTTCCACGGGCGTGTCGCCTACACCGATGAGTTCGATCTGCTCGGAGGTGCGCAGGAGCAGGGGGCGCGGATCGTCGCCGCTCTCGGCGACAAGGACGTGCTGTTCATGCGCAGCCATGGAATCCTGACGGTGGCCGAGACGATCGAGCGCGCGTACCTCGATGCCTACCTACTCGAGCTCGCGTGCCGCACCCAACTCCTGGCCATGTCGACCGGCAGGCCGCTGCGCGCGTTCACGGAGGCGGAGGCCCAGCGGCTTCAGTCCCACACAGTGGAGACCGAGGAGGCACGCAGCCACTTCGTGGCGATGCGTGAACGCGTAGACCTCGAGCGGCCCGCTGCGGGTGTGCTTGCGTGACCCCACGGACAGCCCCCGCCCATCAGCTGGTGACGGAGGACGTCCGCGATGTGGCGGTCGTTCGTCTCAACCGGCCGGAGAAGCTCAACGCACTGACGCCGGACATGCTCCGCGGTCTCGCCGTGATCCTGCGCGATCTGGTGGGATCGCAGGATGTGCGCGGGATCGTCCTCACCGGCGCAGGACGGGCCTTTTCGGCCGGCGAGGACCTCGACGGAGTCGATATCGACCAGGAGTCCCTGGCGGACATCGACCTGTTCCAGGACATCACCTACGCCGTCCTGGAGACACAGGTACCGGTGATCGCGGCGATCAACGGCATCGCCGTCGGCGGTGCGGCAGAGATGACACTCGCGTGCGATGTCCGCTTAGGAAGCAGCGGGGCCGAGTACTTCTTTCCGGAGAACGGGCTCGGCCTGACCATCTCGAACGGCTCCAGTCGCCTCCTCCCGCGCCTCGTCGGGCCGCGCGCGCTGCGGATCGTGCTCGACGCCCGGCGGCTGAACGCCGAGGAAGCACTCGCGCTCGGGCTGCTCGACGAGGTGGTCGCGGGCGACGACGAGCTCGTCGAGGAGGCCGTGTCGCTGGCACGCCGCTGGTCCGAGCCGGGCACGAGCACCCGCGAGCACCTCGCCCTTCTCCGGCCCTCGCTCGACGAGCTCGAGCCGGCGCTCGAGCGCGAGCGCACGGCCGCGCGGGCCGCATGGGCGCGCGGGGCGACGATCGCAGGCGTCGAAGCCTTCCGGGGGCGGCGACGGGATCCCGCGTGACGCCGCAGCGATCACCGGCGGGGGCACCCGCGGTGCCCGACGATCGCCTCGCCGACGATCCGCCGTGGCAGAGCGTCGGCGAGCTCGTGCGTGACGCCGCGCAGCGGTTCGGAGACCGTGAGGCGTTGCGCTCCGAAGGCCGAGGGATGAGCTTCGCCGAGCTCGACGCCGCCACCGCATCGGTCGCCGCGGCATTTGCCGCGCACGGCATCACGGCCGGCGACCGTGTGGCGATGATGGTGTCCAACGGGTTGGACTTCCCGGTGTGCTGGTTAGGGCTGCTGCGCCTGGGCGCGGTCGCGCTGCCGGTCAACACCCGGCTGAAGTCGGCTGACCTCACTCACCTGCTGCGCGATGGCGATGTGTCGCTCACGGTCGCCTCCAGGGGGTTGACCGAGGCGGTCCAGACCGTCGCCGAGGTGCCGGTGCTCGAGGCCGAGAGCTTCGTCGCGGCCGCGGGCACTGAAGCCCCGATCGAGCTGCCGGCCATCTCTCGGGACGCGGTGGCAAACCTCCAGTACACCTCGGGAACGACTGGGATGCCCAAGGCATGCATGCTGACGCACGACTACTGGGTGAGGCTCGGCTGGCTACTGGCGGGCTGCAGTGAGATCAGCGCAAGCGATGTCGTGCTCACCGCGCAGCCGTTCTCGTATATCGACCCGCAGTGGAACCTCACGATGTGCCTGGTCGGAGGCGCCACTCTCGTGATCCTCCCGCGGTTCTCGGCCAGCGGCTTCTGGGCCTCGGTGCGCGAGAACGGCGTGACCTTGTTCTACGTCCTGGGCACGATGCCCCTGCTGCTGCTCAAGCAGCCGCCCAGCCCACACGACCGCGCCAATCAGGTGAGGCTCGTGATGTGCTCCGCGATCGTGCCCGGGTTCCACGAGACGCTCGAAGCACGCTGGGGCGCCCCATGGCGCGAGGTCTACGGCATGACGGAGACCGGCGTCGATCTCGCCGTGCGCAGCTGGGAGACGGACAGCGTCGGCTCGGGAACCGTCGGCCGACCCGTCCCCACCAAGGAAGCCCGCATCCTCGATGCACGCGGGGAGGCCGTGCCGACCGGCATGACCGGAGAGCTGTGCGTACGCGGCTGGCCGCTGATGTCCGGATACTGGCGCCAGCCCGAGGCCACCGCGGCGACGATCCAAGACGGTTGGTTGCACACCGGCGACCTCGCGAGGGTGGACGACGAGGGCCGTTTCCGGGTCGTCGGGCGCCTGAAGGACATGGTGCGCCGCGGCGGGGAGAATATCGCCTGCGCGGAGGTCGAAGCGGTGCTGGCACAGCATCCGAGCGTCGCCTCGGTCGCGCTCGTCCCGGTGCCCGACGAGCTCTGGGGCGAGGAGCCCAAGGCGGTGGTGCAGTTGACTTCGGGGTATTCGGAGGACAGCGCGACGGCGAGCCTCATCCTCGAGTTCGCGCGCGAGCGCCTCGCCCGCTTCAAGGTACCTCGATACATCGAGTTCATCGACGACTTCCCGCGCACGCCGTCCGAACGGATCGACAAGCCCACGTTGATCGCCGATCACCGCGTGGGCACAGTCTATGACGCCGGGCAGGACGCGACAGTTTCATCCACAGGCGATGACGATCATGAACCGCCGACAGAGCCGAAGGAGGTGAAGGGATGACAGAGATCGACGATCGTGGGGGTCGGCGAGATGGGCCGTGCGACCCTCGGGATGCTGGTGCGACGGATCCCCGATGCTCGATTCCGGGCCTTGACCGCAGCAGGACAACCTCCACAGCGCCCGCTCGCTCGCCCCCAGGGCCATCACGATCGAGATGGTCGATCTCGAGCGCCAGGGGCCGGCACCCGAGGGAGTGTCGATCGTCGCGAACTTCGCCGGGCCGTTCTGCCGCGGCTCGACGATCGTGACCCGCCAGGCCGTGCGCGCCGGGTGCCTACCTGGATATCTGCGACGACGTCGAGGGAATCGCCCCCATCCTCGAGCTCGACGCCGAGGCCAAGGCTGCCCGCGTCTCACTGATCACGGGCGCCGGCAACTCGCCGGGAAGCTCGAACCTGATGGCCAAGCGGCTGCTCGAGCTCTATCCGGCGATCGAAGGGATTCGCATCGTCTGGGTCGTCGGCGACACCGACCCGGGCGGGCTGGCGCCGCTGCGCCACATGCTGCACATGGCGGTGGCCCGGTTGTCCGGTGTGGCAGGACGGTGCGTTCGTGCAGGCGCGCGGCGTCGTCCCGTCGACCGCGGTCGTCCACGACCTCCCTGAGATCGGTCCGACCGAGGTGTACAACACGGCGCATTCGGAGCCGATCACGCAGGCCCGCGCGTTCCCGAACCTGCGCCACATCTCGGTGCAGGGCGGACTTCTCCCGGCGTGGGCCAACGAGACGTTCAGCTCACTGGGCCGGATATCGGCGGCCGGCCCATCGAGCCGGTCGAGGTGCTGTGGAAGACACTATGGGCCCGGCACGAGGCCAGGCATCATCGCGACGACCGCCACCAGCATCACCGTCGTGCCGGTCCAGGGTCTGGTGGGCGAGGACATCGGTGCGATGATGACGATTGTCGATCGTACTCGATCGTGCGGACCAGGGCGCTCGGTGCCGCCGCGGCGATCATCGCCTCGCTGGAGCGGCCTCCCCTCCCCGGCGCGTGGGGGGCCGAGGCGCTGGAGGCGCAGCGTACGCTCGACATCCTCGAGGAGCTGGCCACGGCGGAGGATGCGATGCCCGGGGGGCTCGGGCTCGAGGAGCGAGCGCGGACGCTCGCATAGTTTCACGCAGGATGTCGGTGTCGCTGCCACCTGATTCCACCCGGTCCAGATCTTGTCGCCGGCATATGGAGGACGTGCTCGTCCGCCATCGCGAGCTCGAGCAGCTGCGATCGGCCTCGGCGCCCCCGGCCACGGCGGCGGCAGCACGCGCGTACGGGCGCTGAGCGCGGCGGTCCAGTTGTTTGCCGAGCGGGGCTTCAAGTGCATCAAGCGACATCGAGCCAACCGGTGGGTGGGAGGAAATGAGATATGAGCTCGATTGATTGGGATCGCGTTCACAAGGGCCTTGAGCGGGCCGGACACCGGGTGCATCTCGCAGCCGTACGGACTGCCCTCGTTGGGCAACCCGCTGGCCTCGGCGTTCCTTCGACGGCGAGATCGCGCCCGGTGGGACATTCCGCAGGAGATGATCGTCGAGGTGGCGATAACCGGCGCCTTCGTCCGGCGCACCGAGACCAACCAGCCGATGACGGTCGACGAGATCAGGGACGGCGCGCGCGTGCATCGATGCGGGCGCGAGCGCGATTCACATCCACGTGCGCAACGACGATGGATACAACGTGCTGGACCCGGCTCGGTTCGCGGAGGTCATCGACCCTCTGCGGGCCGAATACCCCGAGGTGTTCTTCGACGGATGCCTCGTTTCCTCCCTGGACGGCGAGTGGGAGAAGATGAAGGAGGTGCTCGCCGCCCGCACCCTCGATGGGTCCCATCAACCCAGCCGCGACATACGTCGGCGACACCCTGTTCGCCAAGCCCGCGCCGATGATCCTGGAGAAGACACGGCTGATCCTCGAGGCAGGCTCCGGCTGCACATCGCGGTGTACACCGACGGAGATGTGGCCAACGCCGACCGCTTTCCTGTACCGCAGCGGCCTCGTCGACAGCGACAATGCTGGCTTATCCTCCCGGCTCTGCGGGGGTGCAGCCCGATGGCCAACCCGCGCCAGATGGCCGACGGCCTCCTGCGCACCTCCTCGGCGATCTACGACACGGATCCCGAGGCGCAGATCCTGTGTGCGCCGCCGGCCGCGCGTCGATGTACCTGGCCACGATGGCTGCGACGCACGTCCGGGTCGGGATGTAGGACACGATCTGGCGCTGGCCGCATCGCGACGACCTCATCCAGTCAAACCTCGAGTCGCTCGAGACGGCAAAGCTGCTGGCCCAGGTGCTTGGGCGCGAGGTCGCCACACCGCAGTGCTACCGCGAGATCATGGGCGCGCCGCGACTCGTCGCGGCGGCGTAAGGCTTAGGCGATGGCCCTTCTCGACGGACGCCGGACTGCTCCTCGGACCACCCCCGACCGAAGGACCACGTGTAAACGAACACTCGACAAGTTACCGAAACGTCGACTGTCCAGGCTCGAGCAGAGATTTGACACTGCACACTCAAGTTACTCTGAGCCGAACACCTCCGCCCAAGCAAGGGCGGACCCAGCGAGATCGATCAGCGCCCTGTGCAACGACACCGGGTCCTCGGCCATCCGCGCCCGCGCAAGCTCTCGGAGACTCGCAGCAAGATCTGCGATGCCGGGCGTCCGGTAAGCGCCAGTAGCGCGGGCTGCCGCCAGGCGATTGGCCGCTTGGGCGTCGCGGCGGGAGTCGGGCTGCGCACTGCGGGGACGGGCGACAAGGCCGGCCGCCGTTGCCGCTGCAGCAAACGAGCCGTAATGCACGGCGACCGAACGGGCGCTCGGCCAGTCGCCTTGATAAAAGCGCCCGATTCGCCAATCCTGGCCGAGGCGCCGAGCGCGCGTTGGGTCCCAGTCGGCCATCGTCGGGATATCGCCATAGCGGCGCGTCCATTCGATCATCGCATCGGGAATGGATTGCGGCCCCGCGAAATTACGGCACACCCTGCTCGGTGAGGGTCGCGGCGTGAGGCCCGCCGCCTCGATAGCCGCGTTGAAGCTGCCGAACTGTCGCCGGACCACACGGGCGCTCGGCCATAACCCGCCTTCGAAGCGGTCGGCCCGCCATGCGTGGCCGAGGCGCCGGGCACGAGCGGGCTCCCAGTCAAGCATCGTCGGCGGTTCGCCGTGCAGCGTCACCCAGCGGCGAATCGCCGCGAGGATCTCGCCCTTCGAGTACGTGCAAGCGCGCTCCGAGACTGGTACGGGACGAGACACGGGCCGTCGAGAGACGCGGTATTGGCCGTTATCGCTCAACTCGTCAAAGGCGTTATGAAAGGAGCGTCAACGCGCGCGGTGACTCGCTAGCCCCGTTTTCCGCAGTTCGGAAGCTCTAGGTATCCCGTTGTGGCCAGGGTGGCTGGATGCCGAGTAGCTCGAGGATCCGTCGCTGGGTGGGGGGTGAGGGGGTCGAGTTCGATCCCACGGTGGGTGTAGGTGAGGTCCAGGCCTTGGAAGGCGGAGAGGATGTTGGCGCCGGTGGGTTTGCTCACCCTGCCCTCGGGCAGGAGCGCCAGTCGCTTGTCGGGTTGCTGGTCGTCGGTCTTGAGCGCGGGGCGCAGTTGGGTTTCGAGGAGCCCGAAGATCAGCAGCGCGATCCCGATGATCGAGATGAGTGCGTAGATGCGGTCGTCGTTGTGCAAAAAGATCGGACGGACCTTGAGGGTCTGTTTGAGGTCGCGGTGGCGGCGTTCGACGACTTCTTGTTCTTTGTAGAGGCGCAGGATCTTGGTGGCGGTCAGGCGGCCTGGGAGGTTGGTCGCCAGCGCGTAGATCCCGTCGGTGCGCTGGGCGTGGGCGATGGCGTGCTGGTCGCGCTGCCAGGTCAGCGTCGGCTTGGCCGTTGGCGTCTGAGACAGTGACGCGGATCAGCCCCTGGATGTTGGGGTGAATGATCTGCCCGACTGCGGCGCTCGATCTGCGCGGCCGTCTTGTAGTAGCGGCCGCCCAGCCCGTTGCGCGACGCGCTGAAGTTCTTGCTCGGCCTTGCTCAGCGCGCGCTCGCGGGCGGCGGCGACCTGCTCGGCTTCCTCAGAGGAGTGGATGTAGGCCACGCGGAACTGGCGTCGCTCGCCGCTCTCAGGATCCTCAACATCCCAGTCCGCGAGCGCGCCGCGATATTGGGTGCGCCGGGCTGCGGGCAGCCGGCGCTCGCGCTCGGCCACGTGTCCAATCGCTGCCAACGCCTCGGGACCGATTTCGCTCAGGTAGCGTTCCGCGAAGCCGGTGTTGCGCTTGAGCGGCACGATGAACCGCAGGCCGGCGCGGTGGATCTGACACAACGGCTGGGGCTGCCCCAGCGCGGAGTCACAGACCATCAGCATCCCCGGCCGGGCGAACGCTCGCCAGGCGCTCCAACGATCGGCCGACGAGCGCCAGCTCTGAACAGTTGCCCGGATCCGGGCGCAGATATAGCGAGACGCCGTCGCTGTTGGCGGCCTGCAGCGTGCGCACCTGCCGCGCCACGCGGCGATCAGACCCCCACCCCTTCTGAACCAGCGCCGAGTCCTCATAGGCACCGGCGACCCGGACCGTGCGTCAGATCGACATGCAGCCGGCCCGGCGTCGATGCCAAAGCGCTCGATCGCACGGGCCGCCACCAGCCCGCGCACGCTCTCGGCATACACGGCAAAGCGCTCCAGCGCCCGGCCGAGGCGGTCATCGTTGAGCAGCGGCGGCGGGATCCCCAACAGTTCCCGGACCGCTGCGCCGAGACGCCCACCCCGCGATGTCATACAGCGGCGAGGGCGAGCACAACCGGCTGGCCACCAGCACCGCCGACGACCTCGCCGACCGACAGCTCTGAGCGCTCAGAGCGCGGCAGCGCCCGATCAACCGTGCCCGCCACCTCAAGCTCGCGCAGAAAATGCGCGGCCAAAAGCAGCGCGCCGACCTCGCGCCGGGTGCCGAGCAGCGGCGGGTCAAGCCGGGCGAACGCGCCGGCCAGCTTCTCCAGCTGCCCGGACTCCTTCAGCTGATCCTTGCGCCCCAGGTTTGCCACAACCCGATGGCGCACCCGACCGCGCTCGTCGCGATACCCCTCGACCAGCTGCACGTACGTGTACGCCCGCTGTCCGCGCTTGACCTTGGTCTCTTTGACGAACATGTTGCCACAACACTACCGGTCTCAGCGGACGGAAACCCGGCCGCACGCCAGCCAGAGGTTGCCACAACAACGCGCGCCGGCAGAAGCGCGCCAACACCCCGCACCCCGCAAAACAACAGCCGAAGCGCGACTCGTACACCAACTCAGGTGCGGAAAACGGGGCTAGCAGTCACCGCGCGGCCGACAACCTAGTTCTGCTCGACTAGCCTCTCTGCTCGACTAGCCTCGACATCGGACAGTTCTGCGCAAGGCCCGTGGTGGCAATTTCCAGGTTTGCGCTGCCAGGAGATCGACCACCTTGACAACCCTTGGTCTGTGCCGACTTCCTTTCGAGTCGTCGCTGGAGCGATCAACGCGAGTTCTTACTGGACAGCGATCACGACTGGGGATTGGCGAGGGGCTGTTGCGCCGTCGGGTCGCTGCCCGTTGCGTCCTCCTCCACGAGCGTCGCCCATTCCGTGTCTTCGCGAACGCTCTGCCCGAAGGTATTGAGCACACGGGAGCGCGTCGCCCATAGGACAACGCCGGCGAGGATCGATGCGGCGCCAACGCCGACGCCGATCAGGGTCCAGAGACTGAGCGGGTACGCAGGTAGCGGATTGACGGAGTTGTAGATCGCGTAGGCAAACGCCACCGCGCCGAAGCCGCCGGCGATGAGCATCAGAAGGTTACGCCGCTTGACGAAGCCGTCCACGCCCAGCGTCGCCAGCGCGATCACGTATCCGATTGTGTACATCATTCCCGCCGCGGTGGCCATGTAGCCCCACACAGTCAGGGTGTCGCTTCCGGTCGCGACCAACACGATCATATACGCGGTCGCGATTGCTGCAAGCCATAGAGTCGCGCGTAGTGGTGTCCGCGTGCGCGGGTCTATTTTCGCGAAGTAGGCGGGCACGACGCCATCCCGGGCGAGCGTGTACATCACCCTTGTGGTCCAGTTGGTGAACGCGACAATCACCGAGAAGTAGCTGACCGCTACGCCCAGGAGGACAGGGTAGCGGAGCCATCCAACGCCGTTCATCTTCGCTAGGTCCCCCAGCGGGTCGGCACTCGCCGCCATGCCGCCTTTCACGCCCTCGAATCCGAGGGTCATGATGTAGGAGGCGGTGATGAAGGCAAACGCGGCGACCGCCACCGATCCGAACAGCGACCGCGGAATCGTCTTCCGGGGGTTCCGCGTCTCGTCGCCGAGCGTCGCCGAGCACTCGAATGAGACCACCGCGAACATTCCGGCCACTGTGCCCAACAGTATCTGATGCAGCGAGATGCCTGTCAGTTGCAGCTGGCTGGAATCGAAGATGCTTCCGTTGTGTTTCACGAGCACGATGATCATCAGCACGCCGATCAGCCCCAGCGTGGCGAACTCGAGCACCAGCATCACATGCGCGGAGAGCCCGATGTCGCGAGCGGCGAGACCGAACCCGACAGCGATTGCGCCTAGCGAAATGGCGAGTAGGAGCCAGTGGCTCGAGCTGACTCCGATCGCGTTGAACCAGTTCTCGAACAGCAACCCCGTGCCGAGCACGTTGGCCGGGCTGGCGAACAACCCGAAGCCGAGCACGCAGCCGGCGACACCGACGGCGCCAATCTTGAAACCGGTTGTGTCGACGATCCCGATCAGGCCACCGGTAGTCACGACCCGCGTCAGCACCTGGGAGCAGCAGTAGGCAACCGCCAAGAGAATCGCCGTGATGATCACCCAGGACAGCCACGTCCCGCCGCCAGCGGAGAGGAACACGACAGGGATGACGAGAGCGACGGCCGCGCTCGGCCCGACGTTCGACACGCTCTCCGCGAGCGCTCCGAAGAATCCGACGGCGTTAGCTCGCAGGTGTGGGGCGCCCGCGTCCGCGGGACTCGGCTCGGATCCGTCGCCAAGGTTCATCTCAATCTCTCCTCATCTCGCTTAACGAACGTTCGTAAAGTACCCGGTCCTCGCATGTCTGTCAAGGGGGTCCTCGCATGTCTGTCAAGGGGGTCCGGCGCAACGGACGCCTTCGCCGCGGATCGGAGTCGTGCCCACGCCGAGCAACGTCGCGAGCCCTCCGGCCAGATCGCTGACCGTGGCGGCCTGCGTCACCGCGTTCGCCTGGCACTGCAAGCGGCCCCAACCTGCATGGCCGACGATTGGGTGAGTCGTTCCGATTCCCGCGAGAGCCGACACGCCCGAAGTGTCTTTGTCTGCATTGCAAGGCGCGCAAGCAACGAAGACCACCTTCATCAAGCCGCATCAGCTCGACTAGACGCCGGCGGAGCGGTGGTTTACAATCGTTCGTTAGCATCGATGTGAGGATGTGGGTGTAGATGGCCTTTCAGGAAGTGGCGATAGTGACGGGCGCGGGCTCGGGTATCGGGCGCGCGACTGCGGTGCGCCTGGCCTCACGCGGCGCCGTCGTGGCCCTGGTGGATCGCGACGACCGTGGCCTCGAGGCGACGGCGACCCTGATCGCGGATGGCGGTGGAAGCGCGCTCGCCGTCGCAAGCGATGTAACGGATCTTGATCAAGTGCGGTCCGCGGTAGATCGGGTGGTTTCCGAGTTCGGGTCCCTGCGCATAGTTGTTGCCTGCGCTGGTATCGAGGTGGTGGGCACGATCCCCGAAATGGCGCTCGAGGACTGGGAGCGGGTGATCGCGGTCAATCTCACTGGCGTCTTCCACACCGCCCGGGCTACGATTCCGCGCTTGGTGGCAGCGGGCGGCGGCGCGTTCGTGGCGATGAGCTCGGATGCGGGCGTGCAGGGCGCGGCTGGCTTCGGTGCCTATTGCGCGAGCAAGCATGGAGTGATCGGTTTGATCCGGTCGCTGGCGCTCGATCATGGGCCTCAGGGTGTGCGCTGCAACGTCGTCTGTCCCGGATTCGTGGAGACACCGATGGCTGAGCGCATCTTCGCGGGTCAGGGAGCCGAGGAGCGCGAGGCCTGGGAGCGAGCAGTTCCCCTCGGGCGGTTCGCGAGACCGGAGGAGGTCGCTGCTAGCATCGCGTTCCTGACCTCGGAGGAGGCCTCGTACGCCAATGGTCTGGTATATGTGCTCGACGGCGGCGCGACCGCGGGCTACTTCGAGGTGTGACGAACCGGACCGTCTGACGCGGCCACCCGTCCGACGCCGAACCAGGTCGTCGAGGCGGCCGCCGACTTACAAAGACCCGTGCGGTCGTGCGGGACGTCGCTGGGTGTTACCGGCTGACCCGCATGTTCGTGCTCCGTGTGCCTCGGCGAGTAAGTGCCGTCCAGGACCGTCCTCGGAGGGTTGCGCTCGACGATCGCCGGTCAGTTGGCGCCGCGACCGATGATGCGAGCGACGAGTGTCCAGAGCCTGTCGGCGACCGCGCCGGGGGTGAGCTCGCCGTCTGGCTTGACCCACTCGATCACGCTGTCGCACATAGAAATGACCGAGAACGCAGCGATGCGCGGATCCACGGAGGCTGGGCGACGCGGTTCCGCGGCGATCAGATCGCGGATCATCTCGTAGTAGGCGCGCTGCGCCGTAGCGAGCCGCTCGTGCCGATCGGCCGGCAGCAGGCGGCGGATCGTTTCGACGTTGAGCAACGTGTCGTTGGCCCTAGCGAGTTCCCGATGTGTCAGTTGAAACAGGACATGACCGCGAACGCTGGCCTCCAGCTGCTCGCTGGGCGGCAGTGGCTCGATCGGCTCCAGAACGGTTACGAAGAACTCGGTTAGCCCGTACTCCATCGCCTCGGCGAGGATGTCCTCCTTGCCGGCGTAGTAGTTGTATAGCGCGGGTGCCTTCACGCCGACCGCTTGAGCGATGTCGCGCATCCCACAGGCGTCGAAGCCTCGCTCGGCAAATAGGCGAATCGCAGCGTCGAGTACGCGGACCCTGTGTTCCGTTCGCCTGAGCCTGGTCGAGATGCCGTGAGGTTAGGCCGAGGCCTTCGAGGACTTTGCGGTGGGCCTGAACGATGTTCGTTCCCGACCGACCTGCCGCGAGCGCGGTGGTCTTGCGAGAAGCGCGTGTCGTTGTCTTGCGGCCGCGCTCACGGACGACGTTGCTATTTGACATTCGTTCCTTTGCTCACCAGCAGCGAGCCAGATCGTGCCGCTAAGGGAAGACCGGCGATCGCGCCGCCGTCTACGGAGAGGATAGCTTAACGAACGATACTTCAAAGCAGCAAGACTTGAGCGCCGATGGAGGTTCGTACCGGCCTTCATAGAGGGCGCGCGTACCCGGGGTTCTGCTCTCGGTATATGCCAATCAGCTTCTCCTGGCGGCGCAGGGCGCCTTCGCTGGCGTGGATCTCCTCGAATGCTTGGCGCTCGAGCTCGAGCGCCTGCGGGAGCGGAAGCTCGAGCCCATCCCGCATGACGCGTTTGGCAGTGACCAGCGCGTGGCGGGACTTCCGGGCGGTGGGTGCGCACCACTCGAGCGCGTGTCGAAGGAAGTTCTCATCGGGAAGGACGGCGCTCACGAGACCGATGGCGTATGCCTCGCTGGCGTCGAACTGCCGTCCGGACAGAACGAGCTCGATGCCACGGCCGCGCCCGACGATCCGTGGGAGCCGTTGGGAGCCGCCACCGCCGGGGATAACACCGATGGCGACTTCCGCCTGTGCGAAGTGAGCGGAGGCCGCGGCGATCCGAAGCGAGCAGGCGGCCGCGATCTCGAGTCCACCGCCCCAGCATTGGCCGTTTATTGCGGCCACAACGGGCTGCTCGACCAGTTCGAGTTCACGCACGGCGCGCACCCACGATGAGGGGTAGTCGCCCTCGGTTGGCTGGCGACGACCGGAGGCGACGAGGTCCTGAAGCTCGGCGTGGGCGATGAAGTCGCGTTCGAGGCCGCCGGTGATCATCAGCATTGAGATCTCTTGATCCTTGCCGAGGGAGCGCACCAACCGGCCGAGTTCCTCGAGCGCCGCGAAGGTCATGAAGTTGCGCGGCGGATGCGTGTAGGTGAGCACGGCGATCCGGCCCTCACGATCGATCGACCAGCATGACGCAGCGCTCATTGCTCGTCTCCCGCGAGTTGGTTCGTCAGGACGAGCTTGCCCACGGTCTCGCGTCGGCGGAGGTCTTCGTGCGCGCTTCGCGCGTCCCCGAGCGGGTATTCGCCACCGAGCACGGGCCGAAGTTCCCGCCTGGCGAGCATGCCGAGCAAGTCTCCTATCGCCGCATCGAGCATTCCCGGTGCGTCGAAGCAGTTGTTGAGCCAGAATCCGACGACGGCGCGGCTGCGGTGCATGAGAGCGACGGGGTCCACGGGCTGCGGTGGGACGCGGCCGGCCATGCCGTAGGTGGCGAGCCGGCCAAAGGGCGCCAACGCAGCGAGGCTCGTGTCGAAGGTCTGCCCGCCCACCATCTCGAGGACGACGTCGACCTTGCGGCCGCCGTTGGCTTGCTCGAGCGCCGCCTTCATGTTCTGCTGTCGTGAGTCGATCGCGACGTCCGCTCCAAGGTCGAGCGCAAGCTGGCGCTTGTCCGCGGAAGAGGCGGTCGCGATCACGAGGCCGGCGCCCCATCGCTTGGCGAGCTGCACCGCCAGTGTGCCAACGCCGCCAGCAGCCGCGTGAACGACGACGGTCTCGCCGGGACGCAATCCGGTGCTCGTCCGTAGGAGGTGCCATGCGGTGGCGCCCTGAAGCACGACAGCGATCGCCTCGCGGTCAGACACGCCGTCTGGTATTTCCCAGACGCGATCGATCGGAGCGCTGGCCTGCTCGGCATAGCCGCCACCGTCGAGTAAGGCCACCACGCGGCGCCCGTCCGGAGTCATGCCGGCCGCTTCGATACCCGGCACCATCGGTAGCGTTGAAGGCGCAAGGTAGGAGTTTTCTGCCTGGTGGGTATCGGCAAAGTTGACGCCGGCCACGGTGACGTCGATGAGAACCTCGTGGCTGGAAGGCGCCGGCGGCTCGATGTCCCGGAGCATGAGCACCTCTGGCCCGCCGAACTCGTGAATCTGGATCGCGCGCATCGCTAGCTCCTCGTCGTCGTCGGGTTTGGTCGTGGGGCGCGCCACATGGCTCGAGCCAGCGCACTGAGTCGCCCACCACGGATCGGCCATGCGCGCGAGCCCACCGGGAAGCGCGTTCTCGACCATCGTTTGGTCGACCGTCATGGAGCGGCGCCAGACCAGTGAGCGGAAGACGTCGTGGGTCGCAAAAAACTCGCTGATCGCAGGAAGTGCGGTGCTGCGGGCGTCGAGCAGCATGAGATGGCCCTCATCCCGTGCGAGGAAGAGCCGCGCGTGGGGAATTCGCTGGGCCAAGATCAGGCTGTTGACGAGCGGCATGAGTGGGTCGTCGTCGCCGGCGACGACCAGTGTGGGATGCGGGAGCGTGTGCAGCCAGCGAAGCGTGCCCAGCGTGGTGGCCGCCGCCGTCACCTGCCAGAGGTACCCGATTGGATCAGGTGGCCGGAGGCGACGCTCCTCGCCCTGACGGCGTACCCAGTCGGTGTCGCTGCGGGCGCGGCCCCCGGCGAGACGGCCGATGGAGCGCTCGTGGACGATCCGGGAGTAGTAGCGCAGCGGCGTGGCCACACCGAGCATCGCGATGGGCGTGCCCGCTCGCCCGCCAAGGCCGGGGGTCGTGGCCACGAGCGCGAGCCGGTTGACCCGCTCGGGTGCGATGTGTGCGAGGTGCTGAGCGATGATGCCGCCGAACGAGTAGCCGAGGACGTCGGCGCGTTTGTGTCCAAGCTGGTCCAACAGGCTGGCTGCGAGCCCCGCCAGGGCGCGAATTGACATGGGAAGTGGCGATCGCGGTGACTTGCCGGTGCCCGGCGCGTCGAACGCGATCAGGGTGCTGTCCTTGAGTGCTCGCTCGAGCGTCCTCCACATCTCCACGTGCGCGCCAATTCCGTTCAACAGCAAAACGGGAGGACCCTCGCCGCGCTGCCTGACGTAGAGCCGCCGGCCCTCGACGCGGATGACGAAATCGCGGTCGCTCACCCGAGTTCGTCGCCGACGCCGGCAGTCAATAGCTCTGGCCAGTTATCGTCGGCCGTGTGCGCGAAGATCAGTACGTCGTGGAGTGCTCCGTCGGGGTCGCGCAGCTGATCGCGCAATAGCGCCTCGCCCCGGAACCCCATCGACGTGAACAGGTTGATCGTGGCTTCGTCCTCGGCGGTGACGTCGACCATGAGCTTGTGGACGTCGCGCTTGAACGCCTCGAGCATCGCTCGTCGGGTTAGCGACCGTCCGACCCCGTGGCCTCGGTGTGCCGCTGCGACAACGACTCGCAGCTCCGCCACGTGGCTGGCTCGACCGACGCCGGGGATCACCGCGGCGATTCCGTGGATGGTCCCGTCGCCGTCCTCAGCTATCAGCCGCAGCGTATGTGTGTCGGTGAGCCAGTGGCGGAGAGTGGCATGATCGGCGATGTCTTCCTTGAGAAAGTTGCGGTCCTCGTTGGGGATGGCCGAGGCGAACTCCAACAGTGCCGGTTCGTCGGCGGGTTCAAGTGTCCGTATCTGGCGGTCGGTCGGTTCAGTCATCGCTGTGCTCCTTTAGCCACTGGCTAATCGCCGGGATCGTGACCTTCGCTGCCTTGCGACTGGCTGCCAGGCCGACGTGCCCAGCGTCAAGCTGCAACAGTTCGAGGTCTGCGTTAGTCAGGACTGAGGTAATCGGCAGGGCGGCCGCTGGCGGCACGATTTCGTCGCGCATGGCGACCACGCTCAGCGTGGGGTGCTGGATGTCCCGCAGGTGGATGCGACGTCCGCCGAGCCGGAGGCGATCGGCCCGAAAGGCGTCGGGACGAAGCCACTCGTTGACCACCTGACTGAAGGCGGCTCCCGGAACGGGAGGTTGCTCGCGAATCCAGCGGCCCATCGCCTGATGTCCGGCGACATACTCATCGTTCCACAGGTTCTCCCAAAGGTTCGCGTACTGAACGAGATCATCGGTGGGTTTGCGTACGCGAAAGAAGTTCCGCAAGACCTCGCCCTGGACGTTGCCGGTCTCGTCGATTAGTGCCTCCGGCTCGAGCTTGCCCGCAGCCAGGGCGTCGGTGAGGGTGCCGAGCTCGGTGAGCGCCACCGGGGTCGCGATGGTCACCAAGTTGCGGATCGGCAGGCCGCCGGCGGCCGCCGCGAGCAGTGCGAGGTTGCCGCCCATGCAATAGCCGAGCATCGTGATCTCGGAAGCTCCGGTCTCGCTCTTTAGTGCTCGGATGGCGCGCGGGAGGTAGGCACTCACGTAGGTCTCGATCGTATTGTTAGCGTCACCGGCGTCCGGAATGCCCCAGTCGAGCAGGAACACGTCGAAACCGGCGTCGCGCAGCCGCTCGACGAACGAGCTGCCCGGGTGGAGGTCGAGGATGAAGCTGCGGCTGATCAGACCGATGAAGATCAGGAGCGGCGGCTGGTATCGCACCCGATCGCTGTGGTAGTGCCAGAGGCTTGCTTTGCCTTGCCGCCAGATTGTGTCTTTCGGCGTGGAGCCTGCGCGGACCCAGTGCGTTCCGGCGGCGTAGCGGATTCCGTTGCGCGCGCGGATGATGTTGCGCTCGACCTCCTTGAGGACGGACGACAGCGCGTCAGGGCTCGGCAGGCTACTCATCGTGCTTGGTCTAGCCACCGGCTTCATCGAAACGGTGCGCCAGCTCCTCGAGCATCTGCTCGATGCGAGCCAGGCGCGCTGCCAGAAAGGCGATGTCACGGTGCGTCGCCAGCCCGCCAGCATGCAGGACACCGCCGCGCAAGCGCTGCAGACTGTTGCTGCCGACGCTGGCGAACTTCGTCAGCGTCGCCAGGGTGTCGGCTCCGGCGGGACTTTCGACCGCCCTCTCCAGTGGCTCGCCGATCGCACGCTCGACTGTGCGTACCACGCGGAGCGTCCGCGACTCGGCCATCGTGGTCACGCCTCCAAGCCGCTGGACACGGTCAAGCCGCCGTCTAGGACGAGCGTTTGGCCGGTGATCCAACCGGCGGCCTCCGACAGCAGGAAGCAGACAGCTCCGGCGACGTCCTCTGGTACGCCGAGGCGCCCCAGCGGATACTTGGTGGCCACCTCCGCCTCGCGATTCTCATATAGCGCTGTCGCGAATCGCGTCCTGACCACCGCTGGCGCGACGGCATTGACACGGACTGTGGGTGCGAGCTCGAGTGCTAGTTGGCCGGTGAGTTGGATCAGCGCTGCTTTGCTCACGCCATACGCGCCGATCATTGGCGTGGCTCGAACGCCCGCGACCGATGCGACGTTCACCACCGCTCCTCCGTTCTCGCTCATCCACGCCCCGTGTGCGGCCTGCACCCACCCAAGTGCCGCGGTCACGTTGGTCTCGAACGTCTTGCCGAGCACGTGCGATGTCGGTCTGCACCAGCGGCGCATACGCGGGATTGATGCCGGTGTTGTTGACGAGTAGATCCAGCGAACCGAACCGATCAATCGTCTGCGTGACCGCCGCATCTCGGTGCTCAGAGTCGCCTGTGTTGCCGGCCACCGTCAGTACGGCGGCCCCTCCGCCGAGTTGCAGCGCTGCCTGCTGCAGCGCGTCCTGCTTTCGCGCGGTGATGCATACGTTGGCTCCTGCCTTCAGCAGGCGTTCGGCGACGGCCAAGCCGATGCCTCGGCTGGCGCCCGTCACCACGGCGGTCTTTCCCGTGAGGTCGATCACGGCCTCACCTCGGAAAGCCCGAGTGAGCGACCGATCAGCTCTTTCATGATCTCGTTGGAGCCCGCCCAGATCTTGGTCACCCGCGCGTCCGCCCAGGCGCGCGCGACCTCGTACTCCTCCATGTACCCATAGCCGCCGTGCAGCTGGACGCACTGGTCGATGACGCGGTTCTGTATTTCGGCCGTCCACCACTTCGCCTTTGCCGCATCCACGGCCGAGAGGCTTCCTTCCACGTGCGCGGCGATGCACTGGTCGACGTACGCCTGTCCCACATCGAGCTCGGTCGCGAGCTCCGCCAGAACGAAGCGACTGTTCTGAAACGAACCGATCGGCCGTCCGAACGCACGCCGCTCCTGAACGTAGGCGAGGGTGCGCTCGAAGGCGCCGCGTGCGTGCGCGAGGTTGACGCAGGCGCCGCTCAGCCGCTCCTGCGGGAGTCGTTCCATCATGTGCCGGAAGCCCGCGTCAACCTCCCCCAGCACGTTCTCGTCTCGGGACGTGAACCGCGTTGAAGAACAGCTCGGCGGTATCGGCCTCCGGCTGGCCGACCTTGTGCAGCTTGCGCCCCCGCGTAAACCCCTCCATCTCGGCCTCAACCGCTAAAAGGGTGATCCCGCGGCCGCGCTCACCCGCGGAAGTGCGCGCCGCGACGATCACGAGGTCGGCGCTCGCACCGTTGGTGATGAAGGTCTTCGAGCCACTCACCACCCACCCGTCATCCTCACGCACCGCGGTCGTTCGCAGCGCAGCCAGATCCGACCCCGCCTCGGGCTCGGTCATGCCGATCGCGGTGATGAGCTCGCCTGAACAGAAGCGGGGTAGCCATCGCTGCCGCTGCGCCGCGGTAGTCAGCTCGAGCAGATAAGGCGCCACAACATCGGTCTGGATCCCAAAGCTCGAGGCGTAGGCAAGGCCGACGCGAGCCGCCAGCTCCTCGCCAAATACCGCGTTGAAGCGAAAGTCCCGCGTTTCTGCTCCTCCGTACTCCTCCGGAACCCCGATCCCCAGGAACCCGTGGGCCCCCGCTTCTAGCCAGAGGTCACGGTCGATGAACCGTTGCTCACGAATCCGCTCCGCCGCCGGCCTCATACACGTCGCTCGCTGATGGTGATGCCGCCGGGGATGGCGCCTTGCGCGGCGGCGAGCCGTTCTACGAGCGTTAGCGTGGATTCGGCATCCAGCACCTCGGTTCCTGACGCGCCGGGCGGCGGCCGGTTCATGAGGACTGCCGCCACCGCTGCGGCGGCACCGAGGGCCGTGGTCCGAACCATCGAGTGCGGGTCGATGAGCGTGGCCTCGACGACCTGGTCGTCGCCGACGAGGCCCTGCACCTGGACGGCGGTGAGACCGGCCCGGCTCAGCGTGGCGTCGGTTGTGGCGCGCCCACAGCAGCTTCCACAGGACCTCGGCGGGCTCCACCTCGACGTCGCGCACCACAACGTTGAGGTCGTGGTACCCGAAGCCGATGCGGCCGAGCATGCTGAATACGTCGTTGGCCCAGACGGGCCTGAGCGCGCCTGGCAAGAGGCATGACGCAGCTGCGGGAACGCCAGGACCCGACCAAGCGTGCCGGAGCGGAGAATCGTGTCATTGGCGAGAGCGAGGTCTGCATGTTCGAGCTGGAAAGCGACGTGGCGGCGCACGAGGCCCTCCAGGCGACGCATCGGCGGCTCGCCGGGCACAGGTGTGAGGACGCTTCGATAGAAGAGGCGCAAGGCCGATTCCACCGCCTCCCTGAGGAGCCGCTCCTTCGAGTCGAAGTGGAAGTAAATCGCCGGAGCCGTGACCCCCACGACATGAGCGATGTCGCGCATCGTGCATCGTTCGAATCCGCGCTCGGCAAATTCCGACATGGCGGCCATCAGGATGCTTTGACGTCGATCGTCGGCTTGGCCGGCGTCATCGTCGGCGAGCAAGCCGAGAGCTGCGATCGCGCGCATGTGCTCGAGGGCGGCGGAGGAGGCGGATCTCTGAGCGGCCGGCGCAGGACCCGCCCGGCTCGCGGCTCCGCTCGAGGGATCTGTCACCGCGTATGGGGCTTCGCGGCGCCCGCGGGTTCTCCGTCCGCATCCCACACGCCTGCGCCGGTCGAAGTGAGCTCGTGCTTGGGCACCTTTCCGGTAGGCCCGCGTGGAAGTGCTGGCCGTACCTCGATGTAGCGGGGGATCATGAACCGCGCCATCCGGTCCTGGCACCAAGCGTGGAGATCGGCTGGGTCGAGGGCCGTCCCTTGGCGTGCGGCAATCACGATCTTGATGTCGTCTTCGCCGAGTGGCGAGGGGACTGCGATGGCGCACACCTCGCCGACGGCTGGATGCTTTGAGATGAGGTTCTCGAGCTCCCACGAGGAGATGTTCTCGCCCCGCCGGCGGATTGCGTGTTTCTTGCGGTCCACGAAGCTGACCACGCCATCCGGATCCACGCGCCCAAGATCGCCCGTATGGAACCAACCGTGGCGGAAGGCATCCGCTGTGGCGTCCTCGTCTCCCTCATAGCCAGAGGTGATCACATCCGCAATGCGCGGACGCGCGGCGATTTCTCCGACCTCGCCGGGAGCGCAGGGAACGTCGTCGTCTCGGAGGATCGTCAACTCGACGTCCGGGTTGGCATGCCCGATTGCTCCGACCGGATACCTCCGGCCACGGTGGGGCAGCACGAGCGGCTCTGCCTCGGTCATTCCGTAGGCGTCGTGGAGCCGGACCCCGAAGCGACGTTCGAAGTCGCGGTGGATCTCCGGCGGGATGCCGCCCATGATGCCGGCGCGGAGCGTGCACTCCGCATCGCGCGACGAGGCGGGCATCTTCCACAGGATCTCAAGCACGTTCGAGAAGCCGATGAAGATCGTGGCGCGGCTCTCGTCGACTTGATCCCAGAAGCGCGATCGCGAGAACGTCGGATACAGCGCGACGCAGCCGCCTGCGACTGTGAGCGCTAGCACGGTATCTAGCTGGCCGGCGATGTGAAACAACGGCAGCCAGGCATGGATCACATCAGCGGGCGTCATGTCGAGTGACCACGTCAGCCAGCCCGCCCCACGGCAAAGCTGGTTGTGGCTCAATCGCACTGCCTTGCTGCGGCCGGTGGTACCGGAGGTGTACATCAGCTCGGCGAGGTCATCGGGCCGGTGCGGCGGTCCGCACGCTGGCGTGCTCGCGTCCACCGCGGCCCAATCGCGGTCAACGGCCAGGACGGTACGGCCGCGATGACCGTTTGGGTCCGCGAAGTATTGAAGCCCCTCTCTGTCGGTCACCAGCACATCCGCGCCGGACCGGTCGAGCATGGCCTGTAGGAGCTCACCCCGGTGGGCGCGGTTGAGCGGGACGTAGACGTGGCCGCTGAGCAGCGCTCCAAGCCAGGTCCAGACGGCCTCGGGCCCGTTGGGGAGGAAGCTAGCGATCCGACCAGCTCCATCGCGACAGGGTGTGGCGTCGAGTGCCCATCCCGAGAAGCGGAGGATCTCCTCCCACGCCTCAGCGTACGTCCACCTGCGCTGCTCCCAGCGCAGGAACGGACGGTCCGGCGACGACGACACGCGCGCCTGTAGCAGTTGGGCGACCGTCGTCGAATCGGTCCCGACGAGCTCTTCGATTGGATTGCGCATCACGATGAAGCGGCGGCTGGGTCGGCGGCCTCGAGCAAGTCCTCTGCCCACGCGCGCAATCGACCGGCGTCCTTCGAGGACTGCCACGCATAGGACAGCGGCGTGATCGACAAACGGCCGGCGCTCACAGCGGCAAAGTCAGTGCCCGGCGCGTCCTCGTACGGGGGGGTGCGGTCCCTGGTTCCGTAGGTGAGGAAGCCGGTTACGCCGTCGCGCTCGACCGCTTCCAATGATGCTCTACGGTAAAAGCGCCGGCCCAACCGGGTCACCTCGACGCGATCGTCGCTGATCCTGGCCGGCGCGTTGAGGTTGAGCACCGTACGGTCCGGCGTCGGATGCTCGAGTAGCGCCCGCGCGAATGCGGCGGCGACCCTCGCCGTCGCGTCGTACACCGGCGTCTTCTGATCGAGGGCGTCGAGGATGTGGAAGTGCCCAACCGCCGATTGCTGGGAGACCGCTAGCGCGGGCAGCCCGAGCAACGCTCCTTCGATTGCGGCGCCGACAGTTCCGGAATTCAGCGTGTCGTCACCGAGATTCGGACCGTGGTTGATTCCCGAAACGACCAGGCTCGCGTCCGGGACGAGTCTGCTCATCAGCGCGACGCGAACGCAGTCGACCGGCGACCCGGGGCAGGCGTAGAGGGGAACACCATCAAGCTCGCCCGCCGGCTCGAGCGCCACCGGCGTCGAATAGGTCGCCCAGCGGGACACCCCGCTGCGGTTCTGAACCGGCGCCACGACGACCACATCCAGCCCAGCGCCGTTCAGCGCCCGGGCGAGCGTTCGAATCCCGTTGGCGGCGATGCCGTCGTCATTGGTCAGGACCACCCGCCCGCGCCGCTCGCTCGATGCACTCATGCGACCACGCGAGCGGTCGGATCCGATTGCGCTGCGGCCTCCTCGAGCGTGGGCAGGATCCATGCATCGGCGAGCGTGCCGCCGTCGACGAGCAGGTCCGTGCCCGTGATGCCGGAGGCCTCATCGCTGGCGAGAAACGCGCACGCCGCGGCGATCTCTGCCGGCCGCAGCAGGCGACCGATCGGCACCCGGCGAAACGCAGTCTGCATGCGGGCGTACATGTCCGGAGGGCACGCGGACTGGACCATCGGCGTCTCGGCCCAGCCCGGACTAATCGAGTTGCACCGCACGCCGCGCGGGCCGAGTTCCACGGCGATGTTCTTGGTCAACATCAACAGGCCTGCCTTGGCCACGTCGTAGCTGGCGTATGGCCCGTCGGCCAGGTGACCGTCGATTGATGCGATATTGACGATCGCGCCGTGTCCGGCTTGCACCATCGCGCGGCCAGCCCGTTGGCAGAGCAGAAACGGCCCGGTCAGCATCACGGCCAGCATGTAATCCCAGCGCTCGCGCTGGATCTCCAGCAGCGGAGCCTCGTCGTAGGCACCCGCGTTGTTGACCAGTACATCGATCCGCCCCCAGCGGTCCAGAGCCGTATCGACGATCCGGTCGACCACGGATGAGTCGGCCACGTCGCCCTGCACGGCTGTCACGTCTGCCCCTCCGCTTGCCAGCGCTCCGACGGCCGACTCGAGCGCTGCCTCGCCGCGGCCGGTGATCATCACGGAGGCGCCTTCATTGCGGAGACGGTCGGCGATCGCGAAGCCGAGACCCTTGCTCCCGCCGGTAATGATCGCCGTCTTCCCCTTGAAGCGATCCACCGGGCTCACCCCACCTTCGCCGTCATCGACAACAGGTCGCGGATGCGCAGCCGCTCCCCCGCCTCGCCGCCCTGGAGGCGGTGGACGGTGAGCGACCCCGTGCCTCGGCTGACCCGACCGAGCGCCGCGAAGAACCGCCCCGGCGAGAGACACTCGGGCGCGATCACCCCCGGCGTGGTTGGCTCGCCGTCAAGCATCACGACGATGCCCGCGGCGGCGGGAGTGCCCGTGGACTCCTCCATCGAGGTCTTATCACCGGAGGAGAACCGGTAGCCGTCGCCGCCGGTGTGGACGTCGACCACGAGCCCGCCGCCAAGGTACGGCGTGACGGTGCGCTGCTCGCGGTAGCGGCGGTAGAGCGCACCGGCCACCGTCGGGAGGTCGTGCGAATGCCCTTTGATGTCAATCTGCTCGTGGCTGCCGCCGCCGAGCCTGGCCAGCGCCCAGGTAACCGCCAGCGCGTCGTCGGGCGCAATCCCACCGTAGTTGGTCACCTTCTCGACGTCGAGGAATCGCGGCACCGTCATCGGCTCAGGATGGGCTAGCTCAACGACAGTGTGGCGCCCCAGGGGCGGCGGGAACTCGACGACTCGGCGTGACAGGTCTTCCCACGCCGGCACCGGCACGCGAGTCCCGTCGCGATCGACCAACGAGAAGATGTGCCACGTGTGCTCGGCGGCGGCATCGCCGACATCGGCAACGTCCACGATCCAAGCGATGTCGACCTGCGCCGCCGACCCCAGCGCATCGACCGCCGCTCGGATGAGAATGTTGGTCACCCCCGGCGAGGAACCCATTCCGATCAGCACGCGAACGCCGGCCTCGCGCGCCGCTCGGTCGCGCTCCAGGAGGGTCAGCGTCGCGTCGGCGTCGTCGCAGATGTCCAGGTAGTTGGTGCCCGCGTCTATGCACGCGTCGACGACGGTCCCGCCGGTTCGGTAATAGGGGCCCACGAAGTTCGCCACTAGTGTGGCCTGACCGACCAGGTTGCGAAGCGCGACCGGATCGTCGAGAACGTCCAGCTGCGCGGTCTCGAGGCCCGCGTTACGTGCGGCCTCCATACGCTCTGGGCGCCACGCGCGGTCCACGCCGAGCCACCGGCCGACCGCGTTGCCACGTGTCGCGGCTTCGAGCATGGCTTGCGCCTGCGCACCGCCGGCGCCCAGGACGATGACATCCCACTGCTTGCTCATTTGCTTCTCCGTTCCTTTGCTTGAACTCACCACGGACGTGGGGTCGACTGGCCGGCTAGCTTCAGCTGGGCGCCGAAGTGCGTTCCACCTGCGATCGCTCGCGCCATCTCGAGGTGCTTGTCGCGATAGTCCACGTACCACTCGCTTCCCACCGACGTGGTCCCCGCTAGGAACGGCGTGGCCATGATCGCCCACACGCCTTCGCGCAGAGCCGCGACGAAGCGCAGCAACGCCACCATCGCTCGCTGCTCGCGGCCGACGCCGGGATCGTAGGCCTCGAGCACGATCGACTCCAGCTCTTGGTCGAGGTCTGCGGTTGCGCAGAAAGACGCGAGCTCGAAGCAAGCGAGGCCTCGTCCCGCGTAGTCCCAGTCAACCAAACGCAACCCGTCTCCTGCCAAGACGAAGTTCTGCGGGACCGTGTCGTTGTGGCAGAACACCGCCGGCACGCCCAGCGCATCAACGACGCCCTCGACCTCAGTCATCGCCTGCAACAGATCGCTGAGATCGTCCGGCAGCGTTGTCCCGTCGCCGACGGCGAGTTCATGCCAGTGCCGGATGTCGCTAAACGGAGAACAGGCTCGGCACGTACTACTAGCGGCGTGGAGTGTACGAAACGTCCGCCCAACGAGCCGCAAGACCTCGGGGTCACGAAGCTCTTCGTCCTTCAGCGTCCGGCCTTCAAGGAACCCGGAGAGCGCATGTCCGGCAGGTAGCTGATATGCCAGCACCGGGGGCGCTAGGTCGACAGCTGCGGCGTCCTGCTGCGCTTGGATGGCGTTCGCGCGATCCACCGCGAGCCGGTCGGACTGGGCGTTGCAAATCCGAAGGGCGTACTTGCGGTTCCGGCTTTCGACGATGTAGTTGCGGTTGTTCGCTCCGCCCGCGAGCTCGCGCACCAGCGTGGGATCCGCGAACAGGCCCTGCTCCCAGGTCGCGAGGAGCTGGGCGATGTCCGGGCGGTCCTGCTCGAGCACATCGCCGCAAACGCGATCCGGGGGCCGTCGGCTCCCCACGGGCGCACTGGGGGTTCTCCAACGGGGGTCGTTTCCATCACGCCTCCCTCACGGTGATCGCGATGTGCTTGAGCTCGGTATGCTCCTCGATCGCGTGGACCGACAGGTCGCGGCCGATGCCCGACTGCTTGAATCCGCCGAACGGCATCTCGACCATCGTCGGGCCATGGTCGTTGACCCACACGGTCCCGGCACGAATCTCTCGTGCCACCCGCAACGCGCGATCGATGTCCTGGGACCACACTGAGGCGGCGAGTCCGAACTCGACGCCGTTGGCCATCTCGATCGCCTCGCGCTCGTCCTCGTAGGAGACCACCGAGATGACGGGGCCGAAGATCTCCTCCTGCACGATCTCGTCTTCCTGGCGGCATCCGGCCACGACGGTTGGGCGATAGAACGCGCCGCGGTCGTGCGCACTCTCGCCGCCGGCAACGACCTCGGCGTGCCCGGTGGCCAGTGCTCGCGCCACGAAGCCATGCACGCGCTCGCGGTGGGCCAGCGACACCAGCGGTCCCAGGTCCGCGTTCTCGTTGCGGATCCCGTCATCGGGTTCGAGGCTTTTCGCCATCGTCGCGATGGCGTCGAGCACGTCATCCTGGCGGCGGTTAGACACATAGAGCCGAGCCGCGCACGTGCAGTCCTGGCCGGCGTTCCAGAACGATCCCACCCGCAGCGCCTTCGTGAGCCGCTCGATGTCGGCGTCGTCGAACACCACCACGGGGGCCTTGCCGCCCAATTCGAGATGGACATGCTTGACCGTCTTGGACGCGCCCTGCATGACCGCGCGACCGGTCGGAGTGCCGCCCGTCAGCGAGACCATCCCAACCGCCGGATGCTCGGTCAGCGCGCGCCCAGTCGCGGCCGCCCCGGTCACCACATTGAGAACACCGGGCGGCAGAATCTCCGCCGCGAGCTCGCCAAGCAGCATCGCCGTCAAGGGTGTCTCCGGCGAGGGCTTCAACACGACGGCGTTGCCCGCCATCAGCGCCGGGGCGATCTTCCATGCCGTCAGCGCCATCGGGTAGTTCCAGGGTGCGATCGCGGCCACCACCCCGATCGGCTCACGCCTGACCATGCTGGTGATGCCTGGCTTGTACTCCCCCGACGCCACCGTCGTCAACGACCTCCCAACCCCGGCGTAAAACCGATACTTATCAGCGGAACCGGTAATCTCGCCGCGCGCCGCTGCGAGAGGTTTGCCGACATCGAGCGACTCGAGGACAGCAAACTCCTCGGCGCGCTGCTCGATCCCGTCGGCCAGACGCATGATCAGACCCGCGCGATCCTTCGGCGTCATCCGCCGCCACGTCTCGAATCCGGTCTGGGCCGATCGCACGGCTTGACTGACGCCGTCTGACCCCGCCTCCGGAACGGTGGTCAGGACCTCCTCGGTGGCAGGATTCACCACGTCGATTCCTTCGCTGGCACCGTCGCGCCAGGGCTCGCCGGCGATCCAGCAGGTCAGGCGGCGCGGATCAACGGCTGTCTGCGTCTGCGTCATTCAGAAGTCACTCCCTCAGGTGATGTGGATAGCTCTCAGACGATGGCTAGTTTCAGGCTTGCTCGGATTAGGACTGCTCTGCGCCCCGGCTGCACCAGACCGCCCGACCGTCGTACGGTGGCGGTAGCTGAGCTCGTTGCCGAGCCGTCATTCGAAATCTGGGCGAGGATCTCGCGTCCCGTACGCTGGAGCCCTCGCAGGTAATCGAGATGGGCAGCCCACAGACGGTCGTGTGCGGCGAGTTCCGACGCCAACCGCGCGGTGTCATCGTGGGCATCGAGGAGCTCATACATCAGCGCAATCTCAGCTGTGTCGGCCGCGGGCCCGGTGCCCAGCCAGATCTCTTCAAGTCTGGGCTGCCCGTCGTCGCGGATTGTGGCCGCGGCTTCACGGTCCGGCGGATCGAGACGTTGGTCCAACCGGGGATGTCTCACGGAAAGCTTCATCACGATTCCAATATGACTTCTTAACGAACGTTCGTAAAGCTAGCGGATACCGATGGCAGGCTGTCAAGTGCCGCGTCCGACGTCTCGCTCGGCGTACCCGGCTATCGACCACCGATCCGACGACCCGGCTTGACGCGATGCGTACGGGCGGGTAGCTCTATTAACGAACATTCGTTAAGTCGCCCAGCCAGGGAGAAGAAATGCCTCAACCATCGATCGCCATCATCGGCGCGGGGGTGGCCGGCCTGAGCGCAGCGCTTCGGGCCGCCGAGCTGGGGGCGCGCAACGTCACCGTGCTGGAGCGCGAGTTCCGCGCCGCCGGTTCCTCGGCGCTCTCCGCCGGCATCTACAACGTCAATGCCACCCACGCGCTCAACGTCGAGGTTCGTGTCGCGACACGTCGCCGGCTGCTCGAGCTCGAGCGCCAGAACGGCGTCACGCTCAACCGGATCGGCTACCTCCGCCTAGCCAAGAGCGAAGAGCACCTCGAGTTGTTCCGCGCGACCATCGCGCAGCAAGAAGCCCTCGGCATCGCACCGTCGATCCTGATCGACGTCGACGGCTTGCGCAAGATCGTGCCGGACGTCGCCACCGACGACCTCGTCGGTGGCATATACAACTCGGACGATGGCTGGATGGACGGTCCCCAGCTGTGCGCCGCGATCGCGCTTCGCGCAAAGCGCCTCGGCGCCAGCGTCACCCAGCGCACCGAGGTGTTCGCGGTGGAGCGGGGCACCCACGCACGGCACCGACTGCGCACGACGCAGGGAGACGTTGAGGCAGATGTCGTGATCAACGCGGCGGGCGCCTGGGCGGGTAGGGTCGGGGAGCTCCTGGGCGCCCCCGTGCCACTGGTCAACCAGCTTCACTCGACTGTCCGCATCAAGCTCCCACGCGACCTCGGCTACGTCGTCCCGATGACCCAGGAATACATCCCCGGTGAAGACGACGGGTTCTACTTCCGCCAGGACAATCCCGACACCCTCATCTGCGGCCGGCACACGTATTCCATTCATCCCGAACACGCCTCGGAGGATCCCGACGGCTACCGTCGTGCCGTTGACGCCGAGTACATCAAGACCGTCGCAAGCAACGTGTCGAACCGTCTCCGCGTCGAGGGACTCGAGTTCTCGGCCGGATGGACCGGCCTGTACCCGATCAGCGCCGACGGCCAATTCCAGATCGGGCCGCACTGGGCCGACCCAACGATCATTGTCGCTGGCGGCTTTGGAGGAAACGGCCTCACATCAGGAGTGACACTGGGTGCGGTCGCCGCGGAATGGGCCGTCCTCGGAGAAGCCAAAACCATCAGTCGAGCACAGGAGCTGCTGCCCGTCCGGCCCTCGCTGCGCGGCGTCACGGGCGCTGAGACCCGTCTCGCCTCTGCGCCCGTCGCGACGAGCGCCTGACAAATAGGGATAGGGATCGCCTGGAGCCGACGATGCGACAAGTCAACAACCCGGTCCGAGCGACACTCCAATCCCTCCTCCCCCGGTCCGCGGCGAAACGTAGCGTGGCTCCAACGGAGGCACCAGGCGCAAGCCGAGCGACGAAGACCTGTGGCCATGCCACACACCTGGGGACATGTGCGATATGTCAGCGGGTTCAGCTGGAGCGATGGCGGACGCAGCTGACCGAGGTCGCAAACGCTACACGCGGATCGTTGCCTCGCGCAATCTGCTGACCCGTGATCAGGCCGACACGCGCCGTGTCGCGCTGAGCTAAGATTCGCGAGCACCCCATGGCGAACCTCGCCGCATAGAAGTACCCGCGGCGCGCCTGGTTTGTCGATGAGCTGCCGAAGGGACCGCCGGGCAAGATCCTCAAACGCAAAATCAAACTGCCCCAGCAGCGGCGGGCGGCGGGCGAAGATTCAGCTATCTCCTCGCCGCTAGCTGCGAGCGTCCTGTCCGATGCGATTTGGACCTCCCCCGGTTTGCGTGACACCTTGGGGGTTGGTTGGTTGATGTTGATTTTGTCTTGTTCGAGCCATTGCTCTCAAGGGCCCAGCGGAGAGAGTTGGAGCTGTTCGTAGTTGGCTGGCGAGAGCATGTTCAGGGTGGAGTGCCGGCGCTGGCGGTTGTAGAACGCCTCGATGTACTCGAAGGTGGCGGACTGCAGCTCGGCCCGGTTGGGCCAGCTGCGGCGGTTGACGAGCTCTTTCTTGAGGGTGGCGAAGAACGTTTCGGCGAGCGGCGTTGTCGTAGGCATCTCCGCGGGAGCCCATGGAGACCGCGATCCCGGCGTCGCGCGCAGCCTTGCCGAACGCGAGCGACACGTACTGGGCGGATTCAAGCGGTCGTCGCAACGCTCGGGCATGAGGAGTTGCGATGGGCACACCAAAGAGGCGGAGGTCGGATCGGGCCGGGCGGCCGGCGACGTGGTCGCGGGGCCGCCCGCCGGTTGCTCGCCGTGAGGATCGGCAGCGGTTCTGGGCGGCGATCGCGCGTGGTCTGCAGAGCGAGGACGCGGCTGTCGAGGCGGGGTGTCGCCCGCGGTGGCGTTCGGTGGTTCCGCGAGGCTGGCGGGATGCCGTCGGTCACCCAGGCACCGCTGTCGGGGCGTTACTTGTTGTTCGCGGAGCGCGAGGAGATCGCGCTGTTGCGCGCCCGCGGTTGCGGGGTGCAGGAGATCGAGCTCCTGACCGGCCCCTCGGCCTCGACGCTCTCGCGGGAGCTTCGTCGGAATGCCGCCACGCGCGGTGGCGGCCTGGAGTATCGGGCGACGACCGCGCAGTGGCATGCGGACCGTCGCGCGAGGCGCCCCAAGCCGGCGAAGCTCGCGGCCAGCCCGCGGCTGCGGGAGTACGTGCAGGACCGTCTGCCGGGCGTGATCGAGCGACCGGACGGGACCCGTGTGTCGGGTCCGGATGTGCGGTGGATCGGCCGGCGTCATGGCCGCCGCAAGGACCGGCGTTGGGGGCGGTCGTGGAGCCCGGAGCAGATCTCCGGGCGGCTGCGCGTCGAGTTCCCCGATGATGAGTCGACTGCGGATCTCCCACGACGCGATCTACCAGTCGCTGTACATGCAGGGGCGCGGCGCGCTGCGGCGCGAGCTCACGGCATGCCTGCGGACCGGCAGGGCGCTGCGCGTCCCCCGAGCCCGGACCCGCGGTCGCGGCAAGCAGTTCGTGAGCGACGAGATCCTGATCAGCGAGCGCCCGGCCGAGGCCGAGGACCGGGCGGTGCCCGGCGACTGGGGAGGGCGATCTGATCCTCGGCCTGGGCAGCTCCGCGATCGGCACTCTGGTCGAGCGCAGCACGAGGTTCGCGATGCTGCTTCACCTGCCGCCGATGGCCGGCCAGGGACCGAGAGTGAAGAACGGTCCCGCGCTCGCCGGCCACAGGCGCCGAGGCGGTGCGTGACGCGGTCGCCGCTGCGATCACGACGCTGCCCGAGCAGCTGCGCCGATCGCTGACCAGGGACCAGGGCACCGAGATGGCACAACACGCACAGCTGCGGATCGACACCGGCCTGCAGGTGTATTTCTGTGACCCTCACAGCCCCTGGCAGCGCGGCACCAACGAGAACACCAACGCCTGCTGCGCCAGTACTTCCCGAAGGGAACCGACCTCGCCAGACACAGCCCGGATGACCTCGCCGCGGTCGCTGCCACGCTCAACAGCCCCCCTCGCAAGACACTCGGCTGGAAAACCCCAGCCGAGGCTCTCAATGAGCAGCTGCTCGCTACCACTTGCCCCACGATCCACGGCGAGTGACACCGCTCACCGCGAGTGACATCTATCCACGGCGAGTGACACCCGCCGAGGGCACGACGAGTGACACTCCCGCCGATCGCGCGCAGCGCGTGAGCATCGCGTCGCCTCGCCCTCCGGGCTCGACCGGAGCCTGTCAAGCTCGGTGAGACGCTTCGCGTTTGAATTTATTGAGCGGCGGCGATCTCCTTTGGCTTGTTGATCCAGGCGGGGGTCGGCAGCTCGGGCGGGACCGGCGGCTTGTGGACGAACCGCTCTGGGTGACGGTCGTAGGCGGCGTCGAGCACGCGGGCACGGGCGGCGTGGAACGCGGGGGCTTTCCCGTGGTGGATCGCGGCGGGGCTCATCAGCCCGATCCCCGAGTGACGGTGCGCCTGGTTTTACCAGTGAAAGAAGTCACGGCAGAATGCGCGTGCGTGCTCGATCGAGTCGAAGCGCGCTGGGAATGCGGGTCGGTACTTGAGCGTCTTGAAGTGCGCCTCGGAATACGGGTTGTCGGTCGAGGTGTAGGGGCGGGAATGCGTGCGCGTCACGCCGAGATCGGCAAGGAGGAATGCCACCGGCTTGGAGCGCATCGGTCCGCCGCGATCGGCGTGCAGCGTGAGGATCTTCGGGGTGATCTGCTGCTGTTCGGTGGCCTGCTCGATCAGCGCCTTGGCCAGTTGCGCGGTCTCGCGGTACTGCACGCTCCAGCCGACGACGAAGCGGCTGAACACGTCGAGGATCACGTACAAGTAGAAGTACGTCCACTTCGCGGGCCCCAGCAGTTTCGAGATGTCCCACGACCACAATTCGTTCGGGCGCTGGGCGAGTAGCTCGGGCTTCGCGTACGGCGGATGGGTGAGCTGATCGCGCCGCTCCCGCACGCCACCATGCTTGGCGTCCAGCAGCCGATACATCGTCCGGGTCGAGCACAGATAGGTGCCCTCGTCCAGCAGCGTCGCGTAGGTCTCCTCCGGCGAGAGGTCAACGAACCGCTCGCTGTGGAGCACCTCGAGCACCGCACCGCGCTCAGCCTCAGAGAGCGCCCGAGCGGGTGCCGGCCTGCGGCTTGGGCGTCCTGGGCTCGGGCGGTCTGCGGCGCCGGTAGATCGTCGCCGCCGACGCGCCCACGGCCCGGCACGCCGGCCTGGTCCCGATCAACGGGGTCATCTCCTCGACCGTGGCGGCGATCATCGCTCGGTGCTCCTCTCCGCGCTGCCCTGACCGAGCATCTCTTCCAACAGCGCTGAGAGATTTCCCTGAATCTCCACAACTCGCTTCATCTTCGCCAGCTCCGCCTCCGCGCGCTCGGCCCGCCGCGTCAGCCCTGCGATCTGCGCTTCGCGCTTATCGACCGGCTTGCGCCCACGCGGCTGCCCCAGCTCCTTCAGCGCCCCATCCCTGCGGTGCTTGCGCCAGTACGTCAGGTGCGACGTATAGAGGCCCTCACGACGCAGCAGCTCACCGATCTCGCCCGGCTGGGTGCACGCGTCCGCCTCGGCGAGGATCCGCGCCTTGGTACTCCGCCGTGAACGAGCGGCGCTTGGCCTGCTCGACCAGCTCCGGGTCCGGGACCGCCTCCGGCGCGGCGCGCCCGCCGGCAACGAATCCCAACTCGGCTACGCCTCGCTGGTCTTCGCGGCCGGCGGCAGCAGCCTCTACCGCTGCTCCAGCTCCAGCTCCGTTCGTGCTCGTCTCCTGCATGTCCGACGTTCTCCATTCTCGCCCTCAAGGTCATTGATTCCTCGATGGTGAGCGTCTCGCCGAACGTTGATGTCATGCAGGCCGGGCGGACTCTGCGGCCGGGGACCGCGTTGAGCCGGAGGCCGGGTGGGCAGGAAGTCGGCCCTCCCCCACGAACTGCAAGCTTCGAGACCGTGCGGATTACGCAACCGATCGGGCCAGTCATCCCATCGGATGGCGCTGGCGGCAAAGAGAGCTCCGATATCGGCGGTCTCGTCGTAAACCGGTGTGCTCTGGTCGAGCGCATCGAGGATGTGAAAGAACCCGGGGTGGGAATGCTGCGATACCGCGATCGCGGGGACGCCGAGCAGCGCGCCCTCGATCGCGGCTCCCACGGTCCCGGAATTGAGGATGTCGTCACCGAGGTTGGCGCCGTGGTTCATGCCCGAGAGGACGAGGGCGGCATCCGGCGCGATATCGCCGAGGAGAGCCGCACGCACGCAATCGACCGGAGTGCCGGAGCACGCGAGGATCGATTCGTCTCCTTCGACCGGCGTTACAGAGACGGGATCGCTATACGTAGCGTTGCGCGACACGCCGCTACGGTTGTCCGTCGGCGCCACCACGACCACGTCGAGCCCGCGGGCAACCAGGGCACGATGCAGCGCGCGTAGTCCGTCGGCCATGACGCCGTCGTCGTTGGTGAGGACGATCTTGGCCATTGCGTTCAGGCGCGGGTTCCGACCGCCTCACGGAGGCTCGGCCGATCGGGCAGCAGCTGCTCGCCGCCGGATATCGACCGCGGCTGCCCGAGGATCGCCCACTCGGCGGCGACCCGACCCAGGCAGACGCCGGTAGTCAGTCCGTGCCCGCCCATCCCGCCCGCGGCGATGACAGAGGCGTCGTGCTCGTACGGGCCGAACACCGATTGACCGTCCGCGCTGATCGGGTACAGCCCGGTCCACCCCGGCTCGAAACCGAGGTCCTCGATCGGAAGACGGGCCGCGACGCGCTGCGCGACGCCTTCCCATGTCTCCCACGGGATCGTCTTCCGGTAGTCGTCCGGATCGACTGACTCGAAGCGCTCCTCGATCGCGTACGTGTGCTCACCGCAGATCAGACTGTGGGGTGCGTCCTGACGGAAGTAGATGGCGACCTCGTCGCCGGGGATGTATTCCTGCACCATCGGGACGGTGTAGGTGATGTGCTCCGGAACGGACACCTTGATCACGTCGTGGACCTGGCTCACCAGGGGAAGAGGCGCCCCCAGCATCTCGCCGATCTGCTGCGCCCACGGCCCGGCGGCGTTGATCACGACATCCGCCTTGAAATCACCCTCCGGCGTCGTGAGCACGTGCTGGCCGCGCTCCTTTCGATAACCCGTAACCGGGTGCTTCGGTAGCACTTTCACCCCGAGGGCCTGCGCCCGATCCGAGAGCACGCCGCACAGGAGCGGCCCGTCCATGTGACCGTCCCGGGGGTTCCAGAGGGCCGTCACGACATCCTCCACGTTCAGATCGGGCACCAGCCCGAGGATCTGCTCGGGCGCGAGGAGCGTCGAGGACTCAGCGACGCCCAGCTCGGTCTGCCAGCCGATCACGTCCTCGAACAGCTTGGCATGCCGCTCGTTGCGGCCCAGCCGCAGATGGCCGATTCGCGACAGATGCATGCCGTTCTCGCGCTCGAAGCTGTCGAGCATCGCGCGTGTCCGGATGCGTATCTCGATCGTGAGCGGGTCTGTCCCGTTGATGTTGAAGACGCCTGCGGACAGGCCGGATGATCCGGACGCAGGATACTTGCGCTCGAGCACGGTCACATTGGTGGCCCCGAGCTCTCCGGCGCGCAACGCCGCGCTCATCCCGGCGGAGCCGGCCCCGATGATTACGATGCTCGGATTGTTGTGGGAGTCCATCAGAGCCTTTCTATGGGTGTCGGAATTCGGAGGAGCGGTCCGTCGTGGCGGAAGCCGCCGGGCACCGCGCCTTCTGCCTCGGCGATGTCGCCTATCAGGGCGAGCGCGGTCTCGGCGTCGAGGATCTCAGTGCCCCACGCCCCGGACGGGACGCTGGACGCGAGCATGGCGAGTATCGCGCCCGCAGCGCCGAGGGCAGTCGTGCGGACCATGGAATGCGGGTCGACGATCGTCATCGTCGCGTAGAGGTCCTCGCCCGTGAGCGCCTGCACCTGCACGATGGTCAAGCCGTCGCGGTGTTCGCCAGCGTGGCGGCGTTCGTGACGTGCCCAGAGCAGCTTCCAGAGGACTTCGGCCGGATCGATGCTCTGACCGCCGATCTCGACGCGCAGGTCGTCGTAGCCGAAGCCGATCCGGCCGAGCGTGCTGAACACCTGGTTGGACCAATCCGGGAGCAGTGCGCCCTGCACCGCCGCATACCGCAGGTGCAGAAACGCGCGGGCCAGCGTGATCGGTTCGGAGTGCGCGGTGTTGTACGCGGTCGTCGGCCCGATCTCGGGCAGGTCGTGGACCATCGCGGTCTTCGGTACGAAGCCAGGTTCATCGACGAACTCTCCGTCCCGCCAAACTGGGCACGGTGCGACCGCCATGTGCAGCATGTGGCGAAGCGGCGCCAGGCCCCCTGGATCGGTGTCGCCGACGACCCAGACGATCCGGATGCCGTCGCACTCCGGATACAGCTCGAGTAGGCGCTTCGCCATGATGTTCGACGTGCCCGGAGAGTTACCGCCGCCGGTGATGAGCGCGACTCCCGCGGCCTTCGCCTCCTGGTCCAGCGCGAGGATCGGGTGGATGCCCTCGACGTCGTCGCAGATGTCGAGGTAGCTGCAACCCGAGGCGAGCGCGGCACGCGCGACGGTGTCGGAACCGCCGTAGAACGGACCAGCAAAGTTGGCTACGAGATCGGCGCCGCTCAGATCCGGCATGCTCGCCGAGATGTCGTGCCGCTCGGTAACGATGCGCTCTGGCGCAATGGCCCGGGCGAGCTCGAGATTCTCCAACCGCCGGTCGAGCACGCGAATGTGAGCATCCGGCAGGCGGCGGGCCAGAATCGCTAGCGTGGCCCGGCCCATTTCTCCGGCACCCACAACGACGACGTGGGTCATACCGCACCCCCTGCGACCGACAGCTTGGTTGCGCGGGAACCCTCGACCAACGCGGCGCGGTGAGGCCTTCCCCTCACGGTCGTGACGACGCCGGTCAGATCTCTCATTCGTCCTCCATTAACTAACGTTCGTAAATCGTAGCCTCTCAAGGCGGCGTCGTCAAGGCTTCTCATCCCAAATGCGCGCGCCTACGGAGCGGTGTGCTCCCGGTGCGCACCCGGCAGCACGCGGTCACCAAGCCTGACCTCCCCCTCGCGCACCTACATCGGCATACACGCCGAAATGGACGCCCGGGCCCACTTCCCCGAGCTGGACGCCGCGGTAGCTCCTAATCGCCCGCACCACCGGGGCGTCGCGCACGCCGCTCTCGGGGTTCCGGGTGACCGCCGCGCACCTCGGCACGCCCCTGCCGATCAACACCTCCGCCCCACCGATCCTGACCCGCGGTCCCCCCCACGAGTCCTCCACCGGGGCTCAGTCGTATCCAGTTCGATGAGCATCCGGAACCTTCGGGGGTCGACGGCTTCGAGCCCGGGCGCCGGACCAGCTCGTGGACAGACGCCCGCCCGAGGATCGTCACCGGATGGCCATCAAATGCATTGACGCCTTGAGGCGTCGAGACGAGGCGCAGCGACCGTCCGGCGGCCTCAGAGAGCACATTCGCCCACGGCCCCTCGACGACCTGACAGGGCACGGTCCGCAAGCCGTAGAAGTCACTCTCAAGCGTATCCGCGCGTCTGACCTTCCGAGTCCAGTGGCGTCCGTCGTCAGTGCGCAACGACAACACGTCTGCAGCGGAGTCGTACTCGGCGACGAAGCGCGCCAACGCCCCGACCTTCGTGATGGAAACAGGATGCCCGCGGTCATCGACGAGGAAGAAGCGGCGGTCACCCTCAGCGCCCGCGCGCGTCAAGCACACGGCATCGGGATGCCGCAGCGAGAGGCCCTTGATCGCCGTGACCGATAGCCGAAGCACTCTCGCCTGCTCCTGCAACACGAGATCCGAACCGCAGTACGGTTGTCAACGGCTGCTGTCATTGAGTACCGCTTCGGCGAGGAGCCGGTGCCAGCGCGAGATGCCACGTTCCCGGTCCGGCAGCAGCTGGCCATCCGCGATTACTGCGGACCGCGCGCCGGCCTGCTGGCGCGCCATGGGCTCGAGGTCCTCCTTCAGAAGCTCGTCGATCCCTCCCGCCGCCGCCCTGGCCTCGGCTTCGGTCAAATCCTCCGCCACCCATATGTCGCCTACCATCTCGCACGTCTCAGGACCCAGGGGAACGACTGCGGCGGCGAGCGCGCTGGTTCCGTCCGTCCAGAGCATCGCGTTGGGGAACGCGTTGAGGATCCGGAACGGAGTCCCGCCGTCTTTTCGCCGGTACAGATGTCCGACACAGCGCCCCCGCTCGAACCACTCCGGCCAGATGTCGTAGTCCTTGGTGAAGCTCGGATGAACTGTTGGGCAGTGCGCGCACTCCAGCCCGTTCTCCATGAAGACCAGCCAGTTGGCGTGGACCTTCCAGCGCCCCTGGCCCCAGTACCTGTAGCCCGAGTAATCCAGCTCCATGCCGTCAAGAACCTCCTCCAGTTCCCGGCAAAGCCTCCCGGAGTCCGGTGGCGTCGGCTCGGGGATTCACGGACACGAGCGGCCCAACAAGGTCGACCGCCGTCGGGATCAGACCCAGCTCCGAGCCGTCGAATCGCGACTCGCGGCTCGAGGCGGGTGCGTGCCGAAGTCTCCCGTCAAGGCCGTACGTCCAGCCGTGATACCCGCACTGGAAGGTGCGGGCACCGCCGTCGCCGAGCGCGACCGGGTTGAAGTGATGCCGGCAGGCGTTGACGAACCCGCGTATGGTGCCGGCCTCGTCCCGAGCCACCACGATCGGGATCTCGCCCGCCATGCGCGTGATGTGAGCTCCGGGCCGAGTCAGCTTCTCAAGCGGCCCGGCGTATTGCCACGAGCGACCGAAGACTTGCTTGAGCTGGCGACGGTAGACGTCTGGCTCCCAATACCAACTGCGCGGGCAGCGTTCGAGTGCCGTCAAGTTCCTCGAGATCCACAAACGAGCTCGCTGCGTCGACGAAGCCCGTCGCGGAAGGAGCGACGTTCCTATTCATTGGCGTTCTCCTGATCCCGTCTCTCGTTCCTTGACCGCTTGCGCGTACCCTTGGTGTCGTGCTAACAAACGTTCGTAAACGTCTACGCTACCTGAGGACGCCCACCTCCGTCAAGCCGCACGCGGCTCGCGCCGTGCTCAGCGGGGCCGGCGCTGTCATGGCGTCGGTCGCGCGATTGGTCGCCTGGGACCGGCCAGCGGGCGCATGGGCGGCCAGGCGCAACCACCCGCATCGCACTTGACATCGGATGCGGCGATGGGTAAGCATTAACGAACGCTCGTCAATATAGGAGGAGGGCGACGCATCGCAACGAAACGGCCGCCGTTTCGTCGTGTCCTTGCTGCTCAGCGCAGGAATGCTTCTGGTGATTTTCGCCGCCTCGGCGGGCGCGAGATCAATCTCACGTGCTGCCGATCTGCACGTGGTGTCCGTGCAGAACGTGTCCGGACTGAGTCTGTGGTATGGGATCCAGTGAAACCCAACGAGTCTGGTGGAGTGGAACAAGCTTGCGGTGGGTGAGCCAGACATTGCCGTGCACCCCACGAACCCGCGCAACCAGATCGTCAGCTGGATGGACAAGTATCAGGCCAACATCGTCACCGCCTACACGCAAGACGGTGGGCGAACCTGGTATCGCAGCGTGCCGATGGGGCTCAGCAACTGCACCGGCGGCGCGTTCAACCCGGCACTCGAGCCCGGCTACGACACGACGCTCTCCTTCGCGCCGGATGGCACGGCCTATATGGATTCGATGGACGAGCAGGACTACTTCATTCCACCGCAGAGCAACTACGCGCTCTGGGCGAACGTCCAGAAGTCGCCGGATGGCGGCGTCGACTGGTCCGCGCCGGTGCGCATTCCGAACCCGCTGGATGCGGCGGACAAGGCGATGGTATTCGCCGATCGCTTACGACCCGGGAATGTCTATGTCGCGATGCGCAATTGGGGCTTTGGCCTGTCGGCGGTGGGCGATCGTGGGGACGGCGAGTTGTTGTTCAGCCGCTCGACCGACGGCGGCCACACGTTCACGACATCGGTCCTGGAAGCGACCGACGATCCCGCCCTGGCTCCTTACGATTCGCAGCTGTCGGAGACGAGGGACGGCACGCTGGTCTACACCTACGACGATCCTGCGGGCGGCAGTCAAGCGCTCAGATCCAAAGACGGAGGGGTTCATTGGTCGGCTCCGATCGATGTTGCGCCGCCGGTGTCCAACCCTCAGCCAACCGTGTGCGGGAACTCATTGGCGACGCGTGCGGACGGAGGTCACGATGCCGTAATCGATGGCAAGACGATCGCCCTCGTCCGCGTCGACAACGGACAGCAAGGCACCGGTCCGGGCAGGATTGAGTTGTCGAAGTCAGATGACGGCGGATTGACTTGGATCACCTCCGTCGTGGTGCGCTCGGATCAGCCGATCCTCGAGGCGCAGCTCGCCGCTAACCCCCAGGGACAACTGGGCGTGACGTACTACCAGCTGAATCTGAACCGGGTTAGGTGCAATTCAGACGCGGGCGCCGTGATCCCGACCCAGACGCGCGTTATCGTCAGCAATGACGGTGGCGGCACGTGGAGCGGGCCAGAGGTTATCGGGGCTCGGTGGTGGAACGTCGCGGCGGCCGGCGCCGACAACGACTTCGTGGCCTACTGGGTCGGGGAGTACTTCGGTATGGCGGGCACGCCTCACGGGTTTGCGGTTGCCTCCGTCCAGGGACCGCCAATCGACCGAGGCCCGGGACGGGTGCCGCGGATAATCGGTGACGACTCGCTCGTGGTGGCTGAGGTCGCCGCGGGTTGAATCCAACCGCGCGGGAAGAATGTAGGTGAGCGGCGATCGGGCCTGTCTTGGGCTGGGTCGGGGTTCGGCGGCTTTGCCTCATGCGGACGGAGGGGCTCTCGGTGCGGACGCTGCCTTGGTGCACAGGCCGTAGCGCAGGTCGTCTTAGCGGATCGGATCCGGGTTGAGATACGCGATCTACGTGCCGAACGTTGGCTCGTTTGCGGACCCTGCTCGCCTTGTCCGACTCGCGCAAGTCGCCGAAGCCAAGGGCTGGGATGGCGTGTTCCTATGGGACATGATCACGCCGGTGCTGGCCGGCTCAGGTGACGCTCCGGTGGTTGATCCATGGGTTCTATTGGCAGCGATGGCGCACGCAACTGATCGCATCCGGCTCGGGCCGATGGTGACCCCGCTCGCGCGCCGGCGCCCACAGAAGGTCGCGCTCGAGGCGGCAACACTTCAGACTCTCTCGGCGTCGCGCTTCATCCTCGGAGTGGGCCTAGGAGATCGACCGGAGGCGGAGTTCGGACAGTTCGGCGAAGAGGTGGATCCGCGCACGCGCGCAGAGAAACTCGACCAGAGCCTCGAGATCATCACGCGGCTTTGGCGCGGCGAACCGGTGCAGGTCGCGAGCCGCCACTTCTCGATCCGCACGCAGGGACCAAAGCTCCTGCCCAGGGACGTGAAAATCCCGGTCTGGGTGGCCGGCAAGTGGCCCGCGAGGCAGCCAATGAGACGCGCGGCACGGTGGGATGGAATGTTCCCCTTGCGGAGCGGCGGCGGGGCGCTAACCCCCGAGGAGTGCACGGCTCTGCTCGCCATCGTGTCGCATCATCGAACCGCTCCGCGCCCGTTCGACTTGGTCCTCGGGGTGCGCAGCGGCACGCTGGAGACAAAGCCTGACACCGTTCGAGCTTACGGCGCTGCTGGTGTGACCTGGTGGTTTGAGATGTTTTGGCCGGATGATGGGATCGATGCGGCAGTCGCGCGCGCCGAGTCTGGACCTCCTGCTGAGTGATCGCCGACCCACGAGCCCCCTTTTAGCGAGCTCGTGACAGCGCTGCTCGCCGGAAGCGGCTCGTCCATCGTCGCTCCCACCAGTTCTGCTTCACACCACGTGTGGAGGGCCTGCTTGACCTCCGGCAATGCCGAGGCGACGCGCGCGTCGCTGGACAAAGCCAACCCGCTCCCTTACTATATGAACGAGCATTCGTTAATCCCCTCCCGACCATACCCTGAGGATCTGAATGAGCACCTATGCAGTCATCAATCCCGCGACCGGCGAGAAGATCCGGGAGTACCCGACGATCAGCGACGAGGACCTTCGGTCGGCGATCGCCCGCGCAGACCGTGCTAGTGTCGCGCTGGGTTAATTCGTTGGCAGTAGCGTTTGATCGAGTCGAGGATCTGGTCGGCGGTCTTGGTCCACACGTACGGGCGGGGGTTTTCGTTCCAGGTATCGATCCAGTGTCGGATGTCGGCGTTGAGCGCTCGGACGGAGCGGTGAGCGCCACGGCGTAGCAGCTTGGTGGTGAGCTCGGCGAACCAGCGCTCGACGAGGTTGATCCAGCTGCTGGAGGTCGGGGTGAAGTGCAGCACGAACCGGGGGTGCTGAGCGAGCCAGCGTCGCACGGTGGGGGTCTTGTGGCTGGAGGCGTTGTCGAGCACGAGATGGACGTCCAGATGCGCCGGCACGTTCTGGTCGATCGTCTTGAGGAACTTCAGGAACTCGACCGCGCGGTGGCGCTGGTGCAGGGTGCCGATCACCTCGCCCGACTGCACGTTGAGCGCGGCGTACAGGCTGGAGGTGCCGTTGCGCTCGTAGTCGTGGGTCGCGCGCTCCGGGGTGCCCGGCAGCATCGGCAGCGTTGGTGCGGTCCGGTCCAACGCCTGGATCTGGCTCTTCTCATCCACGCACAGCACGACCGCACGCTCGGGCGGGTTCAAGTACAGGCCGCAGATGTCGTGGACCTTCTCGATGAACTGCGGGTCCTGGGACAGCTTCCATGTCTCCTGACGGTGCGGCTGGAGCCCGAACGCGTGCCAGATTCGCATCACCGCATCCGGCGTCACCCCGACCGCGGCGGCCATCGTCCGCGTCGACCAGTGCGTCGCGTCCTTCGGCCTGCTCTCAAGCGTCGTGATCACGACCCGCTCGACCTGCTCATCGGTCACCGTCCGCGGCCGCCCCGGCCGCGGCTCGTCCAACAATCCCTCAAGACGTTTGGCCGCGAACCGGTTGCGCCACTTCGTCACCGTCGAGCGCGACACGCCCTCAACCCCCGCGATCTCCCCGTTCGTCAACTGGCCGGCCGCGGCCAAGACAATCCTCGCGCGCAACGCCACCGCTGCTAGCCGTGAGTGGGCAGCGGAGACTACGGTGCCGGAGCGTGCCGCACTTCTGCGGCGCGTCGGCGAGTTGCACGTGGAGCACCAGGATCGGCTTGGCGAGATCGCCGTACGCGAGATGGGAAAGCCGATCCGGCAGGCCACGGGCGAGATCAAGTTCTGCGGCGTGATCTACCGGTTCTACGCCGATCACGCCGAACACCTGATGGCGGACGAGCCGATCGAGCTTCTCGGCGGATCGGGATCGGCGGTCGTCCGTCGCAGCCCGCTCGGGGTCTTGCTTGGGATCATGCCGTGGAATTACCCGTACTACCAGGTGGCGCGGTTCGCCGCGCCCAACCTCGTGATCGGCAACACGATCCTGCTCAAGCATGCCTCACAGTGCCCGGAGTCCTCGGCAGCGATTGAGGAGCTCTTTCAAGAGGCCGGATTCCCCTCCGACGCCTACATCAATATCTACGCGACGAACGAGCAGATCGAGTCGGTCATCGCCGATCCGCGCGTGCAAGGCGTCTCGCTCACGGGATCAGAGCGTGCCGGAGCCGCGGTCGCCGAGATCGCCGGTCGCCATCTGAAGAAAGTCGTCCTTGAGCTGGGCGGCTCAGATCCGTTCATCGTCCTCAGCACTGACGACCTGGACGCGACCGTGCAGGCGGCGGTCAAGGCGCGACTGAGCAACACCGGTCAGGCGTGCAACGCCGGCAAGCGCTTCATCATCGCGGACGCGCTCTACGAGCCGTTCCTCGAGAAGTTCACCGCGGCACTGACGGCGAACGAGCCGTCGGATCCTACCGAGCCAGACGCGACGCTGGGACCGCTCTCGTCCGCCGCGGCGGCAGAGCGCCTGGAGCACCAGCTTCGATGTGCCGTTGCTCAGGGCGCGCGGATCGCCGCTGGGGGCAGCCGCCATGGGAACTTCTTCCAGCCTACGGTCTTGACGGACGTGACCGCGGACAACGACGTATACCGGGAGGAGCTTTTCGGTCCCGTCGCGCAAGTGTTCCGCGTCAGCGCCGAAGAGGAAGCCATCCGCCTGGCCAACGACACCCCGTACGGCCTCGGGTCGTACGTCATGACGACCGACCCCGAGCAGGCTGAGCGGGTTGCGAACCGCCTCGAGGCCGGGATGGTCTTCATCAACGGCGTCGGTGCCGAGGGTGCGGAGCTGCCGTTCGGTGGCATCAAACGTTCAGGCTTCGGTCGAGAGCTCGGGCGCTTCGGCGCGGACGAGTTCGTCAACAAAAAGCTCATCCGCGTCGTGGCCTGACGCTCGTCACATCGGTCTCGGACCTTGAGGCCTTCCAGGACGTCTACTGGTTCGGCGCCGGTCATCGGTCGAGACGACGGCGACGGCAGCGCGAGGTGAGGCGCGTGCTGCAGCACGTGCACGTGGGGAGATCGGTAATTAGGTGCTGTGGTTTAATTCATAGGCAGTTAGGGTATGGGTTCGGTTATGCCCATACCTTCTGCTGTTGAGATCGTTCTGAGTGATGAGGAGCGCGCGGTGTTGGAGTCGTGGACCGCGCGTCGGAAGACGGCGCAAGCGGTGGCGTTGCGCGCGAGGATTGTTTGGCCGCGGCCGGCCAGTTGACGAACGGGGAGATCGCGGGGGTTGAGGGCGTGTCGCGCTCGACGGTGACGAAGTGGCGCAACCGGTTCGCGGCCAAACGTCTTGAGGGATTGTTGGACGAGCCGCGGCCGGGGCGGCCGCGGACGGTGACCGATGAGCAGGTCGAGCGGGTGTGATCACGACGCTTGAGAGCAGGCCGAAGGACGCGACGCACTGGTCGACGCGGACGATGGCCGCCGCGGTCGGGGTGACGCCGGATGCGGTGATGCGAATCTGGCACGCGTTCGGGCTCCAGCCGCACCGTCAGGAGACATGGAAGCTGTCCCAGGACCCGCAGTTCATCGAGAAGGTCCACGACTCGCGGCCTGTACTTGAACCCGCCCGAGCGTGCGGTCGTGCTGTGCGTGGATGAGAAGAGCCAGATCCAGGCGTTGGACCGGACCGCACCAACGCTGCCGAGTGCCGGGCACCCCGGAGCGCGCGACCACGACTACGAGCGCACGGCACCTCCAGCCTGTACGCGCGCCAACGTGCAGTCGGGCGAGGTGATCGGCACCCTGCACCAGCGCCACCGCGCGGTCGAGTTCCTGAAGTTCCTCAAGACGATCGACCAGAACGTGCCGGCGCATCTGGACGTCCATCTCGTGCTCGACAACGCCTCCAGCCACAAGACCCCCACCGTGCGACGCTGGCTCGCTCAGCACCCCCGGTTCGTGCTGCACTTCACCCCGACCTCCAGCAGCTGGATCAACCTCGTCGAGCGCTGGTCGCCGAGCTCACCACCAAGCTGCTACGCCGTGGCGCTCACCGCTCCGTCCGAGCGCTCAACGCCGACATCCGACACTGGATCGATACCTGGAACGAAAACCCCCGCCCGACGTGTGGACCAAGACCGCCGACCAGATCCTCGACTCGATCAAACGCACTGCCAACGAAAACAGCGCGACACTAGCCGTCTGACGACAGTTACGGCGTAATTGCCGTGATAGCCTTGAGGTATGCCCAAGGCAGCCCCGTTCAGCATGCGCCTCTCGGATGTCACTGATCAGCTCGTGAGCGAGGAGGCGAGGCGCACACGGCGGACGAAAGGCGCCGTCGTCGAAGGACTCGCCGAGGAGGCGCTCCGCACTCGCCGGTTTCCGGGGATCGCGTTCCGCGGCAGCGACTGGAACCGGCGTCCCTGGGTGATCGGCACCGCGCTCGACGTCTGGGAGATCGTGGCCGCGGCACGGTCGTACGGAACCTCCGGCGAGATGGCCGCGGCGACCGATCTGACCGAACCGCAGATCCGGCTCTCGCTCGCGTACTACGCCGAGTTCGCTGACGAGATCGATGCAACGATCGCGGACAACGAGCGTCCGCTCGCGGAGCTCCAGCGGCAATACCCGACGATCGACACGATCGACGCCGGCGAGTGACCCACCTGTGAAGCTGTTCCTCGACGCGCACGTGTCCGCGCGCCGCATCGCCACCGCCCTGCGCGAGCAACACGATGTCCGCGCCGCTGACGAGGAACGCGAGCTCGACGGCTGGGACGACGAACGCCTCCTCGCTCTCGCCACCGAGCAGGGACGCATCATGGTCACCTTCAACGTCAAGGACTTCGCGCGGATCACCACCGAATGGGCAGCAGCCGAAAAGTCGCACGCCGGCTGCCTACTCATCGTCGGGATCGACCACGCCGAGTTCGGGCTCATCCTGCGGGTGATCGACCACGCCCTCTCAACCCGGGCCGAACAATCCGCCTGGATCGACTACACCGCCTGGGGCATCCGATCAGCCACGACATAAGGGGAGCGGTCCGGGCGACCGGCCTGCCTCTGTTCAGAAGGGGTCGCAGATCTGGTGGACGGAAACGGGAAGGGGTCGACCAGCGAACAGACCCCCGGTTATTGCAGGCGACGCCGCACAAACCGGGAAACCCCTCTTGCGCCCGTGGACGGGATATGGACGGAGCAAAGACGTAACGAACGTCAACTCCAGAAACCAATAAATGGACCTGAGCAGCCGAAAACGGAGAGCCCTCTGTCGGACTCGAACCGACGACCCCTTCCTTACCATGGAAGTGCTCTACCAGCTGAGCTAAGAGGGCGAGGCTGCCAGGGTACCGCGTCCGAGCGGGCCGCCGCTAGCCGTACGCCGCACGCAAGAGCGAGAGCATCGTGCCGGCGGTCTGATCGCCGATCGGGGAGCCGCTGGCGTCGGCGAAGCCGATCTCGAGATGGGGGCCGCTCGAAATGCCGACGATCCCCGGCCCGATCGAGCTCATCACCTGGCCGGCGCCGACGTGGGTGCCGATCGGCAGCTGGTACAGCGGTCCGGCGTGGCCGTAGTAGACGTAGCTGTAGCCGTCGAGCGAGCCGTCGCAGTGGAGCACCGGCGCCCATGTTCCGAAGCCGCCGATGCCGTGCAGGACGATCGTGCCCGAGCACACCGCGTACTCGGGCGTGTTGCCGGGCGCGGAGATGTCCACGCCCTGGTCGGGCGACCATTCGCTGGGCGGCGCCGCGGCGCTCTGGGGCAGCGGGAACGTGAACCCGCCGGCGGAGACAGGACCCGAGCCGGGGGTCGGCGCCGGCGCGGAACCGGACGAAGCCGGCGCGGACCGGGAACCGGACCGCGCCAGCGAGGACTGTCGCCTCGCCAGCGCGGCCTGAGCCGCCTCGAGCTGGGAAAGCTGGTGCCGCAGGCGGCCGACCTCGGCGCGCGCGCCGGCGAGCTCGCCCGCCTTGGCGTTCCGGAACCGCGCCACGGCTGCTTGCTGGCGTTGCAGGCTCACGCTCACCTGCGCGAGCTGATTTCGCTGAGCCACAACCTCGCGGGTGAGGGTCTGCAGGCGGACCTCGAGCTTCCCGAGACGCGTGGCCTGCGCGGCGACGGCACGGCGGGCGGCGCGGACCTGGTCGACGACGCTGACGTCCTGCTTCCTGACCCGCTGCATGAACGCCAGGCGATTCAGCAGATCCTGGAAGCCCGTGGCCTCGATCACCACGCTCACGATGTTCGGAGGATCGGTCTCGTAGGAGGCGACGAGTTGTTGCGCCAGCACTCGCTCGGCGTGCGTCTCGAACGTCTCCAGCTGGCCCAGACGCGTCTGGGCGGCGGCCAGTTCGACGCGAAGCTTGTCGAGCTGACGGTTCTTCGCATCGATGTCGGCTTGGATTCGGCTCAGCCGGCTCGCGAGGGCGGCGATGCTCGCACCAAGCTGCGCGATCCGACCGGACGCTGCGCGCACGGTCCCCGACAGCGACGAGACACGTCCCTGACCTGCCGTGATCCGTTGCTTGAGGTTGCCGACGCTCGCCGCCCGCGCGGTCGGGGCGCTCGAGCTAAGCCCGATGGCGCCGACGCATACGGCCAGCGCCGCCAACGTGACGACGCCCGCGGCGTCGGTGAATGGCGTCCGTCGAATGTGCATCGTGGTTACGGCGCTCTCGCCCGCGCGCGGCCGCGCGCCGTCGAGCTTGGGCATGCTGGATCAGGCGGCGGCCACGCTAACAGGCCGCTCGGCTTCCCGGCCGCGCCAGACGCTCAGTGCAAGAAAAAGTGCAGAGGCAGGAATTCAGGCCGTTGTCCCTACCGGTGGCTCGCCTAAATCACGCCGCAACCGGGCGGAGTGCCGTCGGCGCGCAGGTCGCTTGGCTCGGCCGGCGCGCTGGGCGTCCGAAATCAGGACCTGCCCTCCTCTGGCCGCGGCGGCTGGATCACCTCGCGGACCGGACTCGTCCGAGTCCATCGCGGGCTGAGGATAGTGGCCTCGGAAGCCGGATCGACCCGGTCGATGAGTTCTGCCCAGCCATCCGGTCTTAACCGCCGACCGAGGACAAAGCCTGACCTGAATGGCTCCTAGCTTTCGATGACGATGCTGTTCGACACGACCAATCACAACTCGAGCGACGGACTCGTCGCGACGCTCCCGACGGCCGACAGCGCTATCGAGGCACGCTCGCTCGAGCGCACGTTCAAGGATGGGATCGAGGCGGTTCGCAACATCGATCTGACCGTGTCGACGGGCGAGGTGTTCGGCTTCCTCGGACCCAACGGCGCGGGCAAGACCACGACGGTCCGGATGCTTTGCACCCTGCTCCCGCCGACGGGCGGACGAGCCATCGTCGCCGGCCTGGACGTGGTCGAGAACGGCGCCGAGGTGCGACGGCGGATCGGCGTGGCACTCCAGGAGATCGGGCTGGACCCTGTCCAGACCGGGCGGGAGCTGCTCGAGCTCCAGTGCGGGCTGTACGGAATGGCCGGGCGGGCGGCCCGGTCTCGTGCCGCAGAACTCCTCGAGCTCGTCGGCTTGTCCGAGGCGGCCGACCGGCGAACGAAGACCTACTCCGGAGGAATGAAGCGTCGGCTCGATCTCGCGAGCGCGCTCGTCCACTCACCCGATGTGCTGTTCCTCGACGAGCCCACGACCGGGCTGGATCCGGCCTCGCGGCTGACTATCTGGGACGAGGTGCGCCGGATCAACGCCGGCGGCGCGACCGTGTTCCTCACCACCCAGTACCTGGAGGAGGCCGACCAGCTGTGCGATCGGCTGGCGATCATCGACAACGGCCGGATCGTGGCCGAGGGCACGCCGGAGCAATTGAAGGCCGAGATGGGGCACGACGTCGTGTCGGTCTCGGTCGAGGGCGCAGACGTGGCGGTGACCGAGGACGCGCTGTCAGGGCTGCCCGGACTCGAGCGCGTGGTGGCCGAGCCCGGCGGACTCGCTCTGTACGTCGAGGACGGCGCCGGCTCGATCGCTGAGATCGTGCGCCGGCTCGAGCGCGACGCGGTGAGGGCCGGCGCGATATCCGTCGCCCGGCCATCGCTCGACGACGTATTCCTGAAGGCCACGGGCCGCCGGCTCGAAGGACAGGAGTCGTCCGGCCGGGGTGCGGAGGTGACCGATGGCTGAAGTCCTCCTGCTGGGCCGCCGTGCCACGCGTGAGATCGTCCGGTATCCGGAGGCGACGATCCCGACGCTGTTCATCCCGCTGTTCTTCCTCGTGGTGAACATCGGGCAGGTGTCGAAGACGTTCCCGAGCAGCACCCCGTTCCTGAACGGTCAGGGCTACGTCGCCTTCCAGCTGCCGGTATCGCTGATGTTCGCAGTCGCGACCGCGACCTCCGGCCTCGCGCTCGTGACCGAGATCGACCTCGGCTACTTCGACAAGCTGCTGGTGGCGCCGATCCGGCGGTCGTCGATCATCTTCGGCCGTCTCGCCGCCGACCTCGTTCGCGGGATCGCCACGTCGACGCTGGTCCTGCTCGTCGGCATCGCGCTCGGTGCGCGCATCGAGGCGGGAGTTGCCGGCGCGATCGTGATCGTGATGCTCGCGGCCGGCTTCGGCGTCGCCTACGCGGGCTTCGGGCTGCTCGTCGCGCTGAAGACGCGAAATGTCCAGGCGACGCAATCGAGCTTCCTGCTGTTCTTCCCGCTGCTGTTTCCTGACGCCGAACTTCGTCCCGTTCGACCGCCTCTCGCCGCTGATGGAGACGCTCGCGCGGATCAACCCGGTCAGCTACGTGATCGTGGGGATGCGGGGGCTCGTGATCGACGGGTGGAACCTCGGTCAGATCGCGGTGGCTGTGCTCGTGATTATCGGGCTCGGCGCGATCCTCACCGGGCTGTCGCTCCGCGTGATCGCCAACTACGACCGCTGAGCGGCCGGCGCTCAGTGCAGCGGGGACATCGCCTGCCAGCTGTCGGACAGGTCGGCGAACGTGCCGTGGTCGAGCATCACCGGAACCGGATGCGCCGCGGAAGGCTTGCACGACCAGTTGTTGGAGCCGGGCGGGCTCGCCGTCGCGCTCACGTGCGCGTACCCGAGGGTCCCGTTGTAGACGACCGGCAGCTGCGCGGCAGCCACGGTCGAGGCCTACAAGGCGAAGATGAATGCGGCCCAACGGCCGCGGCGGCACGGTGACGGACGACTGACTTTCCTTCCCGCGAGTTGGAACGTCGGTCCGCGAACTTATACCTACACCCACGTCGCTTCGCGCCGGTTCCGGCGCGATCGGGCGTGTACTCGTTGTCGCGACGCCGGCAGATCCGGCGCGCGACGTAGGCCTATGGCGGGACCAGGATTCGAACCTGGGAAGGCAGAGCCAACGCGTTTACAGCGCGTCCCCTTTGACCGCTCGGGAATCCCGCCGAGAGGCCTGAGTCTAACGCCAGAGTTGGGATTCGGCGGTCTCCACGGCGGGGGGCGGGCGTGCTTGGAGGGCCTGGCCTGGCTCGACTTCGTACTCCGAATACTTCGGTCCGCCGAGCACGATCCCGCTGCTGCCGCCTAGCGCCTCCGCCGGGATGTACCAGCGTCGGCCGTCGCCGACATGAACGAAGACCGCGTCGCAGCGCTTGGCGTCGAGTCGTTTGACGATGCCGTTCCAACTCTGGTTCCCACCGCGTGTGCAGAGCGCCACGATGAACCGCTCGTTCTTCCAGCACGTCGACGTCTTGACCTGCACCCTTACGAGGCGATCCCCGAACTGGGCTATCAGGTCGTAGTCAGGAGCGGACACCAGCGGCACCCAGACGAACGCGCCGGCCGCGACTAGCCACTGCATTGCCGAAACCTCGCCAAGATCTCCCTGCCGCCTCGGTGTCCACACCGATTCCATGCGAGCATCATACGCCCTGGCCCAGACAAAAAGCCCTGCAAATTGCATAAAACCGCAACAATTTGAAGACTCCCCCAGGCGGTCGGTGCGCGACGGAGAACGGGGCGCGGCGGCGACCACGTGGCCCGGTGACCCACCCTGCTGGCGCGCCACGCCCGCGACGCGTCGACGCGGCGACCCGACCGACGAGCGACAAGGTCACGGCGGCCAGGCTCGGCGACGCCCGGCTCGGTTAGCGACTCCGAGAAGGCGGCGGCTACGACGCGTCGCGAAGACGCTGCGCCTCGGGCAGCGCCTCGAGCTTCTTCAGCGTGTGGTTCTCGATCTGCCGGATCCGCTCGCGGGTGACGTTGAACGCCCGCCCGACCTCCTCGAGCGTGTACGGGCGCTCGCCGGTCAGCCCGAAGCGCATCTCGATCACTTCGCGCTCGCGCTCGGGCAAGGCGGCCAGAGCACGCCGCAGGTTCTCGCGGCGCAGCCGCTCCGAGGCCAGCTCGAACGGCGACTCGGCAGTCTGGTCCTCGACGAAGTCGCCGAGCTCGGACTCCTCCTCCTCGCCGATCGGCTTCTCGAGCGACACCGGCTGCTGCGCCATCCGGAGCACGTCGCGGACCTCGCGCACGTTGGTCTCGAGCTCGGCGGCGATCTCCTCGGACGTGGGCTCGCGTCCGAGTTGCTGAACCAGCTGGCGCTCGACGTGGACCACCTTGTTGAGCTTCTCGACCATGTGGACCGGGATCCGGATCGTGCGGCCCTTGTCGGCGATCGCGCGCGTGACCGCCTGGCGGATCCACCATGTGGCGTACGTCGAGAACTTGTACCCGCGCCGGTAGTCGAACTTCTCGACCGCGCGGATCAGGCCCATCGAGCCCTCCTGGATCAGATCCAGGAACGTCAGCCCGCGGCCGAGGTACGACTTCGCGATCGACACGACCAGCCGTCAGGTTGGCCTCGATCATCCGCTGCTTGGCGATCATGTCGCCGCGCTCGATCCGGCGTGCGAGCGTCACCTCCTGCTCGGCGGTCAGCAGCTGCACGCGACCGATCGAGCGCAGGTAGAGCCGCAGTGAGTCGAGGCTCGGCTCGACCGTGAGATCGATCTCGACTTTCTTCGACGTCTGCTCGGCTCGCGATTCGGCCGCCGACGCCGCGCTCGCCTCGACGCTCGACCCCTCGGACTTCGCGGGCCGACCGTCGCCGTCGACGACATCGATGCCCTGATCGTCGAGGTACGCGTGGAGCTCCTGAACCTGCTCCTTGCTGACCTCGGACTCCTCGAGCCACGTCTGAATTTCGTCGATTGTCAGGTAGCCGCGCTCGTGACCCTCGGCGATCAGCGGACGGAGCTCCTCGAGCTCCGTGATCGGAGCGTCGTCGCTAAGAAGGACCGACTTATCGCTCACTCGCCCCTGAGCTCCTCCCGTACACGGCTCGAGAAAGCCCCCGGCCACGGGGCCTCTGTCAGCCCTCTCTCTCGATGTCTCCCAAAATGCGCCGGGAAGGAGTGATACCACAATCCCCGTCGATGTCCAGGGAATCCGCGCGTCACCCGCCCACGGATCAGCGCGACGACCCACAGACGAGCGCGACGCTCGCCCACCGACGAGCGCGACGCGGGTCCGCCGATCCGCACTACCCGCAGGATCGACCGGCCGAAGCGCGGCGCTGTCTACCCTGTAACTGGAGCTATGGCCGCGAACCCCATCCGCGCTGTTTCCATAAACGACGTACAGGCGCGCCGGCCGTCGGTCCAGCTGAGCCTCTCGCGCGTCGGCGTGACCGGTGTCGAGAAGGTGATCCGCATTCGGCAGAACGGCTCCGAGCAGTTGTTCTCGGCGCGGTTCGAGTGCGTCGTCGAGCTCGGCCCCGACCAGAAGGGCGCGCACATGTCGCGGTTCGAGGAGGTCGTCAACGACGCGATCGGCGAGGTCGTGCTCGGCGAGTCGACGTTCAAGGCCGAGACGCTGGCCGAGCACATCGCCCAGCTCGTCCGCGCCCGGCAGGGAGCACGACGGGCAGAGGTCAGCATCGAGGCCCGCTTCCCCGAGCACAAGCCCGCCCCGCTGTCCGGCATCAACACGCAGGAGCTGTACACGCTGCACGGCTCGGCCGTGACCACCGAGCTCGGCACCCGCCGGCTGATCGGCGTGACCGCCCAGGGCATGACCGCTTGCCCGTGCGCCCAGGAGCTCGTCGCCGGCAAAGCACGCGCCCGCCTCCAGGCCGAGGGCTTCGACGACCCACAGATCGAAACAATCCTCGATGCGGTCCCGGTGGCGACCCACAACCAGCGTGGCCTGGGAACGCTCCACATCGGCTGCACCGAGTTGTGCGACGACGAGATCGAAGCTTCCACCCTGCTTCAAATCGTCGAGCACGCGATGTCGTCCGAGATCTACGAGCTGATGAAGCGCTCGGACGAGGCGCACGTCGTGGAGAAGGCCCATCGCCGCCCGCGGTTCGTCGAGGACTGCGTCCGCGAGATGATCCGTGGCGTGGTCGACGCGTTCCCGGACCTCAACGACGCGGCGTTCGTCTCCGCCCGCCAGGTGAACCTCGAGACGATCCACCAGCACAACGTGGTGGCCGAGCGATTCGGAACGCTCGGAGAGGTTCGGCGCGAGCTCCAAGACGGCGTGCCGCCGGCCGCGCACACGACGCGCCAGGCGTGGCTCGACGCGGTCGTCACCTAAAACGTCGCGAGCGGACGACCAACGATGCGCGCCGTCATCCTCGAGCGCCAGGGCGAGCCGGTCGCAGCGACCACCCTTCCCGATCCCAAGCCCGGACCCGGGCAGCTCCTCCTGAACATCAAAGCGTGCGGCGTCTGCCGAACCGACCTCCACCTGCGCGACCACGAGATCGAGGCCACGAAGCTGCCGGTGGTGCTCGGCCACCAGATCGTCGCGACCACCGAGGACGGCCGCCGCGTCGGCGTGCCCTGGCTCGGTTGGACGGACGGCACCTGCCGCTACTGCACCAGCGAGCGCGAGAACCTGTGCGTGAACGGAAAGTTCACGGGTCGCGACATCGACGGCGGCTACGCGGAGCTGACCGTCGCGGACGAGCGCTACTGCCTGCCGCTCCCCGATGACCTCACCGACGAGCAGGCGGCGCCGCTGCTGTGCGGCGGCCTGATCGGCTACCGCGCGCTCAGATTCACGGGCGACGCGACCCGGCTCGGCCTGTACGGCTTTGGCTCGGCAGCGCACATGATCTGCCAGGTCGCCGTGCACCAGGGCCGCGAGGTGTACGCGTTCACGCGCCCGCAGGACGAGCGGACGCAGGCGTTCGCGAAACAGCAAGGCGCGATCTGGGCCGGCGGCTCCGACGAACCGCCCCCGAACGAGCTCGACGCCGCGATCATCTTCGCCTCGGCGGGCGAGCTCGTCCTCCAGGCGCTGAAAGCTCTCGCTCCCGGTGGGACCGTTGTGTGCGCCGGCATCCACATGACCGACATCCCGAGCTTCCCCTACGACGATCTGTGGGAGGAGCGCAGCATCCGTTCGGTCGCGAACCTCACTCGTAAAGACGGCGAGGAGTTCCTCGCGCTCGCGCCCAAGGTCCCGGTCCGGACGACTGTCACGACATACCCGCTCGATCAAGCCGAGCAAGCCCTCGCCGACCTGCGTGCGGGCCGGTTCGAGGGGAGCGCCGTCATCGTGACCTAGCGCCCACCGGCGCTCCGGCCGGGTACCTACTAGGCTCCAGTACATGCCCCTGATCCCGATGGTGATTGAGCGGACCGCGCGAGGCGAGCGCGAGTTCGACATCTACAGCCGCCTGCTGAACGAGCGGATCGTGTTCCTCGGAACCCCGATCGACGACACGATCGCGAACCTGACCGTCGCCCAGCTGCTTCACCTGGAGTCTCAGGACCCCGACAAGGACATCTCGATCTACATCAACTGTCCCGGCGGCTCGATCTACTCGGGCCTCGCCATCTACGACACGATGCAGTTCATCAAGCCCGACATCCAGACGATCTGCGTCGGGATCGCGATGTCGATGGGCTCGCTGCTCCTCGCCGGCGGAGCCAAGGGCAAGCGCTTCTCGCTGCCCAACAGCCGCATCCTCATCCACCAGCCGTCCGCCGGCTTCGAGGGCCAGTCGACCGACATCGAGATCCACGCCCGCGAGATCCTCAACATCCGCTCGCGGATCGACGAGATCTATGCGAACCACACCGGGCAGTCCGTCGAGCAGGTCCACTCCGATATGGAGCGCGATCGGTTCTTCAAGGCCAGCGAGGCCGTCGAGTACGGGCTGATCGACCGCGTCATCGACCACCACTAGGAGGTAACACACATGCCGATGGCTGAGAGAACCGCGACCACCGGTTGGGACGGCGACCTCGCGCACGGGAACGGCGTCGTCAATGGAGCGAGCGGCGCGCTCAACGACCTCGGGGTCACGTGGGCATCCCGCACCCAGCGCTCCGAGGGCAAGACGAGCCCGGAGGAGCTGATCGCCGCCGCGCACGCGAGTTGCTTTTCGATGGCGCTCGCCCACGGCCTTACCGAGGCCGGGCACAAACCCGACCACCTCGATGTCACCTCGAAGGTGACACTCGACGAGCGCGACGGCGCCCCCACGGTCACCACCTCGGAGGTGACGGTGACAGGCCGCGTCCCAGGAATCGATCAGGCGGCGTTCGAGCAGGCGGCCGCCGAGGCCGGCAAGGGCTGCCCGGTCTCGCGCGCGCTCGCCGGCGTCGAGATCAGCGTGAGCGCGACGCTCGAGTAGCCCGCCCGGAGCAAATGACCCGGGCGGGGAAGCGAGCCGAGCCGGCGCGGCGCCCTACGTCGCCGGCGCGCGCCGGATCCTTCCGGACCCCTGGCCGCTGGCCTCGGACCGCACCTGCATGACCGGGCGGGTGAGCGCCCAGAAGATCATCAGCGCGCCGAACACGAGCATCCCGAGACCCGTCCACAGGTCGACGTTGATCCCGTCCGCCTTGGTTTTTATGTGATGCGAGCCGAACAGTCCGAGCGCGATGAGGATCAGCGAGTAGAGGCAGAACAGGCCGCCGATCAGCCGGCGGATGTCGAACCGGTTGGCCGCCCGCGCCGCCTCGGCCTCGTCCATATCGCTTTCGGGCGGTGGCTGCATCGGCTCAGTAGGCGACGACTGACGGTCTGAACTTGACGACACGAGCGACTCCTAGATGAGGATGATGTTCAGCGCGATGACGATCGCCAACGCGACGCCGCCGAGCAGCCACGGCGAGCGCCACCACAGGCGGTCGCGCGAGTCGGCGTTGACCTCGCGCTCTTCCGTCGCGGTGAGCCCCCAGACGAGCCCCTGCAGCTCCTCTCGCGTCTTGGGCTTGGTCACGAGCGAGACCGCCACCAGCACCACGGTGCCGACGATGAAGGCCCAGATCGACTGCCAGAAACTCGCGCTCAACGGCGAGCCGAAGTGGAAGATCACGTGGTACGCGCCGAGGCGGTTCACCCCGTAGGCGGTGGCCGTGCCGGCCACCAGGCTCCAGAACCCGCCCCACGCGGTCGCGCGCTTCCAGAACAACGCGACGATGAACGTCGTGAACAGCGGCACGTTGAAGATCGAGAACAGGGTCTGGATGTAATTCATCATGTTCGAGTAGCCCTTGGCGACGAACGCCATGGCGATCGAGATGAGGATCCCGCCGACGGTCACCAGGCGGCCCCAGCGCAGGTAGAACTCCGGTCCGCGGTCTTTCCAGATGTACGGCTGGATCAGGTCGTACGTGACCACCGTGTTGAACGCGGTGACGTTCGCGGCAACTCCCGCCATGAACGCGGCGATCAGCGCGACGATCGCGATCCCGAGCATCCCCTCGGGGAAGAACTGGCTGATCAGGTGCGGGATCGCCGTGTTGTACTGGACGGCAAGGCTCTTCCCGACCCCGAGGCCGTGGACGGTGGCGACGGCGATCAGACCCGGGAGGATGATGAGCGCGGGCATGACGATCTTCGGGTAGGCGGCGATCAGCGGCGTCCGCCGCGCGGCCGACAGGTTCCTCGCCGACAGCGCGCGCTGCACTTCGGCGAAGTTCGTCGTCCAGTAGCCGAAGCTGACGACGAAGCCGAGGCCGAACACCACCCCGATCCAGTTCGACTTCAGCGGGTTGGTCGGATGATGGATACCGAGGCCCTTCCAGGCGTGCAGTCCGGCGTTCCCGAGCGCGGGCAGCGCCTTGATCCGGTGCTCCAGCCCTGACCAGCCGCCGACCGAGTGCAGCGCGACGATCGTCAGCGGAATCAGGGCGGCGCAGATCACGAAGAACTGGAGCACCTCGTTGTAGATCGCGGAGGTCAGCCCGCCCAGCGTGATATAGACGAGCACGATCGCCGCGGCGGCGAGGATCGAGCCCCCGATCGGCCAGCCGAGCAGCAGGTGGATGATCAGCGCCAGCGCGAACAGGTTGACGCCACCGATCAGGACGGTGGCGACCGCGAACGTGAGCGCGTTGAAGATGTGCGCGGGGTCGCCGAACCGCCGGCGCAGGTACTCGGGCACCGACCGGACCTTGGACCCGTAGTAGAAGGGCATCAGGATCAGGCCGAGGAACACCATCGCCGGCACCGCGCCGATCCAGTAGTAATGGACGGCGGGGACCCCGTACTGGGCGCCGTTGGCCGACTGACCGAGAATCTCGAGCGCTCCCAGGTTCGCGGCGATGAACGCGAGACCGGTGACCCACGCCGGCAGCGAGCGCCCGGACAGGAAGAAGTCGAGATCGGTCTTGATCGAGAGGCGCGCGACGAACCCGATACCGAGCACCACCACGAAGTAGATCGCGATGATCACATAGTCGACTGTGTCGGGATGCAATCGCAGCATGGCCTCTCCTCAGCCGCATCCATACCCGCGCTAAGCCCGGATCACACAGCCCGCTTATTTTTTTTGATCGCCGCGGTGCCGCAGCGACGCCGACGCGCTACGCGGGCGCGGCGGCCTCGACCTTGCTCGGCGCCTCGACATGGGTCACCGGAAGGCCCAGCCCTTTCGCCTTGCTCACCAGATCCAGCTTCAACCAGCGCGAGATCCCCAGCGGCAGCGTCGAGATGATGATCTCGTCGTAGTCGCCGAGGTTGATCGCGTCGTGGATCGCCATCAGGGGCTCGGCATCGCCGGTGCTGCCGGTGACCTCGCCGCCCGCGGCCTCGGACAGCTTGGGCAGCGCCACCGCCAGCACCTGGTTGGCCTCGTCCGTGCTCGCATCCTGCGGATCGACCACCTTGTGCATCCCGTGCGCGTGGCGCGGGACCACTAGATGGAACCTGGCCGGACCGCGCTGCGCCCGTACTCGGACCGCATCGAGCAGTCCGGGGGTCGCCGCCGTCTGATGGGCAACGACGAGGACGTTGGCCGGCTCTGACATGCGTCACCTCCAGAAGAGAAGGACCGGTCGTCCGAGTATTCCACCGCGCCCTCATGCGGACAAGGGGCCTCGCAGCGAGGCCCCTAATCCAACTGATACTCGCCGCGAGCGACGATCACCGCCGAGCCGCCGACGAACACCCGCTCGACCTGATCGCCGGCTCCCTCGACGCGAGCGTGCAGCACCGAGCGGCGCCCGATCTCGACGCCCTGGACGATCTCGATGTCGGTCCCGAACGGCACGCGGCCGTGGCGCGCCAGGTGCACCGCCAGCGGCCCCGCCGCCGAACCGGTGGCCGGATCCTCGGCGACGCCCAGCGCCGGCCCGAACATCCGCGTCTTCCAGCGCGTGCCCGAGCCGGCGAAGCAGTTGATCCCGTACACGCCGAGCCGCTCGAGCGCGCCCAGGTCCGGCCTCAGCGCCGCGACTGCGTCCTCGCTCGCAAACTCGACGTACACGTGCACCGGACCGTTGCGGTACCCCTCGATCGGGAGCGCGCCATCCCCCGGCGCCGCCCCGAGCGCCGCCACCAATTCGTCGACGGCTTCGAACCGCTCAACCGGCGGCACGAACTGCTCCATCTCCCCGTACGTCGGCGCGCCGCCGTCGGTGCGCTCGAGCGTCACCGGCACCACGCCCAGACCGGTCTCGAGCCGGACGACGTTCGATCCCATCGCGCGCCCGATCACGAACGCCGTCCCGAGCACCGGGTGGCCGGCGAACGGGAGCTCCGTGGCCGGGGTGAAGATCCGCACGCGCAGATGCGCGTTCGGGTCCTCCGCACGGACCACGAACACGGTCTCGGACAGGTTCATCTCGCGCGCGGCCCGCTGCATGGTCGCGTCGCTCAGGCCGGTGGCGTCGGTGAACACCGCCACCTGGTTGCCCTGCAGAGGGACGTCCGTGAACACATCGGCGATCGTGTAGCGGCGCATGCTCACGACTCGCCCGCCATCTCGAGCAGAGTCGTCACCGTCGTCCAGTTGCGAGCGGTGGCGCGCACCCCTAACCCCGAACCCGCAAGCTTGGTCCACATCTTCGAGCGCCCGACCCCGTCCGGATGCCACGCGTACAACTCGCGCCCGACCGCCACGAGCTTCTCCGACGGAGCCGCCGCGGCGGCGATCTCCTCGACCGCCTTCGCGTCGGGCTCGCCGTCGCAGAAGCTGACCTGGTAGCGCTTGGGATTGTCGGCCGTGTCCGCCAGCGGATTCAAGCGCACGATCTCGGCCAGCTCGTCGCGGCTGCGCACGATCACGTCCACGTCGAACCCGAACCGCTCCGCGAGCAGCTTCTCGCACCGCGCGGCGAGTTTGTTCGGGCTCAAACCCGAGGACAGGACGACGTTGCCGCTCGCCACGTACGTTCGCACGTCCTCGAACCCGGCATCGGTGAGCAGCGCGCGCAGCTCGGGCATCGGCACCCGCTTGCGCGCGCCGAGGTTGATGCCACGTAAGAGGAGGATTTGCGAGCGATTTCGCGCCATGTTGCGGGTAACTACGGACGGGGTTGCGGGCCGGCGCGGATGTATACGGACGCGCTTTGGCCGATGTCATTTTCGCAAGCCGGAACTTGAGCCCGGCCCCCAGTTTCCCTCGAGAATACGGAGTCCTGTAAATGCGCAACGCGAAGGACAAGAGCGGCCGGATGTCGGCGCAGGAGACGCTCGAACTGTGGCAGGCATACAAGCAGAGCGGCGACGCGCGGATTCGCGACCGCCTGGTCCTGACGTTCGCGCCGATGGTCAAGTACATCGTGTACAAGAAGGCGCGCGAGATCCCGGCCCGGTGCGAGGTGGAGGACTTCATCTCGTGCGGCCTCGAGGCCTTGATCCGGTCGATCGACCGCTATGACCCGAGCAAGGGCGCGACCCTCGAGCAGTTCGCGTGGACCCGTATCCACGGCGCCGTGCTCGACGAGCTCCGCCGCAACGACTGGGCGCCGCGCTCGCTGCGCCGCTGGGACCGGGACATCAACAAGGCCCACGAGCAGTTCGTCGGCCTGTACGGCCGCAAGCCCTCGCGAGAGGAGCTGAGCCAGTCCCTCGGGATCTCGGCCCAGGACCTGAGGACCCGGCAGGATGAGATCGCCCGCTCCCACGTCGGCTCGCTCAACACCGTGGTCCTCGCCGAGGACGACACGACGATCGAGCGGATCGACACGTTGCACTCCGACGACCGCGACTGCGATCCCGAGCATTCGGCGATGCGCGACGACGCCAAGGCCCGCTTCCGCATGGCGTTCGAGCGCCTGCCCGAGCGCGAGCGCAAGGTCGCCGTCCTCCTGTACGTCTACAACCTGACCCTGCGCGAGATCGGCGAGATCCTCGGCGTCACCGAGAGCCGCGTCTGCCAGATCCACGGGCAGATCACGAAGAAGCTGCGCGTCGAGCTCGAGGCCGACGAGGCGCTGTTCAGCGAGGTGGCGTAGCGGACATGGAAACTATCGACACGGTCCCGGCCGCCCCACCTGGCGAGGTGCACGACGCGATCGGCGTCGCCAACCAGGCGTACCACGACCTGCAGGCAAGCGCCCGCGAGCTGCGCTTCAGAGTCGGCGAGGCGACCGGAGCGCTGTCCGTCGAGGTCCATGATGTCGATGGGAACCTGTTGTTCACGGTCCCGGCGAGCACCGTGCTCGACGTCGCCTCCGGCGGCTCGCTCCCGTCGAACTAACGGCTTCGCTGGAGAGGCGCTCGCGTGGCGCGTCGGCTGACTAGAACGACCGGAAGCGCCGGGTCATCTCGGCGTCCGGACCTTCGTCTTCGTCGCCGGCCCCGGACTCGGGTTCGTCCGCGTCCGCCGAGTCGGCTTCGCCCTCGTCGGGCTCGTGGTCGGCGTTGGCCTGGATGACGACGGCCTCGAGGTGGTGGCGGAGCTTTTCCTCGCTCCCGGATTCGACATCGCTCACCCGGACACTGTCGCCCTCGACCTCGATCTCGCCCCACTCCCCGTCGCCCAGCAACCTCACGGTCGCGGCGAAGCTCTTCTCCCAGCCTTCGGGGATGTCGCCCTCGAGCGGCACCGTGAGCTTGGCGCTCTTGACCTCGGCGGCCGACCAGTCCAGCGAGACCTCGGACATGTGGCAGTTGTACCCGCCGCCCGCGGCACTCACACCCGCCGGCTCGACGCCCTCAGGATCAGCTAAAGAAAATCAACGAAGCTGTCGTTACGAAGGCTATCCCCGATGTTGTCTCGAGCGTCAGCTTCGAAACCATAGGAGTAGTCAGCGAATGAACACCCTTACCGAGCCCCACGCCGCCGGCCACGCGCGCGAGCCGCTCACCACGTCCGCTCCCGAGGCGGCACCCGACCCCACTCCGTGGGTCGCCAAGCAGGCCGGACACCTCGACCGTGACAGCGCGAACGTCATCGCCGCGGAGCTGGCCTCGCAGGGCGTCAGCGAGGCCTGGGCCCAGGAGCTGATCATGGCCGCCGCGGCACACCGTTCGCCGCTCGCCGGCGGCAGCCTGCGCGATGCCGTCCACGCCATGCTGGCCGCCAGCATCCCCGCTCCAACGCCGCTGCCGGCCACCGGTGCCGCAATCGCGTTCGTCGGCGCCGGCGGCGTCGGCAAGACCCGCTGCGCCGCCAACGTGCTCCGCTCGCTGTCGCTCGATGCCGTCTACATCGCGGTCCCGGCGACCTTCAGTGTCCACGCGTCCCGGAAGCTGGTCGAGGGCTTTGCGGCGGTCGGAGCGGATGGGATCGCGGTCACGCACGCCGACGAGGCCGACCAGCTCGGCATCGCCGCGGAGCTCGCCTCCATCAGCGGCATGCCGATCGCCTATATCCACGAGGGTCTCGAGCTCGACGGCGCGGTATCGGCGGTGGACCCGTCATCGCTGGCGGCCCGCCTGCTGTCAGCCGGCTAGCGAACGCTCATCGAACGAGCGCGAGCACCGAGGCGCTCGGGTGCGCCGGGCTGGACGGAGTCAAATACCGCGAGCACTCGTCCGCGATCACCGGCCGCCCCACATGGAACCCCTGGGCGTAATCGCAGCCGAGCTCGGCGAGGACGTCCTTGACGTTCTCGGTCTCGACGCCCTCGGCCGTGACCCGCAACCCCAAGTTCCGGCCGAGCTCGATGATCGAGTGCACGAGCACCGCGTCCTGGCGGTCGGTCTCGATCCGGGTCACGAACGAACGGTCGATCTTGATCTCGTCGACGGGAAGCTGCTGCAGCTGCTTGAGCGAGGAGTAGCCGGTCCCGAAGTCGTCGATCGCGATCATCACCCCCATCGCCCGCAGCTCCTCGAGCGCGGCCCGCGCCCGCGGCAGGTCGGCCACGATGCGGCTCTCGGTGATCTCGAGCTGGAGCGCCGAGGCGTCCAGGTCGAGCCGCGTGAGCAGCGTTCCGATGATCGTCAGCAGATCGTGGTCGAGCAGACTGCGCGTCGACACGTTGACCGAGACGGTCACCTCGAGGCCTTCCTGCCGCCAGCGCTTGCACTGCTCGAGTGAGGCCTCCAGCACCTTCTCGGTGAGGGGCTTGATGATGCCGGTCTGCTCGGCGAGGGGGATGAACCCGTCCGGACCGATGCACCCGAGCTGCGGATGGTTCCAGCGCACCAGCGCCTCCAGCGCCAGCGTGGCGCCGCCCTGGAGCGGCACCTTCGGCTGATAGTGGACGACCAGCTCACCGCGCTCGATCCCGCGTCGAAGCTGTGCCGCCAGCGCGAGGCGGTCGATGCTGTACTCGTCGTCTTCCTCGGCGTATGTCTGGAAGGCGGCGTCGGAGTCCTTGGCGCAGTACATCGCGACGTCGGCGTGGCGAATCAGCTCTGGCGAGGTGCGGCCGTGCTGGGGGAAGCACGCGATGCCGATGCTCGCGCGGATGTGCAGCGCCACCGAGTCGACCTCGAGCGGATCGTCGAGCGCCTCGAGCAGCCGTTCGGCGACGGCCTCCGCATCGGCCTGCGTGCCGTCGATCACCACCGCGAACTCGTCGCCGCCGATCCGCGCGAGCACGGTGCCGTCGCCGACCGCCTGGCGGAGCCGGAGCGCGACCCGCTGGAGCGTCAGGTCGCCCAGCTCGTGACCGAGCGTGTCGTTGATCGACTTGAAGTCGTCGAGGTCGAGCAGCATCACGGCGAGTGCGCGGTGCTCGCGCTCGGCCGTGTCCAGCATCTCCTGGAGCGTCTCGGACACCGCCGAGCGGTTCGGGAGACCGGTCAGCGCGTCGTGATGGGCGCGATGGCTCGACAGCGCCGCCTGGCGGCCGCCGAAGTAGACGGCCAGCATCGGCACGAAGCAGACCGGCACGAGCGCGATGCTTACGTCGCCGGAGGCGAGCAGCGCAGGCGCGAACAGCAACACGCAACCCGCGGTCCAGGCCTGGAACGCAAGGTCATCGCGAAGATAGCCCCCGACGGGCAGACGAGCCAGCAGCGCTCCCGCGGCGCAGGCCAGCACATGATTGGTGACGAAGAACGCGGCCGCGGCGGCGAGCACGATCGGGAGGTCGGAGCCCGTGATCGGCCCGATCGGGAGCGAGTGCGCGAGCATCAGCACGGCGGCGGCGGCGACGATCGCGAGCAGGTACTGCGCGGCGTTGAACAGGATCTTTAGCGCAGAGACGCCGTGCACGGCGTCGGCGATCACCGAGCTCGACACATACACGAGCGCGGCCGGTCCCGCCCCGAACCGCAGCAGGATCGCAAACGCGAACGCGGCCGAGATCGTCACGTTGGCGAGCCCTCGCCGCCGCGGCACCGGGATCGGCAGGAGCTCACCCGCGAACGCGAACGCCGACAGCATCAGGAACAGCACCGGATCGTCGACATGCCATTCGGTGACCCACGGCAGCGCGAGCAGCGATGCGAGCGCGAGCGCCGCCACGCACGTCACGTACACGACGAATCCGTCGGGCAACGAGGACTTGCGGGGGGTCAGGCGCGAGATCACTGCCATGTTCGTGGTCAAGCGATCTTGTGTCCGGCGGCGTGCGCGATGGGCTTGAGCTTCACCGCCGCTTGGTGCGAAACCGCCGCCACAACCACGACCGGCGACCGCGTCTGCGCGGGCCGGGGTTTCGCGTACACCGACACAGCCGACCCCAGGATCAGCGCCAGGCCAAGCGCGACCCCGGCGACAACGCCCAGCACAACTGAAACTGTCCGCCGCCTCCCAAGACGGTAGACGTTCCCACGCATTTCTACCTCGCTTCTGTGTCGGCGTGCGCCCCGCGGCGACACTGAGCCACGCATCGTTTGCCTGCCTAATCGGCAGGCCTTCGCGAGCCCCTAATAGAACATTCGTCCAGTCAGCTTTGGGACGCTTAAGTTCAGAACAGCGCTTCTTGGCCGGGTAGCTCGAATCCGTCGCGATTTCGGCCCGGCCCGCGTCCCAGGGCGCCGGCAATGTCCCGCGCGATCGCACTCTCCGAGCGCGAGGCGATGATCGGGTCCTCGATTCCTTCGACGTACACGAGCGTCCGGCGCCCGTCGCCGCGGTCGGCCCCCTCGAGCGGGACCAGCGCGAACACGCGATCCGCGCGCACGAACTTGCCGTAGCCGAGCGGGACCAGCATCGGGGGTTGCCTGGCCATGTTCGTCCCGGATCGTACGCCGCTGCCTGGCCGTACTTAATCTCCCCCTCATGAGCGAGACCTTCCTCCTCGGCGGCGACCTCGAAGTCAAGCGGCTCGGGTTCGGCGCGATGCGCATCACCGGCGAGGGGATCTGGGGCGAGCCGCCCGATCCGGTCGCCACCCGGGCGTTGCTGCGCAGGGTCGTGCAGGCCGGCGTCGAGCTGATCGACACCGCCGACTCGTACGGCCCTGAGGTGTCCGAGAACCTGATCGCCGAAGCGCTCCGGCCCTATCCCGACAACCTCGTGATCGCGACCAAGGGCGGCCTCGAGCGGCCCGGGCCGGGCGTGTGGGAGCGGAACTGCCGCCCGGACCGCCTGCGGCGCTGCTGCGAGGCGTCGCTCAAGCGACTGGCGCTGGAGCGGATCGACCTCTATCAGCTCCACGCGGTCGACCCGAAGGTCCCAATCGAGGACTCGATCGGCGCGCTCGCCGAGCTCCAGGACGAGGGCAAGATCCGCCACGTGGGTGTGTGCAACGTGACCGTCGACGAGCTCGACCGCGCCCGGCAGATCGTCCCGATCGTCTCCGTCCAGAACCGCTACAACATCGCCGACCGGGCGTCGGAGGAGGTGCTGTCGGCGTGCGAGCGCGACCGGCTCGCGTTCCTGCCGTGGCTCCCGCTCGCCACGGGCGATCTCGCGGGTCGCGGCTCGACGCTCCAGGAGATCGCCCGCTCCCACAGCGCGTCGACCAGGCAGGTCGCGCTCGCGTGGCTCCTCGCCCACTCGCCGGTGATGCTGCCGATCCCCGGCACCAACTCGGCGGCGCACTTCGAGGAGAACTTCGAGGCCGCACAGCTCGAGCTCGAACAAGACGAGCTCGAGGCGCTCGACGAGCTCGCGCCCGCCTAGCCCGCCCGGACCCCCGCCTAGTCCCCGAGGATCGCCGCGAGACGATGCTCGAGCGCGTCGCTCAGCACGTCCCGCACGGGGCCTGCCTCGAAGCGCTCGACGAGCGCCGCCAGGAAGCCCTCGATCACGAGCCGCTTGGCCACCTCTTCGCGCAGCCCGCGCGAGCGCAGGTAGAACAACTGCTCGGGGTCGACCTGCGCCACCGCCGCCGCATGCGTGCAGCGCACGTCGTTGGCCTGGATCTCGAGCCCCGGGATCGCGTCGGCGTGGGCGCGCTTACTCAGCAGCAGATTGCGCGACTCCTGGAACGCGTCGGTCTTCTGCGCGCCCGGGTCGACGATGATGTTGCCCTTCCAGACCGCGGTCGAGCGCCCCGTGAGAACGCCACGGAAGGCGAGGTCCGAGGTCGTGTTCGGCGCCGCGTGCTCCTGCGTGGTGTCGAAGTCGATGTGCTGGCGGGCGTGGCTGGCGTACGCGCCGGTGACGCGCGCCTCGGAGCCCTCGCCGGCGAGCCGCGTCTCCATCCGCACGTGACCGCGCGCGGAGCCGAACCCGAGCGCCACCCAGTCGAGCGACGCGTCACGCCCGACCTCGGCGCGCTGGGCGCCAAAGATCCAGCTCTTCTCCGACAGCCCCTGGCCGCACACGTACCGCAGCCGCGCGGCCTGGCCGACCACGAGCTCGGTGACCGTGTTGAAGACGCCGTCGACGTCGTCCGAGCCCGACAGGAACTGCTCCCACACTTCGGCCTGCGCGCCCTCTTCGACCACCACCAGCGTCCGCTGGTTGAGCAGCGTCCCGGTGCGGGCCTGGACGCTCGTCAGCGAGATCGGCTCGGTCAGCGCCACTCCGCGCGGGACATACACGAACGCGCCGGCGCGCACGCCCGCGTCGTTGAGCGCCACGAACGCATCGTCATCTGGCGACACGAGCGACCCGAGGTGGCGTTCGATCAGCTCTCGGTGCTCGGCGTCGTCGAGCGTTCCAACGATCACCCCATCGGGCAGTGCCTTGCTCGCGGGCAAATTCCATAGGAGCCCCGCGCCGGCAGCCCCATCGGCCCCGACCCGCTCGTACGCGGCCAGGTCCAGGCCGGAGATGTCCGTGAACTCCCAACCCGGGCGGCCCTTGAACGTGGGCAGCTCCACCGCGGGAGCGGCACCACTAGCCAATCGAGCCCTCCATCTGCAGCTCGATCAGGCGGTTCATCTCGACCGCGTACTCCATCGGGAGCTCCTTGGTGATCGGCTCGATGAACCCGTTGACGATCAGCTTCGACGCCTCGTCCTCCGGGATGCCGTGCGACATCAGGTAGAACAGCTGGTCGTCGCCGACCTTAGAGACGGTCGCCTCGTGGCCGACGTTGACGTCGTCCTCACCGATCCGAATCGTCGGGTACGTGTCCGAGCGTGAGTGCTCGTCGAGCAGCAGCGCGTCACAGACGACTTTGCTGCGCGCGCCGTGAGCGCCCTTGGCGATCTCGAGCAGTCCGCGGTAGGAGCCGCGCCCGCCGTCCTTGGAGATCGACTTGGCGAAGATGTTCGAGGTCGTGTTCGGCGCCGCGTGGATGATCTTGCCGCCGGCGTCCTGGTGCTGGCCCTTGCCCGCGAACGCGATCGACAGGATCTCGCCGTGGGCGCGCTCGCCCATCAGGTACACGCTCGGGTACTTCATCGTCAGGCGCGAGCCGAGGTTGCAGTCGACCCACTCGACGGTCGCGTCCTCCTGCGCCACCGCGCGCTTGGTCACCAGGTTGAACACGTTCGTCGACCAGTTCTGCACGGTCGTATAGCGGATCCGCGCGCCGGGCTTGGCGATCAGCTCCACCACCGCGGAGTGCAGGCTCGAGCTCGAGTAGGTCGGCGCGGTGCAGCCTTCGACGTAGTGCACGTACGAGCCGGGCTCGGCGATGATCAGCGTCCGCTCGAACTGGCCCATGTTCTCGGTGTTGATCCGGAAGTAGGCCTGGAGCGGCATCTCGACGTGCACGCCCTCGGGGACGTATACGAACGAGCCGCCCGACCACACGGCCGAGTTCAGCGCCGCCAGCTTGTTGTCGTTGGGCGGGATCACGCTCGCGAAGTACTCGCGGATGATGTCCTCGTGCTCGCGCAGCCCCGAGTCCATGTCCTTGAAGATCACGCCCTGCTTCTCGAGGTCCTCGCGCACCTGGTGGTAGACGACCTCGGACTCGTACTGGGCCCCGACGCCCGAGAGGAACTTGCGCTCGGCCTCGGGGATCCCGAGCCGATCGAACGTCCGCTTGACGTCCTCGGGCACGTCGTCCCAGGAGCGGCCTGGCTTCTCGGAGGCGCGGACGAAGTAATGGATGTCGTCGTAGTCGACCTCGGCCATGAGCGGCGAGCCCCAGGTCGGCTGCGGCCGCGAGAGGAAGTGATCGAGCGCTTTGCGCCGGAACTCGCGCATCCACTGCGGCTCGGACTTGAACTCCGAGATCTTCTCGACGATCTCGCGGTTGAGCCCCTTGGGCGCCTTGTACAGGTAGTTCTCGGCGTCGCGGAACCCGTAGCGCTCCTCGTAGTCGGCGTTGATCGCCGCCAGCTGCTGGTTCTCCGTGAGCTCTACGGCCACTACTCCACCTCCAGCTTGATCGTTTCGTCTTCGATGAGCACCGGGTACGTCTCCACCGGAACGTACGCGGGCAAAGTCAAGGGCTTGCCGGTCTTCAGATCGAACAGCGACCCGTGTCGGGGGCACTCGATCGTGCAGGCCTCCTGGTCGAGCTCTCCCTCGACCAGCGGGCCGTCGTCATGCGAGCAGCGATCCTCGATCGCGTACACGGTTCCGGCGCAGTTGAACACGCCGATCTCGAGGTCCTCCCACTCGACCAGACGCATCCCGCCCGGTCCGAGTTGATCCAGAGGACACACTTCGATAACTTGCGGCACGCCTAAATCCTAGCGCACCGATAGGAATTTACAGCCGCCCTAAGCCGCCGATTCCCAGTCGGCCGCGTGGCCGAGCGACGCGCCCTTCAGCACCTTCAGCGACAGCAGCGCGCACTTCATCCGCGTCGCCGAGATGTCGATCCCGAGCAGGTCCAGCACGAACGACCGATCGAGCGCCAGCAGCTGCTTCACCGGCATCCCCTTCACCTCATCCGACGTCATCGACGCCGCCGCCTGCGAGATCGCGCACCCGTGCCCGGAGAAACGCACGTCCTCGATCCGCCCGTCCGCGTCCAGCGCCAGCTGCACGGTCAGCTCATCTCCGCACAACGGATTCAGATCGTGGAACTCCAGATCCGGGTTCTCGATCTCCGCCTCCGGAGGGCTCCAGTTGTGCGGGTGCTTGTAGTGATCGAGGATGTTCTCGCGATACAGCTCGTCCATTGCTGATTAGCGTAGCGACCGCTCAGCCCCCAGCGAGCTGGCTTAGCCGAGCGCGTCGGCGAACGCTTCGAGTGCGAGCTCGACGTCCGTCCGTGACACATCCAGGTGCGTCACCGCCCGGACGCGGTGCGGGCCGAACGCCTGGACCTCGACACGGTCGGCGATCCGCCGAACGAGCGCCGGCGCGTCGTCGACCTCGAAGATCACGATGTTGGTCTCGACGGTGTCGGGATCGAGCCGCACGCCGGGAAGAGCGGCAAGCCCCTGGGCGAGCAGCCGAGCGTGCAAATGGTCCTCGGCGAGCCGGTCCACGTGGTGGTCGAGCGCGTACAGGCACCCGGCGGCGACGATCCCGGATTGCCGGAACGATCCGCCGAGCATCTGCTTCCACCGCCACGCTTCGTCGATCAGCTCTCGGGAGCCCGCGAGCACCGCACCGACCGGCGCTCCCAGACCTTTCGTGAAATCGATCCACGCCGTATCGAACCCGCTCGCATACGAACCCGCCGAGACCCCCGACGCCACGACCGCGTTCATCAGCCGCGCTCCGTCCATGTGCGTCCGGAGCCCAAACCGAGAAGCGACCGCCAACACCTCCCGGATCGTCTCGAGTGGCCACACGTGGCCGCCGGCGAGGTTGGTCGTCTGCTCCACGGACACGAGGCGGGACCGCGGCATGTACCGAGTGCCCCGCGCCCGCACCGCCGCCTCCAGCTGCTCGCCCGTGAAGATGCCCCCGGCGCCGTCCAACGCTCGGATCATCAGCCCCGACAGCACCGCCGGTCCCCCGGCCTCGGAGTTGATCGGGTGCGAGGTGCGGTCGAGGATCACCTCGTCGCCGGCCGGCCGCGCGTGCACGCGAAAGGCGATCTCGTTGCACATCGTCCCGCTCGGGAGGAAGACCGCGGCCGGAAACCCCAGCAGCTCCCCCACGCGATCTTGCAACTCCACGGTGGTCGGATCGAGCCCTCGCTGCTCGTCGCCAACGACCGCCGCCGCGATCGCCGCGCGCATCCCCTGAGTGGGCCGTGTCTGCGTGTCGCTGTAGAGGTTGATCGCCGGCAACTCGAGCGCGCAGCCTACCGCCGCCCCGCGCTCCGCCGGCGCCACAGCCGAGCCGCGGCGCCTCAGTCCAGCTGCAGCGTGCGGCGAACGGCCCCGAGCCCCTCGACCAGGCGCTGCAGGTCCTCGCTCGAGTTGTGGACCGCGAACGACGCGCGAGTGGTGGCGTGGACGCCCAGCGACCGCATCAGCGGCTGGGCGCAGTGGTGACCCGCGCGCACGCACACGCCGAGACCGCCGAGGATGTCGGCAATGTCGTGCGGATGGGCGCCGTCCAACGTGAACGATATGAGCGCGCCCCGGTCCGCGGCCGCAGCCGGTCCTTGCACGGTCAGCCCCGGCACCGACGCGAGCCGATCCAGAGCGTCCGCGACCAGCGCCTGCGAATGACTCCGGATCGAAGACATCCCGATCGCCTGGATCCAATCGACCGCCGCCCCCAGCCCGATCGCCTCGGCGATCTGCGAGGTGCCCGCCTCGAACTTCCAGGGCAGGTCGGTCCAGGTCGACTCGTTCGCCGCGACCGTCCGGATCATATGGCCGCCACCGATGAACGGCGGCATCTCCTCGAGCAGCGCGCGGCGCCCGTGCAGGACCCCGATCCCCGTCGGCCCGTACGCCTTGTGGCCGGTCCAGGCGTAGAAGTCCACGTCGAGGTCGGGCAGCCACACCGGCATCTGCGGCACCGCCTGCGTCCCGTCGACCAGAACAACCGCTCCGGCAGAATGCGCCCGCCGCGCGATCTCAGCCACCGGGTTGACGGTCCCCAAGACGTTCGACACATGCACGAAGGCCACCAACCGCGGGCCGCGCGCCAGCAGCGAATCGAGCGCGTCCAGATCCAGGAACCCATCAGACCCCACGGGGACGTAGGCGAGCTCCGCCTCACGGTCCTGACAGAGCAGCTGCCAGGGGACGATGTTCGAGTGGTGCTCCATCTCGGTCAGCACCACGAGGTCGCCGCGCTGGACGTTCTGCCGCCCCCACGTGTACGCGACCATGTTGATCGCGGCGGTGGCGTTGGCGGTGAAGATCGTCTCCTCGACGGTCGACCCGAGCCAGGCAGCGATGCGGGCGCGCGCGCCCTCGTACAGGTTGGTCGCCTCGTCCGCGAGCGGATACACGCCGCGGTGGATCGAGGCGCGATGCTCGGTGTAGTACGACGTCATCGCGTCGATCACGGCGTCCGGCGTCTGGGAGGTGGCGGACGAATCGAGGTACGCCACCGGCCGTCCGTCGAACCGCCGGTTACGCAGGACCGGGAACTCCGCAGCGACCTGGGAGATGGGTGCGATTGTGGTCAAGCAGCCGCCTCGATCTCGTCCGTGATCCACCCGTAGCCCTTGGCCTCGAGCGCGTCGACCAGCTCCGGCCCGCCCTCGCGGACGATCCGCCCCTGGTACATCACGTGAACGTGCGAAGGCTGCACGAGGTGGAGGATCCGCTGGTAGTGGGTGATGATCAGCACGCCCATGTCCGGGCCCGCGACCGCGTTCACACCGTTGGCGACAACCCGCAAAGCATCAATATCCAATCCCGAGTCGGTCTCGTCCAAGATCGCCATCAACGGCTTCTGCAACGCCAGCTGGAGGATCTCCATCCGCTTCTTCTCGCCGCCCGAGAAGCCCTCGTTCAGGTACCGCGTCGAGAAATCGCGCGGGACGTCGGTGAGCTTCATCGCTGCCTCGACCGTCTGACGAAACTCCTTCAAGGGAATCGCATCCTCGCCCCGCGACTCCCGGTGCGCGTTCAAGACGGTCCGCAGGTACTTGGTCACGGTCACCCCGGGAACCGCGACCGGATACTGGAAGGCCATGAACAGCCCCATCCGGGCGCGGTCGTCGGGCGAGGCCTCGGTCACGTCCTCCCCGCGAAACAGGATCTGCCCCTCGGTCACGTCGAGCCCGGGGTGGCCCATGACCGCATTGGCCAACGTGGACTTCCCGGACCCGTTCGGGCCCATCAGCGCGTGAATCTCGCCTTTGTCGACAGCCAGGTCCACGCCCCGGAGAATCTGCTTCTCACCGGCGAGGACGTGGAGGTTTCGTATCTCTAGATCTGCCATACCAAGCTTTCAAGTCGGAGTCGTCAAACCGCCGCCACGGGCGCGCGCTCGCTGCGACGCGAGAACTCGACGAGCTCGGCGAGCGTGGTCGTCTGCAGCGAGCGGATGATCCCGCCCTGCACGCGCGTCCACAGCAGCTTCGTCGCGCAGCCTCGCCCGGCGTCGGGCTCGTGTGAGCACAGCACGCGCTCGGTGTGGTCGTGGACGAAGCACTCCATCGGGGCGATCGCGCCCTCGAGCGCCTGCACCACCTCCACCATCGCGATCTCATCCGCCGGCCGCGACAGCCAGTAGCCGCCGTGGGCGCCCCGGGCGCTCATCACGAGCCCGGCCTTGCGCAGCTTCGCGACCACCTGCTCGAGATACGCCAGCGGCAACCCCTCCGCGTCGGCGATCGCCTTCAAGGAGGTCGGCTGCTCGGGTGACTGGCGCCCCAGCTCGACCATCAGGCGCACGCCGTACTCGGCCTTCGAGGAGAAGATCATCGGCGACATATCCTACCAGGGCGGTCGGATTGGGCCGGGCGGGTGTTGGTGGGCCTCGCTGCGCTCGGCGTCCCTGGGTCCGTTCCGCTGGGCGTCCGTGCCCAGCGGCCGCGGATCGCTAGCCTCCGAGGCAATGCGCACCCAGACCGTCCGTGTCACCTCCGAGCCGCTCGCGAGCTCAGAGGACGTGGTGGCGGCGGCGAGTGCCGCGCGCGCGCATGGACGGATCGGAATCGACACCGAGTTCATGTCCGAGGGCCGCTACCGGGCGCTGCTGTGCCTGGTGCAGATCGCGGTCGACGACGACAACACCGACGGCGACGGTCCGCACATCTCGCTGATCGACCCGCTGAACGGGGTCGACGCGACCCCGATCGCGCAGCTGCTGGCGGACCCGTCGATCGAGGTCGTGCTCCACGCCGGCCGCCAGGACGTCGCGATCCTCCGGCGCGCCTGGAGTACCGAGGTCACGAACATCTTCGACACGCAGCTCGCGGCCGGGTTCGTCGGCGCGAGCGCGCAGACCGGCTACGGCAACCTGCTCGGCACGATGCTCGGCCGTCGGGTCGGCAAGACCGCGAGCTACACGCGGTGGGACGCGCGGCCGCTCACCGCCGAACAGCTGAGCTATGCCGCCGAGGACGTCGCGCACCTGCTCGAGCTCGCCGACGAGGTGCAGCGCCGCCTCACGGAAACGGGGCGCCTGAATTGGGCTCGCGAGGAATGCCGGCGCCTCGAGTCCGCAACCGACGAGCGCGATCCGAACACGGCGTGGGAGCGGCTCCCCCGCGTCGGGCAACTCGACCCGCGCGCCCGAGCCGTGGCGCGCGAGCTGGCGGCGTGGCGCGAGCGCACCGCGTCGGCCGAGGACCGCCCGGTCGGGTCGGTGCTCGGCGACCCGGCGCTGGTCGAGCTGGCCAAGCGCCACCCCTCGAACATCGGCGCGCTCGAGCAGATCCGCGGCATCCACCCGTCCGGGATTCGCCGCCGCGGCGCGCAGATGTTGGAGGCGATCGCCGCCGGCATGAAGGCGGAGCCGATTCCGCGCGATGAGCCGCGCGGCCGCTCCGAGCCCGAGGACGCCCCGCTGATCGTGCTGGCCGAGGCGCTCCTGCGGGCGCGCTCGCTCGAGGCCGGTCTCGCATACGAGCTGATCGCGTCGCGCAACGAGCTCGAGCTGATCGTCGCCGCCGCGCGCCGGCGCGAGTCCGCGCCCGACGTCCGCACACTCGAGGGCTGGCGCTCGGAGCTCGTCGGCGCCGACCTGCGCGACCTGCTCGCCGGGCGCAAGGCGATCTCGGTCGGGCCCAACCGCCGCCTCGTGCTCGGCGACGCCTGACCTCCTCAGGAGGCTCCGACCTCAAGCATCATCGACATCGCCGCGGCGCGGTCGAACATCGAGCTCGACAGCGCGAGCACGATGGGGCGCGAGCGCGTGATCTGCCCGAGGTCGATCTGCTGGAGGTCGTCGGCCGCCGTCGAGTAGGTCAGCCGCAGCTTGTGCCCCGGCGAGTTGGCCGATGACTCGGTCCCCGTGTCGCCGTCGGCGAGCGACCATCCGGCCTTGCGCAGGTGCTTGCTCTCGTCGTGCGCGAGGTTGTCAGACGACTTGTATCGAGCGTCGAGCACGACCAGCTCGATCGAGCAGAACGCTCTCGAGCCCGAGTCGCACTTGCGAGCCTGTGTGGTGACATGCGCGCCGGGCAGGAGCGGAACCGCGCTGACCGTGGGCGTGCGCGCGGACGTGCTGGAGCCGCAGCCGCCGAGTAGCGCCGCGAGGGCGAGCGCGCACAGGAGCGCGGTCGGGACGCCTAGTCTTCCGGCGGTCATGGGACAGAGTGCAAGCGTAGCCGAGCTTCCCGGCTGGGCCCGGGCGCTGCTCGAGGGCTCGCGGGTGGCGCGTCTCGGGATCGCCGACGACGACGGCCACCCCCGCGTGCTCCCCGTCACGTACGCGGTCCTCGGAAGCGCGATCGTGACCGCGGTCGACCACAAGCCCAAACGCGTGCCCGCCGATCGTCTCGCCCGCATTCGGTGGCTGAGAGCTCGCCCGCGCACGGCGCTGACCGTCGACCGCTACGACGAGGACTGGTCGCAGCTTGAGTGGGTGCAGGCGCTCGGCCCGATGACGATCCTCGAGGCCGCCGACGCGCCGGAGGCAATCGCCGCACTGGCCGAGCGCTATGGCGCGTACCGCAACCAGCCCCCGGGCGGCCCGGTGCTGTCGCTCGCGCCCGACCGCGTCCTGTGGTGGCGAGCGTAAACACGGGCGTCGCCCGCTACGCGCTCGGCGCGGCGGCGCTGCTCGTCGTCGTCGGCGGGGCTGGGGTCGCGGCGGTCGCGATCCGCCGGCGCTGGCTCGCCGACTGGACCGGGGCGCCCGCGCGGCTGGCGGAGGCCGTGACCGGTCTGGCGCTGCTGATCGGGTTGCTCGAGTTGCTCGGTGCGCTGGGGCTGTTCGCGCTCGGGCCGATCGTGATCGCATGCGCGCTCGCCGGCGTGGCCGGGTTGCGCTCACTCGCGGGGACGCAGGTCGCCCGCCACCGGCCCCGCGACTCGGGCGCGTCGCTGCTGATCGGCGTCGCGCTCCTCGCCGGCGCCACCGTGGTTGCCGAATGGGGCGCGCTGACGATCCAGTCCTATGACGTCGGCATCCGCGGGTTCGACTCGCTCTGGTACCACCTCCCCTGGGCGGCGAGCTTCGCGCAGACCGGGAACGTCACCTCGCTCCGGTTCACCGACGTCGAGTACCTGACGCCGTTCTATCCCGCGACCGCCGAGATGCTGCACGGCCTCGGGATCGTGCTGCTCGGGCGCGACACGCTGTCGCCGGGCATCAACCTCGTGTGGCTCGGCCTGGCGCTGCTCGCCGCGTATTGCGTCGGCCGCCCGCGCGGCGTCGGCGCCGCCACCACGATCGGCGCGGCGCTCGCGATGGGGACGACGATGATGGACTACTCGCAGGCGGGCGCCGCCGCCAACGACGTCGTCGCGGTGTTCTTCCTGCTCGCGGCGGTGGCGCTGCTCGTGACCGAGCCCGAGCGCCCGGCCGCGCGGGTGCTCGCCGCAGTCGCGGCGGGGCTGGCGGTCGGGACAAAGCTGACCGTGCTCGCACCGGTGTTCGCGCTCACCGTCGGCGTGATCGCGATCGCCCCGCGCGGCCGGCGGACAAGCACCGCCGCGCTGTGGCTCGGGCCGCTGATCCTCGCCGGCGGCTTCTGGTACCTGCGAAACCTGATCGCGGTCGGCAACCCGCTTCCGTGGACAAGCTTCGCGGGGATCCTGCCGACGCCGGCGGCGTCCCTCCAGCAGCGCACCGGCTACAGCGTCGCGCACTACCTGACGAGCACGCACTTCTGGAGCGCATTCGCACAGCCGGCGCTGGCCTCGGGGCTCGGCCGGTGGTGGTGGGCCGTGCTCGCGATCGCGATCGGAGGTCCACTGCTGTGCACCCTCCGCCTGGGCGCCGCCACCTCCCGCGAGGGCTTGGGAAGAAGGTCGGACTATTTCCGACTTTCTTCCCAAGCGATCGTCCGGATGCTCGGTGCGGCCGCGCTGTTCTCGCTCGCCGCATACCTGATCACGCCCGAGACCGCGGCCGGCCTCGCCGGCGAGCCGCTCGGGTTCGCGTTCAACCTGCGCTATCTCGCGCCGGCGCTGACGCTGGCCCTGGTGGTGGCGCCGCTCGCGCCCGCGCTGTCCGCGACGGCGCCGGTACGCACCGGGCTCGCGATCGGGTTCGCGATCCTCCTCGCCGGCACGGTGGCCCAGCCGGCGCTGTGGCCGAATTCGCACGCGATCGGCGCGATCGCGATCGGGGTGGCGGCGCTCGGGGCCGTCGCGCTCATCGCGGCCGTCCGGCGCGCTCACGGCTCGCGGACGATCCAGATAGCCGCCCCCGTCGCGATCGCCGCAGTCGGGCTCGTCCTCGTGGCCGGCGCGGCCGCCGGCTACCGCCTCCAGGGGCACTACCTGCGCGGCCGCTACGCGTATGAGCCGAACGTCTCGTATCTGGCGAAGGTGTGGGCGCTGTTCCGCACCGTCCGCGACGCACGCGTCGGCGTCGTCGGCACGTTCGGCGGCTTCTTCTCGTATCCGCTGTACGGCCTCGACCTCTCGAACCGCGTCCAGTACGTGGCGCAGCGCGGCCCGCACGGGTCGTTCACGCCAATCACCACCTGCGCTCGATGGCGGTCACAGGTGAACTCCGACCACCTGAAATACATCATCACCACACCCGCACGCGACCCTTGGAACCCGAGCGTGCTCAGCCCGTCGCCCGAGACCCGCTGGACCGCGACCGACCCGGCCGCCACGCCGGTGTTCAGCGAACGCGCGCTGGATCAGCCGATCGTCGTGTTCCGCCTCAGCGGTCCGCTCGACGTCGCCGGCTGCCCCCAAAGCTGAAGGTAAGCTCCGCTTACATGACTACTGCTGCCGATCCACTCACCGATCCGGAGCTGCTCGAGACCGAGTGGGACCTCGCCCCGCTCGTCGACGACGAAGGGCGCGCCGGCGCCGAGCGGATGCTCGACGACGCCAGGGACCGCGCGACGCATTTCGCCGAAGCACACGCGGGGAAGGTCGCCAACCTCGACGCCGCCGAGCTCCAGAGCGCGATGCGCGGGCTCGAGGCGATCAACGACCTGATCGGGCGCGCCGGCTCGTACGCGAGCCTGCGGTTCGCCACCGACACCGCCGACCCAGAGCGCGGAGCTCTGCTGCAACTCGTCCAGGAGCGCGCCACCGAGATCGAGACGCTGCTGCTGTTCTTCGAGCTCGAGTGGGCCGCGATCGACGACGGCCGCGCCGAGGAGCTGCTCTCCTCGGCCGCCCTCGAGCACTACCGGCATCACCTGCGGAGCATCCGCCGCTACCGCCCGCACCTGCTGTCCGAGAGCGAGGAGAAGATCCTCGCGGAGAAGTCGATCTCGAGCCAGGCGGCGTGGGGCCGGCTGTTCGGCGAGCTCTGCGCCGCGCTCCGGGTCGATCTCGACGACACCGAGCTGACGCTCGATGTCGCGCTCAGCCGCCTGCTGTCACCCGATCGCGATCTCCGCCGGACCGCGGCCGAGGCGGTGTCGGCGACGCTCGAGCCGGGTCTGCGCACCCGCGGGTTCATCTTCAACACGCTCGTCTACGACAAGTCGGTCGAGGACCGGCTCCGCCACTACCCGCACTGGCTGGCGAGCCGCAACCTGGCCAACGAGGCGTCCGACGAGTCCGTGATGGCGCTGATCGAGGCGGTACGGAACCGCTTCGACATTCCGCAACGGTGGTACCGGCTGAAGGCGACGCTGCTCGGCGTCGAGCGGCTGGCCGACTACGACCGGTCCGCGCCGGTGCTCGCCGAGGACGTCACGTACTCGTTCGGCGAGGCCCGCGACCTCGTGCTCGACACCTACCAGTCGTTCTCGCCCGTGGCCGGCACGGTCGCCCGGCGCTTCTTCGACGAGCGCTGGATCGACGCGCCCACGCGGCCGCACAAGCGCGGCGGGGCGTTCTGCGCCTACGCCGTCCCGAGCGTGCACCCGTACGTGATGCTGAACTTCACCGCCACCCGCCGCGACGTGCTGACGATGGCGCACGAGCTCGGGCACGGCCTGCACGCCGCGCTCGCCCAGCCCCAGGGCATCTTCCACCACTCGACGCCGCTGACGCTCGCCGAGACCGCGTCGGTGTTCGGCGAGGAGCTCGTGTTCGGGCGGATGCTCGAGGGGGTGCAGGATGACGAGCGCCGGCTCGGCCTGCTGGCCGAGCGCGTCGACGGCGCGATCGCGACCGTGTTCCGCCAGATGGCGATGAACCGGTTCGAGCATCTCGTCCACACGCGCCGGCGCGCCGAGGGCGAGCTGTCGGTCGACCGGATCAACGAGACCTGGGTGGAGACGCAGGCCGAGCTGTTCGGCGACTCGGTCGGGATCACCGAGGGCTACCGGATGTGGTGGTCCTACGTGCCCCACTTCATCAACACCCCCGGCTACGTGTACGCCTACGCGTACGGCCTGCTGCTGGCGCTGTCGGTGTACAGCCGCTACCTGCACGAGGGCGATCCGTTCGTGCCCCGTTACCTCGAGCTGCTGTCGGCCGGCGGCTCGCGCAGCCCCGAGCATCTGGCGGAGATCGTCGGCATCGACCTGACCGACCCGGGGTTCTGGGATTCCGGTCTCGCGCTGGTCGAGGAGCAGCTGTCAGAGGCCGAGGAGCTCGCGGCGAAGAATCAGTGATGTGAGGCTTTGCGCGTGCGCGAGCGCTCCTCCTGGCGCTCGACCACGTTGACGATCAGCTTCATCACCTGCTCGATCCCAGTCGCCTTGGCATCGCCGTGCACGAACGCCTCTCGCCAGTCGCGAATGTGACCCTTGGTCGCGAGCTCGTTGAATTGCGAGCGCGACACGGAAATGTTCACCTTGGCATCGGCCGCGAAGCCCTTGGTCACCTTCGGGCCGGGCAGCTCGACCCGATATAGCTGGGGCTCGCCGCGAGCGCGGAACTCGAGGCCCGCCACGAGCTTGAGGTTGGCCAGCGCCGGGACTTCGTCGAGGAACCGCGTGACCGCGGTCTCGATCAGCGATTTCGTGTCGGCGGCCATCAGATCTTGTGGCGCTCGAGCAGCTTGCGGCCGATCACCATTCGCTGGATCTCGGAGGTCCCCTCGCCGATGAGCAGGAGCGGCGCGTCGCGGTAGATGCGCTCGATCTCGTACTCCTTGGAGTAGCCGTATCCGCCGTGGATCCGCAGGCACTCCTCGGCGCAGAAGCGCGCCGCCTCCGAGGCGAACAGCTTGGCCATCCCCGCCTCGATGTCCGAGCGCTCGCCCGCGTCCTTCATCCGGGCGGCGCGATGGGTCAAGAGGCGCGCCGCCTCGACCTGGGTGGCCATGTCCGCGAGCTTGAACTGGATCGCCTGGTGCTGGGAGATCGGCTTGCCAAACGCCCGCCGCTCCTGCGAATACTTCAGCGCGAGCTCCAACGCTCGCTGGGCCAGCCCGACTCCGCGCGCCGCCACATTCACGCGACCCAGCTCCAAAGCGTCCATCATCTGCGCGAAGCCCTTGTTCAGGCCGGCCTCCTCGCCGCCGAGGATGTTCTCGACCGGACAGCGGTAGCCGTCGAACACGAGCTCGGTCGACTCGACGCCCTTGTAGCCCATCTTCTTGATCTTGGGCGGGACGCCCAAGCCTTTGTAGTTACCGGTGTTCTCGCCTACTCCCGGCTCCTTCTCGGCGATGAAGCAGGTCAGTCCGCGGTGCTTTGGGTCGGCGTTCGGGTCGGTCCGCACGAGCACGAACACGAGCGAAGACAGCAGGCCGTTGGTCACCCACATCTTCGTGCCGTTGATCTCGTAGTGGTCGCCGGCCTTCTTGGCGGAGGTCTTGATCGCGGCCACATCGGACCCGAGCTCGGGCTCGGACAGGCTGAACGCGGCGCGCATCTCCCCTGTGGCCATCTTCGGCAGGTACCTCTGCTTCTGCTCGTCGGTCCCGAACTTCATCAGCAGGTAGGACCCGATGAAGTGGGTGTTGACGATCCCGCTGATGCTGATCCATCCCCGGGAGAGCTCCTCGACGATCATCGCGTAGGTGGTGAGGTCGAGCCCCATCCCGTCGAACTCCTCGGGGATCGTCACCCCGAACAGCCCGAGCTCCTTCATCTGCTCGACGATCGGCGCGGGGAACTCGTCCTCGTGGTCGTAGTGCTCGGCATTCGGGATGATCTGCTCGTCGGCGAACTGGCGCACCATCTCGCAGATCGCCTTCTGCTCGTCGGTCCGATCAGTGGTTGCGATAGCCATGGTCGTCGGTGCTCCTCAGTCTCTGCGGAGCAGCCGAGAATACGGGAGATGGCTGGGTTCAGCTGCCGCTGCGAGCGGCGACCGCGGGGGCTTCGGACTTGACCCCGTGCTTCCAGACGGTCTTCGGCCGGCCCTCGGGCTCGCCGTCGACCTCGACATCGACGCGCTCGTTGAAGAAGCACAGCCGCCCGGCGACCCGGTCGACCGCGGGCAGCGGCTCGTCGTAGTACCAGATCAGGTCCTTGACGGTCTCGCCGTTCTCCCGGCGGACCGCGTAGTAGCCGGCGATCCCCTTGTACGGGCAGCGCGTCGCGGTGTCGGTGGGCTCGAGCTCGGCCGAGACGTCCTCGCGCGGCAGGTACCAGCGGATCGGCAGGTTCGACTCGAACAGCGCCATTGCCCGATCGCTCTCGGCCAGCACCTCGCCGTCGAGCGAGATCTTGATGTGGCGCGAGGTGGGGATCACGTCGACCCGGTGGTAAGGGTCGCGCGGGTGGACGAATATCTCCTCGTCCTCCTCGAACCACTGGTCCATCCGGTCGAAGTAGAACGCGATCATGCCCTTGATCGGCTCCGCCCCCTCGAGCGGGTCGGGGTAGTACCAGGCGCCGTCCTGCACGACCTCCTCACCGGCGCGGATCGTGTGGTAGGACGCCTCGCCCTTCTTCGGGCAGCGGGTGTGGCGGTCGGATGGCTCGAGCACTTCGGCGCGGACGTCCTCGGGCGGGAAGTAATAGACCGGCTGGTGTCCGGACTCCGACACCATCATCGCGCGGCGAGTGTCGGCGATCGTCTCGCCGCCGACGATCACGCGGATCCACTTCTGGCACGGCTCGATGTACATCGCTTGGCCGGGAGCGGGCGTCTCGAAGTTGTGCGTCCCCGCTGGATCACGCCCCAACGGCCCGGTTCCGGTCATCAGCCCCATGTGCCCGCGAGCTTACCCTACGGCAGGTGCCCCGGTCGAGAAACGGAGTCTCAAAAAGATCTGCCGCCGGTCGCAACCAGACCGATCGCCAGCTCCGCTGACGAGCTCCACTGGAGCCGAACCCGCATGTTGTCGGTCCAGGCCCCCTTGCGCCGGCGGCCGAAGCGAAATTGTGACGGAATCTTCATCAAACTTAACAAATTTGGACGAATGTTTGAGCTGGGCCGCGGATCTACCCGACGGTGACCACGATCCCGGCCCACACGATCGCCAGCGAGACCAGAAAGATCGCCGCGTCGAGCACGTGCCATTCCGACCAACGCAGGTGGGCGCCGATCAGAACGGCCACGACCGCGGCGAGCGCCACGTGCACCCGCAGCGCCGAGACGCTCCACAGGTGGTCGTGGCCGGCCATCGCGAGCCCGGTCACGATCAGCACGGCGAAGGCGATCAGGGTCCCGATCCCAAACCGACGCGCGGCCGTGCGCAAGGGCGCACGGTCGTCCAGCCCACGCAGCACCGGCACGACGATCGCGGCCAGCATCAGCTGCCCGCCGACGAAGAACGCCATCGCGAGCAGGTGCAACCACAGGACTCCGTTCCAGAACGCCACCGCACCCGATCCTGGCACACTGGCCGCAGGGATGAACTTCGCTCGGGACGTCGTCGACCGTGCCGCGCCGGACCGCACGGCGCTGATCGAGATCGCCCGAGACGGCCGCCGGCGTGAGTGGACGTTCGCCGAGGTCGCCGACCGCAGCGCGCGCCTCGCGGGCACTCTGACCCACAGAGGAGTCGCCCGCGGCGACGTCGTCATGACCGTCATCGGCAACCGCCCCGCGTGGGTGCTGACGATGGTCGCGTGCTTCCGCCTCGGGGCGGTCGCGCTCGCCTGCAACGAGCAGCTTCGCGCGGACGACCTCGCCCGGCGGATCGCCGCTACCCGGCCGAAACTGATCGTGGCCGACGAGCGGAACCTGGCCGAGCTCTCGCGCGCCCGCCCCGGATGCGCGGTGTTGACGATCCCCGACGACCGGCTGTTCGACGCGGCCGAGCCCGCGCCGCCCGCCGAACTCGACCCCCGCGATCCGTGCCTGGTCACGTTCACGAGCGGGACGACAGGCGAGCCGACCGGCGTCGTCCACGGCCAGCGCTACCTCTCCGGCCAGCGGCTCCAGGCCGAGCACTGGCTGGACGCGAGGCCCGGCGATCTCGTCTGGTGCACCGCCGCCACCGGCTGGTCGAAGTCCGCGCGGAACACGTTCATCGCGCCGTGGCTGCGGGGCGCCGCGGCGCTGCTCCACGACGAGCGGTTCGACCCGGCGCAGCGACTCGAGCTGCTCGCCTCCGAGCAGGTCAACGTCCTGTGCATGGCCCCGACCGAGTACCGCGTGATCGCCAAGCGCGCGAAACTGAAGCCGCTCCCGGCGCTGCGGTCGCTGGTGGCCGCCGGAGAAGCGCTCAACCCCGAGGTGATCCGGACGTTCACGGAGGAGGTCGGGCTCGAGATCCGCGACGGCTACGGACAGACCGAGACCGGCCAGGTCACCGCCAACCCGCCCGGCGTGCCGGTCCGCCCCGGCTCGATGGGGCGCGCGCTGCCGGGCGTCGACCTCCGAGTGCAGGACGGTGAGCTCGTCCTCGCCGACCCGTCGACCGACCCGACGTTCTTCGTCGGCTACCTCGACGGCACGGCGTCTCCGGCCGACCGACCCTGGAAGACCGGGGACCGCGTCCGGCTCGACGACGACGGCTACCTGTACTTCGAGGGACGCGCCGACGACCTGATCATCTCGGCCGGCTACCGGATCGGCCCGTTCGAGGTCGAGTCGGCGCTCGTCTCGCACGACGCCGTCGCCGAGGCGGCGGTCGTCGCCGCCCCGGACGAGGAGCGCGGCGCGGTCGTGCGCGCCGTGGTCGTGCTGCGGGACGGGTTCGCCCCGGGGCAGGCGCTGGCCACCGAGCTCCAGGAGCACGTCAAGCACCAGACCGCGCCGTACAAGTACCCGCGGATCGTCGACTTCGCCGACGAGCTGCCGAAGACGGCGTCGGGAAAGATCCAGCGGGCTAGCCTGAGAAGGGCATGAGCGATTCTCGGCGTCCGGTGATCGGAATCTGCACCGCGCTCGTCCGCGCGAACTGGGGCGTGTGGGCGCAGCGCGAGGCGGCGCTGCTCGCCTTCAGCTACATCGAGGCGATCCAGCGCGCCGGCGGGATGGCGGTGATGATCCCTCCGGACGGCGGCTTCGAGCAGAACGCCGACGAGATGCTCGACCTCCTCGACGGGCTGATCCTCGCCGGCGGGAACGACATCGACCCCGCCTACTACGACGCCGACCCGCACCCCGAGACCCACCACCTCGTGCCCGAGCGCGATCGCTCGGAGCTCGCGCTCGCGACCCGCGCGGTGGAGCGCGACATCCCCGTGCTCGGCATCTGCCGCGGCATGCAGCTGATCAACGTCGTGTTCGGCGGAACCCTCACCCAGCACCTGCCCGACGAGCTCGGCCACGAGGAGCACCGCCGCACCCCGGGCAGCTTCGACGGCTCGGACCACGACGTCCGCCTGACCGCCGGCTCGCTCGCCGCGCGCGCCGCCGGCGAGGAGCTGCACGGCACGAGGTCGCATCACCATCAGGGCGTGGCCACCATCGGCGACGGCCTCGTCGTCACCGGCCGCTCGACGATCGACGACCTTCCCGAGGCGATCGAGGCGCCTGGGCGCCGGTTCGTGCTGGGGGTCCAGTGGCACCCCGAGGCCGACGAGCGGAGCCGCGTGGTCGGCGCGATCGTCGAGCAGGCCCGCCGCTACCGGTCCGCGCGCGACCACCGGAGCGGGCGCGGCTCTTCGTATCCGGCCGCGCGGATCGCCTCGGTCACGCGGTCGGCGTGGACCTGACCGCGCGTCTCGAGCACCAGCTGCACGGCGGTCTCGCGCACGTGCAGGTCGAATCCTTCGCGGATGTGCCCGACGTCAAGCAGGTTCGCGCGCAGCTCGCCGACGAGCGCCAGCAGCCGGGCGAGCGAGCCCGGCCGGTCGGGAAGCGACGCGAGCAGCACCAGCCGCCGACCCGCCTGGCTCTCGTGCCGGCGCGCCACCTCCGCGAGGAGCCCGGCGTCGACGTTCCCGCCCGACAGGATCACCACGGTCGTCCCGGGCGACGCGGGCCCCGACACCCGGCCTGACAGCAGCGCGGCGGCCCCGACCGCGCCGGCGCCCTCGACCACCAGCTTGGCGCGCTCGATCAGGAACACCATCGCCTCGGCGACCTCGTCCTCCTCGACGGCCACCACGTCGTCGACCCACCGGTCGATCAGCGACAGCGTCAGCTCGCCCGGACGCTTGACCGCGATCCCGTCCGCGATCGTCAGCGCCGAGCGCACCGGGACCGGCTTGCCCGCGGCGAGCGACCCCCGCACCGGAGCGCAACTCGCGACCTGGACGCCGACGACCTCGATCGACGGGCGCTGCGACTTGAGCGCGATCGCGATCCCGCTGACCAGCCCGCCGCCGCCGATCGGCACGATCACGCGCGACAGGTCGGGAACCTGCTCGAGCAACTCGAGCCCGATCGTCCCCTGGCCGGCGATCACGTCGGGATCCTCGAACGGGTGGACGAACGCCATCTGCTCGTTTCCGGTCACCCGTTCGTAGGCGGCCTCGAGCGCCTCGTCGACGGTCGCCCCGCTCATCTGGATATGTGCGCCGAGCTCCCGGGCGGCCTCGACCTTCGCGATCGGCGCCCCCTCGGGCATGAATACGAAGCACGGCACGCCGCGCGCCCGCGCCGCGTATGCGACGGCCTGGGCATGGTTGCCGGCGCTCCCGCAGACGACGCCCTCCGAGCACGCGTCGCCCAGGGCGGTCAGCTTCGTGACTGCGCCGCGGAGCTTGAACGAGCCGGTTCGCTGGAGATTCTCGGGCTTGAGCTCGACGGTCCCACCGCTGCGCTCGCTCAGCGTGCGGGAGCTCAGTACCGGCGTTTCGCGGACGACCCCGGCGATGATCCGGGCGGCGCGACGGATGTCGTCGGCCGAAACCGGCGCGCTTGCATCAACGGGTCGAGCGGTGCCGGTCAGGGGATCGCCACCAGTTCAGGGGTTCGCCACAACTTCAGGGGTCGCCACCACGCTAGGGGATCGCCACCACCGCGTCGATCTCCACCAGCGCGCCGCGCGGCAGCCCCGCCACCGCGATCGCGACCCGCGCCGGCGGATCGGATTCGAAGAACGACTCGTACACCTCGTTGACCGACGCGAACGACGCCATGTCGGTCAGGTAGACCGTGAGCCGCACGGCGTCCCCGAGGGTCGCGCCGGCCGCGTCGCATACCGCAGCCAGGTTCTCCAGGCACCGACCGGCCTGGTCAGCGGCGGTGGCGCCGACGAGGTCCCCGGTCTTCGGGTCGAGCGGGATCTGGCCGGAGCAGAACAACAGGTCTCCCCCGGCGCGCACGGCGTGGACGTACGGACCAACTGCCTCAGGTGCGCCGGGCGCCCTTATCGACTCGCGGTGTGCTGGCAACGCGTTTCCTCCTCGGTGGCACGGTGCACACAGCGTATTGCGAGAGTCCGGGCTGGGGTAGCCTGACCACGTGCCCAATCGCCTCGGCGGCGAGAGCTCGCCGTACCTGCGCCAGCACAAGGACAACCCCGTGGACTGGGAGCCATGGGGCGATGAGGCGCTGGAGCGGGCCCGCGAGGAGGACCGTCCGCTGCTCGTCTCGGTCGGCTACTCGGCCTGTCACTGGTGCCACGTGATGGCGCACGAATCGTTCGAGGACGAGCGGATCGCCGCGGTGATGAACGAGCGCTTCGTGTGCGTCAAGGTCGATCGCGAGGAGCGCCCCGACATCGACGCGATCTGCATGGAGGCCTGCCAGGCGATCACCGGCCACGGGGGCTGGCCGCTGAACGCGTTCCTCACCCCCGACGGCGTGCCGTTCTACGCCGGCACGTACTTCCCGCCGGAGTCCCGACACGGGCTGCCGAGCTGGCGGATGGTGCTCGATGGGGTCTCCGAGGCCTGGACGACGCGCCGCGATCAGATCACGCGCCAGGGGGCGCAGATGGTCGAAGCGTTGAGCGCATCCGCACGGATCGAGCCGTCGGTCGAACCGATCACCCAGGAGCTGGTCCGCGAGGCGCTGGTCGCGCTGTGGGGAACGTACGACCGTGCCAATGGAGGCTTCGGGCGGGCGCCGAAGTTCCCGCAGGCGCCGGTGATCGAGCTGCTGTTGGCGCGCGGTGAGCGCGAGATGTCGCTCGGGACCCTCGAGGCGATGGCCCGCGGCGGCATCTACGACCAGGTCGGCGGCGGGTTCGCGCGGTACTCGGTCGACGCCACCTGGACCGTGCCGCACTTCGAGAAGATGCTCTACGACAACGCGCTGCTGGCGCGGGCGTACCTGCACGGATGGCAGGTGTCGGGCCGAGAACGATTTCGCCGGGTCTGCTCGGAGACGCTCGACTGGGCGCTGCGCGAGATGCGCGGTCCCGAGGGAGGTTTCTGCTCGGCGCTCGACGCCGACTCCGAGGGCGTCGAGGGCAAGTTCTACGTGTGGACGGTCGAGGAACTGCGCTCCGTGCTCGGGCCGTCCGGGCTTGCCGACGAAGCCATCGCGTATTTCGGCGCGACCGAGCGCGGGAACTTCGAGGGCGGCGGTCAGAACGTGCTCGAGGCGCGCGGGCATGAGCCGGCGGCGCTGCCCGAGATCCAGCGGGCCCTGCTCGAGGCACGGTCGGAGCGCGTCCGCCCGGGGCTCGACGACAAACGGCTGACCTCGTGGAACGCGCTGATGATCTCGGCGCTGGCCGACGTAGGCGCGGGGCTCGAGCGCTCCGATTATGTGGACGCGGCGCTCGCCTGCGCGTCGTTCGTGCTCGACGAGCTGCGCGACGGCGATGGGCGGCTGCTGCGGAGCTGGAAGGACGGCCGCGGGCGGCTCGACGCCTACCTCGAGGACCACGCGTTCCTGCTCCAGGCGCTGATCTCGCTGTACGAGGCGACGGGTGAGGTGCGCTGGTACCGCGAGGCGACCGCGCTCGCGGACACGATGATCGAGCGGTTCGAGGATCCTGAGCGCGGCGGGTTCTTCACGACCGCCTCCGATCACGAGCGGCTCGCCGCGCGGCGCAAGGACCTCGAGGACTCCCCGATCCCGTCGGGTAACTCGGCGGCCGCGTTCGGTCTGCTGCGGCTCGGGGCGCTGTCCGGCGAGGGCGGCTACGAGCGCCACGCGCTCGGCGTCCTGCGGCTGCTGTTCGCTTTGGCCGCGCGCCATCCCGGGGCGTTCGGGCACCTGCTCGGGGCGGCCGACTTCTACCTGGCGCCGGTCAAGGAGGTGGCGATCGTCGGCCCATCGCCCGGCGCCGGCGAGCTGTCGCGCATAGTCCGGGGCGCCTTCCGACCGCACCTGGTGCTGGCCGTCGGCGAGGCCGACGGCGTGCCGCTGCTCGAGGGCAGGGGGCCGGTCGACGGCCACGCCGCGGCGTACGTGTGCGAGCGGTTCGTCTGCCAGGCGCCGGTCACGAGCCCCGAGGAGCTCGCGGAGGCGCTGGGTTAGTTACTTCTCCGGAGCCCACGCGCGGTCGGCCGTTGCTTCCCCCGGAGCCCGCGCGAAGTCGGCCGGCGGCTACAGCACGGGCAGGTAGCGCTCGAGCTCCCAGGGCGTGACCTGGACGCGATAGTCGTCCCACTCCTGGCGCTTGATCTCGATGTAGCGGTTGAACATGTGCTCGCCGAGCACGCGCAGCACCAGCTCCGATTGGGCGGTGAGCTCGATCGCTTCGCCGAGCGTGGCCGGCAGCTGCTCGATCCCGAGCCGCCGGCGCTCCTCGGAGGACAGGTGGTACAGGTTCGTCTCCATCGGATCGGGCAGCTCGTAGCGGTGCTCGATCCCCTCGAGGCCGGCTTGCAACAGGACGGCGAACGTGAGGTACGGGTTGCACGCCGGGTCCGGGCACCGCAGCTCCATCCGGGTGGCGCGCTCGCGCCCCGGGTGGTACATCGGCACGCGCACGAGCGCCGAGCGGTTGCGCCGCGACCAGGCCAGGTACACGGGCGCCTCGTAACCGGGCACGAGGCGCTTGTAGGAGTTGACCCACTGGGCGAAGATCGAGCAGATCTCGCGCGCGTGGCGCAGCTGCCCGGCGATGAACGCCTTGCCCACGTCCGACAGGCAGTAAGGGTCGTCGGGGTCGAAGAACGCGTTCTGCTCGCCGCGGAACAGCGACTGGTGGGTGTGCATGCCCGAGCCGTTCTTGCCGAACAGCGGCTTGGGCATGAACGTCGCGTGGAGGCCGTACTTCATCGCGTATTCCTTGACCGTGATCCGGTAGGTCATGCAGTCGTCGGCCGTCTTCAGGGCGTCCGCGTAGCGCATGTCGATCTCGTGCTGGCTCGGGCCGACCTCGTGGTGGGCGTACTCGGTGTGGATGCCGAGCTGATCGAGCGCGAGCACCGTCTCGCGGCGCAGGTCCGAGCCCGCGTCGAGCGTGGTCAGGTCGAAGTAGCCGCCCTCGTCGAGCACCTCGGTCGCGGTCGAGCTCTTGAAGTAGAAGTACTCGAGCTCGGGGCCGACGTAGTAGTGGTCGAAGCCCATCGCCTTGGCCCGCTCGACCGCGCGGCGCAGCACGTGTCGCGGGTCGCCCTCGTACGGCGTGCGCTCGGGCGTGAGGATGTCGCAGAACATCCGCGCCACCCCCTGCTCCTCGGGGCGCCAGGGCAGGGTCCGGAACGTCGTCGGGTCGGGCATCGCGATCATGTCCGACTCCTCGATCGGGTTGAACCCCGTGATCGACGAGCCGTCGAAGCCCATCCCGCCCTCGAACGCATCGGTCAGCTCGGTGGCGTTGATCGAGAACGCCTTCAGCTGGCCGAGGATGTCGGTGAACCACAGGCGGATGAACCTGATGTCGCGCTCCTGCACGAGCGCGCGCACGTCGTCTGCGGTCAGCGGGGAAGCCGTGGTCGCCATCGAGCGGCGAACGTTACTGACTGCCCGGGCGTTTCCGCGAGTGCAGGAGCGCGTCTACAGCCGGCCCGAGAGTTGCCGTTCGCCGAGCCAGCGGTTGGCCCAGCGCTGTATCTCGGACAGCGCCGGCTCGAGCTCGCGTCCCATCTGGGAGAGCTCGTACTCGACGCGGAGCGGTGGACCGCTGATCACGGTCCGCTCCACCATCCCGCGGCGCTCGAGCTCCTTCATCCGCTCGGACAGCAGGCGGTCGGACAGCTCGGGCACGGCCTGGGCGATCTCGGAGAAGCGGAGCGCACCCTCCATCAGGACCGCGAGGATCGCGCCCGTCCACCGTCGCCCGACCAGCTCCACCGCCTCGTGATAGAGGGGGCAGCAACCTGTCGAGCGATCTTCGCCGCGATCAGACTCGGCCGTGTCCTCGGGCGCTCCCATCGTGCGTCGATGTACAGCTTACGCCGCTTGCAACGCGCGCGATGCCTCACTCGAGCCGTCGACGGGCACGTCCCCCGCGACGTTCACCATCGCGGTGAACCCCTCGAGCGAGACCGTAGCGATCGCCTCCAGGATCTGCTCGTCGTCCCATCCGGCCTCGCGCGCCTCCTCGTGGAGGTGCATCGGCGCCCGGCCGCGTTCCTCGAGCAACGCCTGCAGGTAGCGGAGCAACGCCGCCTCTCGGTGATCCTTCGAGTTGAACTGGCGCGCCAGCGCGACCTCGTCGAGCGCCAGCCCGGCCGCACGCGCCGTGCGCGAGTGCATCGCGATCCCGGGCTCGGACTGGTAGTACTCGGCGACCGCGAGCGCAATCCGCTCGAGCGTCGGCAGCGTGAGCTTGCCGTGGCGAAGCTCCGAGCGGAAGCGGGCATACGCCCGCAGCGCCGCGGGCGAACCCGCCAGCACGCCAAGGAAGTTCGGCAGCTGACCGCCGGTCGCGAGCGCGCCCCGCAACACGGGGACCGAGCCCTCGGGGGCGGTCAGGTCGTCATGGATCTGAAATCTGCTCATCGAAGTTTTCATAGTTGACCACCAGGGTCTGTGGGGGCTGAGAGGGGGTGGGTGCCCTTCACTTTCGAGACTTGCTTACGCTAGATAAGTTTAGATGTGGGCGGCCGAGCGCACAAGTGGGGGACGCACTACTTTTGAGCGGCGTAGCCTCCGCCCACTCTTTATATACGTGCGTACATAAGCCCCGTATCAGCCGGCGATGCGAGGTCCGTAAGGCCCGCGCGGGTGCGCGGGGTGTGCGGCGGTCACCTGCGCGGGTGCGCGGGGTGTGCGGCGGTCAGTGCGCGAGGTGCGCCAGCACGGCGGCGTGGGCGCTCGTGGCGGCGACGAGGATCAGCAGCAGACCGAGCACCACCGCCCACATCGCGGCGCGGTCGGGCGTGAAGCCCTCGCGCTCGTGGCGGCGCAGCGTGGGGAAGCCCTCGCGGTCGTGACGGCGCGGGATCGGGCGGGCAACCGGGAGGTTGCGCTCGGCCCCGCGGCCGGTGATCTGGACGGTGCGGCGCCCGTTGTCCGCCCGGGGCGCCCAGGTCACGGGGCGCTCGAGGTTCAGCTCCGATTCGTGCTCGGACGCGAACGGGATCGCCGGTGGGGCGGGCTCGGCGATCGTGGCCGCGCGGAACTCGCGGAAGGCCTCGCTATCGAGCTCCTCCCACCACGGAACAACGTTCCCACGCCGACGGCGCGCGGAAGCGCCAGCTTGCGGCAATTTCAGCGACCTCTTTCTCGTACTTACGGGGTTAGCTGACGGACGGCACGATTCGCCCCAGCAACTTGGGTCCCCCGCTCCCGGTGCTCCGATGTCGAACGCGCGGGATTCAGATTTCGAGTGCGCGATCCTAACATCGGGGACGGACGGAATGCTGTCTTGTCCCTGACCATTCCGCGCAAGATGCGGGCTGGTCGTGCGGCCAGTCAGCGAGCGCGCCGCGGCGCCGGACCGGCGCCGGCATCACTCGTTGCCGGCGACCTTGCTCACGAACTGCGCCACGTCCTCGGCGTCGACCCCCTGCACAACGTCCGCCGGCATCGTCCCCTCGCCAAGACACGCCTCCTGACTGCCCTTCGGCGGGCTCTGGAGGCACCCGTTCTGGATCGTGTGGAGCACGAGTTGCTCGGTGGGCTGAATCTCGTCAAGGTTCGGTCCCACCTTGCCGACGGCGTTGGCGCCGGCGAGCGTATGGCAGAGCCCGCAGTGCTCGCCGAACAGCTCGCGCCCGCGCTTCTCGGCCTGGGTCAGCTCGCTCCCGCCGACTTGACCGTTGGCGCTGTTGCGGTTTCCGACCAGCATCACGATCGGGATCGCGATCCCGAACGCGACGTAGATGACGGCCAGCACCCAGGCCATCGCCCGGCGCCCCCGGAACCCCGGTTCCCTTCCGGGGCCCCGTCCGGTGGTGCGGGTGCCCAGGAAGAACACGCCGAGGCCGAGCACGACCCAGAATGCGGCGAACAGCAGGACGGCGAGCACGGAGGGGCACCTTACCGCGCGGACCCGGCGAAGGGATCACCGCCGCCGCCCCGAGGCGAAGCTCATCACGGGCGGAGCGACCGCTCTGAAGTCCTCGGCATCGGTCTCCCGAGAGGTCCTCTGCTCCGCCAGTCCCCGGCGCACCTGCTCGTCGAGCATCGAGAAGTCCTTGATCTCGGCCACCAGATGGTCGGGAGCCGAGATCGGCTGGACCCGATCGACCAGGATGTTGATCGCGCCGCCCGCCGCCGGGTGGCGCTCCAACTTGCCCTCGGCGATCATCAGCGGCTCGGTCCTCACGGTCAGCCGGTGGCGCTCGTAGATCGGCGCGGGGACGATCAGGTTGATCGTCCCGAACTCGTCCTCGAGCAGCACGAACACGATCCCGTTCGCGGTGCCGGGACGTTGACGCGCCACCACCAGCCCGCCGACCTTGAGCCGGGTGCCGTGGCGCAGGTCCTTGAGCTCGCGGCTGGTGGCCATGCCGTCGGGCAGCCGTTCCCTGAGCAGCGCGATCGGATGCGAGTGGGCGGTCAGCCCGATCGTGCCGTAGTCGGCGAGCATCGACTCCCACCGCGTGAGCGCTCGCAACTCCGGTGGCGCCGGCAGGTCCAGCGGGAGCGCGAGCTGGACCCCGCCGGGCACCCTCGTCCCCGGCGTCGCCACCCCGAGCTGCCACAGCGCGACGCGGCGTTCGGATCCGGGGGGCGCGCCCTCGACGAGCGAGTCGCACGCTCCCGACCAGGCGAGCATCTCCAGCGAGGCGGCGCTCGAGCTCGCCCGGGAGGCGAGATCGGCGAGCGTTCGAAACGGCCCGCCCGCCTCCCGCACCGCGACCAGCTCGGTCACCTCCTGCTCGGTGACCCCCCGGACGTAGCCGATGCCGATACGGACGCCGCCTCCTTCCATTTCGCAGGCGGCGGCGCTCCTGTTCACATCGGGCGGCAACACCTCGATTCCTCGCCGCTGAGCCTCGTGTACAAGCGCGTCGGGCGGATAGAAGCCCATCGGCTGCTCGTTCAGCAGCGAGCACAGGAACTCGGGCCCGTAGTGGACGCGCAGCCACGTCGATTGGTAGGCGAGCAGGCCGAACGCGGCGCCGTGGGCCTTTGGGAAGCCGAAGCCCGAGAAGCCCCGGACCATCGCGAACACACGCTCCGCGGTCTCCTCGTCGACTCCGTGCCGCTGGCATGCCCCGGCGACGAAGTGCTTGTGATAGGCCTCGATCGCCGCGTCCGAGCGCTTGCGGCTCATCGCCCGTCGGAGCCCCTCCGCCTCACCGGGCGAGAACCCGGCGAACGCGATCGCGACCTCGATCACCTGGTCCTGGAAGATGATCGACCCGAGCGTCTCGCGCAGCGCCGGCTCGAGCGACGGATGGTCGTAGGGGATCTCGTAGTCGGGATCGACGCGCAGGCGCTGGCGGCGCTCGATGTACGGGTTGACCGCACCTCCCTGGATCGGTCCCGGCCGGACGATCGCGACCTGGATCGTCAGGTCCTTCAGGTTCTCCGGCCGGGTCCGGTACAGCGACTGCATCTGCGCCCGGCTCTCGATCTGGAACACCCCGGTCGTCTCCGCGCTCTGGATGCACTCGTAGGTGGCCGGGTCGTCATAGGGGATCCGGCTCAGGTCGATTTCGTCGCCCCGCGTGCGCGCGATCATCTCGACCGAGCGCTCAACCGCCGAGAGCATCCCGAGCCCGAGCAGATCGATCTTCAGGAACCCTGCATCCGAACAGGAGTCCTTGTCCCACTGAACGATCTGCCGGCCTTCCATCGCCGCCGGCACGATCGGGCAGCAGTCGAGCAGCGGTCGGGTGGCGACGATCATCCCGCCCGAGTGCTGGCTAAGGTGACGCGGCAGTCCGTGGGCCTCGGCGGCCAGGCCCGCGAGCCACGCCCAGCGACCTGTCGAGCCGCGCCGTCCGTCGTTCTCGGCGGTCCTGCGACGACCGTCGTTCTCGGCGGTCCTGCGAGGCTCGAGGCCGAACGCGGACGCGATGTCCTTGTCCACCTCGCGCGCGTCCCATCCCTCGCTGCCCCTGGCCACGCGCTCGATCTCCCCCGGCGGCAACCCCAGCGCCTTGCCGAGCTCCCGGATCGCGCCGCGGGCACGATAGGTTGGGAACGCCGCGACCAGCGCCGAGCGATCGTGTCCGTAGCGCTCGTGGACTCGCGGGATCAGCTTCTCCCTGATGTCGCGCGGGAAGTCGAGGTCGATGTCGGGCAGCGATGTCAGCTCCTCGTTCAGGAACCGGCCGATCAGCAGGTCGTTGGCGATCGGGTCGACGTGCGAGAGGCCGGTCAGGAAGCAGACGATCGAGGAGACGCTCGAACCTCGGCCCCGCCCGGGCGGCAGCAGGCCGCGGACGCTGTCCGGTCCACGCACCTCGACCGCCACCTCACGAGCCAGCTCCAACATGTCGTGGTGGAGCAGGAAGAACCCGGGCAGACCAAGCCGCTCGATGATCCGAAGCTCCTGCTCCAGGCGCGCGGTGGCGCTCGCGCGCACCTCGCCGGCGGCGGCACCGGCGACGTTTGGCCCGGCGTCCTCGTACCGGTCGTCCAGGCGCGCCTGGCACAGCTCCGAGAGCTTGCGCATCGCCACCGCGTCTTCTGACCCCGGATAGCGGTACCCGAGGTCGCTGGTCAGATCGAACCGCAGCCGCCCGGCCAGCGCCACCGTCTCCGCCACAGCACCGGGATGGTCGGGGAAGCGGCTCGCCATCGCCGCCGGTGAGGCGAGCACGTGGCTGAAGTTGCCTCGCCGCTCGGGTTCGGAGGCATCGAGCGTCGTGTGCAGGCGCACCGCCACCAGCGCGTCCTGGAGCGGAGCCCGCGAGCGCGCGTGCGCATGCACGTTCCCGGTGGCCACGCACGGCACGCCGAGCCGCGCCGCGACTCGCTCGAGGCGCCGGTTGCGAGCGCGATCGTCACGCAGGAACGGCCGCTGAAGCTCGACCCGGAGGCGATCTGGTCCGAATGCATCGAGCAGGCGCCTGAGCGTGAACTCGTCGTGGATCCCCCGGAGCGCGCAACCGCTCAGGCAGATCAGCCCATCGGCGTGATCCAGGATGTCCGCCAGCTCGACGAACGCTTGCGTGGGAGGTCCCGGCTTTTCGCGCGTGTGGGCGTGCGCGCGAGTCAGGATCCGGCAGAGACCTGACCAGCCGCCGGCATCCTCTACGAGCAGCGTCAGATGCCGGCCATCGGATAGGTCGACCTCGGCGCCGTGGATCGGGCGCAATCCGAGCGCCCGCGCGGAGACGGCGAACTCCATCGAGCCCGAGACCGAGTTGTGGTCGGTCAGGGCGATCGCTTCGTAGCCCAGCTCGAGCGCGGCGGGAACGATCTCGTCGGGCAGCGAAGCCCCGTCGAGGAACGAGAAGGCCGAATGACAGTGAAGCTCGACGTACGACATCGAACGCATGTTCGCATCCGCCGCGGACGGTGCGATGCTCTCGGGATGGGATCCACCGGTATCGAAGAGCTCCGCAAGCAGGTCGCACTCGGCTGCCGCATCCTCGGCGCCACCGGCCACGACGACTTCGTCTGGGGACACGTCTCGGCCCGCGACCCGGACGGACGAGGTGTGTGGATGAAAGCCTCGACGTTCGGGTTCGAGGAGATCACCTCGGAGCGGATCATCCTCGTCGGCTTCGACGGCGAGGTGCTCGCAGGGAATTGCCCGCGCCATGTCGAGTGGCCGATCCACACCGAGCTGGTGAGAGCCCGCCCGGACGTCGCCGGCGTCGTCCATTCCCATCCTCCGCACTCGATCGCGCTCGGCGCGAGTGGACAGCCCATGCGACCGGTCTCGCACGCGGGGACGCTGTTCGTCCCGCCCGACGTGCCGTGCTACACCACGACCGCCGAGCTGATCGTCACGCCCGAGATGGGCGCCGACGTCGCGGCCACGCTCGGCGACCAGCACGCGCTGTTCCTGGTCAACCACGGGATCGTTACCGCGGGGAAGGACGTGCGCGACGCGGTCATCCGCGCCGTGCTGCTCGAGAAGGCGGCGCACCAGCAGATGCTCACGCACGTCTTCGGCGGACCGGAGCGATGGTCACCGGACGCAGAGGCGCTGCGAAAGCGCGAGACCGTGTGGTCCGAGCAGCAGCTGGCGACATTGTGGGACTACCTCCGTCGCCGACTGAAAGGCGGTTGGTAGGGTGGCCCGGATGGCGGACCAGGAGAAACGTCAATCGTGGCGCAGGACCCGCCGCGAGATGGCGGACCAGGAGAAACGTCAATCGTGGCGCAGGACCCGCCGCGAGATGCACCTGTCGATGTCCCGCCGCGGGCGAAAATGGCTCAAAGGCGTGTGGAGGGCGACCGAGAGCACAGTCTCGGAGTTCGCGGCCCTCAGTCCATTGACCACGTTGCTGGGGCGTAGGCTCGCCGAGAGCTTCGCGACCCGGGAGCACCCCGACAGCGAGGAGATCCAGCACGCACTACGCACCGCGGTCGTGTACGGCTACGCGGCCCGGATGGTGCTGGTCGATCCGACCGACCAGCCGTCGCTCCGAAGGTCCGCGTTCCACCTGAGCGCCCAGTCCGACGTAGCCCAGCTCACGAACAACGAGGCCACGTCCAAGCGGCTGCTGGATCCGGTCCGGACTATTGCGTCGGACCAATTCGACTCGGTCATGACCCTGCCCCCCGAGGTGTGGTCCGGGTTGGTCGCGAAGGCGACCCAGGAGCTCCAGCGCCAGTTCACGTCCGACGACAAGAAGCGCTCGTGGCGCGAGCTCAGCCGGTCGCGCGTCGAGAAGATGCTCAAATACGGGTACGTCCTGCGGTGCCTGGACGAGACGCTCGATGCTGGGCCGACCTACCGCGCGGCCGAGTCCGACGCGGCGCCGGGGGCCGATCCGAAGCTGGAGGCAGACGCCGAGCGCGGGACCGCGGCCTAACGCTGGCGACACCGGGCGCGGCCTCATCCTGGCGACACCGGGACGAATTTGCCGGCGGAGGCTTGACAAGTTATTAGTGGCTGCTAATCTAGGTGTAGTTAGCACTCACTAAGAAATCTTGGAGGAGGCCATGCCGCAGACAACAAGCCAAAGCCGCCGGATCTGGACCCTCGTGATCGTCTCCCTCGGACTGTTCATGACGGTGCTCGACAACCTCGTCGTCAACGTCGCGCTCCCGAGCATCCACCGCGACCTCGGCGCCTCGATCCAGACGCTCGAGTGGACCGTCAACGCGTACGTGCTCTCGTACGCGGTGCTGCTGCTCACCGGAGCCGCGCTCGGCGACCGGTTCGGGCGCAAGCGGATGTTCATGGTCGGGATCTCGGTGTTCACCTTGGGATCCGCGGCCGCGGCGCTGTCCCCGTCGATCGACTTCCTGATCGCAGCCCGCGCCCTCCAGGGCGTCGGCGCCGCGATCGTCACCCCGCTGACCCTGACGCTGCTGGCGGAGGCTTTCCCGCCCGAGCGGCGCGGGCTCGCGCTGGGCGTGTGGTCGGCGATCAGCGGCATCGGCGTGGCGGCAGGGCCGCTCGTCGGTGGCGCGCTCACGCAGGCCGCCTCGTGGCACCTGATCTTCTGGGTCAACGTGCCGATCGGCCTGGCTCTGGTTCCGCTCGCCGGCGCCCGCCTGACCGAGAGCCGCGGGTCGGTCAAGCACCTCGACCTCCCCGGACTCGCGCTCGCCTCGACCGGGTTGTTCGGACTCGTGTTCGGCCTGGTCCGCTCCCAGTCGCTGGGCTGGGGAAGCACCGAGGTCGTGATCTCGCTGGTCGCCGGCGTGGCGCTGGTGCTGGCGTTCATCGCCCAGGAGCTGCGGACCGACGAGCCGATGCTGCCGATGAGGTTCTTCGCCAACCGCGGGTTCGCGGTCACGAACACGGTCTCGCTGGCGATGTACTTCGGAATGTTCGGCTCGATCTTCTTCCTCAGCCAGTTCCTCCAGAACGTGATGCACAACACGCCGCTGCAGGCGGGAGTGAAGCTGCTGGTCTGGACCGGCGCGGTGATGGTCGTGGCGCCGGTGGCGGGCTTCATGTCCGAGCGGTACGGCAGCCGGCTGTTCATGATCGCCGGGCTCGCGCTGCAGGCGATCGCGCTCGGTTGGATGGCGAGCGTGGCGAGCGTCGACACGAGCTACGCCGGCCTGGTGATCCCGTTCGCGCTGGCCGGAAGCGGAATGGCGCTCGTGTTCGCGCCCTCGGCCAACGCGGTGCTGGCATCGGTCCGGACCTCCGAGACCGGGCAGGCGTCCGGTGCCACCAACGCGATCCGCGAGCTCGGTGGCGTGCTTGGCATCGCGGTGCTGGCCACCGTATTCACGAGCCAGGGCAGCTACCTGTCGCCCACGAGCTACGTCGCCGGCCTGACCCCCGCGCTGTGGGTTGGTGCGGCGGTGCTGGCCGCCGGCGCGCTGATCGCGGCCGCGTTCCCGTTCAACACTCGCGCCTCGGCCTCGGCGCACGCGGCCGAGGAGGCGGCGGCAACCGGCGGCCAGGCGTACCGCGGACAGCTCGCCGGCCAGACCGTCTGATCGTGCCATAGGATCGAGAACCACACCATGTCCGCCACACCCGCAACCCCGCAGCAGACAGCCGCAACCCCGCAGACCACCCCCGCAACCCCGCAGACCACACCCGCAACCCCGCGGAAGACAACCCGTCAGCGCGTCCCGGCATCCGAGCGCCGGGACGCGCTGATCGACGCTGCCGTCCACGAGTTCGCGCACGGCGGCCTCCACGGCACCCCGGTCGATCGGATCGCCCGTCAGGTGGGGGTCGCGCAGCCGTACGTGTTCAGCCTGTTTGGGAGCAAGCGAGACCTGTTCATCGCCGCGGTCGAGCGGTGCTTTGAGCGGGTCTCCGAACTGTTCACCCGGGCCGCGTCGGAATTCGACCCCGCCACCGCCCCGCCCGACGTCGACGTGCTGAAGGCGATGGGCAACGCCTACGTCGAACTGCTCGCCTCCAGTCGCGACTACCTGATGCTCCAGCACCAGTCGTATGCGGCCTGCGACGACGAGGTGATCCGCGAGCACGTCCGCGCCTGCTACGCGCGACTCGTCGCCCACGTCGAGGGCCTGGCCGACGCCGAGCCTGAGCGGATCGACGAGTTCTTCCGCTACGGCATGTGGCTGAACGTCGCAGCGGCGATGGGCGTCGAGGACCTCTCGGTCGGCTGCGAGTGGGTCCGGGCCGAGCAGCAGCCGGCCACCGAGTAGGGGCCCGCGACTTCAGTCGCGGACCCTACGGACCCTAACGCGATCAGTCCGCGACGCGCCCCTCGGGATACCGCGGCAGGCCGTCCTCGGGAATCGGCTCCCAGGGCGCGGCGTAGGCGACGAACTGATGCGCGGCGGGCCGGACGCCCGGATCCTCGTCGAACGCGCCGAGGCGCACGCCGACGCGCGAGGCGTCCGCGGGATCACGGCTGAACAGCGCCGAGCCGCAGTCTCCGCAGAACCACTTCTCGGCTCCACCCTCGGGCTTCCACGCGCGGAGCCGGTCCTCGCCGGCGATCACCTGGAACGAGCCGGGCTCGAGCCGCGCGTTCGCCGAGGCGCCCGTTCCCGTGCGGCGCTGACAGCGGGTGCAGTGGCAGTACTGGGCCGAGCTCGGCGGCGCGGTGACCTCGAACCGGACAGCGCCGCAGCCGCACCCCCCGGTGAGAAGAAAGTTCGTCGCCATGCGCGTCAGACTAGTGGACCCGCCGCAAGTCCTACGGCTTTTGAGCGGCGCCGTGAGCCAGCGGGCCGCCGGCACCGGGAGCTACAGCGCGGCCGGGACCTTGACGAGCTGACGGTCGGGGGTGATCCCCCACCGCTCCGCGACCTCGGCGAGGTGATCGTCGAGGTCCCAGCGGTCAGGGCGCTCCTCGCCGGAGTGCTCGGGACTCGCGCCCTTGAGCGCCATGCAGCCGGTGTTGTCGCCGATCGACCGGATTGCGTCCACATCGTCGAGGGTGAGCCGCAGTTCGGCCGGGAGCGCCGCCAGCTCGGCGCGCTTGCTCTCGACCGGGCGCACGCCGGCGCCCACCTCCTGGATCAGCGTCGGCACGACGCACGCGACCGGTTCGTGGGCCAGGTTCCACTGGCAGGCGAGCTGGATCATCGTCAGCCCGGCGCGCTCGGCCACCGGCCGCATCAGCTCCAGCCGCTCGCGGCCCTGCTCGATCCAGCCGGCCGGCCGGAAGCTCCGATGGTCCTGGCGCGCGAGCTCCTGACCCGGCATCAGGTCGTCGTAGAACAAGCCGCCGTAGTCGACCACGCGCGTGATCACCTTCACCTCGGCGGCCGCGGCGGCGTCGAGGCACAGCTCGCCGGGCCAGGGCTCGAGCGGGTTGAGGATGATCATCGCCCAGTCGAGCAGGGCGCCGAACCGCTCCAGGCAGTCGATGAGATCGAGCGTGAACCCGTTGGCGGGACCGGGCGCAACCCCGATCAGCCGCGTCAGGCCGGCGTCGCGCAGCCCGGCCATTCCCTCCCACACCACCTCGCTCGTGTAGCCGGTGCGGTCGGGGTTGTGCAGGAGCAGCAGATCGAAGCTGTCGATCCCGCACCGCTCGAGGCTCCGCTCGGTGGCCATCCGCAGGTAGCCGGCGTACTCCGACGGATCCCGCAGTCGCGGGTCGGTGAAGCGCGGGAATCCCTTCGGGCCGTCGCGCTCGCCGGTGTAGAAGTCGTGGCCGACGGCCCCGACGACGCACATCTCGCCACGCCGGCGACCGTCGATCGCGCGGCCGAGCATCCGGTCCGCGTCGCCGGCGCCGTAGACGTCGGCGGTCATCACCGTCCGGATCGAATCGTCGGGCGTGATCAGCGCGGTGAACCGCTCGTCGCCGAGCGGCTCGCCGAAGTGCATGAACCGCCCGCCACTCCAGGTGCCGACGGCGACGGGTCCGGGATCGCGAGCCTCAGGTAGGTCCGCCATGGAGGTTGCAGTTTATGAAAGGTCAGCGCTGCCTCCACCACCTCCCCTTCTCGAGGTCACAGAACACGATCTCGTCACGGCCGCACGTTGTCACGACCTCCCAGTAGCGGCGGCGAAGCGGTCGATCGGTCCACCAGCGGTCTTCCACGAGCCACGACTCGCGCACCGAGTCGACGGTCCGGCCGTCGACCGTCAGCGGGCGACCTTCCTCGCCGGCGGTGACTGCGACCCGGCGGGGAACCGAGAGCCGGCGCGGACCGGTCATCGCGACGTCTCCACACCTGTTCCAGGCATACCTGCGGAACCTGGATCCGCTCGGGTGACGGCACCCGCCGGAAAAGGTTCCGCGGAACCGCTAATCACAAGTTCTGTGTAATTCATACACGATAAGTGTGTAAGGCTCAGCCCTCGAACGGCGTCAGCACCGCTCGTCGCTCGGGAAAGCGCGATTCCGGGTCGACTTCGAGCACGCGCAGGGCCGCGTCGGGACCAGCGGCCGCTCTGGTCTGGCGGATGGCCTCGCGCAGGCGTGCCCTGCGGGCCGCGACGGGATCGTCCAACAGCCCCCGCTGATCGCTGGCGTGCGGGCCGAACCGCTCCACCGCCAGCCGCAGCTGCTGCGCCGGCGCCGGCATCAGCGCCAGCCGTGGGGCGAGCGCGAGCCGCATCCTCGCCGGGTCGGCCAGCGCCTCACGGAACACGACCTGCTCGCGCCAGGTCCCTCCCTGCTCCACGAGGACCGCGGACAGCACGACCGCCCGCAGCGTCCGGCCGCGCCGCTCCCGCCGCGCCAGCAGGCGATCGATCAGGAGCCCGAGCGCGCGCTCCAGCTGGATGCCCGATGCGGCCTCGGGCAGCTCGAGCGCCTCGCGCAGGAACTCGCTCGCCGGCCGTGGCCGCAGCGCGCCGTCGCCGCCGTTCGCCAGCTCGTGGGCATGGAGCCCCGCGGTGCCGAACCGGTCGGCCAGCGCCGCCGGCGCCAGCGCCGCCAGTTCGCCGAGCGTGCCGATTCCGAGACGTTCGAGCGCCTCGGGCAGGTCGGCGAGCGCCGGCCGGGCGCGCAGCAGCGCAACCGGAAGCGGCGCGAGGAACGCACCAGCTTGCTTGCGCTCGCCCGAGACGACCACCGGCCGGCGGACCCGGGCGCGGGTCGCCGCCGCCACCGCGGCGAACCGCGACGGCGCGACGCCGTAGCGAGCCGGCGTGCGCAGGCTCCGGCGCGCCGCGGCCAGCACGCCCTCGAGGCCGCCGTGCAATCGCAACAGCCCGCGTACGTCGAAGCAGACGAGCCCCGGTCGCTCGGGCTCGACGGCCGCTCCCATCGATTCCAGGCGCACGAGCAGCCGCTCCCAGGAGTCCGCGACGCCGGCAGGATCGGGCGCGACGAGCGTGAGGCGGGGACAGCGCGCCAGCGCCTCTCCCAGGCGCATCCCAGGATGGACGCCGAACGCCTCGGCCGACAGCGAGACCTCGCCGATCTGCTGCGTTCCGCCCGGTTCCGGAGCAAGCGCCGTGGGCGCCTGCAGCAGCTCAACTCGGCCCTCGGAAGCGACGGTCAGCTCAAAACGAGGTAGGAGAACGCAGGCGATCATGCCGAACGCATGTTCGCATGTGGCTCGGATGGAAGGGCGGCGAGGCGACATGACACCCCGTGCTCGCCACCTCGGATCAGCGCCCGGCGAGCCGCGCCACAGTTGGCGCCGCGCCACATCCCGCGATGGTACGGTCACATCCGCAATGTCTCCCCCCAATCCGCTCGACATCGCCGCCGGCGGGATCCGCACGCTCCGCGCGTTCGGCCAGCGGATCCCGGGAGCGGGTGACTTGCTCGCCCGCTCGCTCGAGGACGCGATCGGCGGGCGCACGGTGATGATCACCGGCGCGTCGTCGGGGATCGGGAGGGCGGCGGCGCTCGAGATCGGCGAGGCCGGCGGGACGATGCTGCTCGTGGCCCGCAGACACGACCGGCTCCAGGAGGTCGCGGACGAGATCGAGGAGCTCGGCGGGGTCGCCTACGTGCACACCTGCGATCTGACCGACACCGACGACATCGACCGAATGTGCACGGAGGTGCTCGAGCAGCACGAGGCCGTCGACGTGCTCGTCAACAACGCCGGCAAGTCGATCCGCCGCTCGGTAGACCGGGCCTACGACCGCTTCCACGACTACCAGCGGACGATGCAGCTCAACTACTTCGCGGCGGTCAAGCTGATCCTGAACCTGCTGCCGACGATGCGTGAGCGAGAGACGGGCCACATCATCAACATCTCGACGATCGGGCTGCAGATGAACACGCCCCGGTTCAGTGCATATGTCGCCTCCAAAGCCGCCCTGGATGCGTTCTCGAGATCCATCGGCCCCGAGGTGATCAACGACGGGGTGCACATCACCACCGTGTACATGCCGCTCGTGCGCACTCCGATGATCGCCCCCACCAAGATCTACGATCGGTTCCCCACCCTCAGCCCCGAGGAGGCGGGTCACATCATCGCCGAGGCGATCCGCAAGCGCCCGAAGCGGATCGCGACGACGCTCGGCACGATCGGCCAGCTGACCTATGCGGTCGCGCCGGGCGCCCAGGACCTGATCGTCAACCGCGCATACCACCTGATCCCCGAGGGGGACAAGACGGAACCCGACCACGCACCGACGCCCGAGGAGCGGGCGTTCGTGCGGGCCACCCGCGGCGTTCACTGGTAGTGCTCACGCGGCGTTCACTGTGAAACGCCACGTGCCCCCCGCGTACCGTGCTGGCGTCCCCCGCGCCCTGCCTCGCGGATGTGAATCTGAACGCTCGCCGGGAACACGGATCTATGTCACCGTGTTCCTCGTCAATTACGACGAGAACGACGGGCTGTTCGACCACGTCGCGCCGCCGCTCCCGCCGGCCGGAACGCCCGACGAGTTCGTTCAGGTGAGCGGCTCGCCGAACTGGCCGATTGGCTTGAGCTGGTGCCGCTCCCGGCAGCCGTTGCCGGTCACCCCGCTGGACGGGCCTCAAACCCTCAAAAGTTCCGGCTAGACCGACGAGCCGGCGTCGCGGATGAGCTGACCGACCGGCACGGCCCGCAGGTGGAACGCCACCAGGCCACGGTCGAGCTTCCCGACGAGCATCGTCAGCTGCTTCGAGCTCCTGCACTCGAGCTCGATCACCTCGCCCGCGCGCAGGCGCCCGACGCGGTCGTCGCGGTTCCGGAGCCGGACCGCGCCGGCCACCAGCCGGCCTCCGGCCCCATGGGCCATCCACCACTGGCCTACGCTGGGGCCGCTCGACGCGTACAGGAAGTGATGGCTGATGCCGAGCTCTCCCCTCAGGTCGTGGAGCTGCTCGCGGGCCCCGAGCCAGCGAACGAGCCCGCCGTTCGGAAGCCGCGGCACCGCCTGATCGCCGTAGGCGACGACGAACGGCTCCTGCGGATCGGCCGCCTGACTCATGGTGAATGACGCACGGATTCCATGCTCGGACAGGTAGTTCGCGATCGTGGGAATATCGCTCGCCGGCGCGTCGACGAGCACGCCGATCTCGGGGTGGGTGGTCTCGACGTCGGTGACCGGGCGCATGTGCACGAAGTGCGAGACGAGGCTGTAGGAGGCACCGGTGGTGAGTGTCCAGCTCGCGATCGCGACCGCGGCCGCGCCGGCCAACGCCCACCGCGCGGTCCGCACGCGCCACGCCGGCAGCGGCACGACACGCCGCTCGTTGGAAAGGATCAAAGATGCGGTCGACGGCCGGCGCGCGAACGAGCCGTCCGGCTCCGGGCGGTGCTCCAGCGCGCGGTCGAGCGCCGGCCCGATGTCGGAGACCTCACGCGCCACCTGGGCCAGGCCGAACCGCACCAGCGCCTGATTCGAGACGCGGACGTGGCCGTAGCCGAAGCCGTACGAGATCACCGGGCAGCCGCGGATGATCGCCTCGAGCACGGTCAGCCCGGCGCTCGAGTGCACGAGTGCATCGCTCGCGGCGAGCACGTCGCCCATCCGGTCGGTGAAGCCCATCACCCGCAGCCGCGGCTCGCCGCCGAGCTCGCGCGACACCCGCGCGCGGAGCGTGTCGTTGCGCCCGCACAGGCACAGCACGAGCGCGTCCGGCACCTGCAACGCGGCCCGGGTCGCTCCGAGCAGATCGCCAACGCCCCAACCACCCCCGGACACGGCGATGACCTTCGTCCCGTCCCCAGGCAGCCCCAGCGCCCGGCGCGCATCTGAGCGCGACCGCGCCGCCAGGAACGCCGGCGACGTCGGCGGCTTGGCCCAGCGGACGCTGTCCGGTCCGGCGATGCTCTCGACCTCCTCGATCGTCTCGGGATGGGTGACGAAGTGCAGGTCGACCCCGGGATGGGCCCAGAACTGCATCCCGGCGAGATCGGTGATCGACGAGTACACCGGCACCTTCAATCGCCCGGTTCTTCGCAACTCGCCCAGCACCGCCGTCACGCCCGGGTACGTGGAGACGATCACGTCCGGGTTGTGCGAGCGGATCAGCCGCATCAGCCCCCGGCGGCCCAGCCCCGTGAGCAGTCTCAGCGCCAACCAGCGGGTCGGCGCGAAGCTCATGAACAGCCGGTACTGGAAGTCGAACCACCAAGGCACCCAGCGGAACATGAAGGCCGAGTTCTCGCGCAAGAGCTTGGTCAGGAACCAGCCCATCGCCGGCAAGCCGTTGACGATCGAAATGTTGGCGTCGGGGTCCTCGTCGCGAAACTCGCGCGCCACCGCCCGCGCCGGCAGGTCGTGACCCTCGCCGATGTCGGCGGAGATGATCAGGACCTGGCGCGGCCGGGACTCCGCATCGGGCTCGCCCGCCGGAATCACCGCGGCGGCCTCGCGCTCGGCGGCCCTCGCCGTCTGCTCCTGGCGCCACTCGACGTAGCGCCGCACGCCGTCCGAGAACGGCGTCCGCGCCGTCCACCCCAACTCATGCAAAGCCCGGTCCGACATCACGACCTTGCCGTTGAAGTCGCCCGGCCGCGCCGGCGTGTACACGATCTCGACGCCACCGAGCAACTCCTGCACCCGAACGGCGATCTGCTTGATCGTCACATTCTCGTCGCTGGCGAGGTTGTAGACGCGGTTCCGCGCCACGTCGGCCAGCCCCGCGACCACGCCTTCGGCCAGATCCTCGACGTACACGAACCGGCGCGACTGACCCCCGTCGCCGGCCAAGGTCAAGGGCTCGCCCCGTAACGCGCGACCGACGAAGGCGGGAATGACCGCGGCTTCGCGCGCGCGTGGACCGTATGGGATGCCGAAGCGCAGGATCGTGTAGTCGATCCCATACAGCTCCTGGTAGGCCTTGCAGTACAGCTCGCCGGCGAGCTTGGTCGAGGTGTAGAGGTGCGAAGGCGCCGGGAGAAGCGTGTCCTCGTCGACCACCTCGTTCTCGCAATCCGAGTACACCCAGATCGTCGACGCATACACGATCCGCTTGACCCCGGCGCGGCGGGCTGCCTCCAAAACAGCCACAGTCCCCCGGGCGTTGACGCGCTCGGCGTCCTCGGGCTCGGCGTGGACGTCGTTGACGTCCGCCACCGCCGCCAGATGGGCCACCGCGTCGCACGAATGCAACGCCCGCTCGAGCGCCTCCCGATCGGTGATCGACCCGAGCACGGTGTCGACGCTGCCAGGCTCGTGCCAGGGCGAGGGCCGCAGGTCGTAGATGACGGGCTCGTGCCCCTGCGCGCGGAGCTTGTCGACCACGTGCGAGCCGATGAACCCGGAACCACCTGTGACCAGGACTCTCATTCGCCCTCCGGCCGGTAATACAGCGGAACGCAGGAATGGTTGCGCGCCACCCAGTCGGTATTCGGCAGCTTCACGTGGTGGCCCATGATCCGGTGGCACGGCTCGTCGTACACGCGCCCGGTCGAGCGCTCGAGCCACTGGAACACGATGTACTTGTAGAAGCCTGAGACCATGCCGCCGGGCAGCGCAAGGCGATTCGGGTGGACCGGATCCAGGTGCTCACGAGCCACCGAGTTCTTCCAGGCCACGATCTCGGGCAGTCGCTCGATCTCGGTGAGCCCAAGGGCTGCGGTGAACTCATTCATCCGGAAGTTGAGGCCCTGGACCTCGTAGTCGGGCTTGCCGTAGTTGCGGTAGGCGCGCGCATACTCCAGAACCTCCGGCCGGCTCGATACAAGCACGCCGCCCTCGCCGGTCGTGATCGTCTTGGTCGCGTACAGCGAGTAGACGCCGGCGTCGCCGTACGTGCCGGGCTTGCGGCCGTTCCATTCGGCGCCGTGGGCGTGGGCGCAGTCCTCGATCAGGAAGATGCCGTTCTCGGAGCAATAGTGCGCGATCTCTTCGACCTCGAACGCGAGATGTCCCCCGATGTGCACCAGAAAGGCAGCCCGCGGCTTGTGCCGCTCCGCTTTCGCCTGGAAATTGGCAAATGACATGCAGAGGTCCTCGCGATTGCAGTCGACGAATTCGACGCTCGCGCCGGCGCCTAAGGCCGCGAGCGGCGTCGCCATGAACGTATTCGAGGGACACAGCACGGTCTCCCCCTTGACGCCGGCAAACCGCAATGCCGCCAACGCGCCGCCCGCCCAGCTCGACATCGCCACCGCCCCGACCCCGTTGTGGAGCTCCCAGGCGGCCTCGAGGCGCGCGACCATGTCGCCCTCGGTCCATTGGCCGGAGTCGAGCACCTCGTCGATGAGCGCGTGGAAACGGACGCGGTCGCGCGGATCGAAGCCGATCGCGAACCGCATGAACTCGGGAACGCTGTCTTGCGAGGAAACGGTTGTCATCGTCGTGTCGCGCGCCCAAGGGCGTCGGGATCGCTCACTGCTCCGCCGGCCAAAGCGACAATCCCTGCGCTTAGGGGGTCATGCTCTCAGGTCCTGGTGCGCGCGGGCAAGCCTGTCAGACAGGCAGGACGGTAGCGATTTTCTGGCGTTTGAGTTCTCTCACGATCAGCGCGAGCGCCTCCACGGTGCGCTCGTGAGAGCCGCTGGACGAGTAGAAATCCGCATCGTGCAGGAGGATCACGTCGCCCGCGCGCACGTTCGCGGTCGCTCGCGCGGCGATCCTGACAGGCGTCGTGAACCGGCGCCAGTCCTTGCCCCATCGCGACCACAGGAGCGGCCGCATGCCGCGCGCCCGAACCGCGGTCAGACCGGCCGCGCTGTAGAGGCCGTACGGCGGCCGGTGCCAACCCGGCGGCGTCCCCGCAGCGCTCTCCACCACCGCCGCGCCCCGCTCCACGTCCTGCCACACCCCTTTCTGGCTCATCGCCGGCTGCGGCCGGTGGCGGTAGCCGTGCACCCCGATCAGATGCCCCTGACTCGCGATCTCGGCCGCGAGCGCCGGCCGGCGCTCGACCTGCTCGCCGACCAGGAAGAACGTGGCCTTGATGTCGGCCTCGGCCAGCAACTCGAGCACCGCCGGCGTGCCCTCGGGGTGGGGCCCGTCGTCGAACGTGAGCGCCACGCCCCCGGACACCGTGCGCTGGATGCCAAGCGCAGCCGCGGCCTGCGGGACGTGCGGAGCTATGAGATGTCGGATCACGTTGATGATTTTCCAGTGGTCGTCGGCGACCGTGATCCCCATCGAGCGGACTCTTTGGGAAGTTTGTCGGACATAGTGCGACTTACATCCCAGACCCCGTGATGCCCGACCTTGACCAATGGCTCGCGAAGCCATCGATGCGCGTAGCCCACCGGCGTGAGAGCGATGCGACGGCTGACCGCCTCTGGGAGGCGGCCCGCACCGTCCGCCTCGCCGACACCCGCATGCTCGGCCGGCTCGTCCGCTGGCGGATTCCCGGCCTCGCGCCCGACCTCACCTTCGACGAGATGTTCCGCGCCCCGCCCTTCCTCGTCCTGAGCGACGACGAAGGACGCGCCCTGGTTTCGGGCCTCGTCGGGCGGATCTGGACGCTCCGGCGCGACTACCCGCGCCTGACCGACCCCGAGGAGTTCGGCGAGTGGTCGACCGGGGGCACGGCGAAAGTCCTGTTCGCGAGCTGGATCGAGCACGCCCCGGGCGGCCGCGCGGCGCTTCGTTCCGAGGCGCGCGTCGAGGCGATCGGCATGCAGGGCAGGGTCGGGGTGGCCGCGGTCCGGCCGCTCGTGAGCACGTTTGGGAACCTGATCGGGAGCGACGGGATCGAGGCGGCGGTCCGCCTGGCCGAACGCCGGTAGGCTCGCCCGTCGTGGCGACCGAACAAGCGACGGACACTGCCCTCGCCGGGCTGCGCCGCTTCTTCGTCGTGCCCCACACCCACTGGGACCGCGAGTGGTACGTGCCGTTCGAGGACTTCCAGCTCCGGCTCGCGTCGGTCGTCGACGAGGTCGCTTCGGCGCCGAGCCGGCGCCGGTCGGCTACATGCCCGACAGCTTCGGCCATCCGCTCCAGCTCCCTCAGATCCTCGCCGGGTTCGGGATCGACAGCTTCATCTTCTCGCGCGGTCTCGGCGATGAGATCGACGATGTCGGCGTGGTGTTCCGGTGGCGCTCGCCCGACGGCAGCGAGGTCCGCGCGTTCCAGCAGCTGCCGTCGTACAGCAACTTCAACGTTTCCGGCGATGACGCGCAGGCGCGGCTCGAGTACATCGCCGAGCGATTCGGCCAGGCATTGCAGCGCGTCCGCGTGGACGAGGTGCTGCTGTGCGACGGCGAGGACCACCGGCGCATCCGGCGCGACCTGCCCGCGCTGTGCTCAGAGCTCGAGCGCCGGCTGCCGGGCACGAGCTTCACGATCGCCCGCTACTCGGATTACGTCGCCGCCGTGGACTCGGACAACCTGCCGGCACACACGGGCGAGCTGCTCGGCAGCCGTTTGCAGAACGTCCTCCGCGGAGTCAACTCCGCTCGCCTGTACATCAAGCGGGCCAACGAGCGTGCAGAGCGGCGGCTGCTCGAGGTCGAGACGCTCGGCGCCCTGCGCACGCTCCACACCGGCGAGCGGTTTCCGGTCCTCGACTTCAGGCTCGCGTGGCGCCGGCTCCTTGAGAACCACCCGCACGACTCGATCTGCGGCTGCTCCTGCGACGAGGTCCACCGCGACATGCTCGTCCGCTACGAGCGGCTCGAGCGGACGATCTTGCAGCTGCAGCGAAGGGCGCTCGGCGCGTTTGCAGTGAATGCGGACGACGACGGCGCGACCGCAGGTGCCGTCAACCTCCTGCCCTACCGCCGGCGCGGCGTCGTCGAGCGCCCCGGGATGGAGCCGGCGGTGATCGAGCTCGACGGTTTCAGCGCCCGCCCCGTCGCGCCGACCCCGAAGGCGGCGGACGCCGACCAGCACCCACACCACGGCACCGCGATCGAGAGCGACCGACTGCGCGTGGAAGCTGCCCCGGACGGCAGCTGCCTCACGCTGCTGCGCGGCGTTGGCATGATCTCGCGCCGCGGCGGCGAGATCGCGACCCGCCCGGTGTGCGCCGGCCCGCCCACCCAGACGCCCGACGGCCAGTGCCTCGGCCGCCACGTCCTCGAGTACGCGCTCGTGCCCGGCGCCGACGAGTTCGACGACGCCGAGCTGCTCCGCGCATCGCAGGACTACCGCTACGGCTTTCTCGTCACGCCTCAACCGGTCCGCTTCGACCCCCCGGTGAACATCGAGGGCGACGTCGTGTTCTCGTGTCTGAAGGGCGCCGAGGACGGCGACGGGTTGATCCTCCGCTGCTACAACCCGACCGCCTCGCCGGTGAGCATCAAGGTTGCCGGCGCGTTCGACATCTCCGGGGCCCGTCTCGACGAGACCGCAATCGGGCGAGCCCTCGCACTGGGTCCCGGCGAGATCGCCACCTTCCGGCTGCGACCGCGCGCCGCTTGACTCGTCCGGTCCCGCCGACGACGATGCTCGGGCCTTGCCGGCGTCACGCGCGGGACCCCAGCTGATTGGGCGGCGCGACGAGCTCGCGCGGCTCGAAGACGAGCTGACCCGGGTCACGTGTTTGCAACAAACGCCGGCTTCCGCCCTCCCCGGGTCTAATGTCAGGCGCGTGAGCGCCTTCGACGCCGACGTCACCGTTCGCCGCACCCGCTTCGCCAGCGCCGACAGCGGATGGGCGGTCGTCGAGGCCACCGAGGACGACGGGACGCCGATCGTGCTCGTCGGCCCGCTCGTCCATCTCGAGGACGGCGAGCGCGCCCACGTGGTCGGGACGTCGGTGCAGGACAGCCGCTACGGACCGCAGGTCAAGGTGAGCGAGGCGACGCCGCTCCCGCCGACCGACGCCGACGCCCCGACGGCGATCGCCTACCTGCTCCGGGTCAAGCACGTCGGCGTCAAGCGCGCGACCGCGCTCGTCGAGAGCTATGGTGCCGGGGCGGTGTTCGACGTGATCGACCGGGATCCGCACGCGGCGTTCACCGCGGCCGGGATCCGGCGCGGCAAGGTCGCCGAGGCGACTCGGTCGTGGGAGAAGCTGCGGGTCACGCGCCGGCTGCACCTGCTGCTCGCGCCCGATGGGCTCGCCCGGCTCGTGGCGCCGATCGAGAAGGCTTACGGCCCCTCGGCGCATCGGATCGTGAGCGAGCGGCCGTACGAGCTGACAAGCGTCTTCGGGGTGGGCTTCCTCACCGCCGACCGGATCGCGCGGCGGCTCGGGGTCGGGCCCGACAGTCCCGGCCGCACGCGTGCGGCCTTGCTGCACGTCCTGTCCGAGGCCGAACGCGGCGGCAGCACGTGCATGCCGGCCGACTTGCTGCTGTCCGCCGCGACCGACCTGCTCGGCTCGCCGCCGGCGACCGAGTCGGTCCTCGACAGCTTCGTCGACGCCGGCGATCTCGTTCGCGACGAGCAGTGGATCTACCGGACCGAGACCGCCGAGCTCGAGGCGGAGTTGGCCGAGCGCGTCCAGGAGCTCGTCGACGCGTCACCCGCAGATCGCCTGCGCGACCCGGTGATCGACCCGGCCTCCACGCTCACGCCCGAACAGCGCAGCGGCGTCCACAACACGTTCACCCACCGCCTGTCGCTGATCACCGGCGGCCCCGGGACCGGCAAGACGGCGTCGATCAAGACGATCGCCGCGGTCGCGGCGGGTCAGGGCGCGCGCGTGCTGCTGGTCGCTCCGACCGGTCGCGCCGCGATCCGGATGCACGAGGCGAGCGGGATGCGCGCCACCACCGTCCACTCGGCGCTCGGCTGGATTCCCGGCGAGGGACCGACGCACGACGAGCACGATCCGGTGGGCTGCGACCTGCTGATCGTCGACGAGACCTCGATGGCGAACCTCGAGCTGCTCGTGACGCTGCTGCGCGCGGTCGGCGCGGGCGCGCACGTCGTGCTCGTCGGCGACGCCGATCAGCTCGCCCCCGTCGGCGCCGGTAAGCCGTTCGCCGAGCTGGTCGCCTCGGGCTCGGTGCCGGCGACGAGGCTGACCCACATCTTCCGCCAGGCCGCCGGGAGCATGATCGTCCAGGGCGCGCACGCGATCCGTCGCGGCGAGACGCCGAGTTTCGCGCCGGCCGAGCAGATGCGCCGCGATCTGTTCCTGATCGAGCGGCGCAGCGCCGCCGCCGCGCTCGAGGAGATCGCGTCGCTCGTGTCCGAGCGGCTTCCCGCCCACTACGGTGTCGATCCGGTCCGCGACATCCAGGTGTTCGCGCCGGTTTACCGCGGTGACATCGGGATCGACGCGCTGAACGCCACGCTCCGGGACAGGCTCAACCCCGAGGGCCGGCCGGTCCGTGGCGGGCGCCTGCGGATCGGCGACAAGCTGATGATGACCGGGCGCAACCTGCACGATCTCGGGCTCATGAACGGGACGCTGCTGCGGCTCCTCGACGAAACCGGCTCGGACCCGGATGCCGACGAAACCGGCTCGGATCCGGACGCCGACGATCCCGCGGACGGACGCGCCGACGACGCGGCGCTGATCCTCGGCGCGGACGAGGGCGCGATCTTCCGCCTCCCGCCCGAGCAGGCCGACCGTCTCCAGCTGGCGTACGCGTGCTCGGTCCACCGCGGGCAAGGAATCGAGTTGCCGGTGGCGGTGATCGTCGCTCACCCGGCGGCCGGCGCGTTCTTCCTGCGCCGCGAGATGCTCTACACCGCCGTGACCCGTGCCAAGCTCGCCACCGTGATCGTCGGCACGCGCGAGGTCATCGCCCGCGCAGCGCGTACGCCCGACACCGGGAGACGCTATAGCCGCCTCGCGGAGAGATTGCTTGGAACGCTCGAACGCATACCCTAAGCCGACGGTGGCCGCGTCCGCCCAAACGTCGCCGTCCCCGCGCAAGCGGCACGCGCTCGAGCTGTTCGCCGGTCTCCCGCGCGCGTACGACTGGATGGGCGCGGTGCTCAGCTTCGGTCAGGATCCACGCTGGCGCGCCACGCTCGTCGATCAGATCAATCCGCTCCCCGGTCAGCGCGTGCTCGACGTCGCCACCGGCACCGGGCTGGTCGCGTTCGCGCTGGCGCAGCGCGGGTGCGACGTCGTCGGGCTCGACCAGAGCGAGGACATGCTGAGCGTGGCCCGCCGGCACCTGAGCGAGCGCCCCGAGCTGGAAAGTCGCGTGACGTTCGTTCAAGGCGAGGCCGAGACGCTCCCGTTCGCCGATGGCGAATTCGACGCGCTCACGTTCACGTACCTGCTCCGCTACGTCGATGACCGCGCGGCGACGATGCGCGAGCTCGCCCGCGTGGTCAAACCTGACGCGAGGATCGGAATGGTCGAGTTCGGCGTTCCGGCTTCGCCGCCGCTGCGCGCCGCGTGGCGGGTTCACACGCGCATCGGGCTCCCGCTGATCGGCCGCGCGGTGTCCCCGGCTTGGTTCGAGGTCGGCCGTTTCCTCGGCCCGAACATCGAGGAGCTGCACGCACAGGAGCCCGACCTGGCGGGACTGTGGACCCGATCCGGGATAGAGGATGTGGAACAACGAAGTCTGAGCTTCGGGGCGGGCCTGGTGATGTGGGGGGTCAGGAACGGGCGTGGCGAGCGCGCCGGGTGAAGTGGGAGACGACGGCGGCGGCTCCGCCGGCGCCTTGTTCGACCGCCCGGCGTTCTACGCGCTGAGATCGGGCGGCTGGCGCGATCTGGTCACGCTCCTGCACCCGCCGTACACGGCCTGGCACTTGAGCTACGTCGCACTGGGGGCGGCGGCCGCGCCACACATCTACGCGAACCGGCTGGCCGCGGCACTCGGGGCGTTCTTCCTCGCGGTCGGGATCAGCGCGCACGCGCTCGACGAGCTGCACGGACACCCGCTCGGAACCCGGCTGACCCGCCCCACGCTGATCGCGCTGGCGGTGATCGGCCTCGCCGGGGCGCTCGGGATCGGCATTGCCGGGATCATCCTGGTCTCGCCGCTGCTCGTACCGCTGGTGCTCGCCGGGGGGCTGCTCGTGCCCGCCTACAACCTCGAGCTCGCCGGCGGCCGCTTCCACACCGACACCTGGTTCGCGCTCGCGTGGGGCGGATTCCCGGCGTTCACGGGCTATTTCGTGAACGCGCTCACGGTCCGCCCGGCCGGGGTGCTGGTGGCGGCCGCGTGTTGCCTCTTGAGCGTCGCCCAGCGGCAGTTGAGCACGCCGGTGCGCCGGCTGCGGCGCAACACCACCGAGGTGGCGGGCCGCCAGCACCTGCGCGACGGCGAGGTCGTCGAGCTGACCCGAGCGGGACTGGCGGCGCCGCTCGAGGGGGCGCTGCGAGCCATGTGGATCGCGCTGGTCCTACTCGCCGTGGGGCTGGTCGCGGTACATCCGTAGTAGTTAAATAGCGCCAGCAGCCACGACGAGAAATGGGGTCGGGCGATCGAAGCTCTCGGGACCGGGGTCGCACCGGCGCGCACACGCCGCCGTCGAGGCGTGCGCATCGGTGCCGCGCCCGTGTGGGTCCGCGACCGCCTCGCGACCACGCCGGGGCGGCTCGCCCTGGTCTCGATCCTGGTCGTCGTCGGCGCCGTGCTGTTCGGCGCGATCGCCACCGGCGCCGAGCAGTCCCGCGAGCGCGCCGCCCAGGCCGCCCGCAGCCAGACCGAGCCGCTCCTCGTACAGGCCAAGAACCTGTACGCGGCGCTGTCGGACGCGAACGCGACCGTGGCCACCGGGCTGCTGTCCGGCGGCCTCGAGACGGTGCAGAAGCGGCGGCGGTACCTGGACGACCTGGCGGTCGCCTCGAGCGCGCTGTCGACGTTGCCGCGCGAGGCGGGCACGGCGGCAAACGCGCGCGCCGCGCTCGGCACTATCGCCGGCGAGCTTCCCACGTACAGCGGGCTGATCGAGACCGCGCGGGCGTACAACCGCTTGGGGTTTCCGATTGGCGCCGCGTACCTGCGGCAGGCGGCGTCGCTGATGACCTCGCCCCTGCTTCCGGCAGCGGATCATCTCTACACGATCGAGGCCGACCGTCTCAGCGGCGACTACCGCACGGGGACCGCGACTTCGGCGCTGGTCACGTTCGCGGCCGCGAGCGCCGTCGCGCTGGTCCTGCTCCTGCTGGCTCAGGCGTACGTGACGCGGATCAGCAGAAGGATCTTCAACGTTCCGATGGTGGTGGCGACTGTCGCGGTGGCAGCCGTCTCGATCTGGGGAATCGCGGGTCTCCTGAACGCGCAAAGCTCGCTCGGTACCGCGCAGCGGGGCGGCTCGGACCCGGTCGAGGCGCTGTCGGCGGCCGGCGTCCTTCTCTCGCGCGCCCAGGGCGATCTCAGCCTTGAGCTCGTCAACCGCGGCACCGACGTGATCGACCCGCTCGATTTCGCCAAGGTGAGCGGCGTACTCGATCGCCCCGGCGGCCTGATCGCCGAGATCTCGGTGCTTGCGCGGCGATCCGGGACGACCGCCGCCGCTCATCGGTTCGACGGCGACTACGCCGCGTACCAGGCGAAGGCCCACCAGCTCACCCGGCTCGAGAACCGCGGCCAGCTCAAGGCCGCGATCAGGCTTGCGCCACAGGCATCGGTCATCTCCGAGCGGATGAGCCACGACCTCGCCCAGCAGATCGACGCGGCGCAGGCACGGTTCACGCGGGCGGCGGTCGACGCCACCTCCTCGCTCACCGGGCTGGCGCTCGCGATCCCGCTGATCACCGCGCTCGCCACGGTGCTGATGCTGGTCGGGCTCCGGCGGAGGATCAACGAGTACCGATGAAACGCCCGCTCGGCCACCTTCTCGGACTCGCGCTCGTCGCGGTTGCGCTCTGCGGCTGCGGCGCGAGCTCGGACCACGCGTTGCAGCTGACCCTGAGCGCGCTCGCCACCCCGGTCGCGCAGGCCCCTCCGTCGCCCAGCGAACCAACCGTGAAGTGCAATAACGTCGAGGCGAGCCTGCGCCCTCCGGCGACCCTGCCCGCGCCGAATCACATGCCCGCCGGGAGCTTCATGGCCAAGATCCACAAGCAGGGCTATCTCGTCGCCGGCGTCGACCCGGGCGTCTACAAATTCGGCTACCTGAACCCGGCGACCGGCAACATCGAGGGCTTCGAGATCGACCTCGTCCATGAGCTGGCCAAGGCGATCTTCAACAACCCCAACGCGGTCCGGTTCGTCGCGCTGCTCGTGCCGCAGCGACTCCCGTTCGTCCAGCAGAACAAGGTCGACATCGCCGTCGACGCGATCACGATCAACTGCTACCGGCGCACGCTGGTCAACTTCTCGAGCGTGTACTACGTCGCCCAGCAGCGGCTCCTGGTGCCGGCGGGATCGAGCGTCACGAGCATCGACGGACTCGCCCACCAGCGCGTGTGCGCGGCGGCGGGCTCGCAGCCGATCCAGGTCATGGACGCCATGCCCGAAAGTGGTCGCCCGGTCCCCGTCGGCATGCCTCAGGCGATCGACTGCCTGGTGGCCCTTCAGCAAGGGCGGGTCAAAGGGATCTCCACCGATTCCTCGATCCTGCTTGGACTCGAGGCGCAGGACCCCGACAACACCAAGATCGTCGGGCCGAGCATCGGCAATGTCGTGCCCTACGGGATGGCGATCAACAAAGCCCACCCGGACTTCGTGCGTTTCGTCAATGGAGTGCTGGCCAAGCTCGAGCGCGACGGAACATGGCAGCGGATCTACGCGCATTGGCTCCCCCCTGCCGAGTTCGGCGTCCAGTCCCCTCCCAAGGCGCGGTACGACGGTTGAGATGAGCCGCGAGGACCCTACAGACGAGCCGACCGCGTCGACGCTCGGCTCCTCACGGCGGGGGACGACCCGCCGGACACGAGGCAGCGCGCGGGCGCACCTCGGCGCCGGGCTGGTCGAGATCGAGTCGGTGCCGTTCCGCGACCCGGCCGACGCGGTGCTCGGGACGGCCGCGGTCGTGCCCGAGAGCCGCCGCTTCTGCTCCCGGTGCGACGAACCGGTCGGGCGCGGCCGGGACGGGGCGCCCGGCCGTACGTCGGGGTTCTGCCGGAAGTGCGGGACGCGGTTCTCGTTCGAGCCCCAACTCGGCGCCGGCGTCGTCGTCGCGGGGCAGTATGAGGTGGCCGGCGCCGTCGCCCACGGCGGAATGGGTTGGATCTACCTCGCCCGGGACCGCAATGTGTCCGACCGCTGGGTGGTGCTCAAGGGGCTGCTCAACTCGAGCGACGACGACGCGATGGCCGCAGCGCTGGCCGAGCGCCGCTTCCTGGCCGAGGTCGAGCACCCGAACATCGTGAAGATCTTCAACTTCGTCCAGCACGAGAGCTCCGGCTACATCGTCATGGAGTACGTGGGCGGCCGCAGCCTCAAGCAGATCCTCACCTCCCGCTGCGACGCTAACGGCGGCGAGCCCGACCCGCTCCCACCGGCGACGGCGATCGCCTACATGCTCGAGATCCTGCCCGCGCTCGGCTACCTCCACGGGCTCGGGCTGCTGTTCTGCGACTTCAAGATCGACAACGTCATCCAGACCCAGCACTCGCTCAAGCTGATCGACCTCGGCGGCGTGTACCGGATGGACGGTCCGTCCGCGTCGGTGTTCGGCACCGTCGGCTACCAGGCGCCCGAGATCGCCTCCTCGCGCCCGTCGATCGTGTCGGACCTGTTCACGGTAGCCCGGACGCTCGCGGTGCTGTGCTTCGACTTCCGCGGATACCAGACCAACTTCCGCTTCACGCTTCCCTCGCAGGAGTCGGTTCCGGTGCTCGAGCGCTACGACCCGCTGTATCAGCTCCTGTTGACGGGCACCGCGGCCGATCCCGATGACCGCTTCCAGTCGGCCGAGGAGATGGCCGACCAGCTCTACGGCGTGCTGCGGGAAGTCGTCAGCGATCAGGAGGGGCGCACGGTGCCGGCGACGAGCAAGCTCTTCACCGGCCCGGTGCTCGGCGACAACGAGCGCCCCGACTGGCGTGTGCTTCCGCGTCCGCTGGTCGACCGCGACGACCCGGCCGCCGCCTATCTGGCCACGATCACCTCGACCGACCCGCAGCAGATGATCGCGGACCTGCGGGCGGCGCCGGACCAGACCGTCGAGGTCGTGCTCCGTCTGGCGGCCGACCTGATCGAGGTCGGCGACTGGGATTCCGTCGAGGAGGCGCTGGCCGAGGTCGAGGCGATCGATCGCTGGGAGTGGCGGGTCGCCTGGTATCGCGGCGTCGCCGAGTTGGCGCGCGAGCGCGAACCCCTCGCGCGGGAGAGCTTCAAGACCATCTATCACGCGCTTCCCGGCGAGCTCGCGCCCAAGCTCGCGCTCGGATTCGCGTGCGAAGGGGCGGGCGAAACCGCCGAAGCGGCCGGCTGGTACGAGATCGTGTCGCGCACCGACCCAGCTTTCACCGCCGCGACGTTCGGCCTCGCGCGCTGCCGGCTTGCGGCCGGCGAGCGGGCGGGCGCGCTCGCCGCCTACGAGCGGGTTCCCGACTCCTCGAGCGCTTACGTGGAAGCGCAGAGCGCTCGGATTCGCTGCCTGGCCGCCGGCAACGGAGCGGCAGCCGCCACCGCCGACGACCTGCTGGTCGCCGGCTCGGTTCTGCAGACACTTCCGGTCAGAGGGGAGCAACGCGTGCGGCTGCAGGCCGAGGTGCTGGAGTCGGCGCTGGCGCTCGTCGAGCGGGGAGGGGCGTTCGACGATGGGCGCGACAGCCTGCTCGGCTACCGGTTCCTGGAGCGAGACCTGCGGTTCGCGGTCGAGCGTTCCTATAGGGAGCTCGCCCGGTGGGCGGGCAGCAGTTCGGAGCGGATCGAGCTCGTCGACCGCGCCAACCAAGTTCGACCAAGGACATGGACATGAGCACCGAGGAGTTGACGTGAGCACAGAGGACGTGGACGTGAGCACTCAGGCCGGCCTTTCTTGCCCCTCGTGCGGCGCCCGGCTGCACGCCGGGGACGTGTTCTGTGAGCGATGCGGCGCCCGGGTCGAGGAGGAGCACGAGACCGACGGCCCCGCCACCCGGGTCGAGCTCGACCTCACGATCGCGGCCGCCGTCAGCGATCAGGGCCTCGTGTACCACCGCAACGAGGATTCGTTCCACCTCCAGGTGGCCGGCGATCGGAACGTGGCCGTCGTCGTGTGCGACGGGATCTCATCCGCGAGCGCCGGCAACGTCGCTGCGCGGGACGCCGCCATGGCCGCCGGCGCCGTCCTCGGGCAGGCCGTGTCCGATCCCGACAAGGACGCGAGCCGGGCGATCGTCGACGCGATTCAGGCTGCCGTGGAGGCCGTGGTTCAGGTCGAGTGGACGACGCGCTCCAAGCACGTGGACCCATCTTGCACGCTCGTCTCGGCGGTGTGCCGGCGCGGCGACATCACGGTCGGCTGGGTCGGCGACAGCCGGGCCTACTGGTTCGATCGCGAACAGGCCCGTCAGCTCACGATCGACGACTCGTTCGCGGAGGAGGGGATCGCCAAGGGCCTGCTCACGCCCGAGCAGGCGGCCAAGAGCCCGTTCCTGCACTCGATCACGCACTGGGTCGGTCCCGACGCCCCCGAGCGGCCGCCGCGAACCGTGTCTTTGCGCCCGGAGCGTCCGGGCCGCCTGGTGCTCTGCACCGACGGGCTGTGGAACTACGCGCCCAGCCCCGGCGAGCTCCACGGCCTGATCGTGGGGTTGCCCGCCGGGTCGGCGCCGGTCGCGGTCGCCCACGCGCTCGCCGATGTGGCTAACGAGCGCGGCGGCCACGACAACATCACCGTGGCGGTGATCGACATCGATCCGTAGGACCTTGTCGCCCGATCCACCTGTCGCCCGGTCCACCTGTCGCCCGATCCACCTGTCGCCCGATCCACCGCGCCTTGGGAAGAAGGTCGCAATTATTCAGACCTTCTTCCCAAGCACTCGATCGCAACTCGAGGCGTCCGACCGGGTTAGCGCTTTAATCAGCTCGTCCAGCTCATGCGGGGGGATGCCGCTGCGCCGCTTATCCGTTCTGATCGCCACGGTTGTCGTCATCTCCCTCGCGGGGGCGATCGTGGCGCTCGCACCGATATCGAGCGGCCAATCACCGGGGGCGGTCGCCCCCACCTGTAAGCCATCGAAGGCCCGCCGGCTTCCGCTCGCGAGGGCCGTGACGGTCTACGCGGCGCCGAACCCCGCGACCGCCGGGCGCCAGGTGTTGGTCTTCGGCCGGCTCGTCGGCGTCCGCAAGGGGGTCAACCGGTGCGGCATCGCGATCGAGTTGTGGCGCCGCTATCCGGCTCAGCGCGCGTTCAGCCCCGTCGCCCGGACGTTCACCAACGCCGCCGGCACGTACAGCTTCGTGATGACTCCAGGGTCGGTCGCGACGAACCGCGACTGGCTGGTGACCGCGCGCGGGCTCGAGAGCCGGACCGTCGTCGAGCAGGTCCGCCCGACCGTCACGCTGGCGAGCACGGCGACGTTTGCCGTCGCCGGCGACGTCGAGACGCTGAGCGGCCAGCTCGCGCCCGGCCGAACCGGCGAAGTCGTGTCGCTCCAGCGCCGCGTCGGCCCGCGCTGGGTGACCGTCTCCCGGCCCAAGACGGCGCGCGGGGGGGCCTTCTCGGTCGCGCACGCGTTCACCACGGGCCGCACCGAGCAGTGGCGGGCGATGGTCCGGACCTCGGTTCAGAACCTCGGCGCCGCCTCGGGCACGCTGAAGATCAAGATCGCGCCGCTGACCGGGATCCACAAGATCCGGCACGTCGTGATCATCATGCAGGAGAACCGCTCGTTCGACAGCTACTTCGGCACCTACCCCGGCGCCGAGGGGATCCCTGCCGGCGTGTGCGTCCCCGATCCGGACAACGGCTCATGCGTGCCCCCGTTCCATGACCCATCCGACGTCAACTACGGCGGACCGCACTCGATGGGCAATGCCCTCGCCGACATCGACAGCGGCCGGATGGACGGATTCGTCGCCCAGGCCGAGAACGGGATGGGCTGCAGCTCACAGGACCCGAACTGCAGCCCGTGCACCGAGAACAGCCACATGACGGGGAGCCTGCCCGCGTGCGTCGACGTGATGGGCTATCACGACGCCCGCGAGATCCCCAACTACTGGACGTACGCCGAGCAGTACGTGCTCCAGGACCACATGTTCGAGCCCAACGACTCCTGGAGCCTCCCCGCCCACCTGTACATGGTGTCCGAGTGGTCGGCGTTCTGTACGAACCCGTTAGACCCGTCGTCCTGCCGGGGCGACGCCCAGAACCCCAACCCCGATTCGACGCTGAACACCAACTTCTCGACCCCGAACAACGGGCAGCTTCTCTACGCCTGGACCGACATCACGTACCTGCTCCATCAGCAGAACGTCCCGTGGGCCTACTACGTCTTCCAGGGCACCGAGCCCGACTGCGAGAACGACGCCTCGATGACGTGCGCGCCGGTCCAGCAGGGCCCGCAGACGCCCGGCATCTGGAATCCGCTGCCGTCGTTCACCGACGTCACCCAGGACAACCAGCTCGGCAACATCCAGACGCTCTCGAACTTCTTCACCGCGGCCAAGAACGGGACCCTGCCCGCGGTCTCCTGGATCGACCCGAACGGCACCGTCTCAGAGCACCCGCCGGCGCTCGTCAGCGCCGGCCAGACCTACGTCACCGGCCTCATCAACGCGATCATGAACAGCCCCGACTGGGACAGCACCGCGATCTTCCTCGCCTGGGATGACTGGGGCGGCTTCTACGACCACGTCGTACCGCCGGTCGTCGACCGCAACGGCTTCGGCCTCCGCGTCCCCGGGATCGTGATCAGCCCGTACGCCAAGCAGGGCTACATCGACCACCAGATCCTCAGCTTCGACGCCTACACGAAGTTCATCGAAGACGACTTCATCAACTCAGCGCGGCTCGATCCCGCCACCGACGGCCGCCCCGACCCCCGGCCCGACGTCCGCGAGGACGACCCGATCCTCGGCAACCTCACGGGCGATTTCAACTTCAACCAGACGCCCCGGCCCCCGCTGGTCCTGCCCGTCCACCCCTCCCCCGGCCCGGCCTCAACCCCGCCTGGGTCCTGACCAGCGTCCCCTGACCGGACGGGCCTCACGGCCCCACGGACGCCGCGAAGCGGCCCAGCATCGGCCGAGACCGCCCGCGACAACGCTAGTGGGGAGGCTGCACCTCACATATCTTGGCCGCCGTTGACGTCGTACACCGCGCCGGTGATGAACGACGAGTAGTCCGAGGCCAGGAAGTGCACGACGCGGGCCACGTCATCGGGACGACCGAACCGCCCGACCGGGATCTGGGACTTGACCCGCTCCTGCGCCTTCTCGGGCATCGACTGGAGCATCTCGGTGGCGATGAACCCTGGCGCCACCGCGTTGACGGTAAGCCCGATCGAGTCCTCGCTGAGCTTGTCGGCGCGCGCGAGCTGGAAGCACGCCTCCCGGGCGAGCGACTTCGTCAGTCCGAACAGGCCCGACTTCGACGCCGCGTAGTTGGTCTGGCCGATGTTCCCGGTCGAGCCGATGATCGACGAGATGTTGATGATCCGGCCCGAGCCCCGCTCGAGCATATGCGGCATCACCGCCTGGCTCATGAAGAACGCGCCCGACAGGTTGACCGCCAGCACCTTGTACCAGTCCTCGTCGGTCAGCTTGAGCACGGTCTTGTCGATCGTGATGCCGGCGTTGTTGACGAGCACGTCGATCCGGCCGTGGCGCTCGATCACCTCGCCTACCGTGCGCCGACAATCCTCCGCCGACCCGATGTTGCCCTGGTGGATGCTCGCGGTCACGTCGTTCTCCTCGAGCTGCTTCAGCAGCCCCTCGGCCTGCTCGCGATCGCGGCCGTACCCCGCGGCGACCACCGCGCCCTGCTCGGCGAAGCTGCGGCTGATCGCCGCCCCGATCCCACGCGTGCCGCCGGTCACGAACACCACGCGTCCGGTCATGCGGGGCCGGCGATGGCCGGCAGGGAACGACTCGCCGATGGGAACGACGGTGTCGGACGATGCGGTCCACTCAGTGCCAGTTTCAGTACTCATGAAATCCTCTCGCCTCTTGGTTTCAGTTGTCAGGGCCCCTCAGCCGGCGGAGCGCTCCGCCAGCCACTCCGCGATCCCCGGCCAGAGCTCGTTGCGCGCCGCCGAGCCGGCGACCAGGCCGATGTGACCGCCCGGACGGTCGAAGTGCTCGACGTCCTCGCTCGCGATCAGATCGAAGATCGGCATCGTGCCCGGACGGGGCGCGATGTGGTCGGCGCCGGCGGTGATCACCAGCACGCTCTGATCGATCCGGCGAAGGTCGACCAGCTTGCCCCTCAGCCGCACGGTCCCACGCAGCAGCCCGGCGTCTCGGTACATGAGGCGGATCCACTGCCTCCAAGCCTTACCGGCGAACGGCGGGTTGTCAGCCACCCACTTGGCCATCGACTGATATGCGTCGCGCCGCGCGGTCCCCTCCTGGACCCCCTCCCACAGGCGGCGGTAGGTGGTCCAGAAGTTCGTGACCGGCTTCATCATCTTGTTGGCGAAGTCGATCGCCCCGCCGGGGACCGATGCCCAGAGCTCGCTCACGCCGTCGACGTCGAAGTCCTCGTCCGCGACCCAGTTGGCGTACGTCGACCGACGCCCGTCGATCGGCATCGTCAGCAGCGCCAGATTCTTCACGGGCGACCGCTCGTCGCCGCGGTCGAGGCCGCAGTACATCGCGCACAGCGTGGCCCCGATGCACCAGCCCATCAGCGACAGCTCCTCAGCGCCGCTCGCCCGCAGCGTCTCGCGCACGGCCCACTCGAGCTCGTCGCACACGTACTCGTCGAGCCCCATGTCGGCGTCCTCTTCGTCGGGATAGCCCCAGTCGACGAGAAACACGTCGAACCCCTCGGCGATCAAGAACTCGACCAGCGATGAGCCGGGGCGCAAATCGAAGATCTCCGGCCGGTTGATCAACGCGAACACGAGCAGCAGCGGCACCTCGTAGCGGCGGTTCGAGGACCGGTACCGGTACAGCGTCGTCTGCCGGTGGGTCCACACGACCTCGCGCGCGGTGGCGCCGACCACCGCGTCGTCGGTGGTCAAGAGGATGTTCGTGTACTCCAGCGCGTTGGCGGGGAACCGCGCGGCCCGCTCCACCACGCTCACGAACGGATCAGCGACGCTCACGACGCCGCCCCTTCGCGGTCGCGCGCGACTTGGTCGCGCAAGCTCTCCACCTCCTGCAACACCCGCTCGAGCTTGTCCTCGGTGCGGCCCAGCTGCTTCGACAGCCTGACGACGTCGGCCCGGCCCGCAAGACGGAGGTTGCGCCACAGCAGGTCGACGCCGTCGAAGGCCATTCGCGTCAGCGCCGCCGTGTTCTCCGCGCTCAATGCGAGCAACTGCCCGAAGCTCGGTTTGTTCACGAGCGCCTCGAATGCCTTGGCCGTACTCGACTCGGACTCCTCGTACAGGGCGCGGACCTGCTGCTCAGGCGACTGTGCGCCGTTTTGCCGGTCTGCCATTCAGCCTTCCCTCCTTCGCTTACTTTGATTCGAGCCTACCCCATCACCTTGCGGACGAACAGTCGAATTCAGCCTGTCCGAACCCCCTCGCCGGGGGGTTGCATTCCGGGCGGCTTGGGGTACGACTTTCACCATGTCGGTGCTCCAGAGGGTGGACGACGTCCAGAAGCGCCACCGGCGCACGAGCATCGCGGTCGCCACCTACAAGAGGTACTCCGCCGAGAAATCGTCGAATCTCGCGACGATGATCGCCTTCTGGGCGTTCTTCGGGATCTTCCCGCTGTTGCTCGTGCTCGTGACGCTGCTCGGTTGGATCCTGTCGGGCAGCGACAAATCCTCCGTTCTGGGGCACATCGCGGCCCTGTTTCCGCTGCTGGACCCGAAGACCGTGACGGGGCTGAGCGGCTCGTGGTGGGCGATCGTGCTCGGATTGCTGACCGCACTGTGGAGCGGCCTCGGAGTGGTGCGCACCGTCCAGTTCGCGTTCGACGCCACGTGGGCGGTCCCGGACCACGAGCGCCCGGGCATGCTCAAGCAGGTGCTCCGCAGCCTGTGGATCCTCGCGACGATCGGGCTCGGCCTGGTGCTGACGACGTTCATCTCGGGTTTCGTCGTGAGCGCGAGCAACGGCGTCAATCTCGGCGCGGCCGGCCGGATCGGCGGCTACGTGGTCGCCATCGTGGCGAACCTCGGGCTGTTCCTGGCCGCGTTCATGATCCTCACGACGCGTGAGGTGACCGTGCGGGAGGTGCTGCCCGGCGCCGTGTTCGCCGGGCTCGTGTTCTTCATCCTCCAGCAGCTCTCGGCGTTCATCATCTCGAGCCACCTCAAGAACGCGCAGTCGACCTACGGTCACTTCGCCACCGTGATTACGATCCTGTGGTGGTTCTACATCCAGGCCCAGGTCACGCTCCTCGGCGCCCAGCTCAACGTCGTGCTGGCGGAGAAGCTGTACCCCCGGTCGCTGGTCGGCGAGTCGAAGACCGACGGCGAGCGCACCGCCGGTGAGCGCTGACGCCGACGTCGGGGTGGTCGGGGCCGGGATCGTCGGGCTTTCGACCGCGTACGCGCTGACCGAGCTGGGCGCCACCGTGACCGTGTACGAGCGCGGGATGCCCGGGAACGGCCAGTCCGGCGGGGACTCGCGGATCTTCCGACACGCCCACGACGACCGGCGGTTGGTGGAGTTCGCATGTGAAGCGCGGCGCGGGTGGCGCGAATGGGAGGAACGGTTCGGCCGGGAGCTGCTCTCGCGCGACGGCGTGGTCGCGCTCGGTCCCGCCGGGCTGCGGCGGCTCGAGGCGATGCGCCGCGCCGGCGTGCGCGCACGCGAGATCGACGGCTCCGAGGTCGCCGAGCGGCTGGCGTTGCTGGCGCCGCGGGAGGAGTCCGCGGTGCTCGACGAGGACGGCGGCGTGATCCGCGCGCGGGCGAGCATCGAGGCCCTCAGCGGAGCGCTCCGCGAGCGGATCGTCTCCGACGAGGTGCTGTCGGTCCGGGCCACGGCCGCCGGGACCGCCGAGGTCCGCACCGGTGGGTCGAGCTCCGAGCACGGGCGCGTGGTCCTGTGCGCCGGCCGCGGAACCGCCGCACTGGCGCGCGGCGCCGGCCTGCCGCTGCCGCTCCGCCAGGCCGCTCATGTGCGTCTGACCTATGCGGTCCGCGGCGACCCGCCGGCGCGCCTCGCGTGCCTGCTCGACGCGAGCGGGGCCTTCGGCGAGGCCGGAGGCTACGGCGATCCGCTGCCCGGCAACGACGCGTACGCGGTCGGTCTGGACGACACGCCGGTGCACGACGACGGGAGCCTGATCGAAGCCGGCGGCCTCGCCGCGATCGCCGAGCGGACGACCGCCTACGTGAGCCGATCACTGCCCGGCGTGCACCCGGAGCCGGTCGACGTGCGCCATTGCTGGGTGACCGAGCTCCCGTGGCACCCGGACGGGTTCGCCGCCTGGGAGGCCGGCGGCCTGCTGATCTTCGCCGGCAACCGGCTGTTCAAGCACGCCCCGGCGATCGGGAGCGCGCTCGCTCGCGCCGCCGTCGGCGACGGACTCGCGCCGAGCCTGCACGCGGAGGCCAAGCTCGGCGCGGAGTTGTTCGAGACGACGCGCGGGTAGAAGCGCTGTCGCGTCAGCGCGAAGGGCCGCCGCGATGATCGTGCGCGGCGATCGGCGACGGGGAAGCGACCGGCGGTTGCGCGGCGACCGGGGACGGCGGGGGAACCGGCCGCGGCGCGGCGGCGGCCGCCGTCGCGGGCGGCGGTGTTCCGGGCGGGCGCGCCGGGGCGGGCTTGTCCTCCTGTGCCGGTGGAGCCGCGTGCTCAGGGGCGGGCGCCGCCTTCGGCTCGGGCACACTCGCGCTCGGAGACGAGCCCTTGTCACCGTCTTCTGGGAACCGGTCCGAGGCGTCTTCGGCGAGCGAGAACAGCGAGGTGGCGACGTTGCGGACGTCCTCGATCAACCGCATGCGCTCGGCCCAGACGGCGTCGGTCTCGGAGTCGAGTTGACGCAGCTTTCGCTTCGCGTCCTCGGTCATCGCGACCGCGTTGGCCGCGGCGTCGGCGACGCACCGGTCGGCCTCGCCGCGCGCGCGCCGCGTGATCTCGGCCGCCTGCTCGTGGGCGACCTTGAGGATCGCGCTCGTCTCCTCGCCGACCCGGGCCAGCTCGGCCTCGATCGCGGCCGTCGGCGACCGTTGGGCCGACAGCTGTGCCGCCATCTGGCCGATCTCGTGCTCGAGCCCGTCGATGTAGTCCTCGACCGCGTCGCGGTCGTAGCCGTGCAATGCGGTCGGGAACCGCTTGCGGGAAGGCTCCGGGGGCGGAACGGTCTCGATGGCGGCGGTCGGCTGGTCCAGCTCCTCGTCGTACGGCTCCCACTCCTGTTCGTCCGGCTGGGGACGGTCGAAGCTGTTGAAGCCGCGCGAGAGCCGGTCACCGAGGTCGGCGAAGAACGTGCCGGGCGACCGGCGCTTGGCCGGCTCGTCGTAGGTCAGGCCGGCTCGATCCCCGGATCCGGATTTCTCGAAATCGCTCATCCGCAACTCCTCTGCGCGTCGCATGGGTAATCGCGGGGTTCGTCAGGCCGCCGGGGAATCCCTCTGGCGGGGGAACGCTTGCAATTGCCCGCCCAAAACCGCGGGCCCAGGGGGAAACGAGGTCCGGGCTTCAGCCCCCCGCGCCGGCCGCGGGCCAGAGCTGCGAGGAGATCCCCATCATGTCGATCAGCCGCTCCACCGACGAGCTCACGTGCCGGTCGACTTCGAGCTCGTGGCCGCTGCGCCGCGCCTGCTTGAGCCCGAGGACCACCGTCTGCACACCGGAGCTGTCGATGAAGTCGAGCCGGGAGAGGTCGAGCCGGACCGGACGTCCGTCCTCGCGGTGCTGACGAAGGCGCTGCTCGACGGCGTCGGCGACGGCGATGTCGAGCTCCCCGATCAGGGCCACGCGAAGTGCGCCGTCGCCGTCGACGGTTTCTCGGATTTCAAACGATGGCCCGGCGAGTGCCACGCGTGCAGACGATGTCGGATCTCGGGCGGGAGGAGAGGGCGGGGAGCGCGCATCCTAACCGACAGGGAAGGAATCCGGATCGAGGACGTCTTTAGTCGCACAGGCGCGAAGCCCCCCTCGTGCCCGGCATCGGCGGCGGCCCGCCACAGCCGCCGCCGGACTGCCGGGGGCTCATTCGGGGGGCGTTTGTCAGGCGCCGACGGGTTCGGGGTCCGGCCTGACGAAGACCGTGTCGGCGACCTGGATGATCTCGCTGACCGGGAGCTCCGCTTTGCCGGCGTGACGCCTGATCGCCTCGGGGCTCGTCGCCTGGTAGACGCAGACCGTGCCGACGCTGCCGCTTGACTCCTCGAGCACGTAGCTGCGAATCCAGCGGACCTCGTCGGGCATCTGCTCGCCCGCAGCCGTCGACCGCTCGGCGGCGAGCTGGAGATCATCGGCGGTTCCCCAGCCGTCGCGGCGAAGGATCACGTAGGTGTTCATGTAAGTCCTCCTGTGGTTGTCGTGCGGATCGGTCCTCAGGTGCACGGCCCCGAGGCCTGTTCAAAGGCACGCTTGCGCCGCGTGAACGGCCGTACCGTGAGCTGTAGGACTCTCGCTTCCGGCCGGCGCGACGCGTCGTCGTCGCTCGCCGGCCGGTCCGGCGACGCGCCGGCGGCGGCCCGGCGGAGATCGTCGATGCGGGTTTCGACGAGATGCTTTGCGATGTAGGGATGCATGACCATGCGACCAAGGTAGGCGCGCCGGGCCGATCGCACATCGGCAGCGCAGTCCCAAGTTGGCCGCCGCCGGTGCCTATCTTGTGAGCATGCCGAGCCGGGCCGCCTCGGCCGCCGCCTGGCGCCGCGACCGCACGCCGAGCTTGCCGAGTACCGCCGAGACGTGGTGCGCGACGGTCTTCGGCGTGATGTACAGCCGTGCCGCGATCTCCGCGTTGGTGAGGCCGTCGGCGAGCAGTTGGACGATCTCGACCTGGCGAGCGGTCAGCTGCCCGGGATTGTTCAACGTCGAGCGCCGCGGACCTCGGGCGATCCGGCGAACTCCTGCGCTGCGCAATCGCTGGGTGACCGCGCGCGTCGCGGGTACCGCGCCGAGACGCTGGAACGCCGCGAGCGCTTCCTCGAGCGTCGCCGCCGCATCGCTGTCGGCGCGCGCGAGCGCCGCCTCGTACGGGCATCCGAGCTCGTCCCAGCAGTCCGCCGCCGCGCCAGGGACCCCGCGCAGCTCGAGCGCGAACGGGGCCGCCACCGAGCCCGGATCGACGTCGTCGGCGATGCCCGCCCGCCGGCGCCACACGCACAGCTCGCCAACCGCCCACGGATCGTCGAGCGCGATCGCAAGCGCGAGCGTCTGGTCGGTCTCCGCGGCCACCGACGCGGCGCTGCCGTCCAGCACGTGAGCTTCGGCGCGGGCGACCGCGACCGGGGCAAGCCGTTGCAGCTCATCGCTCTCGCGCGCGAGCTCGAGCGCCTCGTCGAGCAGCTCGAACGGGTGCGGGTCGCCCCGGCGGGCTCGCAGCCGGCCGAGGATCGCGAGCGGCGTGATCCGGCTCGCCGCGGGGACGTTCGGTTCGCGCAGGACCGCGGCCGCGTGGTCGGCGGCCTCCTCCCAGCGCCCCTGGTCGAACCTCAGGCGCGCCATCCAGCCGGTCATGTAGATGCCCCACGGATCGAGGTCGTGCTCGGCGCAGTAGGCGATCCCGACCGTGAGGTTGCGATCGGCGCTCGCATGCTCGCGGGCCCAGACATGGCCCGCGCCGAGGTTCGTGTAGGCGCGCGCGACGTGCTCCTCGTACCCGCACTCGAGCGCCAGCGCGAGGCTGCGCTCGAGCTTCTCGACTCCACCGCGCAGCCGTCCGGACACCTCGGCGGCGCCGACGTTGTTCAGCGCGTGCACGAGGATCTCGGTCTCCCCGAGCCGCTCGGCGAGGCCGATCGCCAGCTCGCCACACTCGATCGCCTCGGCGACCTCGCCGGCGAGCATCGCCAGCTGCGACGCATTGCTGTACGCCATCGCGAGCTCGCGGCCGGGCGGCTCGGCCTCGAGCAGCTCGACCGCCCGCCGGCCCTCGCGAACCGCGGCGGGGCGGTCGGCGGCGAACCAGGCCAGACGCGACAGCCACCGGTGATCGTCGCCCTCCCGGACGCGGTCGCCGCATTCCTGATGGAGCGCCAGCGCCGCCTTGCGCGCCTCCACGGCGGCGTCGAACTGCTGGGACAGATAGCTCTCGTACGACCGGCGTTCCCACAGCTCGGCCCGGCGCTCTGGCGCCAGCGCCGCGCCGTGTCTGAGCGCGCGCCCGAACTGATCGGCGGCCTCGCGATGGACGCACAGCCCGGCGGCCCGTTCGCCCGCCGCCGGCGCGTAGCGGAGCACCGCCTCGACATCGCCGGCCGCGTCGGCGTGGTGGGACAGGCGCGCGGGATCCACCGGCCCGCGCGCGGTTCTCGACAGCGCCAGGAGCACCTGGCGGTGGAGGCCGACCCGCCTATCTGGGGCGATCGCGTCCTCGACGGCGAGCCGCGCCAGCTCATGGCGGAACGCGACCGCCCCGTCCTCGTGGATGAGCATCCCGGAGGCCAGGCAGGCTTCCAGCTGCGCGAAGTCCTCGCCGCCGACGGCTTCGAGCAGCCACAGCTCGGTCCGCGCCGGCACCACCGCGGCCGCCTCGAGCAGCCGGCGGGGCGCGGCCGCGAGCTGCGCGGTTCGCGCGAGCACGGCGTCGCGCACGGTCGCGGGTACCACCACCCCGGTCGCGGCCAGCGCCTCGGTGACGAAGAACGGATTGCCGCCGGTCTTCTCGTACAGCTCCTCGGCGTCCACTCTCGACGGCTTGGCCAGCGTCCGCACCGCGTCGAGCGACAGCGGCGCGATGTGGCGGCGCTCGGCGACGCGGGTACCCGCGAGCTCGCCGAGCACGATCTGCAGCGGGCCGGTCGCGGTCAGCTGGTCGTCGCGGAACGAGACGAGCGCCAGCGCCGGGAGCTCCCCGATCCGCCGCGCCAGGAGCTTGACCACGTCGAGCGTCCCCTCGTCGGCCCAGTGGACGTCCTCGACCACGAGCACCGTCGGGAACTCACGCCTGAGCTCGGCGACGAGCACGTCGAGGAACTCGTGGGGCACGCGGCGGTTCGGCGCGAACCCTCCGAGGTCCATCCCGGCGTTCTCGGCGATATCCAGGAACGGCCCGAGCGCGCGCGGCGTGAACAGCCGCTCGCACACTCCCCACAGCACTCGCCCGGGCGGATCGTCCCCACAGAACTCGCGCAAGAGCGCGGTCTTGCCCGCGCCGGCCTCGCCTCCCAGCAGCACCATCCGGCCACGGCCGTCGGCGGCGTCGGCCAGCGCCTCCGCGAGATCGTCGAGCAGCTCCGCACGCTCGAGCAGCTCGATGCGGTACTCGCCCGATCCCGGTTGTCGGCTCAGCGTCGTCATCACAATCCACCCGCCTGCTCCGCGGGTGGCGCGGGATCATGTTAAGCCCCGACTGAACGAATTATCCACCTGCGCGGGCCCGCGGTGTGAGCTCTGTCCGAGCCGCCGGGGACCGGGCGCGGCTGCGCCTCGACGACTACGTCGAGATCGGGCTGGTGTCGGGGCGCGGAGACGCCGTTCAGCTCGGTCTCCAGCAGCCAGGCACGGAGTGCATGCGCCTCGGTCAGGTCAAGGTCGAGGACGAGCCGGGGCTCGTTGTTGTTCCCGTCCACGCGGGAATCGTTCAGCTGATCGGTGATGCTCATTACAGCGGCCCTCCATGGCGGCGGTGGTTGGGGAGCGCAGGCCGTGCCCACGCGAAAGATTTGACTGCCCCTCTACCGGCCGAGGCTTCTCGTACTTGAGCCCGGCACCGCTCCCGTGGCTGACGATGGCAGTCGTGTGGCACTAGTCTGGGGGCCGTGGCCTTTCGCGTACTCACGCCCCCTGAGTTCGAATGGATCACGCGTCCCCACGAGCCCGACGAGCCCGCGCGTCACGTCGCCGAGCTGTCCGAGCGAGCGGAGTTCGCCCATACCCGCGCGAACCTGTGGCGCTACGAGCCGGGCGCCAGGGGCCGCCGCCACCGCCACCCCTACCAGGAGGAGACGTTCGTCGTGCTCGCCGGGACGCTGACGATGTACCTCGGCGATCCGCCCGAGCGCGTCGACGTTCCCGCCGGAGGCCTCGTCCACGTCGAGCCTGGGACGGCGCTGCAATCGGCGAACCACGGACACGAGGACCTGCTCGTGTACGCGTACGGCACGCCGCCCGAGAGCGAGCGCGCGGAGCTGCTCGAGCCGGCGGTGTGAGGGACGGATGTCGGCCAAGGCGCGAGTGGTCAGGGCCGAGTTCAGCCCCGAGGAGGCCCAGGCGGTGCTGACCTGCATCCGCGAGTACTTCGCGATGCTGCTCGAGCGCGGAGGCCTCGGCGATCCCAGCCTGTCGTCGGCCGCCTCGCACCTGTACGCGGCGATGCTCGACGCCGGGGTGACTCCCGACAGGCTGGAGTAGCCCCGGCCGTTCAATGAGATTTGTCGGCGGCGCCTGAGGGCGGCGCGTCAGTGCCGGGCGCCGGCGCCTCAGTGCCGGGCCCCGCGCCTCAGTGCCGGGCGCGCATCTCGGCGAGCCGATCGGGATCGAACTCGTCCGAGCGGACCCATCGCAGCAGCGTCTGCTCGGTCTCGATGACCCGGTCGGCGGCCGCGGGAAGGTCGGGCGCGATCTCCGGCGGGATCTTCAGCACGCCGTGCTGGTCGGCATGGAGCAGGTCGCCGGGCGCGATCTCGAGCCCGCCGATCACGACCGGTTCGCCGATCGTCTCGACGCGCACGTATGCGTGCGAGACCGACGGCCCCGACGCGAAGAAGTGAAAGCCCATCTTCCGCACCTCGTCGAAGTCCCGGACCGAGCCGTCGGTCACGCAGCCGACGCAGCCGAGCGCTCCGAAGATCGTCGCGTGGACTTCGCCCCACAGCGACCCGTGGGCGGGCGGGTCGTCGAGGTCCTTGACCACCACCACCCGGGGCGCCGGGATCGTGCGGACGTACGCGTACAGCCCGTCGTTGCCGGCTCCGGCCCAGTCCGGCGCGGGAGCGCCGCGGGCGACGATCGTGGCCGTGGCCGCGTACCCGACCATCCGACCGAGCTCGGGGAACACGCACTTGATGCGATTGTCGGCGAAGCCGATGTCGCGCGATTGGATGTCGAACGTCTCGATCGCGTTGGCCAGCGTCGGGGAGTCGTAGCGGGCCAGCGCCTGGAGCAGGTCGTCGGTCACGCCGAACCCTCCGTCACGCTCGGGGCTCGGTCACGGGAGGATCTTGCCCGGATTGAAGATCCCCTCGGGATCGAGCGCGCGCTTGATCGCGCGCATCATCTCGACGGCCGCGGCTCCGTGTTCGGCGACCAGGAAGCGGGACTTGCCGTAGCCGACGCCGTGCTCGCCGGTGCACGTGCCGTCGTGCGCGAGCGCGCGCTCGACCAGCCGGGTGTGAAATTTCTCGGCCCGGGCCACGTCCTCGGGGTCGTTTGGATCGACGAGCACCGAGGTGTGGAAGTTCCCGTCGCCGACGTGGCCGACGATCGGAGCGGTGAGGCCGAGCTCGGCGATGTCGGCCTGTGCCGCCGCGATGCAGTCCGCGAGGGCCGAGATCGGCACGCACACGTCGGTGGTCAGGCCCGCGGTGCCCGGCCGAAGCGCCCGCGCCGCGTCGTAGGCGCGGTGGCGCGCGTGCCAGATGCGCCGGCGCTCCCGCTCGTCCGCGGCCCAGGTGAAGTCGCTGCCGCCGTGCTCGGCGGCGATCTCGCCGGCCTCGCGGGCCTGGGCGGCGACGTCCTCCTCGGACGCGCCGTGGAACTCGAGGAACAGCGTGGGCGCCACCGTGAACGACATCTGGTCATGGCGGTTGATCGCTTCGATCTGGAGCTCGTCGGCGAGCTCGATCCGGGCCACCGGAATCCCGTACTGCGTGACCTGCGTGACGCACTCGACCGCGGCGCGCGCCGTCGGGAACGTGCACGCCGCCGCCGCCGTCGCCGGTGGGATCGGATGGAGCCGGAGCGTGGCCTCGCAGATCAGCCCGAGCGTGCCCTCCGACCCGATCATCAGCCGCGTCAGGTCATAGCCCGCCGAGGACTTCCGGGCGCGCGAGCGGGTGTGCACCACCTCGCCGCGGCCGTTCACGATCGTCAGCGCGAGCACGTTCTCGCGCATCGCTCCGTAGCGCACGGTCATCGTCCCGGACGCGCCGGTGGCGACCATCCCGCCGATCGTGGCGTCGGCGCCCGGATCGACCGCGAAGAACACTCCCTCGGGATGGAGGCGGGCATCGAGCGTGCGCCGGGTGACGCCGGCGCCCACGGTCACGTCGAGGTCCTCGATCGAGGGCTTGCCGATCGTGTCCATCTCGCGCATGTCGACGCTGATGCCGCCGGCCAGCGCGGCGACGTGGCCCTCGAGCGAGGTGCCGGCGCCGAATGGGATTAGCGGTAAGCGGTGCTCGACCGCGATGCGCACGATTCCCGCCGCCTCCTCCACGCTCCGCGGCCAGACCACGACATCGGGGCGGGCCTCGGGGTGAAACGACTCGTCGTGCCCGTGCTGGGCGAGGACATCCTCACCGATGCCCACGCGGTCTTCGCCGAGGCGGTCGACGAGCGCCTGGCGTCCCGCCGCGACGCTCGCCGCGGGCGGGCGCGTCACCGTGGGCACGTCCACCACCGCCATCGCGCAAAGATTGCCAGACTACGCCGAGCATCGAGCGAGGAAAGGTGGCCATGGCACGGTTGCAGGACAAGGTCGCCCTCATCACCGGGGGTGAGAGCGGGATCGGACTCGCGACGGCGCGGTTGTTCGTCGCCGAAGGCGCGAGGGTCCATCTCGTCGGGATCGACGAGTCCAGGCTGGCGGCGGCGGTCGACGAGCTTGGGGGCGACAAGGCGCTGTCCTCAGTCGCCGACGTGACCGACGAGGAAGCCGTTCGAACCGCGGTAGCCGACGGGGTGAGCCGCTACGAGCGATTCGACGTGGTGGTCAGCAACGCGGGTATCAGCGGTGCGGTCGCTCCGATCGTCGACTATCCCGCCGACGTGTTCTCGCGCACGCTGGCTGTCCACATCCTCGGTGCGTTCCTCGTCCTCAAGCACACGATCCCGCACGTCAGGGACGGCGGCAGCATCATCATCACCTCGAGCGTCGTCGGCCTGATCGGGGCGCCCGGAGTGTCCGGGTACATCGCGGCCAAGCACGGGCAGGTCGGCCTGATGCGGACCGCGGCCAAGGAGCTGGCGGCGCGCCGGATCCGGGTGAACACGATCCACCCGGGCCCGACCTCTACCCCGTTCCAGGACGACATCGAGATGCGGGCGACCCGTCTCCCCCAGGAAGAGGCGGCCAAGGCATTCGATGCGATGATCCCGCTCGGCCGGCACACCACGACCGACGAGATCGCGCAGGGCATGCTCTACCTGGCCGCCGACGGGAGCGCGATGGTGAGCTCACACACGCTCTCGATCGACGGCGGCATGAGCGGCTGATAGGGGAACTCCGAGAATCTCGGTCGGGAACCGCCCCGGCCGTTGGCAACGTGCAGGCCGGTTGGTCAGGCCGCCGCCGCGACTTGGAAGTAGTGCCCCGCGTCGAGGTCGGCGATCAGCCCGGGCTGCCTCGGCTCCCAACCCGTCCGCTCGCGGGTCAGCGCGCTGGACGCCGGAACGTCGAGCGCGAAGAAGGCGCCGATCCATCCGAAGTGATCGCTCGCGGCATCGGGGTCGATCGATGCGACCGGGAGATCGAGGTGCCGACCGATCACCTCGGCGATCTCGCGAGTAGGCACGCCCTCTTCCGCGACGGCATGCAGGACCGTGCCCGCCGGCGCCGACTCGAGCGCGAGCCGGTAGAGACGGGCGGCGTCGAGCCGATGCACGGCGGGCCAGCGGTTGCTCCCGTCGCCGACGTAGGCCGAGACGCCCTTGGCTCGCGCGATGCCGATCAGCACCGGAACGAACCCGTGGTCGCCCTTGCCGTGCACCGACGGGGGCGGTCGCAGGATCGACAGGCGCACGCCACGCGACGCGAGCGCCATCGCAAACTGCTCTGACTCAACGCGAGGGTGCCCCCCGCCCGCGGCCGTGTCGGTCTCGGTCGCAAGCCGCCCCGGCGCCACGAGCGCGGTCCCGGAAGTGACGACGAGCGGTCGGCCCGAGCCCTCGAGCGCGGCGGCGAGCGCCTCCGTCGCCCGGCGGTCGGTCTGCGCCGCGTTCTCCATCTGCGAGAAGTCGTGGATGTAGGCGGTGTGGATGACGCCGTCCGCTGCCGCGGCGCCGTCGCGCAGTGACTCGAGGTCGGCCAGATCGCCGCGATGGACCGCGGCTCCGGCATCCGCGAGCCCCGCGGCGCCCGCATCCGAGCGGGCCAGGCCAACTACCTCGTGACCCGTGTCGATCAGCTCTGCAACAACGGCCGATCCGATGAATCCGGTTGCGCCGGTTACGAACACGCGCATGAGAAACCTCCAGAAGATCGAGTGTTCGGCGCGGGCTCGGTTCGAGCCTCTGCCTTGATGTCAGTCGCTGACATCACTCTAGCACATGATGTCAGTGGCTGTCATCAACTACGATTGGGACATGGTCAGGTGGGAACCGGACGCCCGCGGCCGGCTTCACGAGGCGGCGATGGCGCTATACGGCGAGCGCGGGTTCGACAACACCACGGTCGCGGAGATCGCCGAGCGCGCGGGGCTGACCGAGCGCACGTTCTTCCGGCACTTCGCCGACAAGCGCGAGGTGCTGTTCAGCGGGTCCGCCGAACTTCAGGACCTGCTCGTCAGCACGGTCGCGGGTGCACCCGAGTCGCTGGCGCCGCTCGAGGCGGTCGGCGAAGCCCTCGAGGCCGCCGGCAGGCTTATGGGGGATCATCGCGATTTCTCGCGGCAGCGCCAGGCGATCATCGCGGGGAGCGCGGAGCTCAGGGAGCGCGAGCTGATCAAGCTCGCGTCGCTGTCCGCGGCGCTCGCCGACACGCTCCGACGGCGCGGCGTCCCCGAACCGGACGCGAGCCTCACCGCCGAGGCGGGGATCGCGGTGTTCAGGATCGCGTTCGAACGGTGGGTCGATGACGCCAACGAGCTCGACCTCCCCGACCTGATGCGGGACTCGCTCGGCCACCTCAGAGCCGTCGCCGGCGGCGCGTGAGCCACCGGCCCGTCGTCACGAGCTTCGAACGGCCCGGGATCCTTCGCGCGGGGATCGTCGTGATCGCGCTGGCGACGTGGCTGACGGCGTGCGGCGGTAGCCACCACCGCACGACCACTACCGCGAGCCGGCCGACCGTCACTCGGGCCCCGGCTCCCGTTCGCGCGCGGCTGACCGGCGCGCATCCCTGCCATGACCAGCCGGGGTTCTCGTGCTCGACTCTGCGGGTGCCGCTCGACCATGCAGGCCGGTCCGGCGGCGTGTTGCGCCTGGCGGTCGGCGCGTCCACGATCACGACCGCGCCGCGCGGCGTCCTGCTGTTCCTCTCCGGCGGCCCGGGGCAGCCCGGAGTCCCGTTCCTCACCCGGATCCAGACGCGGCTGCGGCCCGCGCTCGCGGGCTACCGGCTGGTGATGTTCGACCAGCGCGGCACCGGAGCCGGCGCGCTGGAGTGCCCGTCGCTTCAGCAGGCAGCCGGCGCTTCTGACCTGACCGTCGTGCCGGAGGCCACCGTCGCCGGCTGCGCGCAATCGATCGGCGCGGCCAGGCGCTACTACGTCACCGCGGAGACCGTCGCGGACATCGAGGCGCTGCGATCCGCTCTCGGCGCCGTCCGGCTCACGCTCGACGGGGTCTCCTACGGGACCTACGTGGCCGAGCGCTACGCCCTCCAGTACCCGACGCGCGTCGCCCGGATCGTGCTGGACTCGGTCGTGCCCCAGGCGGGCGTCGATCCGATTTACCGCGCCGCACTGGCGGCAAGCGGCCGGGTGCTGCGGTCGGTGTGCACGGCCCGGCGCTGCGAGTGGGACCCGGCGGCTGACCTGTCCGCGGTCGTCAACCGCCTCCACGACGGTCCGGCTCTGCTCGATGCACTGGTCGCCGACAGCGTCGGGGCGCCCGACTACCCCGGCGTGATCGACGCCCTGCACGCGGCCCGCGCCGGCCGCCCCGGCACGCTCGAGGCGCTCGTCGCCGCGGTCAGACGCGGCGAATCGGCTCCCGCCAGGTTCCTCAGTCAGGGATTGCACGAGAGCACGCTGTGTCTGGAGTTGGCCTCGCCCTGGAATCCGGCCGAGCCTCGATCCGGACGCGGCAGCACGCTCGCGATGCTCGCGGCATCGACGCCCGAAACCGACCTGTATCCATTTAACCGGGCGACCGCAACGGCCAACGGGCTCGCCCAGGGGTGCCTCGGCTGGCCGCCGACACAACCGCCGGCGGTCCCCGACGGCGCACCCGCGGCCGAGCTCCCGGCGGTCCCGGTGTTGCTGCTCTCCGGCGAGCGCGACCTCTCGACACCGCTGGCGTGGGCGCGCGAGGAGGCCGCCATGGCGCCCGACGGTCAGCTGCTCGAAGTGCCCGCCGCCGGCCACTCGGTACAGCTTCGGGCTCGCGATCCCGACGTGCTCCGGACGGTCGAGCGGTTCCTCATGGCCGGGTAGGCTTTGTGGCGATCAGGCTGGAGGATCGCAACATGTCCGCTACTGCACCGCTCCAAGGTCCAAGCGCACTCGGCCGCATCCGGGCGGCGATGGGCAGGCGACAGCGATGAGTCGGTACGCAGCGGCGCACCTCGACGAGATCGACGAGATCAGCGACGGCCGCTGTCCCTCACGGCCGATCCGGTACCACTTCGGGATCACGTCCTTCGGCGTCAACGCCTGGACCGCGCGCGAGGCCGGGGACCGGATCATCAACGAGCACGACGAGGCCGAGGACGACGGCGACGAGGAGCTCTACCTCGTCCAACAGGGGCGTGCCAGGTTCGAGATCGACGGCGAGCAGGTCGACGCGCCGGCGGGCACGCTGGTTTTCGTCCCCGCCGGCGTCACCCGGACCGCGTTCGCCGAGGAGCCCGCGACGACGATCATCGCGATCGGCGGGACCCCGGGGAGGGTGTACGAGCCCAGCGGATTCGAGATCTGGGCGCCGCTTGTACCTCTGTACAGCGCGGGTGACTACGGCGAGGCGGCCGATCGAGGCCGAGATCTGATCAAGCGTCACTCCGAGTACCCGATGCTCCTCTACAACGTGGCGTGCTGCGAGAGCCTCGCGGGACGAACCGCTGACGCGATCGAGCACCTCCGGCAAGCGATCGACCGTTCCGATCGCTTCCGCGCCTACGCCGCGGGCGACTCCGACTTCGATTCGGCGCGCGACGACCCTGCGTTCAAGGAGCTCGTGGGCTAGTGGGCTCGGTCATGAGTCGTGCGGCACCGAGAGTGGTCAGTGGCGGATGCTGCGCGGACGCAGGAGTCGACGCGTAGCAGCGCTACACGAGACTCCGAGGACAAGGCGCAACGCCGCCAGGGGGCCCTCGAATGCGGCAGGCGGGACTCGCGGACGGGTCACGAGGCCACCAGCCCCGGCCGCCGGCGGGCGCGGACCGGCAGGATCTGCCGATCGACGCCGGTTGGCGCGACCGTGGCATCTGACGCGCGTCCCGCACGCGTGGTATGCCGCAGTCACCTGCCTGGGCGCGAAGTGGCAGGTCTTGCGGGTCCGCCCGCGGTTCTCGCTCGCTCGTCGGCGCCCTCCCCCGGTCCCTCGAGCTGTATAGCTCGACATTCGACGCGCGGGCACCGGACCGTGCCGTACCACGCACGTATAACACGCGTTACACGTCAAGGTCGCAGCGATCCCGCACCGTTGTCGGGTTACGCATGCCGGGGGCAGCCGACCGGGTGGGTCGGGTCGGCCGCCATGTCATCTCTAGGTGCCCGACGGGGAGGTGGATCAGCCTCGCGTTCGGGTACGCCGTGGCGATCCGCTTGACCGAGGTCTGGCCAGCGTGGCTGGAGTCGTTGTCCAGGACCCAGTAGACGGTCCGGGCCGAGCGGTAGGGCTCGACTGGCATGACCTGGTCAACGAGCCGGCCGAACCGGGGTGATTGCGGTCGTCGGCTCGATGCGATCAAACCGGCTGGCGTGGTGCACGTCCCCCGCCGCGAGGTAGGCCAGCGTCCCGCCGCGCCCGTACTCAAACTCGAGCCGCCCCCGGGGCGCCCCGGGGCCGGACGCGACGGTCTGACGCTCACCTCCGAGCGCTCGCCGCTCGCCGCTGGGTCTTCTCCTCCGCGCTGATCACGTACTCGCCCGGGCGCCGCCGTTTACGTCTCGAAGGTGCGGGCGTAGAGGTCCAGCACCCGGCCGGCCTGCTCAGCGAAATCGGGGTCGCGCGGGAAGATCCAGGAGCGGGTCTGCCACGAATTGATCGCATCCTCGGGCAACCACCGCCAGATCCTCGAGACCGACGCCCCGGTCACGCCACGCTCGATCACCAAACGGTGCCGCTCAACCCCGGGAGAAGCGCGACAGCGCCAACTCGTGAGCGCGCGGCAGCGCGCACGCGATCGCCTCGACCTCGGCGACCAGCTCCAGGGGGAAAACGACGCGATCGACCCGACCGCGCCTGACCGTCAACCCCAACCAGCCGCCCGGCGCAAAACCAGGATCTTCGCCTGGCGACGCTACCGGGCGAGCAATCCAACCGAGCCGCGATATCAATGTCCCGCACCCCCTCGGCCGCACACAACATCATCCGCGCCCGCCGCACCGTCCAGAACGGCAACGAAACCGCGCTCGCCCGCCGCTCAAGCCCCCCGCGCTCCTCACCGACAGCTACACCGGCATCATGCCGGGCCCGGGCACGACACACAATCCCGCGCGCCCGCGGTTATCCCTTCCGATAGTCCGCGGGACTCGCGGACGCGTCTACTAGACGAACCGGAGCGGGGTCATCCGGTTCCGTCGGGACGCCGCGCGGTCGCCCGGCCATCGGTGCAGCGGCATGTTGTCGATCCGGCGGCTCGTGTCGCCAGCGGTGTCGATGAACCGCGAGTTGACCGCCCGGAACTGGCCGCCCTCGGCGTCGATGATGGCGGACCTCAGCTGGCGCCCGCGCGCACGGCGTCGGCTCGCATAGAGTCCTCCTATGCCCACCTTCGCGCTGCGCCTCATCGCCCCACGGCCGAACTTCGCCCAGACCATCACCGACTCCGAGCGGGCGATCATGAACAGCCATGCTGCCCACTGGAGACCGTACCTCGAGCGTGGTGACATGGTCGTGTTCGGACCCGTGCTCACCGACGATGACTCGTACGGTCTCGCGGTCATCGACACCGATGACGAGCAGGCGCTGCGCGAGTTCGCCGCGCAGGACCCGGTCGTGACGAGCGGAACCGCGACGTTCGAGTTCGGGCGGTTGGCCGCGGGGCACGTCCGCGCGCGCTGATTCAGGACAAGCAGAGCGTCCCCGTCGAGCCCTCGGTGAAGCCGCCCGTGATCAGGTTCTCGACGCCGGCGATCGAGACGTCTCCGGTGACGTGACGGAGCAGACCGGTGCCGGTGATACTCGTCAACGTCGCTTGAAGCGCCATCGCATGTGTCGCCCCGATCACGACGCCGTGGCCCGTGACGTCGTCTCGCTGGCGCCGCTTCCGAGTGCGTGTCGGCAGGCGTGCGCGCCACATCATGCGCGGCATCGATCGGGGGCGCTCCAACACGACTAATGCACGCTCGCGGCCAGCGCGCGCTTTGTGTTCTGGAGCGCCCGGTCGACGGCCTGGCGCTGGGCCTGGGTGAACCCGTTGAGCGTCTGCGTATCGACCCTCCCGGCCTGAATCTCGCGATCGACGCCTGACCCTCGGTTGTGGTGATCGTGCCGGCGTCGACGTGCCAGCGGGACGATCGCCCACAGCGGCGACTTGACAAACCTAAGATCATTAGGTAATTTCCTAATTCCATTAGTCAGGCATTGCGACTCCGGAGACGAGACCGTGAAAACCACCCCGCTCAATGACCATCTCATCCAGCTCACCCGCTATCGCTTCGTCAACGCCTACCTGGTGCGCGAGGACGATGGGTTCACGCTGGTCGACACCACCATGCCCCGCACCGGCGCCACGCTGATCGCCGCCGCCACGGCCGCCGGCGCACCCATTCGCCGGATCGCGCTCACTCACGGACACGGCGACCACGTTGGCTCCGTCGACGAGCTCAAGCGCACGCTGGGCGACGACGTCCCGGTGCTGATGCCCGAGCTCGATGCCCGCATCCACGCCGGCGAGAAGGTGGTCGACGGCAAGCTGACTGGGAGCTGGCCCAAGCTGACCACCGTGCCGGACGTGCGTCTGGCCGCCGGCGACCGGGTCGGCAGCCTCGAGGTCGTCCCCACCCCCGGCCACTCGCCCGGCCATGTCGCGTTCCTCGACACCCGCGACCGCACGATGATCGCCGGCGACGTGTTCACGTCGTACGGCAAGATGGCGGTGACCAACCACTTCTACCTGCGCTTCCCGCTAGCGGCGATGGCCACCTACGACAAGGCCGAGGACCTCCGATCCGCCGAGGCCCTGCGCGCCCTGGACCCCCGGCTGCTGGTCGTCGGTCACGGCCCGGCCACCCCGAACCCCGCCGCCGCCATGGACGCCGCCATCGCACGGGCCGCCCGCTGATGCCTCGTGCCGGCCTCGACGCCGACGCCGTCGTCGCGGCGGCGGCCGCCCTCGCCGATGCCGTCGGGCTGTCCCACCTGACGCTCGCCCGGCTGGCGGCCGCCCTCGGGATCCGCACCCCGTCGCTGTACGCCCACGTCGACGGCCTCGGTGACCTGCGCGCACGGCTCGGAGCGCGCGGGGCCCGGGAGCTGTCCGCGGCGCTCCAGGTCGCCGCTGCAGGCCGAGCCCGCGGCGACGCGCTGCGCGCGGTCGCCCGGGCCTATCGGGGATACGCCCACGCCCACCCAGGGACCTACGCGGCCATGCAGATCGCGTCGGACACCGAGGAGTTCGCGGCGGCCGGCGCCGAGGTCGCCGGGCTGATCGTCGCCGTCCTGCGCGGCTACGGGCTCGAGGGCGAGCGTGCCATCCACGCGGTGCGGGCGATCCGCAGCGCGCTGCATGGTTTCGTCTCGCTCGAGCGCGAGGGCGGCTTTGGGATGCCGGTGGACGTCGACGACAGCTACGACGACCTCGTGACGATGCTCGACGCCGGACTGGCCGCCACCCGTTGACAGACTGAGAACCTAGTTCCGCTCGCACCGCAGCGGGCGCAGGTCGGACACCGGCGCGAAATGCCCTAGAGGATGCGCTGGATCGTGAGTCGGCGGGTGCCGCTGGGAACGGGGACCTCGACCGTGTCACCCGGGACGCGGTCCAACAGGGCCTTGCCGACGGGGGATTGCACTGAGAGCCTACCGCGCGCGCGGTCGGCCTCCGCGGCGCCAACGATGGTCCAGGTGTGGACCTCACCTGTGGCCTCGTCCCGGACCTCGGCGGAGCGACCAAAGGCAAGCGCCGATCCGGGCCCTTCGGCCGCCTCGACGACGACGGCAGCCCGCCACCGCTGCCTCAGACGGCGGATCCGCGTCTCCAAATGCGCCTGGTCCTCCTTGGCCGCGTGATACTCGCCGTTCTCCTTGAGGTCGCCGTGTGCGCGGGCGATGCGGATCCGCTCCGCGATCTCACGGCGCCCGATCGTCTCCAGCTCCGCGATCTCCGCCTTGAGAGCCGCCAGGCCCATCTCGGTAATCGGCTCACCCTCGTTCTCCGGAACGCTCATTCGGGCATTCTTGCGCGTTAGGGCGCCAGCGTGCCGGTAGCAGGACGCGGGCACAACGAAGCGCATGAAAGGCGGTAGCGGTTGCCTATCGACGTTGCGCGCCTCATGCCGTCCGATGCCGCCCGCGCTGAGTGGGCCTCCGGGGCTGGCCATAGGCTGTTAGCCAGTAGCCGCGCGTGTTGGCCACGCGGCCCGTGCGGCTCCCCAGCACCTGGACAGCAGCAGCTGTGGCGAGGTCCGGCGCTCAGGTCGCGTCATTGGGACATGCGCGGATGCGCCCAACCCAGCCGGCGATGTTCGCGAGATCTCGCCTACGCGTCGTCGAACGCGCAACTGGATGCCGTGACGCACACGTGCTCTACTGTCGCTCACGACCATGCTCGAACTCGATCACGTCTTCTGCATCGTGACCGATCCCGATACGGCGGCGCGGCGGCTTGAGGAAGACGGGTGGGTGCTCGACGCGGGGCAGGCGCATCGCGGGCAGGGGACGCGAAACCGGCGGCTGGTATGGCCGGGGCAGTTCCTGGAACTGGTATGGATGACCGATAGGGGGGAAGCACGCTCCAATGCGCTGCGGCTGGATCGTCGCGCCGATTGGGTCACCACGGGCTCCAGCCCATTCGGTCTGGGGTTCCGCGGCCGGATCAGCCCTGCCGAGCGAGAAGCGTTTTGGCTCTACGACGCGCTTGGACCGCACATCTGGATTCATCGCGACAACGAACGAGTCCCGGAACGGCCGCTCGTCTTTGTGCTCGAACTGACCGGGGACGAAATGAAGCAGCGCCGGCAACGGGCCGCTATGTCCGTTGGGGTCTCTCACCGCCAGCCCGGCCAACTGCGCGAGATCCACGTCCACGGTCCATCCGCCCCGTCGTTGCCGTCGCTCGCGGGGCCGCCGATCGTGTACCTGCGCGGTCCACACCAACTCGAGTTGGTCATCGGCGACGAAGGCCGTACGCGGCCGGTAAGCGACCTGCTGGCGATGGTCTGGTAGTGCGCCGGACCCCGTCTCGGTGTGTTACCGCAACGCATTACTCAAGCTTCGATCTGGATCGTCCCTTGCGATTCGAAACAGGCGATATGAGCCAGAAGTGCAACGCGGCGAATGCGACGAGCAGCGCTTCCCACTGACCGCCGACGCGCGCACTGTAGAGAATCGCCGTCAGGACATGGAACACTCAGGGCGATGATTGATGGGGCAGCGGAACTCTCGCGCCCGCACGCGATCGCTCGGCTCGCTCGACGGATTGCCGATGAGCAGCTCGGGCATCCGGTGCGTGTCGCGATCGATGGAATAACCGCGTCGGGCAAGTCGACGCTCGCGCGCGATCTCACAGCGGCGATAGGTGAGCGTGGCAGGCCCGTGATCCACATCTCGATGGACGGCTTTCATCATCCCCGTGCTCGTCGTCATCGGCAGGGACGGGAGTCGGCCGCGGGCTACTACGAGGACGCCTATGACTTCGCGGCGCTCGCTGAGCACCTCCTCAAACCGTTAGGTCCTGGCGGTAGCCGGCGGTATCGGACCAGTGTCATCGACCTGCACACCGACGTTGCGACCACAGCGCCGCTGCGCACCGCACCGGACGACGCAGTGCTCATCGTGGATGGGACCTTCCTGCAACGCCCGGAGATCCGCGATATGTGGGATGAGCGCATCTGGATCGACACGGCACCGGAGATCGCCCGCCGCCGCGGCGTTGAGCGAGACGCGGACGCACTCGGAGGTAAAGAAGCCGCTGAGCGTCTCTTTGCCAGGCGATATCACGCCGCGTCACGGCTCTACATCGATTCGATCGCGCCTGCTCAGTGCGCGACGGTCATCTTCAGAAACGGGCATCCAAGCCGCGTAGAGCTGAAGTTCGTCTCCCCGCCAGCATGACCTCGCACCAGCACTGCCCATAGACGAACCATGCGCCGGGTCCGGTGTGCGCGGCGAACACCACATCGGCGGCCGGGCTGGCCTCCAGGGCGCTCAGCGCTCCCGTCGGTTGCGGAGGCAACACGTGCGGCATCTGCTCCGCCTTCTGAGCGGATCGGCGTCTGCCCTTCCGGCGCAGACGCCGCAAGGCCGAGCGCCTGCGCTCCGGGGTGAAGTTCCCGCCCTCGGGAAACAGTAGGAGCGCCCCGCGCGGCCCGAGCCGCGAGCAGACACGTTCGATCTCGACCTCGCACTGCTCGCGGTCGGAGGTGTCGAGTATCGCCTGGGGAGTGCGATGGGCAAGCAAATCGACACATGGATCGAGGCCGAGCGTCTCCTTGAACACCACGCTGGGGCGACGGCGATGGCGCGCGAACAGCTGATCGACGATGAAGACGGTGTCGCCTGGCCCCGCGTGCCGGCTGAAGATGATCAGAGGGCCGTCGGAGCGGAGCACGGCCGCCGCCTCCGGCGAGGAATCCTCCACCACGTCGATATGGAGCGACGCGCGTCCGGCCTGGGCCAGGCCGCAGATGAACCACTCGAGCAGCCGCCAGTGCAGCTGCTGCGACCTCGGCGAGTCGATTCGCCTGGCCCCGCCGGCGAGAACCCACAGCGCGCCGCAGCCAATCAGCACGCCCAGCTCGCGCGTAAAGTACGCGACGAGGAGGCGCGCGAGGATCAGTGGCTGGGGCCGGCGCGTCAGCGCTCCGGCCAGTGCGCCGAGCGCCAGCACCAGGGGCGAAGCCAACACGCACAGCGTGGAGACGACCAGCCACGCGGTGACCGTCAGTGGTCGGCGTAGCGACGCGAGGCATCAGCTCGACTGAGCGAGGTAGCGCAGCGAGGCCTCGTACGCGGAGTCGATCTGGCGCTGGATGGTCCGAACGATCCGCCCGACCCGAAGCTGCGCCGCCACGTCGTTGTAAGGAGGCGCCGCGGTGCCGCCAGTGGGGAGAACGTGCAGCTGCACGTCTTGGGGAAGGTTATGCAGATCGTGCGCGAAGCGGTGCCGGCGAGCAACCTCGAACGCCACCAATCCAACCTCCCACGGCCTCCGCGGCGGCTTCAGCGGCTGCTCGAGCCGCCCGACCTGAAGCACGTAGATCTCGCGGGCGCCGAGCGCCACCGCGCGGCTGACCGGAATCGAATTCACGATTCCGCCGTCGATGAAGTGCTCGTCACCGATCCGGACCGGCGGCAAGATCCCGGGCACCGCGCACGAGGCGAGCACGACGTCGGCCAGCGAGCCGGCCGCGAACCAGTGTTCCGCAGCCCGCTCGATCGACGCGGCCGCGCACTGGAACGCGATCGCGAGGTCCTCGACCCGCTCGACCGGGAGAATCGCACGGAGTCGCTCGCGCATCTCCCGGAAGGACTGCACATGCGTGCCGCTGCGAGCGAGCGTGGTGACTCGGCGCAGCAGCGCTCCGGCCGACCGATCGGGCCAGTCCATGTCGCACCACAACCCGGCCAGGCGGTCGACGCCGGCGAGGGTCGGATCAGCGGCGAACAGCGCGCCGTTGATCGCTCCGACCGACGTCCCAAGCACCACATCCGGCTTGACTCCGCGCTCGGCGAGCGCACGCAGCATGCCGACCTCGTGAGCACCGAGGACCCCTCCTCCGCCCAGGACGAAAGCGAGTTCGCGGGCCGGTGAACCGCACGCCATGTCCCCGTGCTACCCGATGGCCCGAGAACAGCACCGCCCGCCCGGCCGAGCGCCTGCGCTTTGACGGCAGCGGAAGCGGCCGAGCTGGCGGTGGAGGAGGGCGAGGTGAGCTGCGGCACCTGTTTTCGGGACGCTCGGGAGCGCTCCCCGAGACGGCCGTCCTCAAGGGGGTCTACGGTTGCGGGGCTGGGTGGGTTTGTTCGGGATCGAGCGTGTGGCCGGTGGCGGTGGCGAGGTCGTGGCTGGTGGGCGCGTTGCCGGGGTCGATGAATGTTTGGATGAGCAGGCCGTCTACGGTGGCGATCATCACGGATGCGAGGTGGCGAGCGTCGCTGGGGTCGATCGTGTCGCGGAGCGAGTCGGTGAGCAAGCCCGCGACGCGGTCGCGTTGGCGGTTGTAGTGCGCGGCGAGTTGTGCGCGGAGTTCCGGCGAGCGCGCGCTTCGCGCGAGCGCTTCGATATAGGCGTGGTAGTAGGGGCGGATCGAGTCGTATTCGTCGAGCACGGTCCGTAGCGAGTCCGTCAGCGACAGTGGCCCGGGCCCCGGGTCGATCCGGGTGGCGCGGATGATCGTGTCGGCCCACTCCTCGAGGGCGAGTCCGATGGCTTCGTTGAGGAGCGCCTCCTTGGAGCCGAAGTGGTAGCCGATCGATCCAAGGTTGGTGTGCGACGCGGCGACGAGATCCCGGGCGGTGATGTTGCCGTAGGTGCGCTCACGCAGCAGCGTGCGTGCTGCCTCGAGCAGCCTGGTGCGATGAGTGGATCGATCCGAGGTGGACATCTTGATTAGAACATTGTATAATACGTTGTCTTACACGTTGGTCAAGCACGGGGAGGGATAGCAATGCGGTACCGCCACCCGCCGGATCAGAATCAATGGTGGTGAGCCCCGCGGTCGAGCATCCGGGTCTGCGGCGCGCGACAGCCGGCGACGTCTCGCGGCTGGCGGGCGTGCTCGCCGACGCGTTCATCCACGACCCCCTGTACACGTGGATGCTGCCGGGCAGCCTGCGACTGAAGCCACGGCTTCGCACGATGTTCACGGCCGAGATGGAGCAGTACGTGTTGCCGAACGGCGGGACGGTATGGACGACTTCCCGGTACGACGGCGCGGTGTGCGAGCTGCCACCGGGCGCTTGGGAGATGCCAATGTCGATGACGGGGAAGGAGGCGCTCAGGTGGGTGCGTGCGCTCGGGACTCGTTTTCTGCTCGCGGGAAGGGTGCAGCGCGTGATGGAGGCGCGACACCTCCGTGAGCCCCACTACTACGTGCGAATCGTCGGGGTGCGTACCGCGCGGCAGGGACAGGGCGTGGGATCGGCCCTCATGCAGCCAACCCTCCAGCAAGCCGACACCGCCGGGCTGCCGGCGTACATCGAGGCCAGCACCAAGCGCAGCGCAGCACTCTACGAGCGACTCGGCTTCGTGCACATGGACGTGCTCGAGCTGCCAGAGGGCGGACCGCCGCTTTGGTTAATGCGTAGGCCTCCCGCAGGGTCCACTCACCACGCTGCGGACGGATGAGCGGTTCATCCTCTGAGTTAGTGAGCCCTACGCGGCGCGCGCCCGAACGACTCCCGGCTAAAACGATCGCGATTCCACTACTGGTGATCGCACTACTGCTCGCGGCCGCAGATGTCGCACGCGCGCGTCTGCGCGACCGCAGCACCAGCACCGCGAACGCGATCGCCGCGCGTCGGCCCGGCAAGCACGCCACCCATGCTGTCGACCCGCTGAACACCGCACGGATGCGCCGCTACATCGGCTCTCGCAGTGGGGACATCACGGCGGCGGTCGAGAATCTCCGTACCGGTCGGATCTATCTGTGGAACCCGCGGGAGCGCGCCGAGACCGGCAGCATCATCAAGGCCGACATCCTCGAGACGCTCCTGCGCCAGGCGATGGTGTCCCACAACCGGCTCGACGAGAACACCGTCGAAGCCGTCCAGGGAATGATCGAGGACAGCGACAACGACGACGCGACGCAGCTCTGGAATCAGGTCGGCGGCGCGAGCGGGATCTCGGCTTACAACAACCTCGTCGGCATGACCCAGACCGACCCCAACACCGACGGCTACTGGGGCGAGACGACGACGTCCGCTGCCGACCAGATCAAGCTGCTCCGACAGCTTGTCAACACGCACGGATTGCTGGACTCTGCCTCTCAGCGCTACCAGCTGGGGCTGATGAAGAACGTCGTCTCGGGGCAGAACTGGGGCGTCAGCGGCGGCATCCCAACCGGCGTCAGCATCGCGCTGAAGAATGGCTGGCTGCCACTGACCAGCGACACCGACTGGGAGATCAACAGCATCGGCCGGATCAAGGGCGACAGCCGCTGGTACCTGATCGCGGTGCTCACCGCCCACGACCCGGGCGAGCAATACGGGATCGACACGATCGAAGGGATCTCGTCGCTTGTGTGGCGCGCGCTTCGGCCGCCCGTCGGTCGTTGACGTTCGACATGTCGCGGCCGCGACGGATCGGCGCGAGCAGCAGTCAACGCCTCGGTGCTCAAACGGCGACAACGCGCACCGCGTCATAGTGACCGTCGACGCCTGGAACGGGCACCGCAATCGCCTCGCGTACCTTGCTTGCCACTCGCACGAAGACGGCGGGCACGAGTTAGCGCGGGACGACTATCGCGAACTGGCGGGGCCGTTGGCAGGCGTGGTCATGGCTGCGGGGTGACGTTCGGTGGCGAATACTGGGTGGACCAGTAGTTGCTGTCCCCGGGAGTCCGTACACACAGCGTGTGGCTGGGCGGGTTGTAGGTGTCACGCCACCACACCGGCGCGAACTGGTATGCGCCGTTATTTGGATCGGCGGAATCTTTGCCGTAGATGTAGTGGGTGAGGTCCATGGTCGGCAACGTCGCCGTACGCGCCCCGGAGCCGCTATAGGGGACCCAGTTGTCGGGGTCCAGTTGGGCAAACGTCCACGCTTGGTCGACGCGGGCGCCGTCTTGGAAGCTCGTGACGGCCTGGAACTGGGTCCCGGCCTGCGGTGAGAACCAGAACTGGTTCTGGGCCGTCGCTCCGGCGAACGGATATTGGTGCTGCCCCTGCGCGTCATCAGGCCAATCGCACGCCAGCATCTTGACGTCATTGGCGGGCTGCGGCACGCCGACGGTCGCGGGCTTCAGGTTGTACCCCGGCCACACCTTGGGGAGCAGGGCCGCGTAGGCGGAGGCCCGTGTGTTGCCGCGCAGGGCGGTGACGACAGCGGCTGTCGTCTGGCTCTCCCAATCCCACGCCGAGTTGCCACGCGCGTTGGTTCCGACCGCCTTGAGCTTTCCGTAGTCACCGAGCAGGATCGGTTCCATCTGGTTGTTGACCCAGGTCTCGTAGGTGAGCACCTGGTCGTTCAGCTGCGTGGCCAGTCCGGTAGCCGTGCTGGTCAGCGTGTCTGCGGGCGCCGCGTTGCCGTTGGGTTGCATCACCCGGGTGGCGAGCCCGCCGACGGCGCCTGCGATCCCGGCTGCAGCGGCCAGCTCCGGAGCCCCAACGTCCTTGAGCGCGCCCGCCGCGAGTTTCATCACGCCGGTCACGATGTCCCACCACCCCATGCTGACGGTATCCGTGTCGGGCACCGGGACGCTCGCCTTCACGTCGTCGTAGACCTTCTCGACGTCGAAGGCGTTGTCACCACCCTCCTCGTAGGGCTCGAGGACGTTGTGGACGAGGTTGTAGACGGTCGGTACCCAGGTGAATTCCTTTTCCAGCTCTGCCTTGACCGCTTCGAAGTTGGGACCGCACAGCGTCGGGGCGGTGCACGTCAAGTTCGAGAGCTCCGTCTGCAGGCTTGTCCAGGGGAGGTTGGTGTTCCCGTAGGCCGAGCGCACGTCCGGGTTGCTGTACAACCCGAGCGCGTTGGCGATGTAGGGCAACGCCGGGTCCCCGGCCCATGGCCATGGCGTCGGCTGCTGGTACAGGATCTGGTAGAGCTCGGAGTTGCTTGTCGAGACGGGGTCACCCGCTAGCGGTGCGTACAGCCCGTAGCGGTCGCGGGCCAGGACCCCGGAGATGTCTCCACTCTCTTCAGTCACGCCGCCGGGCGAGCTCGGGTCGGCCGGCGGCGTGCCGGGGATCTCGGTGGACGACTCGAGCGCCGACGGGTTGCGCCACGGAAGATTGGTCGCCGCGCCGACGAGCGCGTATTTGAACTTACCCGTTATCGCGTCGACCAGCAGCTCGGGGGTGCCGCCCAGCTGGTCGATGTACTGCAGCAGCGACGTGCTGGCCGGACCGGAAAGGATGCCGTCGCCGACACTGCGAATGATGATCAACCGCTGATCGTCCATCGCACCGACGAAATGCCCGACGTGCTGCTGGCCCCCGTTCGAACTGAGGGCATCGAGCAGCTCCTGCGCCGTGGTCACTGTGAGGTTGAGGATCGGGTCGAGCGTTGTGCGGTCGACCTCGACTATCTGGAATCCGTTCGCCGCCGAGGCCGGGTACGTCCTGACATTGGGATCGTCCGGGTAGCCGACCTGCACGTCGCAGCTCGGCGGGGCACAGGTCTCCACCGCCTCGTACTGGGTCGATCCTCCGTTGATGACCGTGTAATTGGTGACGCTGTCCTTGTCGGTTCCCCGCGTGAGGTAGCCGGAGATCGCCCCATCCTGAGCGCCGGTCTGCGTGGCCGACTCCCGCCATGCCTGGCCGGCCTGCAGGCCGTGGACCCCGATCACCGTGAACGAGTCGCCGTCAGTGGAGTCCCGCTGCCAGGTCGCGGTCACGTTGCCGTTTGACGTGTGCCACACGCAGTTGTCGGTCGCCCCCGACCAGCAGTCCGGCTGCGAGAGCGTCCACCGCGCCGGCAGCGTCCCGCCGATCTTGCGCAGGGCGGTGTCGAGGTTGGCAAGTGTGTCCGGCGGCAACGCGTCCGTTTGGCCTGGATGCGTGATGATCGCGAAGTCACTGTCGGGCAGCTGGTCCAGCGCCTGCCCGAGGGTGTCGAAGCTCTGAGCACTCGCCTGAAAACCGAGATTGCCGTCCAAGCCGAGATTTGACCGCTTCAACTCGACGAGCTGGATCGGTGCCGCACCGGGGTCAGGGTAGAAGTCGTTCTCGACCCGGACTCCGGGGGTTCCGCCGTCGTACGTGATCGTGTCGATGGGCACGAGCGGCTCGGAATAGCCCGCGGACACGGTCATCAGGTCATAGCCGCGGCGGGACCCGCGGCCGGCTTCCAACACGACGAGATAGTTACCGGGCACGTCGGGTCGGAGCGTCGTCCGGACACCGCGGAAGCTGCTCAGGCGGACGTGGCTGTGAGCAGGGCGGCGAAGCAGCAGCCAGCGGAAACCGCGAGCTTGCCCGACGCCGGGCACGATCAGCGAGCGCCGGGCGTCCAGAACAATCGTGCGGCCCACCAGCGCCGACCCGTGCAGCCGCGCCACGGCCACATCTCGCCGGCGATCGAGCTGGACGGTGCGCGAGAAGTCATCGATCCGGCCGTCGAGCATGATCAAACGTACACGCAAGCGGTTAGACCCCCAGTGCAAGCTCCCCAACTGAGCCAGGTCGAGAACGTATGCGCCCATCGGCACCCGGACCTGGACTCCGTTCAGCGTGACGATCAGGCGGTCGACCCCTCTGCTCGGCACACGCACGCCCGCGATCGCCGCCGGACGAGCGCCCGCGCCGAGCAGGAGCGCAACGCCGAGCGCACGCCTGTCGCGGTAGCCGACGACGAACCGGGCGGTCGGGTCCTCGTCACGACGACCAACACTCACCCAGAGCAGGTTCTCACCCACGACCAGGCCGTTCGCCGCGTCCAGATCGATTCGCACGCGCCCCGAGCGCGCCGGGAGGCGGATGAGGTGCCCGTTCAGCCGAAGCGCAAGTCCCCGCACCGGCCGGCTGATCGACACTGTGGCCGCCAGGCGCAGTCTGCGCGCACCGCGTGCCGTCGGGACGACGATCACCGTCCCCGACCGCGGGGCGAGCAACCTGATCGTGGCCCCACCGGCACGGGTGGCGGCCGCGGAGCCGTCAGCACCCATGGCGAGCGCGATCGTCAGCCCGGCCGCGGCAGCGAGAAGCAGGCTCAGGAGCGTGGCGCGCCGCCGCTCTGCACCTCCGTCGGGCACAGCCGCGGGGCTCTCGACGACGAACGGTTTCGGTGACGATTGCATCGCGTCCGGTTACCTGATGACGTCGAGGTTGGCGATCGCGATGCTTCGGGAAGTTCCGCCCGCCGGCCGATAGCTGGCCCACAGTTCGATCCGGATCGGGCGGCTCTGGTGGCGGATCTGCTGTGCGGCGCGCTTGCTCGGTCGAACGGTCAACGTATGCCTGCCGTAGCGGCCAAGGGCGAATCGGTGACGTGCGAACACGAAGCAGCTCGCACCCGGCCGGAACAGCCCGCTGTGGATTTTCGTTGGCCGCAACCGCGGACACGTGATCGCGAGCACATCCATGGTTCCACGCCGGGGAACCGTGATCGTCAACGTGAGTTTCCCGCCAGGACGGGCCTTGACGGCCGAGACCCTGAAGTGATTGTCGATCGCCGGAGACGTGAGGACGGACGTGAAGACCCACGCTGCGCCGGCATTGCCGTTGTCGCCCGGTCCGCCGACGAGCGCGGTGTTCCCGTCTGAGGACAACGCCACGCTGACTCCCTGCGAGCTCGCGCCAATGGCGTGCTTACCGACGAGCTTCGAGCCATCCTGGGCCCAGCCGGCATCCGAGCGCGCGAACAGCCACGCCGCGCCGCGGCCGCTGCTGTCGCCGGCTCCGCCGACGAGCGCCGTGTTCCCGTCCGACGACAGCGCCACGCTCGTGCCCAGGGCGGCGGCGCCGCTCGCGCCGGCGCCGACGAGCTTCGGTCCCTGCTGCGTCCACGTTCCGCCCGGGCGGGTGAACGCCCACGCCGCCCCCTGATAGCCGTTGTCGGCGCGGCCGCCGATCAGCGCCGTGTTCCCGTCCCCGGATAACGCAACGCCCCAGCCCTGCTGCGCAGCGCCGCTCGCGCCGGCGCCGACGAGCTTTGACCCCTGCTGTGCCCAGACTCCGCTCGAGCGGGTGAACGCCCACGCCGCCCCGGTATCGCCGTTGTCGTGCGGCCCGCCGACGAGCGCCGTGTTTCCGTCCGAGGACAGCGCCACGCGCCAGCCCTGATACGAGGCGCCGGTCGCGCCGGTGCCGACGAGCTTCGACCCCTGTTGGCGCCACACCCCATTCGAGCGCGCAAAGACCCAAGCCGCGCCGGCAAGGTTGGCGTCGGCATAGCCGCCGATGAGCGCCGTGGTGCCGTCCGCTGACAACGCGACGCCGGCGCCTTGGAAGGCGGCGCCCGTCGCGCCGGTGCCGACCAGCTTTGGCCCCTGCTGAGTCCAGACGCCGTTCGAGCGGGTGAACACCCACACGGCGCCCGCAGCGCGCGTGTCGCCGGGGCCCGAGACCAGTGCCGTGTTCCCGTCTGAGGACAATGCCACGCTCCAGCCCTGCTCGGCGGCTCCCACTGCCCCGCTGCCGACAAGCTTCGGGCCTTGCTGGATCCAGGTGGAGCCCGAGCGGGTGAACACCCATGCCGCGCCCTTGTCATCGTTGTCGCCGGGGCCGCCGACCAGGGCCGTGCTCCCGTCCGACGAGAACGCCACGCTCCAGCCTTGGCTGGCGAGGTCCGCGTTCGAGCCGATCAGTTTCAGCAGGGGTAGGACCGTGATGATCTGCTGCTGTTGGGGCGCGGGATCGTAGTCGCCGTTCCCGGCCTGGTTGGCGTCGATCACGCATGTCCCGACACCGGTGAATGACACTCTTGTGTGCGACGAATCGAGCGAGCACACCCCGGTCCCGCTCGAGGGGTCGATACTGAACACCACCACGTTGCCCGACCCGCCACCTGTGGCCATTGGCGTGTAGGTGTCGGTTACGTTCGTCGGCTCCGGAGGGCTCGAGGTGAACACGATCGTCTGCGGAAGCCCGAGCACGTACCCCCAGAACGCGCCCTTGCCGTTGTCGTACGGGCCGCCGACAAGCGCGGTATTACCGTCCGAGGACAGCGCGACGCTGATGCCCTGATACGCGGCGCCGGTGGCCCCGGAGCCGACGAGCTTTGGCCCCTGCTGGACCCACTGACCGCTCGCGTCGCGGTCGAACTGCCACATCGCTCCCGTACCGTGGTTGTCGCCCGGGCCCCCGAGCAACGCCATATTTCCATCCGACGACAACGCCACGCTCACCCCCTCGTACGAGGCACCGCTGGCGTCCGCGCCGTTCAGCGTCGCCTGCTGGCTCCATGTCGAGCCCGACCCGCGGGTGAACACCCACGCCGCGCCGACCTGGTTGTTGTCGTTCGGGCCCCCGATCAGCGCGGTGCTTCCATCACCCGACAGCGACACGCTCGAACCCGCCGCCGCACCGGCGCGGCCGCCGACGACGAGCTTTGCCTGCTGGCTCCATGTGGAGCCCGAGCTGCGGGTGAACACCCACGCCGCGCCGGCCCCGCTGTTATCCCCAGGACCGCCGATCAGCGCCGTCCCCCCGTCTGAGGACAACGCCGCGCTCCAACCCTGATCGTCGAACCCGCCGATCGCGCCCGCGCCAACGAGCTTCGGACCCTGCTGGCGCCAGCTGGCGCCCGAGCGAGTGAACACCCATCCCGCGCCGCGGAAGCCATCGTCGCCGTAGCCTCCGCTCAGCGCCGTGCTCCCGTCCGCGGACAACGCCACGCTCGAGCCCTCCAGAGCGGCGCCGCTCGCGTCATCGGCCGTGAGCTTCGGGCCCTGCTGGATCCAAGTGGAGCCCGAGCGGGTGAACGCCCAAGCCGCGCCCGTCCCACGGTTGTCGCCTGGCCCCCCGATGATCGCCGTATCCCCATCAGAAGACAACGCCACGCTGGCACCCTGAGAGGCGTCGCCGACCGCGCCGGAGCCGACGAGCTTCGACCCCTGCTGCGTCCACGCTCCTCCCGAGCCGCGCGTGAACACCCACGCCGCTCCCGCCCCACCATCATCGCCCGGGCCGCCGATCACTGCCGTCTTGCCGTCTGCCGCCAACGCCATGCTCGCGCCAAACTCGCCCTGCGCGGTCTCACCCGAGCCGGTGACCTTCGGCCCCTTCTGGATGAACGGATCGACCCGCAGCGGATAAGCCGCCCCCCGGTCGTCGGCCTGGACCCACACCCCGCCGGCTCGAACCGACAGCCATGAGCGCAACACACGCCCCCGAGCATCGACCACGACCAACCCGCCGTAACGCAACTGGCCGCCGTGACCACTCAGCAGCACGGTTCCGCGATCGACTCGCGGTCGCAGAACGCCCGCCAGTGAGACCGACAGCACCAGCGGCCCACGGCCACCATGCGGCGCCCGCGCCACGGTGAAGCCCTGCTCGAGCCCGAGCGGACCATTCTCATACCACTCCAGGGCCCCCGGGTGCTCATAGACCACCCGGTTCGCCACCGCCACCGGCGGGAGCGCCGCAACCCGCCGTACCGCGCCGGCACGCCCGAACCCAGACAGCGACAGGCGCACCCACTGCCGACCGGCGGCGATCGTGACGCCACGCGGCGAGAAGGCCAGCGCCAGACGCTGCGCCGGGTTCCGTGCCTTGAATCCCGCGATCCGATAGCTCGCCCAATCCCGCCCAAGGACCGCCGACACCGGACCCTGCGCTGCGATCGGCAAGCTTGCCAGCCCGCCATCAGCCTCCGGCGCTGCACGCAGCTGCCGTCCGCTGCCAGTTTCGGCAACCTGGCACACCGCCAACACGACCAGCAGCCACGCGCCGGCGAGCGCGGCCAGCCATCCGAATCTCGCTCTCGGCCCGCGCGCGGCCACAGGCCGCCGCGCCCGACCAAGACAAGCAGGCGGCGCGCCACCCGACGCGACCACAGGGCGTCGCGCCGCCGGGACGATCACCGCCGCACACTCCCCGGTTGTTGCTTGATGCCCCGGCAACCCGGAGCCAGCCTACTGTGGCCCTCGCGGAAGATCCAGGCGCCCTATCTGATCCTCCGCCGGGCGGAGGTCGCCGATGAACAGTCTCGGGTGGGCGCGCCTCGCCGCCGCGGTCCGCTCCAGGGGCGCTCAACATAGCAAAGCGCCCTCCGAAGAGGGCGCTCGCTGACTAGACGAGATAGGAACGGTGGCGGCGAATCAGCTTGCGAAACATGACTGCCGTCTGAGCCACCGTGATCGTGGCCAGCATCGGCCAGCCGATGATGACGACGGCGTCGCGGATCTGAGTGCCGGAGCGCCACAGCACCAGGGCGCCAAACCCGAACACCGAGGCCATCCCGATGAACGGGGTCAGCCACTCGATGCCGCGTCCGCTTTCCGCCTTGGCCTGCGCGGCCCACGTATCGAGCGTTGAGCGAGACCAGAACTTGATCGCGCTCGCCAGAAAGTGCCCGATACGTAGCAGCATGTACAGCTCGACGGGAATGACCAGGGCGTACAGAAAGTCAGAGGCGGACTTATCGTGCATGGATAGGGCGATCTTCAGATTCAGGGCCGTCGAGACGACCACGGGCGTGATCCAGAGCCAATTCCAGACGAAGGCGTGGATAAGCAGCGTGGTCACCAGCAGGGCGACAAACGCCGTACGCACGACGATGTTGGCCGTCATGCCGAATAGCTCTCGCCAGCGCAGGCGCAGGTTCCGATGCGTCGGTCTGCCCCGACTGTCGCCACGCTGGCCGGGCCACATCAGGTCCAGGAAGCCTTGGGTCCATTTGACCTGTTGGGCGTGCAGGGCGCGGACGGTGGTCATGGCCCCCACATACGCGTGGGCAGTCGCCGAGATCTTCGTGAGAAATCCGGAATCCACCAGCTGCAACGACAGCAGGGAGTCCTCGACGGCGGAATCCCGAGTCCACGGAGTCTTCTGGTGATAGTTCTCGGTCACGCGCGTTAGGGCGGGCACGGAGAAGATCGAGAACTGACCACCGAGAACGGCCATCTGCCGGCCCCGGAGGAGGTTGTCGAGGTTGAAGGCGGCAAACTGAGCCCGCTGTCCCGGGATCAGCAGCAGCCGGGCCAGGATCCCCGCATCCTTGTAGGACCGCTTGGAGATCGAGTACTTGGCGCTCACGCCCCCGATACGCGGGTCGGACACGATCTCTGCGAGCAGCTGGGCGATCGCCTCGGGCGGGGCGCTCGTGTCGCCGTCGCAACCCAGCATGTAGTCGGCGCCGTGAGCCTTGGCGTACTCATAACCGGTGTTGAGCGCCCCCACCTTCTTGTCGGGCACCCGGCCCATATCGATCACGTCGATGACGCAGCGGAACTCCTCGCCCATCACGACGCGCACGTGTTCGCCCTCATAGGGCTTGCACACATCGAGCGTGCGGTCAGTGGTGTTGTTGACCATGACCGCGATGCGGTCGGGCACGCGAGTTTGATCCAATAGCGAGTCCAGCGTCTTGCCGATGGACTTCGCCTCGTTGTACGCCGGGATGACGCAGACAAGCACGGGGGGCTTTGTCTCTTCCTGAGGCGGTTCGGGGGTGGGTTGCAATATGGGATTCATTAGGAGTTCACCTGCGCGGTCGGGTTGGATACGGGATTAGATACGGTACGCGGAGCAGAACGCTGAGTCACCGGCTTGGGCACCAGCGAGACGCGCAGGGTGTCGATCACGCTTTGGCGCGTATAGTCGCCTGAATCTGGCGTCGTTTCGACCTCCAGATTGAGGAAGACGTGCAGCGTGACCATCTTGGTAGTGCCGGCAAATTGCGGCATCACAAACGCCGATCCGTAGGAGTACGGGGCGTTGATGACAAAATCACCGGCGTCGTTGACCAGGGTGCTGGTGGGCTGCCCCGGGCCGCTGGGCGGGGCCACCACCCGGAAACTCGTGATACGAGCGATGATGTTCTTGGGCAGCGCCTGCATCTGGGCACTGACGTTGACGGTCCCCTGCGAGGCTGGGTTCCACTCCGCGGGGTTGCCGTTGGCCCAGTAGTTCAGCATCAACTGGATGCCGTCGACCGTCAAGGCGTGAGCCGCCGAGCCATTGTCCAACTCCCCGGGCTGACGCGCCGGGACCGACAGATTGGCGTCAACCACATGCGCCGCCGGCTTGGGGAGGCGCACCTTTGGGGCCAACGTCATGGCACCGGGGACTCCACAACCCGAAAGCGCAGGGGCCAGGACCCCGACCACAGCCAGGCAGACTGCGATTCGCCGCCTCATCTAAATCCCTCCTCGCTATGTTCGAAGGTGCTGCGCACGGATTGCTCCTTTCGGGTCCTATTGAATGCCTTGCAATAACTAGATCGGCGGCGAGTCTAAGAACCGACGAAGACTTGTACGGCTTATTGAAAGTCCGCCAACAACCGTTGCCGAGGGACCCAAAGACAGGTAGCGTGCCCGCGATGGCAACGCGTCCCCGGACACGTCTGGCCCCCGAGGCCCGGCGCGAGGAGATTCTCGAGGCCGCAAGCCGCCTGTTCGCCCAGAACGGGTACGAGGCCGTCTCGGCCAGCGAGATCGCACGGCAGGCCGGAATCACCCCGGGCCTCCTCCATCATTATTTCGGCGGCAAGAGCGGCGTTTTCGTCACGCTCCTCGAGCGGCTCGGCCCGCAGCTGATCGAGGCGATCCGCGTCGATACCACCCAGCCCGTGCGCGCCCGCACGCGGTCGTTCGCCAGCTCCTGGCTGGAGTGGGTCGACGCCAACCGCCAGATCTGGCTGGCCACGGCCGGCGTCGACGACAACCTCGCCGGTCCCGAGATCCGAGCAGCCGTCGATCGGATCCGCGAGCGAGTGACCGACAGCCTCATCGCCGACTATCCCGCGACCCTATCCAACCAGCCCCAAGCTCGACTCATGCTGAGATCCTTCCTCGCGTTCAACCGAGTCGTCGTCCATGACTGGCTGGACGGACAGGTCAGCCGAGACGCCGCCGAGCGCTTGGTCGCCGTCACCCTCCACGCGCTGATCACCACCGTCGCGCCAAAGCTCGACAACCGGCCACCGAAATAAGACCTCCAGCAGTTTCCAGAGGCCCGGTCGACCGACGGACGCATCCGCGGCGATATCCGTGGCTGCTGGTCAGTCGGTGAGCGCTCCTGTGAGCGCTTGCTCGAGCAGTCGGGCGTAGTCGCGTGCGCTCCAGCCGCGGTGATCGATGAGTCTGAGGTGGAGCGATTCGCTGGCGGCGTGGGTCGCGGCGCGGCCGCGGTGGCGGAGAACTCGTGCAGCTGCGGGTCGCCCAGGCCGACCGACTCGCCGGCCGCAAGCAGTCGCGCGGCGCGGATCATGAGCTCGGCTGTCGCGTCGGCGATCAGGCCTAGCATCTGTTCGGGCGGGGCGTTCAGGGCGGCTTGCCAGGCGCCTCGGGCGAGCATTGGTGTCCGCTCATCATCGCCGTCGCCGCGGACCGCGGCTCGGATGCACTCGTTCAACAGCGCTGCCTTGGTCGCGAAGGCCAGGTAGACGGTCCGCTCGGAGACGCCGGCCGCGGCAGCCACCACGGCCATCGTGGTGGCTTCGAACCCGTCCCGAGCGAACAGCTCGCTGGCGGCGGCGATGATCCGGCGCCGTCTTGCTTGCGCGGCCGCAGTGCGGGCCGGCGACGCGTACGGCTTCTCGTCGGCGTCGGACAGTTGCAGCCGTTTGGGCGCGTGCACGATCGCGCCAAACGCGGCGCCGGCGTGCCAGCGCGGTTCGTCGTCAGGGTGCCGTCCGCATGCGACTACGGCGCGCTTTCGCTTCCGGCTCGTGTGATCCGACTACTCCGCTCTCGGCCGAAGCTCGAGTTCGAGCTCGTCGCGCAGCGGGATACCGAATTCACCGAGGGTTGAGATCTGCGGTTTGAGTTTCCTGCGGGACTCATCGACTGCTCCGGGACGAATCGCCGCAAGTACGAACCCGCGCCGTTGGTAAAAACGGAGTGCGTCGAGGTTGTCGTTGGTTGTGACAAGCCAGATCCGCTCGCAGCCGGCAACCGCCTGAAGCAGCGCTTCCAGAAGCGCGGTTCCGATGCCGACCTGCCGCTCGAATGCAGCCATGAAGGCGAGCTCGCACTCGTCGTCCTCCAATCGGTATGTCACAAGCCCGATCGGCTCCACGTCACGCTCGGCCACGAAGCCGGGAAGCGCGAGTACGTCGAACAACGCACCACGACGCGCTTGGAAAGAGCCGCCGAACTGCTTATTCAAGAACGGCTCTGCCCACGCCCGATCGGACCGCCGGTACTCGCGGATCACCACGGCCAAAGGCTCGCAGAGGGCGAGGTTTCGCACCCCGGCTGTTGGTGAGGGCCTATCTTCGTGCTCGACGCCCGCGCGTCGTTATATCTGCGGTCGAACTGTGGTCGGGCGCAGGCAGCGGATCGCCCGCACGAAGTACTCGAGTGGGATGTTCGACTGCCGCCCGCCGGTGTGAAGTACACCCCGTAGAAGCCGATGCCGCGCGACCGTCACGCTGGCGTAGCGGCAGTCATCAGTGCTGCATCCACGAAGCCAGAGGCGTGTCATGGCCTCGCCTTAGGCTCCCGCTACGTGTCAAGTGCGGCTCGACGCGTTTCGAATATTCGCAGGCGGCCCCGCAGGCCGCCGAGATCCAGCAGGACGGCGGCCGCCGAACCTCCAGGGGCGACCACCGCGAGCCGCCGTCTGTCGCGTTGGAGGCGGTGGTCAAGCTCGACGAGTGCCCCGAGTCCACTCGAGTCGATGAAGCTCAGCTCACCGAGATCGACGACAACGCCGGCAGCGCCCGCGCGAGCCGCGTCCAGGAGGACGGTACGAAAGTCGCCGATGCGGGCGATGTCGAGCTCGCCTTCCGGAGCGATAACAATGGGTTTGTCCGCGGACATGTGACGAGTGGTTGCCCCGACGGTACCCGGGATCACGGCCCTCGACGCTGAAAGCCGCCCGCGGCGAGCGCGGCTCGTGCACCAACAAGCATCGGCCACCTGGGCGCGGGGGGCCGACCCAAGCTCCACTTCTCCTTCGAGGCGATCAGAGCCCAGTAGCACGACCCCTGTTGCGACAGGAGCGAGCGCTGTGGGCCATGCCGATTTGACAGTGGCCGCCGGAACCCGATTGACTGGCGCTGTGCGACGGTGGCTGATAATCCTCGCGGCTGCGGCCGTGGCGCTTGGCTGTCTTTCTGCGCCGGTCGCCGGCGGCGCGGTCGGGATCGTCGCCCGGCCAGCGGTGAGCGCGTCCTGCGGCGGGACAGAGAGCGTGTCTCTGTACGCCTTTCCTGGAAGGGTGGTGCGCAGCGTGTTGATTCCGGTGTGCGCACGTGGGGGGATTACCGTCACCTTCGTGGGCGATCCGGCGAGCTGCGCGGCCGCCGGCCTGTGTGGCTATGCGGGCAGCGACGCGTTCTCCCTCCAGGGCGCGGGCGACCTCTCGCTGGTGACGGTACGCCGCCGCGGCCGCGCGAGCACCTCGGTGTCGCTGTTTCTCAATAACGGAGCTGTCAGCTCCGTGGTGGACCGGACCGCCGGTCCCGGGGAGTATTCGTCGTGCAGCGACACCACTGCCGGTGAGCCGGGCGAGAACGTGGGTGGGTTCTTCTCCGCGGCGGCGAGCGGGCCGCGAGTCAGCCTGGGGCTGGCATCGAGCGGGTCGGCGGCGCTCGGGACGCGGTGCGCCGGCCCGCTCATCGGTGACCTGCGGGACGCTCTACCGACCGAAACGATCAGCCTGGGCAGCCTCGCCGGCGGTGATCGGCTCGTCGACCTCGGGGGCACGCACCCGTTTACCGCACATGGCTTTACCGGGACGGTCCGCTCGACTGTCATGCTTGCGCTCGGGCGGCCGCGCGGCGGGCCGGTCAACGGTGGATCGACGCCGTCGGGGTTTCGCCGTGTGCGCGTGCGTCAGCTCACCGTCACCGACCGGCTGGTGGGCCTCAGCGGCGATGTGACCGCGGCGGTGACCACCACCGCTGACCCGGCGGTGTGCGCGCCCCTGGACGCGTGCGCGCTGGCGGGCGCGATCGACGTCACGCCGCAAGCGCTGCGCGGCGGATCGCTGCAGCTGTTCGCCACCGCCCCGGTGAGCCGGCCTGTCGCGCAACTGCGCGCGGCCCTGGACCTCACCCGCGCGCCGCCGCCGGTGCCACGCATCACAGTCTCCGGCGGCGGACAGACAACGCTGAGCGGAACCGTGACCGCCGACCTTGCCCAGAACGGCACCTGCCGCGACACGACCGCCATCTCAGACGCTCTGCTGGACGCCGCTGTTGACCGTTCGGGACGGCTAGACCTCGCGCTGCAGACGCTCACCACGGGCGCCGCCGACCCGCTGCGCACCCGCTGCCCAGGCCCCGACCTCGGCCAGCGCAGCCTCGCCACCGCGGTCGTGCCCCGGTCAGTGTGGCGGCGGCGGAGCTTTGAGGTTGCCCTGCGCGGCGCGAGCTTCGCCGACGGGCCCTACCGGGTCGCGATCCACTCGACACTAACCGTCCGCCTGCGCCGCGGTCACGTGACCTCCAAGGTCTACGAGATGCCCGAACCCGACCCGCCGTCTACGATCACCCGCTGAATCGGCCCCACGAGCCCGCCAGTAGCAGGGGTTTGGTGTCGGGCCGCGGCCTGGGTAGTGTCGCTCAGATGTCAATCGGCTGAAAGAGACGTCGGCGCTGATGGACCGCAAGTGGTGGACCCTGGTCGCAGTGTGCGTCGGCACGTTCATGCTGCTGCTCGACTCAACGATCGTCAACGTCGCGCTGCCCTCGATCCAGCGCGCGCTCAACGCCAGCTTCACCGATCTGCAGTGGGTCGTGGACGCCTACGCCTTGACGCTCGCCGCGCTGCTTTTGACCACCGGCTCTCTGGCGGACCTGTTCGGCCGCCGGAAGCTGTTCATGATCTCGCTGGTCATCTTCACCGTGAGCTCGCTGGCGTCCGGGCTTGCGGTCAGTCCGTTGTGGCTCAACCTCGCGCGCGGCGCACAGGGGATTGGCGGCGCGGCAATGTTCTCCACCTCACTCGCGTTGCTGGGTACGGCGTTCCAGGGCCGTGAGCGGGAAACGGCGTTCGGCTGGACTCACCTGATCCCCGGCTTCATCTCCGCCGGAGCGGGCACCGGGCTGATCAATCTTCTCTCACACCGTGCGCACGCAGATCGTGTCGCTGCTTGAGAGCTCCGGGGTCGTCGGGGCCCGCGCGTCGCGCGCGATCGCCGCCGGCGTCTCTCAGGGCAGCGGGGTCAGCGCCGGACTCGCGCACCTGCGCGGCGCGAGCGAGGCCGACGGCCATTCACGCGGTGCGCGCGGCCTTCGTCACCGGCCTCGACGACATCTTCCTGATCGGGGCGATCGTGACCCTGGTATCGGCGCTGCTGGCGCTCGTGCTGATACGGCCGCGACTTCGAATTCGGGGCCGCCCGCGGCCCGCAGCCCGGGATGGACGCCGATCAGACAGGCGGCGTGGCGGCAGGCGAGCAGGCGCAGTCGCCAGTCACGAGGTGACCGCGCGGTGACATACAGCGGCTCGCGGCTGAGAGCTCAGCCGGTTGCGGTGCTGTCCGGTGGCTTGATCTCCCGCTTGACGACCTTTCCGGTGGGACCTTTGGGTAGCTCGTCGACGAGCCAGACGCGGCGCGGGTACTTGTAGGCCGCGACGCGTTGCTTGACGAAGTCGCGCAGCTCGGCGGGGGAGGCCTCAGCGCCGGCCTTGAGCGCGACGGCGGCGCCGACCTCCTCGCCGAGGTCGGCGTGCGGCAGCCCGATGACCGCTGCCTCGCGCACCGCGGGGTGCTCGTAGAGAACCTCTTCGATCTCGCGCGGGTAGATGTTGAAGCCGCCGCGGATCACGAGCTCCTTCTTGCGGTCGACGATGAAGAAGTAGCCGTCGTCGTCGACGCGGGCGACGTCGCCCGTCTTGAACCAGCCGTCGGAGTCAATCGCCTCGGCTGTCGCGTCAGGCCGCTGCCAGTAGCCCTTCATGACGTTGTGGCCGCGGATCGCGATCTCCCCAACGCCGTCGTGCTCGTCGATGAGCTTCATCTCGACGCCGTCGATCGGGAGGCCGATCGAGCCCGGCTTACGCTCCCGGTTGCGCCGGTTGAACGAGGCGACGGGCGAGGTCTCCGACAGCCCATAGCCCTCGAGGATCTGGCAGCCGAACTTCTCCTCGAACGCGCGCATGACCTCGACCGGCATCGCGGCGCCGCCGGAGACGCACACCTCGAGAGTCGAGGTATCCGTGCGGTCGGCCCGCTCGTGATGGAGCATGGCCGCGTACATCGTCGGTACGCCCTCGAACACCGTCACCCGGTCACGCTGGATCATCTCCAGCGCCCGGCCGCCGTCGAAGCGCGGGATCAGCGTGAGCTCGCCGGCGACAGACACGGTCGCGTTCAGCGCGCACGTCTGTCCGAAGGCATGGAAGAACGGCAGCGCGCCGAGGGTGACCGCGCGCTCGTCGAGTCCGAACAGCCCGACGCTGGCCTCGACGTTGCGCAGGATGTTGTCGTGCGTGAGCTCCGCACCCTTCGGCTTGCCCGTCGTGCCCGATGTGTAGAGGATGACCGCCGTGTCGTCGGGCTCGCGCTCGGCGGGCGCGGGCGCGATCTCACAGCGCCCGAGCAGCGCTTCGAAGTCGCCGGGCTCCACCAGCACGCACTCGACACCCGCCGGCTCGGCGCCACCGCGCGCGGCGTCGGCGAACTGGTGCCAGGCGAAGATCAGCTTCGCCTCCGAGTCGCCGAGGTAGAACGCGACCTCGCGATCCTTGAGCAACGGGTTCATCGGTACGATCGCCGCGCCGGCGCGCAGAGCGCCGTAGTAGCAGACGGGAAAATAGTGGACGTTGGGCAGCATGACGCCCACGCGATCGCCCGGCCCGACGCCCTGCTCGCGGAGTAGGCCCGACACGCGCCCAGCGGCTTCGTCGAGGGCGGCATATGACAGCGCGTCGTCGTCCACCCTCACCGCGGTCCGCTCCGGGCGCGCGGCGGCGCTGCGACTTAGTAGGTCAGCGATGTTCGGCATCTCGTGCTCCTCGGTTTGTGATGGATGACCGGGTGGTCGACCTTCACCCGGCCCGGCCCCAACGGTGCGACCAGCGTAATGCGGCCTACAATGCCGCGCGTGTCCACCGTCTACGAGGCCGCGGGCAACGTCCCGGCCCGAGCATGAGCAGGAAGGTGGACTGGGAGCCGGCGCTCGTGTGCGCCAAGGGACTGCGACTGCGCGTGGGACGGTACGGGGCCGGGCCCCCGCTGCTGCTGATCACCGGAATCGGGGCCCACATGGACATGTGGGCCCCGTTCGCGCGCGTCGTCGCTGATCGCGAGCTCGTCGCGTTCGATGCGCCCGGCACCGGACGCTCGCAGCGGCCGCGCCGCCCGCTGCGCATGGGCGCCCTGGCCGAGGTGGTACGCGCCCTGCTCGACGAGCTCGACTTGGACCGGGTCGATGTGCTCGGTTACTCCTGGGGCGGCGGTCTGGCGCAGGAGCTCACCCGCCGCGCGCCGGAGCGCGTGCGGCGGCTGGTGCTGTGCGCCACCGGTCCAGGCCTCCTCGGCGGGTCTCCTCCGCGCCCGCTCGCGGCGCTCATGCTGGCCACGCCGGCGCGCTACTACCACCCGCGGCTGCTCGCCTTGACCGTGCCCCACATCGCCGGGGGCCGTACGGCACGCGATCGCGCCGCACTCGCGAGGCATGCGGATGAGCGGCTGCAGTGGCCGCCTGATCTGTTGGGCTACGCCTACCAGCTCTACGCGATAGCGGGATGGTCCAGCCTGCCCTGGCTGGGCCGCCTGGCCTCCCCGACCCTGGTCATCGGCGGCGAGGACGATCCGAGCGTCCCGCTGCGCAACGCCCGTGTGCTCGCCGCGCGAATTCCCAACGCGCGTCTGCATGTGGTCAAGGGCGGCGGCCACTTGTTCCTCCTCGACGAGCCCGAGAACGTCGCCGGCGTGATCGGCGCCTTCCTCAACGAAGATGTCGTCCGCCAGAATGCTCCTGAACAGCCGGCATAGGACCGAAAGCGGGTGATGGCTGAATGAGCGAGACCGTTCGCATGAGTAGCGCGCGACGAACGACTGAAGCAAGCCGCGCGGCGCTGGACGTGATGCTCACCGACGCCGCGATCGGAGGTCCCTCCCGCATGCTGCAGCCGCGTGTCGCCGCGAAGCTGACCGCCGGCCTGGCCCGTCGCCCCAACCGGACAGCCGGGCGTTTCACTGGGCTGGCGGCCGAGCTTGCCCGGGTCGCCGCCGGGCGCAGCGAGATTGGCCCAACCCAGCGCGACCGCCGCTTCGCCGACCCGGCGTGGCGGTCCAACTGGCTGCTCCGACGTCTGGTGCAGACCCACCTGGCGGTCAGCGAGACGGTCGACTCGCTGATCTCCGACGCTGATCTGGGTTGGCGGCATGAGCGGCAGGCGCGATTCGTCGCCGGGAACATGCTCGACGCGCTCGCGCCCAGCAACTTTCCCTGGTCCAACCCGACCGTGATGAAGGAGACCGTCGATCAGGGCGGCCTGAACCTCGCTCGGGGCGCGCGCAACTTCACGCGCGACTTTCCCCGGCTGCCCTCCACCGTCGACACGAGCAAATTCGCGGTGGGCGAGAACCTGGCGCTCACGCCCGGGTCCGTGGTGCTCCGGACGGAGGTTTTCGAGTTGATTCAGTACGCCCCGCAGACCGACCGGGTCCGCGAGGTGCCGCTCCTGTTCGCGCCCCCCACGATCAACAAGTACTACATCCTGGACCTGGCGCCGGGCCGCAGCATGATCGAATGGCTGGTCAAGCAGGACCAGCAGGTGTTCGCAATCTCGTGGCGCAATCCGGACGCCGAGCAGGGCGACTTCGACCTCGACACCTATGCTGCCGCGGTGCTCGAGGCGCGCGACGCGGTCGCCGCAATCACTGGACAATCGGCCGTGCACCTCAACGGCGCCTGCTCGGGCGGGATCATCAGCGCCGGGCTCCTCGGCCACCTCGCCGGCGAAGGCCGCCTCAGGGAAGTCGCCAGCGTCACGCTACTGGTGAGCGCGCTCGACAACGAGCGGGCCGGTACCGCGGCCGCGTTCACCGGACGCGAGGTCGCGGCGGCGGCGGTCGCCGACTCTGCGCGCCGCGGCTATCTGGACGGTCAGGCACTCGCGGGGGTGTTCACCTGGCTTCGGCCCAACGACCTGGTCTGGAACTACGTCGTCAACAACTACCTTCTCGGCAAGGACCCGCCCGCCTTCGACGTCCTGTACTGGAATCAGGACACGGTCCGGCTCGCCGCCGGGCTGCATCGCGACTTCATCCACATCGCGCTGGAGAACGCGCTTACCCAACCGGGCGCGCTGACCGTGCTCGGGAGCCCCGTCGACCTCTCCGCCGTCAAGCTCGACAGCTACGTCGTCGCCGGCCTCACCGATCACATCATCCCGTGGGAGAACGCCTACCGCAGCACGCAGCTCTTGGGCGGCACCCCACGCTTCGTGCTGTCGACCAGCGGCCACATCCAGGCGCTCGTCAACCCGCCCTCCGAGCAGTCCCGCTCCAGCTACCGGATCGCCGACGAGCATCCCCCCAGCGCTGACGAATGGGCGCAGCGCGCGGTCACGCGGCCGGGCAGCTGGTGGCCCGACTACGACGAGTGGCTCGCGACACGCTCGGGCGAGCTGAAACCGGCGCCGAAGCGTCTCGGCGGCGGCCGCTACAAAGCCCACGCCAAGGCGCCGGGGAGCTACGTGCACGCATCCTGAAAGGAGAGAGGCGATGTCGACTGAGGCGCTGCCCTACGCGCATCTTGGTGATGCGCTGGCCACCGACTACTTCCACGTCCGAGATCAGTTCACCGATGAGCAGTGGGAGCACTTCATCTCCACCCGCCGCTTCGTCGACCGCGAGGTGCTGCCGGAAATCAACCGGTATTGGGAGGCGGCCGAGCTGCCCTGGCCGCTCATGCACCGTTTGGCCGAGCTCGGTCTGCTCGGCGAAGACATTCAGGGCTACGGCTGCCCAGGCATGAGTCCGCTTGCCCGCGGCCTCGTGAACATGGAGCTTCACCGCGGCGACGGCAGCCTCGGCACGTTTCTGGGCGTGCAGTCCGGGCTGGCGATGAAGTCGATCGGCCTGCTCGGGTCCGAGGAGCAAAAGCAGCGCTGGCTGCCCGCGATGGCGCAGCTCGAAGCGATTGGCGCGTTCGCGTTGACCGAACCCGCACATGGGTCGGACTCTGTAGCGCTTGAGACCAACGCGCGCCGCGAGGGCGACGCATGGGTGCTCGACGGCGCCAAGCGCTGGATCGGCAACGGCTCGATTGCCGACGTAGTAGTCGTCTGGGCGCGCTCGGACGAGGACGGTCAGGTCAAGGGCTTCCTGGTCGAGAAGGACATGCCGGGCTTCACGGCGACCACGATGGAGGGCAAGGCCGCGGCGCGCGCGATCTGGCAGGCGGAGATCTCGCTCGAGGACGTGCGCGTGCCCGAGCACTCGCGGCTGCCCGACGCCCGCTCATTCAAGGACGCCGGCCGCGTGCTCGTCACCACCCGCACGACCTGCGCGTGGGGCGCCCTCGGTCACGCCGTCGCGGCCTACGACGCCGCTCTCACCTACAGCAAGCAGCGTACGCAGTTCGGCAAGCCGCTCTGCGCCTTCCAGATCATCCAGGACCGGCTCGTGAAGATGCTCGCCGAGGTGACCGCCATGCAGCTCTACTGCATGCAACTCGCGCGCCTGGAGGAGACGGGCCGCCTCACCGACACGATCGCCGGTCTCGCCAAGCTCAACAACACCCGCAAGGCTCGTCAGGTGATCGCCGAGGCGCGCGACCTGCTCGGCGGCAACGGCATCCTGCTTGAGAACCACGTCATCCGCCACATGGGTGACATAGAGGTCATTCACACCTATGAGGGCACCGAGACAATGCAGACCCTGATCGTCGGCCGCGACATCACCGGCATCGGGGCATTCGTCTAACTGCGACGCTCTCGCATCCCACGTTCGCTGCGCACGCGCTCGGCGATGAGTTTGGCCGCGTGCAAGAGTCTGAAGCGTCATGCTCAGAGAATTCGACGCCCGACTTCACAAGGGCGACAACGCAGGTGCGTGGACATGCGTGGTGATGGACGACGTGCCCGAGCTCTTCGGTACCCGCGGGCTCGTGAAGATTCGCGGTGCGATCGACGGCGAGTCCTTCACTGGCGCGCTCATGGCTCAGGGTGACGGCACGCACAGGCTCCCGGTCAAGGCCGCGCTGCGGAAGGCGATCGGCAAAGAGGCGGGCGATACCGTCCACGTCCGGATCGACGAGCGGATCAGGTAGCTGCCCTCGCATCCAAACCCAGGCACCTCGACGACGTGCGTGTGCTGCCGGCTGGCGACGAACAACGCAGCCTTTGCATCGCGCGGACCGGGAGGGGTGCGACGATTCGCTGATGCAGTTTCACTGGCTCAAGGCGGTCGGACACGCGCGCGGCCCGCTTCCCGCGCGTTGGATCGAGGAGGGACGGACGAGTGTGTTGCGGGAGGGCGGCTTTCCGCGACGCCCGCGCGTGAGCGAGGACGATCGTCTCGTGCTCTACGCGAGTGTGTGGCGACGGGTCTTCGGGGTGGTGGTGGCGATCGGGGAGCCCTACCTCATGGAGCACCCTCGTTGGCCGTGGCGGATCGCTTTCGAGCCGCTGCTGGTGGTGCCGGATCTCGATCTCGCTCCGCCCATCGAGGCGATCGGCGTGGCGGCGCGGTCCATGTCGCAGCAGTCCCACATTCGGCTTGAGCCACTCCATTACACCCGAGCGGTTGAGGCCCTCAGCTCAATAGCGCGTTGAGGGGCGCGCAGAAACGGTCGGTAACGAACCGCGAGCGCCGGCCCCGGTACCGCCGTCCACTACTCGACCATCCGGGCCGACACTTCGTCCGCAAGCGTCATCGGATCAAACGGCTTGGCGATGACGCCCGCCGCGCCGAGAGCTGCGAGGCGTTCGCGCTCGGCGGCTTGGGTCTTGGCGGTGAGGAAGATCACGGGCGTCTCGGAGCCGATCACCGGCCGCAGCAGCTCCAGCGCCGCCGGCCCGTCGACGCCCGGCATCATCACATCCAGCAGGACAACATCGAGGGGGCCAGAGCGCGCCGCCTCGACCGCGTCCTCGGCGGAGCCGACATCGACCACCTCCCAGCCGCCGATGCGCTCCAGGCCCATCCGCGCGATCAGGCGGATGTCGTCCTCGTCGTCGACAAGCAGGAGCCGGCCGGGAGGACTCATCGCAGGGCGCGCTCGGAGTCGGTGATGCGGGTGAGCAGCTCCGCGATGCGCCGCTGGAGCTCCTCGGGGGTGACCTCGGTTTTGCGGACGAACTCCGTGTTGCCAAGTTGCAGCCGCATTCGGTCCTCCTCGCTGAGTTCCAGCCCCGCGTAGATCAGCAGCGGCGTCCCGTTCAAGCGTCCCTGCTCGCGCAGCCAGTCGGCGACCGCGAACCCGTCCTCCCCGGACAGCCCGACGTCGAGCACAAGGAGCTCCGGGGGGGCCTGGTCGATCGCAACCATCGCCTCGCGACCGTTTGCGGCCAGGTGGGCGTCGATGTCCGCGGCCGCCATCGTGGCCATCAGCACATGTCCGAGACCCGGGTCGTCCTCGACCACGAGCACGCGATGGGGCCGAATCGCAAGCACGGTGTGCCGCAGCGCCTCGATCAGGGTCCGATGTCCGGAGCCCTCCAACCAAGCCGAGCCGCCGGTGTCGCTCTCCCGCGGACCGCCTCCCACGAGCACGACCTGGACCGCGCGGGTCGCCGGATCAAGGCGCAGCGCCTCGAGTGTTTCGGGCAGCGCGGGAGCCAGCGCGATCACGATCGCCGCGACCCTCTCTCGCCGCGCGGCGGCGACGACGTCTTGCGCTGAGGCGGCGGCAATCGCCGGATGGCCGAGGCGCTCCACGACCTCGGTCATACGAGATCGGGCTTCGGCGCGGCGCTCGCAGATGACGACCGGGGCGTCACCGCCGAGCATCGGCAAGGTCTTCCGAAACGTCGAGCCACCCGTAGGGCCGCTCTCGGCCCAGGTTCGGCCGCCGTGGCGCTCTACGATCGCGCGCGTGATCGCAAGACCGAGCCCGGTGCCGCCCTTGTCGCGCGCGTCAGAGCTGTCGACCTGGCTGAAGCGCTCGAAGATGCTCTCGAGCTTCTCCGCGGGAATCCCGGGACCCTCGTCTGCGACGGAGATCAGCGCCATGTGGCCGCGCGGCTCCGCCGACACCGTCACCTTCCCGCCGCGGGGCGAGAACTTGATCGCATTACCGAGAAGGTTGACGAGCGCCTGCACGATGCGGTCCGGATCCACCAATAGCCGAATCCCGCTGACCGTGCTGATCAGCGAGACGCCTGCCGCTGCGGCCAGCGCGTCAACCGCATGGACCGCAGTGGCGGTTACGTCCGCGAGCTCGGACGGCCGGCGGTCGAGCTCCATCCGCCCCGCATCCAGACGCTCGAGCTCGAGCGTGTCGTTGACCAGTCGGACGAGACGATCGGTGTTGTTCACGGCGAGCTGCACCATTCCTTGGGCCCCAGGCGGCAGTTCGCCGGCAACCCCTCCCGCGAGCAATCCGAGGGAGCCGCGAATCGAAGTCAGCGGCGTCCGCAGCTCGTGGCCGACAACCGAGATGAACTCGTTCTTCATGCGCTCGATCTTCTTGCGTTCGCTGATGTCTTCGACGACCGCGATCATGAGGTCGGAGTCTGCTGTCTCCGAGCGCTGCAGTGTCGTCGTGACCGACACCCACACTGGATCGCCGTCGCGACGCAAGAAGCGCTGTTCGCGTCGATAGAAATCGCGCACGCCGCCGGCCAGATCGTCGGCGAGCTGCTGGTCATCGGCGAGGTCGTCCGGGTGCGTCAGCTCGGCCCAGGCACGGCCCCGCAGCTCGGACACCGAGCGACCGAGCATCTCCCCGAAGGCCGCGTTGACATCGAGCAGGACTCCGTCCCGGCTGATGATCAGGCCGACGCCGGCATGCTCGAAGACGGCGCGGAAGCGGCGCTCGCGCTCGCGCAGCTCCCGGGCGGTGGCCTCGCGCCGGGTGACGTCCCGGCCGATGCCCACGTACACCGTCTCACCGCTGATTCTGGTCGTCGAGATCGCGAACTCGAGCGGAAACTCGCTTCCGTCGCGCCGGCGCCCGCGGACGATCCGTCGCCGGCCGATGAGCGTCCGCCCGTCGTCGGCACGGTTTTCGCGCAGTGCCTCCTCCGCGGAGGACCAGGAGATCTCGGCCAGCAGCTCGGAGATCGCCGTTCCGGCAAGCCCGTTCGGCTCGCTCCCGAACAGCTTCTCGGCGGCGGGATTGGCGGTGCGCACGACGCCCGCGCGGCCGAAGCTGATGATGCCCTCCGAGGTGCTCTCCATGATGGCCTGCAGCCCGGCCTGCGAGTCGGCGCGGTCGGCGAGTGCGGCCGCGAGCTCGTCGCGAGCGAGCTCGGTCTCGACCAGGATGCCCATCTCGCGCAGACGCCCGAGCTCGGTCTCGTCGAGCCGACGCGGGCTCGGGTCGGCGATGCACAGCGTGCCGACACGCTCGCCACCGGGAGCGTGTACCGGCTGACTCGCGTAGAAGCGCACCGGCGATCCCTCGACCGCGAGCGGGTGGCCCGAGAACCGAGGGTCGACGCGGAGGTCACCGATCACCAGCGGGTCATCGCTCTCGATCGCGCGCGAGCACAGCGACACCGGCCGCGGCCACTCCTTGACGTCGAGTCCAACGCACGACTTGTTCCACTGTCGGTCGGAGTCGATCAGCGTGATTAGCGCGATCGACACGGAGAACACGGCGGTGGCCAGTCTGGCGATCCGGTCGAAACGTTCCTCGGGGTCGGTGTCGAGGATCTCGAGCGCGTGCAGCGCTGCAAGCCGTTTGGCCTCAGCTACAGCCGCCATCGCCAGAAAGTTACCGCCCCTCACGGTGGCGCGAGCTCATCCGCCCGGGCGGCGAAGGCATTGACCTGAGCGGCGAAGATCGACGGAGGGTAGGGTCGGCGTGGTGTCCGACGACCTCCAGGCTGCGATCGTCCGGCTGTGGAAGCAATCGCGTCCGATCGTGCTCGGGCGCATCGACGCGCTCCAGGAGACGGCGAGCAGCCTGGCCGCAGGATGCCTGGAGCCTCATGAGATCGAGAAGGCCGGCGCCGAAGCCCACAAGCTGGTCGGCTCCCTCGGCACGTTTGGCCTCCCTCGGGGCTCGGAGCTCGCGTGGGGCGTGGAGCAAGAGCTCGAGAGCGACGACTGCGACCCGGCCCGGCTCGCCGACCTGCTCGCGCAGCTGCGCGCGGTAGTCGAGGCGTCCTAACCGAGTGCGATCGGTCGCGCGATCGCGGCTAATTGCCGACCAAGATGATCCGGGCGGCGAGCGCGAGCACCAGCAGCACCGCCAGCGCGGTTTGCCGCTTCAGGCGCCGGCGCTCTTCGCGCTCATCTTCGCGACGCTCGAGCTCGGCCCGCTCGGGTGACTCCAGCGGGAGCGACTCGCGCGGCACCAGATCGCTCACTGAAGCGCCTCGCCGATCTTGCCGGTCTTCTCGGTCTTCTCCCAGCGCATCTCCGCTCCCCGGAACTCCTTGATGTAGGCGGCCGCGGTCATCGAGGCCAGTAGCGGTCCGTAGCCGACGACGTAGAGCAGCGGCGGCACCGCCAGGCGCACAAATCGGACGGTCTCGAGCCACCTGAGCCCGGCCGCAGCGAGCATGCATCCGGCCTGCCACGCGTACGCGAACAGAGCCACCGCGGTGACCACGGCCGCGGTGGGGCTGAGGTCGTTGAACACCGGCGGGTAGGCCGCGTAGATGATGAACAGCAGCGACACCGCCCCGGGGAACAGGATCGCTTCGCGCCAGGTGCGGCGCGCCGTCAAGGGATCGATCGAGATCGCCGACACCGTGATGAACAGATAGGTGACTACGTTGACGCCGATCAGAACCCGGAACGCGTGCTCGGAGAGGCTGCGGTCGGCGGCGAACAGCCCGAGCAGGCCGATCGAGCTGAGGGTCATGAACACCGGCATCAGCGTCGTGCTGAACCAGATCGCGGCAAAGCCGATCCCGCCGAGCGGCCCCGTGCGGCGGCGTAGCCATACGTGGCTGAACGCTCGCGTGATCTGCACGTTGCCCCGCCCCCAGCGCAGCCGCTGCTTCCACAGCCCGGTGATGTCGCGCGGCTCCTCGGCCCACACCACGGCCGTGGGGTCGAACACCACGCGGCGGCCGGACAGCTGAACCTTGAACGTGGTGGCCGTGTCCTCCGCGAGCGTGCTCGTGTCTATGCGCCCTCCCACCGCCTCGAGGCTCGCGCGCGTAAGCAGTTGCGCGCCACCGGCAAGACACGCCTGCGCGCCCAGCACGTTCTGGGCGCGGCGCGCCGCCGCCTGCGCGGTCACGTACTCGAAGGCCACGAAGCGGTTGAGGTAGTTCTCGGGACGGCTCCCCTCCTTTATGTACGCCGTGACGGCGCCAACGTCCTCGTCGGCGAAGTGGCGAGTCATCCGGCGCAGCGACTCCACCGTCAGGATCACGTCCGCGTCGATGATCAGCACCGCCTCGTACCAGTCCTCGGCGGTGATCACTTCGAGCCCGTGGTTGATCGTGTGCGCCTTGCCCTGGCCGCCGTGCTCGCGGCGCAGGTGGAAGATGAGCCCGGGGTGCTCGGCGGCCTTGTCGCGGAGCAGCTCCGGAGTCGAGTCTGTGCTCGCATCGTCAACCACGTACACGCGCAGCGCCTCGCGGGGATACTCGAGCGCATCCAGCCGGTCAAGCGTGCGGCTCAGGACAGCCGCCTCGTTCCACGCCGGCACCACGACCGCCACGCGCGGGAACAGGGTCGCCACCCTCTGCCGGGGCAGCGTCAGCGCGTGGATGCTGGCCAGAACGAACGTGTATACACCGACCACGGGCGGGATCGTGCCCGCCGCCACCAGTGCAAGCAGCACGACGTCGAGCGCAATCACGGCTCAGCCGCTCGCGAGCGCGGCCAGCACGCCCGTGCAGTGCTCGTAGCGCCCGATCGTCTCGCGCCGGTGGCTGTCGGTGCTGAGCAGGATCGGCACGCCACGCTCGGCGAACGGGCGCAGCGTCCGCACCGATGGGCAACGCCAGCGCTCGGAGACCTCGATCCGCGCGCCGCTCGCGGCGGCGGCCCGCGCCAGCGCCTCGAGCGGCTCGCGAGCGACCTGCGACTCATCGATCCCGACCTTGGGCAGGATGCTGAAGAAGTGCGCGATCACGATCCCGTCGTGTGACTGCACCGCGGCTGCGGTCGACGCGACGATCGCCTCGATGATCTCCTCATCCGACACCGCGCCGTCCTCGAGCGCCGCGCGAATCTCGCGCGGGTGGTGAGGACCGTCGGCGAGCGGCACCTGGTGGTCGGCGGCGTAGATCGCGTCCACCCCAGGACACGGCTCCGGGAGGTCGAGCGCGCCCGCGGTGTCGAGCAGCTTGGCCTCGATGCCGCACTGCAGACGGACTTCGGTGCGCTCGCGCAAGGCCGCCACCGCGGCCGCGTAGGCGGGGACCCAGTCGGTGTCGACGCGCACGTGGTCGACGCAGCCGAGCTCGACAAGGCCCAGGCTCTCGGCCTCGGCGACATTCTCTTCCAGGCTGTGGGCGCCGTCGGAGAACGTCGAGTGGACATGCATGTCCTGGCGCGGCTCAGGCATCGACGCGCCTCTGGAGCGCAGCGATCTCCTCGAAGTCCAAGAACCGATCCTCGAGCAGCCGCACCATCGCGAGCGGGCGGAACTCGATCGGGTCATCGGGCATTGGCTCGCCAAGCGCCTCACGGACGGCCAGCGCCGGCATGTTCACGCCGGCCGCGATCGTCAACGGCATGCTTCCCGGGAAGCGCGGGTTGACCTCGAGCAGGGCGGGCTCGCCGGCGGCGCTCTGCTTTACCTGGACGTTGGCGACGCCGACCAGCCCGATGCGCTCGGCCACCTTGCGCCCGAAGCTCTCGAGAGCTGCGTCGCGGGTCACCCGGGCGGTGACCGCGATCCCCGAGTCGACCTTGAGCCGCTCGCGCGGCACGACCGCGAGGACACGGCCATCGCGGCGAGCGAGCACGTCGAGCGAGTGCTCGGGGCCGGGAAGGTACTCCTGAACCAGCTGCATCCCGTCGCGGGGGACGCGCTCGAGCTCCTCGCGATCTGAGATCAGACGGATGCCGCGAGAACCGCTGCCCCAGCGCGGCTTGACGATCACGGGGAGCACGACCGCCGCCGGATCAAACTCGCCGTCTGTGATCGTGCTCGCCGGAAGGCGCACAACGCCGTCGCAGCGTTGGTGAAGCGCCCATTTGTCCAGGCACATGCGCAAGGTGTCGGCCGACGGATTCACGAGCGCGACGTCCGCGGCCTCGAAGGCGGCGCGCGCCTCGGCCACGGGCACTAGCTCAGAGTCGACCGTGGGCACCAATACGTCAATGGCGTGCTTGCGACAGACATCGAGGACCGCGTCGACGAACCGCGGGTCATCGCCACGCGGGAGCATGATCCGGCGCTCGGGCGGTACCAGATACAGCCCAGCGGCGAACGGGTCGATGTCCGCCGAGTACACGTCGAACGGGTCCTTTGCGATGCCGCGCAGCACCGCGATTCCGGCCGGCCCTCCCATCCCCGTGATCAGCACGCGGCGCCGGTCAGCCATGGACGTTTCCCAAGTCGCCCGCGCGGATCACCGCATGGATTCCAGAATCGCTCTCGCGGACCACCTCGAGCGGCTCGGCGAACCGCGAGCGACCCCACCTGCTCCAGTACCGCGCGGTGGCCCGCAACAGCTCCTCGTCGAGGTAGTGGCGGATCTCCACCTGGGAGCTGTACGCGCGTATCACCTCGAGCTTCCGTTCCATCACGTCGTCGATGCCGACGAAGCGGGTCGGTCGGAACTCCACGGTGGTCGACGGGCTCTGGTAGCAGTACACGCGGGGGACGCCCCGGGCGGCGACAAGCGAGGCGTGGTGCGTATTGCGGTGGTCCTGGTGGACGTCGCGCGGGGTGTGCGTGTAGATGGTCGTCGCGGCGACCTCGTCGATCACCTCTTTGATCGCCGAGATCGTGTCGCCGCCGTCGGTGAGGCTGGTGTCAGCGAGCTCCTTGTGGAACAGGCGCGCTCCGAGCAGCTCAGCTGCGCGCTTTGACTCCTCCGCACGCTGTGACTGCAGCCCGCCCTGCTCGCCGCCGGTGAGAGTTAGCAGCGCGACCGCGTGCCCCTGGGCGGCGTGGTTCAGAAGGATTCCCCCGACCCCGATCTCGGGATCGTCGGGATGCGCTCCCACGGCCAGCACCGACACCCGGCCCTGCTCGCGTCGTGCCCGCGTGCGCTCGAGCAGCTCGCGAGCCTTGTCGAGGAGCGCCTCGGGGTCCAAGGGCTTGGTGAGATAGTCGTCTGCGCCCGCCCGGATTGCGCCGACCGCGTACTCGAACGAGCTCCGCCCGGAGACGATCAGCATGGAACACAGCGGGTGAAGGGCCCGGGCGCGCTCGACAACCTCGAGCCCCGTGCGTCCGGGCAATTCGACGTCGGCGACGATCAGGTCCCATTGCCGGGAGTTCAGATGGCCCTCGGCCTCCTCGGCCGAAGCGGACCAGACGACATCGCCCAAGCCGCCGAGGATCTCGACGAGCAGGCGCGCGAGGATGTCGTCGTCTTCGACTAGCAGGATCGGCGGGATGCTGCTGGTCATGGTCCTCGAAGATTAGGGAGGGTGCGTGAAGCCCGCGTTCGAGCTGCCATTCACCGTCATCTTCCTCAGCGGTCCCGTCCGGTCTCATTGGCCTGCTGCAGCTGCTGCTTTACCTCCTCGGCCTGCTGCTGGGCCTTGGTCCTGGTAGCGATCCTGCAGGCGCCCAAAACGATCCTGGTCCTGGCGAATCTGCTCGCGGGTCGGCTCGCTCTGCTCCTGCCCGTTCTTCTGGCTGCGGCTGCGGCTCTCGGTCTGGGTTGCCACGGCTAAGCTCCTCTGGTTCGCGCGCGACGAGCCGGCCCCATGATGAGCTCGTCGCACATGGCTGTCTGATCTGGCGCCGCCTTACGCGACACCCTGACGCAGGTGGCCGAGATCCGCGGCGAGGCGCTTGTGCGCCCGGAAGGACCGTGATTTCACGGTTCCGAGCGGCAGTCCGAGACGGTTGGAGATCTCTGTGTGCGTCAGCCCTTCGAAGTGCTGCAGGCGCACGACCTGCTGGTCCTCTGTTGGCAGGGCGGACACGGCGCGGCGCACCTCCCAGATGTCAAAGACCGCGTCCAGGCTCAACGGCGAGGTCACCAGCGCGGACTGCTCGGGCGCGACCTCGTCGAGTGGATCGGCGCGGCGAAGCGTCTCGCGACGGTGGAGGTCGATCGCTACGCGCCGCGCGATCGTCGCCAGCCACGGAGCGAGCTCCCGGCTCGGATCGACGCTGTGTGCGGCTCGCCACGCCTTCAGGAAGGTTTGCTGCGTCGCCTCCTCGCTCAGGCTCCGGTCGCCGAGCAGCCGGTACGCGACGGTGTAGACGAGTCGCCCGTAGGCGCGATACACAGCACGCACGGCGTCGGGATCGCCGTCGGCGAACCGGGCCCTGACAGCCGCGTCGACGGTGGGCCGGGTCGGCACGGCCGGCGCGCGTTCCAGCCCCGGTCGCGACGGAGGTCGAGTAATCCGGCTCATCCTGGGAGCTCACGGCCTTCTTGGTCGCAACGACGGGCGCCTTAGAGGAACGCTCGGTGTCCGGCGCGAGTCACGCCCAGGACGGCGAGGGCGAGCAGGGCGAGCAGCGCACCGGTGTAGATCGCGAGCGACGCGCCGGTGTGGGTCAGGTCGGCTGAGTGCAGCACCGGAAGCGCCAGTAAAGCCAGGCACCAGGCTCCCAGCGTCGCGTACGGGATGAAGGCCTCGTGGGTCCTGCGCAGGTCGTGCGCGCACCACAGCAGCGCGGCGCCGATCATCGCGATCCAAGCGGCGATGGCCTGTGCGAGGAGCGCCGTCAGCGGCCATGGCCAGTAGCGGCCGAGATCGGTCGGGAAGACAAACAGCGCGATCGCACCCGCGAGCATCGCGGACCCGAAGGCCAGGGAGAGCAGACGCAGCAGTCGCAGGCGGGGATCGGCGACCGCGGGCCGGACGGTCGCCTTGCGCTGCCGGCGGGCGAGGATGGCCACGCCGAACGGGGCCAACGCGTACACGCCGGTCCAGGCCCAGGTGGGCGGATAGCCCCAGCGGAAGCGGTCGGTATGCAACAGCGTGGCGGTCAGCAGGGCGAGCGACAACGTCACGAGCGCGACGGCCAGCGGCTGGATCGAGCGCCAGCGGCGCGCCGCGAGCACCGCCAGCGCGGTGGCCACGACGCCGGCGAGGTACCCGGCGCCCAGGAACGCGGCCGAGATCGCCGGGCGGATCGCCCACGCGTAGCCGGTGGCAGCATGGCCGGGCAGCAAATACAAAAACCCCGCGTTGAGGATCGCGAGCGCGAGCAGCACGCTGATCCCGGCGCGGGTCGAGCCCTGCAACTTGCCTGGGGGCGCGGAGGGCGTCATCGTCACGGATTTCCCGCGGGAGACGATCCGCCGGTCAAGGGATGGGGAAGGAACTGACACGGGTCACCTCGGTCTGGCGGCTGACGTACTCGGGCAATTGGCCGAGCGCGGCCGGTTCGTCTGGAGCCTCTACCAGCCACCACAGGCGATGACCGCCGTGCGGGCAGCTCGACAGCGCGGAGCGATGACGCAACGGGCTGCCAAAGCCGCGCCATGCCGCGAACACCGGCCCGCACTGCGCGGCCGTGTGGCGGTGGCTGAGCAGGAACGTCGGCATAGGGCGCAGACTGACGCCGCCCGGCCACGGCGACCATCGGGGAACCCCCTACTTCTGCCCCTGATGTCTCAGGGTCGGGTGCGGCTCGGCACCGGCTCAGGGGTCCGGGTCGCGTTCGCGTCCCACCGCCTCGGCGACCGCCACCCGGCTCGACACGCCGAGCTTGGCAAACACGTTGCGGAGGTGGCTCTCGATCGTCTTCTCGGACAGAAACAGTTCGGCCGCGATCTCGCGGTTGGTGCGCCCGCCCGCCACCAGCTCGGCGATCTCGGCCTCGCGGCCGCTCAAGCTCGCCAGACCCGCACCGCGCCGACCCCGGCGCTGGCGGGCACCCACGCGCCGGCCGAGGCGGCGGAGCTCGCGTGCCGCCTCGTCGCGGAAGCGGACCGCGCCCATCGCCGCCAGCTCGGCCTCGGCCCGCTCCAGCCAGGCCGCGGCGGCCGCGGCATCGCCGGTCGCGGCCGCCGCACGGCCCGCCGCAATCCGAGCCCTCGCCGCCTGCACCACGGCCCCCGCTTCGGCGGCGCGCCGCGCGGCACGCTCGGCGTGCTCCAGCGCGCCGCGCGCGTCGCCCCGCGCCAGCTCGAGCAGCGCGCGGGCGTAAGCGACGGCGCCCTCGACATGCCCGAGTTCGAGCGCTCGGGCCAGCAGCTCGCCGCGGGCCACCCAGTCCTCCGCCGCGACCCGATGGCCGAGCGCCAGCTCAGCGCGCGCCAGAATGCCGTATAGCCACGCGCGCCGACCCGGCTCGACGCGCGCGAACTCTGGGCCGCCGGCGTCGGCCATCGCCTCCAGGCAGCGCTCGGGCTCGCCGGCCTCCAGCTGTGCCGCTGCTACGTGAACCCGGGTGGCGCGCGAGAGGACGCTCTCGTCCAGGTCGGCCAGCAGCGCGACCGCCTCGGCGCCTGCGGCGCGAGCGCGCGGCAGCTCACCGGCGATCGCCGCGATCCACGCCTCGGCGGTCAGCGCCCAACACAGAACCTGACGATTCCCCGACAAGCGCGCCGCCTCGACGGCCGCCTCGGCCTGATCCAGACCCAATCGCGGGCGGCCGGTGACCTCGTGAGCATGCGCCAGTCCAATCGCCATCGGGGTCAGGAATTGCCCCTGCCCCGACCCGCGCGACACGCTGATCCCGCGGCGCAGGTGGCGAATCGCGTCCTCGTAGCGCTCAGCGAAATACTCGGCGAACCCGAGGTGGTACGGCCCCTCGAGCCGCAGCGCGAGCATGTCGTCGCTCAACGCGTCCAGCCTATCGCCCGCCGCCCGCGCCGAAGCCTGCGCCTCGGCAATCCGGCCGACTCCGAGCTGGGCGAAGCACACCAGGCTCTCGGCGACGACCTCCAACCCGGGCTCGGCCAGCGCGACCGCGGTGTCCAGCCCGCGCTGCGCCCACGCCAGCATCGCCGTGAAATCGCCGTCATAGAGCGCGTCGACGGCGAGCTGCACCTGCAGCTCTGCGGCGGCGGCCGACGCAGGATCGGCGACCTCATCGAGCGCCGTGACGAGACGGGCATGGGCGGTCTCATGACGGCCGAGAAGGTTTTCGCACATCGCGCATCCCGCGACCAGGCGCGCGCGCAGCGACGTGAGCTGATCGTCGGCACCGGCCAAGTCCAGCGCCGCGGCCAACGCCTCCAGGGCCGAGGAGAGCTCGCCGGTGGCGGTCTTGCTCTGGGCGAGCGCGACCAGCAGCCCGAGTCGCTGGCCGGCACTCGCGACGCCTTCAGGCAGCAAGCGGAGCGCGGCGGCATACCAGGCCGCGGCAGTGGCCGGCGCGCGCGCGGCAACCATCGCGCCGGCCCCGATCAGAACGTCGATTGCGGCCGCGTCGCCGGGTTGAGCGCAGCGCTCGAGGTGGTGCGCGCGAGCCGTCAGCGACCCGCCCAGCTCCGCGAGCGCGCGCGCCGCCCGCGCGTGCGCGCCGAGGCGCCAACCCCCCGGGGTCGCGTCATAGATCGCGCGCCGGACGAGTGGATGACGGAAGCGGTAACGGCGCGGTACCTCACTCGGCACCAGCACCGCCGCGCCGAGCAGCGCATCCAACGCGCTCAGCCCCGGGCCCTCCTCCAGCTCGGCCGCCGCGATCGCGACATCAAAGGCCACGGGGTCACCCACCACGGCCGCGGCCCGAGCGAGGCGCCGCGCGTCGTCGGGCAGCACCCGCACCTCCTGGTCGATCGCCAGCGCGACTCGGCCGGGAATGTCGACCGCGGCCACGCCCGCCCACGACGCCGCACCGCGTGCCAGCTCCTGCAGGTAGAACGGGTTGCCGCCCGACTGGCTGTACAAGGTCGTCCGCGCGGCCTCGGGCAACTGGTCATCGAGCAGCCGATCGGCCTGGGCACGTGTGAGCGGCGGGAGCGACAGCCAGACGACACCCCCATCGCGCGGCGCGCCGGCGAGTGCATCGACCAGCGCAGGACGCGCAGGCGCGGGCCGGAAGGCGAGGGCGAGCATCACCCCACGGCGCGGGGGTCGGCGCAGCAAATGACCGATCAGCTCGAGCGACGCGTTGTCAGCCCAATGCAGGTCGTCGAGAGCGACCACGACCCGAGTCGCCCCGCCGAGCGTCTCGAGCAGAGCACGCACCGCACGATGGGTTCGGAAACGCTCGTCCTGCAGCCGCGGAGCGCCGACGTCGCCCAGGCCATCGACGTCCGGCAGCACCGCCGCCAGCTCCTCGGCCTGAGCGCCGACCATGCGCTCGAGACGGTCGCTCCCCAGCGACTTCGCATAGTCGCCGAGTGCATCTACGAAAACGGCGAAGGGCAGCTCCTGCTCCATCTCAGCGGCGCGGCCGCGCAGGACGAGGTGGCCGTGACCATCCGCCCTCGCACAGAGCTCATCGAGAAGACGTGTCTTGCCGATCCCCGGCTCGCCGCTCACCATGACGATCGGCGACTCACGCTCCTCCAGGGCCTTCAGCGCGTCCTCCAGCGCCGCCAGCTGCGCGCTGCGCCCGATGATCGGCGGCACCCGACCGACCGCGGTATCAGCGACGTGGATCATGGCAGGAGCAACCCCAGGCTACTCCAGCTCGGCGACGCGAGCGAACGCGCCTCACCCACCCGCCGCGGCCTCCGGCGGGTGCCGCCGCGTCAAGCGATTCACGTCGCTGACTCGCGGATCGCTCGAGCTTCTGCGGGCGCGCGAAGCCGGTGGCGACTATGACGCAGAACGGCTGGATCAGCTCCAAGCCGCTGGGGTTTCCGAGATCGTGCGACGACAGCTCGAGCTCGGCATCGACGTGGTCAACGACGGGGAGTTCGGCAAGACGAGCTTCCTCTCGTACATCAACACGCGTTTGGGCGGGCTCGAGCCGCGCGCGTCGACCGGTGCGGCGCCATGGTCAACCTCCAGGGGGGCGCGCGCCTTACCCGAGTACTACGACTCTGACGAGGAGTTTCTGTTCGCGATGCCGACGCATGCACGAGGAGTACGCGGCCATCATCAACTCCGGCTTGCTGCTGCAAATGGATGATCCGGGACTGCTGACGCAGTACACGATGCGTCCCGAGTGGACGGTTGCCGATGCGCGCGCGTGGGGCAAGGTCCGTGTCGACGCGCTCAACCAGGCGCTGCGGGGGCTGCCGCCGGATCGAATTCGCTTCCACACCTGCTACTCGATCAACCAGCGCCCGCGCAAGTACGAGCTCGAGCTGTCAGACGTGATCGATCTCGTGTTGCAGATCAACGCCGGCGCCTATTCGTTTGAGGCCGCTAATCCTCGCCACGAGCATGAGTGGCGGGTCTGGCGGTCGGTCGAGTTACCCGAGGAGAAGATCCTGATACCGGGGTTCATCACCAACTCATCGGTGATGATTGAGCATCCCGATACGGTCGCGGACCGGATCGTGCGGTACGCGGAGATCATCGGCCGCGAGCGGGTCCTTGCCGGTTCCGATCGCGGCTTCGCTTCCTTTGCGGCGACGGTCGAATTCATGCCCGAGATCGGGTGGGCCAAGCTCGAGGCCTTGGCGGAGGGTTCTCGTCGCGCGAGTGCGCGCTTGTGGCAGTAGCAGATGACGCGCCCGCGCCGCCGCCGTGCTGGCCGTGGTGTGGGCCACCGTGGTGCTGCAGCTCGCCGCCGGCGGCATCGGGCTCGTAGTGGGCTCGGTCGTAAGTCGTGCGGCACCGAGAGTGGTCACTGGCGGATGCTGCGCGGACGCAGGAGTCGACGCGTAGCAGCGCTACACGAGACTCCGAGGACAAGGCGCAGCGCCGCCGGGGGGCCGTCGAATGCGGCGGGCGGGACTTGCGGACGGGTCACCGAGGCCACCAGACCCCCGCGCCGCGGGCTGGCGCGGACCTGCGAGATCTGCCGATCGACGCCGGTTGGCGCGACCGTGGCATCTGACGCGCGTCCCGCATGCGTGGTATGCCGCAGTCACATGCCTCGGCGCGAAGTGGCAGGTCTTGCAGGTCCGCCCGCGGCTCTCGCTCGCTCGTCGGCGCCCTCCCCCGTCCCTCGAGCTGTATAGCTCGACATTCGACGCGCGGGCACCGGACCGTGCCGTACCACGCACGTATAACACGCGTTACACGTCAAGGTCGCAGCGATCCCGCACCGTTGTCGGGTTACGCATGCCGGGGGCAGCCGACCGGGTGGGTCGGGTCGGCGGCATGTCATCTCCAGGTGCCCGCGGTTCATCGGGCCTCGATCGGGTGTCCGTTCACGATGACGGCGACGATCATGTCGGCTCCATGCGCGAATGTGAGGTAGCCACCATCACTCCGCGTGCAGCTGCTCGGCGACGGGAACGCGTTCGTCTCGTGGAGCCGTCCGGAAGTGATGCGGTTCATGCGGCGAGCGGCACCGGTGGGGGTTCGTGGCGAGTGATCTTCTCGATCACGGCGTCGAGCTGGGCGCGGGTGAAGGTCGATTCGAATGGTTGGGCGATGGTGCGGTAGGGCTGGCCGAAGTCCATCAGGTGGCGGGCGAGTTCGGGGAGGGTCGCGAAGTGGTTGGGAGTCACGGCCTGGCGTTGCCCGATCGAGAAGTAGATCTCGATCTGGTTCAGCCACGAGGCGTGGACGGGGAGGTGGATCAGCCTCGCGTTCGGGTACGCCGTGGCGATCCGCTTGACCGAGGTCTGGCCAGCGTGGCGGGAGTCGTTGTCCAGGACCCAGTAGACGGTCCGGGCCGAGCGGTAGGGCTCGACTGGCATGACCTGGTCAACGAGCCGGCCGAACCGGGGTGATTGCGGTCGTCGGCTCGATGCGATCAAACCGGCTGGCGTGGTGCACGTCCCCCGCCGCGCGGTACGCCAGCGTCCCGCCGCGCCCGTACTCAAACTCGAGCCGCCCCGGGGCGCCCCGGGGCCGGACGCGACGGTCTGACGCTCACCTCCGAGCGCTCGCCGTCGCCGCTGGGTCTTCTCCGCCGCGCTGATCACGTACTCGCCCGGGCGCCGCCGTTCGCCCTCGAAGGTGCGGGCGTAGAGGCTCCAGCACCCGGCCGGCCTGCTCAGCAAAATCGCGCGGGAAGATCCAGGAGCGGGTCTGCCACGAATTGATCGCATCCTCGGGCAACCACCGCCAGATCCTCGAGACCGACGCCCCGGTCACGCCACGCTCGATCACCACACGATGCCGCTCAACCCCGGGAGAAGCACGACAGCGCCAACACGTGAGCCGCGGCAGCGCGCACGCGATCACCCTGACCTCGACGACCAGCTCCAAGGGGAAAACGACGCGATCGACCCGACCGCGCCTGACCGTCAACCCCAACCAGCCGCCCGGCGCAAAACCAGGACCTTCGCCTGACGACGCTACCGGGCGAGCAATCCAACCGAGCCGCGATAACAATGTCCCGCACCCCCTCGGCCGCACACAACATCATCCGCGCCCGCCGCACCGACCCCGAACGGCAACGAAACCGCGCTCGCCCGCCGCTCAAGCCCCCCCGCTCCTCACCCGACAGCTACACCGGCATCATGCCGGGCCCGGGCACGACACACAATCCCGCGCGCCCACGGCTATCCCTCCCGATAGCCCGCAGGACTCGCGGACGCGTCTCCTAGCCGGCCGGCACCCGCATTGGCTCAGCCCCCGAACGGTGCCGGGTCGTGCGCACCAAGATCAGGGCGCCGATCACGATCCCCGCGACCCGAACGGCGACCGCCGGACCGGCGGTGAGTCCCGAGGCGCCCCACAGCGTCCAGGCGATCCCGAACCCGCCTGCGATCCCCCGGTCAGGGCTCCCGGATCGGAAGCCGGGTCGGGCTCTGCCGATAAAACAAGGTTCCCACGCAAGCCCGGCGTCGCGCGCACCCCCGCGGCGGTTCTCACCCGTCGATCACACCATCGCTCTCGGGCTCGTTCGTCCGGTGTGTCTGGCGCGCCACGTGTCACGCTGAGAACAAGGGGTCCAGCATCCGCTCGTTGGGCACGCCGATCGACGCGTGGGTCTGCACCATCTTCCACTCGCCATTCTCTTGATGCACAACAGCGGTTATCCGCACCGGGACGCGCTTCCCTTCGATCTCGAAATACCCGTGGCCGGCGGCCCAGCCAACAGTGCCTTCTGCGAAGCCCTTGACGTCATCCAGACCGGCCGTGATGCCGACCTCAGCGTCAGGAGTCGAGTCACCCATAAGTCGCATGATCTCGTCGTAGCCCTCGGTCCATTCGGTGGGGTCGGACCCAATGGCGATCGCGCACCGGTCGCGAGACGTTCGCCGTGCGATCTGGTCGAGGTCCGAGTTCGCAATCGCCTCCACCACGTCGCGCAGGACCTGCTCGATCTCAACTGAGGATTCAGGCATTCAGGCCCCCTTTCACTGGTTTGAACAATCCTAACCGCGCACCGTTCGAGTGGAGAACGACGCAATCAGTTACACCTCGCCTCCGAGGTCACCCACCGGCGCCACGAGACGGCCCAACCACGATGAAGCCACTCGCCCGCAGCAGCCAGGCAAGCTCAGCCCGTGTGTTGCGGTTTGACCTCGGACTCCGGGGCCTCGTCGAACACCAGCCTTGTGGCCGATACGATCGCGATCGGTAGCGGCGAAGTTGCAGCGCGATGTTGAACTCGTCGCGATGCTCGCGGAGATAGAAGGCCGCGCAGCTCACGCCGGTGCAGATGTAGATCAGGACGATCAGCACGGTCGAGATCGTTCCCTGCAAGGCGAGGGCCTTGCCGACTCGCCCAACACGACAGTGAGGTGCCGAGCCCGATTGGAGACGGTCCGGATGCTGACTGCGGCACGTTGATCGTGCTGGCAGAGGCGATAGTCTGGGCAGCTGTGACGGAGAAGGTGCAGGTGCTGAGGGGCGGCCGGGCACGTTCGTACGTCATCGCCGAGGAGCACGACGACGGATCGCTGCTGCTGGCGCCTGAGCCGGTCCCCAGCGTCCAGGAGGCCGTACCCGCCGGAAACGGCCGAGCCGCGGTCGTCACCGTTCCTGACCTCGCCGCGATCCTCCAAGTGCGCGACCTGACGGTCGCTTACGGCCCTAAGAGGGCAGTCGACGCCGTCAGCTTCGAGATCCGCCGGGGCGAGATCTTCGGTCTACTCGGACCCAACGGTGCGGGGAAGACAAGCACGCTGAGCGCCATCGAAGGGCTGGTCAAGCCCCAGTCCGGGACGATCCTGCTCGACGGCATCGACAGCAGGCGACATCCCAACCAGGCCAGGGCCCGAATGGGCGTCCAGCTTCAGGCGACCAGCTTTCAGTCCGAGCTGAAGATCAGCGAGATCGTGCGGCTGTACGCCGGGCTCTACGGCGTCGAGCTCTCCGGTCAGCATATCGTCGACGGCCTGCGCGTGATCGGGCTCGAGGGCGAGGCACACAAGCCGTTCAAGCAGCTCTCGGGCGGACAGCAACAACGCCTCTCCCTGTTCATCGCGGTCGTCCACGACCCCGCACTGCTGCTGCTCGACGAGCCCACCGCCGGTCTTGATCCGCAATCTCGCCGCCAGCTGTGGAGCCGGATAGAGCACATCCGCCAGGAGGGCGGAAGCATCCTTTTGACGACGCACTCGATGGAGGAGGCCCAGGCGGTCTGCGATCGGGTCGCGATCATCGATAACGGCACGCTGCTGACGACCGAGACGCCGCACGACCTGATCGAGAAGCACAAGAACGACCCCCGGGTCCGCGAGGTCGCGCACGGCGAGGTGACGCTGGAGGATGTGTTCATCGGGCTCACCGGGAGCGAGATCCGTGACTAGCTCGAGGGCCACGGCCGAACCACCACTGCGCCTCGTACTCGGCTCGCTGCTGCGCGCGGACTTCCTCGTGTTTCTCCAGCACCGCCGGGCGCTGATCATCAGCATGGTTTTGCCCGTCTTCGTTCTGCTCAGCACCAGCGGGAGCAAGGCCACCGTCAAATTCGGGGGGGCGGAGTTCGTAATCGGGTTGGCGATCGCCTACGGGTTGCTCTCGACGTCGCTGATCGGATACGCGCTGACGGTCTCGCGAGACCGCGAGAAGGGCGTCTTCCAGCGACTGCGCGTGACCCCCGCCCCAACCTGGACGATCATGACCAGTCGGCTGGTGATGCAAGCGGTCGCGAACCTGATCATCGCGGTCGCCGTCGTAATCATCGGCAGCCAGATCCATCACATTTCACCCTCCGCTGGGCAGTACGCACTGGTGCTGCTGGTCTCGATCCTGGCGGGCGCGGTGTTCCTCAGCATCGCACAGGCGCTGGTCGGTCTGGTGAGGTCAGCCGATAGCGTCCAGGCGATCGCGCGGGTGCTGTTCGCCGTCCTGATCATGCTCGGGCTTCTCGGTCAGAGCGGCGCGCTCGGCACCTTCTGGAGCTCGGTCGCGCGCTGGACGCCAGTGGGGGCGGTGATGACGCTGTTCGCCGGCGTGCTCAACCTGCACGCCTGGTACAGCCGCGACACGCTGGCGCTGCTGGCGTGCCTTGGCTACATCGTCGTATTCGCCGGGATCGGCATCCGCTGGTTCCAATGGGACGCCCGATGAGAGCGGATACCCGATGTGAGTGAGCTCGTCAGCCGTAGGCGAGCTCCGCGAGCCTGGCCCGGCCGGACGTTCCTGTTTTGCGATACGCAGACCTTAGGTGGTCCTCGACTGTCAGCGGCGAGAGGTACAGCCGCTTGGCGATCTCCTTGGCGGGACCTTCCACGAAGGGCGAGCGTAACGACTTCGCGTTCGCGCGCTGAGAGACCGTGCGCAGTATGACCTCGAGCGGCCCGTCGTCGGTGCACGGCTGTACGAGGACGGCGACGGTACCGTCCTCGCCTCCGTCGAGCGGAGAGGCGGCAATTGACAGCCACCGACCCGCACAGTCGATCGCGGGAGCCGAAAGCGCGCGGCGGCTCCGGGCTTGGACGGCGAGGACGTGAACTATGCCCGGAAACATCTCCGGCGGACCGAGCAGCGCCCGGGCTCGGTCGTTGGTCTAGACGATTCGGTCTTTGGCGTCGAAGGATGGCCACGCCCGCTGAACCAGCGGCTCGAGATGCGCCCGGTGCTGAGCGGCAGCGCGCATTGCCGCGGTCATCGCCGGTGCCGCTGCGGCGATCAGCTCCACGTGCTTGTGCTCCACGGTCTTCCTCGAGAACTGTGTGAGCGCGCCCCAGACGCCGAACGCGTCACCGAATGCCGCTCGCAGCTCGTCCGCAGCTCCGGCGGGCGCGATCATCTCCCGGTAACGAGGGCTGCGGTCGAGCTGGCCCCCGGTCGCGTCGCTCAGGGTTGCGACGGGCCGGCGCCGGTCGGCGAGCTCAGCGAAGCGGTTGTAGTCGTCGCGCTCGAGCTCGTAGTGCAGCGAACGACGGAAATCCCCCGGAGGGTTCCCGCGCCGCCCGGAGGACACGGGCACGCCGGTCGCGGGATCGGTGCGATGCCAGCACGCACCCATGAGATCCATCTTTTCCCACAGCATCTCGACCCGGGCCGAAGACCGGACTGTCCGCGACGATGAAGTTTTGATCGACGCCCGTACCGCCGAGATTGGCGCACTGCCCCGCGTGCGTCGGCGGCCGATTTCGAGCCAGGGTAAGTTAGGAGGATTACAAAACAGAGACCGTTTCTCCGCCGGGACTACGGTCAGTCGGAGCGCGGCCGGCGGCTGGCAGATCAGCGCGACGGCGTTCGGGCTGAGCCAAAGAGGTAGCGGATTCGCCTCGGCGGCCTTCTATCGTAAGGGCGGTGAAGACATTGAGTCCCCAGGACCTGACCGAGATCGAGGGTGCCGGACGCCGCTGCGCGGTCTGCCGCACCGGGCGGCGGTGGCGTGAGTTCAGCGTTGTCCGCCCGGAGGGCGCCCAACCGGTGGTCATGTGCGCCGCCTGTCGAGCCCGCTACGGAGACGCTCCGCCGGCACGGCCCGCGCGAGCGCGGCCAGACGCGACGGAGCCCGCGGCCGGCGAGCCGACCTCGAGAACATCGCCACGGCGGGCCCAGGAGGGCGAGGATCGCGTGAGGAGGGTGGTGCGCGAGCTGCCCAAGGGCGAGCACACCACCGCCAGCATCGCCAAAGCCGCCGGGCTAAACCACGAGAAGACGCTTCGGAGGCTGCGCCAACTGGCGAAATCAGGCGAGATCCGACAGGTCGGCAAGCGCTGGTCGACCGAGCGGCCTCCCACCGACCTTGACGAGGCACTTCGCCGGCTGCAAACCCGCACGAGCAACATTCGGTTCGTTCGCGACGGGTCGCTGGTCGGCTAATCCCGTCCGGACCCCGGCGGCGGATCAATCGCCCCCAGCCAGGATCAATCGCCAGCAAAGCCAAGCAGCTGAAACGGCTGCACACCGACCGCGGCAGCGCCCTGCGCGACCGCTATACGCGAAGGCGGCACCCTCTCGATCCTCGGCGTCTACGGCCTCATGGACATCGAGCCACACGCACGGCGATGACTTAACCAACGTCCCAGGTGAGGTTTATCCCCCCGCCCCGCGGCGCAGGGAGCTTGGCTAGCAGCTTCAGCCGGCGGAGCGATTCGCGGTTGCGCAGCGATATGGCGAGGTGCCGGGTGGACCGGCCAATTTGTTCAACAGCGGGTGGGTGAGGTTCTCGATCATCGTTACGCGGGTGCCGCCAAGCTCTGGCTCGAGCAGCATCTGCACGTGGGCGTCCGGCAGCGGGCCGGCATGCACCCCAGCTTTACCTCGATCAGGTGAGCCATTCGGGACGGTCCCTGTGCGCTCGCTAGTCGTTCGGTGGGGAACGACGGATCAGCGCGTGTAGGCGATCCAGCGAGGCTCAGCGTCGGATACCGTGGCGAGGCACCGGTCGGCGCCGCGAGACTAGGACTGACCAGCCCCAGCCGGCTCTGCGTCCGGACCGTGACCCGCCGGCGGATCGGCCCGGGGGCGCTACGAGCATGAGCCGCCTGCCGTTTTGACTCCGAAGATGGGTACCGCGGGCTCGTTACATGGGCAGTTCTCCCGATGCGCACCGTGCGGCGCGCACGTAGCGTCGCGGTATCTCCTAACCCCGCCCTACCAGCAGGAGGACAGAGATGCCCAGATACATGGTGCAGCGCACCTTCCCGCAAGGCCTGGAGATCCCGGTCGGCGCTGCGGGCAGAGACATCTGCCGCTCCGTGATCGAGCGTAACGCCGACGACGGCGTGACTTGGGTGCATTCGTACGTAAGCGCCGACAAGCTCACCAGTTTCTGCGTCTACGACGCGCCCACCCCCGAGGCGATCCGCAAGACGGCGGCTCGCAATGACCTGCCTGTCGATCAGATCACGCAGGTCCACGTCCTCGATCCCTACTTCTACACGGGTGAGGGGGCGTGATGGTCATGTGAAAGAAGTTCTCGCGCCGGCGCTCGCCGGCGGGTTGGTTGCCGTGATTCCGCCGGGGGTGCCGATGCGAGGCCTGATCGCTCGTGGTCGGGTCAGCCGGTCCCGCAAGACGAATGGAGGACGTAATGACAACACTGCTTCATCGGCTTGCACGGCCCGTTGCCGGCCGTGCCGCAGCCGCCACGCTGATATTTGGTCTGGTTGCCGTGGGCCTTGTGTTCAGCTCACCCGCGATCGCCCAAACCAGGCCTTGTTCTGAGGATGTGACGAGCGCCCCGACCGGCCCTGCGACCGTGTCGGCGGCATCGACGTCCTCCTATGGCAGGGTGCTGGTCGTCGGTTCGGGGCCCTACGCCGGTTGCTCGCTCTACCTGCTCACCTCAGACCAGCTCCATGCGCTGTCTGGCGTCCAGTTCGCGTGTAGCGACAACGCAAACGTCCTAAACGAGGCTTGCGACACCGGCCTGTGGCCGGCGCTCCTCACCGACGGCGCTCCCCTCGCGGGGCCGGGGGTCAACCCGCGCCTTGTCGGGACGGTGACCCGCACCGACCTGCCCGGCTTGCCGGCGGTCCAGCAGGTGACCTACGCCGGCCAGCCGCTGTACCGGTTCTTCCTGGACCAGGCGGCGGGGGACACGCAAGGCGCCAACCTGGACGATCCAGTGACCAGCCCCCCCGGCATCTGGTACCTCGTAAACCCCCGTAGGGGCACCCCCGCGACGGGCCAGGCCGAGTTGCAGCTCGAAACCGCTCCCGTCAGCAACACAGTCCCCGACCAGACCGTACTGGCCGCGACGATGAACAACGACTTCAGCGTCTTCCCCGACGCGAGCTTCCCCGTCTACGCCCTGCGTAGGCATCGCAGCCACGCCTGGGCCGACGCGAGAAGCCGCGCGAGCGGCCACCAGAGCGCCTGTCAGGAGCAGTGCGCCGTCTATTGGCCACCGGTCCTCACCTCGAGGCGGCCCGAAGCCGGGCCCGGCGTTGACCAGCACGCCCTCGGGACCATCGAGAGGCCCGATGGCACCCACCAGGTGACATACAACGGACGGCCTCTGTACCTATTCAACGACGACGCCTACATACCGGGCATTACCGGGACGCAGAGCATCAACGGAGCGGGCGCGGACACCCCGTGGGGCGTGTTCAACACGATCCCGCCGTTCCCCTAGATAACTACGTCCCCGAGCACAGCGAAGCCTCGGCCGAGTCAATCGACCGGGGCTTCCTCACGTCGCGCGCACTGCCAGCTCGCCCGCACCCGGCGGCAGGGTCCGTGAGGGCTGGGGCTGTTGTCCTGCCGACGGCCGGTGGGTTGTTGATCGCTGGGCCGGAGACGTTCGATCGACTATCGAGCGCGTGTGGCGCGTTCCAGTAATCCAGCCATGAACGGCGTGTGCGCGGCGCGCCACACGTGTCGCTGCTCGTATGGCCAGGCGTAGACGGGTTGCCGTTGCGAACGAGCTCGAGCAGGCGTGGCTCGCGGAGTTCCTCGGCGGACCATTCGTACAGGACTTGAATCCGCGGCACGATCACGGCGTAGTCGAGCATCCGGCCGAGGCGGTGCTCGGTGGCGATGTAGCGCTGGACGTCTTGCGTGAGCGGATAGCGGTTTGGCAGCACGCGACGGAGTGAGAGGAATAGGCCGGCCATCCCGAGCCGGGGGTCGCCGAGCGGACGGCCGAGCGCGGCGAACGGTCCGAGCGCCAAGTCCGGCGCGGCGGCGAGGGCGTGCGCGTATAGCACACGCGCGAGCGCCACGTTCATGAAAAAGCGCTCCGGTGCGGCTTCTGCTTCGGCGAGCTCGCGGTGCTCGAGGTAGCCGCCGACGATGCTTGCGTTGTGCGCTTGATACCAGTCGCGCCCGGTCGGGCTGGCGCTGAACTTCAGCCACAGCCGCACGGCCTGTGAGGAGGGCTCGCCGCCCAACCCGCCCAACAGCCCGACCGCTTCGCATCCGTCGCGCAGCAGTCGTTCGTTCATCGCCCGCCACCACACGCTGCCGGGCGGTGAGGCGTCGAGTGAGTTGAGCACGCCGCGCTGCGCCTGCCAGCGCATGAACGACAATGCCGCCCGTCGGAACGGCAGGTGTCGCGGCGCGCTGCCCGTCGGCCCGCGAAACAGCCGCGCCATCAAGGCAAGACGCGCCGCCGGATCGTCGCGCACGGCCGCGACGTGCGCCTCAGCCCGGGTCAGCGCGTCGGTGGGCTGGTTCATCGACCACTGCTTTTCGCATCCTGAAGTGACGGTCCAGCTCGTTTAGGTATCTACGGCCGAGCGTGGGTCCGTGTTCGTTTACCCAGTCGAGGAACGAGACGCGTCCGAGAGCGGGCTGCTGGGAGACCAGGAGCCCGGCGGTGAGTCCGTGGATCTCGTCGGCGGTGAGGACGACGTCATCGATGAGAAGGCCGAGCACGCGCGCGAGCGCGGCCATCGCCGCAGACGGTAAGTGCAGGATTGGCGTTCGGCGGCCGATGGCGTCCCGAACGGCTCGAACGAGCTGGTCAAAGGACATCGTGTCGGGCCCGGCCGCGTCCATGATCACATCGCGGGGTCCTTGCGCGGCGCGCAGGCAGACGCGCGCAAAGTCCTCGACGTGGATCGGCTGCACCAGGTAGCGGCCGTCGCCCGGCACGGCGAACAGCGGCATGCGCCGCAGGATCCACGCGATGTTGTTGACCAAGATGTCCCGCCCACCGCCAAAGAAGAACGTTGGCCTGACGATCGCGTACGGAACCTCGATGGCAGCCAGCGCCTGCTCCACGAGCGCTTTGCCGCGGTAGTAGCCCAGCGGCGAATCAAGCGAAGGATTCGCGATGCTCACGTGAACGATGCGAGCGACGCCGGCTCGACGAGCCGCCTCAAACAGCACCCGCGATTGCGCGACGGCGGTGGCGAAAGTCGTCCGGTCTCGCTCGAAACGAACCCAGTACGTGTTATAGAGCGTGCTGACCCCCTCCAGACTGCGAGCCAGCGCGGGGGGATCGTCGAACCGATACGGCGCGGTCTCGACCCGGCCTCGGAGGGGATGCTCGCGATCCGGATGGTGAGTGAGGGTTCTTACCTCCCGCCCGGACGCGATCAGCAGCTCGGCGATACGCGAGCCTGAATAGCTGAACGCCCCCGTGACCAGGTCCGTCTCGCTGCCGGCGCCGCTCATGGCTTCGTGCCGGTCGCGCCCAGCTCATCCATCACGGCGCCGAAGGTCTCACTGGAGAACCCGGCCGCGGAGTGGCGCTCGGGCGCGCCCGAACACGGTATCTCAGTTGCCCACTGGCTGCGTGGGCACACTCCGCGCCAGCTCAAACCACACGTGTGTCGTCGCTCCCTCGCCGATTCCCCAATGAGTTGCCTCCGCGTCGAGGATCTGGAGGCCCCATCCGCCCGCGCGATCAAGGTTCGGTGCTTGGATCCCTCGCGTGAATCTCTTGCCCCCATCCTTGACATCGACGCGGAGGTACTCGGCGTCAACCCGGGCGCTAAGTGCGATCCCGCCGCGGCCGTGGACGATCGAGTTGGTCACGAGTTCGCTGACCAACAGCTTGGCGCTGGCCAGCTCGGGATCGTTGAGCTCGCCGGAGAAGTGCTCGCTCACCCAGTGACGCGCGATGCCCGGAGCCTCCGGTGTGCAAGGCAACTCAACTCTCCCTCCGAACGGTGCTCCGGTCCCGCCTCTGCTGGGCGGGCGGCGGGACCAACTCCGCCGCCCGCGCTTCCCTCTCCCGCCGGTTCGCGATCCCGGATCTACTGCGATCCCGGAGAGCATCGGCTCCCCAACTTCCGTGCTGACTGGACTCCCACGAGCACGACGCGCGCGCCCGGCGGTGAGCCGCAACGTCCGAAGGCGCTCAAGCTCAGCCCTCACCAATCTCTCGAGCCCGACCCGCGACCTCATCGCCCAACCACCGCACGTAGCCGCTCGGTCGCTCTCGCTCGAACCGGTCGATACGACGAAGCCGACAGCCAAAGCGCGGCGCGTTCGTCCTCACTCGGCCCGGTCGATGGTTCGTCTAGCACGGCCTCCACGTCGGCCCATGCGTCACCGCGCTCGAGCCGGAGCACCATCTCCTCCCAAACGAGATCCTGCACGTCTCTCTCCTCAGCTTGGCCGGCGCCAAGCGGCTGTCCGTACCGCGCCAGCGTCTACAGGCAGGAGCGACAAGCCGTTGTAGTCGCTTTCCGCTCGGGTACCCACGGACGTCTAGTTGGAAACCAACATTGCCGCGCCGCAAGCGTCGCGATGCGGACGCGAGCGCTTTCGGCACCACGACGCAGCCTTCGTCGTGAACCGGGACAGTCTCCGTCTGTCCCGGTGCGCCTCGATCCACGATTCCTCCGCTGGCGAGAGTGGGCTCCTCGAAGAACATCACGACGCCCAGGAAGTACTTCGCGGTTGGGCCTTTGTATTGACTGGCGACGTCGACCGCGGTTAGCGTTGGTCGGCAAGAGAGGTCGGCTAAGGAGATGCAGATGACGATCGGCGTGTACTTCAACTTCGAAAACACCACGCTGGAGCAATACGACGAGGTAACTCGCAGGCTCAACAACGGACAGCAGCTCACCAAGCTCTCGGATTGGCCGGGCGGGGGCATCCTCGAGCATGCCGCCTGGGCGGAGGAGTCAGGGACGCTGTGCGTGTTCGACGTCTGGGAGTCGCCCGAGGCGTTCCAGAGCTTCGGGGAGAAGCTGATGCCGATCCTCGGCGAGGTTGGGCTTCCCCAAGCTGAGCCCCACATCGTCCCGTTGCACAACTTCGTCGCATCCTAGACCCAGCGGTGTCCCTTGAGGCCGAGGCGGGACGAGAGCCCCGGCATCTTGCAGGACGTCTATTCGAACGTCCGCGGGCGTCCCAGTTGTTACCCCCTTCACTGCGACACTTCACCGAACAAGTTACGTGACACCGGTCTTCGCCGGCGTGACGGCGTCAGGGCTGGCGGTCGGGTGCCGCCGCATCGGCTCGCCTGGTCAGCCGTGAGGCGAGAAACCGCTCGGTATCGGCGGCTTGGCGCACAAGCTCTTCCGGTGGCGGGGGCGGGCCGAACCATGCCGGTTCGACGCGGCCTTTGGGGATCGACCAGGTACCGGTCGCCACTCCGTCGGTTAGCACGACGGGCTTGAGCATCCCGCCGCCCTTGAGGATGTGGTGGTCGTGTTCGGCAGCGACGAACGGTTGACGGGCGCGGTGCCCGAGCATCAGGGTGTCGAAGGCGGGCAACAGCAGGCATGGCGGCGAGGGATCGCATGGCCAGTCGCTCGCGTCGTCTGACTGTTCGGCGGCGTCGAGCGCGCGCCGGGCTTGGGTAACCGGAAGCGACGACCATTTAGCGAGATCGTGCTCGTCACATGGGCCGTATCCCGCCCGGTATCGGCGCCCGAGGATCGCCAGCGCCTCATCATGCTCAACGACCGGGGGTGGGTCGCTCGCGTGGAGCAGCCCGTCGACGTCGGTGACGATCAGTCCCTGGGTGGAGAGCCACGGCACGAATGTGTTGATCGGGCCCTGTTCAAGCGAGGGATGGCCGCGGTCCACGAGCGCACGCAGCAGCGACGCCCGGTTGCGAGGCTGCTCGGCGCAGAGCTCCGTGACATCGGAGAGCATCGCGTTGACCTCCTCGACGATGCCAAAGCGCTTGAACCGGGCGCCGAACGTTCGGGCGTTACGCTGAGCGAACAGCGCGTGCAACCACGGGCGATCAGCCCGGGCGATCAGATGGACGGTGCCCCTAACCGTCCACGTTCGGACCAGCTGGGCAGCCTGAACGTCCTCCCAGGTCAGGCCCGGCGCGCGGACCCGCAGCGCAAGCGCCGCCGCCCGGAGGTCCTGGGCCTGAACACCGATCACCGCTGATGCCGCCTCCTCGGCATCCCGGCATGAGGTCGCCGGTGTCAGGCGCTGCCGCGCCAGGCGCGCCCGCCGCAGCTGCTCCTCAGCTTCCATCCGGCGAGTCTCCCAGGCAGCGTGGCGGCACGATTACTTGCTTAGGCGGGATCCACGCCAGCTCGCCCGATGCCAGGAATCTTGGCTGCGGTAGGCTGGCCTCTTCCTGAGATGCTCAGCCTCGAGGGCAAGGTCGCAATCGTCACCGGTGGCCGCCGCGGCATCGGCCGCGCGATCGCCGACGGACTCGCCGCCGAAGGTGCAAGGATCGCGATCCTCGACGTGGTCGGAGCCGAGGAGGCGGCCGCTGCGTACGACGGTGGCCTCGGTCTCGCCGGCGACGTCTCCTCCGAGATGGACACCGCCCGGATGGTCGAAGCGGTCGCGTCGCACTTCGGCCGCATCGACATCCTGGTCAACAACGCGGCGGTCTTCGCAACCCTGAAGATGGCGCGGTTCACCGAGATCGCGCTCGATGACTGGAAGCGCGTCCTCGACGTCAACGTCGGCGGCGTATTCCTCATGTGCCGCGCGGTCGTGCCGCACCTGCGCCAGCAGGGCGGAGGGAAGATTGTGAATATCTCGTCCGGCACGTTCTTCAGGGGTGTCCCGTTCATGCTCCACTATGTGACGAGCAAGGCCGCGGTTATCGGTCTGACCCGGGCCCTGGCGCGCGAGCTCGGCCCCGACAATATCTGCGTTAACGCGATCGCGCCCGGCTACACGGTCACCGAGGCCACGCTCGAGCAGGACGAGGCACACGTGCACCTTGGAACCGTTTCGCAAGATGCGCGCGCATTCCGACGCGAGGAGCGACCAGAGGATCTTGTCGGTTCGGCGCTCTTCCTATGCGGCCCGGGATCCAACTTCGTCACCGGACAGACCTTTGCGGTCGACGGCGGCTCCCACTTTCAGTAGGGCGTGCTGATGGAGCCGTGGTGTGCTCATGTGCAAACGCTCCCGTCAGCAGCCGACGGCCAACCATCCATAGACGTCGTCGATGCGTTTGACAAAACCGTAATTTGACGCCGGGTTCATAAAGCGTATACGCTTCCGTCATCTACATACAGATGGTCGTCTGCACACACCGCCACTGAACCGTTTTGGCCTCGTTTGGGCCACACACATGCGTGAGGGCTGATCAAGCCGTCTCCAGCCGCCGCGGCCGGGTGAGGGAGCAGATGCGCGCAATTGCCTCGACATCTGGCGCCGACCGGTGCAAGAGCAATGCTTCAACGCCCAGCCGCTCATGGCTCCGGCCACTCAGCGTTGGAGGCTGGTCAGCGGGCCCATGGTCCTACGCCTCCGATGCGCTCCACGGTGATGTGGGTGATGTAGCCGGGAGGTGGGTCGTGCATCGGCGGAAACTTGACATCGGGCCCCAGATAAGTGCGCGCGAGCGATTGGAGCAGCTGCGGCGCTCCGCCCTCGGTGACCCGCGCGCGCCCGTGAACAACGATGTACTCGTCGAGACCCATCTGGTTGCGGGTGCCAGCCTCGACGGACACGGCGACGCGAGGGTCGCGCCGTATGTTGCGTATCTTGCGGTGCTCGGGCAGGTGCGCGGCCACGATCTCCTCGCCGTCGATGCCCACCCACACGATCGACACCTGGGGGCGTCCGTCTGGCTCGAGCGTGACAAGATGTGCGAGCGCCGGGCCCTCGAGCACCGTCCGGACCGAATCTGGAATGGTCGCCATGCCGGGACGCTACCAGGAGCGCCCCCCTCGGCCTAAGCGAAATGTCTGGCGGATCCGGGCGCTCACGGGAGGCTTCAGGGTGCTCGGAACGAGGGGGTGCGGCAGTCTGACGGCGTCGACGCTGGCTGCTCTTGTCGCCCCCTGGCAGAAGCCTCTGGGTAAAGAAAATCGTGTCGGCGCGTAGGAGCACCCGTGATTGGCTCCCGTCGGTTCTGACGATCCGTGACGAGCCGGGGCGGCCGGAAAGGCCGCCCCGGTCGTCTTAGGTTCAAACGACTCTGACCCCTGCGGTTATTGCGATACCGCCCAGGTGGCGAGCGCGTCGTCGACCACTCTGGCCTGGGGAGCGCCTCCACCGACCGCTGAGCACAGCAGCGTCGCGGTGTGGGTTCCGGCTCCGACCACTGCCGACGCCAGCGGCGACACGGACGCGTCAACGATGGTGAACCCGCCGGCGGGGGAGGCGTAGGCGGTGTCGTTGACACCTGCGTTCCCGTCGATCGTGATGTGGCAGACGAGGTAGACCCCGGTGCCCGGCACCCCATTGACTGCATGCACGGCGGCTGACGCGATCACTCGCTTGGTGCCCGTGGTCGTGATCTGGATCGGCGACCCGATCGTCGCGGTCGTGGCGGTGATCGTCTGGTTGGGAGAACCCTGCGTGAAGTTGGAGGCGGTCTGGTCGTTCGGAACCGTGAGGCCGCTGGTGTTGATCTTCGACGCGGTCACCGCGCCGTTCTTGATGTTCGCCGTCCCGACGGAGTTGGGCGCAAGCTTGGCGTTGGTAACCGCCTTGTTCTTGAGCTGCTTGGTGCCGACACTGTTGTTCGGCAGCTTGAACGCCGCATACGCCCCGCCTCCGAGCGACGCAAACAGGGCGACGAACGACACGATCAGCGCGGCACTGGGCCGCCGGAGCTTGTTGGTGAGACTGAACATGGCTTCTGCCTCCTTCGGAGGTGCTCGTTTGAGCGATCATCGTCCCCCCTTAAGGCCCCGACGAATAGCCACCCTAGGTGGCAGTTCACTCACCCTCCGACAATTCACAAAGAATCGTGGCTTGTTGAGTGCCCCTTCAAGCTAATAAGAGCAGCCAGCGCCGGCGCCCTAGGACTGCCGCACCCGCCGGCATCACGAGCACCCCGACGCCGGCTCACCGCCCCATCGTAAGGGACGAAACAGCGCAGCGCCCCGGGCGACGCGGCGACGCACATCTGCTGCCTCTGCGTGGACCGCGCAGGCGACGACCGCGCTATGACCCGCTTATCCGCCCTACCCCTCGATGCCGGAGTAGCGGTGGTCTAGACACCGCCCCCGCTTGACGGCGAGGTTCGAACAGCGGGGTTCGGCGCCACACAGGCTTGGCGTGTTTTAGCGGCAGGGCATTGCGGCGAATAGGCTCCCGCGGATGGACACCGATCAAATCACCATCCAGCTTCACCGCGATGCCGCCGCCGCATTGGTGCACGTCCTCGACCACTACATCCAGCGGGACTCGGGAACCGGCTATGGCGGCATCCTTCGAAGCCTCCAGACAACCATAATCCAGAGCGGCTTCGGAGGCGTTAGGCCAGGCCCACCCGCGGGCCTGCCGGCCCACGACCAGGAGGAATAGGTCACGCCGCGCGCCTCCGCGCGAGCAGTTCGAGTAGCTTCGCGGTCATGCGTCGGCGAGCTCGTGTCGACCAAACTGCCCCTTCTTCGCCGACCGAGCCATCAGCGACCCACTTCTGCAAAGGTGTCAGAGCGGGACGCTACCGACGGGGCCGCACGATCGTCCCGCCTGCAGCGACAAGCGACAGGCCGGCGAGCAGCGCGATGGAGGAGACGCCGGTCGCCGCCTCGAAGCCCTCATCGACGACCACCCTGGCCGTCCGCACCAGTTATGCGCTGCGCGCGCATGCTGACATCGAGGGATCGGACGGCGGTACACCCGGCATGGAGAATGCAGGCGCGTCCCGCCTAAAACGTGAGACGGCCCGCGACATGGCGGGCCGTCAAGAGCTACGACTTATCCGCTCAGATCGTCTGAACGTTCCTTGCCGCCGGGCCCTTGGGGCCCTGCTCGGCGTCGTAGGACACCTTCGCGCCCTCGGCGAGCGACTTGAAGCCGTTGCCGGAGATCGACGAATGATGGACGAACAGGTCCTTGCCCTGGTCATCAGGCGTGATGAACCCAAAGCCCTTCTCGTCGCTGAACCACTTCACGGTTCCAGTTGCCATGCTTCCCTCCCGGGAGATTGTTGTGCTGCGCAACGCGGAAGGTGCTGAAGGCAACTGCTACGAACGCTGGCACTGCTTGCTTTCGCCGGGCGTGATCACCCGGCCTTGGTTGGAAGTGTAGCTTCCTCACGGGTCACGCGCGCGCACGACGGCTGACGATCGCTCCCGCCCCATGCTCGCACCACGTATGGGTCAGAAGTCAGACTCCTCGTGCTGCTGATCAGCAAGGTCTGACCCAGCAGGCTGATCGTCTCAGCCCACGCTCGGTACGCCTCGATGTCCCGACGGACGACAAGCCGGCTCGCGCGCGACGCCCGCGAATAGCGGCCGCACCGCCGGATGCGACGCGGCGGACGCAAAGGCGAAGTGCACGTGGCTACCCCCGCGATCGCCGAATTCTTTGAGGACCCGAGCATCTCCACTCCCGCGCCTCGCGAACCGACACGTGCGTCGGCGACACGGTCAATGTCGCGGCGCGACTCGGGTCGATTCCGAGGCTGAGCATGGCGGCAACTATCCCGGGGGGCTGCGGGGCCGTCCAGGCACGCTCGGACAAGATCAGCCGTGGGGACGAGGCACGCGAGCGCAACTGGTACCCCTGCGATGGAATCGTGGCCCACCGCAACGGATCGAGTAGGGTGCGCCAAGGAGGGAGAGTATGAAAGAGACAATCGTTGTAGGAACGGACGGATCAGAGACGGCCAAGCGGGCGGTTCAGGAGGCGGTGCGGCTCGCGAAGGCGCTTGAAGCCGAACTCCACATCGTCGCGGGCTTCCGCCCGATGTACGCGAACATCTCGGGAGCGCCGACGGGGGCTGCCAAGGTCTGGCAACCGCTGCCCGATTCGCATGTTGAGGCGATGATCCAGGAGACCGAGGCAGCCGTGCGGATCGCGGGTGCGAAGGCGAAGACGCACATCGCGCGAGGTGATCCGGCTGACGTGCTTCTAGTAGGACTTCGGTAGGTCGTCATGGCGGCAGCCTGCGCTGGCAGACCGGGCAGCGGTCATGCCAGCAGGCCAGCGCGGTCTGGAGATCGCGTTGGGCTTGGTAGAGGCTGATCAGGCTGCCGCCGTCTGAGGGCGGGCGGTGCTCGGGTCGCCGCGTGTGAGTCGGCAGCAGGTCAGGAACGCGTGCGCGACGGTGACGCTGGTGAGGTGGTGGTGCAGGCCGCGGAACGTGCGGCCCTCGTAGTGGTCAAGGCCGAGGCATTGCTTGAGCTCGCGGTAGTCGTGCTCGACGCGCCAGCGCAGCTTCGCCAGCGCGACGAGCGTCACGATCGGCGTGTCGGCGGGGAGGTTGGAGAGCCAGTACTTGACCGGCTCGTCCTTGCTCTCGGGCCACTCGGCCAGCAGCCACCGCTCGGGGAGCACGCCATCCTGGTCGCGCTGGGCGTCGTTGGCGGGCCGCACACGCAGCGCGACGAACTGGCTCGACAGCGGGCCGCGGTCGCCCTCGCGCCAGCCGACCGTGTGCACCGGTTCGCGACCGGCGGCCAGCACCAGCTGCTTGAGGCTGACCGGCTTGTCGGGATAGCGCGGGACGGGTGGGCGGCCGCGCCCCTGGTACCCGGGCGCGACCGGGACCGCGTCGCCAGGCCGGGCGGAAGTCACACCCTTGACCTGCACCACGTACTCGAGCTCGCGCTCCTCAAGCCCAACCCGGAACGTGGTGATATCCCCATAGCCGCCGTCGGCCTGCACCACGCGGCGCTCGAGTCCCCAGTCGATCAGCTGCTCGATGATCTCGAGCGCGAGCTGCCACTTCGGGACGTGGCGCACCTCGTCGGGGATCCGCGCCCGGGCGCGACGCTCCTCATCCTGATCCCAGGACTCCGGGATAAACAGCCGCCAATCGAGCGGGCACGACGCCCGATCGCTGCCGGCGTTGACCGACACCAACACCTGACAGTTAGCCGTCTTCCCGAGCGCTCCGCAGTACTGGTGCGCGACCCCGGGCGAGAAGCGGCCGTCCTTCGGCACACCAGTGTCATCCACGATCCACCCCTCAGGCTCGATCTCGGCGCTCATCCGCCGCGCCAGCCTGCGCCGGACCGGCTCATCATCCCACGGCGAGTCGGTGATGAACTGCTGCAACCCCTGCTCATCACCGTCAGGCAGCCGCGCGGCCATCGGCTGGATCGACTTGCGCCGCCCCTCCAACAACAAGCCGCGCACGTACTGCTCGCCCTTCGCGCGCTGATCACAACGCACCAACGGCCGGTACATCCGCGCCGCGAACTCGATCAACGCCGCTCGCTGCGCCTCCAGATCAGCCGCCCTGACCCCATGCTCCCGAGTCTGCATCCTCGCCATGCCGCACAAGTTCCCTGCAACCGCAAGAACTCCTGCAAGCAGCTAACGAAGTCCTACTAGACGTCGCCAAAGATGTCGGTGCGAGCACGATCGTGGTGGGCAACCGTGGCATGCGCGGCGGCCGGCGCGTCCTTGGGAGCGTGCCCAACAGCGTCTCGCACAAAGCCAACTGCAATGTCCTGATCGTCCAGACCGATTCGACATGACGGCGCTGGACGACCGCTGACCTCCCGCGTCAGGCTCGTCTCCGCCCAGCACGATGTTGGCGTGCTGGAGTAGTGGGACCACGGCCTCCCGCGATCGATCGGAGCCCCACAGGCGTGATCGGAGGTTCGGGTCGACGACGCGCAGGCCTCGCGCGGCGTCAAGAAACGCGAACGCGGCGTCCTGAGCGCTCGCGCTGATCAGCGCGATCACGCCGGTGACGAGAGCGGCGCGCGCCGCCGAGACCGGAACCCGGTCGAGGTCGGTTGGCTGAAGTGCACTGGCCGCGGACCCGACGCGGTAGCAGTGCACGCGGCCGTGATATATGTCCTTCACCATCAGCCCGGTTGGGGCGGTCTGGGTCGCGGATGACGAAAGTTAGATCGAGCCTGTCCGCGTGCTCCTCGATGCCTACTCGGGCCCCTCGCTGGGGATCGGTGACCCGTACCTCCTCAACTCAATCGGGGTCGTCGTGATCGGCGGGTCGCTGATCCGGGGTGGCGGTCGAACACCCCCGGAGTTTGGGGCGGCGCGCCGTTCCTAATCCTGCTCGTGCAGCTGCTCGGTACCCAGCTCTACTGCAGGGCCTCCCCCTCCCGCCAGCGCCGGAGCACATAGCCGAGTCTCGTGCGCGTGCCGCGCGTTTCCTTACCTTGCCGCTCGGTCGGTGACTCGATCACGCGCGCTGGCGGCATCCCATGGCACCAGTCGAGGACCGGTTCACGCCGTCGTTGCCGAGACGACATCGCCATTGAGCGAAAGCATCGACCGACGAAGGAGGCGAGACACGTGCATCTGTGAGCAGCCGATCCGCCGACTGATCTCGCGTTGGGTGAGACCGTGCCCCAGGCGCAGGCTGAGGACCTCACGCTCGAGCTCGCTCAGCTCGGCCCAGCGTGCGGCGAGCATCTGTCGGTCTTCGGCAATCTCGAACCCATCGTCCTCGCACGCCAAGATGTCGACGAGTGCGCAGCGGTCGTCATCGTCCTCGGCGACCGGGGCGTCGAGCGACGCGAGCCGATAGTTGTCGGCCGCATCGATGGCCTCGGCTGCCTCCTCGACCGTGCAGTGGAGGGCGCCGGCGAGCTCGCCCAGAGTCGGAGAACGACCCAGCCCACCGGACAGCCTCTCGGCGTGACGGCTCGCGGCCAGTGCTCGTTCTTGGACGTCACGCGGGACGTGAATCGTCCATCCTTTGTCGCGGAAGTAGCGCTTGAGCTCGCCCAAGATGGTCGGTGTGGCGAAGCCCACAAATCTCTTTCCGTGCGCTGGATCGAACCGCTCGATCGCGTTCAGGAGGCCAACGCACGCTACCTGGACGAGGTCATCCATCGGCTCACTGGTGTGGCTGTAGCGCATCGCCAACTTCCGAGCGAACGGCATGAAGCGCTCGACCAGCTCATCGCGCGCGGCTGGATCTCCGTCGCGGGCGTAGATGTCGAAAAGCTGTTCGTCGGTGAAACGCGCCTGGGCGCACGTTTCCATGGGCGTGGCCGCCATCGAACCTCCATCTGAATGAGTAGCAGCGCGAGGTCCGTGCGAGGTCCGTGAAACCGTCCCCGGCGGCGTCCGACGCATCCCCTTGTCGGACGAACGGCCCAACACAGACCCGAACCCCCGGCTGTTGATTGAGTCTATCGGCACTCTTCACTACCAACCTGGTGTATGTATGAATCCGTACTGCTCCGCGCTTTGAGCTGAGGAGGTCCTACACGTCGTGGTGGACGGGCTGCTCATGACATGCTCCGAGCCCTCGGAAGTGAGGTTGACGGTTGGCGGCGGCACCGTAACTCGTCCTCGTCAGGCGGTCGTCCGAATGCGTCTCCGCGCGTACGTACGCGCGGAGACCAGGGAAACTGGCAGCCGGGGATCACCGTCGATTGATCGGCGCAATGCCGTGGCCGCGCGGGTACCCTCCCGGCTATGGACTGCGTAGCGAATCAGGTACCGAGCGGGTAGAGCGATGGGGTCGATAACCGACCTCATCAGCATCGTCGATGCTGATCCCGATCTCGCGGACCTCCTCGATGAGGCCGAGCTCGAGCGAGCTCGTCGTGGCGCGCTGACACGGGAACGTGCTTTATCGCCTGGTGATTGGGACGCCGGCAGAGCGATCGAGCACGAGAAACACCATCGCGGCTTCCTGATCATCGAAGGCCTGCTCTCGCGCGAGGTCAACGTGCTCGGGCGAACCTGCGTCGAGCTGCTCGGCCCCGGCGACGTCCTGCGGCCGTGGCGCTGGGATCCGGAAGGTTCACACGTCCACGCGGAGGTCGGTTGGACCGTGCTGGAGCCGACTCGTCTTGCCGTGCTCGACCACGGGCTTGTCGTGCGGATGAATCCGTGGCCGCAGCTCGGCGTCGAGCTCTTCGCGCGTGGCACCCGTCGGGCCCACCATCTGGCGGTGGCGCTTGCGATCGCACATCACCAGCGCGTCGACGATCGTCTCCTCCTGACCCTCTGGCATCTCGCCGAGCGGTGGGGGCGGGTCGTACCGGAAGGCATCATCGTGCCGTTGCCCCTGTCTCACCAGCGCCTGGCGGACCTGGTCGGAGCCCATCGACCCTCGGTCACCAAGGCGATGGGAGAACTCGGCGCAGCTGGCACCCTCAGCCGGCGAGACGACGGTATATGGCAGCTGCACGGAGCTCCGCCGGCGCAGCTACGCCATCACCGCTTGGTCGCGGCTATGACCTGACCTGCAGTGCCGCCGCGTGACAGCGGCTCGAGGCGCGCCCCGTTGCCCCGCTGCCCCGCGGTCAGCCCGCCAAACTCCCTGGCGGGCTGACCGAAGCCCCCACTCTCCCGATGGCGGAATTCTCAGACCGGCGCGCGACCGCGGCTGGCGAACAGAGCCAGAACCGCGAGGATCGCGATCAGGAACAGGAGCGGATGAACCGCGATTCCGCCGACCACTGCAAGGATCAACAGGACAACTGCGAGTGCGACGAGCATCAACACCTCCGATCTGGACTTCTCCTATGTATCGCGCAGTGCGCCAACCGTGGACGGCATTCCGTCTTAGGTCCGACGTCTGCGTGCAGACCCGCCCCCTCTGTCAACCTCCGGTGAGACGCTCACCAACCTCCGCAGCGCGACTTGCGCCTCAGTCGAATCGGCGTCCGTCGGACCGACGCTGGTGGCAGACTTGACGCGGATGTCGGGACGGGGACAGCGGCGCGAAGGGCCGAGGTTGCTCTCGACGCACGATCTGCAGGTGCGGCGGACGGCGTGGCGGCGCCGTCGTATCCGTCGCCGCGCGGCCCGCGGTGTGGCGCTGTTGTTGTTGGCCGTGGCGGCCGCCGCGGCCATCGCGGTCGTTTCGGAAGGCTCGTCGGGGCGGCGATCGGGCGGCAGCACCGTCGCCTCGCGGGTCCCGGTCGCGGCCCTGGGTCGGGGGGTTCGCGCTCATGCGCACCGCCCGGCCTTGTCGGCGAGCGCGACCGCGGTCGGTCCGGTCGAGCGCGCGCTCTCATACACCGCCTACGTGAGGATCGGTACCGCCCGCAAGCGCGATGTGGCGCTGACGTTCGACGACGGGCCCGGCCCGTACACCCCCAGGATTCTGGCCGCGTTGCGCGACCTGCACGCCCCGGCGACGTTCTTCGTGATCGGCGAGTGGGCGCGCCGCTACCCCCAACTCGTCCGCGCCGAGGCGCGGGCAGGGTTCGAGGTCGGCGATCACACCGAGACCCACCCCTTCATGTCGCTGCTGCCCGCGTCGCTGCAGCGAGCCCAGATCGTCGACGCCGGCGAGGCGATCCGCCACGCCGGAGCGCCGTTCCCCCACCTCTGGCGCCCGCCGTACGGCGCCTTTGACGCCAGCACGCTCCAGATCCTCCGCGCGCTGAGGATGCTGATGGTGCTGTGGACGGTCGACACCAGCGACTACGCCCGCCCCGGGGTGCACCGGATCTGGTACACCGCCCTCAGCGGCGCCCGACCCGGCGCGATCATCCTGATGCATGACGGCGGCGGCAACCGCTCCCAGACCCTCGCGGCGCTGCCACGAATCATCGCGAGCCTACGCCGGCGCGGCTTCCGGCTCGTCACGATCTCCCAACTACTTGCCGACGACCGCCCGCCGCGCGACCAGCCACCACCACACCCGCTATCGGGACCCGGTGGCTAACGCCCCCGCGCACCTCCTACCCACCACGCCATAGTCGAGCGCCACTACGCCAGCCCGTAGGCCTTGATCTGCTTCGCCGTGTCGACGTAGTGACGCATGCGGTTGATCTTGCCCTCGTCGTTCAGCGAATACATGTGCAGCTCCTCGTCTGTGATGCTGCCGCCGTCGGCCAGGCCGATCGAGATCTGCACCTCGACGACCACCTGGCGTTCGCTGGCGAGCATGTCGAGCACCTGAAAGCCCTGGATCTGCATCGTCGCCACGTAGGCGAAGAACTCGGCAACGCCGGCGCGGCCGCGGCGCGGCTGCATCGGCGGAATGCCCGCCTTTTGCCCGTGGTTGTCGAGCCACGACTCCCACGCGCAGTCGTCGGCGATCTGGCCAAGGATGAAATCGATGTCGCCGCGACCGAACGCCTCATAGATCCCGCCGACGACGGCGAGGTTGCCGGCGGCGCGGCCGCTGGTCGTACTCACAGTGGTCCCCTCTCGGTCCGGTATCTAACGGCCTCCGCGCTGACGCTCCGTACCAAGACCAGCGCCGTTGTCGTCGGCATCGAGATGCTCCTCGCGCGCTCACGTTCTGGGAGAAGATCACATTGCCGCCGACCGTATTCCGGATAACGCCCGCCCATCCTCGGTGCCAGCCCCAGATGACGACACTGCCGTCGATCGTGTTGTCCTTTACCGGGAAATTCACGAACGGGGCGTTCGGAGCGAGCCCCGGGCCACCGCCGAACGAGGACACGTTGCCTCCAATCGTGTCGCCGTCCAGGTACATCGTCAGTGCCTTCCAGGCAAAATGCTGCCGCCGACCGTGTCGTTCGTAGTCTGTCCATTGCACGGCGGCTGATCCAGCGGTGGTCCGAGCGATCCCGGCGTGCATCCAAGCGCGAACGTTGCCGCAGGCGCGACCAGGACGTTGCCGCCGACGGTGACGGTTCACAACGTGAACGCGTCGAAGCACGCCCCCGGAGCGATGGTCAGGTCGCGCCTGACCGTCATCACGGTCCCGCTCGGAACGTAGCGCTCGCCGGTGATCGTCAGGTTGCGAACCCCGCCCATCAGAAGCCTCAGCTTCATCATCTCGCCCGTCCTAAGTTGAACGACTATGCCCGTCGCCCACCATACCGGGAGATGGACCGGGGGTGCGAAAGAGTTCGCGCACCGCGGCAGGCTGCTCCCAGACCGCTCCTTGGTACGCGGGGTGCAATGCTCGGGCGGGTCGCGGGACTAGCCGTGGGCGGCACGAAGCTACAGGAGCTTCGCCAGGCGAACCTCGGGCGCGCCGGCGGGGTCGAGGAGTGCCTCGAAGGCCGACTCGTACGAGGGGAACGACAGGACGCTGCCGTCGTGAAGGACCATCAGGAAGCGGTCTAGGTGACGGAGGAAGGCGCGGTCGTGAGACACGGCTACGACGGTGCCCTGGAAGCTGTCCAGTGCCTGCTCGAGCGCCTCCGACGAATCAATGTCCAGATTGTCGGTTGGTTCATCGAGCAGAAGCAGGTTGCGGCCCTCCAGTTCCAGAATCAGCACCTCCAGGCGCGCCTTCTCGCCGCCGCTGAGGATGTCGTACTTGCGGCGAGCGGCACCGGCCAGGCCATAGCGCGCCAGCGCACCCATGGCCGTCTGCATTTCACCCCGTCGGTCCAACACGATGTCCGACACGATGCGGTCGGAGAAATCGGATCGGGACTGCAGTTGCGTGAACAGTCCGGCCGAGACCCGCGGGCCCACCCGAAGCTGTCCGCTGTCGGCGACTCGCACGCCGGCCAGCACATCGATCAGCGCGCTCTTGCCCGATCCGTTCGGGCCGATTACGCCGATGCGCTCACCGAAGTGAATCTCTTCAGAGAAAGGCGCCACCAGGCCGGTGATCCCGACCGACCGCAGATCAACGACGAGCCGGGCCGAGTCACCCCCGCGGATCCGCACGGCGATCGCCTGGTCGGCGACCGGCGAGGGGGGTGGACCGCCCGCGCGAAACCGGCGCCACCGTGATTCGATCGCGTCGGCCCGCTTCGCCCAGCCATCGTAATAGCGCGCGCGCTCCTTGAAGGTCTTCATGAGGCGAAACAGCCGGCGCTCCTCCTCATGCCAACGCTTCACCACGTCCCCGAGCCGACGCTGCCGATCCTCCCGTGCCCGCGCATACGTCGCGTAAGAGCCCCCATGTACCCACGCACCGTTGCCCTCCAGGGTAACGATCGTGCCCACCGCACCGGCGAGGACCTCCCGGTCATGCGAGATCATCACGATCGTCTTCTTGGACGCCCGCACACGCCGCTCCAGGCCCAGCTTGGCCGGCACGTCAAGGAAGTTGTCAGGCTCATCCAGCAGCAGGATCTCGGCGTCGGACGCGAACAACACGTCGAGGACGAGCTGCTTTCGCTCACCGCCCGACAGCGTCCGCGCGGGACGATCGGCCACCTCCGCGAACGAGGTCCCGATGATGCGGCGGCAGGCTACGTCCCACTGCCCCTCAAGGTCATACCCGCCGAGGGCCGACCAGTCGGCGATCGCCTCCCCCAACCGCATGCCAGCCGACGGGTCACCGGCCTCCAACCGGGCCTCGAGGTCCAGCATGCTCTCACCCGCTTGGCGTACGGCCCGCGGTGCCAGCGACAACAGGAGTTCTCGAACCGTCCGGTCGCCGTCGCCAACGCCGACGTCCTGCGGCATATACGCCGAGATGCCACCGAGCGCGTACTCGCCGTCGTCGGGTGGCAACTCGCCAACGAGGATCCTCAGGAGCGTGCTCTTGCCGACCCCATTAGTGCCGACAAGCCCAACGTGCTGCCCCGGGGAGACCCGGAGCGAAACATCCGAGAACAGCAGATCACCACCCGGATGGGCGTAGGCCAGATTCGAAACCACCACGTGCGCCACGACCCTCATGTTCCCACCCCGCGCTCCGCACCCCCTCCACACGACATATCCGGACTGCCGTCGCAACTGCGACGATCGCACGTTGGCGTGGCGACGCCTCTCTTGTCATACCTGATCCGCACAATTTCAGCAGTGATCGCTGCTCGTCGCCGCTTTGCTACTCCTTGACGAGGCGGAGCGGCAGTCGGCCGTTGCCGATCGCGGTGCTAGCTCATCGCCTCGTTCGCCGCGCCTCTGCACGCGAAAGGCCGTTGCCGTTGAGGACGAGCCGGAGCCCGCCGGCTTTGCACCCCCGCCTGGGCCGGTAGGCTGCGGGCTCCGGCAGAGCGCTTGGCCGGCGTCCGGCGCGCGGGCCAGTCCCGCGTCGCCAGGGCGCTCGCGGACCGGGCCGCTGGCGGTCAAAGCTAATGTGACTCGGCGTGGTTCGCCTCATCACGTGGAATGTTGCAGGTCGCAGTAAACGACTGGCCGAGCAGGCCAGCGCGGTAGCAGCGCGGACGCCCGACATCGTTGCGTTACAAGAGGTGACCCGGCGGACGCGGCCGCTGTGGGCTCGCGCGTTTGAGTTGATGGGGCTCACGCACGTTTACGCTTCCTCGGTCGATGGCGGGCTGTCCGGCGAACCCGCCGGTCGGCGAGCGCTCGTGATGATCGGGGCGCGGTTCGCGCTTGAGGAGGTGCCGAAGCCGCTGGCAGTTCCTCGCCGCCAGAGCGCACTCAGCGTCCTTGCGCAATCGTCCTCGGGCCCGCTGGAGATTTATTGTGTTCACGTTCCCAACGCGGCGAACGGCTGGGTGAAGGTCGAGACGCTGCAGGCGCTGCGGCGCGGGCTCCAGACCCCGAGCCGCGCGTCACGCGTGCTGTGTGGCGATCTGAACACTCCGCGGCGCGAGTTGCCCGACGGCACGACGATCTCCTTCGCGCGCGACTCGCGCGGACGGCTGCGTCCGGACCGCGGGCCCGAGTGGGACGCCGCCGAACTCGGCATCGTCCCGGGACTTCGCGATCTCGGCTATCTCGACGCGTTCCGAACATGCCATGGGTACGCATCGCGGTCGCCGAGCTGGACCTGGAAGACGATCGCGGGGCACGACGGCGGGTGGCGTTTGGACCACACCTTCCTCTCCGAGGGGCTGCGCCCGCTCGCCTGCCGCTACCACCACCAATGGCGAGAGCAGGGGCTAAGCGACCATTCCGCGCTCGAGACCGACCTGGAGCACTGCCACACCTGACCGCTACGAGACCGTGAGCCTAATCTCGCCGGTGTAGGTGTGGCCCGGTACGATCGGCGTGGCCGCGCCGTTCACGGTCATTGTGACCGTCCGACCGCCGGCGCCGCTGACCGCGGAGTCGGAGCTGACCGTCAGCGCGCTCAGGTAGGAGGTGCCGGTCACCGTCCAGCGTGACCCGTTGGCCAGGTTGACGATCACCCGTTGTTGATCACTGGGGAGGGAGTGTTCGTGACCTCGCCCAGCTGCTTGTAATCAGCGCTGGTGATCGTGCTGACGGCGTTATGGGTCGTCGAGGCGGAGACGACGCCTTCGAGCCTGGTGTCGTCGAGGTTGAGCACGACGTTCTTGCCCGTGGTGGCGCTGCCCCGCAGCCCGTGGTACACGTCGCCGTCGAGATGGATGTGGGAGAGGTTCAGGACCGAGTCGTCCGCCTGCGCCGTGGTGGGGTCGAACGTCGGGTCCTTGACCGGCACACCGGTGGGCTCGTGATAGACGCCCTCGTCGAGCACCTGCCCGTCGACGACCACGGGTCCCGGATCGTCGGTTTCCATCATCTGGTAGAGCACGCCGTTGCCCGTGCGGATCCTCGCCCCCTGCGAGCCGTCCACATTGACGGCGACGTGTACGCCCTTGTCGAGGAAGGTGGTCTGGTCTGTGCTCAGCTGGGTGCGGCCTCCAATGGTCATGATCCCGCCGTTGAAGGTGTATGTGGGCTGACCGCCGCTGTGCCACATCACTCCGAAGCGGTCTGAGTGGATGACCGTCGGCAGGTCGGGGATCCTCGCCAGCTGGCGTGGGGTCAGCCCGAGGTCGAGACTGTCGTTGAGCTGACTGACCGTGCCAGGATCGGAGTCGCCGTATACCACCGTCCCGCCGGTGCTGATCGTGGCGTAGTCGTTGACGTCGAACCGCGAGCCGAGGAACCGATCGATCACCGTGCTGCCGTCGGCGTAGGATCCATAGCCCTCGCGTCCGGTCGCGACGTGGGTATCGGTCGCGGTCAGCTGACTGTCGGAGGTCGAGTCGGTGGAGAGCACGCCCCAGCCGCAGGAGAACACGTTGGAGTTCAGATAGGTCGCCTTCGTGCCCGCCCCGACCATGAGCGTCGCGCGGACGTCCCCGACGATCCCGAGCATCCACGGCGCCGACAGCGCGTACAGGGGGAAGATCGTCGGCTGGTAGTCGCCGGGGAGCACGCCGTCGCAGGTGCGGATGGACGAGTCCTTGACGATTACATTCGCGCCGTTGGTGGCCACGACGCCCGGGCGCACCGCGCCAGTGACGCGGATCCGCGCGCCGTCGATCACGAGCCGGGTTTGGCTTCCCGTGCCCTCGATCGCGGCGCCGTAGCCGCTGAAGTCGTTACGCCCGTTGCCCTCGAAGCGGACCCTCGGCTGCAGCAGCGTGTACTGGCCGTTGTCGACGTAGACGCCGTTGAACGCCTCCCCCCCGGATCTGATCCTGATGGCCCTGGCGAAGGTGTTGGTCACCAGGCCGCCGGTGATCGCCGAGGTCACGTTCTTGGCGAGATCGACGCCCGCCGCGCCGACGTACAGCGCCTGGCGAAACGGGAACGTCAGGCCGAACCAGTTGACCGGACTGGCCACGGCTACCGTGAGCACCACGTCGCCCCGGTAGACGCCGGGCGCGCTCGCGGTGTCAGTGGCCTTTGCGGACGGGAGCACCGAGCCGGTCTCCACTCCGTGCACGGTAAGCGACAGCGAGTCGCCGCACGGCGCGGCCAGCGTGGCGCCGTTCTCGACGGTCAGCCGTCGCAGGCACGTGGTCTGCGGGACGACGTAGGTCTCCCCGGCGGCGACGGTGAGCGTCCCGCAGCGCGACGGCGCGGCGCCCGCGGGGCCAGCGCGATCAGCGCCGCGGCGGCCAGGACGAGCGAGGTGAGGATCCAGCGGTGAGAGCCTGACATCGACTCAGGCCTCGCTGAGCGTGATCGCGCCGGTGTAGGTGCTTCCGGGAACGATGGTCGTGGGGGTGCCGTTGACGGTCATCGAGAGGGTGTGTCCGGCCGGAGCCGTGACCGCGGCGCCGGCGCCGACGGTCAGCTTGCTCAGATACGAGGCGCCGGTCACCGTCCATCTCGAGCCATTGGTCAGGTTGACGATTACCCCGTTGTTGATGACCGGGGCGGGCGCGTTGGTGACCTCGCCGAGATCCTGATAGTTGCCCGCGCTGATCGGGCTGACCAGGTGGTGCGTGCTCGCGGCCGAGATCACGCCGTCGATCGATGCGCGATCGAAGGTCAGCACCATGTTGAGCCCGGCCAGGCCGGGTCCGCCTGGGCCACCGGCCTCGTTGCCGCGGATCCCGTTGTACAGATTCCCGCGCAGCGCGATGTTCGAGAAGGTCGAGACCGCATCGGTGCTGTGCGCCGTGGTCACATCGAAGCTGTCGTCCGTGGCCGGCGTGCCGGTGGGATCGGTGTACACGCCGTTGTTGACCGTGCAGGGGCAGATCCGCCCGGGCACGCTGTTGATCAGATTCGGACCGGGGTCGTCGTTATCCATCACCTGCTCGAGAATCCCGTTGGCGGGATTCAGCCGCGCCCCTTGGGATCCGTCCACGGTAACGCCGATCTGCTGACCCTTGTCCAGGAACGTCGCCTCCCGGCTGTTGACGACGGTGCCGCCGTCGATCGACAGCGTGCCGGCGCCGTGCCACATGAACCCGAACCGGCGAGAGTCGACGATCGTTCGGCGAACCGGGAGCGCGGCCAGCTCGCGGGTCGACAGACCCAGAGCCAGCGAGCTGTTTAGCGTCGAGACCGCCTTCCGGGTGCTGTCGCCGTAGTGCACGGCGCCGCCGCGGTTGATCGTCGCGTACGTGCCAACGTTGAAGAAGTCGCCGAGGAAGTTCTCCGTCGCGTTGCCGATCGCGTAGGAGCCATAGCCGCCCTCGCTGCCGGTGTTGGCCACATAGCTGTTGATCGCGGTCAGCGTGCCGTCCTGACCGGAATCGGTCGACAGCGCGCCCCACCCTTGCGAGAGGATCGCCGAGGTGATGTAGCTCGCCTTGGTGTCGACGCCGAGGAGGTTCGTGGCTCGGACGTTGCCGGCCGCGCCCAGCATCCACGGGATCTGCTCCATATAGCCGAGATCGACCGTGGGTACGTAGTCGGAGGGGAGCACCCCGTCGTGGACCTGGATCCACGAATTCTTGACGATCACGTTCGCGCCGCCTTCGGCCACCACGCCCGTGCGCACCGCCCCCGTGTTGTTGATGTAGGCGCGGTTGACGACCAGACGGGTGTTGGTGCCGGTGCCGACGATCGCCGCTCCGTAGCCGACGAAGTCCGAGCGCCCGTTGCCATCGAGCTCGATCGTGGGGCGCCTCAGCGCGTAGGTGGCGTCGCTCACGTAGACGCCGTCGAACGCCTCGCCGCTCGAGAGGATCTTGATGTTCTCCGCCGAGGTGTTGGTCACGCGGCCGCCGCGCACCGCGGCGAACACCGACTTCGCCGACTCAACCCCGCCGGAGTCGACATACAGCGCCTGACGGAACGGGAAGGTGAGCCCCTGCCACGCGACCGGATTGGCCTGCGCCACCGTGAGCACAACGTTGCCGAGATACGTGCCGGGGACGATCGCCGTGTCGGTGGCGCTCGTGGAGGTTAGCTTCTGTCCGGTCTCGATCCCGTCGACGGTCAATGTCAGGCTATAACCGGACGGAGCGACGATCGATCCGCCCGGCTCGACCGTCAGCCGGTGCAGGCGGATGGTCTGCGGGACGACGTAGGTCTGGCCCGGCTCTACCGTGATGTCCTCGGTCGGCCGCCTCGAGGTCGCGGCGCTGGCACCAACGGAAGCGAAAAGGAGCGTCCCGCCGGTCGCGGCCAGCGCCACCAGAAGCGATAGGAGGCGGATCCGCAGCCGCCATGGCCGGTCTCCCCGGGTGTGGACGATGGACGCGCAACCGAAAACCATGAAGCCTCCTCTGGTCGGTGAAGCCGGCGCGGTCCCCGCCGTGCCAGCCTCCGGACAGCCGTGCGCGAAGCTTACACAGTTCCCCTAACTGTATGCAAGTGTCCTTATAGTGCTCATACAATCTTCCTGTGGGCAGATTGCTCCAGGCGTCCGCCGGGTCCGGGGTTCTTCGTCGATGATCGAGAGCGTGGCGGCGGGACACGCCTGTTGATCGTCGCGATCCGGGGAGCCGCCAGCGCCGCCATCGCTCCGTCGCTTCAGTGGGCGAACTGAAGGTGGTAGCTACGGTTATCAGATGGGGAAGCGGAAGGATGAGCGGCGGTTTGGGCCAGGCCCGTACGTGCTCGGTCTTGAACGGTTGCACTGGGGCGACGAGTTCCCGTTCAGCGTTCCCGCCGTCGCGAACATCGAGCGGCTGAGCCTCGGCGCGTCGGTGACGCTCTTGGCTGGCGAGAACGGGACCGGCAAGTCAACGATTCTTGAGGCCATCGCCGCGGCGATCGGCTTCGCGCCGCACGGCGGGGAGCTGTCGCGCCTCGGTGAGCTCCCGGCCGTGCCTCGTAACGTCCTCGATGATAAGCACACGCCCTTGCTGGCACCGGTGCTGAGCGCCACCAAGCCGCGAAACGGGTACTACCTACGAGCCGAGAGCTTCTTCAACGTTGCCGAGTTCATCGACAGCGGTGACCGGTTCGCTCCTGACCTTTCGCTCTATGGCGACGTTCCGCTTCACGCGCAGTCGCACGGCGAGTCTTTCCTGGCGCTGGCCGCTAACCGATTCGGGGCGCACGGCCTCTACCTGCTTGACGAGCCCGAAGCGGCACTGTCGGTCACCGGTGCGCTCGCGCTGCTCGCGATCGTGACCCGCGCCGCCAACTCCGGCGCCCAGTTCGTGATCGCGACCCACTCGCCTGTCCTGCTCGCCGCACCGGGCGCCCACATCTATGAGCTAGACGAGCAAGGCATCGACAGGGCCGTCTACGACGATCTGGAAGGCGTGCGGCAGATGCGCGGCTTCCTCGACGCGCCCGACCGCTACCTACGGCAAATCCTGGTCGATGCAGAAGCCGACGATGGCTGAGCGTCGCTCATACCGCGCGTCCGTGAGATAGGTCGCGCGATTGCAAGCTATACCGGCCGACCGTACGCGGGGATCACCGGAGGGTCCGGGGCTGAGATGGCCGGATGGCCGGATCCCGCGGGCGGTCCGCCGCTCCGGCGGCCATCATGAGCGCCATGGCGTCGGTCGGTGAACTCGTGCATCCAATTCCGGCCGAGGAGATGCGCGAGTGGGCGCGGGCGATGGCGAGGACGTTTTTGGGTGATCCGGACGGTCCGGCGAGCGCTCGCCGGATCGACTTGCTCGGGCGTAGCTGGGATCCGGCGCGTGCTTGGGGAGTGCGCGACAGGGGCCGGTGGGTGGCGACGCTGCGCACCGAGGCACGGAGTCTGTCGGTGCCGGGTGTGGGCGACCGGACAGCGGACGTGCGGGTCGACGCATTGACCAACGTCACCGTCGCCGGAACGCACCGGCGGCGGGGGCTCATGCGGCGGATGCTCGACGGTTCACTGCGGGCCGCCCGCGAGAGGGGCGATGCGATCAGCATCCTGATCGCTGCGGAGTGGGCGATCTACGGCCGGTTCGGCTACGGCCCGGCGACCCTGTCGGCTGACTACGTGCTGCGCCGCTGGCGACCCGGAGCGTCGTGCCCTGGGGATCCCACCCGGGTCAGACAGGTCGAGCGCGCGGAGTTTGGCGAGATCGCACCCGCTGTGTTTGCCGCCTCGCGGCGGCGGCGCGCGGGTCAGATTGACCGGGACGCGCGTTGGTGGAACCGCGTCCTTGGGCGTGACGGCTACGCGCCGTCGGAGGAGTTGCCTCACAACTGGTTCGTTCACGAGGGTGACGATGGTCCCGACGGCTTGCTTGGCTGGAAGCCGAGCGGCGAGTTCGGCCTGGTCCCGCCCCTCGGGACCGTTGAGGTCTGGGACCTGGCCACCGCGACCGACGCCGCCTATCAGAATCTGTGGTCGTATCTCAGCGGCATCGACGGCATCGACGAGGTCAGCGTGTCCAACCGTCCCGTCGGTGAACCGGTCCGCTGGCTGCTCGAGGATGCCCGAGCGCTGGTGATGACCCGGCAGGTGGACTTTCTGTGGTTGCGGCTGCTGGACGTCGCGGCCGCGCTGGCCGCACGACGCTATGCCACCCCAGGCGAGGTCATCCTGGAGGTGATCGACGCAGACGCAATCAGCCTCGCGTCCGGCCGCTATCGATTGAGCGCCAACGGTGATCACGTTGAGTGCCAGCGGACAGACCAGGATCCCGACCTCGAGATCACCCAGCAAACGCTGGCCTCGATCTACCTCGGCGGCTTCCGGCTGCGGGAGCTGCTTATCTCAGGCGGAGCGACAGAACGGACACCGGGCGCCCTCGCGCGCGCCGACCTCATGTTCTCCGTACCAACCCCGCCTTGGAACGCGACCTGGTTCTGAGCCGTCTCGACCGGCCGGCGCGCCCGGGCCGGGAACGCTCGCGACACGGGCTCCCAACTCCGACCGCATTCGCCTCGGGACGGCTCGGTTTCGGTACAGGGGAAGCGATGTCGCCGGTGGCGGAGCGGCTGAGGACGCCACACGTGCACAGCCACAGGTTGGGCACCGCTGGCGCGCCGGCGACTTGTCAGATTCGTCGTCGTCCACAGCAGCAGTCTTCAACGGGACGACTGGCTCGCTGCGGCGAAGGAGGTGTCGTTGACCGGCGGAGACACCGCGCTCGCGCGCGCAAGCGGTGCCGGTCCGGTCATTACTGTGGGTGTGACTGGTTTGTGGTTGGAGGTGTTGCACGTGGCGCGCGGGCGAACATCGCGGCTGCGGTGAGACTGACGGCGGCCGCGAGAATCCAGGCAGGCGCCGGAACCGAAGTGTGACGCTCGGGGATTCCGGTGGTGAGGGCCGCGACGAGGAGAAGCAGGGCGATGCCGAGCGCCGTGCCGAGCTGGGCCGAGGTGTTGATGATGCCGGCGGCGGTTGCCCGGTCGCTCTCTGAAACGCTCGTTCCCAGGCTGGTCGAGGCCACCGAAGAGAGTCCGATCCCGCCTCCGCCGGCCACGACCGTAATCGCGACCGTCCAAGCGCCCGCGGCAGAGAAGATCAGCGCTGCGTCGCAGATCGTGATCGCACCCAGCCCCGCGGCGATCACATGCTGCGGGCGCCACCGCGCGAGGCTTGGCGCCGCAAGCGCGGAGCCGGCGATGACCGCGAGGCTGAACGGCAGCAGCACAGCTGCGGCGGTCAACGGTCCCAGCCCGCGCGTGTTCTGCAGGTAGAGGGTGGTAAGCGTGATCGTCGAGCTGGTCGTCAGCGTGTTCAGCAGGGATCCGATCGCGCCTTGACGCAACGACCGTTCGCGCAGTAATGACCGGGGCAGCAGCGGCGCCTCGGCTGCCCGATCGACGACGATGAACACGCCGGCCAGGACGAGCACCGTTCCTAGGACGGCGGCGCCGGCCGGCGCTCTGCCGTGTTGGGGTAGCAGCGTGGTGGCGATAACGAATCCCATGACCGTCGCCGTGAATAGCAGGGAGCTGGCCAGAGGTAGCGGCGGCGGGCGGTCCGCTTTCCGGTCCCGCGGGATTTCACGCGCGATCCCGGCGGCCAGGATCAGAGCCACCGGCAGGTACCCCCAGAAAATCAGTCGCCAGCTGCCGAGATCGGTCACCACACCGCCGACCACGAAGCCGCTTGCGCCGGCTGCCGCTCCGGCGGCGCTCCAAGCCGCCACGGCCCGCCGGCGTTGGCGTCCTTGCGCGGTGATCGTGGTCAGCAGCCGCAGCGCGGACGGGATCGAGCCGGCGGCCGCGGCGCCTTGCAAGCACCGCGCCGCGGTCAGGATCGCGACCGTCCTAGCCGTCGCGCCGATGGCCGCGCCAACAGCGAACGTCAACAAGCTGGCGAGGATCACGCGCCGGTGACCGAACCGATCACCCAGCCGCGCCCCCAACATCAGCAGCCCGCTGAAGAACATGGCATAGCCAGTCGCGATCAAGCTTCCCGCATCCGGCGACGCGCGCAGATCGGTCAGCATCCGCGGCAACGCTGTGACCACCACCGTCACACCGAGAACGTCGGTGAACTGGACCAGGCACAGCGACGCCACACCCAGGCCCACGCCCTCGCCGCCCTCATCACGCGCCACACCACGCCAACTACCCGCCGACAAAGCCCGTCACCCGATCCCCGACCGGCACGCGACCGGCACCACGAGTCGCCTCGTCCGATCTGCGACGCCCGCCGCGGGCGACCAGCGGCAGCGCCGGCCCGGGGCGGATCCCGCGATGCGGAAGTACGCATGCGACTCGTGCAACCGTAAGGTTGCGATATCGTGGCGTTATGCCCACAATTGTCTTTGTCCATGGCGCCTGCGTTCGAGACGCAGGCTGGTGGTGGAGCAAAATGACCAAGCCGCTCGCCGAGCTCGGGATCGCGACCGCTGTCGTGCCGCTGCCAAGCTGCGGCGAAGCGGGTGAGACACTCGGCGACCTTTACGACGATGTCGACACCTGCCGCCAAGTGATCGCCGAGGTCGACGAGCCGGTCGTGCTTTGCGGCCACTCCTACGGCGGGGTGATCATCACCGAAGCCGGGGTCGATGAGCGCGTGACCCAACTGCTGTACGTGACCTCGGTTATGCCCGACGCCGGGCAATCCCAGGCCGATCTCATCGGCTCCGAGCCCGCGCCGTGGCTATTACCGAGCGAGGACGGCACTGTCGGCGTCGACCCCGAAATGGTCCGGGAGTTCTTCCTGCAGGACTGCGACGAGGTCACGACCGAGCAGGCGCTAAACCGCCTCACGCGGCAGTCGCTCACGCCCTTCACACAGCCACCTCGCCACATCGCCTGGCAGCAGAAACCGGCGACCTACTTCGTCTGCAGAGCAGACCTAGCGACCCCTGCCGACGTGCAGCACCGACGCGTCAGAGCCGGCGCCCATCGTGTCGAGTTTGACGCCGGGCATCACCCATTCCTCTCCCGCCCGGATGCGTTCGCGCAGAACATCGCCGCCGCGATCGACTCCGCTGGGGCGCCGTCCATCTGAGCGGTCGACCAGGCTCCCCGATCACCTACGGAGGAGTCCAGATCGGATTGCCTGGTTGCGAGCTATGACAGGCCTGGGAATCAGCGCGACTCCGTTACCGCGAACGCGATCGTCAGCCGTGCGTAGTCATTATGCGTAGGATGGAAGTCAGTGGCCGGCGAGCCTGACTTCCCACCCATGGACGACGCTGAGCGCGCGCGGCGTCGCGCGTTTGTGGCCGAGCACCGCACCGCCGTCTTCGGCTATCCGCGCCGCGACGACGGGCCGTCGATGTCGGTCGTCTACTACGTCATGGACGGAGACGATCGCATCCTGGTGTCGACGATGCGCGACCGCGGCAAGGCGAAGGCCGTGGCCCGCAACCCCAGGGTGTCGCTGTGCGTGCTCGACGAGCAATGGCCGTTGAGCTACCTGCTGGTGTACGCCACCGTAGAAGTCGACCCTAGCCTGGACAGCGCGACGGATCTGATGATGCGGATCTCCGGGGTGATGGCCGGTCACCCGATGCCGCCCGAGGCACGTGCCGACGCTGAGGAGATGTGCCGGCGAGAGCACCGGGTGGTGCTGACGCTCTCGCCGTACACCACCTTCCAGACGCCCCCGCGGCACGTCAGGGAGGCGACCGACCTCCAGGGGCTCACCCACTGGACCAGCACGAGCCTGCCCTGGTAAGGCGGTCCTCTGACCGCGGGGGCTGATAGCGGCAGCCCCGGCGCTCTTTTCGTCCGGCCGAAATGCCAACGACGAGCCCGGCGACGTAGACCCTGTCAGCCGGCGTCGCGGCGAAGCTTCTGGACTGTGGCATCTGTTAGCGAGATGAGATCGTCGGGCGCGAGTTCGACTTCTAGTCCACGGCGCCCGGCCTGGCGAACAAGGTGTCCAGGCGCGCTGCGCTGTCATCGAGGTAGGTCGGCAGTGGACGGCGTTGACCGAGCGGGCTGATCCCGCCGGCCACGTAGCCGGTCACGCGCTCGGCGCTGTCGTCAGGCACGTACGACGCGGGCATTACCGGCTGGCGCTGATCGAGCTAATTCACGGCAGACGGTCGGGATTGCCGGCGAAGCCCGGTGAGGGGCTGGCCGCGAGGAGGCGCTTCGTCGGTTCCCGTCGAACCCTAGGACCGCCGCAACGCCTCGTCGCCGGAGCATCCGTGAGCTTCGGAACCGCTTGAGGAGCCGAGCGATCGCCGGACGTCCCCGCGGCCGCTCCAGCCTGACGCGGCAGCGACCAAAGCCCTCGATTGGGAACGCCATTCTTCGCAGGCCCACCCTTTCGCTGTGCGCGTGCGGGAGGCCAGCTACGGTGCGCCACTACTCACTCTGGTGCACGGGAGCGGCATGAGCACCGGCGGATCGCGTAAAGCGGTGAGTCACGAATCCGAGGCGTCGGCTGTTGTGGACTCGGCCCGCGGATCGACGTGCGGGTCGTTCAGGTCGATGATCAGCAGATCGCCGTCCATTCGAGCAGCCCGTCGGACAGATGTGGAGTTCTCGATTTCGTAGTAGCTCACGAATGCGGCACCCGAGATCAACCACGTCGCACGATTTTCCACGGGTGCGCGAACCTGGTAGGCATGCTCGACCGAGCTATCGCTTCGACGCAAAGCGACCAAACGGGCATCTGGATCAAAGAGCAGCTCCACGAACTCAGGGCCACCGAGAGCCTCGAAAGCTGCCCGGTTGAGCGAGATCACGCCCTTCTTCTGAATCGTCACGAACGGCTGGCGCTCTGCCCGGCGCTGGCGCGTAAACGCTTCGAACGGCACGCTCGCCTCCTCCTAGTTAAACAACAGCGATTCGAATGCTCCGACTTTAGTGGGCTCGTCCGTAATCCGTGCGGCACCGAGAATGGTCACTGGCGGATGCTGCGCGAGGACGCAGGACCTGACGTGTAGCAGTGCTACACGAAGGTCCGAGGACAAAGCGCAGCGCCCCCAGGGGCCGATCGAATGCCGTAGGACTTGCGGACGGGTCCACTAGCCGCCGCGCTTCGCTCTACTGACCGAGCCGAGGTCGACCCGGCGCGGTCCGCTGGCGGCGTCCTTGAGATCAGGCTCCACGCCCTCCGGCACATCCGGACCACCATCGGAGGTGGCGTCGGCGTCGTCGCCGCCATGCGGATCGATGCCCGTCTCGGTCGCCGGGTCCTCAGTGCGCGCCGGTCTGCCGAGCACGGAGCTCCCGAGCTCGGGGTCGTCAGGCAGGAGATCGGCGGGCGCATCGGAGCCTCCGAGGTCGCCGGGGACGACTCCGTCCTGCGCCTTAGCGGCCCACGGGCCTTTCCTGCGCGCCTCGTCCGTTCCCGGTACCGATCCGCCGCGCTGCTCCGTCGGCTTCACCTCGTCGCGATCCTGGTCGTTACCGGTCATGACTCCTCCTCACCACTCGATTCATCGGCCACGTCCTACCCCGCGGGGCCGATCCTCACGCGGCGGCCCCGGAGGCCCGAGGAACAACCATCTCTTCTCGGGCGCGTGGACTTAGAAGCTCCTGTCAAGTCCCTCCTAGTTGAGATGGTGGCGCGCGGCCACGATCGCCGTCAAGAGCGCCGCGGTGCGGCTCGCTGCGCTTGGCCCTGTCTCTGGGCCGCTCTTGACTGCGCGGCGGCCGCGCACGGTCATGCGGCCAGGAGGGGTTGATCGGTGAGCAGCGCTTGCAGGTCGCGGATCATGCGGCGGTAGACGACATCGGAGAGGCGGCGCTTGACGATGCGGACGCCTCCTTGTTGGTGTGGTGTCCCTGGGCGCGCGCGTTGGCGTAGATCGCCTGGGCGCGCGGCTCGCAGCGCAGCACCGACACGGTCGACAGCCCATATAGCCAGTGGACGCTCAATGGACGTCGCCTGGGTGAACGCGCCGGTCTCGAAACCGCTGTGGGGCTCTCGGTGTATCGGAGGGTTCGAATCCCCCCTCTCGGGCCGACGCTCGACCGCCAACTCCAGATGCGATGGTCGACCGTGCCTTCAAGTACGCGGCGGCCGTGTCCGCTCCACCTGGTTACCACGAAGGGTATCCGCTCGTGCTTCGCCCTGCCGCGTCCGAGACAGGTCGCTTCAACGAGCTGCGCGATCAGATTGATGCGCTGTTTGGCGGGCCCCAGAAGCCTAATCTGCTCGGACCGGACGGAGAAGGCATCGAGCTTCCAGACTCGGGGTCGAGGCGCTGCGGGTCATCATCGAAGCGATGGCGGACGGGCGATCGATCACGCTCGTCCCCCGCGACAAGGAGCTGACCAGCCAGGAAGCCGCCGACATCCTTCACGTCTCGCGGCCGCATCTGATCAAGCTGCTCGACCGTGGCGAGCTTCCGTTTCACCGCGTCGGCACTCATCGTCGCATCAGGATCGAGGATGTCCTCGCCTATCGGGATCGTCGTGATGCCGGGCGCAAGGTGGCGCTCGATGACCTTGCGCGTCTTTCCGAGGAGTTGCCCGTCGGCAAAATCCCTACTCAGACCACGAAAAGCCGACGCCCGGACTCGATCCGGGGATCCCTTCATTACGAGGCATGCGGAGGCGTGGCCGGTGCGGGTCTAATGTGGCGATTTGCAGGTAGAACGGGAGATCGTGGGTTCCTGCGGTGCCCGCCGAAGTGTCTGTCTTGAGGCATGAGGCTTCCATATGGCTTCCACCGCGGAGCCCCAGCTGCGCTCAGTCAGCACGCCGCACCTGGGAGACGAACTCCGGCACTGTGGCCGCCGGAAGATCGAGCAGCTGCGTCTCGCTGAGCGGTGGTCGAGAGAGCGCCGCCACTTGCTCGGTGAGCGCCACCCGAATCTTGGCCGGCGCGCGCTCGTGCAGCTCGCGTAGGAACGCGTCCGGGTGCACTACCTCGACACCGACCGGCTCGCACGCAGCTGCCGGGAAGTGGCGGACGTTCGAGGTGACTATCGCCTCCGCATCTGAGGCGACTGCGGCAGCGAGCACGTGCCGGTCACCCGGTTCGTTGGTCACTGCAGACTCGAGTGACACGATAGCCGCCTCTGGAACCTCAGCATCCTCGAATGCACGCTCCATCGCAGAGATCAAACTCATCGCCTGCTCGGGTGTTGCCCGACGGTCGTTGACGAGATTGCGAGCCACCTCATCGAGGATCCTCCGGCTCCACCGGACGGCGTAGAGGTTCTGCTGAGCGGCGCGGAGCAGCGTGTCCCGCAGTGGAAGCGGGTACAGCACGCACGCGTCGAGGACAACCACGGATTGCACATCCGGAAGATAAGCCGCGGCGCCGACGCGACCCGCTACCGATAGCCGCCCGGCAGCTCCTCGGAAAGACGCGCAACGCCATCGAGCGCTGCCTTGCGGTCGGCATCACGACGATCCCGATAGGCGAGGACATCATCGATCCTGATTCGACGATGAGTGCCGACGCGGTGAAACGGGAGATCGCCACGTTCGAGCAGCTTGATCAGGTGCGGCCGCGAGACGTGCAGGATGTCGGCCGCTTCCTGGCTGGTGAGTTCCTTGTCGTGCGGGACGAGCGTGATCGGTTGACCATTCGCCATGGCTTCGATGATGATCCTCAGGGCCTCGAACGCCGAGTCTGGGATGTCGATGCGTTCCCCGTCCGGACTTAAGAGATAAGGCTTCTGAGCCTCGGCAAACAACGCATCAATCTGATCGCGCAGTTCGTTGAAGCGATCGGCCTCGGACGAGGCGGGCCGGAGCACGGTTTCACGATTTGGAGTCATCACATTCCGGATGGCTGACTTCGAGAACTGTAGCAGATCTATTCGCAATAATCGAAACCGCGGCGCCGTGGTCACGGATCGCGGGCCGCACTACAGCACCCTCAGCAGGCTGGTCGGCGGTGGCCGGCCCACCATCGCCGAGCGTGCCGCTCGAGACCGACGCGCAGCTCCCGGTGGTGACCATCGCCGGCGCTGTCGGAGACCAAGTCCTCAGAGATGAGGTCGTTGATCAAGCGAGCCCGCTCCGACCCGCCGGTCATCTGGCCGCGTTTATCGACGGCAAGGATGCCGTCGATAAACGCGGGCGCTCGCGTCGCGCCGATCACCAACAAGTTCACGACCACGACGGTGCGCGACGCAAAAAAAATCCTGTCCGGAAGAGGGCCTTGATCACGCTTCGGAGCCGAACGCGGGCCCATAGATCTCCTAGGAGCCGACGACCGCGGCGGGCACGGTTTTGCTCATATCCGTCGACGGCGCCCGCCCTCGACCCTCGGGTGATGATCGCGCGCGAGCTCCGTGTAGGTCCGGAGTTACGCTTAGCTTGCAGGGCGATCGCCGGACCGTCGACGCCGCGAGACGCGAAAGCGATCTGCGGTCGACCTCGCCCGCGTGATCGGAAACGTGGCAAAGGCATCGCCGGCTCGCGGCCGTCGGTACGATCGCTCTCCGGGAATGCGATCGTCACGCGGGTGGCGCGGTTAGGGGCAGGCGCACCGCTGAGTTCGGGCGATTGCGACAGCGCGCCAGGTGTGCTGGGCGGCCGATTCCGAGCAAGCACAATCACGTGTTGCGTGGGCACGGCCGTACCGAGGGACCGCTGCGACCTCGATCACTCGGTTGTCGCTTGGCCAGGCGTAGCGGTCATCCCGTCCCTGCCGGCACACGCGCTGTTCCCTATCGTCCGATCGACAAGCCTGCCCGAGGTCGTCGACGGCTTCTGCTTCAACTCGCTGCGACGCTTGCTGGCGCAGCGTCTGCGCGGGTCGAGCGAGCAGACGGCGGACTCGGCCACGGCTGTCCGATTCCGCCGGAAGGGGAAGCCTTGACGCGGTCCCTCGGCCCCGGTTCGCTTCCGCAAATTCGTGGAAGCGGCAGCGACGCGTGTTGGCTGCCTCGCGCTGTGGGCGCGTGCCTGTGGGCGAGAGCGAGCGCTGGTTCCCGGCGTCGTCGGCGCTGCGGATGTTCACCGTGCGTTGACAAACGCTCGGTATGGGGTGAGTCGGCCGGGGCTGCTGGTCCTCGTCCTTCGTGGACACCCGAGTTGCCTGAGACGATCGCCTTGTCGAGAGGGAGGAGTCATCCTGCTTGCGCGGTTCATAGGGGACGTGGCCTTCAGTAACGTGAGCGAGGCGCGGCGGGTGCTCGCGCTGGCGATAAGGCCGACCCAGACACAGCGTGGGCGTCACGGGCCATAGCGCAGCAGGAAGTCGAGCGTTGCGCGGTTGAAGGTCTCGGGGTCCTCGTGCAGCCCACAGTGCGACAGGTGCTCGAAGACGACCAGCTCGCTTCCGTTGATCGTGCTGTTGAGTCGTTCGGCGAAGCGCGTGGAGCAGACGTGGTCTTGCGCGCCGACGGTGATGAGGCTCGGCACGCTGATCTCGCCGAGCGCGGGGCTAACGTCGTGCGTGATGGCCGCGTCGGTTTGGGCCAGGAACGCGTCGCGGGGCTGGGCGGGGCGGCTACGCACGAAGTCCGCCAGCGTGTCGACGAACTCCGGCCGGCTGACGTACATCTCAGGCGTGAACGCCAACGGGAAGATGCCCTGGATAACGACGTCCGCGGTGGTCGGCAGCGACGACGCGAGCGTGCGCCACAACTCGACGACGGTCTTCAGATACAGATCGCTCCTGTCCCAGGCGCTGTGCAACGAGAGTGAGCGCACGCGGCCCGGATGGCGGACGGCGAGGTGCATGGCGACGGCGGCGCCGAGCGAGACGCCCGCGACGTGGGCATGCTCGATCCCGATCGCGCCGAGCAACGCGGCGACCTGGTCGGCATAGGCCTCGGTCGAGTACGGGCCGGCCGGCTTGTCGCTCTCGCCCGAGCCGGGAAGGTCAATCGCAATGCAGCTGAAGTGCTCGGTGTAGGCCGGGAGCTGGAACGCATAACAGGCGTGGTCGGCGGACAGGTAAGGGATCAGCACGAGCGGCTCGCCCTCTCCCTGGACGTCGTAGTTGATCGTCAGCCCGTCGACCTGTGCCTGTGACATGTTGTAGCGAAAGCCGTGTTAGGTAGGTAGGTATCCTACCAGCCCGTTCTGGTTGCGTCAACTTCAAGGGCAAAGTGACTATCCAGATTCTGGAGCCGCCGCCAAAGTTCCACACGAGTCGGACATCCTCGCGACACCTGCCTGGCCGCGCCTAATGCTGCTTAGACGCGGCATTCTCCCGGGATCCGCTACTAGTACGCGGATGGCGGGTCGGAAACCGGCGAAATCAACCGCGGCTAACAAGGAGCCGGTCCCGGAGGACCAGACCCTCGACGCGCTCGCATACGTCGAGCAGGGCCGCGCCAACGGCAAGGTCATCATCACCCTCGACTGACAACACCGCCCGCCGCCCAACACCTGCACCGATAGCTTCCCCTTCATCGCCCGACCGGCTACGGGCTTCCGACTGTTGCTTCGTCAGCCGGCTCGGCCCGAGCAGGAGTGATCGATCGTCGCGGATCAGGGTGCGACGCGCCTGGTGATTCGTGAGAGCAGAAGCAGGCACCGATGGGTCACGTGGCGGCTCGTGCTCAGATGCAGCAGCGCCATCAATACTGCTACTGGTCGATCAAAGCAGCACTCTGCCCGGCGGCCGTGACCGCGGGCTCAGCGCAGGAAGGCGCCGTTGCGTTCGCGGCCCATCTCGGCAAAGCCTTGGTCCGTGCTGACGCCGGGGTCCGACCTGAAGCTGAAGCCGAACTCCGAGACTTCGAACTCCGCTGTCGACCTTGCAACCGCGAAGCGCGCGAGGAACGCGGCGGGGTCGGTGGGAGGGACCATTGCGTCGTTGCCGCGATCGACGAACGGGTCGGTCGCCTGCCACTCGATGTGGAAGCTCAGCGACGCCGGCGTGCCGTTCGGACCGAAGAGCACGTAGTTCTCGATGACCTGGATGTCCTCGACGTCGAGCACGGCCCTGCGTCCGTCGTCGCGGATGTGCAGGGCGTCGTTGTCGAGCGGAAGCGTCCAGAACAGGCCCGAGGCCAGCACTCCACCGTTGATGTCGTGGACTTGCGAGCCCGAACTGGGCTCGAAGAGGTCTACTCATATGAAGGAGAACGTGCCGAAGCGCAGGGTGCCGTCGGAGGCGATGTACCTGCCCTGAAGGACGGTCATGTGGGTCTCGAGGTTGTACGTCGCCCCGTCGCTGCCGGTCGCGGTGCCGGCGTGGTAGGCCAGCGCGGAGAAGCCGCGGAAGTCGGTGATCGTGCTCGGATCGGCGTCGAAGCCCCTCAGGGTGTTATGCGAGAAGGGCAGCGTCACCGTCGGGTCACCGGCCGGCCAGAGATGGATCTGCGTGTGGTTCGGCGGCGTGACGCCACCGGGGATCGGCGTCGGCGGCACGACCGCCTGCCGGTGAGGCTCACCGCCCCAGGCGGCGCTGTGAGCGGGCCTGGCGAGCGTCGCCCCGGTCACGCCCGCGGCAGCCGCGGCCGCGGTCTGGACGAACCTCCGCCGGCTAAGCGACGCGGCCTGCAGCATGGATCCCATACGTCCTTCCTTCACCAACGATTCAACCATCCGATACTCCTCCGCGGGCGGCGAAATGTCAAGGTACGTTTCCTACCTAACTGGTCCGGCGCGGGCGTCTTGTCGCAGAACGGGCGTGTTCTGCGACACATTCGCCGGGCGCCCAAGAGCGAGGTCCAAGAGCATGCCTTACCGGGCTCAAAATCGGCAGACCCTGCCTAGCCGCGTCAGCTCATGAGCGCGGCCGGAAGGGACCGATGAGCCCCGCAGCGAGCACCTCCGAGCTCAGCCGGTTGGCGTGGGCCAGCGGAAGGACCGCCGGTCGCTGCTGATCTGTGGATAAGGAGCCGCGGACTCGGTGCCTACGTCGCCGCTGCCCCGGAGCACCCGATGGCGGTCGCGGTCCGGCCGGTCCTCGAGCAGGCCAAGGCGACGTCCGAGGTGCAGGCGGCGATGCTCGCGGCGCTCCGAATGGCCAGCGAAGACCCGTCCGGCTTCCTCATCCGCAGCCGTATGTCGTGCGCGAGCCGACCGCACGCCCTGTGGTCGCTCGTTGATGTGTTCGCCATTCGTTCTGTGCGGCGGCTCCGGCTGGTGGTCGTCAACGATCGTCGCGGTTCTGATAGAGGCCAGCTCGTTCGATCGCCGCCGAGGCCATCTGCGCAAGATGAACGAGCGCGGCCTGGTCGTCGGCGGTGAAAGCTCCGGCCTCCTTGTTGTAGAGCGCGAGGACACCGAGCTCGCTGCCGTCAAGCGCGGTCATCGATGCCGCGAGCCACCCGTCGATCCGCGGCTGGGTCGCGCCAGCGGGGAAGAGTGGCAGCGCGGCGATCTCGTCCGCGCCCGTCCTCATTGAGCCTCCGCTCGAGCGGACGAGGGCGTAGATTGCGCCCAGGTCGGGCCACCGGGAAAAACGCCGCCAGCGCCGGTCCCCTTCAGGGTCGAAGACCGCTTCGGTGGCTCGAGACTGCCCGTCGACTGCGACGGTGGCGACACAGCACTCGGCCCCGATGAGCTCGCGGGCCTGCTCGGCGACCAGCCGCAGCATCTCCGTAAGCGAGTCAGAAGCCTCGAGCGCAAGCGAGGCGTCGGCGAGAAACGTCGAGAGCTGACGCGAGAGGTCGGTGGTCCGGCGCTCCGCGAGGAAGGCCTGGCGGGCCTCCTTGAACCCGCGCTGGACCATCTCGAAGATGGACAGGCTCTCCAGGAAGAAGTCACCCGCGGCCGCCGTGGCCTGCTGCAGGTCGTCCCCGCCCGCTGTGGCGAGCACCGCTGACAACGCCTGCTGATGAGCGACGGCGAGGTCGAGCACGCTCAGCTCACGATGAACCGCCTCCCGTCCCAGCTCGTAGGCGACGCGGAGGGCGGTCTCGGTGGGGGCGCGGACATAGTCGGCGAGGGCGGAGGTGTAGGCACTCTGGAATGGGCCCGGCCCGGCCCCGGCGGGGGTGCTCACCGCCGCAGTCCCAGGTAACGGAGAGTCACCACGAGAGCGTCGTCGGAACGCTTCCGATGCGCGGCGACGATGCGCTCGCTGATTGCCCGCGGCGAACCCGAGATGTCCGGAGTGTCGGCAAAGGCAGCCTCGATCCCATCGGTGGCGAGGACGAGGACGTCGCCGGGGCGTACGGCCAGCGTTGCCGTCCGCAGGCTCGGCAGTTCGTGTCCCGGAACACCGCGCTCGAGCGCCAGAGATCCCTTCGGCCGGGTCGCTGACGGGTCACCGCTCAACAATCGCCCCTCGACGTTGCCGACTCCCACCCACGTCAGCTCGCTCATCACGGCGGAGACGAACGCCAGGGAGATCGCCGCGCCGCGCGTGCCCTTCAGCGCGTCGTGACAGCGGTTGATCAGGCGGATGAGATCTTCGGTCGCGCTCTCGCGCACGACATCGGCGGCTCGTCGCGCGGCCCGCGCCGCCTCGCTGCCATGCCCGAGGCCATCGATACCGGCCACGAGCGTTCCGTCGCGACGGGGGCTGACCACGGCGAGATCACCGCTCGTCGTCTCGCCGCGCCGGCACCGGGTGACGACGCTCCATTCACCCGCTTCCGCGGTGGCCGGCTCAGGCACGTCGGCGCCGCTCCTCCCGCAGCCGTGCGAGCTCGTCACGGAACCTCCACTTCGTCATCGTCACCGTGGTGCCGTCGGCGTCGGACTCGATCTTGAAGTCGTCCATGAGTCGCCGGGCTCCCGGGATGCCCAACCCCAGGCCGCCACGTCCGCTGTAATCGTCGCGCAGCGCCGCCTCCACGTTGCGGATGCCGGATCCCTCGTCGATCGCGATCACCATGAGTCCGTACCGGTTGGTGTCCTCGATCGACCGCAGGACGATCTCGCCCTGACCGACGTGGACGACGATGTTGCGGGCGATCTCCGAGATGGCGGTCGCGATCAGAGTCGGGTCAGGTCGCGGAAAGCCGAGCCGCTCCGCCAGCGCGCGACCTTGGGCACGAGCGCTCACCAGATCCTCGTCCGAGGTGATCGCGACGCGGACCTCATCCGCCATCCCTTGCGGCTCCCCCAGTCAGGTGATCGAGCAGCGCCGTCGCCGCATCCAGGTCCAGAGCCACGCGGAGTGGCTTCAGGTTCAGGCGGAACTGCACCATGGCGATCGCCACATCGGGATGGATGCCGACAATGACCGTTTCGGCACCACGCAACTTCGCGGTGCTGACGATCGTGCTCAGCGCTCGCGTGACGAACGAGTCGATCACGTCAAGAGCCGCCACGTCGATCACGATCCCCCGTAGCCGGTGTTTTCCGACCAGGTCCGCGAGCTCGTTGCGAAGCTCGATGACCTCGCGGTCGGACATGTCTGACTGAATCGAGGCAATCAGGTAGTTCCCCTGGCGAAGGATCGCTACCGGCATCGACGCCCCCGGCTCGAGCTACTAGTGGTCGTCAGGAGGGGCGGGATCGCCGCCCCAGTAGCCGGCCAGACGCTCGGCCTCCTCGAGCCCTCCCTGGAGATCGCCGACCGTCTTCATCATGCTGAGATCCACGCCGAGGTCGACGAGCGTCTGCGCGATCTCCGACGAGAGGCCGGTGAGGATCGTGCTCGCCCCCATGAGACGTGACGCCTCAACCGTCTGCACGAGGTGGTTGGCCACAGTCCGGTCGACCGTGGCCACCCCGGTGATGTCGATGACCACCACCTTGGCGCGGTTTTCCTGGATCGCGCCGAGCAGCTGCTCGGTGAGCTGACGCGCCCGTGCCGAATCCAGGGCGCCGATGATCGGCAGGATCAGCAAGTGCTCCTTGAGCTGGAGGACGGGCGTCGAGAGCTCGCGCATCGCCTCCTGCTGCTCGTGGATGACCCGTTCGCGCTCCTCCACGAAGCTCACTCCTACAGTCACCGCGATCCGGTTGGCCGCGGGCTCATAGGCATCGAGTATGCGGTTCAGGAGGTCCAGATCCTTCTGGTACTTGGCGAACAGCGATCGCGCAAGCACATCACGCAGGAGCAGGACGATCCCGAGCACCTCATGGGTCTCGACGCCGCGAGGGATGATCCGCTCCGACAGCTCGCGAGCATAGGAGCGCAGCGTCTCGATGCTGCCGGTCTCCAAGGCGTCTACGTAGTTGTCATAGACCTCGGTGGCCTCGGAGAAGATCTCCTCGTCCGACATGACGCCGAGGAGCTGCGCTTCGCTGATCCGCCGCGCCCACTCCTCACGCAGCTTGGTGCGACCCTCGCGGAGGTACGCCACAAGCTCCTGCAGGAGGGAGTCCGCCTCCTCGGAAGGCTGCTCCATCCGGTACTCGGCTCGCTCGCCCGGCTCCTCGTGGTCGGGTTCGCGGTCGTCGGGCTCGACGTCGCGACCGTCGTTGCGGTCTCGGTCGCCGGTTCGGTCGGCCTCGTCGTGAACGGTCCGGTCGGCCTCGCGGTCATCGGTCCGGTCGGCTTCCGAATCCGCTGGCTGGTCCGGTCGCTCGGCATCGCGTTGTTCGGATCTACGATCGCCGCGCGACACCGCCTCCGTGCCCGTGGACTCCTCCTCCGCCCGTCGCTCGGCCTCTTGATCCATCTGCTCCTCCTCGCTTCTGGAACTGCCGGGCGGTCGTACCCGCACGGGCATTGTGTAGTAATGCTCCTTCATTGGCGTCGCGGACCGCGAGCCCGGGCCCCGTCGAGGAAGAGACTGGTGATCGTGGCGATCATGTCCTCCCTGCCGAGTGGCGGGCTGGACGCGAGAACGCCGATGATCAGCCCGATCAGCGACTCGGTCAGACGAGCGCTGGTGATGTCCTGACGGATGTCACCACTCGCCTGGCCCCGCTCGAACAGCTGGCGGATCGGCTCGGTGAGCTGGCGCTCGAAGCGCTCCGGATCAGACCGCCGCCGCTCGCGCGCCAGCAGCACAAACCAGTTGCCAACGTCGACGAGCGCGCGCACCGCCCGGGCAACGCCCTCCTCGGGCGCCACCTCATCGATCCGCGCCGACGCCAGCCGGTCGGCGACGTCGTTCACTGCGACCAGCGCCAGCTCCGCGAGCAGCGCTTCGCGGTTTGGGAAGTAGCGATAGACGGTGGCGCGAGCGACCCCGGCGGCCTCGGCCACGTCGTTCATGCTCGCCTGCTCTCCCTGGAGGGCAAAGATCTCCGCGGCTCCCTCGAGGATCGCCGCGGCGACGCGTTGCTGAAGCGCGGGTCTGGAAGCTGGCGCGGACACAGTCGTCTCCTCCGTAGTATATCCGGCTCTCAAAGAGATGCTAATGTCTCGCATAAGGTCATGCTTGTCCAAAATGAGGGAGGTCATCCATGTCGTTGTCCGAGCAAGCCCGGACCGGACTGCGTGAGATGCCGTCGAACGCCGCGTGGCTGCTGTCGCGCGTCCTGAAGCCGGCACACGCAGTCGGAACCACCGCTGAGTCCGCCACCGCGGGCGCGCGGGATCAGGGACGGAAGGTCAAGGCCGCCGTCGTCGACGCGACCCCGTTTAGCGGGAATTCCGTCGAGATCCGAATGCGCCGCGCCCAGGAGGCCGGCGAGCGCGCACGGGAAGCGGAGGAACGCGCCGCCGAGGCCGCCCACGAATCGAAGGAGCGCTCAGAGCACGCACGGGAGGTCAGCGAACACGGCCGCGCACGCTTGAGGGACGCCGACCGGGAGACGAACCGGATGGTCAAGCAGCGAATCGCCGACGCCCAGAAGGCGGCCGAGGCACTCGTCGAGCACGAGCGCCGCGCTGCCGAGGCGGATGCCGAGGAGCAGCGCCAACAGGTCCAGGCGGAGGTCGACCAAGAAGTGCAGGCAGCTCAGGCCGACGCCGAGGACTGCCGTCAGCGCGCCGAGGAGCTCATCGAGGACGCGACCGAGAAACTCGCGGAGGCCCGCCGGCTCGCCGACGAAGCCGCGGAAGCCGCTCGTACCGCCGCCGAGGAAGCCAGCCGCCGGGCGCAGTCACTGGCGAGCGAAGCCCAGCAGCAGGCCCACGACGCGCAAGCGCAGGTCAACGCGACCGAACGGCTCCGAGAGCGGACGCAAACGACCGCCAGGCGCACCGCGCGCGAGCTCGAGTCCGACGACGGAGGCCTGGAGTCCCACAGCAAGGCCGAGCTGGTCCAGCTCGCGGCGAGCATCGGGATCGAAAGCCGAACGAACATGACCAAAAGCGAGCTCGCCAACGCGATCGCGAAGGCGTCTCGCACCGCATAGCAAAGGGAGACCACGCACCATGAGAGTTCACATCCCGACAAGGAAGAGCCAGACGCGGCGGATCCTCGAGAGCGTCACTGACACCCTGGCTGTGCCCAACGCGGTCAAGCAGAGCCTTCCTCGCGTCGGAGCCGACAGCGCCCGCCGGGCCGGACTGATCGCCGGGGCGCTCGCGGGTCTCACCGCGGGGAGCGCGAGCATCTCCGTGCTCAGACGACGCAACGAGGGGGCGAGGGACGATTCGTGAAGATCACCAAGCTGACGATCTTCGCCGCCGGCTACATCATCGGCACCAGAGCGGGGCATGAACGCTATGCGCAGATCCTGGAGGGCGCGGCGAAGGCGTCACAGCGACTCGAAGAGTTCAGCACTCGTCGCTCCCCTCGCGCCGAGGACGGCGACGCCCCCGATGCGGGCGGTGCCCAATTCCCGCCGGCGCCTGAACGACGGAGTTCTCATCCAGGCCTCGGTGCTCGCCCGCGTTCTCGGCGTCCGACTCCTGACGGTTGACACCACCGTGATCCTCGCACCGGCCGATGTGGAGGTACCGCCCGCTCGCGCTGCTCCGGTGAGCATGCGACCCCCGAAACTGGCGCCGACGCCGACGCCGGTCCGGGGAGCGGCGAGACGATCCGGGACCGCCGGCCGAGGCCTGGCCGACGCCGTCAGGAGCGTCAACGAGGGAGCGGAGCTCCTCGCCCTGTCGCGCCGCAACGGCACCTGATTGAGTGCATGCAGAAGCCTGGGAGCGTCGATTACCATGATCCGGTGATGGCGTCGGCCGCAAGGCCTCAGCTTGTTCCGGAGCTCGCCGTGACAGATGCCGTACCCGTCGCGCTCGTTCTACGTCGACATTCGTGGCTTCAAGATCCGATACCAGCGGCCGGACGAAGGGTCGCGCCGAGCCGATGCTCCAACGGACGGCCGGAACCCGACGCCGGTTTCGGACGCGCCGCTGGAGCACCATTCGGTCGCGGCATCAACCTGCAGATCGAAAGTCGATCAGACCAAGCCGCGACAGCGTCTCGTCACGCTCGGTCATTTTCGTAACCCAATCCGGAGTTCACGTGAGCACAAACGCGTCCGGCGGGAGGAGAGCGTCCGAACATTAGCCACGTGATCCAGCTCCCGGAACCGACCGGGAGAGCAGCTGCGGCTGCCCATCGGTCGACTCCGAGAGCGCCCCTTGGGAACGAAGTCGGCGCTGACGCCCCACGAACCAGACTCTTGCAACGTCGCCCGAGCGGGAGCCAGCACGACTCCTTTGCATCCGGCGGCATCGGGCAGTCGTGGCCGGAGTCCGCCGTCTGCTTGCTCGACCGCGAGACACTGCCGCCAGCAAGCGGCGCAGCGAGTCGGAGCAGGAGCCGTCGACGACCTCGGGCAGGCTTGTGGATCGGACGGAGGCCGTTGCACAAACCCGTTGCGTCCGAGCCGTTCAGCACATCGACGCGGGCCGGCTGACGGCTGCGGCTGTAGCGACCGCGCTGGCGCGCGCGCTTTGATCTCGGCCGCGGAGCGTCAGGAGTCCCAAATAGGAGGAGGTTCCGTTAGCGACGTTGTCCTGGAAGTCGATCCTGCCCGCCGCTCCTGCGAAGCCCCCGGTTCCCGACACGATCTTGTGCTGACAGCCTCCCCAGATCTCGCTGTTTGTGGCCGGGTCGAACTGGGCCAGGAACGTGTACTTCAACGCGAGCGTTCCGGTTCGATCGGTCTGTGCGCAGCTTCCCTTGCGGCGAACGTCCAGGCAGCCGACAAAGTGCTCGCTACCGGTGGCGTAGAGGACTCCGCTCGCTGTGCTGCTGATGGGGTTGAACGTGTCGGTGTACCAGCAGCCGATTAGGCTTCCGGCCATTGCGTTGCTTACCGCGGGCGCCTTGCCTGTCTTGGGATCTGTGGCGGCGCACGGGTCGCCTGGGGCGCCTGCGGTCGCGTCCGCGGGGGCCTGGATGCCGGCCACGCCCACGGTCGAACCGTGCGCTAGCGCCGCGCTGGCGCTGACCAGGAACCCGATTAGGGTTGTCAGTGTGATTAGCCTCTTCATGTCTGCCTCCTTTGCTGTCGTCGGCTAGAGGCCGGCGACTGTTTGACTGCCGCGGGGGCGGTATCGGCCGCCCCTCCGTGAGTGGTGTCAGGGCCGCGCTTGTTGCTGTTGGCCGCGGAGCGTCCGCGAGCGCCGGCGGCCCGAGGACACCCGGGTGGAGGCCGGCCTCGATAGCTCCCCGCTGTTGGTCGGAAAGAGCCCGGGTCTGCTTCTTGGTCGGCGCCGCTGAAGCCGTCCTTAGTCATGAAATCTGCCCTTTCACTTGGCGCTCTACAGATCACCGCGGGCCGAGCAAGCTCTGCGCCTCGAGCGAAACCCCTCCGCCGGAGCACCCTCCCGTTACCCGGCGGATCCACGTCTGTCTGACTGGCCGGACGCTACGACGGCACACTCCAGAGCCGCTGGAGACTCGCTGTAGGACCCCGCTCGGACGAGCCAACGGCGAACAGGCGGGCGTTATCTGACGTAGGGTTGCGTCAAGGGCCCGCTTCGATACGGACGGTTAGCGAGACGTTGACCATGTTGTTTGCTCACGGGGTGCCAAGAGTCGACGATGGACAGCTCCGGATGGCGGCATTTCAGGGGAGCGTCGGAGTGCAGCGACTCGGCGACGGGTCGTGCGACGGCAGGATGAGGAGCGGTTAGGTCGCCCGGGCTGGAACTAGCGTTTCGGGTGCTCGGGCCGCTGGAGGTGCTTGTCGGTGGCGTACCGGCGCGTCTCGGCGGCCCGAGCCAGCGGGCGCTGTTGGCCGTCCTGCTGGTCCACGCCAATGAGGTCGTGCCAGTCGCGCGGCTTGTCGACGAGGTCTGGGGCGAGGAGCCACCGGTCACCGCTGAGAACGTTCTTCAGACGTATATCTCGCAGCTGCGCAAGGTTTTGGGACGCGACGCGATCGCGACACGAGGGCGCGGCTACGTTGCGGTGGTGGCCGAAGGACGGCTCGACCTGCGGGTATTCGAGCGCCGCGCGAGCGCTGGCGCGCGAGCGCTGGCCGATCGGCGCCTGGACGTTGCCGCGATGGAATTCCGGAGTGCGTTGGAGCTGTGGCGCGGGCCGGCCCTCGCGGATCTCGCGGACGAGCCGTGCGCGCGGACGGTCGCGGCACGCCTTGACGAGCTCCGCGTTGTGGCGCTGGAGCGCGCGATCGACGCGGATCTGGCCTGCGGACGCGATGCCGAGCTAGTCGCCGAGCTCGAGGCGCTGACTGCGCAGCATCCCTTCCACGAGCGCTTTCGGGCGCAACAGATGGTGGCGTTGTATCGCTGTGGTCGACAAGCCGATGCGCTCGAGGCCTTTCAGCGCGCGCGCCGAACATTGGTGACCGAGCTCGGGATCGAGCCTGGCGCGGCGCTGCGCGATGTACAGCGCGCGATTCTCGAGCAGGATCCCGCGCTCGCGGCGCCTCGCTCGCATTCATCTGCGAGCGCACCAATTCCGGACGATCCCCGTCGCGTCATGACGGCGGCACTCGGAGACGATTCGCTGCCGGCGTTGCTCGGGCTCTCTGAGCGACTGGCCGGCGAATCGCAGCGCGAGCTCGTCGTCGCCAGTTCGGTCACGAGCGCGGCTGAGCTTGGCGACGCGCTGCAGCGCCTTGGTGAGGTCCGCGACGAACTCGGCGAGAAGGGGGTGACGGCGCGCACCGCGGCGTTCACATCAGTCACGCCCGGCCATGATTTAGCTCGCCTCGCGGCCGAGCAGGAGGTCGAGCTGCTCGTTGTCGACGCCCCCGATGGCCTGCTCGAGGACGCGCGCCTGCTCGCGTTGCTGGACCACGCGCCGTGCGACGTCGCGATTCTCGTCCGCGCGCGGCCACCGCGCCCTGGGCCAGTGCTGGTGCCGTTCTCGGGGTCAGAGCACGACTGGGCGGCGGTCGAACTTGGTGCGTGGCTGGCGCGGGCCGACGGGCGACTGTTGCAGCTCGCGGGCGCGAGCACCGGCGGCGAGGGGCGCGACGCCAGCCGGCTGCTCGCGAACGCGTCGCTCGCGGTGCAGCGGGGACTCGGCATCGCCGCGGAGCCGGTGATCGTCGAACCCTCGCCGCCGGCGCTGGTGACGGTCGCACGCGCGGCGGGAGTCGTCGTCGTCGGCTTGCCGGATCGCTGGCGAACAGCCGGGTTGGGGCGAACTCGCACAGCGCTCGCGGTCGAGCCCGACCTCACGACGGTCCTGGTGCGCCGCGGGCTGCGACCAGGCGGTCTTTCGCCGCGACACGAGGGCACGCGCTTTACCTGGACCATTGCAGGCTGAACTACCTCGCCCACGGCGGTGGTGCCGCCCGCCGGCAGGCCTCGCCCGCCGCGGTCGGAACATAGTTTGCCGGCACCAGCCCTCCAATCGACTGGTCCACCGCCGGCGCCGACTGCACCGCGCGGAGCTCGGGGACGCCCGAGGCCGACTCCGGGCCGAGGCGAACGAGGTTCGTTGAGACCACGGCCTGTCGGTTGGCGTCGATCCGAACGGGAACGCCGAGCAGCGTCGTATCAAGATGCGCAAGTCGTGCCCGCAGCCGACGGCGACCGTCTGAGAGATCGCCATGCGCCTGCTCGAACGCCTCGAGCACCGCCTCGACCCCGTTGCGGTATGCCATCATGACCGCGTCGCGAGGCTCATCCGGTGGCGTGTCGGGATACGCCTTGGCGAAGTCACGCAGATAGGCGCGGACGGCCGGCGAGCTCGACTCCGGAGCCGAATACGACGCTGCCACTACCCCAGTGAGCGCCGTTACTTGGCGCATCAGGTTGGTGTCGCCGATCACCTCGGGGCCGAGCAGCAGGGTGTTGGTCCCTCGCCGGGCCAGCTCGCGCAAGAGATCGGGCGACACAGACGCCGACGCCCCGAACACGGCGACCCCGTTAGCGTCACGCGGGATCGCGTTCAGGACCGCGGACGTCGAGTCGGCCGGTGGGATCGGTAGCTGGATTCGCTTCGCGATATGACCTCCGAGCGAGCAGAATTCGCGCCCGAACGCGGTCTCGGCTTCCCATCCCGCGGCCCAGTCTTCGGGCAGGATCGCGACACGCCGCCACCCGAGACGGCGGTAGGCGTACGTCGCCAGTCCGGCGACGCCCTGGCCGTAATCCGGCGCGACCCGGTAGAGGTTGCGGGCGGGCCGGTCGAGGGTCACCTCGCGCGGACCGCTGGAGGCGGCGACGAAGACGACGTCTGGATAGCGGCGGGCGAGCTCTCGGAGTGGGATCCCGTCGACCGGAAAGAAGCCGCCGTTGACTATTACGTCCACGTGCTCGCGCTCGATCAGCTGGCGAGCGACCTGCATGAGCGTGCTGAACTCGCCCGACTCGCTGCAGCCACGCACGAGCTCGACGGGCCGCCCGGCTACGCGTCCGTCCCGAACGCCGTCGCTCGGATCCTCGTCGACGGTGCGGGCGCCGCGAACGATCAGCGGCAGCTGCGCCGCGGCGAGCTCGCCAACGCCGAAGGCACGTAACCCGCCGACGCAGTCCACGATGACGCCGATCCGCAACGGTCGCTGCGCGTCGCCGCACGCCGACACAGTCAGCAAAACCGCGATAAGCGCAGCCCAACCAGCGAACTTACAGCGCATGCGAGGTCACCCACACTCCATCCGGCCCGGCGTCGATCTCGCTGGGGTTCCCACCGACGTGGACGGTCGCGACGACCCGTCTGCTTCGCGGGTCGACCCGCGACACGGTCCCGTCGATCACGTTGGCGACCCAGACCGCGCCAGGCGTAGCCGTGACGCCAGCGGCTCCGCGGCCGACCCTGACAGCCGGCAGCACCCGGTTGGATCGCGCGTCGACCGGCACAACCCTGTCGTCGAGGCCATCGGTGATCCACGCCGCCCCGTCCGCCACCACGACCGACCGCGGCGGGAAGGGCAGCCTGATGGTCGCCTGAATCGTTCCGCGGCGAGGATCCAGTCGCCACACGCGGCGGTCGAGCGCATCACCGAGGACCCATACCGAGCCCGCGCCGACCGCCATCTCACGGAACTGGACGCGGATGGTCGAAGCGGTGTAGGGAGGCAGGTACGGCAGGAAGACATGGCGCAGCAAGCGCAGCGGCTGCGCATCGGTGCTGAGGCGGTCAGCGTACGGACAGCCCGCCGCCCACACCACACCATCGCCGGATGCCAGCGCGCATGCAAGCTCGGGACTGAGACTGTCCAGCCGCTGGCCGCTCGCGGCGTCATAACGGGCGACTGATCCAGTGAGCGCATTGTCGTCGACCGCCACATACACCTGATCGCCGAGCGCGGCGATGTCGCGCGGCTCGCCGTTGGAGGCGATCCGCTGCAGGGACCCGGTGCTTGGGTCATATCGCCACAGCACGCCCTCCCGGAAATCGGCCACCCATACCCCGCCGACACTCCATGCGACGGCCTGTGGATAGCCCGGCACGTTCGTCGTACTGCGGACGCGGTTCGTCCGCGGATCGATCCGCATGAGCGTCCCGTGCGTCCCCGCAGGGCTGGCTGACCCGCCGCGGCCGACGGCGAGCGCCACGGCGGCGATAGCGGACACGACGACCGCAAGCGCGAGCACCGGCACGAGCCAACGCCCGCGCCGCCGCGGCGACCGGCCCAGCCCGAGCGCGTCGTGCGTCGCCGCGACCAACTCGCGGCAGCTATCGAAGCGCTGCTCCGGCTCCTTCGCCATCGCCCGCGCGAGCACCGCGTCCACCGCCGAAGGCAGTCCCTCGCGGCGCTCGCTCGCCATCGGGGGCGGTTCCTCGAGGTGCGCGAAGATCGCCGCAACCTCGGAGCGGTCCCGGAACGGCAGCGACCCGGTGAGACACTCGAACAACAGGCAGCCGAGCCCGTACTGGTCGGCGCGGCCATCGACCACGTCACCGCGGATCTGCTCGGGTGCGACATAGTCGACCGTCCCCATGAACTGCCCATCCGTATGACCCGCGGTTGCCGGCGAGTGGGTAAGCCCGAAGTCGGCAAGGTAGGCGTGCTCCCGGTCGCCCTGTTGATCCAGCAAAACGTTGCTCGGCTTGACATCGCGGTGCACTAGACCGCGCTCGTGGGCGGCGTCGAGCGCCTCGGCGACCTGGACCGCAATGCCCATCACCCGCTGGGGCGCCAGCGGTGCCGCCTCTTGCAGGAGCCCCCTCAGGTCGACTCCATCGACATAGCGCATCGCGATGAACAGGCGCCCGCCGGCCTCGCCGGCGTCGTACACCGGGACCACGTTGGGGTGGTCCAGGCTTGCCGCCAGCCGCGACTCCCGCAGCAGCCGATCGCGGAAGCGCTCGTCCTGCGCGAAGCGCTCCGGCAGCAGCTTCAGCGCGACCGGGCGCCCCAACCGGGTATCGCGCGCGAGATACACCTCGCCCATGCCGCCGCGCCCGATCCGGGCCCGCACCTCATAGATGCCGACCGAGGTGCCTTCGAGTGCGTGTCCGTCGCTCACCGACCGGTTCCGGTCCCCGGCTCGTCGGCCAATCCTGGGGTGTCGCCCCCTCCAACCAAGCCCTCGCCGCGACCCCGATGGCCGGCGGGCGTGGCCCCAGGGTCCGCCCTGTAGCCGGCTACGAGCATACCAGCGCCGCAGGCATCGCCGACGTTTTCGCATGTCACCCCATCCACCCGCTGCGGCCCAGTTCTCACGCTGCCTCCCGCACGTGCTCGGACTGGACGCGGGCGTCGGCCGACGCGACCACGGCTCGGTCAACGACCACGACCGTGTACCGCGCCCGCAGCTCGTCAGTCCCGCCCACCGCGACCTCATCACTACGCCTCTCGCGCCGCAACAGCCGGCCGACGCCCAGCTCGCCGGTCACGCGAGAACGCTCGACGCCGTCGCGCTGAGTGACCACCACGACCCGGTCGGTGTCGGCGAAACAGCCGTGGCGTTGGCCGTCGGGGTCGCCGGCAAAGCTGCCGCAGCCACGGCGGCGCTCGCCGGGCCGGTTCGCAAGGCTCCCGACCCTGTCATCCAGCGCGACCGGACCCGCGAACCCGAACGACCCGTCCCCGATGCGTGTCGTGAAGAGCGCATCCGCCGACGAGGAGCCGCACGTCCTGCGGGGAGCCGTTGCCCCGCAGCGCCGCCATCGCCCGCCGAGCGGCCTTCTCGCTTGAAATAGGTCGCCATTGCGGTCATGAAATCTGCCCTGTCACTAGGGGCTTTACAGATCACGGGGCGCCGGTCGGGCCCTGCGCCTCGAACGTCACCGCGTCGCCCGTGCCCTCTCCGGTTACCGGCGGATCCACGTCTGTCTTGACGGACCGGACGCTACGACAACACACTTCAGAGCCGCTGGAGACTCGCTGTAGGACACCGCCCACGAGAAACCGAACCTCAACCCGACCACCCACTCCGGCCTCCCGTGTGAGTGACATCGCTAGCCCCCCGCGCCAGCGCGCGCGACCACTACCGCCACGACGCGTGTCTTCTGGACACTCGCCAACCAACCGCCCGCCTCGGCCAGCGTGACGCAAGCATCGTCTCCCCGTCGCTCCCGTCGGACCAACAGTCAGGAAGAGCGAGAGACTCTCCATCTTGCCGCTCGGCACGAGCACCTCCTGATCCGCGTCGGGTCGAAATCCGTGACGCGACGCCGATCGACCAGCAATGCGGAAGCAACGATCTCAGCGTCACCCGACTAGGCATTGCTGTGACCATGCTGAGGTGACGAAGAGTGATGACGACTTCGCTTCGCCAGCGCGAGCGACACGACCGTGATCACCGGCCGGCCAGTTGCCTGCCCCCGGCGTCGCATATGCAGCCAGCCGGATCCGGGGACAGCGAGTTCCCTAGCGGAAGGGACGATAGGGAACAGCGCGTGTGCCGGCAGGGACGGGATGACCGCTACGCCTGGCCAAGCGACAACCGAGTGATCGAGGTCGCAGCGGTCCCTCGGTACGGCCGTGCCCACGCAACACGTGATTGTGCTTGCTCGGAATCGGCCGCCCAGCACACCTGGCGCGCTGTCGCAATCGCCCGAACTCAGCGGTGCGCCTGCCCCTAACCGCGCCACCCGCGCGACGATCGCATTCCCGGAGAGCGATCGTACCGACGGCCGCGCGCCGGCGATGCCTTTGCCACGTTTCCGATCACGCGGGCGAGGTCGACCGAGGATCGCTTTCGCGTCTCGCGGCGTCGACGGTCCGGCGATCGCCCTGCAAGCTAAGCGTAACTCCGGACCTACACGGAGCTCGCGCGCGATCATCACCCGAGGGTCGAGGGCGGGCGCCGTCGACGGATATGAGCAAAACCGTGCCCGCCGCGGTCGTCGGCTCCTAGGAGATCTATGGGCCCGCGTTCGGCTCCGAAGCGTGATCAAGGCCCTCTTCCGGACAGGGTTTTTTTTGCGTCGCGCACCGTCGTGGTCGTGAACTTGTTGGTGATCGGCGCGACGCGAGCGCCCGCGTTTATCGACGGCATCCTTGCCGTCGATAAACGCGGCCAGATGACCGGCGGGTCGGAGCGGGCTCGCTTGATCAACGACCTCATCTCTGAGGACTTGGTCTCCGACAGCGCCGGCGATGGTCAGGGCTTGGCAGCTGAGAGGCGAGGGCGCCCACGACCAGCAGAGCGTTGCTGATGGTGAGCCGCCCACCGCTCCACCTCTGGACGCAGCCAGAGCTTTAGTCGTCCACCGCTCAGGTCGACGACTGGACGGGGCATGTCCTCGTATCGCCCCTGGTACTCGCTCACCGTGTTGCGGTGCGCGAGGCCGAGGATCCTGGCGACGGTCTGCGTGTCGATGAGCTGGTCGACATCGACTTTTCGTCCCATGCCAGGACCTTACATCCGTCAGCGGCAGAACCGTACGAACGGAAGCTTTCCGTCCGACGCACCCGATATCTTCCCAACGTAACCAATAAAGCGCCCCGGCGGTGTTTGCACCACCCCGGGGCTTGGCCGAGACCTACAAGGACGTCCCGACGATGCAAGCCTACGCCAGTTCGGAGCGGCCGTCCCTAGGCGATCAGCTCCGCACCCTCGACCGGACCGTGGTCCGCGCAGCGCCCACGGTCGGTGACTCAGACCGCACTCTCATCGATCAGATCTTGGGCCGTCTCGCCGATCTCGTCGTCGATCGATTGATGCAGCGCACCGACGCGCAGAGCAGCGATCACGTGAGCGCTTCGTTGGACGCTCGCGGCGCCGCCGAGTATCTCGGCGTCCATCGAGACACGTTGCGCAAGCTCGCCGCACAGCGAGCCATTCCCACGCACCAGGACGGGCCTGGGTGCAAGCTGGTCTTCCGCCGGGATGAACTGGACGAGTCGCGTCGCTCGGCCCGCCGCATGCGCGCGGCCACAGCCGTCCTAGGGCCTTGCCATGAGCGCCCCCGAGAACGAGCCCCGGCGCGTTAGGGTGGAGCGGAACATCTACCGCCGGCCTACCGGCGTCCTCGAGGTCGGCTTCAAGGACGCCTCAGGCATCCAGCGGTGGCGGACCGTCGACGGCGGCATCATGGCCGCTCGGAAGGTCCGTGACGACCTACTCGCACGCAGAGGCCGGGGCGAAAGAGTGGCGCCGGACTCGCGACTTCGGTTCGGCGAGGCGGCCAACCTCTGGCTGGCGGGGCCGGTGCTTGACCTGCGTGCCACAACGCAGGCTGGCTATCGCTGCGCCGTCGATCACCACCTCCGACGGCGTCTCGGGAATCGCAGACTCGACAGCGTCACCGCCGATGACTTGGCTGAGCTGGTCCGAGACATGCGGCAGCGGGGCAAGAGCGAGGCAACTATTGCCGCAGTTCTCGGCGCCGTGGGCCGGATCTACAAATCCGCGGCTCGCCGGCTTGGCTTCACCGGCATGAATCCGATCACGCTCATGCTGTACTCGGAGCGGCCCAAGGTCTCGCAGGCCACGCGCCGGCCGATCTTCACGCCCGAGCAGATCGAGCAGACACTCGCCGCCGCCACCGAGCCGGCCCGCACCTTGTTCACCGTCGCCGCACTCACTGGCGCACGCGTGTCCGAGCTCTGCGGCCTCACCTGGGCGAACGTGCGCTTAGACGACCTTGACGATTCCGAGATCACGTTCGCATGGCAGGTTGACCGGAAGGGCAACCGGCGGCCGACCAAGACTGACGGCTCCGCCCGGACCGTGCCGATCCCCGAGAGCTGGCGCTAGTCCTTGCGCGGCACAAGCTCGCTGCACGCGACGTGAGCCCTGAGACGTTCGTGTTCGCGACTTGCTCAGGCCGCGCGCTGTCTCAGCGGAACGTTGCACGAGCGCTCCGCAAGTCGCAGCAGCGTGCCACGGACGAGCACGGCCAGGCGACATTCCCCGTCCTCCAGGAGGAGTCCGCTCGCCTACCCGCGGGCGCCGTGCCTTCGAATGCATTCGTTCCGTCACACGGTCGCTCGCGAGCTCTGCTCGCCGGCGAGAGCGTCGACGAGGTCGCCTTCCTGCTCGGACATCGCGATGCCACCATCACTCGCGTCGTCTACATCCACGAGATCGCCAACGCCCGCCGCCGACACATGCGGCGCTCACGCATGACCGCCGAGTACGCGGGCGCTCTCCGCATCGCCCTCCAGAACGAGGCAGACGCCCGCGTGTCGTAGCGGCGAGCCTCAGACGGTCAGCAGATCGACCCGCGCCTCCGCTCCTGACTCAGGGGCGGGGGCGCTTTCCTTTCTGGCTTCCAAATTCGCTTCCATCGGGCCGCTGTCGAAGCGAAGAAGCCAAGTCCCGATGCAAAACCGCGCAATTACAGGGAGTTCGCTAGAGCCGACGCCCGGACTCGAACCGGGGACCCCTTCATTACGAGAAACGTGGGCGGCGGCCTCGTATAACAGGATCTAAGCAGGGATTTCTCGAGATTTCTGCTCCCCGATCTGTGGCCAGATCCCCCTGGATTACCTGGGGATTCCTACGGAACTGGCCACAGATTCTGCCTTCTGTGGCCAGTGGATTCATCACTGGCCATGGCTCCGGGTAGGCGACGACCTCTTCATTCTTCGTGCAGTGGCCAGCACGTGGGCGCCCGGCCACGTCTGCTCGGCGAGCGCAGCGCAAGGCTCCGGACGCGTGGGCGTCGATGCTGCCGGTCGGGCCGACGTGCCACGCCCCGTCAGTTCCGGCACGCAGCCGCGGCCCGCCTGCTGGCTCAGACATGAGAAAGACCGGGTGGCCGCCCGGTCTTCCAAAGAGATAGGCGCCTTCTGGCGCCGCACCAAGATGTAAGGAGCAGTCTAACCGCGTCGAGGACGGAACCGCGGCGGGGACAGGGGGTCGGTCTGCGCTGTTTCGCGGGTTGGCCTGAGCGCCATCGCGAACTCCTGCGCCTGTCGCTGGGGTTGGCGATGGCTTTCAGCCACATCACCCACGAGCTGCCCTCCTGCTCGGTTCGCGTGCGGGGGTGCGTCTCCGCCGCGCATCGCTCGGGTCGGGCGAGCACGCGCTGCTTCGCGTTCGTGACACGTTCGGAGGCCGGCGATGAGCCATCAGGCGATCGCCGCGGTACTTGCCGTTCATGATCTCTCATCCGGCGAGCGGTTAGTGGCGTTCTCACTCGCGAGCTTCGCGGACCACGAAAACCGTGCGCGGCCCGGCACGCCGGCGGCGGCGGAGAGAGCGGGGTTGAGGCGCAGCTGGTTCCTCGAGGCGCGCGACATGCTCGTGCGCCGCGGACTGGTTGTGGTTGAGCAGGCGGCGACCGGGCGCGGACGGGCGAGCACGTTGTGGCTGCCGTTCGCCGAGACCGGGCCGTGGTGGGACGGGGAGATCAACGCAGAGCTGCTTGAGGCGGTCCTCAGCTACAGCCGATCCCAGGGAACGGCGCGCCTGCTGTTGGCCGCGATGGCGGCGCTCGCAGACGAGCAGCGGCTTGTCGAGGGCGTCACGACCGAGCGGCTGTGCGCGGCGGCCGGGGTTACAGACCGGACGTACCGCCGGGCCCGCGTCGCGTTGCTCGCCTCGGGCGAGCTGGTCCTGCGTGGCGGGACGGGCGGCCGGGGCAATACGAACTGCTGGGAGATCGCGGACCCGAGATCGCGCACTGCCGAGGTCCAGCCGCCGAGCCGGCGGCGGGTCGCGCCGCCTTCGGGGCAGCGGCCGTTGCTCGCGAGCGTGACCGCACCGCCGGCGGTCGCGCAGCCCGCCAGCGCGGACATCGATCAGGGTCAGCCGGTCGCGCGCGCGAACGGCGGCCTGGACCGGACACGTTCCGGCCAGAACAGTCCGGTGACCGCCGGGGTTTCGCCCCGAAAGGGCGGCGCGGGCCGGACACTTTCACACCGGAACCGTCCGGCCAGCGCCGGGGTTTCTGTCCTAAAGGCCGGCGCTGACCGGACACTTTCGCGCGAAACCCCGGCAGAAACCCCGGCACAAACCCCGGCAAAAACCCCGGCGCCCAACGCGCGCGCGGGGAGGGAACCCCAGAACCCCAGAACCCTTGACCCCCCCAGCCCCCCTGAAGGGGGGAGCGTCGTTGACGAGATTTCGGTCGAGGAGACGTACGTCACCGAGCGCGGTCGCACACGTCGGCGACCGGTCATGGTCGACCTCTCCGCGGTGCGGGAGCGACTGGCGGTGGCGGGGGCAGCGGAGCAGGCTTGCTGGGAGCAGATCCGCGCACGGGTGCTGCAGGCGGTCGGTGAGAGCACGTTTGAGATCTGGCTGGCGCCGCTTGAGCTGATCGCGGTCGATCTCGCTGGCCGCCTCGTGATCGACACGCCGGCCGCGACCAGATCGTGGGTGCAGACGCGGTTCGGTCGCCTGCTTGAACGCTGCGCCGCAGAAGCCGGTCGTGCCATTCGTTTCGCCGAGGAGCTCGAGCGCCTTGCGCTCGAGCCGCGGCCGAACGTTGCGCCGCCAGGGGCGTCCCGTGGCGAGGCGGACGGCAGCCAGGTCGGCACGGATCTCACGGCACCCGGGACTGGACGCCTGACGTCGGTCTCGTCCTCGGGCGCTGGCGGGAGGTCGGCTGACAGGTGTGCGGGCGGGTCGTCGGGCTTGGCTTCTGACAGGTCAGGTGAATGGCAAGCCGGAGAGTCAACTGACCCGCCGTCCTACCAGTCGTCTTACCCGGATGTCTACACCGAGGAGGCGGGGACGTCGTGATCGTCGCACGGCGTCCTGCAGCGGAACCAGCGCCGTCGCCGCCTGCGGGTGACGGGATCCCGTCGCTCCGTCACAGGAGCGTGACAGTTGCCAGTAAATCTCGCCGCTTCCGGTCGAACGTGGGGCGGGGCGGTAGATCATCGGCCTTGTATCTGACTTGTGTGGTGACTCGCCGACCGGCCGGTCATCGCGCGAGCCGTCTTACAGGTCGGCTCACCAGCGCTCTTACACGCATATGTACAAGGCAACCGAAGGAGGTGTCGTGATGGTCATTGCGGTCGCCAATCAGAAGGGCGGCGTGGGTAAGACCACGACCGCGATCAACCTGGCAGTGCTGCTGGCCAGACGCGGGCGCCACGTACTGGCGGTCGATATCGACCCGCAGTTCGCGCTCACACGTCGGCTGGGGATCGCCCAGCGCGAGCTGCCGAGCACGATCGTCGACGTGCTCGCGGGCTGGATCGCCCCCGCAGAGCCAGTCGTGGCCGGCGTGCATGGAATCGATGTACTGCCGGGCTCGCGCGAGCTGGCCGGCGTCGAGCTGGCGCTCGCCGGGGAGGTCGGTCGCGAGAGCGTGTTGCCCGAGGCGCTCGAGCGGCTCGCCTACGACGCGGTCGTGATCGACACGCCGTCGAACCTCGGGCTGCTGACCGTGAACGCGCTCGTCGCCGCGGACGTGGTACTCGCGCCAGTCGCCGCCGGGGACGAGGGCGCGGCCCAGGGCGTCGCCGAACTGCGGGCGACGATCGCCAAGCTCGGGCGGATCCGGCCCAGCCTGCCTGACCTGGCGGCGATCATCACCAAGGTCAAGCCCCACCGCCTGATGGGCGAGGTGATCGACGACGCGGTGACCCGCCTCGATCTGGAGATCCTCGCCCGGGTGCCCGATCGCACCGCGGTCGAGCACGCTGACGTGACCCGCACGCCAATCGCGATCTCGGCGCCCGATAGCGCCGTCACGCTCGCGTACACCAAGCTCGTCGACCGGCTCGAGCCCGGGGCGGTGATCGCATGAACCGGCCCAGACGACCCGGCCTCCAGATCGACGACCCACTCGGACCCGGACCGTCCACGCACGAGCAGCCGACGGCTACACAACCAGCGGACCGATCACACCGCCGCGCCGCACGAGGACCAAGCGGCCGAACGGAGCCGAGATGGCGGAACTGAGTCGGCTCGACCGCCCGCGCGGTCCGAGCGACGAAACACGGCGCCGGGGTCCGAACGGGCTCCGGCCATCCGACACCAGCCGACTAGTGAGACCGGGGATCGCGCCGAGCCCGACGGCCGCCCCTGGCGGGAGTGGACAGGCCTAAGCGGCGTGGGCAGCTTCCGTCTCCCGCACGAGCTGCTGGCCGAACTCGGCGACACCGCCCGGGAACTGCAGCTGCCGATCGGGATGATCGTCACCGCCGCGATCACACAGCTCCTCGATCAGCCACCCGAGAAGATCGCGGTGCTCGTCGACAAGGCCGACGACGCCCGCATCCAAGGACGCAGACGCGCGCGCCGGCAACTGACCACACGGAGCGATGACTGACGCACCTATGTCCTCCTACAAAAGACGGCCCCGCGCCGTTGCAGCGGCCGGGGCCCGACACCGAAAGAGGTGACCAATCGATGCAACCCCAAACTAACCCAACCAGCGCCCTCGAGGCGCCCGTCGAAGGGCTCGTCCGCACCCGCTACACGCTCGTGGTGTGCGTCGTGTGCGGCCACGAGCGCGTCCACACACCACGACAGGAGACCAGCTGCCCCGAGTGTGGGGCCAGCGCGCTCCGCTCCTTCGCATTGTTCCGCGACCTGCGCGAGGAGCACCGATGACCGCGGTAGCGCATCGCCACCAAGCAGCTCCAGGTCCCGGCGAAGCTGGAGCAGGAAGTTCTGGTCCGGATCGACCGTGCTGCCCTGCACATCTGCGAGGCCGAGCTTCGCTACCAGCTTCGCTGGGACGAGCGCAGAGACGGATCGCTGCTCGAGGTGCTCGACGAGCTGGAGCGTCGTGGGCTCGTCGAGAGCTCGCTGCACTTCCGGCTCAGCGAGCATGGCCGCGAGCAACTCCCCGAGGACTACAAGCCGCCGCTGCGCCACGGCACCGGGATCCCGTGGGAGGTGCGGTCATGACTGCGGCAAGCGTCCAGACGCGATCGTCGCTGCTCGCCGAGCTCGTCCGTGAGCCCGAGCGCGCGGGTGGCGGCGTCGTCGCTTACAACCACCACGTCGGGCTGAGGCGAGTCGCATGACCGGCGTAGACGACGCAAAGCGTGCGATCAGGGCCTGCCAGCACGCAGGCCTGCCGATCGTGAATCCGGGAGACTGCACCTGCGCGCTCCGAGGACGGCTTGTCGTAGAGGCCCGGCCACGCGGCCTGCGCGTTCTCTGGCCCTACGAGGAGCGCTGCCCGATCCACGGACTCGCTGACTGCGCACCATCCCAGCCGGCCACTGAGGTCCGCGCCGACCGTCTGGAGGCAGCAGACGCCAATCGCGCGATGGAGCGGTCGGTCCCGGAGTCGGCGCGGAGGCTCGCAGCCCAGCTCGATGCCCAGTTCGGTCAGGACGCCGCGCTTGCCGAGAAGCTCAACGCCGCTCAGTGGCGACTGCAGCGCGCGAACGACCGGCTGTGGTGGGGTCTCCACCCCGACGGCCTCGCCGCCGTCTACGGCGAGGACCCAGCCGCGGTTGACCTCGCGTTCGCCGAGCACCGCTCCGAAGTGCTCGGCGCACCCGATCCGCTCGCGGCGATCCAGCAGGTCCACTGGCAAATCCACCGCGCCTTCATCGCCTACCAAGCCGTCGCCGAAGAGCGCCGGCAACTAGCCGCCGACACCGGCGAGCTCATCCACCAGCTCGTGGATTCGCTACTCGCCGTCGGCTGGACCGAGGAGCAAGCCCGCACCACCAACGTCCGAGAACTCGCGAGCGACAATCGAGCAACTCAAGGCAGGAACTGAGAATGGGAACAACACTCGTACCGCCGTTCGTGACAGCTGGCGACCGCCAAGACCAGGCAATGGCGGCGCTTGCCCAGGCAAACCGCATCCGCCTCCGTCGAGCATCGCTCATGCGCTGGATGCACGGCCGCTCCGCAGCCGAGTCGCATCAGAGGGCCGCGGAGCTGATTCTCGAGCCCGACCCAATGCTCTCCTCAATGCTCGTACTCGGACTCCTCCAGCGCGTCCGCCAGGTCGGGCCAGCACAGGCAGAGCGACTACTCGAGCTCGCAGACACCTCGCCGACGTCGACGATCGCCGCCATGACCGCGAGGCAGCGCGCCGGACTCGCCGCGCTGCTGCGCCTCCGCGCCGACCAACTCTCATCCCACAACCGACGAAAGACCGCCTGATAAGCACGCGACCCGCACACACACCACGACCCGAGACGACGCCGAGAGCACACTGCTTACTCGTCGACGGCTAGCACCGCCGCCGCGCCAAGTTGCGCTCGGTCGCCAAAGCGCGAGCCCGCTGGATGACGGCGGCGAGGCGAATGCAATCGTCCCGCAGCGCCGCGCGTTTCCGCGCAACGCGGGTGCGCTTGCGCGTAAGAGCGAGGTGCCACCGCGACGAACGCAGGAGGGAACAATCGCGGGCTTTTGCGGCCGCTAGCGCGCCGGGGCAGGTGCGGCGATGGTGAGATGCACGTGACCCGGGAAACCTCAGGCAGCGCGGTTAGGGGAGGCCGTCCACGGTCCGATCTTGTTTGGGCGAATGCCAGACGCAAGCAGGCCGCGGGGCGAGGGACGGTGACCAAAAGCACGGATTTGACCCTGGAGACGGCGCAAAATCGCTTGTCGTACTCGTCGCACTTGCATCGTGGTTTACCGATCATGTACGACTAAGCTGGGGCAGCGACCAGGGACAAATACCGAGGCCCGTCGGTAGGAGCTGGATCTGATGGACGCTTGAGTTAATTTCGCCGCCCGCCCGGGGGAACCAAGTGATGGTGAGAGGACGGAGGGCCGTGCGCACTCGAGGGTGGGAGTTAGGAAGAGGAACGCGAATCGCTCGGGTGCTACCGCTTCTGGTGAGCGCCTCCTCTTGGCATGTACGCTGTCGACCAGCTCGCCCGCCCTTGGCGCTAGTGCGAGCGCGACCCGGTCGTGTGGTCGATTCATGGTTGATGGATGGCCGGTTTCGAAGGTTCGCGTGACAAACCTTACATGTGGGCACGCGAGGCGCCTGATGGTGCATTACCACGAGACGGGTCACGGACTTAGCTGTTTCACGTTCAGCGACGACGTCCCGTTTTACATTCGGTGCAAGACGCGCGTGGCGGTCACGCGCGTGCGCCCGTCAGGACCGCGACGCCACTTCGTCGAGGCGGTAATCGACTTCAGCCTGCCGGACTGCGCAGCAGCCGGGGACTGCGGGATCTAGGCGATGATGGTGTCACGGCGCGCGTTCATGGCCATCGGAGCGGCGTGGTTCTGCATCGCCGGCCTTGCGCCGGCAACGGCATCCGCGTTCGGGACGGTCAACATTCTGGGGCAGCGCGGCGAGCACGAGCGGATAACACGGCTCGCGCTCGGCTGCCGGGCCGGCCAGCCGCACGACGGATCTTGTTTTGAGGCTGCATCGCTGAACAACGTCGCCGGCACGAGCGGAACATTCGGCGCCGTGGGGGCTCCCGACGACATCCCGCTTCGCCTGTCCGGTGGCCCCTTCTACTGGCACTGCGACGACGCCGACTACCTCAACGTGCCCGGCTATCCGCAGTCCCGCGCTAAGGCCACCGAGACCCTGAACGCGTGCCGGCAATGGGCTCGGGATATGCTCTTTGACGGGCGCCCCGATCACACGCTCGGAAGGACCTGGCCGGTGCAGGGCGCGGTGGCGACGGCCAGCACGCTACTCGACAGTAAGGGCAACGTCGACGTCACGGACCCCGGAACGGGATTCTTCTCACCGAGCTGCACGTTTGACGGCAGCCTCGGTCGCGCGAAGTGCAACGTGTGGGAGCCGTTCGGCTACATGCTCCACGCGACGGAGGACTTCTACTCGCACAGCAACTGGGCCGATCTTTCGAATCCCAATCAAGCCGATCAGCATCACGAACCCACCCGGACTCGGCCATCGCGACCTGCCCGCCTACTGGGATCTGCGGACCGCCTCTGCCGCTTTGCCGGATCCCCGTTTGGCGACAGGCTGCTACCCGACCTCGAAGTGTGCGGGTCGCATCACCCACGACGAAGGGCTCAACAAGGACAGGGAGCTCATAAACGTGACGACGGGATTCGTCAGCGACCCGATCACGCCCGCGTGGGCAGATCGGCGATAACGCGCAGCGCGCCGTCAACGACGCGATCGGCGAAGCCCGGCGCCAGTGGGCGATTTTCCGCTCCGAGCTGGTGGCACGCTACGGTCCCGAGCGCGGCGGGAAGATGATTTGTGCGCTGACCTCAGACAGTGCTGACAGGTCATGTAACGACGCGACGCGCGCGCGTACCGTGTTTGCCGCTGTCCCGGCGCGCCTCGTACAGCTAGCCAGCGTGCTCAACGGACGACAATGCCTCGACGACCCGAACTCGAGCACGACGAACGGCACCAAGATCCAGATGTTCGACTGCAACGGCTCTGCAGCTCAGCAATTCCGGTTCAACAGTCGCGACGTCCAGTTCACCAGCACCGGAACCGGCCAGGTACACGTCGCTGGGAAGTGCTTGGACGCCCCCAGCGGCGCGGAAGGAACCCGCATCCAGATCAACGACTGCAACGGCACGTGCCGCGCAGCACGTGACGGTAACAAGCGCAGGGCAGCTGCAGATGCTCCGCATGTGCTTGGGCAGTGCCAACGGCGACGCATCCAACGGCGCCGCCGTGGTTCTCGAGCCGTGCCGCGAAACGAGCAGCCAGATCTGGCAGTTCCGCTGAGCTAGACCTCAGCCGATCGCAGCCGGTCCCGCTTAGCAACATTCCTGTTGAGGCGAAGCACATCAAGCTCCGGCGAACCGATTGACCGAAATCCTTCTCGAGCACGGATTCGAGCAGGGTAGACCAACCGGGGACGCAACAAGGGCTCCTCCTCTACGGCGGGCGGGAGCTCGTGCGGTCCCTGACCTGGCTCCCGAGCTGGACCGGGCCGCCCCCGGCCACCTCTGATGGAAAAAAATCCCGGGCGTATTTCAAGACAGCGTCCCGGGCGGCGCTTGCGCCGCCACCCCTGAAGGATGAGAATCTCCGATGCCGCCGGGGCGAGGCCGGCGAGGCGTGGTGCGGTAGCGAGAGCCCGGAGGACAGCGTGGCCCAGGAGCCTGTGGAACCGTTGATTGCTGCCATGAGCGCGAAGGCCAGCTTCATAGCTGGGAGGCTCCTCCCGGCGGCACATACTGCCCCAGCGACCGAGGAGCTCGCCACTCCCAACTGACAAACGAGCACGCTCACCCAGACCCAGTCGACGGCGGGCCAGAGTTCGCGTGCACGTTGTCAGCTCGTGAGCCCCGCAGATTCACAGGCCAGCCTCGACGACTTCCAGCAGCGATCCGCACGCGGTGGCGCGCTCCTACTCGCTCATCATAAGAAGTCGTCATCGCGCGCAACGGTCGAGGACCCATCACGCGCAGACTCACCCGCCCTAGCCGCGAGGAGGGCGCCCACGCTTCTGTCGCGACGAGTTGCCGCCAGACCGCGGCGCTGACGATTGCGGTCGTGGCATAGCAGTGACGCCGTCACGAGACGCCGCGCGATCGCATTGACGAGGCAGAGTCGGGGCGATGGCGGTGCAGGACCGCTCCGCTTGCTCGCTACCGGTTAGCACCGCGTCGTCGCAAGATTACGTTTGGTCGCCTTTGCGATCGCCCGAGTGCGGCCAGCGCGAGAACAAAAGCAGCCGCGCGAGCCCGGACTAGTGTTAGCGAGCGAGCCTCATACCGCCGAGTAGAGGGCTGGTAGGTGGTCGCGGTTCGGGTATGAGCCTCGCTCGCGGAGGGGGCGCTCCTTCGGAGCGTTTGGGTGGTCGCGGGGTGGTGGCCACGGTTAGCCTCCGGTCTAGTTCTCAGGCCCTCGTGGGGCAAACGACCTTGCGATCGTAAGGAGACCGCCCGTGGCCACGATCTCAAGCCTACTCGCCGATCACGTCACGCTCCAGGTTCGGTCAGTCGACCGGCTGTTCTTCCAGGGGTACGTGCCGAGGTTGCAGACGCAGTTTCAGATGGTCCGGTTTCTCCTGGATCGCGGCTTTCCGATTCCCTCGCCGGTGGTGCTGGGACGGATCGGCAGCGCGTACGTCAAGGCGGTCGAGCGGTTCATCGCCGAGCACGAGATCCCGGTGGTGCGCTTCGTGAAAGGCGACGTCAAGGAGGACATCGCGCGCGAGCACTTCAAGGCCGCCGAGCGGGAGGGCCGTTTCGGAGTGGTGATGGTCGGGATCGCGCAGGAGCGCACCTCGGCGTGGCGGGGCTGGCGCGACGGCGGCCCGGACGGCCACCCGCATTTCGAGTATCGCCGCCAGTCGATCTTCCCCAACAACTACTACTGGTACATCCGGGATCCCGACTGGGGGCCCGCCTTCCTGAAGAGCACCGGGTACGCGCCGTACTCGGTGTGGCTGTACCTCAATGGAAACGAGTGGGCCAAGCGGCAGGCCGCGCAGCGGGGGATCGCGTTCACGCCGTTGGATAACGGGTTTGCCGCCTGCGAGGACCCTGAGGCGCTGGCCGAGATCTGCGCCAGCCTGTCCGCCGCGGACGTGCAGCTGTGCTTTGATCGCTGGCAGAGCGCGCTGCCCTCGCCGTTGACCGCGGAGGATCGGGAGCGCGGCTACCGGCACGAGCTCGCGTTCCGGCAGGCCGAGATCTCCGACACGCGCATGTTCGACCGTCCCGCCGCCGGCCGGGTGTGGTTTGAGCGCACCCTCCCGGACCAGCTCACGCTGGGGCGCCCCGACCAGGTCGCGTTCGTGTTCGGCCGGCGCGTCTCACGGCAAACCCCGGGACGGTTTCACACCAAGATCTTCCACAAAGGGGTAGAGCCAGCGATCCAGGTGCATTACCGCGCCTCAAAGGTCAAGCAGTACTTCAAGGAGGGCCGCGCGCTGCGGACCGAGACGACCGTCAACGACACCCGCGACTTCGGCATCGGCCGACGGCTGACCCAAGCCAACTGGGACGCGCTCGTCTCCATCGGCCATCAAGTCAACCAGAGGTTCCTTGACCACCAACTTGAGGCGTGCCAGTGCGCGCCAGACGCCACGACGCTAGCGCGTGTGGTGCTGCCATCGATCGAAGGTGGCCTACCCGCCCCCGGCCTGCGCTTCGGCGAGCCGCGCACGATGGCGCTGCTCGCCTGCCTGTGCTGCTTTCAGCACCTGTTCGCGGGCCTGACGAACCGCTCACTGCGCGAATTGATCGCCGGGCTGATCCCCGGCTACAGCCCGCGCCAGATGACCTATGACCTGCGGCGCCTGCGCCGCAAAGGTTTCATCCAGCGGATCCCCCGCACCCACCGCTACGAGCTCACCAGCGAGGGACGCCGCCTGGCCGTCTTTCTCACCAAGACCTACACGCGGATCGTCAACCCATCCCTGGCCGAGCTCGACCCCGCCCTCCCCGACGAGATCGCCGAGCGGGCTCCACTGGCCAAGGCCTACCGAGCCTTCGAACGCGCGCTCGACAACCGAATCGAGGAGACAGCTATCGCAGCCTGAAAAGATGACTCGTCCGCGAACCTTTCAATGGCCTAGCGGAGCTAGATCTGGTCGAGCCCGGCCAGCGCGTCGTGTACACGGGCTCGCCGGCACTCCGAGCACGATCGGCACCCGGACGATGGCGCTTAAGGATATGTGACCCGCCCTGTCCGGGTCTCCCGACCTGGGGGTGCGATCGACGGGCTCTGGTGGAACAGATCGACTTCGGCGCCGTGCAGTTCGAGCTGGGCCTGCACGTAGCGCTGCCCCGCGAGTTCGCCGCCGGTGGGCGGGGGTGCTCTCGGTTGGGATCCTGACCAGGCTTTTGCGCCAACTCGATCAGCTCGCTGCGATGGGCATCGAGCCATGTGTCGATCGCACGGTCTACGTCTGTGAAATCAGGACGCGTCGTGAAGGTAGGCAATCGCGTTGATCTCAACCAGGATGCCGCCGAGTTCGGCCTGCACTGTCGTGCGGGTTGGGAGCTGCTCCCCAAACACGTCACGGAAGGCTTCGTCATACCGGGCGAAGTCGTCGAGGTCCGCTAGGTATGCGTCCACCCGTACCACGTCAGCGAGCTGGCCGCCCGCGGCTCGGAGCAGGAGCGCTACGTTGTCAAGTGTGCTTCTGACCTGGCCGGCTATGTCGTCAGCCGCGATCTCTCCGCGATGCCCGGCGCTGGCACAAAAACTAGGGCGGAGCAGCACGGCCGGTGTCCAAGCGCGAAAGCCTGGGGACTACATAGCATGTATAGCTGTCAACCGATGCACAGGTGCGCTAGACACGAACGAGGCCAGTGAGTTCCGACCGCCCGACCGCTCCCGTGGCGTCAGCGTCGTCTGCGCCTGCCGCAACTCCTGAGCGGCAGCCTGGCGCGACCCTCGACGACGCGCGCATGACCGGTGAGGCAGCGCTCGACACCCCGTGCCTTCTGTTGGACCTTGATCGTGTCGAGCGCAACATCGCGCGCATGGCCGAGATCGCAAGCGTCGCGGGCGTGTCGCTGCGCCCGCATGCGAAGTCGCATAAGCTCGCGCCGGTCGCTCATATGCAGGTGGCGGCAGGCGCAGCCGGTCTGACCGTCGCCAAGATCAGCGAGGCCGAGGTCTTTGTCGATGCTGGCATCGAGGACATCTTCGTTGCGTTCCCGATCTGGGGCGAGCGCAAGTGGGAGCGCATCTGCGTACTCGCGCGTAGGGCTCGAGTCACTGTCTCGGTCGACTCCGCCGCCGCGCTCGAAGGTCTGTCGAAAGCAGCGGCCGCTAACGGCGTCGAACTTCTCGTGCGACTCGAAGTTGATACAGGCTTCGAGCGCTGCGGGCTGGCTAGCCCCACCGATTCGCTCGCGCTTGCGAGGCGCGTAGCTGAGCTTCCCGGGGTGAGCCTAGACGGACTGATGAGTTTTGCCGGGCACAGCTACGATCAGCATGACGACGAGGGGATGCGCGCTGTGGCCCAGTCTGACGCAGCGATCCTCCTGCGCCACGCCGTGGAGCTGCGAGAGCACGGGATCACGCTGGCATCGATCAGCGTCGGTGGAACGCCCACGGCGCGCCACGCCGCCGCCATCGTAGGCGTCACCGAGGTCCGCCCAGGCATATACGCCCTGTCCGACCGCCATCAGGTCGCGCTCGGGTGGGGCGACATCGACGACTGCGCTTTGACGGTGATGACGACCGTCGTCAGCCGGCCTACGGCGAATCGGGCCGTGATTGACGGTGGGACCAAGGCGTTCAGCTCAGATCTTGGCGGTGACGACGGTCTGTGGGGACTGGTCGTCGGCCATCCCGGGCTGCGGTTGGCGCGTTTGACCGAGGAGCATGGAATCATCGAGGTCCCAGAGGGCGTCGCGCTTCCGATCGGGAGCCGCTTGGAGGTAGTGCCGAACCATGGCTGCGGAACCCTGAACATGCACGAGGCCACGGTGGTCACCCGGGGCAGCCGCGTGCTCGACCTGTGGCCAATTACTGCGCGCGGCAAGCTCACATGAGTTCGCCGGACGCCGTCTCGCCGGGGGCCAAAGGCCATTTGCGCTTCGCCGGCCAGCGTGTCGTGGTGACCGGGGGGGCGAGCGGCATCGGAGAGGCGACCGCAGCGAGGTTCCTGCACGAAGGGGCGAGCGTGCTGATCATGGACATCGACGATCGCAACATCGAGCGGGCACAGCCCGCACTCAGGAGTGCCGCCAAGAGCGGCGGCGGCGAGATCTACGTCAATCGCGGCAACGTCTCGCGAGAAGCCGACGTCGATGTGATGATCGGCCAGGCGTGGAATGACCTTGGCGGCATTGACGTCCTTGTGAGCAACGCGGGCATCGCCTACGAGGAGCCTTTCCTCGAGATCACAACCGCGCGCTGGGCGCACACGCTCGACGTGAACCTCACTGGCATGTTCCTGGTATGCCAGCGGGTCGCTCGCCTGATGGTCGAGCAGGGCGGCGGCGTGATCCTGATGACCTCCTCGACCAACGGGCTGGTTGGCGAGGACAAGTACGCCCACTACAACGCCTCGAAGGGTGGCGTCACGCTTCTGACCAAATCGCTGGCGATCGAGCTTGGGCCCCACGGCATCCGCGTAAACGCGGTGTGCCCCGGATATATCGTGACACCGCTGGCGGAGTCGATCCATGACCCTGAGTTCATGGCCCGCTACGCCGAGATGCTGCCTCTACGTCACCTCGGGCAGCCGGAGGACGTAGCCGGAGTGTTCGCCTTCCTGGCATCGAGCGACGCCAACTTCATCACCGGAGAGACGATCGTGATCGACGGTGGTCAGCTCACCTACTGAAGGGATAACCACATGCTCGATCGCATAGCACCGGCCGGCGGTCCGACCGCCAGCGGCGCGTACAGCCCCGCAATCCGCGCCGGCAACCTGATCTTCGTTTCGGGCCAGGGCCCGTTCGACCCCAGCAGCGTGACCGACCCGCTCGACAAGCTCGCCCAGGCTTGACGCTCCGGGTACGCTGAGAACGTTGAGGGCTACGTCGTGACGTTGGCCTGGTGCCGGCAGCACGATTTGACTTCCAAGATATCCGCTGATTCCGGAGGTCGCCATGGTCCAGAGTGGTGTTTGCAGATTTGTCCGCTGGGCGCCGTCGCACTCTCGTTTAGTAGAGAGGCGAGGCCGTGATTGTCCTGCTTATCGTCGTGGTATCCGTCGAGGCTGTTCGGCGGCCACGGAGCTTTCTTCACCGGGCTGGGAGCCGGGCTGATCATCGCGATCTATGACTACGCCGGCTACAACCCAACCGCCTACATGGGAGCCGACCTCAAGAACCCGGGGCGCGTCATGCCCCGATCGATCATCTATTAGATCATGGCGATCATGGCTCTCTACTGGCGCTGCAGGTCGTGTCGTGGGCGTGCTGCCCTGGCGGGAGATCGTCAAGTCGACTTCGGTGGCGTCGCTCGTGGTCACCCACAACTGGAGCGACACCGCGGCTGAGGTGGTGACAGGTTTCATCCTTGTTGCCGCCTTCGCCTCGGTCTTCACCGGGTTGCTCGGCGGGTCCCGAGTTCCTTATCACGCGGCCCAAGACGGAACGTTCTTCCGGGTCTTCGGTCGCCTGCACCACAAGTACGAGTTCCCGCACTTCGCCCTGCTGGCGATGGGTGGTTTGCACCATCGGCACGTTCTTCAACCAGGCGACGGTGATCGGAATGCTGGTCGCGGTGTCGGTACTGCTGCAGCCCGTCGCCCAGGTCGTCGCCGTCACCTTGCTGCGCCGGCGCCAGCCGGCCCTGCGCCGGCCATACCGGCAGTGGCTGTACCCGGTCGCGAGCCTTCCTGCCTTGGTCGGCTGGATCTACGTCTTCGTGTCGGCGACCTCGACATCGCTGATCCTCTCGTCGGCCTGGGTCGTCGCCGGCGTCGTGACGTTCCCGATCTGGGCCCGGGTCAACCGCGCATGGCCGTTCGGCCCCCTGGAGATCCGTGAGCAGTACCTTGATGAGCAGCGTGCGCGGCAGACAGGGCCCGCGCAGCTCGTGCGGGATGCTGTGTCGGCATGAATAGCGCGCTCGCTGCCACCACCGCGGGCGCGACCGGCGATCCGATCCGGTCCCAGAAGGAAGGCTTCGTGCTCGGGATCGACGTCGGCGGCACCAAGCTGGCCCTTGGCACCGCTGATCTGGACGGCAACCGCCTGTTCGACAACGAACTGCCGACTCTCGCCGACCAAGGCGCGCCAGCGGTCATCTCCCGCCTTCTCGAGGCCGCGCGCGGCCTGATTAACGAGGACAAGGGCGGCAGGAGGAGGCGAGCTGGTCGCCGTCGGCGCGGTGAGTCCGGGTATCGTGCTGGCCGACCGCGTGCTGCTCGCGCCTAACAACCCTGGCTGGGGCACGCTCGCTCTCGCCGTCGAGCTGCGAGCGGGGCTAGGCATCAGCCGGGTGGCTGTCGACACCGACGCGAAGGCCGCGGTCCTCGCCGAAGCCCGTTGGGGCACGCTGGCCGGTGTGGACAACGGGGCCTTCCTCAACCTGGGGACGGGTGTCTCGCTCGCTGCGATCGTCCACGGCCACGTGCTGCGAGGTGCGCACGGCGCAGCCGGAGAGATCGGCTACCACCTGATCGGGCCACCCAGCGGAGCTGCCTTCGCGGAAGGCCACGCGCCCCTGGAGGAGCACGTGGGCGGCGGACCGCTAGGCGAGCGGGTCTCGGCACTGATCGGGCGGCGGGTGACGGTCGCCGAGGCGTTCGAAGTCGCCGAGTCCGACAACCGGGTCAAGGATCTCCTCGACCAGGCCCTGGACACGCTCGCCGTCGCCATCGCCAACGTTTCCATCACCCTCGACTTGGAACGCATCGCCGTCGGAGGTGGGCTCATCCATCACCACGAATGGCTAGCGCAACTGGACAACGTACTCCATCGCGCCGTCCCGTTTCCGCCCGACCTTGTCATTGCTCGATTCAGCCAGGACGCCCCCCTAGCGGGCGCTGTAGTCAAAGCCCTGGACTGCGCCGGGCAACTGCAGGAGCACCCAACCGCCGCCAACCGCGATGACTCGAGATCGTGAAGGGCCTACCGATGACAAACGTGCCGGTTCACTCGTTCATGGCCAGCGAAATGGCCGAACAGCCCGAGGTGCTGGAACGCCTCATCGCCCGCGCCAGCAGCCTGCGCGCGCTGGCGGCAAGGGTTGCCCCCCGACCACTGGCCGGCTGTGCCATCGTCGCCCGCGGCTCCTCCGACCACGCAGCGTTGCTCGGCCGCTACCTGTTCGAGGTAGCCACCGGGCGGCCGGTAAGCCTGGTGTCACCGAGCGTGCACACCCTCTACCGTGCCAAGGTCGACTACAAAGGAATGCTGGTCCTTGGCGTCAGCCAGTCGGGCGCGACCCCCGAGATCGTCGAGGTACTGGGGCGGCTCCGAGACGCCGGCGGCCGCACCGTCGCTCTAACCGACGATCCGACGAGCCCCCTGGCGGCCGTGGCCGAGGAGGTGGTCGACCTCGACGCTGGCTTGGAGCGCGCGGTGCCCGCCACCAAGACAGTCACCGCCACCATGCTCGCCTGCATCCTGCTCGCAGAAGGCCTGGCCGGCCACCCGCTGGTATCGCCGGACGCGCTCGACGCGCTACCTGAGGCCGTCGCCGGGATCCTCGCCGACGACGCTGCCGCGACGGCGGTCGCCACCCAGATGGACGGAACCCGCCACCTGGCTACGGTCGCCCGCGGCTACCTGTTCGGCGCAGCCATCGAATGCGCGCTGAAGGTGCGAGAGACGACCGGGATCCTGGCCAACGGCTGGTCAGCCGCCGACTTACGGCATGGTCCGGTAGCGGCGATCGGGCCAGATATTCCGATCCTCAGCCTCCGCGTTGCCGGACCGGCGGGGGATGACGTCCGTCGCCTGGAAGCCGAGCTTGCGGCCCGCAAGGCCCGCATATTCTCTATGACCGATGCGGAGGACGCCGATCTTCCCCTCCCCGCTCACATACCCGAGCCGCTCGCAAGCATCGCAGCAGTCGTCCGCGGCCAGCAACTCGCGTTCTCCCTTGCCACCCGACTCGGAATCGATCCCGACCAGCCCCTCGGACTCCATAAGGTGACTCAAACGTAACCGGCAGCCGTGGCGACGGTCCCGACACGCCCAATGAATACGGCTTTTTCTATCGGGATGCGACCGGGGCGCAACATCAGCCTGGCTCGGGTCGACCAACTCGGCGGGCTCGCAGAAGCAGAGGGCCAAGCTCGCCGCCTCCGCACTGTCCAGCTCCCACACGTTCCGAACGTACCATTCCCCTCGCGGTGACGAAATGCCCAAGGTCCACCTCGAGAGTGATGTCTCGATAATCCTTCGTGACGGGACTGCCACCAGTGCGAACGTATGGCGCGAAGCCGACGGCGGCCAGACGCCGGCGACACTCGTTCGATCGCCCTATACAAAGCGATCCAACCTTCGAGAGCGAGCACCCATTACCAGCGTCGTTGATCGCTGGGTCCAACCGGCGCGGGACGAATGCGGCGAGGAAAGCCGATCACAGGAGAGGGCTACGTGCTGGCGGCGAGCGGCTCGCCCGGATCCTCCCGCCGGCCGCCGCTGTGCTCAAAGAACGCCGCCACCCAATCGGCTCGGGCGGGTCCAACAGCGATCCGCTTCGGTTATCGTCGAGATTGCTGAATCTGAGACGGGAAGCTCGTCAACGGCGGGGTCAGGTCATAAATGGTCTCGCGCGGCTCTGGCATGTCATGTGAGCCGAGGGCCGCGCGTCAAAGGGGGTCAAGGGGTCAACGCCAGCATCACAGCCGCCGATGCCCGCGACTCCGGCGAGGCGCTCGACGACGTCTTCGGTCGGCTGTCGGGCAGTCAGAGACCAATTCGATTGCGTCTGTGCCGGTTCCGCCGCTAGCGGCTTGAGCGGGGGCCGCCCGTTCATCGTCGAGAAGATGACCAGGAACGGCAACTTGGTGTTCGTCAAGAACTGGGGCCAGCTAGCCGCGCTGAGTGAACGGGACCGTGCCGGATCTGGCCGGCCTGCCAGCTCGTCGGTGTGCTCCCGAGCCGTCGGTCTGATCCAGACCGGGAGAGCATCGACGTTTCGGGCGTGGACGTACCAGCAGCACGCCAGGTGCCGACTGTTGTCGGCTACTGTAACGACCGTCAGCAGAGCGCCGGTTGGGTCGACAGCCGGTGCACAACCGTCGGCGACGGGAGGTCAATCATGCTGAATCCGTTGGACGACGTCGTCCGGCATCAGAAGGCGGGTGAGGCGTTCGGCGTCACGTCGATCTGTTCGGCCCATCCGCTTGTGTTCGAGGCCGCGATGCTGCAGGCATCGGATGACGGCAGTCATGTGCTGGTCGAAGCTACCTCGAACCAGGTCGACCAGACCGGTGGCTACACGGGTATGCGGCCCGAGGACTTTCGCGACCTCGTGTTCGAGACAGCTGCCCGCTGCGGCCTGCCTTCGGCGCGGATTCTGCTGGGGGGCGACCATCTCGGCCCAAACCGGTGGCGGCACCTGCCCCCCGACGAAGCCATGCAGCACGCCGACGTCCTCGTGGCTGCCTACGTCGCGGCTGGCTTCACCAAAATCCATCTCGATTGCAGCTTTCCCTGTGCCGGTGACCCGACGCCTTTGACCGACGACCTGGTTGCGCGGCGTGCTGCCCGGCTGATGCGGGTCGCGGAAGATACTGCGGCGGCACGAGGCGTTGCCGGCACGTTGCGCTACGTCATCGGCACCGAGGTGCCGGTCCCGGGCGGCGCCCGCGGCGCGATCGGCGACCTCTCGCCGACCTCGCCCGAGGCGGCGCGGACGACGTTGAGGCGCCACCGCGAGGAGTTCGCCGAGCAGGGTCTCGACGACGTGTGGCCTCGCGTTGTGGCTTTGGTGGTCCAACCCGGTGTCGAGTTTGATCACCTCCGCGTCATCGACTACGCGCGTGAACGCACAACGGACCTCCAGCACGTCCTTGACGCCGAGCCGAACATGGTCTTTGAGGCGCACTCGACCGACTATCAGACGGTCGCGAGCCTTACTGCGCTGGTGGAGGACCACTGGGCGGTGCTCAAGGTGGGGCCAGGCCTGACATTCGCACTGCGCGAGGCGATGTTCTCGCTGGCTGCCATCGAAGCCGAGGTGGTGGACGAGGCGCAGCGCTCGAGCCTGATGGACGTCATCGAGGCGCGGATGCTGGCGCAGCCGGCTCACTGGGAGGGCTACTACATGGGCGACGCCCGGCAGCAGCACTTGGCCCGCCTCTACAGCTACAGCGACCGGCTGCGCTACTACTGGCCCGATCCCGAGGTGCACGAGGCTCAGGAACGACTGCTCGACAACCTGAGCGCGACGGATATCCCGCTTCCGCTGCTGAGCCAGTACCTGCCTGACCAATATGCCCGCGTCCGTGACAGCGAGTTGTCAGCACATCCACGCGCGCTGGTCATCGACCGCGTGCGCGATGTCGTGCGCGGCTACGCTCGGGCGTCAAAGGAGACAAGCTGATGAGCACCCTGCTCCACTACCCACTGGCCGATCTCGATTCCAGCGGCGGCGGTCATACGGCCCGTGAGATCGCCCAGCAGCCCGACCTGTGGCGCGAGATCTCCACTGCGCGTGCCGCGGCCCGTCAGGCGGACGAAGCCTTCGTGCGCCCGCTGCTGGATCGCCACGACCTGCGGATCGTGCTCACCGGTGCCGGGTCGTCGGCGTTTGCCGGCCAGATGCTGGCGCCCGGGCTCGCTCGCTCGCTGCGTCGCCGTGTCGACGCCGTCGCCACCACCGACATCGTGTCCAACCCACGCGAGTGCTTCGTCGAGGACGTGCCCACGCTGCTCGTGTCCTTTGCCCGCTCGGGTGACAGTCCTGAGAGCGTCGCCGCCACCGAGCTCGCTGAGCAGCAGCTGAGCGAGTGCTGGCATCTGGTCGTCACTTGTAACGCCGATGGTCAGCTGGCGCGTGAGCACGCGTCTCGGCCGCGGTCTGAGGTGCTGCTCCTGCCGGAGGCGGCCAACGACCAGGGCTTTGCGATGACGTCGAGCTTCACCGGTATGAGCCTCGCCGCAATGCAGAGCCTGGTCGGCGCCGACGACCAGCTCGTGCAACGGATCGCGGCCGCGGCCGAGCAGCTGCTTGCCGAGCGCGCAGTCGATGTTCAGGCGCTGGCCGCACGTGAACCGGCCCGGATCGTCTACCTGGGCAGCGGGAGCCTAAAGGGTCTGGCCGCCGAGTCGGCACTGAAAACCCTCGAGCTTACCGCCGGCGGAGTGGTCGCCCTGTCGGACTCAGCGCTGGGATTCCGCCACGGTCCCAAGTCGGTGCTGGATGAGCGCACGCTGATCGTCGTCTACCTCTCCAACGATCCCTACACGCGCCAATACGATCTGGACATCCTCGGCGAGCTGCGGCGCACGGTATCTGCCGGCAGCCTGGTGGCGATCAGCGCTGACGGCGACGATGCGGCGCAGGATGACATCTGGACGCTGCCGGGCCTGCAGGACGTGCCCGACACGGCACTGGCGCTTCCCGCTGTCATCTGCGCTCAGCTGATCGCGCTGGCACTCTCGCTGTCCCGCGGATGCACACCTGACAACCCGTTCCCATCCGGCGAGGTCAACCGGGTGGTGCAGGGGGTGACGCTGCACCCCCTGCGGACCTGAGTACATGTTTCTCGGCGTCGATAGCGGAGGCACCAAGACGGCGCTGTGCCTCATCTCCGAGCGCGGCGATCTGGTGGCGCAGACGGATACCGAGGGGACCTACTACGCCAGCCGGGGGATCGAGCTCGTCGCTCGCGTGCTGCAAGACGGGGTGACGAGCGTCTGCGCTCAGGCGCAGATCTCGCCCCGGGAGATCCAGTACGCGTTCTTCGGGCTGCCCGGCTACGGCGAGATCGCCCGGGACATACCGGCGCTGGAAGAGGCGCCGCACGCCGCCCTCGGCCACCATCGCTACCGCTGCGACAACGACATGGTCTGCGGATGGGCCGGCTCGTTAGCAGCGGCAGACGGCATCAACGTCGTCAGCGGTACTGGGTCGATGACCTATGGCCAGCGTAACGGGATCGGCGTCCGGGTCGGCGGATGGGGCGAGCTCTTCGGTGACGAGGGATCGGCCTACTGGATCGCGATCCGCGGCCTGAACGCCGTCTCGCGCATGAGCGATGGCCGGCTGCCTAAGGGCCCGTTGTTCGAGACGATCTGCCAGCAGCTGGGACTGACGGTCGAGCTCGAGCTCATTGACGTGGTCCTCAACCGCTGGCGCGGGGACCGGCGCAAGATCGCCGGATTGAGCCGGCAGGTGTCGCAGGCGGCGGATCTAGGGGATGAGCACGCCGCCGCCGTGCTCCACGAGGCCGGGCGGGAGCTGGCGCTGCTGGTCGACGCCACTCGGTGGCGGCTGCAGTACCCGCCGGGCGAGACGGTCCCGGTCTCCTACTCAGGCGGCACCTTCTCCGCGGCGCGGGTCCTCGACGAGTTCCGCCGCCAGCTGGGGTTGCGCCCCAACGGCTTTGAGCTGCGCCGCCCGCTCTACCCGCCAGCGGTCGGCGCAGCGTTGTTGGCCGCCAAGCTCGCGGGCAGGCCGCTGGAGCAGGCCGCCCTGGAGCGCCTGGCGCGGGCTTCTTGACGTGGCCGCTGCGTGAAGCGATGGGTTGCCGATCACGAGCCCATCTCCCCGGCGCCGATCACGAGTTGGGCGCGTCGTTTGCCGCTGCAGCCCAGGTGGTACAGTCCGCCGGTCCATTCTGACCACTTGCGGAGGTGACGTGGTGGCGGTCGCGCCGGACATCGAGGAGATCACCGAGAGCAAGGGCCTGATCAAGGGGCTGGGGCTGTCCTCGGGGGTCGCCCTGAACATGTCGCAGATGGTCGGCATCGGGCCGTTCATCACGATCCCGCTGATCCTCGTGGCGATGGGTGGTCCGCAGGCGATTGCCGGCTGGATAGTCGGTGCGCTAATCGCCATGTGCGACGGTCTGGTGTGGGCGGAGCTGGGCGCGGCGATGCCAGCGGAGGGCGGCAGCTACACCTATCTGCGAGAGGCCTTTCAGTACTGGACCGGACGGCTGATGCCGTTCATGTTCGTCTGGTCCACGCTCCTGGTCACCCCCTTGATCATGGCCACCGGCATGATCGGCATCGCCGATTACCTCGGCTATTTCTGGCACACGAGCGTCTCGCTCGGCCATTGGGAGGCAGTCGGCCTCACGGTCATCACCGTGGCCCTGCTGTGGCGGCGAATCGACTCGATCGCCACGCTCACCAAGATCCTGTGGGCCGGAATGATCATCACCGTCCTGATGGTGCTCGTCGCCGCCTACACGCATTTCACCCCCAGCCTCGCGTTCACCTTCCCGCGGGGCGCTTTTCACTTCAGCTCCTTTGCCAACGGCCTGGGCCTCGGGCTGGTACTGGCGATCTACGACTACCTGGGCTACTTCACGATCGCCTACCTCGGCGACGAGGTGCGCCAACCGGGCCGGGTCATCCCCCGGGCGATCGTGATCTCGATCATCGGCGTGATGGTCATCGATCTGAGCCTGAACATCGGCACGATCGGCGTGATCCCGTGGCGCCAAGCGGCGAAGTCGACGGCGATCGGGACCGACCTGCTCAAGCACATCTGGGGCTCCCCGGGAGCCACAATCGTGACGATCCTGATCGTCTGGACGGCCTTCGCATCGGTGTACACGGGTCTCCTCGGCGCCTCCCGACTGCCGTTTAATGCCGCGCGCGACGGCGTCTTCTTTCGGCCGTTCGCGCGCCTTCATCCGACACTGAAGTTCCCGCATATCTCGCTGCTGGTGATGGGTGCGGTCTGCGCTGGCGCCTGCTTCTTCTCGCTGAGCACCGTGATCAACGGCCTGATCGCGCTGACGATCTGGGTGCAGTTCATCGGCCAGATCGCGGCGCTCACGATCCTGCGCCGCAAGCAACCGGGGCTGGTGCGTCCCTATCGCCAGTGGCTGTACCCGGTGCCAAGCCTGATCGCTCTCGTCGGTTGGATTTACATCTTCCATGGCTCAGGATGGTCCGCCATCCGGCTCGCGCTTGGCTGGACCATCCTTGGGGTCGTGGCGTTCCTGATCTGGGCGCGCAAAAACCGGACGTGGCCGTTCGGGTCAAAGCAGATCGTCCAGGAGTTCCTGGATGCCCAGAATCAAGCGCACGAAGCAGAGCGAGGGGCAGCAACCGGCGTCGCAACCACCCCGCAACGCTGAGGCGCTGCGGCAGCCGCGGTGCAGTCTCCAGATCAGCCGTGCCACAAGCATTGCCAGGTAGGTTGACGGCGTCGGCCATCGTTCTAGGCCTGACTAGGGGCGGCGCACGCGGGCAGCGCGCGAA
>CAVZQD010000023.1:0-65713 GCA_963777335.1 uncultured Solirubrobacterales bacterium
CCCTGGCCGTTGGGCGCGCCGGGAGCAACGGCCGGGTTCGGGATGCCGCCGTTGAGGTTGACTCCGTTTTCGACATCGGTGAGGACCGCCGGGCCGGACCAGTCCCGCGTCCCGAAATAGGTCGCGGTGAGACCGGGTGACCCTCCGTTGCGGCGGTGCTTCAGCGAGGATGCGGTGCTCGTGGTGAGAAGCGGCAGCTCCGGTGTGTCAGGTTGCTCGCCGATCGGCGCCGCGCCCTGCGCATAGTTGACCGCGGTGCCCGCCGGCGCGCGGTCCTGGATGCCCTGGAGCGGCGTGACCTGATTGGACTGGACCGGCGGAACGTACGCGGAGCCCGGCTCGGCGTAGATCGGAGCAGCGGAGGCGCTCGGACCGATCACCGCGATCGAGGATGTCGAGCCCGCCAGCGGCAGCACCCGGCCGCGGTTCTTGAGCAGCACCGCGCCGTCGTCAGCGATCGTCTCGTTGGTGCGGTTGATCGCCGGCGTGATCACGTTTGCGGTGTTGCTCGGCGGACCCGCCGGTGGGTTATCGGTCAGGCCGACCTTGAACGACGCCACCACCCGGTCGTAGATCATCCGGTCGAGCGTCGAGACCGGCACCTCGCCCGCGGCGACGGCTTGCTGGAGGGTCTCGCCGCCGAACGTGGTGGCGCAGTTGTCACACCCCGCGTTCAGCGACGCCGCCAGGCTGTGCTGGGCATCGGGGAAGTCCGGTCCAATCGCGCCCTCGAAGGCGTACTCGCTCCGCATCTCATTGAAGATGTAGGCGCTCTGGCAGTCGAAGACGCCGTTGACCTCCGGGAACGCGCACATGATGTTGCTCGCGCCCGCCCCGGCGCCGGCGCCGAACGGCGCCAGGTACAGCTCGTTCAGCGTCTTCAGCGACATGATCTCGTCGTTCGGGAAGCTCGACGGCGCGTTTGGTCCCGAAGCGGTTGGCGCGTCCCCGGCTCGGCCGGTCTCCTGGGTGTACGCGCCGATGTGCTTCATCATGTCTTCGACGTGGTGTTGCTGGATCGCGGGTATCTCGGCCGCCCCCAGGGTGCCGGTCAGGAACGGATCCTCCCCGAACGACTCCGCCTGTCGACCCTGGTGCCACGTCCGCATCAAGTCGAGCACCGGGGCGTTGATCTGACTCTTGTTCCGGGCGCGGGCCTCCTGCCCGAGCTCGTCGCCGTACTGCGCCGCCATCGCGGTGCTCCAGGTCGCGCCGAGAACGATCGGCGCCGGGGACTGTGCGACCCCGTTGCCGGTGACGTCGCCGGCCGGGCCGTCGCCCCCGGTCGGCATGACGATCCCCATGCTCGTGAACGTCTTGTTCTGATCGGTGAGGGCGGTCACCTTCTGGCTGACCGACGGCAATGCGGCCACCACGAACTGCGCGCGGCATTCAGGGCTGTAGGAGGGATCCAACCAGGGCTGGCTCTGGCTTGCCGGAGGCGTCGGACAGGCAGCGGCGGCATGTGCGTCCCGGCTCGCGCCGGCGCTCAGGGCAACGACGCCGACGACCGTGACCAGCGCGGCCAGGCCCCGCCACGCGCGCGGGTGACCAGTGACGACGTTCAGCATCCGATCTCCTCCCCCGGAACCGCCGCGACGCCCTCGCCATGGTGACGCCGAGAACAAGACTTCTGTGTGTAGTTCATTGAACCGTATACACTGCGGGTGTGTCGCGTCAAATTGATCTTTTTTGTGGGAGGTATCGACCGTGTCGATGGATCCCAGGGTCCGCCCGCTCGCCGGTGTCGACCTCAACCTGCTCAAAGCACTCGACGCGCTGCTTCAGGAGCGGAGCGTCACGCGCGCCGCGCAGCGCCTGTCGCTGACCCAGCCCACGATCAGCGCGGCGCTCGCGCGGCTACGGGTCCTGTTCGACGACGAATTGCTGGTCAAGACCGGACGCGCGATGCGTCCCACGCCCTTCGCCGAAACGCTCGCGGTCCGCGTGCGCGAGCTCCTCGGCGAGCTGGAGGACATCCTCGCCTCGCACACGAATTTCGACCCGGCCCGCGGCGAGCAGACGTTCCGAGTGCTGGCCACCGACTACAGCGCGCTCATCCTCGTTCACCCCCTCATGGAGGCGCTCGCCACCGAGGCGCCCAGCATTCGCATCCATCTCGAGTCCCGCGACATCGCAGAACACTCCGACCGGCTCCAGAGAAGCGAAATCGACCTCGCGATCGTTCCCGAACGATTCAGCCGAACGACCACGCTTCCTTCCGAGCCACTGTTCAGCGACCGCTTCGTGGCGGTGGCGTGGCGCGGGAACAGCGAGGTCAGCGATCCCCTGACGTTCGACCAGCTCGCGCGTCTGCCCTACCTCACCTACAGCCTGGGCCCGCTGGACTCGATGGTCGACACGCTCCTGCGGGAACTCGGCCACTGGCGTCGAGCCGACACGGTGGTCGAGAGTTTCGTGATCGGACCGTTGCTCCTGCGAGGAACTCGCCACGTCGCGTTCGTGCAACAGAGGCTCGCCAACTCGCTCGAGCACGCCGCCGAGCTAAGGATGCTCGAGCCGCCGTGCGAGATCCCTCCGGTGGTGGAAACGCTTACCTGGCATCCGCGATCGACCAACGACCCGGGCCACCGCTGGCTGCGACAGCGGATCCTCCAAGTCGCGCAGGGACTTCCGCCCTAAGTCAGAACGGCAGCACCAGGCATCGTCGTTGATACCGATCATTCCAGAGGCCTCACCAGCCGTTGCGGTGAACGACCTCGTCGAAGGACCGGCGCCTCAAGCGGGTGCCGGGCCGGAGCGGCCTGTCCGCCGGATAGCCGAGATCGATCACGAACGCGACGAGCTTGCTCTCGGGAACATGGAGCACCGACCTCGCCAGGTCCTGATCGCCGACGGCCGAATGACCGGTGCCGATCCCCAGATCGGCGGCGGCGATCATCATCTGCATCGTCGCCTGCCCGATGTCGAAGCGATTGCGCTCGCGAACGCGGGGCTCCTGATCGTCCGGGATCACCATCGCGATCGCCGCGGCGGCGTTCGCGATATGCCCGCCACCACGCCACACCGTGGAGAGCTCACGCAGCATCGCCCGTTCGGTGACGACGACGAAATCCCACGGCTGATTGTTCTGCGATGACGGCGCGATCCGGCCCGCCTCGAGCACGCGGTCGAGGTCCGCGTCGGGGATGGCCCGGTCGGCGAACTCGCGGACGTTGCGCCGAGCGGTGATGGCATCCCAGGTCTCCATCTTCAGCCTCCTCACTGGTGGCGAGCGATTTGCAAGCGGCAGGTACGGCTCGTGCAGCCTACGGATCCTGCGGGATCCTCACAGCGAACGCGCGTCGCGCCTCGATTGCGATCTCCCTGGCGAGTGCACCGGCTCGCTCGACGCGCTCAACGGCGGTCGCGAGCTCACTCCGGCCCGCACACACCGACCAGGCCTCGAGCACGACCGGCCGCCCGCGGATCGCGCCGTCGAGTCGGTCGAGCTCGGCCGGCTCGAGCTCGACCGAGCGCGGGTAACGCGACACGACGAGGTCGACAAGCCGCAGGCTACGAGCTCCGACGGCCCACAGCAGGAAACCGATCGACCACAGCCGCGGTCCTCGTCCCGCGCCGGTCCAGTCAACGATCGCGAGCCTTGTCGTCGACGGTCGATATCGCGTTGGCGCGGACGAAATCCGGGTGCACGAACGCGTGCGGGAGATCGTGGCAGTCGTCCGTTCGCGCGACCTCGTCGCGCAGGCGATCGAACAGCGCCAGCTCCCGGACCCGGACGTGGGGCAGGTGATCCTCGAGCAGCTCGGCCGCGGCCGCGATTTCCTCCCGAGGCCCACCCGCGAACGAGAGGTGATGCCATGCGCCTCCCGCGCGTAGACCCGTCGCCGCGCGCGTATGCAGGCGCCCGAGCAGGGCACCGAGGATCGCCCCCGCGCGCCCCGGCCGGAGCGGCCCGTGGTCCTCGAGAAAGCCAGTGACGAGCACGCCCTGGCCGAGGAACTCGGACACGGGCTCCGGATGCGCGCAACGCTCAGCCGGAAAGCCCGCTCGCTCGAGCGCTCGAAGGATCGCCGCATCCTCCTGCACGCTGACGAGCGGGCGCGCCGCCGCAAAGACTCGTGCTACCCAACGCGACCCGTCCCGATGATCGACCCGAAACACGCCGCGGTCGAGCGGCGCCACCTCGGCCAGGTCGACGCCGTAGCGACCCTCCAGATGCCTCCCCAGACCGTCCACGCGCAGTGGTTCGAGCATCCATCGCGCACGATACCGCCGGCCCCGGTGGCCTCCGATTAGGCTGCTCGACGCCGAATGACCGCGGGCGCGGCCTCACGCGGCGACGCGGCGGACCGTCCGATCCAGCAGATGAGCGTGAGCGTCTCGCAGGCGACCGCCGCGACCCCGAGCGGGTTGACCCAGTCGCCGATGTCGTCCGACATCGACGGGAGGCCTACGGAGCGCGAGAGGAAATAGGCGACGAGCGCGCCGAGCGAGATCGCGGCCGCCACAAGCCATACGAGCTCATGGTCGGTGGCCGAGAGCAGCATGGCGGTTGCCAGCGCGGCGGCGCTCAGCGCGATGAACAGCGCGCCGGCGTACGGTGCCTCGCGCAGGTGTTCCGGCACAAGGGTCATGTGGATGGCGGCAGTCGCCGACAGTGCCGCCGCGGCCGGCCACCGCCAGCCTGAGCTTGAGTGTTCGAGATGCATGAGATCGATCCCCGGTTGCAGCGGTGAGGGAAGGCGGGGCCGCGCGAACGTAAGAGCGCGCGGCCCGCTGATTGGCCCCCCTGGTACTTGTCGCTTACTTGACGACCCGGATCAGCCGCATCATCCCGAGCTGGGTGTGCTCGCGGCCGTCCTGGGTGTCCATGAAGCAGGCCTCGACGTAGTACCCGGGCTTGGCATTGAGAACCCCCTGCTGCATGCCGCCGGGCGAGATCGGGCCGGCCAGGTTGAGGAGCCGGTGGCTGATCAGCTTCTGCGCCTTTCCGTCCTTGCCCGCGCCGAGCAGCGCCATGACCTCCTGCCCGACGGCGGGATTCTTCACGCCGAAGGCGATGATCATGTGCACCAGGTAGCCGCCGTTCTGGGCGCGCACGATCGTGCCGTCGTGCAGCACCTTGGGCCCGCGGAAGTTGAACTCGATCGCGGTCTCGGTCGCGGATGCGTTCGGCAGCGCGGCCGGCGACGACGACGCGGTCACGGTGAACGTGGCGAGCCCCGGATTCCCGTTCCCGCTGAGGTTGAGGGCGACCCAGTTGCCCGGCGCCAGAACGGTTTGAGTGGCCACCCCCGCGGATTGGTCGGCGACCAGCGCGCCGTAGGGATCGAGTGCGTTGATGTCGCCGTGGTGGCTCTGGACCGCGGCGACGGCCTGGAGGACCGTTGCGCCCGGGTTCAGCCGCACGAGCCCCCACGTGGGTCCGTTGCTGTTGGGGCCGCTTGGGGCCTTGCCCGTGAATGTCGAGACGACGTTGACGGCACCCGACGTCTCGCTGCCGGACACGGACACGCCGCTCACGCCGTTGAGCGCGATGTTCAGCGTGGGCAGCGAGCTGGCGCCGGCGGCGCCGCTGGCGCCTCCGGCGAGCGCCAGCGCGCCGGTGACGGCGAGTGCGCCCGCCGTCGCAAATAGCGATGACAATCGCTTGGTCATGTGGTCGGAACCTCCCCGATTGGAGTGATGGTGAGTGAAGATGGTTCGATCGCGAATCCCGGGTTGATGCGCGCGAACGCGAGCTGGGCCCGCTGGTTGACTTCGGCCACGGCCTCGGCCCGGTCTGAGTCAAAGCGGCAGAAGCACGCCTCTTCCAAGGCCAGGAAGATCGAGCCGCGATAGCGGATCTCGGTTCCCGCCGCGCGCAGCTCGGCACACGCCGCCTCAGCCCGGCTCAGCGCGGCGCGGACGTCGGACTCGGACAGTCCCGGCAGGTACCGCTCGACGAGATAAGCGTTCACGGCAGGGCAAGCTAAGGGCGGTTCCGGGGCCGATCAACCAGTGAAATCCGCGGATTTAGCTCGTCGTCAGTGACCGCGGATCCGGTGGTTTCCCGAGCCGAGCCGCGTGGGCCAGCTCCGTGCGCGAGCGCACCCCGAGCTTGCGATACAGCTTGGAGAGGTTCCACTCCACCGTGCGCGAGCTGAGATGGAGCGCGGCCGCGACCTCGCGGTTGGTGCGGCCCGCCGCCACCAGTTTGGCGATCTCGGACTCGGTCGTGCTGAGCGCCCCCGCGGGGGCGGCCCGGCGCCCCCCGATCCGACCGAGCTCCACGCGCGAGCGCTTTGCCCACTGCGCGGCTCCCGCCGCGTCGAACAGCTCGAGCGCCGATTCGAGCAGTTCCCGCGCGCGCGACTTGCGGCGCAGCCGGCGGTGCAGCGTTCCGTAAGCCAGCAGTGTGCGAGCGCGGTCGAGCGGGCGGTCCTGCTGGCCGTGCTCGCGCAGCGCGCGCTCGAAGGCCGCGGCCGCCGCACTTTCCTTGCCGCGGGCGTCGGCCACCAGTCCCTCGCAGCGCGCCGCCAGGGCGCGCGCCCACGGCCGGCCGAGGTCATGCGCGATGCGCCGGTGCTCCCGCTCGATCGCAGCGGCGTGATCGACCTCGCCGATCGCGACCAGCGCTTCGACCAGATCGGGCAGCACCGGGAAGCGGCCCGGCGACTCGACGCCGCCGGCGTGCATGAGCTCCCGTGCCCGCTGCAGCGCGGTCGCTGCGGCGATCGGGTTCTCGAGGGACAGCTCGACTGCGCCCAGTGCGGCGAGGTTGCCGACTGCATACAGGCTGTGGCCGGTGTGCTCGGCGAGCTCGAGCCCCTGCCGCGCGGCATCTCGCGCTTCATCGATGCGGCCGAGCCAGCCGGCGGCGGCCGCCACCGGCCACAAGGCGCTCGCCCGCTGAGCATCCTCGCCAGCCGCGCTCGCCAGCTCCAGATAGCGGAGCGCAAGCTCATGCCCCCGTCGCGGCCGACCTAGATTTGTCTCGAGCGCGCTCAAGTAAGCCAGCGCATGCATCTCCCCCCAGGGGTCGGCAGATTCGGCGGCGTCACGGAGCATCGCCTCGAGCGGAGAGCGCGCCAGCTCGAGCTCCCCCGCCCACAGCAGCACCACACCGCCCAGCGCCTCCGGGCCGATCTCCGACCACTTCCACGGCCGTTTGTCGGCCGCGGCGTCGCTGGGCTCCCGGTTGGCGGGGCCGGTGAGGATCGGTCGAGCGCGGGCGGCGCGCAGCAGCGACAGGGTGGCGCGTGCGGCCGCCTCGGCCGCCCGATCGTCCCCGGCGGCAAGCCGCAGCATCGCCCGCGCATGCCGCTCGGCGCCGTTCGCGTCGGCCGCCAGGAGCCGGAGCCAGGCCAGCTTCTGGTGCAGGTCCGCGCGCAACGCGCGAGATGCGGCCGGCTCGCGAAGGGCGCGCCGGTAGAGCGCGCTCGCGGGCTCGATGCCGTCCACGTCGCCGGACACGGTCCCGAGCACGACGAGAGCGCGGGCCCGCACGCTGGACTCGGTCGCGACGACGAGTGCCGCACGCGCCCGATCGCCGGCCAGCCCCAGACTGCCTGCTCGGGCGTGGTATTCCGCGCTGGCCAGCAGCCGTCGCGCCCGCGGGGCCGAGGCGGGCGACAGCCTCGCCGCCAGGTCACAGAGCTCGGCTGCTGCGCGCGGGCCGCCGCGGGCAGCAGCCGAGTCGGCGGCGAGGTCGAGCTGCGAAGCGACACCCTCATCCACCCCTGAGGTCGCGAGCGCCAGGTGGCGGGCCTTCTGTTCGAGATCCTCAACGAGCACGCTCAGGCGAGCGTGCATGCGCCGGCGCTCGGCCAGCGGCGCCTGCTCGTAGTGCACCGAGGCGAACAGGGGATGCGCGAACCGAACCCGTTCGGAGTTCGCCCGCCCGATAAGGCCTGCGGCGATCGCTTCGTCGAGTCCGGCGTCGGCGTGCTCCTCCAGCTGCGAGAGGATTGCGCGGGTAGGGCGGGCGAGGGCGGCGGCCGCGAGCAGCACCGTCCGCGCCGACGGCGACAGCCGCGACAATCGCGCCTCGACGAGCCCGCTCACGCTCCCGGGCACCGGCAGCGCTTCATCGGGAGGCGGCTCGCCCCCGCGGGCGATCAACTCTCGACCGATCTCGAGCGAGTAGAACGGGTTGCCGCCGGCAAGCTCCTGTAGGCGCACGAGCGTCGAGCGCGAGGCTTCGAACCCGAGCCTGGCCGCGAGCAGCTCATGCACGCCGCCGAGGCTGAGCGGTCCGATCTTGAGCCGCTGCACGCGTTCGTCGCCCAGCATCCGCTCGAGCTCCAGCGGCGCGCCCCGTCCGGCTTCGAGCCGACGCGTGGCCAAGACCAGGACGGGCTCGTCGCGGAGCCGGCGCAGGGCGAACCGCAGCGCCGCCGCGGACGAGGCGTCGACCCACTGCAAGTCATCGATCGCCACCAGCAACGGTGAGCGCGCCGAGAGCAGGCGGAGCGCCGACAGCGTCGCGACGCCGATCGTCCGCTCGTCGAACGGGTCCTCCGTCTCGTCGCTGTCGCCGCGGAGCAGCGCCACCTCCAAGCCGCGCCGCTGCGGCGGCGGCAGCGCGGGCAAGGCATCGTCGATGACCAGATCGAGCAGGTCTCCGAGCGCGGCGAAGGCCAGTCGGGCTTCCGAGCCCGCCGGCGCGCTCGACAGTATCCGCCACCCTCTGTAGCCCGCGGCGTCGAGAGCTCGGCGCCAGAGCGCGGTCTTCCCCACCCCCGCCTCGCCCTCGAGCACGATCGCCCGGGGACCGCGTTCGGTCGCCTCGATCGCGTCCAGCAACGCCTCGAGCTCGCGATTGCGCGCGATCAGCTGTTCAGACGTTTGTCACCCCCCGAAGTTGCCCCCCCGCGCCCAGCGGGTCCGAGAAGGATAACGAACTCTCCCCATTTCGACTCAAATCTGACGGGGCGGGCTCCTACGATTGCGCGAGCCTGAACCGCGCGCGCCTGAGGGTGGGTGCCGGCGACCTCCCGGCCGTCGCCGGCGAAACCTCGACGGTTCGCGCATGCCCCGAGTTGCGAGAAGCGCACAACCCGCCGCCGCACCGGGGCGCGCCGGCGCTCGGCGCGACTCAGCGGAGGCTGGTCGAGAGACGTGTCTATACGGAGCGTTTCTCGACCAGGCCCCCGGCTCGCAACTCAAGGATGCACGCCCCACATGCGTAGCGCGTCACGATCCGCGGCTCGCGGCTGCATTGGCGTGTTATGCAGGTGGCTTTTTGGTCGCTGCGAGAACACGGGCAGGCCGTGACCGCCCCGTACGAGGAGAAGAGGTACGCGGGGTGAATCCGGTCTGGCGGCGTGGGCAATCTGAAATGCAGTCAGCGTCCGCCCACCGTCAGGTCCCGAGCCGGTCATGAAACTCGCCATCGCTCCGTCCGCGGCCGTACTGGAGGTTCGGGCTCGTCGACAGCGCTTGCTCACCGAACGAATAGGCCTCGTCGCCGGCCCTGAGCCAGACGTCGACCCTCGACATCGTCCCGACTCGGCAGGCCTGAGGGGAGGACCGCGAAAGGCGATCGACCGCTCAGCGCAGCTCTTGGATGCGGATCAGGTTGCCGGCGGGATCGCGGAACGCGCAGTCGCGAATCCCGTAGGGCTGGTCGGTTGGCTCTTGGACGACCTCGGCGGCGTCGCTCGCCTGCAGGCGCTCGAACGTGGCGTCGAGGTCGCTCGTGGCCAGGTTGATGCTGGCGTAGGTGCCTTTCGCCATCATCTCGGCGATCGTGCGGCGCTCGTCGTCGGTCACGCCGGGGGCGGCGGCCGGTGGGTACAGGACGATCGACGTACCGGGCTGGCCGGGCGGCCCCACGGTGATCCAGTGCATCCCGCCGTACTCGACGTCGTTGCGCACCTCGAAGCCGAGGGTGTCGCGATAGAAGGCCAGGGATGCGTCCGGGTCCTCGTGCGGGAGCATCGAACTGTGAATCGTGATGTCCACCGCGGTCACCCGACCGGCGCTTCTCGGTTCCTGACCGGTCTGGTCACCTGCTTCGCCACGCACGGCGGCATCCCCGCAGTCGCGTACGCCTCCCGGCGCCGATACTCGCTCGGCGGAATCCCGACCAGTTCGGTGAAGCGACTGCTGAACGTGCCCAACGACGAACAGCCGACCTCGAAACAGACCTCGGTGACGCTCATGTCGCCACAACGCAGCAGCGCCATCGCGCGCTCGATCCGGCGCGTCATCAGGTAGCTGTACGGCGACTCGCCGTAGGCGAGCCGGAACTGGCGGCTGAGATGCCCGGCCGACATGTGCGCGCCGCGGGCGAGCGCCTCTACATCCAGCGGCTGGGCGTACTCCCGGTCGATCCGGTCGCGGACGCGCCGCAGCAACGCGAGGTCGCGCAGGTGCTGCGCCGAGGTAGGTCTGCCGGTCACACGAAAGATCCTGCCACGTCGGGGCAATCGCGGCCGGCACATGATCAATCCACCCGGGGTGTGCGCCGCCGGCGACGGCGCATCCGCCGCGGCGCTCATCAGCCCTGAACCAGCCCGAGGACGTTGCCATCGGGATCGGTGAAGCTCGCCACCAGGCGGCCGCCGCCAACCTCGTGCGGGGCTTCCTTCACGGTCGCGCCGACCGCGGTCACCTCGGCGAGTTTCGCCTCGATGTCCGGCACGTGCCAGTAGGCCACCGGCGAGGTCATGCCCTGCGGTCCTCCGCCCGGCACCAGTCCGATGTGCTGGCCCTCGACGTCGAAGCCGACGTAGTAGGACGCATCGTGCTGCGGCTCGATGCCGAGCAGCGCGGCATACACCGGCTTGGCCCGCTCGAGGTCGGAGACGGGATGCAGGACCGTCTTGATTCCTTCGGTGGTGGATCCGGACATGGTCACTCCTCTGCGGTGTGTGAGTTGGTGATCTCGATGGTCGGTCAGGCTAGCCGTGGCTCGGGGAGGGCGCTTCTCGATTCCTGATCGGTTCGCGCGACCGGCCGTGGTATCGCTCTGCTGGGTGTAACGTCGGTGGCATGAGCTTCCGCGGGGAGCAGCGCAGTCGCCCCGCGCCCGCCCGTAGGCCCGAATTTCCGATCACCCCCGGCCGGGTCGGCGCGCTCGCATCGCTGATCGTGGTCGCATTGGCGACAGTCCTGATCGTGATCGACTCCGGCCCCGACGCGAGCTCGCATCCCGCCGGCCCGATTTCGACCGCAGCGGTGCCGCCGCCGCACAAACAGACAACCACGGCCACGGCTCGGCCGGGTACGGCGAGCGTTCCGATCCTCGTCTACCACGTGATCAACACACAGCCGTCCGGGAGCTCGGCCAACCCGGCGCTGTACGTGCCCGCCTCCGAATTCTCGAGCCAGATGCAGACGCTCAAGGCAAACGGCTGGCATGCGGTGACGCTCAACCAGGTGCAGGCCTACTGGACCCACGGCACCTCGCTCGGAGCCGGGAAGCCGTTTGTGATCACCTTCGACAACGGGTACGGCTCTCAATACACGAACGCCCTGCCGGTCCTGAAGGGCCTCGGCTGGCCGGCGGTCGAGAACCTGCAGCTGAACGGTTTGTCGCCGTCGGACGGCGGGCTGACCGGCGCACAGATCCACGGCCTGATCGCCGCCGGCTGGGAGCTCGACACGCAGGGCCTCGACCACACCGACCTGACCACACAGGATTCCGCGCAGGTCGCCAACGACCTCACCACGGCGCGGCAGATGCTGCAAACGACGTATGGCGTCCCCGTGAACTGGTTCAGCTACCCCTCGGGCGACTTCGACCCGACAATCACCGCCGCGGTCCGCGCCGCCGGCTACGTCGGGGCCACGACCGTCGATCAGGGTTGGGCGAACCCGCAGCAGGACCGCTTCCGTCTGCCGAGGCTGCCGGTGACCGCCGGCACGACACCTTCGCAACTGCTGTCGCAGATCGCGAGCGCGAACGCCAACACGTCGGTTCCGTCCTCATACAGCGCTGGGGGACTCGCGTAGCGCAACGCCACATGAGTGAATTCGCACGGGCCGACGTCGGTCGCCGGACCCAACGATCCGTTTGTTAGTACGATTTGCGCGCGCGGGCGGCGCTGTTTGCAAAGGGTCGGGGGCTGGTGCAGGAGGTTCGAATGTGGACGATGTGGACGACGCTTGCGCGTCCGATTGGGAGCAGACGTTCAATGCCCTCCCTGCAACGTCGATCGCTGACGAGCAGTGCTGCGAGCGCGTCGAAGTGCTGGGGGGCGGGCTGATGGCGGGGGCAGAAACGGGCCTACCCGTCGAAGGAGAACCGAGCCGGCGACCGCGTGAGCAACGACGGCACATCTGATTCACCGCAACAGAAGCAAGGAGGAAGCATGGCATTGCAGCTAGGCGCCGAGGCGCCCGATTTCGAGGCGAACACCACGGAGGGACAGATCCGGTTCCACGACTGGATCGGCGACTCATGGGCGGTGCTGTTTTCGCATCCTAAGGACTTCACGCCCGTCTGCACCACCGAGCTCGGCTACATGGCCAGGATCAAGCCCGAGTTCGACCGCCGCGAAGTGAAGATCATCGGGCTGTCCGTCGACCCGACCGACAAGCACGAGCAGTGGGCCCGCGACATCGAGGAGACCCAGGGCCACGCGCCGAACTATCCGATCATCGGCGACGGCGACTTCCAGGTCTCGAAGCTGTACGGGATGCTCCCGTCGGACGTGTCGGGGGATCCCGCCGAGCGCACGCCGGCTGACAACCAGACGGTCCGCAACGTGTTCGTGATCGGCCCCGACAAGAAGGTTAAGCTGATCCTCGTCTATCCGATGACGACCGGGCGCAACTTCGACGAGGTCCTGCGGGTGATCGACTCGCTCCAGCTCACGGCCAACCACAAGGTGTCGACGCCCGTGAATTGGCAGCCCGGCGAGGACGTGATCATCGCCGGATCGGTCAGCAACGACCAGGCGAAGGAGATCTTCGGGGAGTGGCGCGAGCCGAAGCCGTACATTCGGATCGTGGCACAGCCCAACAGCTCCGAGCAATGATCCTGAAGCAGTACTACTTGGGGTGTCTCGCGCACGCCTCCTACCTGATCGCCGATCAGGTAGGAGGCCACGCGGCCGTGGTCGATCCCCAGCGCGACATCGAGCAGTACGTCGCCGATGCCGAGGAGCTGAACTGCGCGATCGAGCACGTGTTCCTGACCCACATGCACGCCGACTTCATCGCCGGGCACCTCGAGCTACGCGACCGTGTCGGCGCGATCATCCACCTCGGCGCTCAGGCCAGCGCCGAGTACGAGTTCGCGCCGATGGCCAACGGAGATGAGGTGCGGCTGGGTCGCGTGCGGCTGACGGTGCTCGAGACCCCGGGCCATTCGCCCGAGTCGATCTCGATTCTCGTGTTCGACCCTGAGCGGAGCGAGCGCCGCCCACATGCGGTGCTCACGGGCGACACGCTGTTCATCGGCGACGTCGGCCGCCCCGACCTGCGCGCGTCGCTCGGCTGGAGCGCGGATCAGCTCGCGAGCATGCTCTACGACTCGCTGCGCGACAAGCTCCTGCCGCTGCCCGACGACACGCTCGTGTATCCGGCTCACGGCGCCGGCTCGCTCTGCGGCAAGAACCTCTCGACCGACACCGTGTCCACGATCGGCGTCCAGCGGGCCTACAACTACGCTCTTGCGCCGATGAGCCGAGAGCGGTTCATCGAGATCGTGACGACCGACCAGCCGGACACCCCGGCCTACTTCACCTACGACGCGGTGCTCAACGCGAGCGAGCGGCCGACGCTCGACGACGCGCTCGCGCGCGAGCTCCGGCCCCTATCGCTGGGACAGCTGCTCGAGCTCGTCGCGGGCGGGGCGCAACTCCTCGACACGCGCGATCACGCCGAGTTCGAGGGCGCCCACATCCGCGGAGCGTTGAACATCGGCCTCGACGGCTCGTTCGCCACTTGGTGCGGCACGATCCTGGACCCGGATCCGCCGGTCGTGCTGGTCGCCGAGCCGGGGCGTGAGGTCGAGGCCGCGACGCGTCTCGGGCGGATCGGGTTTGACACGGTCGTCGGCTACCTTGCCGGCGGGATGCAGCAACTGGAGGACGCACCCGAGCTCATCGGCCGGGTCGAGAGGATCACCGCCGCTTCCGCCGCCGAGCAGCTCGACGCACCGGACCCGCCGCTGCTCCTCGACGTCAGCACCGGCTCGGAATACCGCGAAGCTCACATCGCCGGCGCCGTGAACGTGCCGCTGTCGCAGCTCGTCGAGCGCGTCCACGAGCTTCCGTCGGATTGCGACCTGGTCGTCTACTGCGCGAGCGGCTACCGCTCGGCGATCGCCTCGAGCCTGCTCCGGCGGGAAGGGCTGACGCGCGTCGCGAATCTGGTCGGCGGCCTCGCGGCGTGGAACTCGGCACAGCTCGCCACGGTCGCCCGATGACGGCCGATCGGCGACCTGGACCCGCACGGAGTTCCGGTCGCGCGCTCGTTCGCAGACACCGCTCCTGAGATACGGACGGGCCGGGGAACGTGACCGGACCCGATGTTTCAGACCGCTCCGGGCTCGACGGTTGGCTCCCACAGCCCGGACACGATCACCGCCTCGCCCGCTCCCGGCCATGGCGGGATCGTGGCTCCGATCGCCGACAGTGGCTCTTCGCCGGTGACGCGGAATTGGAAGTCGGTCCCCAGTGGAATCGTGATGCTGACGCCGGGTGACACCCCGACGACCTCTTCCCGGTCGCCTGCCTTTCGCCACATCTCGCCGGTCCCCCGCAGGAAGTACCAGATCTCCTCGACCGAGCGGTGCCGGACCGCGACCGAGGTCTGTCCCGCCGCCAGCTCGAAATGGGCGAGGCCGCCGCCACGAACCTGGAGGAGAACGCGGACGTCCGAGCCGTCGGGGGCGACGGCATTCGGTAACCGCGACAGTGACTTAGTCTCGAATGCTCGCTCCATGCTCACTGCGCCACGGTAGAGTACGAACGCCCAGGGGCGCCGGCATCCGATATGGGGAGTTACATGGGAGACACCGCTCTGGGGCCGATCGACTACCTGGCCGTGGAGTGGCCGGCGCGGCACGTGAGCGGCGAGGGGTTCCGATTGCTGATGGACCTCGTCGATCGGGAGATCGGACTGTAGAAGACCGGCTTGAAAGCGGCAGTCGCGCCGCGCACCACCACGTGCACGAGCACGGGCATCCCGCCGGACACCCCTGATCGTTTTACGCTCTCCCGCTGCTAACCGACGAGCAGCCGGAAGCCGTGGTCCCAGGCGCCCCTCGCCCCACCGATCTTGACCCAGACGATGCAGATCGCCTCGAGCTCGCGCGACCCTTCGATGCCGCCGATATCGATCGTGTCGGACCAGCCGAAGTCGGCCAGCACGTCGCCGACGGTGCGCTTGGCGTCCTCGTCGTCGCCGGCGATCAGCATCGTCGGCCGGCCGTCGGGGAAGCTCGGATCCACGAAGTAGGGATTGCCGATCGTGTTGAACGCCTTGACGACCTTGGCGTCGGGCAGCGCGCGCTGGACCCGCTCGCCGAGCGAGTCCTCCCCGCAGATCGACAGCTTGGGCGGGAAGCCGCCCGAGAAGTCGAGCGGGTTCATCGCGTCGATGACGACCTTTCCGGCGAAGTTGTCCGCGCCGGCGTCGGCGATCGCGTCCTCCGCGGCGTCGCCCAGCACGGCAAGGACGAGCAACTCGCCGTGCGCGGCGGTCTCCGCGAACGTTCCCGTATCGATGCCGGCCCCGCCGTCCGACAGCCACTCGCGGAGCTCCGGCTTGTCGGGGTCGCGCGAGCCGATCATCACGTCGTGGCCACGGCTGCGGAATCCCTCGGCGAGGCGGCGCCCGACCTCGCCGCTCCCGAGCACGCCAACCCGAGTCTGCGGTAGTCGCCCGTTCGCCATGTCTGCTCCTCTCGCGGGGTTTGCCCCAATCTACTGATCGGCGAGCGCGGGCCCCGGCGGCTCGAACCCGAGGCGCCGGATCAGGAAGTCGCGCTGCTCCTCGTAGAGGCCTTCCGGCAGGCGGCTGAACCATTCACACCCATCCGGTAGTTCCTCGGCCGCCGGTGAGCGGGGGACCACCTCGGTCGCGAAGGCAATTCCGACCGGCGAGTCAAGGCCGTTGTTGTAGTGGCTCGGATACTCGACGTATCCAAGCAGCTCCCCCACCGCCACCTCCAGCCCGAGCTCGTCCCGGGCGACCCGCCTGACGGTCTCGACGAGTGGCTCGCCGAACAGCACCGTCCCGCCCGGGATGTGCCACGCCCCGACGTTCGGGGGAATGTCACGTCGCACCAGCAGCACTCCACGTTCGGGCGCTACGATCACGACCTCCACGCACAGACGCGGCACGCGGCTGAAGATCAAGTCGAACTCCGCCTTGGGCAGCCACCCCGGAGGACGGCTCGGCTCGGGCGCGGGTTCCATCGTCGAGATGTTGCCGGTTCCCGACCGCGCGTGTTAGGTGAACCGCTCGAGCGGTTGGGGTTATGCTGGACCGCGTGGGCGCTTCCGACGGCCCGATACTGATCGCGTTCGACGGATCGCCGGCGTCGCGTTGCGCGGTCGCCGATGCCGCCCGGCTGCTCGCGCCGCGCCCGGCGCTGGTGGTCACCGTGTGGGAGCCGGGGCTCGCCTACGCGATGCCCGAGATGCGCGCGGAGGGACTGGTCCCTGCTCCGATGGTCGACCCGGCGACCGCGCTCAGCATCGACAAGGGGGTGCACGCCCGTGCCGAGCAAGTAGCCGGCGAGGGCGCGGAGCTTGCCCGGTCGCTCGGACTCGATGCACAGCCGCTCGCGGTGCCCGACGAGCGCAATGTTCCCGAGACGATCCTGAAGGTCGCCGAGGAGAACCATGCCGGCGCGGTCGTCGTCGGATCGCGCGGCCTGAGCGGCGTCCGAGCCCGGCTCGAGGGCAGCACGACGAAGGGTCTCCTGAGACACGCGCCTTGCCCGGTGCTCGTCGTGCACGAGCCGGCGGACGACCACTGAGCCGAGCCTCGTGACGTGCCGGCCGTTCGGTCGTATATCGAGCGTGCGCACTCAAGAGCTCGGGGAGCCGGCTCCCGGCTCACCACTCGCGTTAGGATCGTGCCCGTGCCCGACGTGTCCGCGTTCGTCGATGAGGTCGCCAACGAACTGAACACGTGGCCCGGCGTGCGCATCGAGCGGCGCTCGGACGGTGCCGCCCTGGTGATCTACGAGCAGAACGAGCTCGGCGTCCTCTACCCGGATCGGGGAGTCGCCGAGCTTCCGGTCCTCGGCCCCGAGCGCGACGAGCTCGTCGAGCACGGCGACGCCGAGCCGGCCGGGACCACGCCGGACTCCTACGGGGTCAGCCACGACCTGCGCGGGCCCTCGGACATCAGCGCCGTGCTCGCACTGTTCGATCGCCGCTACCGCGACGCGCGCGGCGAGGGCGACCCATCCAGCTCCGAAGACCCCGGGTTCGAATCGTCCGGCTGAGCCGGCTCAGGCGTCGCGAATCACGCGCAGGATCACGGCTCGCGAGGTGTGGGCGGTCGCGGCGACCGCCGGCGCCAGCTCTTCGTCGAGCAGCTCCTCGGCCGCCTCGATCACGACCACGAGCGGCTCCACGCCGGTGCCCGCCTGCGAGATCACGCGCCGAACCTCGTCGGCCTCGCGCGCGAGCGCCTCGGGCGACGGCACCGACAGCACGACCTCGCCTGCGGAGATCGCCTCGAGGTTGCCTTCGGAGTCGGTCGGACCGCCCTCGACGACGACCTCGCCACCCGCGACCGCCGACGGCGGCCGCTCGCGCAGCTGTCGCTGAACCGCGCTGCCGCGCGGCACCTGGATGATGAGGGCCGGCGCGGCGGCCATCAGATCACCTCCGCTCACACCGCGACGCCGCGATCGGTCAGCCAGTCGACGACCTGCAGGGGTGGATCGCCCTTCCATTCCGCTCGGGCGGCGAGGCGAAGGATCTTGCTCGGGTCGTCGTGCAGCTCGTCGCGGCGGTAGGACAGGTACAGGATCGTCGCGGCGGCCATCGATACCGCGGGATCGTCAATTTCGACGTCGACGCCCTCGACCGCGAGCGCTACGCGTTCCTCGAGATTCTGGATCGCGGTGACGGGCTCGTCCGCGTCCTCGAACTGCTCGAGCAGATCTCCGAGCCGTGAGTCACGGTCGTCGGGGTCGCAGATCTCGACGGCGCGCTTGGCGATCTCGAACAGCGATATCGGATGTGGACCGCTCGGCATTTGCGCCTCAGCCTAGACGGTTTGCCCGGACTGAGGCGCTCGCCGGAGGCGCTACAGCGTGAACTCGATCCCAGGCGGATCGAACCTGCTCGCGAGCCGGGCGAGCGTCAGCGCTCCGAGCAACAGTCCGAAGTCGCGCAGCGCAACGTCGTAGAAGCCCGAGTACGTCAGCAGGTTGATGACGATGCCGGCGAGGCCACGCGGCGAAGACGTAGGCGGCATAGCGCGGCTTCAGCGCCACGGCGACGGCGGCGAAGATCTCGATCACTCCGACCACGTGCATCGTCCCGGTGGCGCTCAACGGACTCAGGTGGCGAATCCACGGTGCGAGATACACCTCCCAGTTCACGAGCACGTTGAAGAACTTGTCGAGGCCCATCGCGATCGGGGGGACGTGAACCCGATCCGCAGCAGCATGAAGCTCTGGTAGGCGGGATCGCTCCTGAGTAGTTCGAGGTTCGGCGCGACCGCGGACGAGCGACCGGCCCGGGTGACAGTGGTAACTGACATGTCATCCTCCGTGGGCCAGGTGATGTGAGATTGCCGTCACAGGCTTTGCTTCACCCCCGCCCGGTTTCTTACGCGGTTGTGAGAGTCCGCCCAGGAATCGGCGAAGTCACGTTCCGGCGAGCGCGAGCCTGAGGCGGGAAAGCCACCGCCGACGCCGCGACGGTCGCCCGCGGAGCTGCTCAGTTCGTGCGACCAGCAGCGCCACGAGCGGAGCGGTCCGGTGAAACGGGTCGGCGATCACCCCGCCGTCGTCTAGCGACAGTGCCGCGCGCAGCTCGCCGTCGGCTTCCGCAGCAAGCATCGGCGCCGCCGGCACCGACGCCGAGTCGAGGCCCGCGAGGCGCGCGAGTGCACGCTCGTCCTCGGGGCGGCTCAGGCGGATGACGATCGCGACGTCCGCGGGCGATCCGGTTCCGGGGCCTTCGCTGGTGCGCCCGGCCCCGCCTCGCCGCAGCGCGTCGCCACGAGCCCGCCGAGTTCGATCCGCTGGCTGGGGTGCAAAACCATGCCGCCACCGTAGGCGACGAGCGCCGCTTCCACATCGGGACCCGCGACCCATCTTGTGCGTCGCGGATGCCTACGTTTCGACCAGCCCGAGTCCGGCGGGTTGCGCCTCCGGGGGCGAGGCGGCCACCTCGTCGGCGGCGACCGCACGCGCGAACCGCACGTTGATCTCGAGTCCCCCGTGAGCGCCCGGCTTCACCTCGAGCGCCGCATCGTGTGAGCTCGCGATCGCCGCTACGATCGACAACCCGAGCCCGAGGCTCTCGCCGTGGCCGATCCGGTCGCCGGCGAGGCGCTGGAACGGCTGCAGCAGCCGCTCTACCTCCTCCGCGGGCACCACCGGGCCCGTGTTGATGACCGCGAGATCGACGTCGCCCGCCCGGGCTCGCACCGCGATCCTCGCGGTTCCGCCCGGGACGTTGTAGCGCAGCGCGTTGTCGACGAGGTTCGACACCAGCCGCCCGATCAGGCGCCGGTCGCCCGCGATCGGGCCGGGCTCGAGCGACGCGTCGACGTGGACGCCGGGCCCCGCCGCTTTCCCTTCCTGCGCTCGGAGCACGTCGCCGGCGATCGCCGCCACGTCGATCCGTTCGCGATCGTCGATCCCGCGCTGTCCCTGGGCCAGCGCCAGCAGCGCGTCGATCAGCTGCTCCTGGTGCTCGCTTTCCTCGAGCACCTGTCGACAGGTCATCCGGAACGTGCCCACCGTCGCCCGCGGGTCGCTGAGCACCATCTCGAGCAGCGCCCGGACCGCGGTCAGCGGCGTGCGGAGCTCGTGCGAGGCGTTGGCGACGAACCGTCGTTGAGCATCGAAGGCGCCCTCGAGGCGCCCAAGCAGCCCGTCGATGGTGTCCGCGAGTTGTCTGAGCTCGTCGGGCGGTCCGGTCATCGCGAGCCGCTCGTGGAGGTTGGTCTCGGAGATCTGCTGGGTGGCGGCGGTCATCGTTCGCAACGGCGCCAGCGCGCTCCCCGCCACGACCCAGCCGAGCGCGCCGGAGATCATCGCCATGATCGCGAGCGCGATGCTCGACTCGATCACGAGCTGATGCAGATCCGAGATCCGCTGAACCGAGCCGACCGTGAAGACCGCGCGTCGCCCGGAAGGAGTCCGGAGCAGTTGTTGAATCTGCTTCGGAACGTTGGGCCGCGGGCGCGCCATCTCTGTGATCGGCCCGCGCTGGAGCTTGGGCAACGTCGTCGACGCCGGTGGCCCAGGCGCGTCCACGAAAGCCCCGAACGGGCCGTTGGTGATCGTGGCGTGATCGACGAGCGTGTACGTGATCGCGAGCAGCGCGGCCCCGCACACGAGGAACAGCCCGCCGTACAGGAGCGTCAACCGCCATCGGACGGTCGTCTTCGGGTGGCGTAGCCGTCCCCCGAGGCCGGGCCGGCCGCGGACCCGGGCCGTCACGGCGAATCCCCGATCCGGTATCCGACCGGCGTGACGGTCTCGATCACGGGCGGATCGCCGAGCTTGGCCCGGAGCCGGCTCACGGTCATCCGGACGGTGTTCGTGAACGGGTCGACCGCATCGTCCCAGGCTCGTTCGAGCATCTGCTCGCTCGAGACGACGGCGCCCTCGGCTCCGAGCAGGAGCTCGAGCACGGCGAACTCCTTCGCGCTCAGGGCGAGTGGCTTTCCCGCTCTGGTGACGCGGTGGCGGGCGGAGTCGAGCTCGAGATCGCCATGCACGAGCGTCGGAGCGAGCGCCGGGCGCGAGCGCCGCGAGAGCGCGCGTACCCGCGCGACGAGTTCGACGAGGTGGAACGGCTTGGCGAGGTAGTCGTCGGCGCCGATGCCGAGCCCCTCGACGCGATCCTCCAGCGACCCGGCCGCGGTCAGCATCAGCACCCGGCTCGGCCGGCGGTCGGCGACCATCGCGCGGCAGACCTCGTCGCCGTGTACGCCCGGGAGATCCCGATCGAGCACGACGACGTCGTAGTCGGCGAGCGCGACCCGGCCGAGCGCCTCGCGTCCATCGAACGCGAGGTCGACAGCCATGCCCTCGCGGCGCAGCACGGTCGCGACGGTCGCGGCGAGCCGTGGATGATCTTCGACCACCAGCACCCTCATCGCTCGCTCCTCTACCAGACCATTCGTTTATTTGGGCAGAGCCGGGCGGGACCGCGGCCCGCGCCGGCATCTGCACGTGCAGGATGCCTGAGGCCACATAACAGCGACATAACAGCGTTACGACCCTGTTACTGCCGGGTGCGTACAACCCCTGCGGCTGACGATCCACTGAGCAGAGGGAGCGAGGACATGCACATTCCGCAGCTGATGGTCATCGGGGTCGTCCCGATCGGCTGCGCTGTCGCGCCCGCCGCAACCGCGTGTGGCGGCGGACACGACGGGGGGTGGTGAACCCGTAGATGCCCGGCCAGCAGATCGTGAAGCGGATCTCGGGCGGCCGGTGGCGACGGCGCCTGCTGGCGGGTCTGGCGCTGGCCGTCGCGGCGGCGGTCGTGGTCGTCGTCGTCCTGAACGCAAGCTCGTCCTCGCCGAGTGCCGCAAGCAACGCAAGCAAGACGTCAGGCGCGACCGCCGTCGAGCGCCGGACGCTGACCGAGACCGACACCGAGTCGGGGACGCTCAGCTACAACAGCCCGCAGACCGTCTACAACCGAGTCAGCGGAACCATCACCTGGCTCCCACGGGTCGGCCAGGAGATCAAGCCGGGCCAGACGCTGTACAAGGTCGACGGCGAGCCGGTGCTCCTGATGAACGGGACCACGCCCGCCTACCGCGACCTCAGTCCGTCCGACAGCGACGGCGCCGACATCGAGCAGCTCAACCGCAACCTCGTCGCGCTCGGCTTCAACGCGGCCAACATCACGGTCGACGACGTCTGGCAGGCGGCCACCACCGAAGGCGTCGACCTGCTCCAGGAGTCGCTCGGCGAGACCGAGACCGGCACCCTCACGCTCGGGGAGATCGTGTTCCTCCCCGGCGACCAGCTGGTCACGACCGTCGACGGCACGCTCGGCTCGACCGGCGGATCGAGCGGGGCGAACGCAAGCGCGACCGTCGATCCGCCCGCGGCGGAGTTCGTCAACTACGAGATGCCCCACACGATGTCACGCAGACGATCTCCGCATAAGGCGAAGAAGACGCAGTCGTGCCCCTCCACCGGCAACACGTCGACGTCGACCACGCCGACCTCCTCGACTTCTGCGACGCCAGCCACACCGAATACCGGCGGCGCGAACAGGTCCAAGCATTCGAGCAACTGCAAGCCCAGGAAGTCGGGAGGCGTCAGTAAGCAGGAACAGATCGCCGCGCTGCTCGCACTGCTCAAGGCCGAGACCCAGGCGCTGAAGGCCAACCACGGCGGTTCGCCCGGTGGCGGCAGCGCGGGTGGTGGCGGCGGGAATTCCGGCGGCGGCTCCCACTCGGACTCAGGCAGCGGCTCCGGGGCCGGCAGCGGCTCGGGTTCGGGGTCCGGCAGCGGCTCGGGTTCGGGGTCCGGCAGCGGCTCGGGTTCAGGGTCCGGGAGCGGCTCGGGTTCGGGGTCCGGCAGCGGCTCGGGCTCGGGGTCCGGCAGCGGCTCGGGCTCAGGGTCCGGGAGCGGCTCCGGCTCGGGCGGGAGCAACGCCACCGCGATCCTCCAGACCACGTCGACGCAGCTCGTCGCGACCGTGGACCTGTCCGCGAGCGTTCAGAGCGAGGCGGTCGTCGGCGAGCACGTCGCTGTCGAGATGCCGAACAACACGCTGGTGAACGGAAAGATCACGGCGGTCAGCCCGGTCGCCCAGAGCTCGAGCAACAGCGGCAACGGCAACGGCGGAGGCGGTGGCGGTGGCGGTGGCGGCAACGGCAACGGCAACGGCAATGGAAACGGGAACGGGAACGGCTCGTCCTCCACGATCCCGGTGACGATCACGCTCGAGGGCCACATCGGCGGGGCGGGCCTCGATCAGGCCGCGGTCAGCGTGAACTTCGTCGAGCAGAAGGCGAGGAACGTGCTGTCGGTGCCGGTGACCGCGCTGCTCGCGACGGGAGGCGGCAACTACGCCGTCCAGGCCGCGGCAGCGCCGCACCAGCTGATCCCGGTCACGACCGGCCTGTTCGCCGCCGGCTACGTCGAGATCTCCGGCTCCGGGATCTACCCGGGGTTGGAGGTGACCGACTCCCAGGGCTGACGATGCTCGCGCTCGACCGCGTCGAGAAGGATTACCCCGGCGGCGTCGCGGCACTGCGGTCAATCACGGTCGAGATCGCGAGCGGCGATCAGGTCGCGGTCGTCGGCCCGTCGGGATCGGGCAAGACCACGATGCTGACGATCCTCGGGACGCTCGAGCGCCCGACGAGCGGCGAGGTCCGGATCGCCGGTCGCGACGTCGCGAAGGCCTCGGACCGCGAGCTTGCCGGGCTGCGCGCGCACCAGATCGGTTTCGTGTTCCAGACCTTCCACCTCCAGGACACGCTGACCGCGGTCGACAACGTGGCCACCGGGCTGCTCTATGCCGGGGTTCGCGGGCGGCAGCGTCGGGTCGCGGCGCGCGCCGCGCTGGAGCGCGTCGGTCTCGGCCATCGCCTCACCCACCGTCCGCCTCAGCTCTCGGGAGGTGAGCGCCAGCGCGTCGCGATCGCGCGGGCCCTCGCCAAGCGCCCGCGGATCATCCTGGCCGACGAGCCGACCGGGAACCTCGACTCGAAGTCGGGCGCGGAGGTCGTGTCGCTCCTCCACGAGCTCGCCTCGGATGGGGCCACGCTGGTTCTGATCACCCACGATTCGGGCATCGCCGGCTCGTTCCCCCGGCAGATCCAGATGCGCGACGGCGAGATCGTCGGAGACGACGCCGGATGAGCACCGCCGCCGCCGCGCTGCCGCCGCAGGATCGCTTCGACGCCGCGCGACTGCCGCCGCGCGAGCTGATCGCCGTCGCCCTGCAGGGCCTGCGCACGAGGCGGCTTCGAGCGGCGCTGTCGGCGCTCGGGATCGCGATCGGAATCGGCGCGATGGTCGCGGTCGTGGGCGTGTCCTCCTCGAGCCAGGCGAACCTGCTGGCGACGATCGACAAGCTCGGCACGAACCTCCTCACGGTCACGCCCGGCCAGAACTTCGAGGGGAACAACGAGGTCCTCCCGGACACCTCGGCGGCGATGATCGGCCACATGCAGAACGTCGATGACGACGCGGCCGTCTACCAGGTATCCGGCGCGACCGTGCTCCGCACCCCGTACGTACCCGCGCAGGAGACCGGCGGCATCGGCGTCGACGCGGCCGGGGACGACCTGCCCCAGGTTGTGGGCACCTCGATGGCGTCCGGCCACTTCCTCGACTCCATCGCCGACCGCTACCCCGAGGTCGTGCTCGGAGCCCAGGCCGCGCAAATCCTCGAGATCAACGAGATCGGCGGGCACCTGATGGTGTACCTCGGCAACACGTGGTTCACCGTCGTCGGGGTCCTGAAGCCGGCGCTGCTGGACTCCTCGATCGACACGACCGTGTTCATTTCGCTGCCGGTGGCGGAGCGGATGTTCCAGGTCCAACCGAATCCGTCCGAGATCTACGTGCGCGCGAACGTCAACGACGTCCCCCAGGTTTCGAACCTGCTCGCCCCGACGGCCGACCCTCAGGACGCCAGCGGCGTGAACGTCAGCCGTCCGTCGGACGCGCTCGAGGCCCGCGCCGCGGCCAAGGGGCAGTTCACGACGCTGCTGCTCGGGCTCGGCGCGGTGGCGCTGCTGGTGGGCGCGATCGGGATCGCGAACATCATGGTTATCTCGGTGCTCGAGCGCCGCGGCGAGATCGGCCTGCGCCGCGCCCTCGGCGCCACCCGGCGCCACATCAGCACCCAGTTCCTGGCCGAGTCGGCCCTGCTCGCGGCGCTCGGCGGCCTCGCCGGCCTGGCTCTCGGCGCCGGCGCCACCGACGTGTACGCGGTGGCGCAGACGGAGCCGTTCGTCGTGCCGCTGTACGCACTCATCGCGGCGCCCCTCGCGGGTCTCGTGATCGGCATCCTCGCCGGCGTCTACCCGGCGATGAAGGCCGCCCGTCTCAGCCCAACCGAAGCCCTGCGGATCTAGTGGGCTGATGACGCCACACTCGACGCGCGGCGCGTCGAGCGGGGTGAACCGCCCTGAATCCGGTGCATCCGCGCGGCCGGGGCGAGGAGCGGGGGGCGGCGGACGCGGAAGCGACGCCGCGTTACAGCTCGCGCTCGTAGTAGTAGTTCACCGGCCCGTCGGGCCTGCCCTCGCGGTTCGAGAAGCCGAGGCTCTCGTACAGCGCCCGGGCCGCGACGTCGGTCTCGGCCGTCCCGAGATCCATGTAGTCCGCGCCTTCGTCGCGGGCGAGGTCCATCGCCGCGTTCATCAGCGCGCGGCCGAGCCCGCGGCCGCGTGCGGCCGGTGCCACGTACAGTTCCGCGAGGTAGCACTCGAGCGCCTCGCTCCAGAGCGCGGGGCGGAATCGGAGCACCGCGAGCCCGTCCGGTCCGGCGCCCGCGAGCAGCACCGCGGTGTCGCCGCCCGCCAGCAGTTGGCGGATCCGCTCGGCGAGCCTGTCGGAACCCGGCGTCGGGTCGTCGTATTCGGTATTGAAGTCGTGCAGCAGGCGGCCGATGTCCGCGGCGTCGGCGGCGGTCGCCGGGCGCACGGCGACCCGGTCGGGCACGCTCATCGCGCTCCTCTCATCAGCGTGAGCTGACGGTTGACCGCCTCGGTGGTGCGCTCGACATCGCTCGCCGCGAGCAGGTCGAGCAGCGCGCCCCGTAGGACGGCCAGCACGAGCGTCGGGTCGGCGTCGTCGGCATCGGAGGCCGACGCCACCTCGCCGAGCACCTCTAGCCAGTCGGCGACGGCGAACCCCGCCCAGGGACCGTCGGGATCGATAAGCGACCGGGCGTAGCCCTCCACCCAGGGCGTCAGCAGGCTCCGCTGGTCAGGGGCGGTCAGCCATCCCCACAGCTCCGAGGCGACCGCTATCCGTCCCCTTGGAAGGCCGGGCGACCTGGGTGGGTGGTGATGGCCCGCGGCGAGGTCTACGCGAGCGAGTTCGGCTGGCACAGCTTCGGGGTCGACCTGACCGATCACACCTACGAGCTCGATCTCCGCGACGCTCCTAGCGATGCGCGAGTCGACCCGGGCGGCGGGTACGAGGCCGCGCCGACCTGACCGCCGTGGTGAGCGGGGCGCGACGGGCGGCGATCCACGGCCCCGCCCTCATCGCCAGCGCGATCAACGCCTGATCGCGTGCACGCTCGAACGCGCGCCGGCGGAACCGTCGCTCTCCGTCGCCGACGGGTGCCTCCTCGAGCGCCTGCCAGCGGTCAATCGCCAGCGCGGCGTCTCCCTCCTCGTCCGCGGCGGCCTCACACAGCGTCAGCGCACACGGCTCGCCCCCGCCTGGAGCATTGCACCCACGACCTGGAGGACAGCATTCGGGCATGCCTTAGAGCTACCCCTGCCCGGGCCGACAGAATCGTCGACCATCCCGCCTGCACGCCGCACGCTGCATCCAGGAATTCCGCAAATCGCGTAGTCCTGCTACGGTCGCGCTGACGGACCGCCGACCGCCGACTCCGGTTCGACGGGCACCTCCTCGAGCTCGAGCGGGGGACCGAAGCCGACGCGCAGGATCGCTCCTCCGTCGGGCGAGTTGGCGGCTTCGACGAACCCGTCGTGCGCCTCGGCGGCCTGGCGGACGATCGCGAGCCCCAGACCGGAGCCGGGTTTCGAGCGCGCGTCCTTGGCGCGGTGGAACCGGTCGAACACGTACGGCAGATCCTCCTCTTTGAACCCGGCTCCATGGTCGCGAACGGTCACCACGCCGTCGTGCAACGTGACCTCGACGACGCTGCCCTCGGGGCTCCACTTGCACGCATTGTCGAGGAGGTTGGTCACCGCGCGCGAGATCCGGTCGGGCTCGCCTCTGACCAGCGTGGGCTCGATCACCTGGTGGAGATCCAGCCCGGGCGCCCGCCGGCGCGCTCGTTCGAGTGCGTCCCGCACGATCGAGTCGAGCCGCACATCGCCCGGCTCGCCACTCGGCTTGCTCCCGCGCGCCAGCTCGACGACGTCGGCGACCAGCGCGGTCAGCTCGTCGAGCTCCATGATGACGTCCTCCCGCAGTGCCGCTCGGTCCTCGGGCGAGAGCAGCTCCTCGTCGCGCATCAGCTGGAGGTTCGCCCGGATCGTAGCGATTGGCGTGCGCAGCTCGTGCGACGCGTCGGCGACCAGGTTGCGCTGGGATTGGACCGATTGTTCGAGCGCGTCGAGTGTCTCGTTGAACGTCGTGGCCAGGCGAGCAAGCTCGTCCGAGCCGGTCACCTCGAGACGCTCGTGCTCGATCCGTTCGGGGTTGTGCGCGATCGACTCGGTCTGACGGGTGAACTTCGTGATCGGAGAGAGCGCCGTCCGCGCCACCAGCAGCCCGAACAGGATCGCGAGCAGGATTCCCGCGCCGCCGATCACGAGCAGCAGCGTCAGCTGATTAGAGAGCGCGTTGTCGACGGTTGTACGCGGCAGCGCGACGGCCAGCGCCCCCTTGTCACCGATTCCGATCGCGAGCACCCGGATGTGCGTGCCGTCGACGCGCATATCCGTGTAGAACTGGCCGTGACCCTTGGCGGCGAGCGCACGGATCGCGGCGGTTTCCGGAATCTCGTAGCTCTGGCCATGCGGAACGTAAGTTCCACCGCCCGGCTTGAACAGCGTGAACGTCCCCGAGGGCCCGCCGAACGCCTGCGGCGGCAGATTGTCGAAACCGAGCCCCTCGTCCGGGTCGTGGTCTTGGTTCCCGCTCGGAACGTGCCCGCGGAACTGGAGCACCCCGGGTTGCGGCGGCCCTCCGTGTGGCCGGAGCCCGATGTTCTGGAGCGGCCGGTTGGCGAGGCCCTGAAGCGACTGATCGACCTGGCCCAGGAGCTCCTTCCGGGTCCCGCCGTACCCCGCGACCACAACCGCGACGACCGCGATCGCGACCGCCGCGCCGGCGAACAGCGCCATCCGCGCTCGCAGGCTCATTCCTGGGGCTCCCGCAGCGAGTAGCCCACGCCCCGGACCGTGTGGATCTGCGCCCGCGCCCCGGTCTCCTCGAGCTTGCGCCGGAGGTAGCCGACGTACACCCGGAGCGCGTTCGAGGTCGGCCCGAAGTCGTATCCCCATACGCGGTCGTAGATCAGCGTGTGCGGAAGCACGCGGCGCGGGTTGAGCATCAGCAGCTCGAGCAGCTGGAACTCGGTCCTGGTCAGCTCGACGAACGTCTCCCCCACCATCACGCCGTGTCGCGCCGGGTCGAGCCGCAGGTCGACGAACGTGAGCGCGCCGTCGGGCGTGGTCTCGCCGCCGGCGCGACGCAGCAGCGCGCGCAGCCGGGCCTTGAGCTCGTCGATGTCGAACGGCTTGACCAGGTAGTCGTCGGCGCCGGCATCGAGTCCGTCGATCCGATCGCTCACGGCGTCGCGCGCGGTCAGCATCAGAACCGGGACGCGGTTGCCCTCGCGTCGCAGCAGGCGGCACACCTCGAGGCCGTCGATGTCGGGCAGGCCGACGTCGAGCACGACCGCGTCGGGCAGGCTGCTGTTCACCTCCGACAGCGCGCCCGCGCCCGTCTCGGTCAGCTTGACTTCGTAGCCGGCGAGCGACAGCGCGCGACGCAACACGTCACGCAAGGCCCGGTCGTCGTCGACTACCAGCAATCTCATACCGGTGATTGTGTCGCGCGCGCGGGCGTGCGCGGGAGGTTCCTACTTAGCTCTTACCTGGTCGCGCCGTCATCTCGCGCAGGACCGCGCCCAGGATCCCGTTGACAAATGCAGGCGCATCGGCTCCGCAGAACCGCTTTGCCGTCTCCACAGCCTCATCGATCGCGCCCTCGGGCGGGATCGCCTGGTCTCCGGGGAGCTCTCGGCCGTACAGCAGCTCGGCCAGGCCGACACGGAGGATCGAGCGCTCGAGCGGCGCGATCCGCTCGAGCGACCAGCCGCTCGCGTGCGTCCGGATCAGCTCGTCGAGCTCGGGCTGACGGTCGCGCACGAGCCCGGCGAGCGCACGCGTGAACGCGTGGGTATCTCGTGGAAACGTCTGCTCAAGGGGCCGACCGAGCAGATCGCTCTGATACAGCGCCCAGATCGCAGCGCGGCGCTGCTCGGTCCTACGCACGCGACGAGTGTAGTCGCGAGCCGGACCGATCTACGCGACCCAGGACCGGTTAGTCGACAACCGTCAGGTCCTTGGAGATCGAGGTGAGGATCTCGCAGCCGTCGTCGGTGACCACCACGAGGTCCTCGATCCGGACGCCGAAACGCCCGGGGATGTAGATGCCGGGCTCGACCGTCACCGCGTTGCCCGCCGCCAGCACGGCCTTCGACGGCTGCGCGAGCCGCGGCGCCTCGTGGACCTCGAGCCCGACGCCGTGCCCGAGGCCGTGCCCGAAGTGCTCACCGTGCCCACCGTCGGTGATCGCCGCCCGCGGCACCGAGTCCACGTCACGACCGACGACCCCAGGCTTCACTTCCTCGAGCGCCGCGAGCTGGGCATCCAGGACGAGCTGGTAGATCTCCTGTGCTTCGCAGTCGATCGCGCCGGTGGCCAGCGTCCTCGTGGAGTCCGAGCAGTAACCGTCGAGCTGGGCACCCCAATCGATCACCACGAGTTCGCCGGCGGGCACCGGTTCGTCTCGCGGCCGCGCGTGGGGCAGCGCGCCGTGCGGACCCGCGGCCACGATTGGCGGGAAACTCGGGCCGTCGGCGCCGAGCCGCCGCATCTCGTACTCGAGCGTGAGCGCCAGGTCGCGTTCGGCCTTACCGGTCAGACCGCCGGCGACCAGCGCCGCGAACGCCTCGTCGGCGAGCGCCGCCGCCGCCCTCATCGCCGCGACCTCCTCGGGCTGCTTGACCGCTCGGAGCTCCTCGACGAGCCCGGTAGTGGCGACGAGCTCGATCCTCTGCGGAAGCATCTCGCGGAGCTGCGCGTGGTCGCTGACCGACATGTGGGGCGCCTCGAACCCGAGGCGGAGGTCACGCGGTCCGAGCGCGTCCTCCACTCCCTCGAGCAGGCGCTGAGCCGAGCGCCGGCGAGCGAACGCCGAGTCGACCTCCTCGGCCGCCTGTTCGAGGTAGCGAAAGTCGGTGATGAACGTGCGCGTGCCGTCCCCGACGAGCGCGATCCCGTTGCTCCCCGTGTAACCGGTCAGGTAGCGGACGTTCACGAGGTCGGTGACCAGCAGCACGTCGATGCCGGCGTCCGGGAGCCGTTCGGTCAGGCGGTCGGCGGCACCGGTGCTCATGTCGCCGCGAGCTCCTCTCGGACCCGCTCGAGCGCGTCGCGATACCCGTCGGGGCCCTTGCCGGCGACACGGGCGATGCACAACTCGGTGATCACCGAGTGACGCCGCCACGACTCCCGCGAGTCGACGTCGGACAGGTGCACCTCGACCGCGGGCAGACCGGTCAGCTCGAGCGCGTCGCGGATCGCGTACGAGTAGTGAGTCCAGGCGCCCGGGTTCAGCACGACCGCGTCGGCCAGGCCGTCAAGCCGGTGCAGGTGCTCGACGAACTCACCCTCGTGGTTGGTCTGGAAGAAGCGCGCCTCGAGACCGAGCTCGTCGGCGGCTTCCTTGATCCTCCGCTCGAGGTCCTCGAACGTGAGAGCGCCGTAGTGCGTGGGGTCGCGGCGGCCGAGTTGGTCGAGGTTGACGCCGTGCATTACTTCGACGCGGTTTCGCATCCGGGGTCAGCCCGACAGCTCTCTCACGGCGGCGATCAGTGCTCTCGGCTCGACGCCGCATCCGGTTCGGGCTCCTCCGGGCGCGTCGAGGAGCACGAACGGCACCGACCCCCCGCCGACCCGCTTCTTGTCGCGGGCGGTCGCCATCACGACAGCGTCGGGGTCGGCGTGCTCGAGGCGAATCGGAAGTTGGTGCGTTTCAAGTAGGTGCGCGACCTCTCGGCGGAGTTCGTCCTGGTCGGAGAGCCGGAGGGCGGCCAGGAGTCCGAGCGCGACCGCCTCGCCGTGGCGATAGGACGCGTACCCCGTCACGGTCTCGATCGCGTGCCCGACGGTGTGTCCGAGGTTCAGGACCTGCCGGATGCCGGCGTCGCGCTCGTCGCGGGCGACGATCCGGAGCTTGGTCAGCGCGCAGGCGGCGATCAGGCCCGGATCGGTCGGGTCCGCGCCTCGGCGAACTCGCTCCCACAGATCCCCGCCGGCGACCAGCGCGGTCTTGAGTAGTTCGGCGTAGCCGGCGGCCAGCTCGGCGGCCGGGAGCGTGTCGAGGGTCGCCGTGTCGGTGATCACGGCCGACGGCTGGTGGAACGCGCCCACGTAGTTCTTGGCCTCGGCGAGGTCGACGCCGGTCTTGCCGCCGTACGCGGAGTCGACCTGGGCCACCAGCGTGGTCGGCGCCTGCACGTAACGAACGCCGCGCTGGTAGGTGGCGGCACAGAACCCGGCGAGGTCGCCGACCACCCCGCCGCCGAGCGCGACCACCACGTCGCGCCGCGTCATCCCGGCGCGGGCGAGCTCGGTCCACACGATCTCGGCGTGCGCCACGGTCTTCGACTGCTCGCCGGGCATGATCGCCACCCGCCCGCTGAGCGGCCCGAGCCAGTCGCCGTACAGCCTGCCGACGGCGCCGTCGGTGACGAGGAAACGCCGTCCGTCGACGTTTTGGGGCCAGAATTCGTGGTCTTTTAGGAGCCCGCTGCCCACGTACACCGGGTAGTCGGCGCCGGGATTGCCGGCCGTGGCGGCCCAGAGCAGCTTCGTGTCGCCCGGGACGTTCTCGCGCGCGGCGAGGATCGGCTCCATCCGGTGCGAGCGCTCGGCCGGCACGGTCACGTCGGCGAGCCCGGCGTAGATCGGCTCGCGCCGGCGGTAGAGGTCTTCGAACTGCACCCGCTCGCGAGCGAGCGGACGATCGCTTCCCTGGCACCGTGACCAGGCGACGTCCAGCCCGACGTCGAGCCACACCACGAGATGCTCGGACAGCGCCGTCCGGACCCGCTCGTGACCGATCGCGCCACCGCCGAGCGCGAGCACTTGCGGCCGTGGCGATGCGAGGAGCTCCAGGGTCACCTCCTCCTCCACCGCGCGGAACCTCGCCTCGCCGTCCTCGGCGAAGACGCGGTCGATCGGCTTGCCGAGCCGCTCTTCGATCACGCTGTCGACGTCGATGTGGGTCGTGCCGAGCGCCTGTGCGGCGCTCTGGGCGGCAGTCGACTTGCCGGCGCCCATGAAACCGATGCAGACGAGCTTGCGCCGAGCCGCCGGATTCGCTTCGGCTAGGGGCGCCGCCACGCGATCCGTTCCTCGTACGCCTCGAGCGACGCACGGACGTCGTCGATGTGATCGCCGCCGAACTTCCGCCGGTAGGCGTCCGCGAGCACGAACGCGACCATTGCCTCCCCAACCACGCCCGCGGCGGGCACCGTGCAAGAGTCGGTCCGCTCGCGGAGCGCCTCGGCCGGCTCGTGGGTGGCGATGTCGACCGACCGAAGCGGCTTGGTCAGCGTCGGGAGCGGCTTCATCGAGGCGCGGACGACCAGCGGCGCGCCGGTCGTCATTCCGCCCTCGAGCCCGCCGGCGCGGTTGGTCTCGCGGTAATAACCACGTTGGTCGTCGTAGAAGATCTCGTCGTGAGCCTGTGAGCCGGGGAGACCGACGACCTCGGCGCCGTCGCCGATCGAGACCGCTTTGATCGCCTGGATCGACAAGATCGCCTGGCCGAGCCGGCCGTCGAGCCGCTCCTCCCAGGAGACGTGCGAGCCGAGCCCCGGTGTCAGTCCGAACGCGATCACCTCGAACACGCCACCGAGCGACTCGTTGGCCTTCCGGAGGCGGTCGATCTCCGTGACCATCTCCTTGGTGGCATCCGGGTCCAGGCACCTGACCGGCGACTCGTCGACGTGCTCGAAGTGTTGCGGGGTCAGGTCAGGTTTGCGCGGCGCGTGAACGCTCGTGATCTGGATCACGTGGCTGAAGATGTCGACCCCGAGCTCGTGCAGGAACGCCTTGGCCACGGCTCCGCCGGCAACCCGCGCCGCGGTCTCGCGCGCGCTCGCGCGCTCGAGGATGTTGCGGACGTCGGTCGATTTGTATTTCTGCGTGCCGACGAGGTCGGCATGGCCGGGGCGGGGCAGGTGCACTTCGGCGACCTGAGCCTCCACCGGCCACGGGTTCATCCGCTCCTCCCAGTTCGCGTAATCGCGGTTGACGACCTGCAACGCGATCGGGCCGCCGAGCGTCCGTCCGTGGCGTACGCCACCGGTGACCTCGACCTGGTCGCGCTCGATCTTCATCCGGCCACCGCGCCCGTGGCCGAGCTGGCGGCGTGCGAGATCGCGGTTGATGGCCTCGCGGGCGAGCTCGAGTCCGGCCGGTAAACCCTCGAGGATGCACGTGAGGCCGGGGCCGTGGGACTCCCCCGCGGTTGTCAAGCGCAGCGACATGGCCGACGTAGGTTACGGACGAACCGGATCGCCCCGGTCCTAGGCGCCGCAATCCGTTATTTCTACGGATAGAGGCTCGGGGCCAGGGGCCGATGCGTTTGATTGTGGTGTCGAACAGCATGCCGCACGTCCCGTGACGGAATCCCGATGTCCGATCCCCTCGACCATCTTGCAGAGCACGACCTCTTGACCGGCGTCTTCAACCGGTCACGGCTCATCAGCGAGCTCGATCGGCAGCTGTCTTACACGGCTCGGTACTTCCGCGCCGGCGCGCTGCTCACGCTCGACATCGACAACTTCAAGCTGGCCAACGACACCTATGGCCGCGCCGCCGGCGACGTGATGCTGAAGGCCGTCTCCGAGAGTCTGCGGTCCCGGGCACGAGCCACCGACGTGGTCGCGCGTATGGGCAGCGACGAGTTCGCGCTGATCCTGCCCGAAGTCAGCGAGGACGAGGCGCAGATCGTCGCCCGCGACATCCGATCGGTCCTGTGCGAGCGCCAGATCGGCCCGCCGATCATGGTCAGCATCGGGATCGCGAGCAACAAGCTCGACCATCAGGTAGTGAAGTCGATCGTCGGCATCGCCCGCTGCCTCGACAAGCGCACGATCGCTGAAGGCGTCAGGAGCCGACACGCTCGGCGTGCTCAAGGCGATCGGCGCCGACCACGCCCAGGGGTTCCACTTCGGTGCCCCCAAGCGGCTCTCGCCGCCCACCGCCTTCGAGCGCCGGCTGCGCGCCGCCCGGGCCGTTCAGCCGACCGTCTGAGTCACCGGCGTCGGGACGATCGCCGGTCGCGGGCGTCACGCCCTGGACCGCATCCACTCCGACAAGCGCTTCGCATGCTCCGCCTCGGCAAGATCGTGACCAGCCGGCTCGGCGCGGTTCTCCGAGCCTGGTTTAGGGTCATGGCCCCTAGACCGACTACGTCCAAGCAAGATGACAGGAGAGTGCGTCATGCCCTACACCGTGGATTTCAACGATGTCTCGACCGTCGGCCTGGAGTCCTCGCCGGTTGCGGCCGCGCTCGCTGGCCTGCGGGCGCACGAGGCCCGCTACTTCAAGAACAAGTACGACCACGTCTTCACGGTGGAGCCTGCGAGCAACGCCAAGACGGCGATCGACTGGGTGCACCGGATCCTCGAGGAAGAACGCGACATCGTCATCTCCGCTCGGCCGCTCGAGGCTACGGCCTTCCAAGTCGAGAACATCCGAATCGCCTACGTCTTCTACGAGAGCGGTCTGTCGATCAACGTGATGTACACCGTCGACGACCCCAGGAAACGGGCGGTCGGGTTCAAGCTCTCCGAAGGGATGGAAGTCCCCACGGAGCTCGGCTCGCGGTTCAAGTTCGCGAGGCAGAAGTCAAAGCTGGCCGGGACCATTCGCGGTTCCTACTTCGCGTTCGCAACCGACTATTAGGCCCTAGACGGACTCGGCCCACCCGCCGCGTCTTCCGGTGAGGCTTCGACCGCGGCCAAGCGGGTAGCCATCAACAAATCAGCCGGACATGGTCGTAACCGCCGGGAAGGACGAAGGGAGAAAAATGGCCAGGAAACGCGACAAGGACCTATTCGACAGTCTCCGCAAGAACGGCGTGCGCAAGAAGGTCGCCAAGGCCGCGAGCGAGTCGGCCGCAATGGCCAAGAACGGCAAGCCCGCAAAGCCCGTCACGCGCGCGGTCACAAGCCTGAAGCAGGCAGCGTCCGACCTCGAGAGTCACGTCCACGGCTCCAGTCGGAGCGAGGCCGCCAAGAAGGCGGCGCGCACGCGCCAGCGCAATGCCGCGAAGCGCAGCGACAGCGCCAAGAAGGCGGCGCGCACGCGCGCCGCCGCGAGTCGATAGCAGACATCTGCCTGTCGCCGACTTGCCGCCACCGCTCAGAACAGGAACGCCGGGCGTCGCTTGCGCGAACGCCCGGCGTGTGTTGGGAGACTGCGCCCCGGGAATTAGTACTCGCCGGCGACGTCGACCGCGATGCGCTGGTTGCCGGCGGCGACGAGCTGCAGGCGGATCGTCATCGCCACCCGATGGAGCCGGCTCAGCTTCTTGGCGACCGTCTTCGAGAGGTGCAGGCGAAGGATCACAGTGCCGTTCTTGACCGAGGAGACCGTCCCGAGGCCGATCCTGACTGTCTGGCCACGCCCGACGGGGATGTGCGCCTTCCTGGCCGAGGCGCGCGTGATCGACACGGTGGCGATCCCGTTGGCCGCCGCATTCGACGTCACCCGAACCGCGATGCCGCTCCGCAACACCGTCTTGAGGCTCTGAGGCAGCAGCTGAACGTGGACGTTGAGCGCGGGGTTCGAGCCAGATCCGCCGCCCGATCCCGTCGACGAGCTCGGCGGCGGGGCCGGCTGGCCGTTCGAGCCGAGGACGTCGACCGTCTGGGTGGTGCTGGCCACGTTACCGCCGCGATCGGTCACCGTCAGCGTGACGGTGAAGTTCCCGGCCTTGCTGTACGTGTGCTCGACGCTCGGGCCGGTCCCGCTCGCGCCGTCGCCGAAGTTCCAGCTGTAGTTGGCGTTGGGGATGTCGAGCGAGGTGGCGGTCCCGGAGCCGTCCAGGTCAATCGTGTCGCCGAGGTCGATCGCGCTCGGCGCGACGAAGCTCGGTTCGAGCACGTCAGAGGGCAGGCAGCCCGCGTACGTGTACGGGTCACTGTCCACGACGGACGTGTTGTTCGACTCACGCTGGAGGTAGTAGGGCGCCTCGTCGCTGGTGCCGAAGCTGAATGTGTCGAGTCCATTGCCGAGCGGCTGGCAGGCGTTCTGGTCGTCGATTTCGAGCCGTCGAGACCAGACCATCCGTTGAGCTGCTGGATTGACGATCGCGGCCATGCTGGACTGGCTGCAGCGGGCTCACGAGCCGCTGGCCGGCGCTCTTGTCGATCAGTTGGGGCGATGGATTTGGGGGCAGCACCGGAACGTCAGGCTCGTCGCAGATCGTGAAGGCGGTCCACGGCTGCACCACGTAACTCACCGGGGTACCCGTCTGCGGGTCGGTGACCTGGCTGTGGTATGAGCAGAACACGGCCGGCGTGGTGGGCGGCGTCTGACCGGCAGTGAATGAGTTCACCAGCCGCATCGTCGCCGATCGGCTCCGCCGACCCCTGACGGTGGTAGCCCGAGCCATCGGAGACGTACGCGTACCAGGCTGTCGCCCCGGTCTGCGCCGGCGGAGAGGCGATCGTGAGCGTCGAACTGGAGCCGGTGGTCGTGATCGTCACCGGTGCGCTCGGAAGCGTCTCGCTGCCCGTCTGGTAAGTGACGACCACCTGGTAGGTTCCCGCAGGAATGCTGCCACCGGTCGGGGCGGTGGTCACCGTCGGCGGCGGCGGATTGTCTCCGGCGTTGGCCGAGCACAGGTCGCCGGCAGCATCGAGACACACTTCGACGCCGGGTGGTGTCATCACGGTGACGAGCGGAGTATGGCCAGACTGAACGTGGCTGATCAGCCCGTCATTGACGATCAGGCTCTTGACCTCGCGTTGGATGTCGGCGTCGGTGACGCAGACGTTGTTGGGAATCGTGGCCGGCGCGCCGCCTCCGGCGGTTCCTCCCCACACGTTGCTTCCGGAGAGAACGTTCGCGTTGCAGTCTCCGGGCGCGCTCGGCAGCGGGTTACCCGCCCCCGAACCCGAGGTGGCGCCGAACTGGCAGTTCGGCGGTCCCGTTGTCGTCGCAACCACCGCCGAACACCGAGCTATACGCGGCGCGGTCCTGGACGTTCGGGCCGTCCCAATACTGCGTCGTGTCGGAGTAGGGATTCACGAGCTGGTTACTCGCTGCCGGCAACATCGCCGAGGAAGTTCTGTACGTAGTTCTTCGCCGTCTTCCAATAGGTGTTCGGGGCTTGTCCCTCCCACTCGAGGGCGATCGTCTCGTTTTGGTGCATCACCGGACCGCCATGCCAGCAGATCGGCTGCGCCAGCGGGGGGCTCAGCGGCCACGAGCCGGCGCTGAGAATGTCGCGCTCGGTCGAGGCGGCCGGATCTTGGCACGGCCCGCTCGAGGTGACGATCGGGATCCCCGCGCTGCTCAGATAGCTGCTCGTGGCGCTACCGAGCTCACGCGCGCTCGGGGTGAGCGCGACGCCGGCTTCGGTGCCACCGTCGTTGACGACGACCGCCGAGGCGCTGGCCACAACGGACAGCGAAGCGACAAGGGTGCAGGACAGCGCCAGGATCACGCGGCGCCCGATGAGCGAATAACGGCGCATATCAGCTACCTCCAACCGTGAGATTGCGCAGGTCGACGACGGCGCCGACGCTCGGGTCGTATCGGAACAGGGAGACGGCGCCCAGCGGTGAGCGGTTGAGCTGCTCGCGGCCGCCCTCGGACGTGGTCTGGCGCGCCTTGTTCGCGGCGTCCGCCGAGGGGAACTGGGCGGCCGAGATCGAGTTCACCGAGAACAGGGCGACCGGCGACGAGCCGGAGGCCGTCTGCTGCAGAGATGCCCTCCGTCTGGCCGGGGTTGAGGCTCAGGATCTCGCAGTCGATCGGACCCGGGGTGCATGTCCCGGGGCCGCTGACGACGGTTCCCGGCTCGACCACGAACAGCACGCTGTGGCCACCCTGGAGCACGCCGAGCTCGACGAGCATCGGCTGCTGCTTGCTCGGCAGGACGCTGAGCCGCTCGAGCGGGCCGATCGTGGTTATGCCGCCGTTCTTGGTCGTGATCGCGAGTGACACGTGATAGGCCTGGGCCGAAGTCAGCCCGGTCGGCGTCGACTTGGGCGCAGGCGCAGGCGAGGGCGTGGTCGAGGCCGGCGCGGGCGTGCTGCCGGCGCTCGAGTTCGAGCTGCTTGTCCCGCCGCCGCCGCTGCTGCCGCTGCTGCCGCTGCTACCGACGCCCGAGACTCCGGTGGTAGCGGCGCTCGTGGTGGTCGTACCAGTGGACGGCGTGGTCACCGCCGCCACGGCCGCGGTCGTCGCCGTCGTGGCGAGGTGCTGCGGGGTGAACGGATTGCGGCCCTTCCCGACGAGGTTCGAGCTGCCCTGCGCCGGTCTGCACCGAGATCGCGGGCAGCGTCGTGCCAGAGGAGTAGGGCAGCGGGCCCGAGCGGGGTGACGATGTCGGTCGGCGCCTTCTTGCTAAGCAGCACGGGCACTGCGACCAGGGCGATGATCAGCAGCAGGGCGATCGGCCAGAGCTTGCGGTCGACCAGTTCCTTGAGCATATTGCGCGGGACGCTCATCGCAGCACCGAGGTGACGGCCGCGGCGGGCGTCGTGGTCGAGGATCCGGAGGTCGAGTTCTGGGCCTGGGCCGTGGAGGGCGCGGGGCCGGCGGGCGTCGCACCATCGAGCGGTCCCTGGGTCGGCGGGACGATGTACGTCGTCGCCGAGACGGTCGCGGTGATCTGCGGGAAGCCGCTCGGACCGGGCACAAGGTTGATCGCGTTGATCGTCATCAGGCGACCGCGAATCGTCAGCGTGCCGTTCGACATCGACCACGAAGCCCTCGAGCTTGTTGAAGAAGCCCGACAGGTTGAAGTAGTTGCCGCTGAGTGTGATCGTGAACTGCTCGGTCGGCAGACCGGCCGCTCCGACGCTCGCTCCCGGGGGAAGCAGCGCGGTCGCGGCGCTCGACGACGAGCTGCTGCTCGAGCCGGAGCTGCTGCCGGGGGTCGAGCTGCTCGAGCCGCCGCCGGTCAGCTGCAGACCGCGGAAGCTCACGTGTGAGCGACGTGCGCGGCGCTCTGGACCTGATAGATCAGCGACGGGATGTCATCGTCCGGCGGGACCGCCTCGCCGAGCTTGGCCAGCTCGGCGTATTGCCCCGCGAACGCCTTCTGCGCGCTCACCCCAGCCGCCACCTGCTGCTGAGCGGCCGACAGCTGCGACTGCTCGCTGGCGACCTGGGTGCTGAGGCTCGAGGCCTGCGAGCGCTTGGGGGATACCACGAAGAACCATCCGGCCACCACCGCGCCGAGGGCGAGCACGACCATGATCACGATGCGGTCACGGGAGGTCACTGCGTGCCTCCGGTAGTGGTGGTGGGAGTCGACTCCGCTGATGGAAGTGACGCCGTCCGCGCCGGCGTTGGCCACGGGCGTGAAGAACACGGTCAGGTCGAACGTGGGCGCGGATCGGGGCGCATCCCTGCCCGTTGCTGTTGCCCGAGCCGCCGGCGGACCCCGACGCCGAGCTCGCTGGCGCTCGACTCCTGCGAGTTGCTGAACGAGACGCGCGTGACGCGGTTGACCAGGCGCAGGCGGGACATCAGACGGGCGACGTCGTCCTGGTTGACGGTGCAGCCGGTCAACTCGAACGCCGGCGCGGTGATGTCGGCCCGGAGCGAGCTGCCGGCACCGCCGCCTCCGGCGCTGGCACCGGGCACGACCGTGCCGACGATCGACTGAAGTGTGGCGTTGGCCGGGACGACCTTCGACAGGTTCGACGAGCGCGCTGTGCCAGTCGAACCGTGCCGACGCGATCCCCCGCACGGTGCTGATGCGCGTCTCCGCGAGCGAGGAGAACTTCGAGAACTCTCCGAGGCGGCTGGCCTCCGCCTGCTCCTGGGCGACCTGTGTCTTGAGGTTGGTGAGGGTCGCAGTGCGCGACGAGATCGAGTTGTTGGTGAGCACATACACGCTCACGAGCGCGACCGCGGCCGCGAGGAACCCGAGCAAGATGTAGACCGGCACCTGCATGCCGGTCGAGGGACCCCGCGCGCTGCGCCCGCGCGAGTCCGCGGGGATCAGGTTGACGGCTCTTCATGAGGGGATCTCCTCGACGGTCAGACCGGCGGCAACGGCGAGACGGCCGGCGTCGACGCCGCCGAACCCGCCGGGCTGGCCCTCCTGGACCACGCCGACCTCGAGCGGAAGCCCGACCTCCTCCCCGAGCTGCTCCGGGAAACCGGGGATCGCGACGGCGGGGCCGGTGAGCACGACGCGCTCGACAACGGCCGAGGCGTCCTGCATGGCGAGGAAGTCCAGCGAGTTACGGACCTCGTCCGCGATCCGCCGGATGCCGTCGTTCAGCGACCTCGCGCGCCTCGGCGACGATGTCCTCGTCGCCCTCGATGTCGGCGACCGGCGCCAGCAGCCCGACGTGGCGGAGCCAGCCGTGGGCGTGCTCGAGCGTGAGCGCGCGGCGCTCGGCGAGCTCGCCGGCGATCGACTCGATGCCCTGGCCGGCGACGCGGGTGAACGCGCACGTCGGTCCGACCGCGACGGCGAGGTTGGTGAGACCGCCGACGCTGGTGTACAGGGTCGCGCCGCGTCAGCTCGGGCCGGTACAGCGCCCGGATCATCGCGAACGCCGAGAGGTCGACCCCGGTCGGGCGGAGCCCGGCCTTGCGCGTGGCCTCGAGCAGGCGCTCGATCATGTCGCGGCGGGCGGCGACGACGACGACGCGCGTGCGGGGGCCGTCGGCGAGTCTCGACGACGCCGAGCGAGTGATGCTCGAGCACCGCCTGCTCGAGCGGCATCGGGATGTGGTCGGGGGCCTGGAAGCGGATCGCGGAGTTGATCTCCTTGGCGCCCTTGAGCGGTGGAAGATCGAGCGTGCGCATCACGATGCGCTGGTTGGCTACGCCGAGGCGAACGCGCTGGCTGAGCTTGTGCTGCGGCGAACAGCTCGCGTAGCGAGCCGGCAAGGGTCTCGACGTCGATGACCTCGCCGTCACGGACGATGCCCGGCGCGGAAGCGCCGTGGTAGCGGCGCGCTCCACCTCGACCTGGCCCGGGCGCGTCTCGACCGCGGCCACGTAGCCGGGCTCGATGTCGAGGCCCACGACTGATTTTCCCTTGGCATAACCCATAGCGGCTCAGGCCAAGTGATCGGCCGCTACCCCCGACAAGTTGAGGCCGACTGTAGCCGAGCTTGGACGGCCTGATCGTCCAGGTCCTGGATGTCGAGGCCGGTGGACGTTCCGGGCCGCGGCAAGCTCAGCGGCCGTCCCCGGGTTCGCCATCAGCGAGACCCCGACCAGCGGCCCGATCCAGGCCAGGTACAGGAACGCCCAGTAATCGGCGCGTCAGCTGCAGGCCGATCAGGATCGCGGCGCGTCAGCGCCGCCATCCGGGATTCGGTCGCTCGCCAGCGCGCGGCTCTAGCCGGAGCCTCACCACGCGGCGGCGATCAGGCCGAGTACGCACGCCCTGCGCCAGCGGCTGGAGGCCGTCGATCCCGAGCGCGCTCCACAGCGATTGCTGCGGAGCCTCGAGTGAACTGGTACGAGATCGCGTGGATCATCTCCGCGCGGGCCGTGCGAACCCCCCGAGCGCCACCAGCAGCGCGATCATCGGCAGCGACACGAGCGGCGATCGCGGCGAGCGCCGCAGACGAGCCTTCGCCCGCGCAGCGGCGCCAGCGGCAGCGGCACGAGCGCGAACGGCGCCAGCTTGAACCAGCCGGCGACGGCGAGCATCCCGTGCAAAGCCGTCGGACGGCGCCAGAGCAGTAGCGGCGATCGCGAGCATCGCGGCGAGCACGGCGTCGGTCGTCCCGGTCGAGACGGTGATCAAAACGGAGGGGAACGCGAGCCACGCCAGCGCTGCGCGCAGGCCGGCCTCCTCGACCTCGACAGGCCGCCACGCGCCCGACGCGCGGCGTGCGACCGGCGGTCGTCCTGAAGATCGCCCAGCGCGGCGACCAGCGCTGCCAGGACCGCGACCGCCAGCCCGGCGTCGACCGAGTCCCACACCGAGTCGAACGGGTGACGACCAGCGCCAGCGGCGCGTACAGGGCGTAGCTCAAGATCGGATAGGTGTCGCCGTGGATGATCCCGGTCGGCATGTGCCCGTACGGAAGGACGCCGTGAACGAGCAGCGGTCGCGCCTTCCATGACCGCGTAGATCACGTCGACGGCGTCGGGTGAGCTCACCCCCACCATGAAGAACACGAGCGCGAGCGACGACCAGCAGTACACGTAGCCACCGCACGCGCCGCGCCGGGTCGAGCACCGCGGCGTGATCACCGCGAGCAGCGGCGTCGACGGCGGTGACTCGCGCGCCGCGGACCGAGGCCTCTGCATCGCGCATCGAGCAAACAGGTACGCCATCCCGGGCACGCGGCCTCGACGCTCGCGGTCGAGGTACCGATGCTGGAACAGCACGACGGGGACCGCCAGCGACAGCGCAGCGGCCACGTCGAGGTTTCGCAATCGCCGCAGGGGCGCGACGGCGGCCATCAGCACGAACAGCGCGCACAGGCCGACGAGCAGCGACGGCTCATACGCGATCCAATCGCCGTAGGGCACCGCGCATGGCCGCGGTCGTCGAGCTCCGACGAGCACGTGACCGTTGCGGTTGACGCGCCACTTCCGCGACCAGCTGGCCGTTCGCGAGGAAGCTGACGTGCACGAGGTGTGCGTCGATCGCGGTCACGGTCACGCTGGTTCCAGTGCGAACCGGCCAGCGGTCGCTCGTGACCGTTCGGTTGCGCATGGCGGCCGCGGATGGCCACGCGCGGCGGCGACCGCCGGACGCGGCCGGATGGTGAGTCACGGTCAGCGCGACGCCGGCGAGCAGCGCGACGAGCGATGCCGGCCAGCAGCGGCAACGCCCGGCGCGGAACGCGCCAGTGTCGGCCGAGCGCCGCGCATCAGAGCCCGGCGTGCAGGTACCAGTGGACGATCGCCGGGCCGGCGAGCAGCGCCGATGACGCCGCCGAGCGCCAGGAACGGCCCGAACGGCACCGCGGTCTTGCGGCCCTTCTCGACGCCGACGCGCGCCATCACGACCGCGCCGACGACGCGTCGCCGAGCAGGACGCCGGCGAGGATCGCCACGGCGACCGAGCGGCCCAGGAACAGCCCGAGCACGGCGGCCAGCTTGACGTCGCCCATGCCCATCCCGCGCGGGTACGCGAGCGCGAACAGCGAGCAGGAAGCCGCCGGCGCCGGCGCCGGCGATCAGCTGCTCGGGCACGCCGCGCAGGTCGAGCGCCGCGCCGATCGCCACCGCGGCGACGGCCGCCGGCAGGGTGATCCTGTTCGGGATGATCCGGTGCTCGAGGTCGATCAGCGCGACCGGCACGAGCACCGCGATCGAGCACGAGCCCGAGCACGATCTCGGCGGCCGAGTGCTTGGTGAGGACGACGGCGACGGCCAGCGCGCGCGGTGAGCGCCTCGACGATCGGATAGCGCGGCGAGATCGCGCGTCTGGCAGCTGCGGCAGCGACCGCGCAGCATCAGCCAGCCGAGCACCGGCACGTTGTCGTAGGCCTTGATCGCGGTCCCGCAGCCCGGGCAGCGCGAGCCCGGCTGGACGAGCGACTCGCGGCGCGGCAGGCGGTAGGCGACGACGTTCAGGAACGACCCGATCGTGGCGCCGAACACGCCCGCGAACGCGGCTGCGAAGGCGAGCGGCATCGCGCCGGCCCTCACGCCGCCCGCGAGCGCCGGCTCGGGCTCGCCGGCTCATCCAGCTCGAGCTCGGCGGCCGCTCGAGCGCTTCGGCTCGCGCGCAGCCGGCGCGTCGGTGCCGAGCACGGCGATCAGCACGAGCGGCAGGAACCACACGATGTACAGGTAGAACCAGTGGACGGCCGGCAGCTGCACGGCGATGATCAGCGGCGGCGCCGAGCGCGGCCACCTGGGCGGGCGTCCGCGCGCCGCGCGGGCGGAAGGCGACGAGCACGGCGAGGATCACCGCGAACGCCTCGACCGCGACCTTGATCGGCGCGAGCGCCGGGTGCAGCGCCCAGATCGAGAACACGTCGGGGCGGGTGAGCTGGAAGCCGATCGTGTGGTCCCACATCTCCTGCAGGCCGCCGGGCGGCAGGAACAGCGCGATCGAGGCGCCGACGGCGATCACGAACCCGGCCAGCACCTTGCGGATCGTGCCGCTGCGTCGCCGTCGCCGGGGCCGACCGCGATCAGCGGCAGCAGGATCGCCGGGAAGAACTTCGCCGCCGCGCCGAGCCCGACCAGGACGCCGCGCTTGATCGGGCTTGGCCAGCGACAGCATGATCAGCACGACGAGCAGCGCGACCAGACCGTCGTTGGTGCTCTTGTCCATCCCGAGCAGGGTGAACGGGCAAGCCGCCCACAGCCAGGCCAGCAGCAGGCCGAGGCGGCGCCGTCGCGGCCGCGCGCGGAGGCGCAACCCGAGGAGGATCAGGCCGGCGATCGTGAGCAGGTCGAAGGTGATCGTCGGCCGCGCGGGCGGCGGGCAGGTAGCCCCAGTGACCCGGGCCAGATCGCCTCGAAGGGGACGTAGGCGAGGTAGTTGAGCGGGCCGTAGGTGTCGCCGTGGCCGAGCGAGTAGTAGTAGATGCTCTGCCCGTGCAGGATCTTGTAGCGCCGAGCGCCGACGCGGTGGCCGACGTCGAGCACGCCCGACGGGTGCAGCGTGAACGACGATCCGCGCCGACCACGAGCGCGAGCAGCCCGAGCACGAGCACCGCCGTCGGGCAGGCGGCAGTCGAGCCGGCCGCCGCGGCGGCCGCGGCCCGGAAGCCGCGGATCAGCATCCTGCACCAGCAGGTAGAGCAGCGGCGGGTAGAACAGCCCACACCCCGGCCTCGAGGTGGCGTGGTGTCGAACAGCGCGTAGGACACGCCGAAGCGTCAGCAGCACCGCGAGGTCGAAGCCGGTCGAGCCACGAGCGGCGCGCGCAGCAGGAGCAGCGGCAGCAGGAACATCAGCGTGAACGGCACCAGCACCCACGGGCGAGTCGAAGATGCTCGCCGTAGTGGCCGCGGGCGTAGAGCGCCGCCGATCAGCGGCCCGGTGTAGGTCGGCCCCGAGCCGCCCGTGCGGGCCCGACGAGTCTGGTCGGCGATCAGCCTTGCCGTGGTAGAAGAAGTAGATCTCGTAGTGGCTCGCGCACCCACAGGAACACGCGATCATGCGAGCGGATGATGCGTGCGGTGGATCGCCTGCATCGTCGGCGAGGTCTTGGCGATCGCGATCGCCTGAGCCGGGGTGATCGTGAAGCCGGGCGGGATCGCGTTGCAGGTTCGTGACCGAGGAACAGCGGCGCCGCCACGTCGGGCGGCGGACCGGCGACGTCGGCGCTGGCCGTTGCCGGCACGACCGCGAGCGCCACGAATGCGATCAGCGAGAGGAGCGCCAAGATGAGTCGCCGCATGTGCCGCGTAATCGGCAGCCGACCGGGTCGCCTCGACCTCCGCGGCGTTAAGCGCAGCCGAGGCGGCCCGAAGGCCGCCTCGGTCACATACGGGATCGTCGAGCTCGTCGGATTACCAGGTGCCGCCAGCTCGAGCAGCCGCACCGGTGCCGGCCGGCGCGCAGGCGAAGCGTCTCCGATGCCGTTGTTGTTCGACGAGGGTGAACGTCTCGCTGTGTCGGTCGGGGACTCGCCAACGACCGTGTAGCTGCTGGCGTCGCCGCTGGCGGACAGCAGGTAGGCCTGGCCGTTGCTCGTACTGATGTTGAGCGTTCGGCGTCGATCGAGTTCAGCGACCGACGTAGCCGACGCCGGCGTAGCCACCGTTGTTGGTCGGTAGCGTACGTCTCGGCGGCGGTTGCCGCGTTCCGGGCCAGAGACTCGGCCGACGCGTCGTTGGCCTTGCTCTTCTGGTTGAGGAACGTCGGAATGGCGATCGCGGCAAGAATGCCGATGATCAGAATCACGACGAGTAGCTCGATCAGGGTGAAACCCTTCTCATCCTCGGCGCGACGGCGCAGCTTATGGAGCATGGATCCCTCCTGGGATTTTGATTGGGTCTGTCTAGCCAGATCCAAGGCCCCAATCGGGAGTCATCCATGACGAAGTCACATCTCCGTATTGGTGGCAGCCCGGCTTCCTCCTATCCGTCGGAGACCCGTGGCTTTGCGTCCCACCCTTGCGAGTGGTTTGCCCTTGGCACCTGAGTGACTCTGGCACTCCGGATATCGACACTCCAAACCGGCATTTTGACCGGGTTTGGACGTATGTGTGATCAGCCGCCGGCGTCAGTGGGTGCGGTCTGCTGAGCGTCGCGCCCCGGCTGGAACTCCCCCGTTCCCCCGCACCACGGGACACGGGACCTCATGCGGCTGCCCGCCGAGGCCAGAGATCAGCCTCCCCGTTCCCCGGCACGGCGTGCACCCGCTTCTACCTTCATCTGGCGTCGCGCTCATCGTCGGCGACGATAGCGAGACGGACGCCGCCGCATCGGGCAGCCGAAGCCGTAGCGGAGCCGCGGCGTCCGTTCAGGGCCTGTCGCGCCCGATCACCTTCCGACCCGCGGCAACGCCCGAACGTCGCACGGGACGCTGAAGGGACGCGCGGCCGCAGCGTCTACTTGATCGAGTTGTAGATGCTGAACAGCGGCAGGTACATGCTGATCACGATCACCCCGACGATGCCGCCGACGAAGATGATCATCACCGGCTCCATGATCGAGGTCAGCGCCTTGACGGCTGCCTCGACCTCGCTGTCGTAGAAGTCCGCGATCTTCGCGAGCATCGTGTCGAGCGCGCCGGTCTCCTCGCCGACGCCGACCATCTGCGACACCATCGCCGGGAACACCGAGCACTGACGCAGCGGCGCCGAGATCGTGCCGCCGCCCTTGACCGAGGTGATCACGTCGGCCATCGACTTCTCGATCACCGCGTTGCCCGCGGTCTTGCCGGTGATCTCGAGCGCCTGCAGGATCGGGACGCCGGCGGACGTGAGCGCCGACAGCGTCCTCGACCAGCGGGCGATCGCGACCTTCTGCACGACCTCGCCGATCTTCATCGGGATGCGGAGCTTGAACGCGTCCCACGCGTCGCGTCCTCGCGCCGAGCGCTTGACTGACACGAAGCCACCGACCGCCGCCGCGACGCCGACGATCAGGATGTACCACTGGTGAGTGACTAAATGGGAGAAATTCACCATGAACTGTGTCAGCGCCGGCAGCTTGCCCGGGAACTGCTTGAACACGCCGACGAACACGGGGATCAGGAACGCCACCAGGGCCATCAGCACCGTGATCGCGAACGTGATGACCACCGCCGGGTAGATCATCGCGGCGCGTACCTGGCGGCGCAGCGCGGCGTCCTTCTCGAGCTGGTCGGCGACGCGCATCAGGCATTCCTCGAGCACACCCCCGGTCTCGCCCGCGCGCACCATCGCGACGTACAGCGGCCCGAACACCTTGGGATGGCGAGCCATCGCGTCGGACAGCAACAGCCCCGCCTCGACATCGTGGCGCACGCCCGCGACCGCGTCGCGCAGGACCTTTGACCCGGTCTGTGTCTCGAGCACGTGCAGCGCGCGCATGATCGACATCCCCGAGGCGACCATCGTCGCGAGCTGGCGCGAGGCCACCGCCAGGTCCTTGGCGTTGACCCGCGAGAACAGCTCGATGTTCAGCTCCTTGGAGCGGTACTTGTGGGCGATGTCGACGACGACCAGCCCGCGCTCCTTGAGCTGCTCGGCTACCGCCTGCTTGGAGTCGGCCTCGACCTCGCCCTTGGCCTGGACGCCGGCGAGGTCCATCGCCTTGAAGACATACGTGGCCATGGCTATGCGGCCGCCTGATAACCGCCGCTCGCGGCGCCCATGCCCGTCAGCAGGCGCCGGAGCTCTTCGGGTGCGTGTGCTCGCGACTCGGCGAGCTGACGGTTGACCTTGCCGGCGCGCACGAGCTGGGCGAGCGCGGCGTCCATCGTCTGCATGCCGTGGGCGGCCCCGGTCTGGAGCACGGAGTAGATCTGATGGGTCTTGGCCTCGCGGATCAGGTTGCGAACCGCCGGGGTTGGGACGAGCACCTCGGCCGCCACGCAGCGGCCGGCGCCGTCGGCTGTGGGCAGCAGCGTCTGGGTCACGATGCCCTGAAGCGCAACCGACAGCTGCGCCCGCACCTGGCCCTGCTGCTCGGGCGGGAACACGTCGATGATGCGGTCGACGTCTGCGGCGTGTCCTGGGTGTGGAGCGTGGCGAACACCAGGTGGCCGGTCTCGGCCGCGGTCAGCGCGGTGCCAATCGTCTCGAGGTCGCGCATTTCGCCGACGAGGATCACGTCGGGGTCCTGGCGGAGCGCTGCCTTGAGCGCGTCCGCGAAGCTCATCGCGTCAGACCCGAGCTCGCGCTGGTTGACGATGCACTTCTTGTGATGATGGAGGAACTCGATCGGGTCCTCGATCGTCATGATGTGCTCCTCGCGGCTGCCGTTGATCACGTCGAGCAGCGACGCGAGCGTGGTCGACTTGCCCGAGCCGGTCGGCCCGGTGACCAGCACCAGGCCGCGCGGCCTGTTCGCGAAATCGTCGACGACCGGCGGCAGGCCGAGCGTCTCGAGTGGGACCACCTCGAACGGGATCAGACGGAACGCGGCTCCGACCGCCGAGCGCTGGAAGTAGGCGTTGACGCGGAACCGGCCGCGTCCGGGGATCTGGTAGGCGAAGTCGATCTGCCAGTTGTTCTCAAACCGTTGGCGCTGTCCCTCGGACAGGATCGAGTAGACGATCTCGCGCGTGTCGTTCGGCGTCAGCACCGGGAAGCCGTCCATCGGCACGAGCCGGCCGCGAACGCGGACGGTCGGCGGGGCACCTGCCGTGATGTGCAGGTCCGAAGCTCGGCGGTCGATGACCTCGAGCAACACGTCGGCGAAATCGAGCTGCATTCGTATCCGTCCTTGGGGTCGAGAAGTTCGGGGACCCATCGGCAATCCGACCGATGTCGTTTACCGCCTGCGCGCGCGCTGGACGCTCAGGCCCCACCCGTGCCGGCGACACCGGGTCGCCTACAGCGTTCCGCCAGCGCCACCGCCACCGGTCCCGGTGACCCGGGCGATCTCGGCCACCGACGTGAGGCCGTGCTTGACCTTGTCCAGGCCATCCTCGCGTAGCCGGCGCATTCCCTCGCGGACCGCGGCGGCGCCGAGTTGATCCGAGGACGCGCGCTGGAGCGTGAGCGAGCGGATCTCCTCGGACATCACCATCACCTCGTACAGCCCGATCCGGCCTCGGTAGCCCATCCCGCCGCAGCGCACACAACCACCGGAGTCGTACGCCTCGATCGGGAACTCGGCCGGGAAGCCGTGGTCGCGGAGCACCTCGGCCGGGATCATCGTGCGCTGCTTGCAGTGCGCGCACAACGTGCGCGCGAGTCGCTGCGCGACGACGCAGTCGATCGCGGACGCGACTAGGAACGGCTCGATTCCCATCTCGACCAGGCGGGTGATCGCCGACGGCGCGTCGTTGGTGTGCAGCGTCGAGAGCACCATGTGGCCGGTGAGCGCGCCCTCGATCGCGATCTGGGCGGTCTCGCGGTCGCGGATCTCGCCCACCATCAGAATGTCCGGGTCCGCGCGCATCATCGAGCGCAGACCGGCGGCGAACGTGAGGCCGGCCTTGGCGTTGACCTGGACCTGCGTTATCCCGCCGATCTGGTATTCGACCGGATCCTCGATCGTGATGATGTTCTTCTCCGGGGTGTTGAGCTCAGCGAGCGCGCCGTAAAGCGACGTCGACTTACCGGACCCGGTCGGCCCGGTGGCGAGCACGCAGCCGTAGGCCCGGGCGAAGGCGCGGCGGAAGCGGGTGAGCTCCTGCTCCTGGAACCCAAGCTTGTCGAGCTCGAGGCGGATGCTCTCCTTATCGAGGATGCGCATGACCACGCCCTCCCCGTGGACGCTCGGGATTGTGACTACGCGTACGTCGACGTGACGGCCGTCAATGGTCATGCCGACGCGTCCATCCTGCGGGATCCGGCGCTCGGCGATGTCGAGATCGGCCATGATCTTGATGCGCGAGACCTCGCCGGGCACCATCTTCTTGGGGACGGTGGTGGCCTCGGTGAGCACTCCGTCGACGCGCATTCGGACGCGCATCTCGCGAGCCGACCGGCCGCTCGCGTCGGGCTGGGGCTCGTAGTGGATGTCCGAGGCGCCGCGCTCGGTCGCCTGCGCGATGATCGAGTGCACGAGCTTGATCACCGGCGCGTCTTCGGCGGTTTCCCGCAGGTCGACGACTTCCTCGATTGCCGCCCCCGCCTCGCTCTCCTCCACGGCCTCGGCGACCGCGTCCTCGAAGCGGTTCATGCGCATGATCAGCGCGGTGATGTCCTCCGCCGAGGCGACCGCCGGTCGCACGTCGAGGTGGGTGAGCAGCGCGATGTCGTCGACCGCGAGGACGTTCGCCGGATCCGACATCGCGAGAAGGAGAGTGTGCTCGTCGAGATACGAGACGGGGACGGCGCCGTAGCGCTTGGCCGCCGCCGCGCTCAGCAGGTTGGCGGCGCTCATGTCGACTCCGAACACGCCCAGGTCGAGATGGTCAAGGCCGTACCGCTCGGCGATCGCACGCGAGAGCTGCTCGGAGGTGATCGCCTGCTGGTCGAGGAGGACCCGCTCGGCCGGCACGCTCGCCGAACGCGCATCCTCGACGGCGCGGTTCACGGTCTCCTGGTCAGCGAAGCCGAGCTCGACGATGACGTCGGGGAGGAACCGGCTCGAGCCGCCACGCCGGCGCGGTGGTGTAATGCCGGTGATCTGGGCCTGATGATCGTCGGCGCTGATATCGGGCTCGACTAGGCGCAAGCCGGAATCGTGCTCGCTCATCGTGCACCGGCCGCCTGCCGCATGACCTCGCTCGGCGCGGCGCGACCGGTGAACATCTCGAAGCTGAGGACGCCTTGGCGCACGAGCAGTTCGCGCCCCCCGACTACGGGGACGCGGCGTGCTCGCGCGGCTTGCACGAGCGGGGTCTCAGTATCCCGGTACACGAGGTCAACCACGCATTCGTAACTCGTCACGTCATCGGCATCGACCGGCAGTGGCTTGAACGCCTCCTGCGCCGGGTCGAGCCCGACAGAGGTGCAGTTGACGAGCAGATCGGCCGGCCCGGCTCCCGTGACCGGCGTGCCGCCCAGATCCGAGCACAGCTCGCGGGCGCGCGCGGGGGTGCGATTCCATACCCGAACCTCGCCCGCGCCGGCGTCGAGCAGGCCCCACACGACCGCGCGAGCGCTGCCGCCGGCACCCAGCACGAGCGCGGTCCTCCCGTGGGCCGAGAACGGGAGCGTCGCGATCAGCCCGGGCGCGTCGGTGTTGTCGGCGCGGATCCTGCCGCCGTCCTCGAACATGAGCGTGTTGGCGGCGCCGATCGCGAGCGCCCGCGGCGACGGATCGGTGGCCAGCGCCAGCGCCGCATGCTTGTGCGGAATCGTGACGTTGACGCCGCGAAACCCCACCTCGGGCAGCGCCGCGACCGTGTCGTCGAACAGCTCTGGGGGAACCGGCAGCCGCTGATAGCGCCAGCCGCCGAGTCCGACGGCTTCGAGTCCGGCGTTCTGCATGCCGGGCGAGAGGCTGTGTGCGACCGGCCAGCCGACGACGCCGAGGCGGATCCGGGGACGGTCCACGGCGTTGCCGTCCACGTCTGACCTACGGGCAGCGCTCGGGCGACTTCCCGCCGTGCGCGCTGCGCGCCTGCTGGTACTTCTGCGCGTCGGCGAGGAACTGGGTGTAGTTCGAGGTGAACACCTGCTCGCCGTTGCCGCAGGGCTTGACCACGAAGTACAGGTAGTTGGTCCGCGCGGGATGGGCGGCGGCCTGTATCGACGCGAGGCCGGGATTGTCGATCGGCGTCGGGGTCAGACCCTTGTGGATCCGCGTGTTGTAGGGCGAGTGCGAGTTCAGCTGCGAGTCCGTGAGCGGCTTCGTGTAGTTCCCGGTCGCGTATCGCGTGGTGGCGTCGATCTGGAGCGGCATGCCGAGCCGGAGCCGGTTGTAGATCACCGAGGCGATCAGCGGACGGTCGTGGGCGGTCGCGGCCTCGGCCTGCACCATCGAGGCGATGATCAGCACGTCGTAGGGCGTCAGGTGCCGGCTGCGGGCGTAACTGAGGTTGACCTGGGACCACTCCGAACGGAACGTCTTCAGCTGGTCGGTGACGAGCGCGGGGATGCTGATCGGCTCGACCAGCTGGTAGGTGTTCGGGAACAAGAACCCTTCGAGGTCCGGCGTGTGCCGAGGCGCGCCGTACGCGGCAAAGTTGATCAGCGGGGAATGACGGGTCGCGACGTAGTAGCTCCCGGTCACGCCTTGGGCTCTCAGCAGATCGTTGATCTGGGCCCGGGTCCTGCCCTCGATGATCGTGATGTTCGCAGTCGGGGGGCCGGCGGGAGCCGTCGTCAGCACCTTCAGCGCCTTGCTGTAGGTCATCTCCTCCTGGAGGTGGTAGGTGCCGGCGCGCATGTCACCGCGCTCGCCCGCGAGTGTCGCGCGCAGGTCGAAGAAGAAGCCCGACGAGACCACGCCGGCGCGCGCGAGCTGATCGCCGATCTCCCGGGAGCTCGAGTGCGGCTGGATCGTGACCGTGATGCTCCCGTGCGGCGGGCCGTGGAACGGCTGGTACAGCTCGACCAGGAACCAGATTGCGCCGACCGCAAGCGCCAGCGCGAGCACCGCGAGGAACCGGCCACCCCACTTACGCAAGCGCGACGGGCGGCCGCTCCGCCGGCGCTGCGGCGCCGGCCTGCGACCGGCTGCGCCATTGGGCCGGCGGCCTGGTCGGGTCCGCTCGCGATCGCGCTGCGCCTGTTCCCGCTGCGCCGCGGTTCGCTCGCGATCGCGCCGCGCCTCGTCGCGCTCCTCGGCGGTTCGCTCGTAGCCGTCAGGCATCCGCGACCTTCCCGCCCGGACTCGAGCCTCCCCCCACTCCTCCCCCTGGCTGGCTGGCCAGCCAGCTCTCCAACAAGTGCGCCGCCGCTCGTGAGTCCTCATCCGCCCGCCCGCCCGTCCGCTCGGCCAAGCGGGTCGTGAACCGCTCATCATGGAGCTCGACCGGGACCGCCAACTCCTGCTTCAGCCGGGCCGCGAACGCCCGCGTCTCGACCGTCTGCGGCGAATCCCCACCCGACAGCGACAAAGGCAGCCCCACCACTACTCGCTCCACGCCGAGCTCGCGGACGAGCGCGCGCAGGCGCCCCAGCCCCCTGCGTGTCGTCGGGGCCCGAACGGATTCGACCGGCGATGCGAGCACTCCGGTGGGGTCGCTGACCGCGCAACCGCACCGCGCCCGGCCGTAATCGAGCGCAAGCACGCGCATGACCTTACCCGCTGGACCGGGCGCCGGTGCTCGTGGGAGTTGTCAAGCCGCTTGTCACCCCGGGACACGTCAGGTGCCGAGCGCCGTCTCGATCGCCCCGAGCGCGACCTCGAACGCCTTCGGCAGCCCGTCGGGGTCGCGCCCGCCCGCGCGCGCGAGCGTGTCGCGGCCGCCACCGCCGCCGCCGACTTCTGCGGCGGCGAGTTTCACGATCTCCCCCGCTCGGACACCGCGCTCGACCAGCGACGGGGACACGCTCGCGACCAGGTCGACGCGGTTCTCGCCGGTGCTCGCGAGCACGATCGCGGCGTCGCCGAGTTTGTTCTTGAGCTTGTCGGCGACGTCGAGCAGCGCCTTGCCGTCGGGCGCCGGCACGGTCGCGACGAGCACGCGGGCGCCGTCGCGCTCGACCGCGGCCGCGGCCAGCTGCTCGACGTCGATGGCGTCCTCGGTCGCGCCGCGGCGCGAGTCCTTCTCGAGTTGGCGCACCCGCGCGCGCAAATCGGCGGCCGCTTCGTGCACGTTCTCGGGCGGCACCCGGAGGACCCTCGCCGCCTCGCTCAGCGTGCGGTCGTGGCTTCGCATCAGCTCAACCGCCGCCGGACCCGTGACCGCTTCGATCCGGCGCATGTTGGCGGCGCTCGACCCCTCGCTCAGCACCTTGAACAGCCCGACCTGAGCCGAGTTGCGGACATGGGTGCCGCCGCACAGCTCGCGCGAGAACGAGCCGTCCCCGACCTCGACCATCCGCACGACGTCGCCGTACTTCTCGCCGAACAGAGCCATCGCGCCGAGCCGCTTCGCCTCCGCGAGCGTCGTCGTGAGCGCGCGGACCGGCTGGCTCCGAAGGATCCACCGGTTCACCTGGTCCTCGATGTCGGCGAGCTCCTCGGGACTGAGTGCCTTGCCGTGGGTGAAGTCGAAGCGCAACTTGTCCGGGCCGACGTACGAGCCGGCCTGCCGCACGTGGGTTCCGAGCCGCTGGCGCAGCGCGGCGTGCAGCAGGTGGGTCGCGGTGTGGTTGCACTCGGTCGCGTGCCGGGTGGCACGGTCCACGTGCGCAAAGACGCGCTCGCCCGCCTCGATCGTCCCCCGCTCCGCGACGAGCGCGAGCACTTGATCGTTGCCGATCCGCAGAACGTCGTCGACGCGCGCGCGGCAGTCGCCGTGCAGGCACTCGACGTAGCCGGAGTCGGCGACCTGGCCGCCGCCGGTGGCGTAGAACGGGGACTCGACGAGCTTGACGAGCACGCGCCCGTCGTCGGTCTCGGCCGCTCCGATCGTGGTCTCGGCATCGGTGGTCTCGTAGCCGACGAAGTCGGTGGCGAACCCCGCGTCGCCGGCGAGCGCGGTTGCGCGCTCGCGCAGCTGGTCGGCGGTCGCGGACCGGCCGGCGCTGGCTCTCGCCCGCTCGCGCTGCTCGTCCATCAGGACCTCGAAGCCCGCCTCGTCGACCCCGAGGTCGTGCTCGGCGACCAGCTCGATCGTCAGGTCGATCGGAAACCCGTACGTGTCGTGCAACAGAAACGCATCGGCGGCGGCGATTCCCTCGGCGCCGGTCAGCCGTGCGCGTTCGATCAGCTCGTCGAGCCGCTTGAGGCCCTGCTCGAGCGTCCGGCCGAAGCTCTCCTCCTCGGACTCGAGCCACTTCTGGATCGAGTCGCGCTGCTGGTGGAGCTCGCCGTACTCGGATCCCATGATCTCGGTGACGCGATCGGCGAACACACACAGGAACCCGGGCCCGAGCTCGAGCGCACGGCCCTGCTGGATCGCGCGGCGCATGATCCGGCGCAGCACATAGCCGCGATCCTCGTTTGATGGGACCACGCCGTCGGCGATCAGGAAGGTCATCGCCCGCGAGTGGTCGGCGAGCAGGCGGAGCGCGCGGTCGATGGGATAGTCCCGCCCGTAGCGCCTGCCGCTCATGTCCTGCCCCAGCTCGATCAGCGGCCAGAACTGGTCGGTCTCGAAGATCGACGGCTTGCCCTGGAGGATCGAGGCCAGGCGGTTGAGCCCGAGGCCGGTGTCGATGTTCTTCGCGGGGAGCGGCGTCAGCGTGTTCACCGGGTTCTGGTCGAACTGCATGAACACGAGATTCCAGTACTCGAGGAAGCGCTCGTTGTCGCCGCCCGGAAGGTCGTCCGCGGCCCCGAACTCGAGGCCCCGGTCGAGGTACAGCTCTGAGCACGGCCCGCACGGCCCGGTCGGACCGGCCTGCCAGAAGTTCTCGGACCGGGGACACTCGACGATCCGCTCGCGCGGAACGCCGATCTCGAGCCACGCGTCGATCGCCTCCTGATCTGGCCCCAGTCCCAGCTCGTCGTCGCCGGCGAACACGGTGATCCAGATCTGGTCGGCCGGGAATCCGAAGCCCTCGGTCGAAAGCCCCCAGGCGTACCGCGCGGCCTCGCGCTTGAAGTAGTCGCCGAACGAGAAGTTGCCGAGCATCTCGAAGAACGTGAGATGCCGCGAGGTCGTGCCGATGATGTCGATGTCGACCGTGCGGAAGGTCTTCTGACAGGTGGTCACGTGCGGATGAGGCGGCGCCTCGACGCCTTGGAAATACGGCTTGAGCGGGTGCATGCCCGCGACCGTGAACAGCGCGGATGGATCGTGTTCGGCGGGGACCAGCGAGGAGGACGGCAGCCGCAAGTGGTCGCGCGCCTCGAAGAACTCGAGGTACGTGCTCCTGATCTCGTCGGAGGTCATCGGCTTGAGCGGCATGGAGGTAGTGAGTGTAGGCGGATGGCTGTCGGGGTCGAAGCCGCCGCGGCCCGGGCGTACGATGTCGGGGTGCACCGCCCAGCACTGCTGTCCGGGCTCGTCGTCACATGCGCGCTGTTGATCGCCGGCGGTCGCGCGCCACCGGCCGGCGCCAAGAACTATCCCGGCGGCTTCCGCCTTCAGTCCTCGTCGCTGACCGTGAACGAGAACGCCGGGCAAGCCGTGATCACGATCGAGCGAAGCAACACGCGGCAGGCTGCGCAGATCCGCTACATCACGCTCGGCGACGGTGTCCCGTGCGGCCCGGCCGAGTGCACCGCGGTCGACCCGGACGATTTCCACTCGGTCAAGGGAGAGCTCGATTTCGCGGCCGGCGTCGCGAGCATGTCGTTCGACGTTCCGATCGTCGACCACGGCGTGCAGGACGTCTCCAAGACGATCGAGGTCTCCTTGTTCGGGGCCTCGCCGATCGGGATGGCCTCGCCCCACACGGCGGTGCTGACGATCCTCGACAACGATCCGGTCAGCCCGCGCGACCGCGAGAACCCGCTGGCGCTGGCGACCGTTCCGGGCGCCGCCAACCCGCTCATCGGCGCCACCTTCTTCGTCGACGCCGACAGCGAGGTGGCGCACGCGGCGCGGCGCTTCCCGGCGCTGAGCACGATCTCGTCGCAGCCGGGCACCGCTCGCTTCGGGTCGTTCAGCTTCGGCCACAACGGCGTTCCCAACATCTCCACCGCGGTCTCGCGCTACCTGACGCGTGCGAACGTGCAGGAGCCGGGGACCGTTCCCCTGATCGCCACCTACCGACTCGTGCACGGACGGTGCGGCCACGCGTCCGACTCGCGCGCGGACGTGGCGAGCTATGAGGGCTTCATCGACGGCTTCGCGAAGGGGATCGGCTCCTACCGCGCAGTGCTGTACCTCGAGATCGACTCGATCATCACGATGCCGTGCCTCTCCCGCCACGGTCAGGCCGTCCGCGAACAGGAGCTCCAGTACGCGATCAGCACGCTGACCGCGAACTGCCCGCGCCTCGTGATCTACCTGGACGCCGGCGCCGCCGACGCGCTCACCGCCAGGCAGGCCGCCCGTTATCTCAGGCGTTCGGGCGTGGCCAAGATCCAGGGCTTCTTCCTCAACGCCACCCATTTCGACTGGACATCCAACGAGATCAGATTCGGCGAGAAGATCTCGGCGCTCACGGGGGGCAAGCACTTCGTCGTCAACACGGGCACGAACGGACGCGGGCCGCTGCGGCCGCCGGACATCGCCCACGAGGGCAACGAGGTCCTCTGCAACCCACCCGGCCGCGGGCTCGGCCCGCGCCCGACCGCGGACACCGGCTTCCCGGACGTCGACATGTTCGCGTGGACGACCAACCCGGGCGAGTCCGGCGGCCCCTGCCGGCAGGGCGCCCCGAAGACCGGCGTGTTCTGGCCCGCCTACGCGCTGATGCTGGTGCGCAACGCCGGCTTCGACTCGCTGTAGCGCCGGCTGTCGTCCGCGCGCGTGATCGTCCCCCACCCGACCACGAGCTCTCCGTCCATCAGGCACGCGAGCTGACCCGGCGCCGCACCGTCGACGGCCTGGGCGAGCTCGATCTCGAGCGCGGAGTGCCGGCCGGGCTGTGGGTCGCCCGTGATGCGGCACTCGAGCGGCCGCGACCGGTAGCGGAGCTTGACCCTGTCGACCCGGGCGCCGGCGCGGCTCAGGCGCGCGTTGCGAACTGCGACGCGGGTCGTGCGGAGCGCGGATCTGGGTCCGACGGTCACCTCGTTGCGAGTCGCGTCCTTGCCGACCACGTACAGCGGCTCTCCCGCAGCGATCCCGATCCCGCGGCGCTGTCCGACCGTGAAGCGGTGCTGGCCGTCATGCCGGCCGACGACGTTGCCGTCGACGTCGACGATCGCGCCGGCGGCGTCGCCGAGTCCCCCGTGGCGGGCCAGGAACCGGGCGCGGTTGGTGCCGGCCAGGAAGCACAGATCCATGGAGTCGGCCTTGCTCGCGACGGGCAGCCCCGCCGCCGCCGCGATCTCCCTGACCTCGGGCTTGGTCAGCTCCCCGAGCGGGAACGACATCCGTCGCAGCGACTGCGGCGAGAGCGCGGCGAGCATGTAGGTCTGATCCTTGGCGGCGTCGGCCGCCGTCCGGAGCAGCGGGCCGGCGCTGTCGCCCGATTCGGCGATCCGCGCGTAGTGACCGGTGGCCAGCCGGCCGGCGCCGAGGCGGTCGGCGACGTCCAGCATGGCATCGAGGCGCACGTGTCCGTTGCAGCCCACGCATGGGTTTGGGGTCTCTCCGGCCGCGAACGAGGCGATGAACGGCTCGACCACGCCGGCGCGAAACTCGTCCCGCAGATCAATCGTGAAGTGCGCGAGGCCCATGGAGTGCGCGAGTGACCGCGCCTGGGCGACCGCCGAGGCCGAGCAGCAGCTCCGCTCGGCATCGTTCTCGCGGTCGGACCACAGCTCGAGCGTGACGGCGACGGTCTCGCCCTCGCGAGCGCAGAGCAGTGCGGCCACCGCGCTGTCGACGCCGCCGCTCATCGCGACGAGCGTGCGAGCTGCCGGCGCGTCGAGCGGGGCCGGCGCCGCGCGTTCGCGGACGGCCGCACCGAGCGATCGCGCGAGGGCGTCGGCGGCGACCTCGGCGGCGTGCAGCTTGCCCGGGCTGAGGCCGCCGAGCTCGGCCGCGATCTCCGCGGCGCCGATCCGCGCCGCGTCGAGCACCGAGCCGCCCCGCGCCAGCGTGACCGCGGCGCTGCCCGCGGCGGTGGCGGCGCCGCACCCGTGCGCGTCGAATCCGGCGTCGGTCACGCGACCTGCCTCGACGGTGAGCGAGAGCGCGATCTGGTCGCAGCAGGCACCGCCGTCGACGGTGGCGGTGAAGGCCCCCGCGGGGATCCGACGATGCCCCTGCGGCGAGGTCAGGTGATGCTCGAAGGCGATGTCGTCCATCGCCCGGGAGGATAGAAGCCCTGGGTGATCATCCCGAAGCTCGTGAGCTCGCTGACCGGAACCGCCAGCTTCACGACCTTGCCGCCGTGGGTCGGCACCGCGGCGAGCTCGTGGGCCATCGCCTGGTCATCCGAGGCGGCCGTGTTGTAGAACAGCACGGCGACGACCTTATGGGTCTCGATCGCGTTCTTGATCACGCTGATGGGCTTGGCCGGGGCGGCGGTCTTCCCCGGCGGAGTGGCCTTCGCGGAGGTGGCCGTCGCCGGGCTTGCCTTCGCCGTGGTCGCGTTCGCGGTCGTCGGCGAGTTCGGCGCGGGCCCGGTCGAGGTCGGGGCGCCGAGCTTCGCGTCGGCGGCACCCGAGACCGTCACGGCCTGGTGGGCCTGGTTGATCGCCGATTGGTAGACGCCGACGGCCTGCGAACTTCCACCTGACGAGGACGAGCTCGGCTTGAGCTCGACGTACCACAGGCCGAACGCGGCGAGGGTCGCGACGAGCAGCCCAATCAAGGGTCGGGGGAGGCTTGCCATCACGCCCAATGTTCGGCACGGGCGGCCTGGGCTTTGACCCGTCTGGACTGGAGCGGACGAATGGCCCCGCTCTAGCGGGCTCTAGAGGCGCCGAAGGCCCAGCTCGCGCAGTTGCGCCGGATCGACCGGGGCGGGCGCGCCGGTCAGCGGATCGGCACCGCTGGCGGCCTTCGGGAACGCGATCACATCGCGGATCGACTCGACCTCGGCGAGCGCGGTGATGATCCGGTCGATGCCCATCGCGATTCCGCCGTGCGGCGGCGCTCCGTAGCGGAGCGCGTCCAGGAAGAAGCCGAACCGGGCGTTCGCCTCGTCCGGGCCGATCCCGAGCAGCTCGAACACGCGCTGCTGGATGTCGAGCCGGTTGATACGGATCGATCCGCCGCCGATCTCGGCGCCGTCGAGGACGAGGTCGTACGCGCGCGAGCTCAGGTGCGCCGGGTCGTTCATATCGCCCGACGGCGCGGTGAACGGGTGGTGCGCGGCGTCCCAGCGCTGCGCCCCGTCGTCCCAGAAGAACGCCGGGAACTCGACCACCCAGAGTATGTCGTGGCGGCCTTCGGGGATCAGGTCGAACCGGCGGGCCAGCTCCATCCGCAGCGCGCTGAGCGTCTGGCCGACGGTCGTGATCTCGTCGGCGACGATCAGCAGCAAGTCTCCGGGTGTCGCATCCAAGCGCTTGTTCACCGCGACGATCTCCCCCTCGGTGAGGAACTTCGCGGTCGGCGAGCGCCATCCCTCGTCCTGGACGAAGGCCCATACGAGCCCCTTCGCGCCGTGCTGCTTGGCCAGCTCGGTGAGTGCGTCGAGATCGGATCGGGCCAGGTCGCGTTTGCCGGCGTTGAGCCCGCGGACAACGCCGCCGGAGATGAGCGCGCCGGCGAACACCTTGAACGCGGTGCCGGTGAGCGCGTCGGCGAGATCGTGCAGCTCGATCCCGAAGCGCGTGTCGGGACGGTCGATGCCGTATCGCGAGACCGCTTCGGCGAACGTCATGCGCGGCCACGGCGGGGCCGGGACGTTGAACCCCTCGCGCTCGAACACCGCGCCCATCACCGCCTCCATGCATTCGATCACGTCGTCCTCCTCGACAAACGCCATCTCGACGTCCAGCTGGGTGAACTCCGGCTGGCGGTCGGCGCGGGTGTCCTCGTCGCGGAAGCAGCGCGCGATCTGGTAGTAGCGCTCGAACCCGCCGATCATCAACAGCTGCTTGAACAGCTGCGGCGACTGGGGCAGCGCGTAGAAAGAGCCCGGCTGGATCCGCGCCGGAACGAGATAGTCCCGCGCGCCCTCGGGGGTCGACCGGGTCAGGTAGGGCGTCTCGATCTCGAGGAAGTCGCGCTCGTTGAGGACCTCGCGCATCGTCGCGATCACTCGGTGGCGGAGGGCGATGGCGCGCGCAAGAGGCGTGCGGCGCAGGTCCAGGGCGCGGTGGCGCAGGCGGATGATCTCGTCGACGCCGGCGGCCTCGTCCAGCGGGAACGGGGGCGTCTCGGCGTCGGCGAGGATCTCGAGCTCGAACACCGCGAGCTCTATCTCGCCGGTCGGGAGGTTCGGGTTGACGTTCTGAGGATCGCGCCGCGTGACGGTTCCGGCGACGCTGATCACATCCTCGGAGCGGAGCGCGTGGGCTCGCTCGTGCGCTTCCGGCGCGTGCTCGGGTCCGAACACGAGCTGCACGATCCCCGAGCGGTCGCGCAGATCGATGAAGATCAGCCCGCCATGGTCGCGCCGGCGGTGCACCCAGCCGGCAACGCGCGCCGGGGTGTCGGCGCGATCGGCGGTGAGCTGCCCGCACCAGGCGTCGCGGTAGTCGTTCGGGCGCGGCGCGTGCTTCACGGCTGCCGTCCCGCGCGCAGGATCTCGGGGATCACGTCGCCGACGCCGGTGTCGTGCTGCTCGCCGGACTGCATGTCCTTGAGCGTGGCGACTCCGTTGTCGCCGATGATCGCGACGTACCGGGCGCCGATACGGTCCGCGTGCTTGAGCTGCCCCTTGAGCGAGCGGCCGGCCAGCTCCAGCTGTGCCTGGAGGCCCGCGCGGCGCGCATCGACCGCCAGCTCGAACGCCGTCCGAGAGCCGTCGCGCTTGGCGAGCGCTACGTACAGGTCGACGAGCGCGGGCGCGGTTGGGAGCGCGCGCGTCGCCAGCAGCATCCGCTCGACCCCGGCCGCCCAGCCCGACGCCGGGGTCCGGGGGCCGTCGAGCAGCTCGATCAAGCCGTCGTACCGGCCGCCACCGCCGACGCCCGACTGCGCGCCGAGTTCGTCGCTGGTGAACTCGAACACGGTGCGCGTGTAGTAGTCGAGGCCGCGCACCAGAGTCGGGTCCAGGTCGTAGCTGAGACCGGCGTCGTCGAGCAGCCCTCGGACCTGGTCGAAGTGCTCGGCGTCGTCGGGGTGGAGTCGGTCCAGCAGCTTAGGAGCGTCGCGCATGACCGCCTGGGTACCCGCGTCGCTGGAGTCGAACGCGCGCATCGGGTTGAGGTCGATCCGGTCGCGAACGTCCTTGGACAGGTCGCTCTCGTGCGCCCGCAGGAATGCCGTGAGCTCGTCGCGGTAATCGGCGCGGGTGCCGGGCGTGCCGAGGCTCGACAGCCGCAGGCTGGTGTGCGTGACGCCGACGGCCTCCAACAGCTCGGCCAGGAGCACGATCAGCTCGGCGTCCGTCTCGGGTGAGTCCGAGCCGATCGCCTCGGCGCCGAACTGCCAGAACTGCCGGTAGCGCCCCCGCTGCGGCGCCTCCGCGCGAAAGCAGCTCGACAGGTACCAGAACTTGACGGGCTGGGCGAGCTTGTGCATCCCGTGCTCGAGGTACGCCCGGCACACCGGCGCGGTGATCTCCGGGCGGAGCGTCAGCGACCGCCCGGCGCCGTCGTCGAAGGTGTACATCTCCTTCTGCACGATGTCGGTGGCCTCCCCCACCCCACGCTCGAACAGCTGGGTCGCCTCGAACGCGGGCGTCTCGATGCGGCGGTAGCCGGCCGCGCCGAGGATTTTCTCCGCCTGCTCCTCGGCGACCTTCCGCTGCGCCGCCGACTCCGGGAGGATGTCGAAGGTGCCGCGAGGGGCCTGAATCACCGAAGGTTCACCGCTCCGCGAGCTCGCGCAGGAACGGGTTGGTGGCGCGCTCGCGCCCGAGCGTCGTGATCCCCATGTGGCCGGGATAGACCGTGGTCTCGCGCGGATAGTCGCTCGTGAGCTTCTCGATCGAGGCCAGCAGCGTCGGCCAGTCGCCGCCGGGCAGATCGACCCGCCCGACCGAGCCCTGGAACAGGACGTCGCCCGAGAAGATCGCGCCCTCCTCAGGGATCGCATACGTGACGTGCCCGGGACTGTGGCCGGGGGTGAAGACCACGTCGATCGTGAACCCCCCGAGCTCGAGCGTCTCACCGCCACCCACGGTGTGGTCGGCGTCATAGCTCTCGAACGGGCCAAAGCCCGGCCATGGGACGTAGTCCATGATGTTGGCCAGGACCTCTTTCTCGAGCTCCGGCACGTACACGGGGGCGCCGGTCGCCTCGGCCACGGGCGCCACCGCGCCGATGTGGTCGAAGTGGGTGTGCGTGATCAGAATCGCCTCGACGGTTTCGATGCCGAGGCTGTCGAGCGCGCCGAGCAGCTTCGGTGCCTCGTCGCCGGGGTCGACGATCAGCGCGGTCGCGCCATCCTTGCGGCGCACGATGAAACAGTTCTCCTGCACCGGGCCGACCGTGAACATGCGAACGTCGATCATTTGCGCGCGGCCTGCTGCTTCTTCTGCATCCGACGGCGGTACATGAACATCTCGATCCAGTAGCCGCCCGGGATGTAGATCAGGAGCGCGAACAGCGCGAACAGCGCGGCGCTCTCGATGCGGTGGCTCTTCGGCCCTACGAGCGCCAGGAAGAAGAACATCAGCACCGACGCGATCGCGGCCCGCGTGATCGAGGCTTTCCAGGTCGGCGGTGAGTTCAGCCGGCGCTCGCGCGCCTCCAACCGGGACGCTTTCTTCTTTTCCTCGTCTGCCGGCGGGCGACCCGTTCGACCCCTTGTCTGGATCGTTCCGGCGGCCGTCCCCCGGTGCTTCGTGCGGCGCTTGCGTTTTGTCTGGGCCATGGTGAATGCAGCTTAGTATCCGGAGGCACGATCGCGCTACTCCGCGAGGGCGTCCTCGACCGTGCGGCGGTTCGCGACGGGCAGTTGGTCGGGGAAGCCGTCGAACGCAGCCCGCGGCGCGAGGCCGACCAGCTCGGCCTGGCTCGGAGTGGCGTGGCGCGCGATCGCCTCGGCGACGTTCGCGAGCGGGGTGGTGCGGTGGTCCTCGATGTTGGTCGAGACCTGCGCGACGTCGCGCGCCGCGAGCCACAGGCCGATCGCGCGGACCGACTCGAGTCCTTCGGCGCCGCCCTCGCGGATGCGCGCCGCGATTGATTTCGCGTCTTCGAGCGTCGCCGGAGGTGCGAGCTCGACGTTGAACGCGACGAGCGGTCGACGGGCGGCGACGAGCACCACGCCGGCGGTTGGATGCAGTTTGTTCGGGCCGAAGTCCGGACGGAGCTCGCCTGATTCGATTCTTTTCGCCAGCGTTGCCGGGCCGCCGCGTCTCAGCTCGGCGCGCGTCCGTCCCTGGGCGAGCTCGCCGTACAGGAACACGGGCAGCTCGAGCTCGTCGCCGAGCAGGTCGCCGAGCACGAGCGCCTCGGCGCAGGCGGCCCCCCGGTCCTGCGGATCGAGGTACACGATCGGGGCGACGTCGATCGCGCCCACGCGCGGGTGAATCCCTTGATGCTCTTCGAGGTCGACGTTTCGGACGACTTCGGTTGCGCCGCTCAGCACCGCCTGGGCCAGGCTTCCGGGTTCGCCGGCGAGCGTGAACACGCTGCGATGGTGGTCGGGGTCGGAGTGGACGTCGAGCAGTCGCGCGTCGAACGCTTGCGCTATTCGCTTTACGGCGGTCTCGTCCCGGCCCTCCGAGACGTTCGGAATCGCGAGGAGGGTCACGGCCCGTGCTAGTCGAGCATGTAGCGCCCGCGGTCGAGCACCGCTTGCCCATCGACCTCGAGGCTCGCGTCCACGACGACGACGTCGAGATGGATCGGCACCGACACGGTGCCGCCGATCCCGGCGCTCGCGCCGAACGCGACATGCACGGTTCCGAGGATCTTCTCGTCCTCCAGCACGTTGCCGGTCAGCCGCGCCCGGTCGTTCGTCCCGACCCCGAGCTCGGCAAGGTTGGTCCCGAGCTCGCCGTGCGCGAGCAGCAGCTCGATGAACGCGGGGCCGAGCCCGCCGTCGGCCGCGACGATCCGGCCCTCCGCCACCGTGAGCCGCGCCGGGTCCACGCTGATCCCGAGCGGGGCGACGCTAGACGCGACCACGCTGCCCTCGCCGTACGTCGGCGCGACGAACCCCTCGCCGCAGGGCAGATTCCCGAAATCACCCGGCGCGCCGAGCTCCCCGTCGTCGGAGATCCCCGGCCGGCCGTCCAGCGCGAGCTCGAGGTCGGTGCCGCGCGGGCACGTCACCCGCGCCCGCGTCCCCGAGTCGAGCAACGACGCGACGGCCTTGGACCGCGACGCCATCGCGTCGAAGTCGACCGCCATCACGCGGGCGAGCATGTCCTCGGTCACGCCGGGCATCGTCGCGCCGCGGGCTCCGTTATCCGTTGCGTGTTTACGGGCGCTCGTGTGGCTGAGCGACCTGCTGGTCGGCGCGATGAACACGTCGCACGCCGCCAGCGCGGCCGCGACCGCTCGCGGCGGCTCGCTGGCGTCGGTGGCGCGCTCGTCCATGATCATCAGGACGGCGTCCGCGCCGGTCGCTGCCGCCTCATCCCTGAGCGCCTCGCCGATCGCTCGCGTCGCGCGATCGACCACGACCACGACGTCCTCGCCCTCCTTAACCGCGAGGCACCGCCGCACGACGGTCTGGACTGCCGGACCAAGGTCGCTCATCGCCGCTGGATCATATGGGCGCCGCCTCGCGGACCGCCCCCGCCCCCGCGGGCTACACTCGCGGGCGCGCCGGAGT
>CAVZQD010000024.1:0-79488 GCA_963777335.1 uncultured Solirubrobacterales bacterium
AGGCGCTGAGAAGGGCCACGGAGGAGCGCGGCGACGATTTGCCGCTGTCGCTGGCCGCAGGCGGGTTCGCGGGGCGGGAAGCGGTGGCAATCCGCGGCTCTTGGGGAATCGCGATCGCCCTACCCCCGGTGGGGTCGGGACCCAGCGAGCTTGATCGATACCTTCCTGCGAGCCGCGATCTCGCCGTTCCCCGCTTCCTTTTCCTGGGCGACCAGTACGTCCTCACCGCCTACGATCACAAGGGCGTCGTCGCCGGCTGTGGGCGCCCCGCTGGTCTTGACCGTCAATAAGCTGGTGCGGGCAACGTTGATCGCGGCGCAGCCGGGGGCGCGCGCCGATTGGCTGGATGGGCACTTTGTCAATGTTTCGCGCTTCGCTGGGTTTGCCGTGGAGTTGGGCTCGTCCGAGACGAAGGACTAGGGGTTTCAGTCAACCACCAAGGCCGGCTGGAGCGTCGGCCTCGACGCGGAGGCTTCCCAGTCCGCGAGCCTCAAAGTTGGGTTATCCGGAGTCACCAGCGCCGCAGGAAGCTTTGAGGCGAAGGAGAAGTTTTCCAAGAACTGGTCTGGTACGAGCAGTGAGTTCAACCAGTTCTTCGACCAAGATCGCCTCGACGGTGACACAGACCGGGGCGGACGACGACATCGTGCAGGGCATGTTCGTCCTGACCTATTACCTGTATCGCTACCCGATCCTCGGGCCGCCGCTGAAGAAACCCGACGGCAGCCCGGTGTTTCCGAACGCATGCGACGGATGCCGGCCCTTCTATGAGGTGACGATCCCGGGCCAAGCCCAGCCGTCCAATGGATATGGCCGCGATCTCGCCTGGTATCAGCCGAGCTGGCAGAACGGCGACGCGCTGTGTATCCAAAACTGGTTGACGGTAAGGTGGCCATCCCCGATCTGGGTAGCTACCACTACACCGCCGCCGACGGCGAGCCAGTGCTGAATCCAGCCGCTCCTCAACACGGTTGATTCGGTTGGCGGGGGCGAGCTCAAGCAAGAGCTCAGTACGCCGGGCAGACCGGCGCCGGGTTCACCACCGCTGACAGCAACAGCTGGAAGCTGGGGACTGAGGTCAAGGTGGGAGCTAGCGTGGAAGCGGGCATCGAAGAGGTGGGAAAGCTCAAGGCTGCGGCGAGCCTCCGGTCGGAGTCAACGGCGGCCAGAAGCTTCGCTCAAGCCAATACCGGCTCGACCACGAGCACCTCGGGCAAGTCGTTCTTGCTCACCATCCCAGCCATCGACTCCAACAAGGGTTACCGGGTGGGACTGCGTACTACTACGATGACGCTGGCGTGCCAAAGGTGACTCACGGCGTCGATCTGACCTCGAACAAGGGTTCAAAGGAGTTCTGGCAGCGGCTCTACGGCCGGCCCGATCCGGCGCTGAACCTGCCCCACGCGACATGCGTGCAGTACGACAACGTGCACGAGCTGGTCGTGCCGAAGTTCAGCACGCTCTCGAGCCGCCAGTTGATCCGCGGCTTCTACGCGTTACAACCCGACGATCCGAAATCACCAGCGACCTCGGGGGTCCCGTACGCGAGCGACCCCAAGGCCGGCGACAAGGTCACCTTCGAGGTGCAGGTCCACGACTTCAGCCTCGTCGGCTCCCGCCCCGTGCCAGTCGAGTTCTACGCCGTGCCCGTCGACGCGGTGGGGTTGAAGCCGACCGGCAAGCCGGAGCTAATCGGAAAGGTGATGTCGCTGGCGATCCCGTCGCAGGGGATAGTAGCCGTCTAGTCGCCCGGCTGGACCGCAAAGGCAAGCGGGAAGGGAGCACAGGACTGGCGGATCTTCGCGATCGTCGATCCCGATAACACACTGGATGAGATCCACCCGTGGAAGGGCGGCGAACCTACCCCCCGAAGGACGCGCTCGACCCCGATCCCCCTCCGAACCCGGTCGTCGACGGCAAGATCGTGAATCCGATGACCGGCCAGCCGGAGACGCTCGCCTGCGGGCAGAACAACCAGGGCTACGGAACGATCACCGTCATGCCGAGCACGAACGCGACGGTCTCGCCGGCTTCCGGTCCGTCCGCGTCCGCGGCCGCCGTAGGCATCTATCACGGGCCGCGGCGGCCGCTGGGACCGCTCGAGCCAGCGGGGCCAGGTTGCGAGCCGCCGGCCTGGTCGATGGCACCCCGACCAACGTGCGCCTCACAGCCCGCGCCAGGATCCCCTCGATCCCGCTCGGCCGGGCTGTTACCGGCCTGATCTACACAGCGCGCGCGCCAACACGGCCGCGATTCAGCCCGTGCTCGTCTACGACGGCCGCCGTCGGCCGGGCATCAGATCGCCAGCATCACCGAGGACGGCGCGGCCAAAGAGGGGCGGAGACGCGCAGTTCGACTGGCGGCCGACCATCCCGGGGCTGCACACGATCTACGTGCTGATGCTCGGCGCCGACCCGGCCAACGACAGCCGGGGGACGATGAAGGTCAACGTGCTCGCAAGGCGGACTGGACCGCTCTGATGAAGCAGCCGCCCCGAAGTCGGTTCGGTCCGCAACCCCTCAGCGCTCACTCCGAGCTGTCGATGTGCCGGCGCCGGCGATGACGTTGGCTCGCGCCGCCGCTCCGCCGACGAACGGGGCGCGCCACACCCGCAGCGCGCAGTACCAGACGATCGCGATGCACACGCTCCCGGCTGCGAGGTAGACGCCGATGTCGTTGGGAAAGCCGGGGAACGGATTCAGCGAGCCATCGAACGACAGGATCGGCACCGCGATCGCGGTGAGCATGACCGGGAACTTCCACCACACGCCTCCTCGACCGCGCTCGGCCTGCAACAACCAGACGCCCCCGGCGGCGAGCATCAGGTAGACGAGCGTGATCAGGTAGCTGCCGGTCCCTGAGAGGATCAACACGGCCTCTAGGACGTTGGGCGTGTGGACCGCGTTTCCATAGCGACTGGTCGCAGTCCACGCGATCAGCAGCAGGGTCCAGATCGCGATCACGGCAAGCCCGGCCGTCGGCGTGTGGAAATGGTTGGAGGTCCGTGCCAGACCGCGTGGCAACAGACCATCGCGGCCCAAGGTCATCAGGACCCTGGAGGCCGCCAGCGTGAACGCGATGCACACCGAAAACAGGTCGATCACGATCGTCAGACTGACGATCCAGCCGAGCGAGTGGCCCACGTAGCGCCGGCCAAGCAGTCCGAACGGGTTGCCGGACGAGTACCACACGCCTTGCGCCGCGACCTTCCCGAACCCGATCGCGCCCGCATAGGTGACCAGCAGATAAAAGCCGGCGAACAGGATGATGGAGGCAAGCAGCGCCCTGGGGATCGAGCGGTGGGGAAACTCGCCTCCTCGCCCAGCGCTGCCACCGTTTCAAAGCCGATGAATAGCGAGATCGCGAACAGAATGCCGTGGAAGGTGGCATTCCACGACGTCTGTCCGGGGTCGAAAACGGCCAGCGAGTTGTCGTCGGCACCTCCTGCGGCGATGATCGCGACCGTGATCACGAGGAATGGCACGATCGAAAGCGCCGCCGTCGCGACAATCGCTCGGATGCCGATCCTGACGCCGAGATAGTTGATCGTGAGCACCGCGGCGAGCGACACGAGTGCCCAGAAGGCCCAGCCGATATCGACGTGCAACTCGCCGGCGAGCAGGTTGTTCGCCAGATAGCCCTCGCCGATAAATCCCTCCACCGGCGCCGAGAAACAGAAGCCCGAGCAGGTAGGTCCCAGCCCCGAGGATCCCGATCGAGGGATGGACACCTCGCACGAGGTACTCGTAGACGGCACCCGCGCCGGCGAACCGACGTCCGTAGAGCGCCAGAACGTAGGCCAGCGCCACCGCCCCGAGCGCCGCGAGCAGCACGGACAGCGGCGTGTTGAACCCCGCGAACACCGCGACCGTGCCCGAGAGGAATCCCGCGGAGAAGATCGGTCCCGTCGCCAGCGCCTGCCCGATCACGCCAAACGACTTCACGGAATCCGAGGCCAAGCCGCGGGCGTGGTCCCCAGGCCGCCGCGGGGGCGCGAGCGTGGGCCGTTGCCGTCGATCCCCGGATCGCCTCCACTAAAAGCAAGCATGACTCCTGTGCGGCTTGAAGGCAAATGCGGCCGGATACGGCGACTCAGTAGCCCTCTTGGAATGCCGCTCGATGGCGCCCTGGGCGTCATCGGCCTCTGCGAACTCGTGCACGTCGGGGCTGATGGGCAGGTCGCGCAGGAACAGCCCAAAGATCAGCTTCCGGCCGCTGTGGGCGTCGATGTATCCGGCCTGAGTGATGGCCGACAGGATCCCTCGTCCGTCGGCGGGAGAGGTCGAACCGCGAGTGCCGCTCTTGACGAACACGTGCCCGGCGGCCGGGGTGCCTCTCTGGTTGGTCGCAAATGTCCCGTCGACACCCAGGATCGGTAGGCCGTCGTGCAGAGCGGCGGCCCACGGCGCGGTAGTGACCCGCCTCAGGAAGGTGGTGAAGTCGCGCAGGGTACTGCGGTCGTATTCGGATGAGCCGGCGCCGTCAAACAGGAGCGTCGTGACGGGCGAAACGCCGAATCGGCCGATCATGGCCTGCTCGCTTCGCAGGCCGGCGATGCAGTTGCGGCTTCCGATCGCCACCGCGGCCAGGCAGACCATGTCGTCCGCTCCGCGGTTGTAGCTCACTTTGAGGATGACCTTGATGAACTGGGACAGCGGCGGTGAGACCCGTTCGGCAACGCGCGAACTGCGCGGGTACGAGCGGCTGCCCGGTAGGAGTGCCGTCGGGTCGGCGCCGTCGCGCGGGCGCTCACGCCCACACCGGCGCGGCGGAGTGCCTCGATGAATGCGGTGCGCGCGAACGCAGCCGGGTCGGGGATCTGCCAGATGCTCAAGATCGGCTTGCTGGTGACACTGATCTGGCCTCGAATGCGCACCAGCCCCGCCCGCGGGGCGTCGACGGTCAGCGGCGACCCGGGTCCTTTCACCGTGCGAACGTCGAGACGACCCGCACGGCCGAGGTTCGAGGTCGCCACTGATACGCGCCGGTCGACCTGGGGAGGTCGGCGCCGTGACGATGTCGATGACGTTCTCATTGATCCAGATCGGCGAGATCAGCCCGTCCGGCCAGCCGCTGAAAGTCTGAAACAGCCGGTCGTCGATGATCACGTTGCCCCGGACCGATCGGATGCCCGCGGCACGAACCTGCCTGGCCAGCTGGTTGACCCCGGCGAGCGGGTCGCTGTGAGGCACCAGCGCCGGACCTGGTAGCCCGGTGTCCGCATAGTTGTGATCGATCTCGGGCGCGTTGTTGTACGCCAGCGTTCCGTTGCGCCGGTCACGCAAGCCGAAGCTGAAGTCGCCCGAGGCGACCAGCACCAGGTCTCCTCTCAATACGCCGTCGCGCACCTCGTCCTCGCCGATACACGGGGGTGCGAAAGCGGTAATTCGGCCCGAGCGCATTCAGCGCCGCCGCGGTCGAGTACAGCTTGAGGATCGAGCCCGTGACGAATGTCTTGTCCACATTCTGGCCGAGAAGCAGCTGCCCGGTGCTCTGGTCGATCACCTCATAGCCCCAGGTGCTGTGCGCATACAGCGGCTTGCTCAAAACCCGGTGCAGCACCGCCTCGAACACCTGCCGGAACCGGTGCGTCGGCCGCGGTCGCCGCCGACGCAGCTCGCCAGGACGAAGCCGACGACGAGGATCGTCCGCAAGGTATGAGTCGGTCGCAAGCTCAACACTGCCTCCTCGCTGGTCGGAGGTTGTCCGGACCGCTGAGCGCGGCAGACAGCCTCCAGCCACACGACGGGATGATTGATTCGCGGTCTGCCGCGCACAATGGGGATCACCCTGTACCGATCCCCATGATTTTGAGGCGAGACAGATGCCCGACGCCGTCCAGCGGCTTCTGATCGCTCCGTATGAACGGGTGACCGACGATTCCCGGTCAGATCCGAAATATGGGGATCCGCATGGGGATGTCCCCATTGTCTCGGTGCGCTGACCCGGAGATCATCCGCGGGTGGCCACCTGTGCGCGAGTTGTCGCGGTATCGGACGAGGAAGAAGCACATCCGGCGGGCCGCGTGTGTGATTCTCGCTGGGATCGGGTCGCTGGTCGCCGTCCTCGAACGCTCCGCCTTGGCGACAACCGACGGCAGCGGTAGCTCACGCAGCGCACGCGCCTCGACCGGCCTGCCGGCTCCCGTCAACGAGATCATGCAGCAGGCGCGATACGCACACGCGAGCTGGAGCCTCATCGTCACCGACCTCGAAACCGGCAAGACGCTCTATACGCTCGCGCCTGATCGGCTGGCGTTCACCGGCTCGGTGCGCAAGCTGTTCTCGGTAGGTCTCGCGCTGAGACGGCTCGGCGCCAATCACCGCTTCACGACCGCGGTATATCGGCGTGGGCGGATCGACGCTCAAGGGCGGCTGCACGGCAACCTCGTACTTCGTCGGAGGGGGTGACCTGACCCTCGGTGGGCGCCTGAAACGCAACGGGGATGTGGCGTACACGAACTTCGACCACAACGACGCGAACAATCTCGGCACCGCGATCCTCACGCCGCAGGACCCCCTGCACGGTCTCGACGTGCTCGCTCGCCAGGTCCGCGCGAGCGGAATCAAATCGCTGAGCGGAGATGTGGTCGTCGATGACCGGCTGTTTCGAAGCTATCGGGTCCCGAACAACTACCTCCTGATCACTCCCACGATGATCAATGAGGACATGATCGACGTGACGGTCACCCCCACGACGCCCGGTCGACCGGCGCGCGTCGAGTACCGACCGAAGAGTGCCGCATTTCGCGTTCGCGGCACTGTGGAGACGGTCGCGCGGGGAGCGGAAAGCCGACGTCTCACTGCCGGAGGTTCGGGTGCCTACAGGTGGGACGGTTACCGGGCTGGTTAGGTGCGTCGGGCGGCCCGGCTGCAGCGGCGTGATCTCGGGGCAGATCCCGGTCGGATACAGGGCGCCACTCTCGGGTTCGCCGAGGTTCGTCGGGACGTTCCGAATCGAGGACCCCGAGAGCTTCGCCCGGATTGCGTTCATCGAAGCGCTGAGGCGAGTCGGCGTCACCGTGCGCGCCCCGACGGTCACGGAGAACCCGACGTGGAAATTGCCCGCTGCGCGGAGCATACCCCACCGATACGCGCGTGGCGAGGTTCGTATCGGCGCCCTACGCCCAACAAGCGAAGCTGATCCTGAAGGTGAGCCTCAACCTCGGCGCCAATCTCAGTCTGACGAACTTCGGCCTCACCTACGGTCAGCGGACGCTGCACGGCGCGCTCACGGTGGAGCGCCGGACTCTGATCCGCCAGATCGGCCTCCGGCCGCGCGACTTCAGCTTCCCCACCAACGGCAGCGGTTCCCCCGACAGCAAGGCCACACCTCGCGCGATCGTCAAGCTGCTCACGGTGATGAGCCACACCCGAGTCGCCCGCCCGTTCCACCAGGCGTTGCCCGTGCTCGGGGTGGACGGCTCGCTGGCGCTGACGGGACGACAACTACCCGCCCGCGGCCATGTATTCGCCAAGACGGGCACGACGATCCAGGACGGACAGCTGAACGCCGAGGTAGTCGCCGGCTATATCGACGCCAGAAGCGGGCGGAAATACGCATTCGCGGTCTTCGTCAACCACTACGGGCCGATCAAGGCGATCGAGGACGTCATCAAGGTGCTCGACGACGAAGCCGCGATCGCTGACAACGTCTACGAGACTGGTTGAAGGCAATCGTCGCCGGCTATCGGAGGTCGCGCCGGTCGCTGACCCCGAGCTTTTGCATCGTGCGGTAGAGATGAGATTCGACCGTCCGCACGGAGAGCACGAGTCGTTCGGCGATCTCCGGGTTGGACATTCCCTCGGAGGCGAGCTTGACGATCTGAGCCTCGCGCGAGGTGAGTTTGACGACGTCGGGGTCGGGTTCGCTGATCGAGGGCGGCAGGCCGCCCTGCCCGCGTGAGTGCAGCCCGCTGCTTCGAGCGGCGGCTGGCCTGCCCGTGAAATCGTCCAACGCGTCTAGTACAAGAGCTCGGGGTCGACCCGGTTCAGCAGCTCGTCGCCGCGCAGGTAGCGGCGAAGGTTGTCGACGAACAGCGCCACGATGCGCTCGTTCTCGTGCATCGACAGCCCCGCGGTGTGCGGACTGAGCAGGACGTTGGGCAGCTCCCACAGCGGGCTGTCGGCGTCGAGCGGCTCGGCGGCGAACACGTCGAGTGCCGCGCCGGCAAGTCTTCCGCCCCGAAGCGCCTCGATCAGAGCGTCCTCGTCGACGACGGCGCCCCGGCCGATGTTGACCAGCGTGGCGCCGGGCTTGATCGCGGCGATGGCGGCCGCGTCGATCAGGCCCCGGGTCGCGTCGGTCAGCGGAAGTGACATCACGATCGCGTCGGCTTCCGGGAGCCGGTTTCGGAGCGTCTCGATGCCCGCCAGCTCATCGACGTCGGGATAGTCGCCCCCGCCGGAGCGGTTGAGTCCGATCACCCGCATCCCGAACGCCGATGCCAGCCGCGCCACCGCCGCGCCGATGTGCCCGAGGCCGACGATCAGGAGGGTCTGGCCATGCAGCTCCTCGACGGGATAGTGACCCCAGCGGCGCTCTCGCTGATCGGCGAGTAGCCGCGGAACGTCCTTGGCGAACGCCAGCAGACCCAGCAGCGCGAACTCCGCGAGCGGTCCGGCGTGCACACCCGCGGCGCTGGTCACGGTGACGCGGCGCAGATCGTTCGCGGAGAGGCCCGCGGAAGCGAGCTGCTCGCCGGCGCCGGCCGCGGTGGCCTGGACCCATCGGAGCCCAGGGCCGGCGCGAACCGCCGAAGCCAACCCTTCCGGTGAATCACCGGGGATACCGAACAGCACCTCGGCAGCACTGACCATTTCCCACCAGCGACGCTCGCCCTCCGGGGTCCGCCGGAAATCGTCGACGCCGCGGTGGTCGTTCGGGTATCGGGTGGGCGGCAGCAGGCCGGGCTCGTAGACGACCTCGACGCGCGAGTCGACCGCCCGGATCGGCTCGACCAGCTCCGACTCGAGCGGAACGACGATCGCGACTCTGACGACCGCTGTCATCGCGGCGCGCAGGTTACCGCGCTGACACTGTTTCCAAAGGTGACGGTTTGTCGGCCATCGGCTTGGGTATCGCTACCACCGAGATGGAGAGGAGCACGTGCCCACGGCGGCTGTGCTGACGCGCCGGCGCTTCATCGGCGGCGGTGCGCGCGCGGCCGCCGGACTGATGGCACTCGGCACGGCGGGCTGTGCCGGCGCGGCCGGCGCCCGGGTCAAGGACAAGCTGAAGATCCCGCTGGCGAACTCCTCGATCGGCAACACCTGGCGGCTCGAGATGGAGAACACCTACCGGGCGGCGCTGGGCGCCGAGCCGTACCGCTCGCAGGTCTACGGCGAGGTCTACAACGCCAGCAACGACATGTCCGACCAGGCCCAGCAGCTCTCGAACCTGATCGCCGCCAAGGTCGACGCGATCGTGATCGACGCGGCGTCGCCGACGGGGCTGAACGGGGTCGTGCGCCAGGCGATCGACCGCGGCATCCTGGTCGTGTCGTTCGACAACATCGTCACCGCGCCGGGCGCGCTGCAGGTCAACACCGACCAGTTCGCGTTCGGACGCGATCTCGCCCAGTGGCTGGTGCGTGAGATCGGCGGCAAGGGGAACGTGATCATGGTGACCGGCGTGCCCGGGACATTCGTTGACACCAAGCGCACCGCGGGTGGAATGTCGGTCTTTGCCAAGCATCCGGAGATCAAGGTGGTCAACAAGTACTCGGGGATGTGGGACTCGAGCGTCGCCCAGACGAATACGGCGGCCGTGCTTCCCTCGTTGCCCAAGATCGACGGCATCTGGGCGCAGGGCGGCACCGACGGCATCCTCAAGGCATTCCTGGCCGCGGGGCGTCCACTGCCGCCGACGGCCGGCGAATCCGAAAACGGATTCAGGGCGTTCATGAGCGGCGCCAAGACCGGCAAGAAGGTGCCGGGGTACTCGATCGGCCAGCCCACGTACCTCGTGTTGCTGGCGCTCGAGCTGGCGCGGCGGATCCTGCGCCACGAGTACCCGCGGAAGAACCTCACGGTTCCCTTCCAAACCGCCACAAACGCGACGATCAAGCCGGGACTGAACGTATTCCCGAAACTGCCGGACGCGTTCTTCACGCCGATCACCGACATCACCCCCGCGCACCTCGTCGACGTCCCGCTCGCCAGCGTCCTGACCGGCAAGGCCACCCGACCGACCATGAACGTCCGCCTCCCCGCCGCATGAGCGACGCCGACCGCAACGGCAACGCGATCGAGGGCGCCGGCCTGCGCAAGGCCTACGGCGGCGTCCTCGCGCTCGACGACGCCACGTTCTGCGCCGTCCGCGGAGAAGTCCACGCGCTGGTGGGCGAGAACGGCGCGGGCAAGAGCACGATGATCAAGGCGCTGGCCGGCGTGATCCGCCCGGACGACGGACGACTGCTGATCGGCTCCGAGGAGGTCCGGCTCCGCTCACCCGAGGACGCGCTGCGACGCGGCGTCGCGACGGTGTTCCAGGAACTGACGCTGCTCCCGCGCATGACGGTGGCCGAGAACCTGCTGATGGGCCGCGAGCCCCGCGGCAGCCTGGGGTTGATCCGCCGGCGCGAGCTGCCGGCTGCGGCCGCGGACCTGCTGGCCGAGCACGAGGTCGACTCGGTCGACCCCGGCGAGCTCGTCGAGAATCTCCCCCTGGCACAGCAGCAGCTCGTCGAGATCGTCCGCGCGGTGATGCGCGAGCCGGAGGTGCTGATCCTCGACGAGCCCACCTCCGCCCTGTCCAAACGCGAGGTGGAGTGGCTGTTCGGCCTCGTTCGCCGCATGCGCGACGAGGGAGCTTGCGTCGTCTTCACCTCCCACCGCTGGAGTGAGGTGACCGACCTCGCCGACCGGATCACCCTGTTTCGCAACGGCACGGACGTTGGCACTCACGAGCAACTGAGCGAGGAGGAGGCGGTCAAGTTGATGACCGGCCGCGAGGTGTCGACTGCCTACACCGAGCCCGACGAGAAGCCCGGCGACGACGTTCTGCTCGAGGCCGATGACCTGAGAGCGCCCGGCCTGAACGGCGTGTCGCTGTCAGTGCACGAGGGCGAGATACTCGGGATCGGCGGGCTCGAGGGACAGGGTCAACGCGAGCTGTTCCAGGCTCTGTTCGGGCTCACCACGGCCGGCGGAGAGCTCAAGATCCGCGGCCAGGCCAAGCGATTGCACAGCCCGCGCGACGCCATCCACGCCGGCATCGCGTTCATCCCCCAGGACCGCCAGGCCGAGGGGCTGCTGCTGCCGATGGGGGTGCGCGAGAACCTGACGCTGCCGATCCTCCGCCGAATCTCCGCCGTCGGCGTGATCCGCCGGGGCGGCGAGCGCCACGCCGCCGCGGGCATGATCGATCGGCTCGGGATCGACGCCCGCCGGCCCGGCCAGCCGGTGAGCACGCTCAGCGGCGGCAACCAGCAGAAGGTGCTGCTCGGGCGCTGGCTGCTGGCCGAGTCCCAGATCCTGCTCCTGTACGACGTCACGCGCGGCGTCGACGTGGCCACCAAGCAGGACATCTACGAGCTCATCATCAAGCTTGCAGCCGACGGCCACGGGATCCTGTTCTACTCCTCGGACACTGAGGAGGTCGCCCATCTGTGCCATCGCGTGCTCGTGCTCCGCGAGGGCACGGTGGCCAAGGAGCTCGACGGGCCGGAGATATCGGCCGAGGACATCATCGGCGCCTCGTTCCGGGAGGAGACCCATGCTTGAGGGAGCCCTGGGCACGCGCGGCCGCGGTGGCGGCGGCGAGCCCGCCGCATCGGCCGGCCGCGGGCGCCAGCTGGCGGCCCAGAACGCCTCACTCGTGGTCGCCGGGACGTTGCTGGTGGCGATGCTGGTCATCTACATCGTGCTGTACATGGGATCGCTGCGCGCCTTCCCGGGAACATTCGAGGCCGCGTCGATCACCGACCACGCCCTCCCCCTGTCGCTCGCAGCGGTCGGTCAGAGCCTGGTCATCCTGACGCGCGGCATCGACCTGTCGATCGGCGGCATGATGGACCTGACGAACTCGCTGGCGGCGCTCAAGCTCCAGGGAGGCCTCGCCACCGAAGTCCTGTGGACGGTGCTCATCCTGCTCGTCGGGGCGGCCGGAGGCCTGCTCAACGGCGTGCTGGTCGCTTACGGGCGGATTCAGCCGATCCTGGTCACGCTCGGGACGCTCTCGATCTTCCAGGGTCTCGCGCTGTGGGTGCTGCCCTCGCCCGGGGGACACGTGGCGGGCGGCTACACGAGCCTGTTCCTCAACCCGAACGCGCCGACCGCGCTGATCTACATCGTCCTGCTGGCCCTGGCCTGGGTCGCCTTCCGCCGCACCCGCCTCGGGGTGCACATCTTCGCCGTGGGCAACGACGAGACGGCGGCACGCGCCAACTCCGTGCCGGTGGCTCGGACCAAGGTGCTCGTCTACGTGCTGTCGGGAATGCTCGCCGCGGCGGCGGGCATCGCGCTGGCGACGACCACGACCGGCGGCGACGCCACCGGAGGCGACGTGTTCACGCTGTCCTCGATCGCGGCCGCGGTCGTCGGCGGCGTGTCTCTGTTCGGCGGCCGTGGCAGCGCGGTCGGCGCGATCTGCGGCGCGTTCGTGCTCACGGTGCTCGTCGACGTGCTGTTCTTCGCGAACATCGACCCGCTGTTCCAGCCCTTCTACCAGGGGCTGTTCCTGGTGGTGGCGGTCGGCGCCACCACGCTGCTCGGTCGTGTCCTGGTGAAGCGAAGATGAGCTCGACTTCCTCCTCCCCGCGGGCTCCCGGCGCGCTGCGGCTGGCCCTCAACTCGGATCGCCGGAAGATCCTCTACGGCTTCATCGCGGCGATCGCGCTGTTCGTGATCGGCGACATCCTCAAGCCCGGGTTCGCGAGCTCGAGCGGGATCCAGCAGATCCTCGAGGTCTCCTCGTTCGTGGGGATCGTGGCGGCCGGGCAGACGTTCGTGATCCTGATCGGGGGCATCGACCTGTCCGTGCCGTGGGTCCTGAACGGGGCGGCGATCCTGATGGTCGCCGTCGCCAACGGATCTGACAGCCGTCTCGCACTCGGGATCGCGGTGGGGGTGGCGTTCGGGCTGGCGTGCGGCGTGGCCAACGGACTTGGGATATCGCTGCTCGGGGTGCCCGCGGTGGTGATGACGCTCGGGATGGACGGCATCATCCAGGGCCTGTCGCTCGGAGTCACGCACGGCCTGACCTGCGGCGGGTGCACCAAACCGCCGCCGACCGCACTGGTCAACGCCATGACCGGCAAGACGCTCGGGATCGACACGAGCCTGTTGATCTGGCTGGTGGTGATCGTGATCGTGACGTTCACGCTGTCATTCACCACGTTCGGGCGTCGGGTGTACTCGGTGGGCAACTCCGAGCGCGTCTCTCACCTGGCGGGTGTGAACGTCAAAGTTGTGACGATCGCTCTGTACGCGCTCAGCGGCTTGTTCGCCTCCATCGCCGGGATCGCTCTCGCCGGGTTCGGCGGCGGCGCCACGATCGGCATGGGCGACCCATATCTGTTCCAATCGATCGCCGCCGTCGTGATCGGCGGGACCTACATCCTCGGCGGACGCGGTTCCTACCTGGGCACCGTCGCGGGAGCGATCGTGCTGACCACGCTCGTGAGCGTGCTGCTCGCACAGAACGCTCCCGACTACGCTCGGGATATCGTCTACGGCGTGGTGATCCTCGCGATCCTGCTCGTGTACGGACGTCAGCGAGCCGACACATGAAGGCGATCGTCTGGCAGGGACCCGAGCGGATGGAGATCGGCGAGCGCCCGGAGCCCGGCGACCCCAACGCGGACGAGGTCGTGCTCCGCCCGGGCGCCGTCGGGATCTGCGGATCGGAGGTCGAGGGTTACCTCGGCCACATGGGCAACCGCACGCCACCGCTCGTCATGGGCCATGAGTTCGCCGGCGAGATCGTCGCGGCCGGTCGCGAGGCGGAGGACTGGGTCGGTCGCCGCGCGACGGTCAATCCGATCGCCGGTTGTGGAACGTGCGCGTTGTGCCGCGCCGGTCAGGAGAACATCTGCCCCGAACGAACGCTGATCGGGGTGCACCTCGACGGCGCGTTCGCCGATCTGGTCCGCGCGCCGGCGGCCAATCTTCGAGCGCTTCCGGACGAGCTCGACATCCGGGTGGGCGCGCTCACGGAGCCGCTCGCCAACGGGGTCCACGCCGTCGCGCTCGGCCTCGCGGGGTTTGAGGTGCGCTCCGCCGCGGTCATCGGGGCCGGGACGATCGGGCTGGTGACGCTCCAGGCCGCGCTTCTGAGCGAGATCGCGTCGGTGGCGGTCGTCGAGCCTCAGCAGGCGCGGCGCGAGCGAGCGGCTGCGCTCGGCGCCCACGCCGTGTACGGCGATGGTGATGCGGCGCGCGAGGCGGCGGGCGAGCTCGGGTTCGACCTCGTGCTCGACGCCGCGGGGGCGCAGGCCACGCGCACGATGGCTATCGATTTGGTCCGGCCCGGAGGGCGCGTCGTGTGCATCGGTCTGGCCGCCGATGACACGACACTCTCGTTCCACACCGTGGTGCGCGAGCAGATCACGATCATCGGCTCCTACGCGTACACGATGACTGACTTCGAGCAGGCCCTCGAGTGGCTCGCCGGCGGCCGAGCCACGCTCGGGGAGCTGCCGGCGGTCCTACCGCTCGACGAGGGGCCGGACACCTTCGCGCGCTTGGCGCAGGCCCCGCCCGACCAGGTGAAGGTGTTCCTCGCCGGTGCCGGACGCGGCCATTGACCGCGGATCCGCTCAGCGGTCGCGTCGCCATCGTCATCGGAGCCTCCAGCGGGATCGGAGCGGCGACGGCGCGGGCGCTCGCGGAAGCGGGCGCCGAGGTCCACGCCGCGGCGCGACGCCGGCCCGAGCTCGGCCGCGGCGTCGTGGGTCATGAGCTCGACGTGGTGGACCGGCCCGCGGTGGAGCGGTTCGCCGCGGCGCTCACCGCCGACCGCGACGTTCACGCCCTGATTCTCGCCGCCGGCGCGAACGTACCCGATCGTTCCCTCGAGCGCCTGACGCCCGAGTCCTGGGAAGCGCTGCTCGCCGTCAACCTCACCGCGGCGTTCACCGTCGTCCAGACCTTCCTGCAGGCGCTCCGCCGGACGCGCGGGGCGGTCGTGCTGATCGGATCGGTGTCGGGGAGCTGGCCGGACGTGTCAGGCTCCGCCTACCAGGCCGCCAAGGCCGGCCTGCTCGCGTTCGCGCGGGCCGCGGCCTTCGAGGAGCACGCGCGCGGCGTGCGCTTCACCACCGTCCTGCCGGGCGTCGTCGACACACCGATCCTCGACAACCGCCCGGAGCCGCCGCCGGCCGAGGTGCGCGCGCATATGCTGAAGCCCGAGGACGTGGCCGCGGCCTGCCTGTTTGCGCTCACGCTTCCGCCGCGGGCGTATGTCCCCGAGATCACGATCCTCCCGACCGCGCTGCAGGCGGTCGGGAAGACCAACGTGGCGAACCCGGAGCTACCGGACGGCTGAGGCTTGCCGCCTGGTCGGGAGCGGTTCGATCCGCCCGACGATCACCAGATAGGAGAACGCGCCGACGAGCCCGAGCGCGCCTGAGAGGACCAGCGCGGGCACGAACGAGCCACCGTCAAGCGCCACCAGCGCTCCGGTCGTGGTCGCGCCGAGCACGCCGGCGAGGTTCGACGCGAAGTTCTGGATGCCGCCGATCGAGGCGACGTGCCCCGGCGTCGGAGCGACGTCCGCCGGCAGCGACCACACCGACGCCGCGGCGAAGGTCAACGCTGCGTAGCACACGCACAGCAGGGCCAGCGCTTCAGCCGCGGTCGGCACGAGCACGGCCAGCGCGATCACCGAGGACAACACCATCCCGCCGACGAGCGGGATCTTCCGCGCGACCGTGAGGCTCTTCCCCCGCTTGACCATGCGGTCGGACACGAGGCCTCCGATCCAGCCGCCCGGGATCGCGACGAGCGCGGGCAGCACGCCGAACACGCCCAGCTTCAGCAGGTCGAAGTGCCGAGCGTCCACCAGGTAGGTCGGGAACCAGGTGATGAAGAAGTAGATGATGTAGTTCAGGCAGAAGAAGCCGAGCATCATCCCGAGCACGGTGCGGTACCGGAACAGGTCGCGGTAGCGGACTGAACCGGCATCGCGATGCTGCTCCTCGGCCTCCTTCTCGGGGACCCGCGCGCCGCCCTCCTCGATGTACTCGAGCTCGCTGGGCGACACCGCCGGATCCTCGCGCGGCCGGCGGTAGTAGACGAGCCAGAACACCACCCACGCCACGCCGAGCGCGCCGGTGACGATGAACGACCCGCGCCACCCGAGCCACGCGATCAGCGCGGCCACGACCGGCAGCGCGACCGCGGTCCCCATGCGCGCGCCGCTGTCGTAAATCGAGGTCGCGAACGCGCGCTCGCGCGTCGGGAACCAGAGCGAAACCGCCTTGGCGCTCGACGGATAGCCACCGGCCTCGCCGGCGCCCAGACCGAGCCGGGCCAGGATCAGCTGGGTGAAGTTATGCGTGGCGGCGGTGAGCGCGGTGAACACCGACCACCACGCCACCGTGATCGCGTTGACGAGCTTTTCCCCGAAGCGGTCGACGGCCTTGCCGGCGGGCAGCTGGAACACCGCGTAGGAGGCGAAGAACGCCGCCAGCACCAAGCCCTCCGCGCCGGGCCCCAGGTGCAGCGCGGTCTTCATCTTCGGGAGCGCCACGCTCAGATTCGAGCGGTCGATGTAGTTGATCGTCAGCCCGAAGAAGCACATGGCGACCATGAACCACCGCCGACGAGTACGCGGACGCCGGGACACCCGCTGAGTCCCGGCCTCGGGGCGCGATCGATCATGCCCCGCGCCGGCGGTGCGGCTCCTGTCCATTCCCGTAGCCAAGGCGTCCTCCCTTCTCGAGCTTCGCCTGACTACGTTTAGTCTCACCTGAACGCCCCCGCGCGAAACGCAGGCTACGCTCGCGGTATGGACGCTGACAAGCCACGGCGACGTCACCGTGCGGAGCTGCGTTCAGGAGCCGGGCGCGCGCCGGCGCGCTCTCATTTCCGGGCCATGGGCATCGATCCGCAACGGCTCGACGGGCCGATCGTCGGGATCGCATCGACCTGGACCGGCACCATGCCGTGCAACCTGAACCACCGACGGCTGGCCGATCGCGCGGCGGCCGCGGTGCAGGCGGCGGGCGGCGTCCCGCTGATCTTCAACACCATCGCGGTGTCCGACAACCAGTCGCAGGCCACGCCCGGGATGCGCGCATCGCTCGTCTCGCGCGAGGTGATCGCGGACTCGATTGAGCTGATGGTCGATGCCCACGACTTCGATGCGGTGCTGTGCCTGGTGGGCTGCGACAAGACCGTGCCGGCCGCGCTGATGGCGCTGGCGCGCGTCGACCGGCCCGCGGTCGTGCTCTCGGGGGGACCGATGCTCGCCGGCCGGGCGAACGGGCGCGCCCTGACCATCCAGGACATGTGGGAGGCGGTCGGCGCGCACGAGCGCGGGCGGATGTCGCGCGATGACCTCGACGCGCTCGAGCGGATCGCGTGCCCGGGCCCGGGCTACTGCGCCGGGAACTTCACGGCCAACACGATGGCGATCGTCGTCGACTTCCTCGGGCTCGGAGTGATCGGGGACGGGTTGATTCCAGCGGCCTACGTCGAGGACAAGGATGCGGCCGCTGCCCGTGCGGGCGCGCTCGCGGTGTCGCTCGCCGAGCGCGGGCCGACCGCCCGCACGTTCCTGGACCGCCGAGCGATCGAGAACGCGATGGTGGGTGTGGTGGCGAGTGGCGGCTCGACCAATGGGTTTCTGCATTTGCTGGCGATCGCGCGGGAGGCCGGCGTCGAGGTATCGCTCGACGATCTCGCCGAGATCAGCGCCCGCACGCCGGTGATCGCCGATCTCGCTCCCGGCGGAGCGTGGGTGGCCGAGGACCTGCACCGGGTCGGAGGGACGGGCACGCTGATCCGCGAGCTCGTCGCCGGCGGCCATCTGGACGGTGACGCCCCGACCGTCGACGGGCGCACGCTGGCGCAGGCGGGCGAGGAGGCCCCGCCCGCCGACGGCGACGTGATCGGCTCGTTCAAGCCCCGCGGCTCGCTTTACGCGCTGCGCGGCAACCTCGCCCCCGACGGGGCCGTGCTGAAGCTGGTCGGGACCGAGCGGCGCACGCAGTCCGGTCCGGCGCGGGTGTTCGACGACGAGCAGTCCTGCATCGAATCGGTCCGCGCGGGGCGCGTGAACGAGGGCGAGGTCCTGGTCGTGCGCTACGAGGGCCCCGCCGGCGGCCCCGGTATGCGCGAGATGCTGGGACTGACCTCATCGGTGGTCGGTGCCGGTCTCGGCGAGTCGGTGGCGCTCGTGACCGACGGTCGCTTCTCAGGCGCAACCCGCGGGCTGATGGTCGGACACGTGGCGCCGGAGGCAGCGCGCGGCGGCCCGATCGCGGCCGTCGACACCGGCGACGTGATCACGATCGACGTCGACGCCGGGCGGCTCGAGGTCGACCTCTCCGCCGAGGAGCTCGAGCGACGCCTCGGCGCGCTCGCCCCTCGAGAGCCGCGCTTCACGCGTGGCGTGTACGCGCGCTATGCCGCGTCGGTGGGCTCCGCCTCCGAAGGCGCGGTGTTGCTTGGGGCCGAGCCGGCGACCGCGGCCACGACCCACCACCGCTGACCGTCGATGCCTGAGCTGCCCGAGGCCGAACGCGCCCGCCAGACGCTCGAGTCGGCGCTCGGCCGGCGGATCGCCGGCGTCGACGACTCGGATACGTACGTGTGCCGGCCCCACGCACCCGGCGAGTTCGCGGCGGCGCTGACCGGCCACACGCTCGCCGCCGCCCACCGCCGCGGGAAGTTCATGTGGCTCGAGACCGACGACGGCCCGGCCGTCGGCCTTCACCTCGGGATGGCGGGACGGATACTCGTCGACCCCGAGGACAGCTCACACTGGGACCGCTTCACGCTCGAGTTCGAGGACGGCGGCCGGCTCGTGCTCAGGGACAAGCGCCGGCTCGGGCGCGCGGTCCTCAATCCCGACTTCTCCCACGTCGGGCCCGACGCCGCGATGGTCGGCCGCGAGGACTTCCGCCGCCGGATCGGCGCCGGTCATACGGCGATCAAGGCGCGCCTGCTGAACCAGGGCGCGATCTCGGGGATCGGCAACCTGCTCGCCGACCAGATCCTCTGGCAGGCGCGGATCTCGCCGTTCAGAAGCACGTCCAACCTCTCGACGGAGGACCTCGACCGGCTCCGTCGGGAGCTCCGCGCCGCGGTCCGCTCGGCGATTCGCAAGGGCGGCGCCCACACCGGCAACTTCATCGAGGCTCGCCGGCGCGAGGGAGTGTGTCCGCGCGACGGCCACCGGCTCGAGCGGGACAGAGTCGGGGGCCGGACGACGTACTGGTGCCCGGCCTGCCAGCGCTGATGCCCGATCGGTGCGTACCCTGATCGCGTGACCGACATCATCCTCGACTGCGACCCGGGCCATGACGACGCGATCGCGCTGCTGCTCGCGCTCGCCAGCCCCGAGCTGAATCTGCTCGGAGTGACCACCGTCTCCGGCAATCAGACGCTCGACAAGACGACCGCAAACGCGATCCGCGTCCTCGATCACGTCGGTCGCGCCGAGGTCCCGGTCGCGGCCGGGGCCGACCGGCCGCTGGTCCGCGAACGGCACGTCGCCGCGGACGTCCACGGCGAGACCGGGCTCGACGGCCCCGATCTGCCCCCACCGTCGCGCCCGCCCGAACCGGCGCACGCGATCGACTGGATCGCGATGACGCTCGTGAGCCAGCCACAACCGGTGACCCTCGTGCCGACCGGGCCGCTGACGAACATCGCACTGTTCCTGGCGCGCTATCCCGAGCTCTCCGAACGCATCAAGCGGATCGTGTTGATGGGCGGAGCGATCGGCGAGGGCAACGTCACCCCCGCCGCCGAGTTCAACGTCTGGGCCGACCCGGAGGCCGCGCACCGCGTGTTCACGAGCGGCATCGACCTGACGATGGTCGGGCTCGACGTGACCCACCAGGCGCTGCTGAGGCCGGTCGACGTGGCGCGGCTGAGGGGCGCGGGCCGAGCCGGAAAGCTGGTCGCGGATCTGTTCGGCTTCTACGCGAGATTCCACCGCGAGCGATACGGGTGGGAAGGCGCGCCGGTGCATGACGCGGTGGCGGTGGCGCACGTGATCGACCGCGGCATCCTCACCACCAAACACCTCGGCGTGATCGTCGATACCGGCCCCGAGCTGTCGCGCGGCCGCACCCACACGGACGTCTCCGGCCTGAGCGATTGGGAACGTAACTGCAACGTCGCCGTCAGCATCGGGGCCGACCTGTTCCGCGAGATGCTGATCACACGAATCAGCTCGCTGGGGTGACTCGACCTCCGGAGGAGACATGCAGCGAACAGCGGTGGTAACCGGCGGCGCAGGCGGGATCGGAGGGGCGATCGTCCACTCGCTGACCGCGTCGGGGCACGAGGTGGCGATCGTCGACCGCGAGGGGGAGTTCGCGGTCGACCTCGGCGACGAGCCGGCGGTGCGCCGGGTCGTGGAGCGACTCGGGCCGCGGGACGTGGTGGTCCACGCGGCCGCTGCGTTCGACCGCGCGTCGCTGGCCGATCTCGACCTCCGCACCTGGCGCCGTGTTCAGGCGGTCAACGTCGAGGCCGCGCTGTGGTTGTGCCAGGCGCTCACGCCGGCGATGGCCGAACGGGGCTTCGGCCGGATCGTGTTCATCGCCTCGAACACGGTCTGGCGGCCGCCGGCGGCCGACTTCCTCCCGTACGTGGTGAGCAAGGCGGCGCTGATCGGGATCGCCCGCTCGCTCGCCAAGCCGCTCGGCCGGCACGGGATCACGGTCAACTGCGTCGCGCCCGGCCTGACCCGCACGCCGTTCACCGAGGCGAACCTTCCCGAGCAGGCGTTCGAGGAGGCTCGCGCGCGCCAGGCCGTGCCGAGCACGACGGTTCCGGAGGACATCGCCGCGCTGGTGGCGTTCCTGGCGTCCGACGCCGCCGGCGCGATCACGGGGCAGACGCTCGTCGCCGACGGCGGCTCGATCCTCCGCTGAGTCCGTCCCGGCCCCGCGCAAGCTGCCCACCGCGCACGAGGCGAAGGCACCTCGCGCGGCGCAGCTCGGCGATCAGGCCCCGAGCTCGACCAGCTCGAGCGGTAGCGTCGACAGGATCTCGGGTCCGCCGGCGCGGACGACGACGTCGTCCTCGAGCCTGATCCCGCCGAGCCCCGCCCTGTAGATGCCCGGCTCGATCGTGAGGACCGTGCCCTCGGCCAGCGGCTCGTCCGAGCGGGGGACGAGGAACGGCGGCTCGTGGATCGACAGGCCGACCGCGTGACCTGCGCCGTGAAGGCACGCGCCGAGCTCGCTCGCGGCCTCGACGATCCGGCGTTGCGCCGCGTCGACGTCGCGCGCGGGCGCTCCGGGCTGCGCGGCCTCGATCGCGGCTCGCTGGGCCTCCAGCACGACCTGCCACGCAGCCGACGCCCAGTCCGAAGGAGCGCCGACGGTCGCGCACCGGGTCAGGTCGCCCCAGTATCCGTCGAGGCACGCCGACAGATCGGCGCACACCACGTCACCGGGGCGCAGCTCCCGCGGTCCTGGGTCGGCGTGCGGGTTGGCCGCGTTCTCGCCGAACAGGATCAGCGGGTGCGCCGCGGTCGCGCCCTGTTCGCGGAGCCAGCCCTCGACGCGCGCATTCAGGGCATGTTCGACGACGCCGGGCGTGAGCCACTCGAACGCGCCGCGAAGCCCCTCCTGCACGAGCTCGACGGCGCCCCGGATCCGCTCGATCTCCCCGGCGTCTTTGGCGACCCGGAGTCCCATCACCACCGACCCCGCGGGGACGAGCTCGAATCCGCGCTCGGCGAGCGCGCGAGCGCGCCCGTAGATCAGGTGATCCTCCTCGACTCCGACGGTGCGGGCGCCGGCCAGCGCGTCGGCCAGCTCGGGCAGCCCGTCGGACTCGGCGCCGTAGGAGATCGGGGTCAGCCGCACCGGCGCCTCCTCGATCTGGCCGCGATCGAGCGCCGGCACGATCACCGCGGACCGGTCCGGCGCCACGACGACGCCGAAGAACCGCTCGAGCTGGATCGGGCGGAAACCGGTCAGGTACGCGATCGACTCGTCGCTCGTGATCAGGGCCGCGTCGAGGCCGAGCGCAGCCGCCTGCTCGGCGAGGCGATCGAGGCGCAGCTCGAGGCGGTTGGCTGCCGTGAGCATTCCCCACCACTAAATCACCTCGAGTGCCGAACGGCATCCCGGATCGCCTCGGCGATGACCGTCGCCGCGACCGACCCGAGCGCGGTGAGCGCCCAGGTCGCCTCGAGGCCCGGCGGGGGCACCGCCTCCGATCCGGACGCGAGGCAGAAGACCACGTCGCCGTCGACCGGGGTGAACGCCGGGTCGACCGCCCGCGCGATCCCGGCGCCGGCCATGCGCGCGACGATCGCGCAGCCACGCTTGTCGAGCGACGCGTCCGTGAACACGCACACGAGGGTGGTGTTGCCGGCGGCGCGGGAAGCGCCGGACGCGAGGTCTGGCGGCCCCGCCATTGCCGGGAGCAGATCCGCGGTTCGGGCGAGCCGACCGCTGTCGTCGCGCGGAGCCCCGAGCAGCTCGCCGTCGGCGCCGATCACGTCGCCGAACGCGTTGGCGACGGCGAGCGCGGCGACCGTCGCCCCGTCGCGGAGCACCCTCGCGGCGTAGCCGACGCCACCGCGAGTCGACCGTTCTCGTCCGAGCAGCTTGCCCACCGCGGTCCCGGTTCCGGCCCCCACCGGACCGCGCTCCGGCACCGCCGCGCGGGCGTTCTCGCAGGCCGCATAGCCCTCCTCGGGCCCCGGCCGGCGGCCGGAGGCGCCCTCGGTCAAGTCGTAGACGACCGCGGCCGACACCAGCGGGACCACGCCCGCCGGCAGTGGCCTACCGAGGCCTCGCTCCTCGAGCCAGCGCACGACGCCGTCGGCCGCGGCGAGGCCGAATGCGCTGCCGCCGGTGAGCAACACCGCGGTCGCTCCCTCCGCGTTCGCCAGCGGCGACAGCGTCTCGAGTTCGCGCGTGCCGGTGCCCCCGCCGCGGACGTCGACTCCACCACGCGCCCCCGGCGGCGGGATCACGACGGTGCATCCGGTTCGGGCTTCCGGATCGGTCCAGTGCCCGATCCGGTAGCCCGCCGGCAACGGCAGCGGGTCGGTCATGTGTCACATCATGCCCGCGCGAAGCGTCTTGAGGAATGACGGCCGCCGGCGATGAATTCAGACCACCCCGACGGTCTCTATGTCAGTGACGCAGCATCGGAAACAGGAGACGGTCATGTCGACAACAACTGAGACGGTGGTACGCGAGTTGGATCGTCGTTTCAACGACGGATTCGATGTGAGGCTGCTCTGGAACCCGCGGTCGGATCGCGTCTTCGTCGCGATCGAGGATCAGCGGGACGGCAACTCGTTCGAGTTCCGGGTTGACGCGGCCAACGCGCTCGAAGCCTTCCATCACCCATTTGCATACGCCAGCAACCACTACGACTTGCGGTCGCAGCCGCTCGAACGTTGCTCAGCGATCGGCAGCGGGGAGGAATAGGAACCCCGCGCCGACCCGCACGCGCTTGGACGCCGGTCCCTAGGAACCGCCGGGAGTCCGCACCGGGCGGCGGTGCGGCTCCCGCGACCGCCTGGGACTCCGGGCCGGGAGGAGATCGACGAGCCGTTCGTGACCACGGAGTCGCGCACGCGCCGGCTCTGAGCCCTCGAGCGGAATCCCGCCGCCCGGATTGTGCGATGGCGCGGACGGCGGCCACGGTCCGTTGCCCCCATCGTCGTCGTCGGAGTCCGAGTCGGACTGACCGGGTGGCGGGCCTGGACGCCCGAGCACCATCGGCAGGAAGATCACCGCCAGGACGAGCGCCAGATACACCAGCCCGAGAACATCGACTCCGCCGATCTGTGGCTCGCTCGGCATGACGAGAGCCTAGCGCCGGATTCAAGCGCTCACCGGGCGATTTCACCGGCCGGCGGTCGCGCACCCTCCGACGACGACGACCACGCGGGGAGCGCCTGTTCGAGCGCGGCGAGTGCGCCGGCGTCCAGACCGCGATTCGCGTCCCGGCGCATGATCTCGAGCACGTCGTCGGCGGCGAGCGCCCGCCGGTACGGCCTCTCGGCGCTGAGCGCCTCGGCCACGTCGGCGACCGCGAGGATCCGCGATGGCTGATCGAGCTCCGCGGCCGTGAGCCCGCGGTGGTAGCCGCTCCCGTCCAACCGCTCGTGGTGGGCGCCGGCAATCCGCGCGACCTCCTCGAACGCGCTCACCCGCGCGAGTATCTCCATCGACCATCGGGGATGGCGACGGACCGTGTCCCGCTCTCCAGGGCCCAGTGGGCCCGGCTTGTCCAGGATCCGGTTCGACACGCCGAGCTTCCCGACGTCGTGCAACAGCGCCGCGCGGCGCAACGTCGCGCGCGCTCCCGTGTCGAGCTCGAGCAGGGCGGCCAACGCGTCCGCGATCGCGGCCACCCCTTCGGAGTGCCGCCCGGTGTAGGGCGACTTCGCATCGACGATCGACGCGAACGCATGAGCGACCAGGTCGAGCCGGGCGCCGTCGGCGACCAGCACGTGCGCGGTCGGCTCAACCTCCGTCACGGTGGGAGTCTCGAGCGACCGCCAGAATCGCGCATCCCCCTCGAGCCCGACAAGCGCGTCGACGAGCGCGGGATCGAACCAGGTCTCACGCCGCTTACGCGCGATCTCGCAGGCGGCGCTCGCCCCGCCCTGCTGCCAGAACACCTCCGCGGTCTGCGCGAGACACAGCACCCGTCCCGCGAGCGAGATCTGATCGCCTGAGATCCCGGCGGGATAACCGCCGCCGTCCCAATGCTCGTCGACGTCCATGATCGCGCGAGCCGCTACCTCGCCCAGGCCGATCGCGCGAACGACCGCGGCACCCCGCTCGCAGCGCAACTCGATCAACGACCGCGCGCCCTCGCGCCCGGACCTGAGCACCGCGGCGGTGTGCTTGCCCCTGGCCAGCACCGATCGGCCGGCGCCCGCCGTTCGGAGCACGTGCAGCAACGCCTGCGGGGTGCTGGCCGTGTCCGTCAGCCTCCGGGAGCTCTTGACCATCGCGTCGTCGACGCCGAACAGCGCCGCGACCTTCGCGGCATTCGAAGAGCACCCCGCGTCCTTGAGCAGCAACGCGTAGAACAGCGATGACCGGGTGTCGTCGTCGAGATCGAGGGCGGCCGCGAGCCGCATCCCGATCAGGCAGCTTCGCTCGGCGTGACCGGGCACTTGACCCTCGGTGATGTCGAGGGCGTGCGAGAGCCCCGACAGCACCTCGGACAGCTGCAGGTCTACACCGGCGGCCGGCTGATCGGTGGACGCGCCCTCCACCTCACCCCGTTGACCAGTACCCGTCTCCCGCAGCCGCCGCGAGCTTCGCACCCGCCCGCTCCAGCTCCTCCCGCGCCTGGTCGAGGCCGACTCCCCGGAGCTCTGCCACCTCGGCGGTGGCGAGCGGATACGGCGCCCAGGACACGACCTCCTCGACCGTTTTCGGAGCGGGACGGCGTTCCAGCTCGGGCGCGACGTTCGCGACCGACACCTCGTACACGGCGAACGGCTGAAACCCCGGCATGACCACCCGCCGGCCGGCGCATTCGAATACCGCCGAGGCGGTCGAGTAGCGCATCCCGCCGTTGCTCCTCGACAGCCGGTGGGCCAGCGCGAGCGCCTCCGGGAGCGGCGCCCTCGTCGCGGCCATGTCCTCGCGGAGCGCGCTCTCAACCTGCTCGTCAGCCAGCCACGCGTCAAGAGTTCCCGCCACGATGCCCACGTCCGCGCCGGCGCGGTGGATCGTGTCGAGCCGATCGAGCGGCTCGCCCTCCGAGAACGCGCGCCGGCGCAGCGCGCGCAGCAGCGGGTCGGCGCGCTCGGAGTCATGGATCCGAGCCCCCACGTACGAGCGGCATGCGTCGATCGTCGCGGCGAGGCGATCGGGCGGGTCGGTACGCATCGGCATCCCGTAGGAGGACCTCAAGCGCTTCGCGTGGCCGGCGACCATCTCGCGGCTCAGCCCGCGCTCCTCGAACGACGAGCTCCGCTCGGTCAACACGATCATCCGCCGCGTGATGTCGAGCCCATCCCCGTAATGCCATAGCAGCTGCAGCTCCTGGCGCTGCGCGTTGAACCCGAACGGGCACCCGGGATCCGTGTAGATCGTGATCTGGACGCGCTGCATTGACCAGACTCTAGCTCTGAATAACCGTCTTCACCCACCGGCGCAGACCTATCGGCCAGACGAAGGGCTTTACCGCTCGTGACCCGCGAGGTCGAAGTCCGCGAGGCCTGCCGGATCCGTGATGCCAAGCTTGCGCCGGGCCCGCTCGGCGAATCCGCCGGCGTGGACGCGCACGACCAGTGCCGCGTCGGGATGCGGACGGATCTCGAGCACTACCCCTGGCTCGGCATGTCCGAGCAGCTGACCGTCTCGCTCGATCGAAACAGGCGCGCTCGTCGGCAGAACCTCGATGCCGAGACGCTCGGTTTCGGACAGCACCACGGCCCGGTTGAACAACCCGTGGGGCGCGTCGGGCATCACGATCATGCCCTGCGCCCGTGGGGAGACCAGCGGACCACCGGCCGCAAAGGCGTAGGCGGTCGAGCCCTGAGGCGTCGCCGCTATGACGCCGTCACTCGCGTAGCGCACGAGCAGTTCGCCGTCGATGCGAAGCGCGAGCGCCGCCTGGCCACGGCCTGGAGCGCGGGTGAGGACGACATCGTTGTACGCGATCTGTCCGGGGATATCGGCGAGTGGGGCGAGCGCGAGCCCGGTGCGCGCCTCCAGCGCGTAGTCGCCCTTTTCGAGCGTCGTGAGGGCGTCCTCGAGGTGCGCGGAGTCGACCTCGGTCAGGTATCCGAGCCGCCCGAGGTTGACACCGAGCACCGGGACTTCGTGGGGCGCCGCGAGTCGCAGGGCGCCGAGCATCGTGCCGTCCCCGCCGAGCGCCAGGACCACGTCGCAGCCGATCGCGAGTGACCCCTCCGACACGCGCGCCAGGCCATCCGGCAACCGGGGATCTCCGACCGCGCCGACGAGCTCCACGCCGGTCGCGGCGGCCCACGTCCCGATTCGGTTCAGGACGTCGAGGAGATCGCGCTCCGGCCTGAGCACCAGCCCAATCTTGCGCACTCCTCTACGTGCCTCAGCCACCGCGGGCCCTCAAACGAACGGTTCGCCCGGTAGCTTCGCCGCGCGCCGGCCGGCGATCCATGACAACACACTCGCCCCGACGTCGGCGAGCAGCCCGTCGTGACGCCGCCCCGAGCAGCCCGCGTACGTCGCGAGCAGCGGCGCGTACTCGCGCGTGTGATCGGTGTGCGGCGCGGTCGGGTCGACGCCGTGGTCCGCCGTCAAAACCAACAGGTCCTGATCGCCGACCAACGTGAGCCACTGCGCAACCGCCGCGTCGATCTCGACCAAAGCCTGGTGAAAGCCCTCGACGTCGTGCCGATGGCCGTAGACCTGATCGGTCTCGACGAGGTTGACGAAGATCAGGCCGGACTCCAGCTCTCCAAGCAGCGATGTGGTCGCGGCGATGCCGGCGGCGTTGGTCGCGCCGGCGTGCTTGACGTCGACCCCGACCCCCGCGAACAGGTCGTGGATCTTCCCGACGCCGTGCACCTCCACCCCCGCGTCCTGAAGCTCCTGCAGGTACGAGCGGCCGGGCGGAAGCAACGCATAGTCGCGCCGGCCCTCGCGCCGCCGGAACGACCCCGGCGAGCCCTCGAACGGCCGCGCGATCACCCGGCCCACCGCGTGCTCGCCGGTCATCACGCCGCGTGCGGCGACGCAAGCCGCGTACAAATCCGGCTCCGAGACCCGGTCGACGTGACAGGCGATCTGGAGCACCGAGTCCGCCGACGTGTACAGGATCGCCTCTCCGGTCTCGAGATGGTGTCGACCGTAGTCCTCGATCACCTCGGTGCCGCTATACGGCCGGTTGCAGCAGAAGCGCAGCCCCGTGGCCCGCTCGAGCGCCCGGACGACATCATCGGGGAAGCCGTCTGGATATGTCGGAAGCGGCTGCGAGGGCACGACCCCCATCAGCTCCCAATGTCCGGTCGTCGATTCCTTCCCCGGGCCGAGCGGCCGCAGGCGCCCGTACACCCCCGGCTCGGACGCCGGTGGCACGCCCAGGATCGGGACGATCGACCCCAGCCCCAACCGCGAGAGCGCCGGCAGCCGCAGCCCGCCGACCTGCTCGGCGAGGTGCACGAGCGTGTTCGAGCCGGCGTCGCCGTAGGCGGCGGCGTCCGGGAGCGCGCCGACCCCGCACGCATCCATCACCACGACCGTCGCTCGGCGCATTCAGACCACCCTCCCGGCCACCATTTGGGCCCGCACGATCGTGGGCATCATGAAGACCACGTTAGGCCAACCTCCCAGCCGTCGCCTACAACGGTTATGGTTGCCCATTCGTATCTGTGGGAAAGGAGATGCAGTGACGGGGCGTATCAGGCCGATTGGCCTTCTTTCGCTGGCCCTGGCGGCGCTGGCGATGGGAGTCGCCGCATGTGGGAGCAGCAAGAGCAGCAGTAGCAGTTCAACCACGTCGAGCGCCGCGGCGGCGCCGGCGACCAGCAGCACGACGAGCGCGTCGTCGTCGAGCGGCTCTGGCTTCAAGGTCGGTCTGGTGACCGACATCGGCGGGCTCAACGACCACGGCTTCAACCATCTGTCGTACCAGGGCCTGCTCCAGGCGGAGTCTCAGCTCGGTGTCAAGGGGACCGTGCTTCAGTCGACCTCCGGCTCCGACTATGTCCCGAACCTCACCAGGCTCGCGCAGGCCGGCAACAAGCTCGTGATCGCGGTCGGGTTCCTGATGGCCGCCCCGCTCCAGCAGGTCGCGACGAAGTACCCGAACGTGCACTTCGCGATCATCGACAGCCCCGGCGGCACCGCCCCGGACACGGCTAAGAACATCGAGGGGATCGACTTCGCCGAGCAGCAGGCCGGCTACCCGGCCGGTTACCTCACCGGGCTCTACCTGAAGTCAAAGGGCTACAAGACCGCCTCCACGGTCGGTGGTCAGAGCATCCCGCCCGTGGACCTGTACATCGCCGGCTTCCAGGACGGGGTGAAGGCGTCGGACCCATCCGCGAAGCTGCTGAACGCCTACTCGCAGGACTTCGTCGCTCAGGACAAGTGCAAGGAGCTTGCGCTCAACCAGATCAACGCCGGCTCGAAGGTCGTCTTCCAGGTCGCCGGCGCGTGCGGGCTGGGCGCGATCTCCGCGGCTGTGCAGAATAAGGACCAGGCGATCGGCGTCGACGCCGACCAGAGCTACCTCTCGCCAACCTACGTTCTGACGTCGGCCGAGAAGAAGGTCGACGTCGGCGTGTTCACGGCGATCAAGGACCTCCAGAACGGTCAGTTCTCGAGCAACCTGCAGGAGGACATCAACAACGGCGGTGTCGGTATCGGCAAGATCGGTCCGGCCGGCGCCCAGTTCGAGTCGCAGGTGAACAGCGTCATCGCCAAGATGAAATCCGGACAGATCAAGCCGTCGACAGTCGTGGTGGTCAAGTAGTAAGAGTCACACCCGCCGTGTCCGGGTCAAGCCCTCCGGCCCTCGAGCTGAGGGGAATCACGAAGAAGTTCGGCTCGGTCGTCGCCAACGACCGAGTCGACTTCGACGTGGTCCCGGGAGAGGTTCACGCGCTGCTCGGTGAGAACGGCGCGGGCAAATCGACGCTGATGTCGGTCCTGTACGGGCTGTACAAGCCCGACACGGGCGAGATCCTGATCGACGGCCAACCGGTTGAGATCAGCTCGCCGTCGGTCGCGATCAACCTCGGGATCGGCATGGTCCACCAGCACTTCATGCTGGTGTCCGTGATGACCGTGACCGAGAACATCGTGCTCGGTCAGGAGCCGACCCAACCCGGCGGCAGGCTCGACCTGAAGGCGGCGCGAGCTCGAGTCGGGGAGCTCTCGGAACGCTACGGCCTGGCCGTCGAGCCAAACGCCAAGATCGAGGATGTAACCGTCGGAGCCCAGCAGCGAGTCGAGATCCTCAAGGCGCTCTACCGCAACGCACGGATCCTCGTGCTCGACGAGCCAACCGCCGTCCTCACGGCGCAGGAGGTCAGGGACCTCACCGGCGTGCTCAACCGTCTCAAGCAGGACGGGGCCGCGATCGTGTTCATTTCTCACAAGCTCGGCGAGGTGCTCGAGGTCGCCGATCGGATCACCGTGCTGAGGCGTGGCAAGAAGGTCGACACCGTCCAACGCGCGGGCGCGACCGAGCGGAGCCTCGCGCGCCTGGTCGTCGGCCGCGACGTGATGCTCTCGGTCGAGAAGCCCGCCGGCAAGCCCGAGCGGCCGATGCTCGAGGTGCGCGACCTGTACGTGCGCGACGACCGGGCGCTCGAGAAGGTCTCGGGGCTCTCGCTCTCGGTGCGCGCCGGTGAAATCGTCGCGGTCGCCGGCGTCGACGGGAACGGCCAGCAGGAGCTCGTCGATGCGGTCACCGGCATGTGCTCGCCGGTGTCGGGCGAAGTGGCGATCGACGGCCTGGAGATTGCCGGCAAGGGCGTGCGAGCGGCGACGGACGCCGGCGTGGCACACATCGCGGAAGATCGTCAGGTTCGCGGGCTCGTGCTCCCGTTCACGCTCGCGGAGAACCTCGCGCTCCGCGAATATCGGTCGCCGGAGCTCAGCGGAGGCGGCTGGCTGCGCCTGCGTCAGATGAAGGAACGGGCCGAGAAGCTTCTGTCCGAGTACGACGTTCGCGGCGGGGGAGCCGAGACATACGCAGCGGCACTGTCGGGCGGCAACCAGCAGAAGGTCGCGATTGCCCGCGAGATCGCATCGAACCCCAAGGTCCTGGTCGCCCACCAGCCGACCCGTGGCCTCGACGTTGGCGCGATCGAATTCGTGCACCGCCGGCTGATCGCCGAGCGCGACAAGGGTCGCGCGGTACTGCTCGTATCGCTCGAGTACGAGGAGGTGAAGGCGCTCGCCGATCGGATCCTCGTGATCTACGAGGGTAAGATCGTCGGCGAGTTCCCGCCTGACGCGAGCGAGGAGGAGCTTGGCATAGCGATGACCGGTGGTAAGCCGCAGGCCGAGGTGGCGACGTGAGCCTGCTCGAAGACGAACTCAAAGCCGAAGCCGATGAGAGCCAAGGCGCCGCGGCGCGGTCCCCTGCCACCCTGACGGCGTTCCGGCGGGGCGCGAGCGGCGTCATGGTCCCGATCCTCACGGCCGTGATCGCGTTCGCCGCCGGCGGGCTGATCGTGCTCGCGACCGGCCACGACCCGCTGACGACCTACCAGTCGATCTTCAACGGGACCGGCCTCAACTGGCTGTTTCCATGGGTCAGCGGATCCGAGCGCGCGACCGCGGCCAGCAACCTCCAGCAAACGCTGCTCCAGGCCACACCGCTGATCCTCGTCGGCCTCGCGGTCGCGTTCGCGTTCCGCGCCGGCATGTTCAACATCGGCGGCCAGGGTCAGTACACCGTCGGGGGAATCGTCGCCGTGTGGGTCGGCTCCTCTTTCAACGGGATGCCGTCGGTTCTCCACATCCTGTTCGCGATCGTGGCCGCGGCCGCCGTCGGCGGTGCGTGGGCCGGGATCGCCGGCGTCCTGAAGGCGACCACGGGCGCCAACGAGGTGATCTCGACGATCATGCTCAACTGGATCGCGATCTGGCTCGGCGTCTATTGCTTCCAGCTCGGCGGCCCGCTGCACAACCCCCACATGGCCTCGACGCCGGTATCGAACACGGTCGTCGGGGGCGCGAAACTGCCCGTCTTTTGGGGCAGCGCCCAACTCCAGGGGCTCGACGTTGGGATCTTCATCGCGCTCGCGCTCGCGGTCGTGTTCGGCCTGTTGATCAAGCGCACGCGGCTCGGCTACGAGGCGCGCACCGTCGGCTTCAACCCAGACGCAGCGAGCTACGCCGGGATCAATGTCGGCCGCACCTGGATCCGCGTGATGCTGATCTGCGGCGCGTTCGCGGGCGTAGCCGCCGCGCTCGACGTCCTTGGTTGGAAGTTCGACCTGTTCACGAACGACATCCAGACCTCGCAGATCGGCTTCTACGGGATCGCCGTGGCGCTGCTCGGCCGGAACACCGCCGGCGGCACGGTCGCCGCCGCGCTGCTTTTCGGGGCGCTCCTCACCGGCACCTCGAATCGCAACATCAACCTCAGCATCGATCCGACGCTGGTCGAGTACCTGACGTTCATGATCGAGGGGATCATCATCCTGCTCGTCTCGACCGACGTGATCACGCTCCGTCTGTTGAAGGGCGGGCGACGAATAGGCGTGGCATTCAAACGCAGGCGTTCTGAAGAGGTCAACGCGACCGAGGGCGGCGCGAAGTGAGCGTGGGCGCGATCGCCGTGGCGCCCTCGCGCGCCATCGCACCGAAGCAGGTAGGCATCGCCGGCATCGTCCTCGCTGCGATCGCATGGGTGATCACGATCCCCCCAATCGAGGTTCGCGGGATGGTGCCGTCGGTCGTGCTCGCCGTATTCGCCGTCGGCGCCGGCGCGTGGTCAATCGCCGGCGGCGAGCGCAAAATCGGATCCGAGGCGATCGTCGTGGCGCTGTTCGCCGTCGCCGGCGCTGCTGCATCGGCGAACTCGTCGACCTCGACGCTCGAGACGGTCTTCACCTGGTCGGCGCTCGTGGCGGCGACGCTCCGGTATGCGACGCCGCTCGTGTTCGCGGCGCTCGGCGGCGTGATCTCCGAGTCGAGCGGCGTGATCAACATCGGACTCGAAGGCATGATGCTGATGGGCGCCTTCTGGGGCATCTATGGCAGCGACCTGCTGGGCTCCTGGGTCTGGGGACTGGTCGTGGCGATGGTCGCCGGCGGGCTGCTCGCGCTGCTGCACGCGGTGTTTTCGATCCACCTGCGCGCGAACCAGATCGTCAGCGGCACGGGAATCAATTTCCTCGCGCTCGGCATCACCGGCTATTTCCTCCAGTACCACTACGGCCCGAACGGCACGCCGCTGAGCATCTCAGGGGTCCCGAATGTCCACCTCCCGCTGATCCAACACGTCGGGTTCTTCGGAGCCGCGTTCGGTGGCGCGAACCTGATGACGTGGGTCGGGCTCGCGCTCGTGCCCGCGCTCACCTTCTTCCTGTTCCGGACGCGCGGTGGCCTGCGGCTGCGGGCGGTAGGCGAGAAACCGCGGGCCGCCGACACCGTAGGGCTCCCGGTGCTGCGGATCCGCTACCTGGCCGTGATCGCGTCCGGCGTGTTCGCGGCGCTCGGCGGGGCCTACCTCTCGGTCGGCTTCGTCGGGTCGTTCAGCAACAACATGACCAACGGCCGCGGCTTCATCGCGCTGGCGGCGATGATCTTCGGCAAGTGGAAGCCGTGGGGCGCGCTGTGGGCGTGCCTGCTGTTCGGATTCGGAAGCGCCATGTCCGACCGGGTCTCGGGCGTCAATCAGACGCTCGGGACGCTGTTCGAGGCGCTCCCGTACGTCCTCACCCTGGTCGCGGTCGCCGGGCTCGTGGGCCGCTCGCGACCGCCCGCGGCGGACGGCATTCCGTACGTGAGGGAGTAGGCCGGTGGCGGTCGCCCGGCTAGCCCTGACCAGCTTTGCTGACGGGGAGGTTCGCCTCAGCGACGAGGTCGAGCTGTATCAGCGGACATACACGACGCTGCTGCGCTCGAGCGGCGAGACCGCGCTGCGCGTGCTCGAGCCCTCGCACATGGCGATGGGTTCCAGCCTGCATCCGCTGGCCGCCAGCGAGCAGCTCGACCTCGGGGCGTTCCTGTACTCGGTCCAGCGGCTGCCGGACGGGATCGCCGGCGCCGACCTCGTGGTCATGGGGCAGTCGGTCGAGGCGCTGACGGACAGCGGCATCCCGATCGATGACTGGCAGGAGGCCGAGGCCCTCGCCCGCCGGCGCCGGTGGTACGACAGCGGCGCCGGCACGCTCGCGGTGCTGCTCGCGAGCTCCTCAGACGTCGACGACCTGGTCCCGACGCTCGTGGCGTTCCAGATCGAGTGGAACAAGATCCGCGTCCGCATGCGTGCCGCGGGCTGGCCGGACGCGTCCCGCTCCCCCGACGTGCCGCCCGAGGAGTGCGCGCGCGAGCTCGGCGGCAGCCCGGACGACTGGGGCCGCCTGCGCATCGCGTGGGGGGAGGCCTTCGGCGAGCGGATGCGGCTGGTCGCACGGGACCGGATGGCGCTGCGAGTGCGCATGCTCGGCGGCACGCACACCGGCTACGCGCGCCTGACCCGGCGCTGGTGGTCGCCGGTCAGCGCCGAGCTCGCCGTCGAGGGGCTGACCGAGCGACCGCTGTACTTCGTCAGCTCGAACTCCCATAGCCTCGTGAACATCGTCACCGGCATCGCTCGTGAACACGAGTCCGAGCTCGTGGCGTTCGTCGAGCAGCTCGACGACGACGACATCCTGCGCCAGGAGCTCACCGCCTTCCGCGATGGACGCAGCGAGGGCTCCTGGGAGAACTTCCTGTACTTCGTCGCCCGGCTGTACGTCTCAGAGCGCGGGGCCGAGGCGGCGGCCGAGCGCCGCGCCGGCGAGAAGCGGGGCGGCGTCACCCATCTGCGGAGCAAGACCGCCCTGCGGGTCCCCGCGCAGGTCATCTCGCTGGCCGCGCTCGACCCCGGAGCGCTCGATCCCCGGCTCGGGGACGTCGACGCCGAGGCCCTGGCCGCGAGCGGCGCGGTGATCGTCAACATCGACTACCCCCTGGGCGTCGCCGCTTACAACATCCTCCGGGAGGTCGCCGTCGACCGGACCGGGTTGCGCGGCGTGTACATCCTCGGCAAGGCCGCGACGCTCAACGCCGACGTCGGCGACGTGATGATCTCGAACGTCGTCCACGACGAGCACTCGGGCTGCACCTACTGGCTCGACAACGCCTTCGGCGTCGACGACCTCGCCGCCGACCTGCGCTTCGGCACCGGCCTGGACAACCAGCGGGCGGTCACGGTCAAGAGCACGTTCCTCCAGAACCGCTCCTACCTCGACTTCTACTACCGCGAGGCGTTCACGGTCGTCGAGATGGAGACCGGCCCGTACTGCGATGCGGTGTACGAGATCGCCGACTCCGAGCGCCACCCCACGGGCGAGGCGGTCAACTTCTCGAAGCTTCCGATCGACCTCGGGATCATCCACTATGCCTCTGACACCCCGTACACGCAGGCGCGGACGCTCGGCGCCCGCGGGCTCAGCTACTACGGGATGGACTCGACGTACGCGTCGTCGCTGGCGATCATCCGGCGGATCCTGCGCCTCGAGGGCGCCCTGGCGTAGTCTGCCCACCATGGCCCGGACCAACATCGCCGATGCGGCGGATCTCACGATCGCCGACGTGCTTCACACGCGGTTCGACACGCTCCCCGCGCAGGCCACCGTCGCGGAGGTGCGGGACTGGTTCGCCGCCAGCTCGCACCGCCGCATGGCGTTCCTCGCCGAGGAGGGCCGGTACGCGGGGTCGCTCACCCGCGAGGATCTCGAAGGCGACCTCGCCTCGGGAGCCCCGGCCGCCGCGTTCGCGCACGACGGCCCGACGGTGCCCCCCGACGCCTCGGCGCACGTCGGCTACGAGCTCGCGACGCGTACCGACGCCCTGCGCGTGCCCGCGGTCGACGCCGCCGGCAAGCTCCTGGGCGTCGTCGCGGTCACCGACGACCGCGCCGGGTTCTGCGGCACCTCCTGAGGGCGGCGCGGGGCCAGGCTAGGCGCCGACCGGATGCCAGGCGGTCTTGAGCTCGGTGACCGCCTCGAGCCGCTCGAGCGCATCATCCGTGGCGGCTTCATACGTCGTCGCCGCGGCGCCGTGGCGGACGCGCTTGATCGTCTCGGCGGCGAGGCGGTCGAGCTCGGCGGACAGGTCGGCGTCGCCGGCGGCGTCGACGATCGCGTTCAGGTCCCGATGGCCGCCGAGTGCCGTCGCGAGTTCCTTACGACGTCCCGACAGGAGGTTGACCACGCCGGCGGGAACGTCCGAGACGCCGAGCACCTCAGCCAAATCCAAGCCCGGCAGCGGCTCGGCCTCGGACAGGATCGCCACCGCGACGTTGCCTGCGGCCAGCGCCGGCGCGAGCTCCGCCACCAGCCCCAGCAGCGGCGGGGCGTCCGGCGCGACGATCCCGACCACGCCGGTCGGCTCGGGCAGCGAGAACGACAGGAACGGCGCCGCGACCGGATTGACGCCGCCGAGCACCGCGTGGAGCTTGTCCGTCCAGCCGGCGTAGTGGAGCAGCACGTCGACGGCGGCGTCGACCTCCTCACGCGGCACGCCCATCACCCCCGCTCGCGACTCGAGCGCCTCGGCGGCGCGGTACAGGATCTGCCCCCGGTTGTACGCGGTCCGCGCGCCCCACGGGCCCGCGGCCCTGCGCGCGGCGGCGACCGCGTCGCGGACGTCCTTGCGCGAGGCCCGGGGGAAGTTGACGCCGTCGGCCTCGTCGTAGCGGCCGGACTCCGAGCGGACGAACGCGCCGCCGATCCACAGCTTGTACGTCTTGCGGACGGCGAGCCGCTGCGTCACCGGACCACCTCCAGGTAGGGACGGAGGCCGGCGGCGCCGCCCTCGCGCCCGAACCCGGATTCCTTGTAGCCCCCGAAGGCCGCGGTCGGGTCGAAGTGGTTGTAGGTGTTCTGCCACACGACCCCGGCCTTGAGCGCGCTCGCGACCTCGAACGCCTTCGACCCCTTGTCGGTCCAGATCCCGGCGGCCAGCCCGTAGCGCGAGTTGTTGGCCTTCTCGATCGCCTCCGCCTGGGTGCGGAACGTGAGCACGGACACGACCGGCCCGAAGATCTCCTCGATCGCGATCCGGTGGGCGGGCGAGACGTCGGTGAACAGCGTCGGCGCGAACCAGTAGCCGCGCTCGGGGATGTCGCAGCTGATCGTGCGCCTGGTCGCGCCCTCGTCCTCGCCCGCGGCGACGAGCGTCTCGATCCGCTCGAGCTGCTCGGCCGAGTTGATCGCGCCGACGTCGGTGTTCTTGTCCATCGGGTCGCCGAGGCGGAGGCGCCCCATCCGCTGCCACAGCTTCGCGATCACCTCGTCGCGCACGCTCTCCTGGATGAGCAGCCGCGAGCCCGCGCAGCACACGTGTCCCTGGTTGAAGAAGATCCCGTTGACGATCCCCTCGACCGCCTGGTCGACCGCGGCGTCCTCGAACACGATATTCGCCGACTTGCCGCCGAGCTCGAGCGTCAGTCTCGTGTCGGTCCCGGCGAGCGCGGCCTGGATGTCACGGCCGACGGCGGTCGAGCCCGTGAACGCGATTTTGTTGATTTTTTTCTGGCGGACGAGGGCCGCGCCGGTGTCGCCATTGCCCGGGATGATCCCGACGACGCCGGGCGGCAGCTCGGCCTCCTGGCAGATCTCGGCCAGCAGCAGCGCGGTCAGCGGCGTCGTCTCCGCCGGCTTGAGGATCGCGACGTTCCCGCACGCCAGCGCGGGCGCGAGCTTCCACGCCGCCATCAGCAGCGGGAAGTTCCACGGCACGATCTGACCGACGACCCCGAGCGGCCTGACCTCGCGCGCATTGACGCCGTAGCGGAGCTTGTCGGCCCACCCGGCGTAGTGGAAGAAGTGCGCGGCGGCGAGCGGGATGTCGACATCGCGAGATTCCCGGAGCGGCTTGCCTCCGTCGAGCGTCTCGACGACCGCGAGCTCGCGCGCGCGCTCCTGGATCAGGCGGGCGATCCGGAACAGGTACTTGGCGCGCTCGAGGTCCCTGAGCGCGGCCCATTTCGGCAGCGCGGCCCGCGCGCTCGCGACGGCCGCGGTCACGTCGTCCGGGCCCCCGTAGGCCACCTCCGCTATCGGCTCCTCGGTGGCGGGGTTAATAGAAGGCACGTACCGCCCGTCCGATGGATCTTTGAACTCGCCGTCCACGAACAGGCCGTAGCGGTCCCTGAGCCGGATGTGGTCGGCGGACTCGGGGGCCGGCGCGTAGTCCCACACGATGCTGGTTCGGGTCTCGATGCTCATTCTTTGGAGAAGTCCTCCGAGCGCCCGTAGCGCCCGGTCTCGGTCTTGGCGTATTGCATAAGAAGATCATTGAGCACGGACGACGCGCCGATCCTGATGCGGTCCGGCGTCAACCACTCGTCGCCGAGCGTCTCCTTGACGAGGACGAGGCGATGCAGGGCGGCCTTGCTCGTCGACACGCCGCCGGCGGCCTTGAAGCCGACGATCCGCCCCGTTCGGTCGGCGTAGTCCCGGATCGCCTCGAGCATGACCAGGCACACGCCCGGGGTGGCGCCGGCGGCCGCCTTGCCGGTCGAGGTCTTGATGAAGTCCGCCCCGGCCTCCATCGCCAGCATCGAGGCGTGGCGGACGTGGTCGTAGGAGCCGAGCTCGGCGGTCTCGAGGATCACCTTGAGGTGAGCGTCGCCGCAGCGCTCCTTGACCGCGACGATCTCCTCCTGGACGCGGGCGTCGTCGCCGGCGAGGAAGGCCTCGCGCGAGATCACCATGTCGATCTCGTCCGCGCCGGCCGCGACCGCGTCCTCGGTGTCTCGAAGTTTGGCCTCCAGCGACACCTGGCCGGCGGGGAAGCCCGTGGCGACGCTCGCGGCCTTTACGCCCGTGCCGCCCAGCGCTTCCTTGGCCGTGGCGACGAGCGACGGGTACACGCAGATGGCGGCGACGCTCGGGATCTCGGGCATCGTCGGCGCCGGGCACACCCCCTTCGCGCACAGGTGGCGCACCTTGCCGGGCGTGTCGGCGCCCTCGAGCGTGGTCAGGTCGACCATCGACACCGCGAGGCGGATGCCCTGCTGCTTGGCCGTGGTCTTGATCGAGCGCTTGCCGAGCTGGGCGGCGCGCTCCTCGATCCCGACTCGGTCGACATGGGGCAGACGACGGATCACGATCCGAGGCTACTACGCTCCCGACGGTGAAGAGGGTTCTCGTCTTCTGCGGATCGAGTCCCGGCCGGACGCCCGAGTACGCTGCTGCGGCCTCAGAGATGGGTCGGCTGCTCGCCGCGCGCGGCCTGGAGCTGGTGTACGGAGGCGCGCGCGTGGGCCTGATGGGAGTGCTCGCGGACACGACGCTCGGCGCCGGCGGGACCGTGATCGGCGTGATCCCGACGCGGCTCGTCGAGCACGAGATCGCCCACGCCGGCCTGACCAAGCTGCACGTCGTCGAGACCATGCACGAGCGCAAGGCGCTGATGGCCGAGCTCGCCGACGCGGTGATCGCGCTCCCCGGCGGGACCGGCACGCTCGATGAGGTGTTCGAGATGTTCACGTGGAAGCAGCTCGGCCTCCACCGCATGCCGATCGGCCTGCTCGATGTCGCCGACTACTGGCAGCCGCTGCTCCGATTCTTGGACCACGCGGTCAACGAGCGCTTTCTGCGCGCGGAACACTTCGAGACGCTGCTCGTGGAGCGCAGCGCCGAGGCCTTGCTCGACCAGCTGGCGGCTCACCGGCACCGGTTGCCCGACAAGTGGGTCGACCGCCCGGACGGCGATCAGTCGGTGCCGAACACGCGGTCGCCGGCGTCGCCCAATCCGGGGCGGATGTAGGCGTTCCCGTCGAGCTCGCGGTCGACCGCGGCCGTCCAGATTGGGACGTCGGGGTGCTCGTCCTGCACGGCGGCGATCCCCTGGGGCGCGGACACGAGGCACACGAGCTCGAGCTGATGCGCCCCGGCCCGCTTGAGCTTGTCGAGTGCGGCCACCGCGCTGCCCCCGGTGGCGAGCATCGGATCGAGCAGGTACACACGGGCCGACGGGAGCCGGCTCGGGAGCCGCTCGTAGTAATCGACCGGCTCGTGGGCCTCCTCGTCGCGGTAGATGCCGACGTGGCCGACCCGCGCGTCGGGCAGCAGGCGCAGGAACCCCTCGACCATGCCCAGGCCGGCGCGCAGCACGGGCACGACCGTCACCTCGTCGCGGAGCCGCAACCCGGTGGTGGTCTCGAGCGGGGTCTCGATCTCGACCTCCTTGAGCGGGAGCGCGCGCGCGACCTCGACCGCCATGATCGCCGCGGCCTCGAACATGGCCTGGCGGAAGTCCCCGTGGGAGGTGTCTCGATCTCTCAGGACCGAGAGGCGGTCGGCGAGCACCGGGTGCTCGACCACTTTCAGCGTTGACGGCACAGCCGATAGTCTCGCGCACGGCCATGTCGCGCGCGAATGTCGAGCTGAAAGCCCGGGATCAGGATCCCGAGAGCACGCTTGCCCGCTGTCTCGCGCTCGGGGCCGGCGACCAGGGCGTCCTGGACCAGCGCGACACCTATTTCATGGCCCGGAACGGACGGCTCAAGCTCCGCGTCGAGGAGGGGGCGCTCGGCGGCGAGCTGATCGCCTACCGGCGGGAGGACAACGCCGAGCCCGTCGAGAGCGGATTCGTGCGGGCCGCGGTCGCCGCGCCCGAGGAGCTCGCCGAGGCGCTCGACGCCGCGCTCGGGACGACTGTCGTGGTGTCGAAGCGCCGGCGGCTGTTCCTGTGGGAAGGGGTGCGGATCCACCTGGACGACGTGGACGAGCTCGGGAACTTCGTGGAGTTCGAGGCGGTGCTCCCGGAGGCGGGCTCCGTCGAGACGGCGCGCGCCAAGCTCACACGCCTGCGTTCGGACCTGGGGATCGCGGACGACGCGCTCGTGTCGGTCGGTTATGCGGACCTGTTGATGGACGGCCCGCAAGCGCTGCTGCGCGCGGCTTCGGCGGCGATGCGGAACGCCTACGCGCCGTATTCGAACTTCAAGGTGGGCGCGGCGGTGCGGGCCTCGAGCGGCGCGATCTACGCGGGCGCGAACGTCGAGAACGTCTCCTATCCGCAGGGCCAGTGCGCGGAGTCCTCGGCGGTCGGCGCGATGGTCGGCGCCGGGGAGTCGGCGATCACGGCGGTCGCGGTGGTGGCCGAACGGCTGGAGCACTGCCCACCGTGCGGAGGCTGCCGACAGCGGCTGGCGGAGTTTGGCGACACCTCGACGCCGGTGTACCTCGGGCGCCCGGGAGCCGACCCGCTGACGCTGTCCCTGGGTGAGCTGCTGCCCGGAGCGTTCGACCGCGAGGCGCTCCAGGCGTGAACCCGGTAGCACCCCGCGTGGGCGTCGTGCTCGGGTCGGGCCTGGGGGCGGTCGCCGACGCGGTCGAGGACCCGGTCGTCGTCGGGTACGAGGACCTGCCGGGGTTTCCGCGGCCGACGGTCGCGGGGCATGCGGGGCGGGCGGTCCTGGGACGCATCGGTGGCGTGCCGGTCGCGGTGCTCCAGGGCCGGGCGCACCTGTACGAGGGCGGGGATCCCGAGACGGTCCGCGCGCCCGTGCGGGCGTTGCGGGCCGCCGGCGCCTCGGTGTTGGTGCTGACCAATGCGGCGGGGTCGCTACGCCCCGAGGTCGGGCCCGGATCGCTGATGGCGATCACCGACCACATCAACATGCAGGGCGCGAATCTGCTGGCCGGTCCCAACGACGATGCGATCGGACCGCGGTTCCCGTCCCTGCGCGACGCCTATGACCCGGAGTTGCTGGCGTCGCTCCGGGCCTCGGCCGGGGAGCTCGGCATCCCGCTCGCCGAGGGGGTGTACCTGGCGGTCGGCGGGCCGAGCTTCGAGACGCCGGCGGAGATCCGGGCGTTCCGGGTGCTGGGGGCCGACGCGGTCGGCATGTCGACGGTGCAGGAGACGATCATCGCGCGCCATTGCGGGCTGCGGGTCGCCGCGGTGTCGGTGATCACGAACCTCGCCGAGGGGATGACCGACGAGCCGCTCAGCCACTCGCAGACGCTCCGGGCCGCCGAGGCGGGCGCCGGCGATCTGGCGCGCCTGCTGCTCGATTTCATCCCGCGCCTCGGCGCCGCCACGGCCCCCGCACCCGATGCTGACCGCTGAGCTCATCCGGCGTAAGCGCGACGGCTTCGAGCTGTCCGCGGATGAGATCTCGGAGCTCGTGTTCGGGATCGCCGACGGCTCGGTGACCGACGCCCAGGTGGGGGCGCTGGCGATGGCGATCGTCTGGCGGGGGATGAGCGCCGCCGAGCGCGTCGCGCTGACCGGCGCGATGACGCGCTCGGGCGACGTCCTCGAGTGGCGCGGCGCCGCATTATCGGGTCCCGTCCTGGATAAGCACTCGACGGGAGGCGTCGGCGACAAGGTGAGTCTGCTGCTCGCGCCGATCCTGGCCGCATGCGGGGCGTTTGTCCCGATGATCTCCGGTCGGGGCCTCGGGCATACCGGGGGCACGCTCGACAAACTCGAATCGATCCCTGGGTACGACGTGTTTCTGTCGCCGGATCAGCTGCGTTCCACCGTGGCTCAGGTGGGCTGCGCGATCGTCGGCCAGACGGCTCGTCTGGCGCCGGCCGACCGCCGGCTGTACGCGATCCGCGACGCGACCGGCACCGTCGAGTCGATCCCGCTGATCGTCGGCTCGATCCTGTCCAAGAAGCTCGCCGCCGGGCTCGACGGGCTGGTGATGGACGTCAAGTTCGGCTCGGGCGCGATGATGCCGTCGGTCGATGCCGCTCGAGAGCTCGCGGCCGCGATCGTGGAGGTCGCGGTCGGGAACGGCCTGCCGACGGTGGCGCTGCTGACCGACATGAACCAGGTGCTCGGGCGGACCGCCGGCAACGCGCTCGAGGTGCGCGAGTCGATCGACCACCTGACCGGCGCCGCGCGCGACGAGCGCCTGCTCGAGGTGACGCTCGCCCTCTCCGCCGAGCTGCTCGTGCTCGGGGGGTTGCACGCCGATGTCGAGGGCGCTCGCGCCGCGGCGGTGCGTGCGTTGGAGAGCGGCGCGGCGGCCGAGCGTTTCGGCGCGATGGTCGTCGAGCTCGGCGGCCCCGCCGGCCTCGTCGAAACTCCGTCCCGCTATTTGCCGAGCGCCCCGGTCGTCCACGTGGTCGAGCCGCTTGCGCCCGGGGTCGTTGCGAATGTCGACGTCCGTGCGGTCGGGGTTGCGATCGTCGCTTTGGGCGGCGGCCGGGCCCGCGAGGACGACGTCGTCGACCACGGCGTCGGCCTGACCGAGGTGGCCGCGCTCGGCGAGCGTGTCGAGCCCGGCGGCCGGCCGCTCGCGCTCGTGCACGCGCGCGACGACGGTGGCGCTCGGCGCGCCGCGGACGCCGTGCGCTCGGCCTACGTGCTCGGCGACCCGCCCGCCGGGATCCCGGCGCCGGTGCTCGAGCGGTTGACCGCCTGACGCTTCTCGGCATCCCAGACGAGCACCGCCGGCAGGCCGAGGTAGGCCTCCGCCGTCGCCTCGGGGATGTGCCGGAAGGCACGCCGCTTGGCGGTCACCTCCGGCTCGGCGATCTGCGGCTCGACGCAGGCCCTGAGGTCGAGACCCGCCTTCGCGAACGCGGACAGGTAGTCGGCATGCAGGTGCGGGTGCTCGCGGACGAACCCGCGCTGCCCGTCGCTGCCCGTGAACGGCGCGTGCCAGCCGAGCAGCGCCTGGAACGGGTGCAGGACCGAGACGATCAGGCGGCCGCCCGGCGCGAGCACGCGCGCCAGCTCGGCGACCGGGTCGTCGAGCTCGGGCAGGTGAGCGAGCGCGAGGCCGCACACGATCAGATCGAAGCCGGCGTCGTCCGCCGGCAGCTTCCGCAGGTCCCCGGCGTGGAATTCGGCCTCGGGTACGCGCTCTCTGGCGCGGTCGAGCATGTCCGGCGTGAGGTCGACGCCGACCACCTCGTGACCCATCCGGACGAGGTGCGCCGCGTGCCGGCCGGTGCCGCACGCCGCGTCGAGCGCACGCCCCGCCAGCACCGAGCGGATCAGCTCGTGCACGACCTCCTCCTCGAGCGCCACGATCGGGTTGCCCGGCTCGTCGTAGCTGTCCGACCACAGCGAGTACCCCTCCCGCGGATCGAATTCGGGCGTCGCCTCGGCGTGTTCGTAGGTCGGATCGTCGAGGAGCCGCCGGAGCTCGTCGAGGCGTCGGGCGGCATCCTCGCCGGTGCCGTCGTACAGGTTGCGCAGCACCGCGAGCCCCTCGACCCCGACCAGCAGCTCTCGAAGTGACACCTGTCTCGCCATGCTTGGTGGCGAGCGTACCGTTCGGGTTGGTCGTACTTCCGAGATGGCGTGATAAACCTCCCCGCTCGATGCGGGTCATTCCGAAGGCAGAGCTGCACGTGCACCTCGAGGGGACCGCCCCTCCCGAGCTCGTGCACCGCATCTCGGTGCGCAACGACCTGCCGCTGCCCGAGCGCCTGCTCGGCGACGACGGGCGCTTTCGCTACACCGACTTCCTCGACTTCCTGCGCACCTACGACCTGGCCGCGAGCGTGATCCGCACCGGCGAGGACTATCGGGACATCACCTACGAGTACCTGTGCTCGTGCGCGGCCGGCGGCGCGATCTACGTCGAGCTGACCGCCTCGCCGGACCACGCCGCGCTCGTCGGGCTGAGCGAGGAAGAGCATCTCGGCGGCATCGCCCAGGGGATCGACGATGCCCGGCGCGACACCGGGATCGAGGGGCGGATCCTGATCTCGGCGGTGCGCAACTTCGGCGTCGAGCAGGCGCTGCGAGTGGCCGGGCACGCCGCCTCGCGGCCTCACCGCTATGTCGTGGGCTTTTCGATGGCCGGCGACGAGGCCGGCTTCCCGGCAGCGGATTTTGCGGAGGTCTTTCGGGTCGCGGCCGGCGCCGGTCTCGGCTGCACGATCCACGCCGGCGAATGGGCGGGAGCCGACAGCGTCCGCGCCGCGCTCTCGTTGCCGGTCACGCGGATCGCCCACGGCGTCCGATCGATCGAGGACCCGGCGCTCGTCTCCGAGCTGGCCGACCGCGGGATCGTGCTCGAGTGCTGCCCGACGAGCAACGTCGTCCTCGGCGTCTACCCCTCGTATGAGGCCCATCCGTTGCCCGAGTTGCGCGCCGCCGGCGTCAGGGTCACGCTCGGCTCAGACGACCCGCCGTACTTCGGCGCCACGATCGAGGGCGAGTACCACGTGTGCGAGGAGCGGATGGGCTTCAGCGAGCACGACCTGCGCGAGATCACCGCGACCGCGATCGACGCCGCGTTCTGCGACGAGAGCCTCCGAGCAGCACTGCGCGGCCGGATCTAGCCGCACCGCGTACGCGGTAGGCTCGCGGGGTGTCCTCGCCGCCCGACCCGATCGAGCTCCTTTCCACAGCGCCGCGCGACGAATACTCGCTGTTGGAGCTCGCCGTCGACTGGCGCGACCTGACCGGGGTAGAGGCGCAAATCGCGGCTGCGCTGAGGCTGTTCGTGATCACCCGCGATCCACTCGACTGGCTGCCCGACCGCGGCACCGCGTGGGCGACCTCCAACGGAGACGGCGACGGTCTGGAGCTGCCCGCGTACGTGACGCGCGACGACGCGCTCCGGCGTCTGGCGAGCGCCGATGGCGACGTCGCAGCGGCGCTCGGTCCGCTGTGTGAGACGGTCGTCGCCGGCGCCGTCCGCTGCCAGGGCGTGCTCCTCGCGGGCGGCTACCCCGAGCTCGCTTATCGCGGCGAGGTGCCGCGACTCCTTGGACCGGGTGGCGCCGACCCATGGACGGGCCCGCCGGCGGTAACCGTGCGCTCCACCGGTTGGGAGCCGATCGGGCTCGGCGCGATACAGGACCTCGTACAGGATGCCTTCGGCCCCGTTGACTTCGACCGCTCCACGATCGCGCTCCCGCCGAGCGACGCTCCTCGCGCGGGCTGCCCAGCCTGCCGGGGCATCCGCTTCGGCTTTCCCGCCGATCTCTCGGAGGCCCAGCGCGCGATGTGCGAGGTCCACCGAGTGGCGGCGGAACACCTCACGACGTCACGGATCGAGCGCGCTCGTTCAAGCAATCCCGCGGGTTGGCGCGCGATCGGCAAGGCCTCGGCGCGCACGAACGGCCTCCCCGAGCCGGTGGCGATGCCGGCGCCGGAGCGGCGTCACGCTCACGTCCGCCGCAACGATCCTTGCCCCTGCGGCAGCGGCCGCAAATACAAGCAGTGCTGCGGCAGGTAGCCCGGCGCCGCGGGACCCGCCCGCTGTCAGGCGACCTCGCTCCGCGCGTTCCAGCCCGCCACGAACGTGTTCAGCGCGTCCTGGTCCTCGAGATCGACCCCCGCTGCCTGGGCCGCGGCCATGAACTGTTTCGCCGGACCGGCGGACGCCGGGTCGGCGCTGCGGCGCACCATCGTCTCGTGCCACTCCGGGATCGCCTCGCGGGTGGCGGCAATCGCCCACTCCGGCAGGTTTGACTTCCGCCCCGCAAACCGCACCCAGGCGTCGAGCGCCGTCGGGAGGGTGGCGAGGAATCGCAGTCGGCCATGAACAGCTCGACCACCGCGGGACTCCAGCGCAGAGGCCGTCCGTCGACGTAGTCGGCGCAGAAGTTGATCGCGAGCGACACCGCGTAGGCCTCCTCGGTGTTCGGCGCGAACCCCGCTCCCTCGAGCGAGCCGAGGAACTCCTCGATCAGCCGTTCACGCGCCGCAGCCGGAATCTCGGCTGGTTCGGCCGGAACCACGCATCCAGTCACCTCGTCGGCGCGCCGCAGCGCGAGCGCCCGGTGGTCGGCGTAGTCGTCCGACACCGGTGGATCCCAGGTCATGTCGGTCAGTTCGATCGCGGCGTGGATGCGTCCCGCGGCCACTCCGGGCGCGAGCCGCTCGAGCTTGATATCGCCGTCAGCCGACGGGTGCTCACGGACGACGTCTCTCACCAGGTCGATTGACTCCGCGAACAGGATGTCTTTCGCCATCCCGCCAAGGTTGTTGTCGATCAACACCCCGATCGCGTGCGTCTCACCGTCAGGATGGCTCGCCTCGAGAAACACCGTGCGGGCGTCGTCGAACACGCCCTCGTACATCACGGCCGCGTCGGTCACCACGGCCTCCCCGAGCTGTCCGATCCACGCCGGCAGCACCTGGTCCGGTTGTTCGGGCAGCGCAGCCAGGATTTCGCCGGCGCGAAGCCCGAGCTCTCCGTCGTCCATGGTTTCGATCACGGCAAGCGCGATCCGCGCCTCGGCGCCGCCGATGCGTCCCATCGCCTCGATCAGCGGGCCGCCGAAGGCGACCGCGGGGTCCGTCCCGACCTCCGACAACGAGAGCTTGCCCCGCGCGTTCCAGAACAGCCCGAGCATGCTCGATCCCCACAGCTCCGCGTCGAGGGGCCCCGTAAGCTCGCGCGCCGCGCGGATGATCGACCGGGCGAGACTTTCGGACGCGGCCGGCCCGGCGCCGCTCCGGGCGCCGTCACGAGCGCGGGCACGGGTCGTCTTGGCGGGGTGGCCTTGTGGCCGGCGATTTCGTTTGCGCTTGCTCATCGCCCGACCGTACGCCGCTCGCCGGACGGCAACGTCGGGCAACCCCGCACGATGCGAAGTTCTGTCGTCGTCGGCGAGGCGGGGGCCGAATCGTCCAACCCACCGACCAGCACACCGACTCCTCGACCACCGACACCGACCAGGGCGCCGGCCCCTCGAGGGTCGCCGGTGATCCTCGGCGACGGATAGCAACGGCGGGCACCTGAAGGTGGGTGTGAAGGGTTCAAGCGGAACCACCACCAGGACGCCACCCACCCAGCCTCGGATCAGAGCGGGATCCAGCTGGTCTCGACCCAGTTTGTTCCATCCGGGTCGGTGGCGACGCGCAGCCGGATCGATCCCGAGGCCGGGAGCTTCGTCCGGAAGCGCCCGAGGCTGTCCGACTCGACGATCGTCGACTCGGCTTGATCCGCGCTCTGGAGCTCGATCCTCGCTCGCGCCGGTGGGGAGAGCTGTCCGAGCGCGGTTCGGTCGGCGCCCTCGCCGTGGATCTCGACGTCGATCGTGAGCCGCCCGGCGCTGAAGCTCATCGATCGCAGCATCGCCTTGGCGCCGCGCGCCAACGCGAGCGATTCGGCGTCGAGCGCCGAGTCGGCAAGCAGCTCGGCCAGCTCCGCGTCCAGGCGCCGCCATCCGATCGCCGCCTTGGCCGACTGGGTAACGAGCTGCGGGACCGGGTCGTCGATCGAAAACAGGTCACGTAGCTCGTCGACCAGCTGTTCATGCTCGTCGTCGCGCTGATTCATTCGTCCTCCTTAACTGAGTTGATCCACGCCAGTTCGGGGCTGCGCCGGAGTTTCTCGAGGCAGCGGGCCCGGGTCGGACCGATCGCGCCGATCGGCATCCCGAGTGCCGCCCCGATTTCCTCGTAGCTCGGGGGTCGTGGCAGCGACAGCACCCGGAGCAGCTCCTGGCAGCGTTCCCCGAGCTGCGCGAACGCGCGCCGCACCGCGTCACGCCGCTCGCCCGCGATGATCCGGGTGTCCACCGACTCCTCCAGCGGCGCCTCGAACACGCTGTCGTCGTCGACCTGGAGCTCGCGGCCACGCAACCGGATGTGACGCAGGCACTCCCGACGCGCGGTGGTGGCCAGCCACGCTCCGAGCCGCTCCGGTTCCTTGATGCGGTCGAGGTTCTCGACCAGCCGCAGCCAGGTCGTCTGCGTCACGTCGGCGGCCGCGGCTTGGGGGAGCCGGTGAGCGCGCGTCGTCGCCCATACGAGCCCCTCGAATCGGTCGACGATGGCGCCCCACGCGGATTCGTCGCCGGCGCGGGCGTCGCGCACGAGCTCTTCTAGTTCAGCCTCTCCGGTCATCGCTCATCCAAGATGGAGGTGGGGAAGCGTGACCCCCGGAAACGGAGTCAGGAACGTGTCGGTCAGCGGAGTCACACGGACACCCGTCGCGCCGCCGGCCAGGAGCTCCCACGCCTGCACCGGGAGGATCTCCTCGTCAGTCGCGGCGAGCAGGCCCGCGATCGCCGCCGACACCTTCGGTGCGGCGAACGACGTGCCGTCCCATCTCGCCCAGCCGATGAAGTGCTCGATATCCGTCGCCGGCTCACCGTCGATCGGGCCGGTCCAGTTGACGTAGGTCGAGAAGACGTCCTCGCCGCGGGCGCAGCAATCGCACCATCGCCCCCAATTCGAGAATCTCGCGCGGGCGTTTCCGCGCCGGTCGGTTGACGCCACGCCGATCACGTCGGGCAGCGCCGCCGGCCAGTACGGGCCGGCCGACTCCTCGTTGCCGGCCGGGGACACAACCGCGACTCCTCGGCGCGGCGCGTCTGGGCCGGTCAATACCTGCATCGCGGCCGCGAACGGCAGGGAGGGATAGTCATCGAGGGTCGGGAATGCGAAACCGCACTGGATCACATCGGTGTCGGAGTGCAGCAGCATGGCGTGCGCGATCGCCGCCTCGGTTTCGTACAGCCCCGACTGCTCCGCCGGATCCAATCCCTCGATCTCGACCTCCTGATTGCGCAGCCCCACGACGATGAGCTCGGCCTGCGGGCAAATGTGTGCGATCAGCCCGGCGATGAAGGTGCCGTGACCGGCGATCCCGTCGAGCCGGCCGTCGCCGTCGTTGTCGACGCCATCGGGCTTGTCGGGCACCCACGACGGCGGGGTGCTTGCGGTGTCGAGCCGCAGACCGTCCACGAGCGTGACCCGGTTATCGAGCGCCGTGCGCGGAGGCTCGGTGTAGATGTATCCGCTGTCGAGTACGGTCACCCTCGCTTTTAGGCGATCGCCGAGTGGCTCTATGTACGGTCTGTGCGGCGGCGGCGGAGGTGGCGGGGCGGGGTGCGGTGGTCCCGCGGGACAGCCGCCGGCGGCGGGAGACAGGATCCCCACGTGATGCGGCGAGACCGCGGGCAGGACCAGCGCCGGACCCTTGCCGGTGTCGAACTTCTGATCCTCGGCGAGCACCCGGAGCCGCCGGGCCGCGTCGATCGAGTTCGTGCCGAGGTCAGCCTTCGTCTTGTCTATCCGCCAGACCTCGATGTCGCTGAGCGGCCCCGTGTCGGCGTCCGCTGCCTCGCGGCCCTCGGCCTTGCTCGAGCCGATGCTGGTCAGGGACCCGCAGTTGGTGGCGATCCCAGACAGCGCCTCATGAAGCCGCGAGGTGGCCTCCCGCACCGATTTGCGCACGAGCAGCTCGTCCTTGGTGGCGATGACGATGCTGTCGGCGCTTACGTCGTAGGTGAGATTGGGGTCCTTGAGAACGCGCGCGGCGATCGGGTTCAGCGGGCCGCTGTCCGACGGCAAGACCTGGTTTGGGCTCAATGCAGGTCCTCTCTGAGGGAACTATCCCCGTGTTCTGGACGGTTGAAGGTCCGCAATCGCTGCACGGACCGCTTCAGTGGTGAACATCCTATGAACATGTAGAGCGCCCTCGCCACCCTTTGATACATGTCGGGACCGGTAACCATCAGCCTCGGGGAGAAATGTCGGGAGCGGTGACCATCAGCCTCGGGGAGAATCCGCTGTCGCTCGCGGAGTCGGCGCTCGTGCTCGTCGAAGCCGACGCGGCCGCCGCCGCGAGACTCGCCGAACGGGCGCGCGAGCTCGCGGAGTCGCGACACGACGCCGAGGCGCAGGTGGCGGCGCTCCACGCGCTCAGCTATGCCCGCCACGAGCTCGGGGACCCGCGGGCGATCCGGGACATCCGCGCCGCGATCCGGATCGGCACGCGTCACGGACTCACCCGCCGGACTGCGCTCGCCCGCCGGCGCCTCGCCATGGATCTCGCCGATCGCGGAAGGATCAAGGCCGCCCTCCGTGAGCTCGACGTCGCGCGCGCGTCGCTCGACCCGCACGAACGGGCGCGATCGGAGGTCTTCCGGATCGGCGTGCTGTGGTACGCCGGAGACACGCGCCAATCGCTGGCCGGCGCCGATCAGGCGCTGAGGACGCTCCGCCGCAAGCAGGACACGTTCTGGGAGGCGCAGCTGCTCCGGAACCGCGGCGGACTCCTCGCCGAGCGGGGCAACATCACGGTCGCCGAGGAGGACCTCTCGCGTGCCCGCGATCTGTTCGCCAGCATCGGCGCGACCGCGGCCACGTTCGTGATGGAGAGCGAGCTGGCGCGGATCGCGCTCGCGCGCGGTGACCTTCCGGGGAGCCTCGCGCGACTCGACGCGATCGACCGGGGTGAGCTCTCGGTCAGGACCGGCGCCGTGCACGAGATCCTGCGCGCGCGGACACTGGCCACGGCGCATCTGTGGAGCGAGGCGCTGCAAGCGCTCGACCATGCCGAGGCGATCTGGAAACGATCCGCGCGCGACGACCACGAGGGCCGGCTCGAGGTGATCCGGCTGACGCTGCTGGCGGGCGATCCGGTCCGGGCTCGAGCGCTCGCGCTGCGCGCACAGCGATCGTTCGCCGCGCAGGGCCGTCAGCTCCACGCCGCCCGCGCGCGCGGCTTCGCGCTTGCCGCCTCGGTCGCCGCCGGGCGGGTGTCGGCGTCCGAGCTGCGTTCTGGCCGCCGCGCCGCCGCGGTCCTGTCGGATGCGGGTTGGCGCGAGGATGCGCTGCGGCTGCGACTCACGGTCGCGCGCGCCGCGATCGCGCTCGGCTCGGTCCAGCTCGCGCGGCGGGAGCTCGCGGCCGCCTCACGGCTGCGCCGGCACACCGCCGTCGCAGACCGCGTCGAGACGTGGCATGTGACCGCGCTGATCCGCTCGGGCGAAGGTGACACCGCGGGTGCCCTGCGGGCGGCGCGCGAGGGCCTGCGGCTGCTCGAGCTACACCGAGCCGCGCTCGGCGCCTCGGAGCTCCGCGCGACGGCTTCGGCGACCGGCGCCGACCTGGCCCGGCTCGGGCTCGCAATCGCGCTGTCGCAGCGCCGTCCCGGCGCGCTGTTCGAATGGGCCGAGGCGCTCCGCGGGAACGCGCTCCGGCTGGCGCCGGTGACGCCGCCGGAATCCCCGGAGCTGCGTGACGCGATGACCGAGCTGCGCCAGGTGAGTGCCGAGATCAGCCGGTCCGAGCGCGGCGGCCGCTCGACGCGGACGCTCCTCGCTCAGCAGTCGCGGCTCGAGACGCAGGTCAGGGCCGCGTTTCGGCACTCGGCCGGTGACCTGCAGCCGTCGCGAGCGAAGCCGACGCGAGTGGAGATCGCCGACACGCTGGGTGACCGCGCACTGGCCGAGTTCGTCGAGTTGGACGGTCACGTAGCGGCCCTGACTCTGCACCGGGGCCGCTTGACCCGGTACGACCTCGGGCCGCTCGCGCCGGTGACCGAACAGCTCGAGTGGCTGCGGTTCGCGCTCACGCGCCTGGCCAATCTGGCCCGCGGCGCGCCACAACGACCTTCGATCCTCGACGGCGCGCGGACGTCGGCACAGGCGATCGACGAGCAGTTGCTGGCGCCGCTGACCCACGACCTCGACGGTCGCGAGCTGATCATCGTCCCGACCGGGGCGCTCCACGACCTGCCGTGGTCGACGTTGCCTTCGCTGCGCGGAAGGCCGGTCGTGGTGTCACCGTCGGCGGCGGCGTGGTGGGCGCTCCAGCGGCCGCGCCGGCGCCGGCGGAAGATCGTGCTCGTGGCCGGCCCCCGCCTCCGTCACGCCCATGCGGAGATCGCGGCGCTCGCCAATCTGTATCGCGATCCGGCGGCCCTGACCGGGCGCGACGCAACCGCGACCGCCGTCCTGAGCGCGCTCGACGGCGCGACGGTCGCCCACCTCGCGTGTCACGGTCAGTTCCGGTCCGACAACCCGCTGTTTTCCGCGCTCGAGCTGGCCGACGGCCCGCTGAGCGCGTACGAGCTGCAGCAACTGCGACGGGCGCCCGAGCTGATTGTCCTGTCCGCGTGTGACCTCGCCGTCTCCGACACGCACCCGGGCGATGAGCTGCTCGGCTTCGCCGCCGCGCTCCTCGACATGGGCGCGAGGACGATCATCGCGAGCGTCATGCCCGTGCCCGATGCCCAGGCGAAGCGATTGATGCTGGGCCTGCACCGCCGGCTGATCGCGGGCGCGTCGCCGGCGGCCGCGCTCGCGGACGCCCAGGCCGCTCTGTCCGCACGCGGGTCGGCCCCGAACGGTTTCGTCTGTCTCGGCGGCTGACGAGCCGGGTCGCCGCACATATCAGCGCCGGCCGCGGCCGCTCTGTTCATGAGCCCGGTCATCAGAACCGCGAGCGGCCCGTCTGTCACGTCGCCGCTCCGCACCGTTACTCCCCGAAGTCTTCTTCGATCTCCGGCGCGAGCGCGTACTCGGCTGGGTCCAGGCTGATCAGCTCGAGTTCCGCCTGGCAGCTCGCGCAGACCGCGATCGAGCTTACCGGCGCCCCCGGGGCGTGGGTACGGTCGCGGTGCAATCAGGGCACGTGTTGTAAAGGATCGTGGTCATCGGGTGTCTCCGCTGTGTGGTTGGGATGCCCGCGCCGGGGTCCCGGCGCGGTCGCTGATCACGGCCTCTGCGGCCGACGGGTCGATCACCTTGACCACGTCGACCTGATCGCGCCGGCGCGTCCAGTCCGCGGATGCGGCCTCCTCCGGATCGGTCAGGCACGTCATCAGCCCGTGGCTGCTCTCGATGTGCATTCTCTGCTCCTCGCATCGCCAGTCAGTACCGATAAGAGGTCGCCGTGGCGGTGGTGATACAGGCGAGTGGGCATGTATCAGGCGCGGCGAGCGGGCATGTATCAGGCGCGGTTCTCCGCGCTCTGTCACAGGTATGAAGCAACTTTTGACGGACACGATGAACGGCTCGTCGCCAGCCGCCGGCACGCCGAACCCGCGGCCGAGCGGCTCAGCGACGGGCGGTACAGCGACGCCCTCACCCCGGACGAGCGCGAGTTCATCGACCGGTTCGTGCCGTGGACGCGCGAGCTGCGCGACGGGCCGGCGCTCGTCGACGGGCGCACCGTCGACCTGGTGGCATACGTGCTGGGAAACCGCGCAGGCCTGGTGCTCAAGCCAAAGAACCTTCACGCCGGCGCCGGGGTGGTCGCCGGCTGGAGATGCACGGATGCTGATTGGGGGCAGCCGGTAGGGGCAGCGCTGGCCGGTGAATTCATCGTCCAGCGCCGGGTACGGCCCGTCACCGAGCGCTTCCCGTCCACGGACGGATCGGGGAGCCTCGATGACGTCGTACTCAATTGGGGCGTGTTCCCGACCAACGGGGGCTATGCCGGCGCCTGCGTCCGGGGAATGGACGACCCGGACGTAGGCGTCGTCGGGATGACCGTCGGCGCCTCGATGGGTGCCTGCTTTCACGCTCCTGCGTTAGCCGATCCCTTGGCGGGCCAGCTGCAGCTGAGCGACGACCGTTGAGCGCTGGTTGTCGATCTCCAGCCGGCGCTCGAGGATCGGTACGGCCGCGCGCGGCTCGCCGCTGAGTCGCTCGGCGCGACCGAGATCGTAGAGCGCGTACGCATAGGTCAGACAGGTCGTACTCGCCGGCTCAACGCACGCGGCGACGGTCACACCGGTGGCGAGCACGGCCCGCTTCAGCACCGGTATCGCGTCGCCGTACCGACCGGCCTCCAGTAGGTCGTGCCCCTGGGCTTCGAGCTCCGCAGCGAGCGCAGGCGACACCGGCACCGGCGGCGGCGTATGCGTGGGCGTGCTCGCGGTATGCGGGCGTGCCCCGCCGACCGCGACCGGGACCCGTGGATGGGGTCGCTTCGCGATTGGCACCGGCGCCCGTCCGCCACCGCCCGGCGACGAAATCGCGGCGAATGAGGACACGAGCGCAATTCCAGCCAGCACCGCCGCGAGGGCCAGGACACGTTTCCTCGGGTTGGTCCGAGATCGCCGAACGCTGCTCCATGCGGGCTCGGGTTCGCTCTCTGTCGGCGTTCGGCGGTCGGCCGGGTCCGGCGTCGGCGGCGGCGCGGGTTCGCTTGCGGGATCGAGCCGTACACCGACGACCCCGCCCGCCTCGCCGAAGCACCGCCGGATCGCGACCCCGGCCAGTTCCAGCTCCGACGCCACGCTGGCCGGGAGCTCGATGCCGGCCTCACGCAACTCGGCATAGCTCACCGGGGCGCCGCCGGCGCGGCGCAAAGCATTCAGCACCAGGGCCTGCTGACGATCACGCCCCTCAAGGGTGGTCTCCGACGCCCGGACCTCATTCCCGGCGTCAACTCGAGTTAGCGCCTTCGCCGCCGCTCCACACCCGCTCGGCCTCGGTCCGTCCGTTTCCGGCCAACCAAAAGAACCGCGTCGCCGCTATGCCCGCGCGTTCGTAGACTGGCGTGTCTGAGGGTTGATATGTCTCTTCCCGTTGACGGCCCCGCAGGCGACGCCTTTGTCTGGACCGATGAGCTTCCCGACCGCGACCTCGTGCACGCCTCGGCGTCGACGACGAACTCGCGCAACCAGAGCATCGCCCGGCTGTTGGAGAGCTTCGGCCAGATGCACCGCGTACCGGGGCGCCGGTGATCGGCCCTGCTGTTTGTGATTAGCCGGCGGGATCGGATCACCGAGCGCGATGTCTGAGATCCCGCCCGACGGCTCGCAGTTGACGACGAGGCTCTCGCTCGACCGCGAGCGGATCGTGCGGATACTGACCTTCTGGCTGCGGCCGGCGTTCGTGTTGCGCGTCCTGAACCGCTTCCAGCTCATCGCGGGTTTTGACCGTGCGATGGCACTCGCGTCGAGCGCGCTCACCGCCCTGATCCCGCTGGCGGTCCTGGCCGGTGCGGTGCTGCCCCACGTCCGGGCCGAAGGGGCCGCCGACTGGCTGATCAATCGCTACGCCCTCACCGGCGGGGGTGCCGAGGCGGTGAAAGACGCGCTGGCGCCCGCGACCGCGGCGAACACCGACGTCGGCTGGATCGGCGCGTTGCTGCTGGTGATCGCCATACTCAGCTTCGCCCGCGCCGTGCAGCGGCTGTTCGAGCGCACCTGGGAGCTGCCGCCGCTGAGCGTGCGCAACTCGTTCAACGACCTGGTGTGGATCGTCGGGCTGATCGCCTATCTGGTGATCAGCGGCGTGGCGCATCGTGAGATCGGCACCAGTCGTATCCAAGTCGGGGCGAACCTGCTGCTCACGCCTTTGACCGCGGTCTTCGTGATGTGGAGCGGACGGGTTCTGAGCGCGCGGAGGATCGCGGTGAGGAGTCTCGCCCCGTTTGCGATCATCGCGAGCTTGGCCCTCGCCGTGTACTTCGCCGGAGCGGCCGTGTACGTGCCTCACCTGTTCAGCTCCTATGCGAGTCGCTACGGGGCCATCGGGGCGGTGTTCGCGATGATCTCGGCGCTGTTTGGCTTCATGGTGGCCCTGGTCGCCTCGGCGGCGCTCGGACGCGAGGTGATGGACGAGCTCAACCGGATCCGCGCCGGGGAGCGTCCGCGCGACGACGAGATCAGGCACGAGTGGGACACGTTCATAAGCGAGGCGCGCTCGCGCTGGCAGACGCTGCGCGACCAGATCGACCGGTTCCGCGGTAAGGGTCCGCCGCCTGGTGACGGTTCAGCCGAGTCCTGAGATGCCCCTACCGATCAGGACGAGCCCGAACAGTCCGACGATCGCCGCGACGCTCGCCAGCTTGTTCGTGTGCATCCACGCGGAGAAGCGCCCGACCCAGTCGGCGGTACCGTCGGGGTCGATCGCGTAGCAGGCGATCGGCACTTCGATCAAAGCGAACTTGATCAGCGCGAACACGAGCATCGCGCCCGTGGCGGCGAGGACCGCGTAGCCGTTTCGGGCGAGGCGCCCGAGAGCGAGGAGATCGAACGGACCGGGCGCGGCCAGCACCGCGCCGACCACGCACGCGACCGCCAGCGAGCCCTCGTTGAGGGATCGCTCCGCCCGCGCACGCGTCCTGGCCACGGCCGTCGAGCCAGGCCGCCGGCGCCCTCTCGGTCGACCGGACACGGATCCGCGGCGACCGAGCAGCTCCCTCCCACGGCGACTCGTCATCAGCATCGCGACGAGCACCGCGATGGCGCCGAACGTCAGATAGGCCGCCGGCCCGAGCCGGTGAGAGCTCGTACCGGCAACGGTTCCACGGGCCTGGAACGCTGTGAAGATGAGGACACTGCTGCCCACGCTCACGACCATGCTCGCGAGGTAACAGGCCCACAGAAGCGGCTGCGGATGCGGACGCGTGAGGATGATCACGACCACCGCGAGCAGTTGCGGATACACGGCCGCAGCTAACGCAAGCAGAATGATCGAACCCACAATCCCGTCCCTCAGGCGACTCGCGTCCGGGTCTTTAGCCTAACTGGAGACGAGGTCAGCGCCGCGAGCCGAGCACTGTCGGGGGGTAGATTCGTCGGCAGGCTCTGAAGAGGACGGGCACCCGAGTCTGTGCGTATAGTGTGTGTATGGCGCGCGTGAACGTTTACCTGCCAGACGATCTCGCCGAACGCGCGAAGGCGGCCGGCGTTGAGCATTTCGGCGCTGACCCAGGACGCCGTCCGGTCTGCTCTCGCGGCGAGCGACACAGACCGTTGGCTCGACCGCCTCAGGCTTCTGCCCTCGCACGAGGTGCGACACGAAGTCGTGATCGGCGCGCTCGACGAGGTACGCGACGAATTCGGTGCCTGACGAGCCAGCCGGACTGCTGGTCATCGACGCGTCTGCTCTTGTCGAGGCACTGATCGGGTCAAAGCTCGGGGGCGCCGTGCGAGCCAGGATGCGCGGACAGGAGCTTCACGGACCCGCCCATCTCGATGCCGAAGTCCTGTCCGCGCTCGGACGGCTGCATCGGGCGCGCGAACTGCCCGTCGACTCGGTCGCGGCCGCGCTCGGCGAACTCGAGACCGCACCGATCGTGCGACATCAGCTCGCGGACCTGCTGCTGGGTGCTTGGGAGGCGCGCGACCGTCTGCGGCTCGTAGATGCTCTCTACCTGGAGCTGAGTACGAAGCTGCGCGCGACCTTGCTAACAACGGACGGACGCCTCGCGCGGACTGCGCCGAGCGCCGAACTGGTTGCGCTTTGACCATCATCTGGTCAGTGGCGACGCCTCGTGCAGATGGCTCAGAAAGCACCGCCACAGGTGTGAATCTCTACGCGACGGCCACTCCTCCGCCGCCGGCCTGAACGCCGTCACCGATCGCTCAGCGGACCGCCCCGGACATCAGCCCGCGGACGTAGTAGCGCTGGAGCAGCAGGAAGATCGCGAGGCAGGGGACGATCGTCACCACGACGCCGGCTTCCAGCAGCCCCCAGTTGATGGCCCCGAGCTTGCCCGTGACCAGCGTCGTCAGGAACACCGGCAGCGTGTAACGCGACTGGTCGGAGAGGAAGATGAGCGCGGCCAGGAACTCGTTCCAGGCCGAGAAGAACGCGAACAGCGCGACGGTGACTACCGCCGGCATCGCCACCGGCACCATCACCCGGCGCAACGTGGCGAGGGTCGAGGCGCCGTCCATCGCCGCCGCGTCCTCGATCTCCTGCGGAATCTCGGCAAACGCGTTGCGGGTTACGAACAGCGAGAACGGGAGCTGGAAGGTGATGTACACGAGCGTCAGACCGATCAGCGAGTTCTGAAGATGCAGGAAGACCAGCACCGAGTACAGCGGCGTGAGGAGCGCCTGGAAGGGCACCATCAGGGTCAGCAGGGTGCCCAGAAACAGGAGCGAACGGCCAGGGAACCGGTAACGCGCGAACCCGTATCCGGCGAGCGTCGCCACAAGCACTGTCCCGACCACGGTACCGAGCGACACCACGGCGCTGTTCAGCACGTAGCTCCAGATGTCGGCATTGGACAGGGCGCGGAAGTTCTGCCCGGACAGGTGATGGGGCAGGTAGTGGGGTGGCGAAGCGGCCGCCTCGGTCGAGGTCTTGAACACCGTCAGGACGACCATCGCCAGCGGGAACAGGAACAGCAGCGCCGCCAGACCGCAAACGGCCCACCAGGCGAGATCGGGCATCGTCTGGCGCAGCAGCGAGCGGCGGCGCAACTTCGGAGCCGGATGCGGCACGGTCGTCGCGGTCATCGCTCGCCCCGGTCTCGTAGCAGGTAGAGCTGGCCCGCGGTGATGATCATCAGGATCACCATCAGGACCACGGACATCGCCGCGCCGTAGCCGAGCTGGAAGTTGACGAACGAGCTGTTGTAGATCCAGTAAACGATGGTCAGCGTCTGGTTGTTCGGCCCGCCGTTGGTGATGATGTAGAACTGATCGAAGGCGAGCATCGAACCTACGACCGCCAGGATCACGGTGAGCGCGATCGTCCGCCGCAATAGCGGCAGGGTGACTCGGCGCATCGTGGTCACACGCCCCGCGCCGTCGACCGACGCCGCCTCGTGCACGTCGTCGGGTATCCCCTGAAGCCCGGCCATGAACAGCAGCATGGTGAAGCCGACGGTTTTCCAGACGATCATCACCACCACCCCGAACAGCGCAAGCGTGCGCGTCGAGAGCCACTGCACTGGAGAGCTGGTCACGCCCAGCGCCTGCAGGGTCTTGTCGAGCAGTCCCACGCCTGGATTGAGCAGCCACACGAACAGGTAGCTGGCGGCGGCGAAGCCGATGACATACGGCATGAAGAACACGGTGCGGAAGAACCCGACCCCGCGCCGGCGGCCGCCGCACGAGCAGCGCCAGACCGAAGCCGACCACGATCAGGATCGGCGTGATGATCAGCGTGTATTCGACGGTGAAGCCGAGGCTGCTCCAGAACACCGGGTCCGAGCCGATCGCGGCGTAGTTGCTGAGTCCGATCCAGCTGGTGTGGCCCAGCAGCGGCCAGCGGTGCAGCGACATCCAGATCATCAAAACGAGCGGCGCCAGGAAGAACACCGTCACGAACGCGAGCGCCGGAGAGACCAGGAGCAGGCCGATGACCGCGCGACGGCGGCGCAGCGAGCGGACGCTCCCGCGCCCGCGCGGCCTGGCGCGGCCCGCCAGCGGAGCGCCCGGAGGCGGCGACCGCGCCCATCAGCCGCGCCTCAGGATGCTCGACATCGTCGACTGCGCCTGATGGATCGCGCTCGCGACGTGGCCGGCGAACACCGCGTCGTCGAGCATCGTCACCCATGGCCCGGTGGCGTCATTGATCAGCGCGTTCTCCTGGACGCTGTAGACCGCCTTGCCGGTGTACAGCTCGTTGGCCAGCAGGCGGTAGATCGGGCTGCGTCGGCACGTAGCTCGGGGTACGGCGACGTCACGGCGGATGGGGATGACGCCGACGTCGCCGAAGTAGCGCTGCTGCACGGCCGCGGAGGTGACCCACTGCGATGAACTGCCACGCCGCCTGCCTGATGGTGCGAGCTCTTGGCGATCGCGATCGCGTCGCCACCGGCGAATGACGAGGAGCCGCCGTTCTCGCCCGGCAGCGGCGTGGCGGCCAGCGGCACGTGGGGAGCGTCCTGGTGCAGGGTCTGGACACCGAAGCCACCGGTGGCGAACATCGCCACCTTGCCGCTCTCGAACGGCGTGAACTGGGTCGAGCCGCTGTCGCTCTGGGCGGCCGCCGGCACGAGGTGCTTGGCCCACAGCGCGCGGTAGAAGCGAAGCGCCGCCGCCACCTGCGGCTCGGTGAGGGTCGGGCCGCTGCGCGGTGAGCGAGCCGCTCAGGATGTCGCCCCCGCTGGCCCAGATGAAGGGCAGGAAGGTGAACACCGCGCAGCCGCCGCAGTCGCCGGAGAAGTAGAAGCCCTCGCGCCCGTGGCCGGTGGCAGTGACCTGCTCCGCGTCCGGTCACGATCTGCCGCCCAGGTCCGCGGGGGATCGTTGGGGTTGAGACCCGGCGGCGCGGAACAGCGCGGTGTTGTAGAAGAGCACCGAGGCATCGCCGCTGAACGGGAGGCCGTACAGGCGGCCGCCGATAGGTCGAGTTGTCGATGTGCGAGCGGTCGAACTGGTTGAAGTAGCTGAGCTGATGAGCGCGGGTCGGTGAGGTCGGCGAGCACGCCGGATTCGGCGAACAGCGGCATGTAGGCGACGTCGATCGAGGCCAGGTCCGGGCCCGAGCCGCCCGGCCACCGCGATCCCGAACTTCTGCACGAAGTTGTTGACCGGGATGATCGTCAGCTTGATCTGGACGCGCGGGTGGCTGCGGTTGAACGCGCTCACCACGCCGGAGATGAACGCGGACTCGTCGCTCCGCGCCCACAGCGTGAGCGTCGTCGCGCCGTTGCTCGAGCCGCTGGACCCGCAGCCCGCGGCGAGCGACGGAAGCAACCAGGCCGATGACGATCGCTCGGCGCACGTCACCCCTGCAGCGGGATCCAAACCCGCATCGGCCCCGGCGTTCGGTTGCCCCAGAACGCGTAGGGAATCGCCGTCAGCTCGCCGCGCTCGGTCGCCAGCGGCACGGCTCGCCGCTGACGCGCCGTAGTACGGCCATGCGGTGAAGCCATCCCGCGCCGGCGCATGGACGCGCACCTGCCCGCAGCGCCACGCAGCCCGGCACCGGATCGTCTCAGCGAGATGACTCGCGCACCGGCACCGCGGGGTCGAGGCGCACGTCGTCGACGCCGACCCCGTCCGGCTGGTCGGCCTGCTCGATGCAGTAGACGAAGGGCCCGCGCTCGAGCGCCACGCAGCCGCGGATGGCGTCGATCCGGGGGTGGGGCGTCGACCAGCGCGCGGGCTCATGTCGAGCTCGAGCACCACCTCGTCGCCCGGCTCGCCACGTGCGCCGGATGCTCGCGTAGCCGGCCTGCGGCGCCACGGCTCGACCGCCTCGCCGTTGACGATCAGCCGGCAGCGGGGCTCCAGGCGGGGATGCGCAGCGCGCAGCTCCCACGGCTCGGCCGGCGCCTGCGCGACGCGCACGCGCGATCCGCCCTCGCCACGGATACTCGGTCTCGACCTCGAGCGCGAACGGCCCCGGCCTGCGGGCGCTCGCTCGCGATCCGGCCGGGCGCGTACTGGTGTAGCTGGATGCCGGTGGCGTCGGCGGTGGCCAGGTAGTGCTCGAGGCTGGCCAGCAGGCGCATCACGTTCGGCGGGCAGCAGGCCACCCAGTACCACGGCTGGCGCCGCGCGCCGCGCTCGACCGGGTCGCGGTGGCCCTCGCGGACCTGCAGCGGGTTGACGTAGGCGAAGCCCGTCGCCGTCGCGCGAGAGACCGACGAGGAAGCGCGTTGTAGAGCGTGCGCTCGAGCAGATCGGCGAAGCGGCCCTCGCCGGTGGCCAGCAGCATCCGCCAGTTCCACATGATCGAGGCGATCGCGGCGCACGTCTCGCCGTAGCAGCGGTCGGGCGGCAGCTCGTAGCGGTCGCCGAAGGCCTCGTCCTGGTGGTGGGCGCCGAGCGCCGCCGGTGAGGTAGGTCTTGCCGCCGACCATGTCGTCCCACTGGGCCTGCATGACGTCCATGCAGCGCGGCCTCGCCGGTCTCCAGGTACAGGTCGGTGACCCCGGCGGCGAGGTACAGCGCGCGGACGGCGTGGCCGGTCACCTCGCGGGCCTCGCGTACCGGCACGTGGTCCTGGAAGTAGCTGGCGCCGTAGTGGCCGGGGCCGAGCAGCCGGTGACCGCGCTGGTCGATGAAGTACGCCGCGAGCGTCGAGGTGGCGCCGGCGGCCGGTCAGCCGGTAGAGCTCGACGAGCGCGGTCTCGATCTCGGGATGCCCGGGCGTGCCCGGCCGGCCGGCGAGCCGGAACACCTCGTCGATGTGCTCCACGAAGCGCTCGGCGATCTCGCAGCAGACGTTCGTCGCCGCGCGCTCGGCGCGTGGGCGATCGCGGCCTGGATGAGATGGCCGGCGCAGTAGAGCTCGTGGTCGTGGGCGAGGTTCGAGAACCGCTCCCCCGGCCGGGCCACCTGGTAGTAGCTGTTGAGGTAACCGTCGTCCTCCTGGGCGGCCGCGACCAGCGCGATCGCCTCGTCGGCCTCGCGGGCGAGCTCCGGGTCGGGCGGCGCCCGAGCTCCCAACCGAGCGCCTCCAGCCACTTGTAGACGTCGGAGTCCATGAACACCGGCCCTCGGAATGGCGCCGAACTCCGACCGGCGGCCGCCCGGAGGTTGTCGAAGTTGCCGGCCTCCTCGAGGTGGCCGATCGCCCCGGGGAGGAGCCGCCGGCGGTTGACCTCGCGGCGCTCGGCCCACAGCCCGCCGCTGATCTCCGACTCGCCGAGCGCCAGCGGATACAGGCGGGCGTGAGGCGAATCCGTCGAGGGCGACCGGGCCGCCGGCGGCGGTCGTGCCGCGTGCCGTGCGCGAGCGATCCCGGCTCACGCTTGACTTCGGTGAGCCGCTCGACCGGTCTCGGGATCGAACACGTGCAGCCGCGCCGGGATCGAACCACAGCTCGATCGGCTTGCGCTCGTGCACCTCGCTGTCGATCGGCAGCCGCGCGATCAACTGACTGCCGCGCCGCCGGCCCACCGGATCGCCGTCGGTCGTCCTGCGCGCGGCATCGGCCACGCCGTTCACCGCCGACTCGTCGGGCAGGTCGAAGTAGGCGTAGTACTCGGCGCCCATCGCCTCGAGCACGTCGACCTCGCCGGTGAACGTGACACGCACCCTCGCGACGGAGCGCTCGGTGAGCGCGGCGTCGATGCAGGTGCTCGGGTCGCAGCCCGATGATCACGCGTCTCGGCGTCGCTCCGCCTGGCCGAGCGCGTCGCGGAGCCGGCGGTCGAGCGGGACGTCGCCGAGCGGCGAGCGCAGCGTGTCGCCCTCGACGCGGGCCGTGAGCAGGTTGATCGCCGGCGATCCCATGAACCCGGCGACGAACAGGTTGGCCGGCTGCTCGTAGAGCTCACGCGGAGAGGCCACCTGCTGGAGAACGCCGCCGCGCAGCACCGCCACCCGATCGCCGAGCGTCATCGCCTCGATCTGGTCGTGGGTGACGTACACCGTCGTCGTTCCGAGCTGGTTCTGGATGCGGGCCAGCTCGGTGCGCATCTGCGCGCGCAGCTTGGCGTCGAGGTTCGACAGCGGCTCGTCCATCAGAAACGCCTTGGGGTCGCGCACGATGGCGCGTCCCATCGCCACGCGCTGACGCTGGCCGCCCGAGAGCTGCGCCGGCCGCCGGTCGAGATGCTCGGTGAGGTCGAGGGTCCCGGCCGCCTCCTCCACCTTGCGCTTGATCTCGGCCTTGTCGACCTTGGCCTGCTCGAGACCAAAGCTCATGTTCTGGCGCACCGTCATGTGCGGATACAGCGCGTAGTTCTGGAACACCATCGCTATGTCGCGAGCCTTCGGCGGAACGTCGTTGACCAGCTCGCCGTCGATCCACAGCTCGCCGTCGCTGATCTCTTCCAGGCCGGCGATCATCCGCAGGGCCGTGGTCTTCCCGCAGCCGGACGGCCCGACGAAGATCATCAGCTCTCCGTCGCCGATCTCCAGGCTGAGGTCGTCGACGGCCACGCGTGCCGTCGTCGAAGCGCTTGCTCAGCCCCTTGAGCGTCAGCTCAGACATCTGCCGCCTCCCCAGTGCCGTCTCTCATATCCGTCTCCTTTCGAACCTCGCAGGGTCATCACTTCAGACCGGTGCCGGCCACTCCCTCCACGATGTGACGCTGGCCGAGCAGGAACACCATGACGAGCGGCAGCGCGCCCAGAACCGCCGACGCCATCAGCAGCGCATTGGTGATTCCGGTGCCGCTCACCACGGTGCCGAGACCGACCGGGATGGTCATCATCGTCTGGTTGGTCGTGGCCAGGAACGGCCACAGGAAGTTGTTCCAGGTCCACACGAAGGTGAAGATCGATACCGCCGCCACCGCGGACCGCGCCAGCGGCAGTGAGATCCGCCGGTAGCAGGTCCACCAACTGGCGCCGTCGACGCGCGCCGCTTGATCGAGCTCGCTCGGCAGCCCGTCGAAGAACTTCTTGAAGATGAACACCGCGATCGGCGCCGGGACCTGGGGCAGGATCAGCGCCCAGTACGTGTTGATCGCGTGCACCGCCTGGAACTCCCGGAACAGCGGCACCATCAGCGCCTGTGGCGGGATCATGATCCCGGCGAGGATCAGGGCGTAGATCAGGGGCTTGCCGCGGAATTTCTGTCGCGACAGCGCGTAGCCGGCCATGCTCGCGGTGAGCACGGTGAACACGGTGACGACCACCGCGACGATCGCCGAATTGATGTACCAACGGGCGATGTCCGTGCCCGAGAAGTCAGCCGAGTACGCCGACAGGGTGAAGTGGGGAATCGCCCAGCTGACCGGGATCTTGATCGTGTCGGGCTCCGCCTTGAACGAGGTATCGAGTGCCCACGCGATCGGCACCAGCCAAATCAGCGCGAGGGCGATGACGACGCCGGTCACGCAGCGGCGGAACAGCCGCGCGCGCAGTTGGTGGCGCGCCAGCAGTCACGCAGTCGGCTCATCACCCCCTGCTCCTGCCTGCGGACGAGCGCGAGCCACGCGAACGAGATCACCAGGATCACCACGAACAGCACCAGCGACGCCGCCGAGGCGTAGCCCACCCGCCCGCTGGTGAAGCCGTAGTCGTAGATGTACTCGAGGGCCACCCGAGCGGAGAAGTTGGGACCGCCTCCACCCTGAGTGATCAGGTACACCTGGTCGAAGATCTTCAGCGACGCGATCACCTGCAGCACGGCGACCAGGGTGATGGTGCGCCCGAGCATCGGCAGGGTGATCCGCCGCACCTGTGCCCACCAGCTGGCGCCGTCGAGCTCGGCCGCCTCGTACAGGTTCTGGGGGATGTCCTGCAGCCCGGCGGTGAACAGGACGAAGTTGAACCCGATCGTCCACCACACGGTGACGATCACGATCGAGTACAAGGTCAGGGTGCTCGACGACAGCCACCCCGGAGCGCCCAGACCGAAGAAGTGCAGGACGCCGTCGATCAGACCGAAGCCCGGCTCGTACATCCACGTCCAGACCAGCGCGATCACGGCGGAGGGCAGGATGTACGGGAGGAAGAAGGCCAGCCGGAAGAACCACTGTCCGCGGCGCACGCGGTAAATGGCGATGGCGAAGAACAGCGGCAGCACGACGAGAAACGGCGTGCTCACCAGCGTGAAGAGCACGGTGTGCCACATCGCCTGCCAGAAGAAACTGTCGGAGAACAGCTCGCGGTAATTGGAGAGCCCGACGAACCTGCCCAGGCCGGGAACCACGAGGCTCGTGTTGAACAGGCTCATGATCACCGACAAAACGAGCGGCAAGATCAGGAACAGCACGTAGAAGATGAAGAACGGCGCCACGAACCCCAGCCCGGAGAGCTCCCCGGCGCGTACCCGGCCGGGCCGGGGGCGGCTCACCGGCCGGGCCCGTGACGGTATGGCCGCGCTCGTGCTCATACCGGCACCGGCTGCTTTGACAGGTTCTCGAGCGCCGAGTGGAGCTCGTCGTACGCCGCCTGGGGAGTGGCCGCGCCGAGCATCACCGCGGCGACCGCATTCCCGGCGTACTCCTCCATGTTGGAGCCCGAGCCGCTGTACCACGCCGGCGGGTCGTAGATCACGTGGTCGGCCACCGACCTGTAGTTGGACTGCGGCTTGAGCTTGGCGTAGGCCGCCGAGTCGCGCACCGGCAGCCACGCCGGGATATGGCCGCCCCCCGCCCACACGAGGCTCTGGGCGAGCAGGGCGCGCACCATCGTCAGCACGATCGACAGCCGGTGCGGATCGTGATGGGGCTGGACCGGGATCACGAACGAGTGCGAGTCCGCCTGGGTCACCCCCGAGCCGAATACAGCCGGGAACGGCTGCATGCTGAACGGCAACCCGCCCTGCTGGAAGATGTCGACGTTCCACTCGCCTTCCCAGTAGAGGCCGGTGTTGCCGCTCTGGAACACCGCCACCCCGCCGTTGGCGTCCTCGTTGGCGACCACCAGCCCTTCGTGCGCGAGCTGGTCGATGAACGACAGCACCCGTATCGCGACCGGCCGGTCAAGCACGACCTGCTTGCCGTTGTCGGCCAGTACCTTGCCGCCGGCCTGGCTGTAGAGCGTGAAGAACAGCCGCCACGGTGTGGCCGGGTCGTTGATCTGATCGCAAATCGCGGGCGTCGCACCCGTCGCCTTGAGCTTGCGCAGCGCCGTTACCAGCGCCTGGGTCCCCGTGATCGGCGGCAGGTTGCCTGAGCCGTCGAGCAGCCCCGCCTTGTGACACACCTTGGTGTTGTAGTACTGCACGAATGGGTGTGTGTCGAGTGGGATGGCCACCAGGCGCCCGCCGTAGTGAGCCTTGGCAAACGCCAGCGGAGTGAAGTTTGCGGGCGTCATCCCGTGGGCGGCCAGGGTGCCGAGATCGAGCGGGGTGAGAAGGTTGGCGGGCGCGAACTGGCTGAGGCGGCTCAGGTGCATGATCGCCACGTCCGGCGGGCTGCCCGACTTGATCGCCATCATCAGCTTCGTGTAGTACGGATTGCCCCACGTCAGCACGGTCGAGTCGAGCGTGATCTCGGGGTGCTCACGCCGGTAGGTGGCCTCCATCTGCTGCATGTGGGAGCCATCGCCGCCTGACAGCAGATTCCAGTAGATGATCGTGTTGCCGCCCGATGCCGACGCGGGGCTGATGAACCCCCCGCCGATGTTGTAGGTGTTCGAGCACCCGGCGCCGAGGATCAGCGTGGCGGCCGCCCCACCGGCGGTGGCGAGGAAGCGCCGGCGGTTGATTGGCGCTGCCACGGGCTGCGTTCGGGCTCCTTGTGTCACAGCCGCGCCTCCTCGCCCGCAGTGATCACCGTGTGCGAGTGCGCCGGGAACTGCAGGAGCGTGTCGTCGCCGAAGCCCCTAAGCGCCTCGGTTTCCACCGTGACGAGGTCGGGCTGCTCGAACGAGTTGATCGCGGACGGATCGGGACCGACGACCCGCTCGATCTTCGCGGTCCGCGGCTCGACGGCATCGGCGAAGCGGATTCGCGCATCGACGGCGTCGGAGGGCGAGCGATTGACGACGCTCACCGTCAGGCCGTCGGCGCGGTCGGCGGCGGTAGCGGTCACGTCAAGCACCGGGAACGGCCCGAGGTCGGCCACGCGGTGCGGCCAGCCCCCGGGTACCTCGGCCTCCACCAGGTCATGGGTGTCGCAGTCGACATGGACGTCGAGCGCGTGCGGACGCAGGTGATCGGCGAACAGGCGCAGGGGGTGGTAGATCGTCTGCAGGAACAGCCCGTCCGGTCGGGTCACGATCGGCGCGATCACGTTGACGAGCTGGGCCAGGTTGGCCATCCGCACGACGCGGCAGTGGCGCACGAACGCGTGCAGGTAAGTCGCCACGGCGAGGGCGTCGGCGAGCGTGTATCGCTCCTCGAGACCGGCCTCGCGCTCGCGGAACCACACGTTCCACTCGTCGTAGGCGACGTGAATGGGATCTGCGATCTTCTGGCGATAGCGCACGATGTCGATCAGCGCCGCCACCCGGCGCAGCGCGCGCTCCACCTGGTGCGGCGTGAGGACGTTCGTCCAGTAGTCCTCGCTGCCGGTGTAGATGTGGATGCTGTGCCAGCGGACCAGGTCCGCGAGTCCCTCGACCACGACGCGGTCCCAGTCCGACAGCCCGTTCTCGCCGCAGGCGACCAGTTCGATACTGGGATCGGTCCAGCGCATCACCTTCGCGAACTCCCGAGCGTGCTTGACGTAGTCCTCGGCCGACAGCGCCCCGATTTGCCAGGAGCCGTACATCTCGTTGCCGAGTCCCCAATAGCGCACGCCGTACGGTTCCTGACGACCGTTCTCACGGCGCAACTGGGCCCAGCTGGTCGCGTCGTTTCCGTTGCAGTACTCGACCCAGGCCTGCGCCTCGTCCATCGAGCCCGAGCCCATGTTCACGCACAGGTAGGGCTCCGCGCCGACGAGCTCGCAGAACCGCATGAACTCGTCGGTCCCGAACCGGTTCGGCTCCTCGGAGTGCCAGGCCAGCTCGAGCCGGCGTGGTCGGCGGTCCTGCGGCCCGATCCCGTCGGGCCAGTGATAGCCCGAGACGAAGTTGCCGCCGGGCCAGCGCAGGATCGGCGGCCGCAATCCCTTGACTGCCTCGACCACGTCGGTCCGGAATCCGTGCTCGTCGGCCAGCGGCGAGCCCTCGTCGTAGATGCCGCCGTAGATGCAGCGCCCCAGATGCTCCGCGAAGCCGCTGAGAATGCGACGGTCCACCGTTCCGAGGCGGCGGTCCAGATCGAGCTTGATCGTCGCCATCACATCCCCCTGGTGTCGCGCTCGGGGATCTCGGAGCCGGTCTCGGGGGTCCCGTGGCAGCCGCGCGCTGATCGGGTGGGTCCGCGGTCGGCCAGACCGTGTCGCCGGACGGCGCACACCCACAGGACGCGCGCACCACCAGTTCAACTGGCAGCAGCGTCGAGGCGGTAGGCGCCGCGCCTCCCTCGATGATCCGCAAGAGCAGCATCATCGCCACCCGGCCGGTGTCGTCGAACGGGACCCGCACGGTCGTCAGCGAGGGCACGGTGTAGGGCGCCACCGGCGCGTCGTCGCAGCCGACGACGGCCACGTCACCGGGCACCGCGCGACCGAGCTCATACAGTGCACGGATCGCGCCGATCGCCATGTAGTCGTTGTGGACGAACAACGCCGTCAGCCCCGGGGCCCGGTCCAGGAGCCGGATCGTGGCCAGGTAGCCGCCGGCCGTCGTCCAGTCGCCCTCCTCGACGAGGTCGGTGGCTCCCGGCTCGACCTCGGCCTCGCTGAGCGCGCGCAGATAGCCGGTCATGCGCGCAGCGGTGACGTGCCGTCCCAGCGTCCCGGACACCACCCCGATCTGCGTGTGGCCGTGCAGGATCAGGTGGCGCGCCGCCAGCACCCCTGTCTGGACGTGGTCTGAGCCGACCAGCGGCACCCTGAGACCTCGGACCGTGTGGATGCTCACGACCGGGAGCCGGCCACGCAGGCGCTCGCCCAGGCCGTGCGCCGCCTCGGCCTGCGGCGCGGCCATCAGGATCCCGTCGACGCGCCGCTCGCTGAGCACCTCGACATAGCGCACGACATCCGAGCCGACCGCATCGACGTTGGCCACCACGGTCGCCCAGCCGCGCCGCCGCGCCTCGATCTCCGCGGCGACGACGAACCGGCCGAGCACGTGATCGCTCGGATCGGCGGCGATGATTCCAACGCGTCTTCGTGCCGCGCGTCACCAGGCCGCGGGCGAGTGCGTTGGGGACGTAGCCGACGTCGTCCGCGGCCCGGCGGATGCGCTCAAGCGTCGCCGGCGACACCGAGCCGGCGCCGTTCAGCACCTTGCTGACCGTCTGGAAGCTCACCCCCGCCCGCCTCGCCACGTCCTTGAGCGACGCGTAGCCACCCTCGCCCGCGAGCGACTCGCCGCCGCCTCTCGACCGCGATCGCTGCCGGCTTCGCCGTCAGGACCGGCCTCGAGGCCGCGCTCGCTGTCACCATCGGTCTCGATTCGGCCTTCGCCACCGCGAGCCGTCCCGGCGGGCGCGGGACGCTCCTGCGCCGGGTCGGGGGGCCAACCGGCGCCGCCAGTGATGGGGTCATCGGCGATTGCGATCGCCTCCCTTGCGAGCGACCTGCGCCGGCGCCCACCATACGACTCCCCCCGGCACCTGCCGCTCGCGACGCAAGGCTGCCGGGCCAGATACTTCGACCAACCGATGTGGCAGCCCCGAGACGTGGGCCGACCCGCCCAGCCACGCTGGTACAAGCCTATGAGCCGCCAGCGCTCGCTTATCTCTGGGATAGGCGAACGTTCGCCTCCCAATGCGGGTTTCGCTCTGCCACATCTTCCCTCAGGGCCACTCAATACCCCGTGGTGATGAGTTCAAAACCGCATTTCAGCTAGGCGAACGTTCGTCTTGTTAGCGCTCTCACACGATCGGTACGAGTACCGTGTTGCGTCCGGGTAGCCGGCTCGCGAGACCAGCCGGCTCAGCGCTCCCCCGCCTCCTCGGCGAGCTTCCTACTGCTCCGAGGGGCCATCCGACTACGGTCAGGTTCCGCTGACACGCGATCGGCGTCGCTGGTAGCCGTCAGTCGAGGGCGACCGCCTCGCGGATCGAGGCGAGCCAGAAGGATCGCTCGTCTCCGCGCAGGTGACAGTATGCGTGAACTGCGGCCCCCTCGACCTCATACGGTGTGATCTGACGCTCGCTCATCCCGCGTGCGCCGGCATAAACGATGAACACGTCGGCACCGCGCTCGATCGCGTCGAGGACCACCTCGACCGGGTCATCCGTGTCACGCGTGGCCTGCCGCCGCGGGCCGGCCGCCGACACCGGTGCCGGTGACACCGCGGCCTGTCCCAGCACGGAGACCTGCTTGCCGTCTGGGGGCTCGTCCCAGCTGACCGGCTCCCAGTGCGCCTCGGCCTCGCTGGGTACGGGCTGGCGCTCGCTGAAGCGCCCGGACAATCGGTCGATGCCGGGCTCGAGCGAATGGCCCTCACGACACAGCGCGGCCTCCACGCCCTTCAACTCGTCCGCTCGGATCGCGAGCTGGGAAGGACCGAGTCGCTCGACCACATGCGAGCCGAGCTCGCCCGCCAGCAGCGCGTCGGCGGTGGCGGAGTCGCCGGTATCGATCAGCATCGCAGTCCGCAGGCGCAGAGGGCGGTGGACGGAGGAGCACCAGTCCCCGAGCGAGCGCGCCACGTTCTGGGGCAGCTCGCCGACCAGTCGCTCGAGCGCGGCAATGACCCCGCCGTCGAGGACGCCGGTGCGCTGCGCCGCTTGGGCCGAGCTGCGCGTGAGTCGAAAGACGTGCGCCTGACCGGGCACCGGCTCGCAGCTCAGAGCCAGCACGAGCCGCTCGGCGGGGGTCGGCGGCGCCAGCGCGACCAGCTCGAAGTTCGGCTGGCACACGATTCGGCCACGGCTGCCGTCGGGGATCGTCGCCGGCTCGGCTCGGATCAAGGATGGCAGCCCGTGTTGTTCGAGCCCGAGCACGACCTCTCCGGCGAGCCACGCGAAGTGCAGGCCGCCGAGCGCCAGACCGAAGTCGGTCGCCTCCGGGACGCCGACGCCGGTGTCCTCGCACATCGCGCGCAGCGCGGCCCCGAAGCTCTCCAGCGGTACGACGGTGCCGGACTGGAGCGAGTTCGCGAGCGCCACCGCCGGCGCACCCATCACCGAGCGGCGCGCGTGAGCGACGAGCCGCGTACGCAGGCGCTCGGGCTCGGCCGCGAGCAGCGCAACGGGCTCACCGACCGCGACCAGCTCGCGCCGGGCGCCTGCGCCGGGACGGTCGTCGACGCGCACGCTGACCAACCGCTCGTCGCGCAGCGCTCCGAGCAGAAAGGTCAGGCGCGGTCCCTCCATCACGTCCTGCGGACCGTGCAGCTCGAATGGCGGCAGCGCGTCGAACAGCTTTTCCAGATCGCGCTGGTAGACGATCCCGTCGGTCTTGACGCGGACGGGCGAGCGGGCGAGGTACGCCCACAGGGTCGCGATGTCGTGTGCGAGCTGAAGCGGCGCTTCCAGCCAGCGCACAGGCCCGGGAGCGGAACAGCCCGTGGTGGCGAGAGCATCGGCGTACGGCGCCGCCAGCGCTTCGGCGAGCAGCGGACGCAGCTCCGCCGGCACCCAGTGCTCGAGGCTGTACGGTCCCCTGAAGCTGAACACGATTCCGTGGCGTTCGAGCTCGCCCACCTCCGCGCTGACGCGCCCGCCCCAGCTTTCCTGCACGACATCTTCGTCGAGGAACGCTGCTTCCGCGGCGAGCCTGCGCGCCCGGGGCGTCAGCGCGCCGACGACACCGGCTATCCGCTCGCGATCGCAGAGCACCGCGGCGATCTCCTCGGCGCCGGCCGAAGCCAGGCCCAGCTGGGCGGCCACTTCGCGCCGGTGCGCCGACGGCGCGGCGTCGAGCAGCTCGACGATGCCCGAACCGTCCGGCTCGACCACTCCCGCAGCGATGGATTCGGCGACGCCAGAGGCGCTCATGCCGCGCGCCGTAGCGGGACCGCCTCGAGCTCCTCGGGCGCCAGCACCGTGTACCGGTAACCCTGCTCGGCCAGGAACAGTTGCCGGCGATGTGCGTACTCCTGCTCGACCGTCTCACGCGAGACGAGCGCGTAGAACCAGGCGCGGTTCTCGCCCGGCTTGGGGCGCAGCAGCCGGCCCAACCGTTGCGCCTCCTCCTGGCGCGAGCCGAACGTCCCCGACAGCTCGATCGCCACGCTCGCCGAGGGCAGGTCGAGCGCGAAGTTCGCGACCTTGCTCACGCACAGCACCGCCAGCTCCCCCGCGCGGAACCGCGCGTACAGCTCCTCGCGCTCGTGCCGCGGCGTCCTGCCGGTGATCAGCGGGGCATCCAGCCGGTTTGCGATGCGAGCCAGCTGTCCGACGAAGTAGCCGATCACGAGCGCCTGGCCGCCCGGATGGCGCGCGAGGATGGTCTCGACGAGGCCGTCCTTGGCGGGGTTGCGGCTGGCCAACCCGAACCGCTCGCGCTCGTCGGCGAGCGCGTAGCCCATGCGGTCCTGGGCGCCGAGCGGGACACGCACCTCGGTGCACTCGGCGCTCGCGATCCATCCGGCGTCCTCGAGTTCGCGCCACGCCATGTCATAGCGCTTGGGACCGACGAGCGAGAACACCAGCGGCTCGGCGCCGTCCTCCCTGATCAGCGTGGCGGTCAAGCCGAGCCGGCGCCGCGCCTGGATCCGTGCGGTGGCGCGGAACACCGGGGCCGGCAACAGGTGCACCTCGTCGTAGATGACCAGACCCCATTCGCGTCGCTCGAACAGGTCGAGGTGCGGAAATCCCGCATCTCGCTTGGGGCGATGCGTCAGCATCTGGTACGTCGTCATCGTGATCGGCCGGATCTCCTTGGCCTGGCTCGAGTACTCGCCGATCGCCTCGGGCGCGACCGTCGTGCGCGCCAAGAGCTCATCGCGCCACTGCTGGAGCGAGGCGGCGTTGCTGGTCACGATCAGCGTCTCGCAACCCTGGGCCGCGATCGCGGCAAGGCCGACGATCGTCTTGCCCGAGCCGCACGGCAGCACCACCACGCCGGCCCCGGCGGCCTCCCAGGCCAGCGTCGCGTGCTGTTGGTACGGGCGCACCTCGAGCGTGCCGCGGAGTTCCACGTCGAGGGCGTCGCCGTCTTCGTACGGCGCGACGTCCTCGACCGGCCACCCGAGGGCGATCAGCGCCTGCTTGAGCGGCCCGCGCGCCGGGGCGGCAAGCGTCGCCTCGGTCGCGCTCGGGCGTCCCCGCAGCAGCGTCGCCACCGGTGCCGCGTGCGCCACCTCGGCGAGCAGGGCGGGGTCATCGCACGTCAACCGCAGCAGCCCGGCCTCGCCCTCCACCAATCGCAGACGGCCGTAGCGCGCGCAGAGATCACGAACGTCGGCGAGCACCGCCTGCGGCACCTCGTAACGCGAGAGCTCGACGAGCGTCTGGGCGATCTGCTCCGCGCGCATTCCCGCAGCCGCCGCGTTCCACAGCGACACGGCCGAGATCCGGTAGGTGTGCACGTGCTCGGGGCTCTTCTCGAGCTCCGCGAACCGGGCGAGTTCCGCGCGGGCACCCTCGAACCCGGGGTGCGCGACCTCGAGCAGCACGGTGCGGTCGCTCTGGACGATGCCTGGACCGGACATTTCGAGCGCAACCTAGCGACGGGTGCGGATGGCATCGACCGGCCACCGGTGCCCGTCCGGCCGCCGGCATCAAGCTACGGATTCATGTCCCCCTACGACCTGCCTCCGGATGCCATCCCGAACGTCCAGGCCGCGTGCGTTTCCGAGCCGCTGGATCGGACGTCGAATTACGTGCAGCCCGACCTGCGAACCGGGACCTGACGGGGACAAAACGCCCTCCTGAGTATATCTGCCAGCTATACTGTCTCGCATGCCGAAGGTGATGATCTCAATGTCCGACGAGCTGCTTGATCGCGTCGATCGCGAGGCCGATGCCCGCGGCACGACGCGTAGCGCTTTTCTTCAGGAGGCCGCGCGACGGGAGCTTGGGTGGCCTGATCCGGCAACGATCGACGCAGCGCTGGAGCGCGGCCGCGCAGCGCTGGTTCGCGCGGGGAGCTTTGAGTCTGCTGAGTTGATCCGTGACGTGCGCGATGCCCGGGACGCGCGCGATCGACATCGTTAGCGACGCTAGCGTCGCGCTGAAGTGGTTCCACGCCGACGGCGAGGAAGAGGTCCAACCCGCACGAGCGCTGCTCGAGGCGCACAAGGCGCGCACCGTTGTGCTCACCGTGCTCGATCTGACCGCGTACGAGGTCGGGAACGCTTTGCTCCGCGGGCGCGCCAAGACGACCGCGGAGGAGACCGCGACGGTGCTCGAGGCGCTGGCTGAGATCTGCTGTGCCATCTCGCCCAGCCCCGAGCACATGCGCCTCGCGACCCGACTCGCCGAGCAGCACAACCTCACTCTCTACGACGCCGCCTACGCCGCGGTTGCGCAGAACCGTGAGGCGTTTCTCGTGACCCTCGACCGGCAACTGCTCGACGCGGGCCTCGGAGCGCGTCCAAGCGAGCTGGCGCCGCAGCTGCCGACCACAACTGAACGCCGTCGTCGGACTAGATCCCGGTGAGGTTGCTTTCCAGGTCACGTTCCAACGACGACGCCCAGCCGCGCTGTCGACCCGCGTCACTTGCCCTCCTTGCAAGCGTCGGCCGGGCCGGGTCAAGGGTGGAGATCGTCGTCCACTACTGGATGAGCTCCGCGGAGGAGGCGCGCTGACCCTCATGGCGAGCAGCGCGGGTGATTCGCGGGTTCCTCATGTGGTCATCGCCGCCACCACGTCGGCCGCCTCTTGGACCGGCACCCGTCCGGGCGGATCGGGGTCGTGGGTGAGCAGCACGCACCGCTCGATGGCGGCGGCCAGCGGCGGTCCGCCCAAATTGGTTGCGAGCGTAAGCCCGTAGGACCGGCCCGTGCCAGCGATCGCGGCGGCCACGCCAGACGACCGGCCCGCGTTAAACAGGCGCTCCTGCATGTTCCGTGGGTTGAGGTGAGCGCGGGCGCGGGTAGCGCGGCCGTCGTCGTCTGATCAAGCAGCGCCGTGACTTGGGAGTTGTCGCGAGACGTTTCTCTGCTTGTGGCGGGGTTGGCGTTGCTTGACAGCCGCCGTTCGCTCCGCGCTGTTTGTCATCTAGGTCGGGCGCTGTAGCGCCCGACCTCGGGGCAGGGAGGGTGCGCACGCCCCGGGCCTTTACGGTTCCGGCTTCTCACAATCAGGAACCTGGATGAAAGGGCGGTGGCGTGCGCAGGAGAGGCGTATGAAACTGCTCGAATTGCACTGGGCGGTTGTCGAGGACGTGGAGGTCGCCGACGACGGGACGGTGGTGGTGTCCGTGCAGCCGAGGGCCCGGGAGCGGGATCGCTGCCCCACTGTCGCCGGCGCTGTGCGGGCTATGACTCGGGCGAGGGCCGCCGCCGCTCGCGGGCGCTGGACCTCGGCACCGCCTTCTGCTGCCTCGAGGCGTGGGCGCCACGGACCAGCTGCCGCCAGCACGGGGTCGTGGTCGCTGCCGTCCAGTGGGCACGCCACGACTCGGGCTTCACCCGTCCTTCGAGGATCAGGTCGCGTGGTTATGAGCCCGTTCCGGCCGGTTCGGGTCGTCCGGGTAGATGCTGGCAAATGCCCGTAGATACAGGGGTTTGAGGCATTCTGGTATCGACGTGTGATGCCCCGGAACCCGGGCCATCCGGCTCCATTCGTTTGACAAATGTTTGACACGACACCGCTAGCCCGCGCTGGTCACAGCGGCCTCGACGAGGTCGACGAAGTCCTGCCAGTACTCCGCGCCGAGACGGCCACCCTGGGGGATTCGCACGCCGGCATAGCGAAGCACCGGGCCGATCTCATCCGCGAGCGTGCGCGCCTCGCTGGCGAGCATGTAGGGCGAAAGCCGGTCGTGTTGTTCGTCGTCGAGCCATCGCACCAGCACCCGCAGTGCATGGAGAAGCTGGGGCCACGCCCGCTCCGTAGGCAGGCCGTCTACTGGCAACCCGAGGAGCGTTCCCCACCGCTCACGATCGATCCTGTACCGCTGTTCGTTGCCGACGGTCACTGCGTCAATCACGCCGGCCCAGTGGAGTGCCGCTAGCGCCTCGTGGACGTTGCGCTTGGCGTAGCCGGCGGATTCGGTGACGACTTGGGCGGTGACGCTCGGCGCGTGTACGGTCAGAAGAAACCGCGTCGCCTCGGCCCGCGCGCCAACGCCAAGGAGCTGACGGAGGCGAAACGCGAAATTGATCGGCGCCTGGAGATTGGGCACCTGGGATTTGCCACTGCGGACAGCGGGCGGCATCAACCATCCGTGAGCGCGGAACGCGGCATCCGCTCGCCTCGGATCGGCCTTCACGTCTCGAAACAGCTGGACCGCAGGTGACGGCTCGCTCTTAGTGGGGCGACGGCGGCGTTGACTTCCGTCCTTCGAGTGCACTACCCATGAGAGCGCGGCCTCCGCCAGCGTCCGATCCGCGTCGTCGCGGCACAGATTCCGGAGCCGCTGCACACTCACCAGGCGCTCGTTCAGCGCCAGCCAGTCGAGCACCTCGCCGAATAGCCGTGGGTCCTCCCGGGCGATCTCGAAAGTGAAGAGCAGGAGCGCCTCGGGGTCTTGTGCCGAGCGGTCCGCTCGGCGAGCCACGGCCGACACGCCCATCTGGGCCCACTCGTCCCACGCGAAGTCGACCAGGCGATCTCGTGCTGTGCGCCTAAGGTCCGAGATCTGCATCGTCAACTCCGAGATAGTGAAGGGCTCGTTCGAGCATCTCGAGGAATCCGGGAGACGGATCATGAGTCCGTGTCCACCGTGCAGCTTGGACGAGCTCCTCCCGGGAGGGCTTGAGCGCGCGGAGATCCCCCTCGTGCTTGCCGAGCCCCTGGTCCACGAGCGCGTAGAGCTTGAGATGGATCTGGTCGAGACGCGACGCGAAGTGGACCGTCAGACCGGCACCCAAGTCCCACGTGCTGACACGCCCCAGGAATCCCTCGGGCAAGCCAAGATCCATCAGGCTGGCCGGACCGGGATTGAGCCAGTCCTCCGAAAGACCAAAGTCGCTCGCGACTCGATTGCGGGCATCGATAAGGTCTGGCGGGAGCGGATCGGCCTTACTGAGCGACCCGGCCTGACGCAGCGCGACTACGTCGACGTCCTTCGTAGTCCTTTCAACCAGCTCCAGCGCGAGCAGCGCCGAGCCGCCGACTACGACAAGCTCATAGTGCTGGCCGCGAGCAGCGAGTTGCTCCGATAGAGCGACAAGCAGCTCCCGAACCCGGCCGGACCTCGCGATGTCAGTCATCCCGATGCGGGATGTTATACATCTCGTTCTGGGATGCTTCCTGGCCCTACGACCTCACGTGTCGCAATCGTCCGTCAACCAATCTTCATCTCTGCCGCAGCGCCGCTCGCGCCAGCCTCGCTGCCGCCGGGCTGATCCGCCAGCGGTCCAGCCAGCCGGTGGGTTCGCTCGTCATGTTGCGCAGGACCTCGAGCGCGGGGATCCAATAGAGATCCCGGCGCTCGATGGATCGTCCGTCACCTGTCTGCCACCCGGCTGCCGTGAGCGCAGCGGCGACCTCTTCGAGGGGAAGTTCTGCATCTGCCGACGTCGCCGCGTAGGCCAGCAGAAGCAGCGCCGCGTCGGAATTGAAGTCGCTCTCGGCCGGGACGAGCGTATCCGCCAACCGGTTCCACAGCTCCTCAGGGGCCTGCTGAGCTGCGGCGCCAGCTCGCGTGAGCCGCAGAGCGCCTTTGTATTTGCGCAGCAGCCCGAGTGACTGCAGCACCTGACGGAAGTGCAGAACCGGGGTGGTCTCGCTCTCGCGGCGCGCCTTCCCAATCCAGCCGCTCATCGTCGGCACCACGCGCGCCGCCGCCGCCACGTCAACCGGTCTGAGATAGCCCGCGGGTGTGAGCGAGATCTCCCCCTCCGCCGCCCTGTCGAGGAACCAGGTGAACGCACGAAAGGCGTCGTCAAGCTCCCTGGCTTCCGGTGGTCCGGGATCCGACATCAACGCCACCGCCCGCCGTTCAAGATCCTCGCCGACCGGGCTGTAGGTGAGCCGATTGATGAGGTCGATGAGTCGCCTGTCGAGGTTGTGCTCGCTCAGCGCGACGTACGGGCTTCGGAGGCTCGCGTTGATCGCGTCGACGTCGAACGCCTCCGGATCCCCTAGGAGCTCGGCGAGCTCGGCACCGTCGGTGACCCCGCCGCAGTCCTCCGGCGGCGCCGCTCGGCGGCCGGCGAGGACCACCGCAGATGGCGCGCCCGCCGCCGCTGAAGACACCTCTTCGAGCCTAAGCGTCAGCTCCCAGTTGTCCCCGTAGTCGTACACATAGGCGAGGACGTCGCCAGCATCCTGCATCGTCTCGTCGAGACGAACGCCGGACGCTGGCACGCCGCCATCGTCCCACGAATCTCCCTCCTCAACGTCCCACGGACACAGAAACGACTCACCCGTGCGGCTGAACGGGTCGCCACCGAGCGAGAACTTCCACAAATGCGTGTCCGTCCAGCTGAAAGCCGTCTGAAGAACCCTGTGCACGACATCCAGCGTCAGGTCCGAGCGCAAATCCAGGCGACGCCAGATCCGAGGCTTGGAGCGTCTGAGGTCAACCCGGACACGAAAAGTCATAACGTCCGTCAGCGGCTGTCGCCTCAGTTCCCGGCGGTGCGGCTGCGACGGCTGCTGCGCCGCTTCCGCGCCAAGGAGCGAGAGGTCGCCGACCATCTGCCGCAGATCATCAAGCTCGGCGCAGCTGATGACCGCCTCGAAGCGTCGGAGCAGTTCATCGCGCTGGTTCTTGTGTCCACTCATCGCTCGCGTGTACGCCCCGCCGGCAAGATCGGGCAACCGAGGCGAGGTCTACCGCCCGTCAAAGACGGACGCAAGGTGGGCGTCGCGGTTGAAGGCCGCCGACGGGGGGCACGCTCCGGCAATGCGGAGCGCCGCACCGACCGACCTGGACCCGGACGAGTGGTAGTGTTATG
>CAVZQD010000025.1:0-57594 GCA_963777335.1 uncultured Solirubrobacterales bacterium
TTGCGCCGGCCGAGTGCGCGCCGCATCCGCGCGACGACGTCATGAGAGGTGATGCCCGCCGGCTTGTCGTACAGGACGAGACCGTTTCGCGCGTCGTCCGTCACTTCGACAGCTGCTGGGCGACTTCCTCGCGCAGGAAGGCGACCAGCTCGTCCCATTCCAGCGACGTCGAGAAGCCCGCCGCCTGACGGTGCCCGCCGCCGCCCTGGACGCGCGCGATCGCGGACACGTCGACGCGCTCGTCGCTCGCGCGGAGCGAGACCTTGCGGGCCTGGCCGCCGTCGGAGTTCCCGGTCCGCGCGCGGATGAGCGCCGCCACCGCCGTCCCCTCGACCGCGCGCAGGTGGTCGATCACCCCTTCGGAGTAACTCTCCTCCGCGTGGGACTCGGCGAAGTCGCGGGCGTCGAGCTCGGTGACGGTCAGCCGCCCGCCGTCGAAGCGGTGGATCTTCGCGAGGCCTCGGGCGAGCAGCGCGAGCTTGCCGTACGGGACGCCCTCGTAGACGCGCCGGTAGATCTCGTGAACGTCGACGCCGGCCTCGATCAGGTCGGCGGCCATCTCGTGTGCGCGCGGGCCGGTGTTCTCGTACATGAACCGGCCGGTGTCGGTGATCAAGCCGACGTACAGCGCCTCGGCGATGCTGGGCGTCGGCCTCACCCCCAGTCCGTGCATCAGGTCCCACACGATCTCGGCCGTGCACGACGCCTCGGGGAGCACGTAGTTGACCGTTCCGAACCGCGTGTTGTCGTGATGGTGGTCGATGTTGATCACATGGTGGCCGCCCGCCCCTCCCGGGCGGCGGAACGCCTCCGCTGGGTTTCGCTCGAGGTTGCCGCAGTCCAGGAACACGATCGTGCGCTCGTCGAGGTCGTCGGGCGGCGCGCTGACCAGGCCCGGGAGCTCGAAGAACTGGTATTCGTGCGGCAGCGGCAGATCGCCCGCGTCGATGAACATCAGGCAGTCGCGACCTTGCGCGGTCAGGATCTCTTGGGTCGCGATCAGCGAGCCGAGCGCGTCGCCGTCGGGATTCTCGTGGGTGACGACGATCAGCTTTTCCGCGGAGCCGAGCTCCGCCAGCACTTCATCGCGGTTTGCCCCCGCACCGTTTTCACCCATCCGACTCCAGTCCCTGGTCGATCAGCTGCGTGATCCGCATTCCCCGATCGATCGACTCGTCGTACTCGAACGTGATCGTCGGCGTGTTCCTGAGCGACAGCTCGGCCGCGACCCGCCCCTGCAGGAAGCCGTGCGCCGAACGCAGTCCTTCTAGCGTGTCGGACCGCGCCTGCTCGTCCCCGAGCACGCTGACGTACACGCGCGCATGGCGCAGATCGGGGCTGGTCTTGACTGCAGTCACGGTTACGAATCCAACGCGTGGATCCTGGAGATCCTTGGCGATCGCGTCACTGAGAACCGCCCTCACGGCCTCATCGACGCGACGCATCCGGCCGGGCATCCTATCCACTCCCCGGTGATCGGGTAACCAGCCTGTTAGCGCTCACTCGCACAAATCCTCCAAGGACGTGACGATCCGTTGGATTCGTACATTGTCGGGCCACCGGGCCTCGAGCCACCGCTCGACGTTGTCGGCGGCGGTCGTCAGCACGGGGAGCGAGCCGCCGGTCAGCGCCGCGGTCAGACGTGCGCGTTGCCACAGATCCTGGTGATCGACCTCGGCGACCGCCGCTCCCAGCCGGCCGTGGAGTTGGGCCTTGATCGAGGAGAGCTCCTTGCGCTTGCCCTTGAGGCTGCCGGCGTCCGGGAAGTGCAAGTCGATCACGAGCACCGCGACGAAGCCGCTGTCCGACATCGCCCCCCACCTTAGCTCGACTAGACGAGCTCGCGTTCGACCTGGCGCGTGGCGTAGGTCTCGAGCACGTCGCCTTCCTTGACGTCGGCGAAGTCCCGGAGCACGATCCCGCAGTCATATCCGGTGGTGACCTCGCGCACGTCGTCGTTGAAGCGGCGCAGGCTCTGGATCTCGCCGTCGTAGACGACCGTGCCGTCCCGAACGAGGCGGACCTTCGACCCGCGGGTGATCCGGCCGTCGGTGACGTGGCAGCCGGCGATCGTGCCGACGCGCGAGGCTCGGAAGAGCTGGCGGACCTCGACCGAGCCGAGCACCTCCTCGACCTCCTCGGGCGCGAGCATGCCCTGCATCGCGTCGCGGAGCTCCTCGATCGCGCGGTAGATCACGGCGTAGTGCCGGATCTCGACGCCCTCCCGCTCGGCCACGGCGCGGGCGTCCCCGACCGGACGGACGTTGAAGGAAAGGATCACGGCGTCGGAGGCGGACGCGAGCATCACGTCGGACTCGGTCACGGCGCCGACGGCGCCGCGGATCACGTTGACCGACACCTCGTCCTGCGGCAGCTTGGCGATCTCGTCCTCGATCGCCTCGAGCGACCCGGCCACGTCGGACTTCAGCACCAGGTTGAGCTCCTGGACGCCGCTCTTGAAGATGTCCTCGAGCGAGACCTTCTTGCCCGAGCGCCGGGCCAGGGCCTCGGCCTTCAGGCGGGTGGCCCGCTCGCCCGCGAGCTGGCGCGCGCGCCGCTCGTTCTCGACCGCGCGTATGTGCTCGCCGGCCTCGGGGACTCCGTCGAACCCGAGCACCTCGACCGGCTCGCCGGGGAGGGCCTGGCCGACACGGTGGCCCATGAAGTCGTTCATCGCGCGGACGCGGCCCCAGTGCGCGCCGGCGACCAGCGAGTCGCCGACCTCGAGCGTGCCGCGTCCGATCAGGATCGTGACCACCGGGCCGCGCCCCGGATCGAGCTTGGATTCGATCACGCTACCCGAGGCCGGGGCGTCCGGGTTGGCCCGCAGCTCCTCGACCTCGGCCATCACCAGGATCGTCTCGAGCAGGTCGCCGAGCCCCTCCTTGGTCTTGGCCGAGACGTTCACGAACTCGGTCTCGCCGCCCCACTCGACCGGCTGCAACCCGAGCTGGGCCATCTCGGCGCGGACGCGGTCGGGCTGCGCGCCCTCCTTGTCGATCTTGTTGACCGCGACCAGCATCGGCACTCCGGCGTCCTTGGCATGGTCGACGGCCTCCTGGGTCTGCGGCTTCACGCCGTCGTCGGCGGCGACCACGATCACGGCGATGTCGGTCACCTTGGCACCACGGGCGCGCATCGCGGTGAACGCCTCGTGGCCCGGCGTGTCCAGGAACGTGATCTGCTTGCCGTCCTGGTCAACCTGGTAGGCGCCGATGTGCTGGGTGATCCCGCCGGCCTCACCCGCGGCCACCTGGGTCTCGCGGATCGCGTCGAGCAGCGAGGTCTTGCCGTGGTCGACGTGCCCCATGATCGTCACGACCGGGGCGCGCTCGACGAGCGCCTCCTCGGCGTCGTCGAACACCGGCTCGACGATCGTCTCGTCCTCGGAGTGAACGATCTCGACGGTCTTGCCGAGCTCGGTGGCGAGCACCTGGATCGCGTCGTCGGACAGCGTCTGGGTCAGCGTCTTCATCTCACCGAGCGCCATCAGCTGCTTCATGATCTCCGGGACCGGGACGCCGAGGTATTCGGCGACGTCCTTGACGGTTGACCCGGAGTTGATGGCGATCGCGTCGGGCACGGCGAGCGCGGTCTGCGACGGACGCGACTCCGCCTCCTCGTCGTAGACGCCGCGCCGGCGGCGACCGCGCCGCTGACGGCGTGGCGGCTGGTTGGTCTGGGCCGGGGGCCCACCGGTGTTGCGGCGGGAAGCTTGTGAGTCGATCACGACGCGCCGCCGGCCGCCGGCGTTGCCGGGCGAGCGCTCGCCCTGGAGGGAGTCCCGGGTCGGGCGCTTGTGCGCGGTCTCGGCGCCGGAGGACCCTCCGTCGCCACCGCTCGGCGCGCCGTCACCGCCGCGTGGCTGCGCACCTGCGCCGCCCGCCTGGCCGTTGGCCTCGCCCTGAGACGGTGCCGGCGTGTCGCTGGGCGCGCGAGCCGCCGGCTCGTTGCGCCGGCGCGCGGGCGCGTCGCCCGAGGGGGCACGAGCGCTGTCGCCGTCGCGGGGAGCCTGCTTCGGAGCCGGCGAGTCCGCTGCGCGAGCGGCGCCCTCGCCGTTCCCGAGCACACGCCGCGCAGCCTCCTCGTCCACCGACGAGGAGGCGGCCTTCACGGCCAGGCCTCCCGCCTGGAGCCGCGCGAGGACCTCCTTGGTGGCGAGCCCGTGCTCCTTGGCGATCTGATGCACTCGCTTATTCATCTACATCCAGTGTAGGCGCCTATTCTCCGCCGTTGGCGGCGGCCTGCACCTGACTCGAGTCCTTGCCCTCGAGCGCCTGATGGGCCTCGATCCCGCAGTAGCGCGAGCCGGGCAGCGCCGCGTTCGGGCACCGGCGGCCGTTGGACAGGATCGCCGCGCAGCGGCCCTGCGCCTCCTCCTGCTCGTATCCGTGCTCGGCCTCCTCGGCGGCGAACTCGGTCTCGGAGCGGATGTCGATCCGCCAGCCGGTCAGCCGGGCGGCGAGCCGCGCGTTCTGGCCCTCGCGGCCGATCGCCAGCGACAGCTGGTCGTCGGGGACGATCACGGTCGCCTGCTTGCCGGCGTCGTCGACGAGCACCTCGCGCACGCGCGCGGGCGACAGCGCCTTGGCCACGAACCGAGCGGGCTCGTCGTTGTAGGGGATGATGTCGATCTTCTCGCCGCGGAGCTCGGACACGACCATCCGCACCCGCGATCCGCGCGGGCCCACGCAGGCCCCGACCGGGTCGACGCCGTCGACGTGCGAGACCACCGCGATCTTCGACCGGTAGCCGGGCTCGCGCGCGACGTTCGTGATCTCGACGAGCCCGTCGGCGATCTCTGGCACCTCGAGCTCGAACAGCTGCTTGATCAGCTCGGGGTCGCGCCGGGAGACGATGATGCTCGGGCCCTTGGTCGAGTTCGAGACGTCCTTGATGACCGCCTTGATCCGCTGGGAGTGGTCGTAGCGCTCGCCCTCGACCTGCTCTGACTTGGGCAAGAGCGCCTCGACCCGCTCGCGCAGCTGCACGAGCGTGTAGCGCGAGTCGGACTGCTGCACGATCCCGGTGATCAGCTCGCCGACACGGTCGCGGTACTCCTCGAACATCATGTCGCGCTCGGCCTCGCGGATCCGCTGGAGGATGACCTGCTTGGCGGTCTGCGCCGCGATCCGGCCGAAGTCGTGCGGGGTGACGTCCTCGGTCTCGATCTGGTCCTCGTACTCCTTGAGCTTCTCGAGATCGATCTCGGGCTCGGGCGGCTCGCGCATCTCGCCGGTCTCGGGGTCGACGGTCGGCTGCTGGTCGGGCGTCGCCTCGACGAGCAGCTGCTCCTCGAGCTCGGGCGGGATCTTCAGTTCCCAGACCTTGAAGTCGCCGCTGTCGCGATCCATTTCGACCTTCGCGTAGCGCGCCGCTTCAGGCGTCTTCTTGTACGCCGAGAGGAGCGCATCTTCGAGCGCCTCCATCAGCTTCTCGGACGAGATGTTCTTCTCGGCGGCGAGGCCCCGAACGGCCTCGACGATCTCTCTCGACATGGCTTCAGTCTCCAGGTACGAGGTTGGAGCGGGCGATTTGCTCGTAGGGGATCGTGACCACGCCCTCTGGTGCCGCGATCGTCACATCGCTGTCCGATGCGCCGACCAGTTCCCCGGTCAAGCTCTTGTGGCCGTCGCGAGCCTCCCGCAAGCGCACACGCGCGTGCCGGCCGAGGTAGCGGGTGTAGTGCTGCGGCTTGGTCAGCGGACGGTCCTGGCCCGGGGAGGACACCTCGAGCGAGTAGCGGTCGCGGTAGTCGTTCAAGTGCCCCGAGACCCGCTCGCACATAGCCAGCGACACGCCCTCGGGATGATCGATGAACAGCCGCAGCGTGGCGGGTGAGACGACCTCGGCGAGCAGCACCTCGACCTTCGGCTCGCTGGTGGCGAGTCGACTTTCGATCTCCATTTGGAGGCTGCGCTCACTGGACTGCACTTCGGATCTCCTCCGTCACAAACTCATAAAAAAAGCGGGCACTCAGCGCCCACTTTGGGTACTGCCGCCGGGCGGACCCCGACGCTCAACTTCGATGTTCAAGATAGCACCGGTGGGCGCGCCTGAACACGTTTGGGCGCCCTCAACGGCGCTCGAGGGCGCCCAAACGCGGTTCAGGCACGGACGCCGAGCGGGCCCAGCCGCGAGCCGTCCGTCAGGTGTCGTGGGTCAGTCTTCGGAGTTGTCGCCGTCGCCGGCGAGGGCTCGGGCGCGGTCGCGGTAGATGCGGTAGTCGTGACGGCCCGGCTGCATGCCCGCCGCCTGCGCGAGCGGCTGGCGTGCCTCGGCGTGGCGGCCGAGCATCTGGAGCGAACGGCCGAGGCAGAAGAGCGCGTAGTCGTTCGTGGGCGCGCGGTCGATCACCGCCTGGAACTCGTCCGCCGCCCCCTCGTAGCGCTGGGCGCCGAACAGCGCCCGGCCGAGCGCCTCGCGGATCGAGGTCTTGTCCGGTGCGAGATCGCGCGCGCGAGAGAGCGGGATGATCGCCTGGTGGTTGTGGCCGGCTTCAAGCAGCTCGGTGCCGCGGATGAACAGCTCGTATACGTCGTCCATGACTTCCTATCTTAGTCCGCCCCCGGCGCGCTCCCGCGGTCGTAACGGCCGGCCTGCGCTCGCCGCGGACGCGGCGGCAGCGCCCACAGGGCGCGCAATGCGCCCGCGAAGCCGAGCCCGGCCCGGAGCTGCGCGCGCAGCGCCCTCCGCTGCCCGAGCGTGGGCACCTCGGTCCCGCCCCCGTACCGAGCGAGGCGCAGCTTGCGCACGTATTCCGCCGCCTCGGGGGAGGTGCGGAACCGGCGCTCGACGGCCGAGAGCGTGACGCCGTCGGTGACCGGGCGCCCGCTCCGGGCGAGGGCGCGCTCGAGCTCTCCCAACAGCCCTTCCGGACCGAGCGGCGCGGTGCGGCGCCAGGCCACGAACGCGACGCCGAGCAGCACCGCCAGCAGGCCGAGCGTCACCGGGAGGAACACGGCCGCCGAGCCCGAGCTCGTCGTCCCGGTGCCGCCGGCGACCGCGCCGCCCGCGGAGTCCAGCTTGCGATTCGGGTGCAGCAGCTCACCCGAGCTGTTGAACGATCCGATCGACGAGATCGGAGGCCTGCCGCCGCGCGCCGGGTCCGCCGCCGGCGTCGGGTCGAACGTGACCCAGCCGTAGTGAGGGAACCAGGCCTCGACCCACGCGTGCGCGTCGACGTCGGTCACGATCCAGCGCTTGGTGGCCTGGTCGTAGGCGCCCGTGGTGAAACCGGTCGCGACGCGCGCCGGGATCCCTCCCATCCGCAGCAGCAGCGCCATCGCCCCGGCGAACTGCTGGCAGTAGCCGAGCTTGTTCCGCAACAGGAACGTGACCAGCGGATAGCCGGTCGGCGGCGGGAATTCGTTGTAGCTGAAGTTGTTGGCGGGCGAGAGGTAGCTCATTACGCTCTTCACGAATGCATACGGCGTGTTCGCCTTGCGCGCGAGCGACTGAGCCAGCGTGTACACCTGCCAGTAGGGAGAGCCGCGGATCGCGGAGATGCCCGTGAAGCTCGTCGGGTTGGTCTGTTCCTGCACGACCCCATGACTGCCGAACGTCGGAAACAGGACCGTCTGCGGAGGGACGCCGTCCGAGGGCGGGTTCTGCGGCAGCGTCACCGCGAGATCCGACTGCGCGATGTCCACCGGGTAGTTCGTGCCCGCGTCGCGGAGATGCGCGACGCTCGGGTGTGGGGCGTAGACCGACACCGTGTACGCGTCGCCGGGACCGAGCGGAGTCGCCGTCGTCCACGTCCCCGCGCTGTCTCCAGGCTGCGCGAAGGTGGTCAGATGGACCGGCGTGGCCCCTGCGTATCCGGCCGCGATCACCTGGGTCGTCTTCATCTTGCCGATCGTGACCGTGAGGTTCTGGGTGTAGCGGTCGAGCGCGTGGGCGCTGACACCCTCGATTCCGCCGCCGGTGCTGACCCCACCCGCGGCCCAGCCGATGCCGTCGAACGTGTCAAGGTTCTCCGCCTTCCAGTACTCGCCTCCGAACGCCTTCGGAGAGGCCTGGACCTCGAGCACGGTGTCGCCGGCGCGCGGCCAGATCAGCGGCCCATACCGCTGCGTCCAGTCGAACCGGTCCACCTTCGCAGGCGTGAAGCCGCGCGTCAGCGCTTCGTAGTTGATCCAGGGCGAGTGCTGATCGAGCGCCGGGGCGACCGCGATCGCGATCGCTCCCGCCGCCGCGCAGGCGAGCAGCACACCGCCCCGCCGGTCCGACGGCACCCGCTCGCCCCACATGAAGAACGCCAGCAGCCCGAACAGCAGCAGGCCCTGCAGGTACGGGAACTTGGGATGCACGAGCGTCGCCGGAACGACCACGAGCGCGATCAGCGGAAGTGCGGCCCCGGCCCGGCGGACGTCGCCGAGCGCGGGCGGCGCGAACGCGAGTAGCAGCGCCGCGTCGAGCAGCAGGATCGCCGCCCCGAGCAGGATCACGGTCCTGACCCACTCGTTGATTCCGGCGTAGGGCACGAGGATGCTGGGCAGCGCCGACAGGCCCTGGCCGATTCCGTCGGCGGTGAGCGACACGCGCAGATGGGTCGTCCATTCGAGCGGCACCCCGGCGATCGGGAACGCGGCGAGGATCGCGATCAGCGCCAGCGGGCCGCCGACGACGGTGAGCGCCTCGGCGCGGCCCTGAGCGGCCGCCACCGTTCGCTCCCGCTCGAGCAGGACGGGCGCGAGCCCGGCCAGGACGAGGGCCACCGCGAGCAGCCCGACCAGCCGCCAGGTCGGCGCCGGTTGCATCATCGTCCCCCACCGCACCACGCCGTACAGGCCGAGCGCGCCGAATGCGACGAACCTGATCACGGGGCGGTCGGCCACCTGCGCCCCGCGGCGACGCGGTCCCGCAGCCTTGCGCAGCGGGGCCAGAACCGCCACCTGCGTGTTCGTGCTCACGCCTCGCCTCCGCTCATGCCACCCGCTCCCTTATGCGGCGGCCGGCGCCGACCACGAACCCGAGGCAGCCGGCCACCTCGAAGCTGGCCTCGTGGCGCGGCTGCGTCGCCACCGCCTTCGGGACCACCAGGATCGCCGCCCGGACGCCGGCTCCCGCCAACCCGGCGGGCAGGCGCGCGTGCGGCGTCGCCGCCACATACAGGACCTGGGCGGAGCGGGCACCGGAAGCGAGCCCCGGGGCCCTCGTCCCGGGTCCGCCCTCGACCAGCGCGAGCCGGGCGTGCGCGATCGGCCACGCGATCAGGTCCTGCTCGATCTCGAGCGGGCGGAACTCGCCAGGAAGCAGCAGACCGCAGCCCGTGCGAGTCCCGAGTTCGAGCACGAGCGAAGCGGCGGCCCTGACCGCCGCGTCGAGATGCTCGGGTGGCCCATCGCAGCGAGCGTCGACCACCACGAGCGGGCGCGTCTCGGCGTCGGCCCGCAGCCGCCGCTCGAGCAGCCCGGCCCCGCGCGCGAGCGCCGGCCAGTGGATTCGGGACGCCGGCGTGCCCTGGCGGTAGGGCCGCAGGCCGTCGACCTCGGTCGCGCCGAACGGCTCGAGCGGGGCCGCCCCGGTGGCGCGGCGCCACTTCTCCCCCGCTCCCGGGACCCATTTGACTCGATCGGTGCGCGGCAGCACCAGCAGCTCCTGGGGCGGGGACGGGCTCTCACGCACCACGCGCGCGAGCTCGAGCGCGTCCGAGACGACGAGCGTCGGCGGCTCGAGCCGCCGGATCCCGCGACGCGGGAACGACGCGACGATCCGGACGCTGGCGCTGCTGGCCCCCGAGATGATCGACATCGGCGAGCGGATCGACACCGGCTCGCCGGCGAGCGGATCCAGCACCGCCGCGCCGGGCAGGCCCCAAGGCCCGCGCCTGACCTCGATCGTCGCCTCGATCGGCTCATCCTCGACGACCCTCGTGGACTCCAGCGTCCGCTCGATCGTCGCGCCCCGAGCGGCCAGCGCGACCCATGCGGGCGCGATCACCCCGAGCAGGATGATCGCGATCCCGGGGACGAACAACGGAGAGGCGTCGAACAGCAGCGCGACCAGGATCAGCGCGAGCCCGGCGACCACGACCGCCGTCGCCCGTCTCACCGCAGATGCTCCTCCTCGGCTCGGGCGTGCGCGGGCACCGCCTTGGCGATCACAACGCTCTCACCGATGAGACGGCATCGCTCACCACGTCGGCCGCCGCCCGCCTCGCGGACTCGGGGGCGAGCACGAGCCGGTGCGAGAGCACGGTTCGGGCAAGCGCCTGGACGTCGTCGGGCAGCGCGTGGTCCCGGCCCTGCATCATCGCGAAGGCCTTGGCCGCGCGCAGGAGCAGCAAGCCCGCGCGGGGGCTCGCGCCGAGGTCGACGCGGGGATCCTCGCGGGTGCGCCACAGGACGCGGACGATGTAGTCGCGCAGCGGCTCGGAGGCGCGCACCCGCTTGGCCGCGTCCTGGGCGGCCAGGATCTCGGCCGCGGTGGCCACCGGCGCGAGCGTCAGCACGCGGTCCCCGGCCTCGTGGTCGGCGAGCATCCCGGCCTCGGCGGCGCGCGACGGGTAGCCGAGCGAGATCCGGATCATGAACCGGTCGACCTGGGCCTCGGGCAACGGATACGTGCCCTCGTACTCGATCGGGTTCTGGGTGGCGAGCACGAGGAACGGGCGCGCGAGCTCGTGGGTGTGGACGTCGACGGTGACGCGCCGCTCCTGCATGCACTCGAGCAATCCGGACTGGGTCTTGGGCGACGCGCGGTTGATCTCATCGACGAGCACGACGTTCGCGAACACCGGACCAGGCCGGAACTCGAACCGCGACTCGCGCTGGTCGTAGACGTTAGTGCCGACGACGTCGGCCGGGAGCAGGTCCGACGTGCATTGCACGCGCGCGAACTGGCAGTCGATCGACCGCGCCAGCGCCCTCGCCAGCGCGGTCTTGCCCACCCCGGGATAGTCCTCGATCAACACGTGGCCCTCGGCGAACAGGGCCACCATCAGATGCGTCAGCGTCTCGGTGCGAACCTGCACCGCGTTTGCGATGTTGCCCGCCAGCCGCCGCGCCAGCGCAGCGTACGCCTCACACTCGTGCTGGGCTACGGGTGTCTGCTCGGGCTCCATCCGTCCCACCCCTGGTCGTACGTAGTCGTTCCACTTCGTCAAGGACCGCCTGAGCGATCCGTTCCTTCCTGGCCCGCGGCACGTGCCGCTCAACCCCATCGGCCGTCACGATCGTAACCTCGTTCTCGCCGGACTCGAAACCGATGCCCGCGCCGGCGATGTCGTTGACCACCACGGCGTCGAGCTGCTTGCGCTCGAGCTTGCCGCGGCCGCGCTCGACCGCGCCCGCCCCGTGCTCGGCGGCGAACCCGACGAGCGTCTGGTCCTCGCGCCGGAGCTCGGCCAGCGCGCTCAACACGTCCGCGGTCGGCTCGAGCTCGATCTGGGGGACCCCGTCCTCCTTCTTGAGCTTGGCCGCGACCGGGCCCGCGGGGCGGAAATCGGCGACGGCGGCGCTCATCAGCAGCACGTCGCAGCCGGCCAGTTCGCTCCGGCACGCGGCGTCGAGCTCGGCCGCGGTGCCCACCGGGATCACGCGAGCCCCGGGCGGGGCCTCGAGCGCGACGTTCGCGGCGACCACCGTCACCTCGGCGCCCCGGCGAGCGGCCTCGCGCGCGAGCGCGAACCCCATCCGCCCCGAGGACCGGTTGCCGACATAGCGGACGCTGTCGATCGGCTCGCGCGTGCCCCCTGCCGTCACCAGCACCCGGAGCCCCGTGAGCGACGGCCGAGTGAGGAGCGACTCGCACGCCTCGAGCAGCTCGGCCGGCTCGGCCAGCCGTCCGATCCCGTGTTCGCCGTGCGACGCGAGCGCGCCTTCGCCGGGCGGGATGACCGTGACGCCACGGGAGCGAAGCAGCTCGACGTTGGCCTGGGTGGCCGGGCTCAGGTACATGCGGTTGTTCATCGCTGGAGCGACCGCGACCGGGCAGGCGGCGGCGAGCGCCGCGGTGCTCACGAGGTCCTCAGCGTGGCCGTGGGCGAGCTTGGCCAGCGTGTTGGCGGTGGCCGGCGCGATCACGTACAGCTCGGCGCGCTCGACCAGCGCGAGATGGCTGATCGGCGCCCGTTCGGGCAGCGTCTCGCCGGGATACGAGCCGCGCGCGGGGTCGGGCTCGAACTCGCTCGTGAGCACGGGCGCGCCGGTGATCCCCGCAAACGACGCGCGGCCGACGAACTGCTCGCTCGCCGGCGTCTGGATCACCCGGACGGCGTGACCGCGCTTGACCGCGAGCCGCGCCGCCTCGAGCGCCTTGTAGGCCGCGATCCCGCCGCTCACGCCGAGGAGCAAGCGCGCCATTTAGGGTTCAGGCTCCGGCCGACCTCACCGGTAGTGGTACTTGAGCTTGCCCTGGGCGACCTCTTCGAGCGCGATCGTCAGGTAGTTCTTCGACCGCGTCTCGACCATCGGCGGCGGGAACTCGTCGAAGGTGCCCTCGCCCAGGTTGTGGTAGTAGGAGTTGATCTGGCGTGCGCGCTTGGCGGCGACGATCACGCTTGCGTAATCGGAGTCGACATGCTCGAGCAGCTTGTCGATGCGGGGTGAGATCAAGGTTGGTCCGTCCTTCCCAGAAGTGTGTTAGCCACAGGTTAGCGGGGAGACCCAGCCCGGGCCTCGGCTTCCGCCGCCTTTGCGGGCATTACGGGACACGAGCGCCTACGAGTCCCTGGCCGGACCGATCGCCTTGCCGACGATGTCGACGAGCTCGTCGGTGGCCTGCTCGAGCCGGTCGTTGACGACCACGTGCCCGAACTCGGGCTGGGCCTCGAGCTCCTTCTCGGCGGTCCTCAGGCGTGCGTCGACCTGCGCGGAGCTGTCGGTCCCGCGGCTGACCAGGCGCGCCCGCAAGGCCTCGCGAGACGGCGGCGCGATGAACACCGCGACGGCCTCGGGCATCGCCGCGCGCACCTGGCGGGCGCCCTGGACCTCGATCTCGAGCACCACGCCGGCGCCGTCGGCCAGCCGCCGCTCGAGGTCGGAGCGGAGCGTCCCGTAGCGGTTGCCGGAGTAGTTGGCGTGCTCGACGAACTCACCCGCGGCTACGCGCGCCTCGAACTGCTCGGGGGTCAGGAAGTGATAGTCGACGCCGTCCTGTTCGCCTGGCCGGGGAGTGCGGGTGGTCGCCGACACCGACAGATCGAGCTCGGGCAGGCGCTCGAGCAGGCCGCGGATCAGCGTGCCCTTGCCGACGCCGGAGGGCCCGGTGATCACGAAGACCTTGGGACTGCTCGCCACCGGTCCAGGGCGGTCAGCGGCGACGCGTGGCCTAACGTCGCCGCATGAGCGCGACCAATTCCCGCCGCTGGCGCTCGGACAGACCGCCGACGGTCTTGCTCGGCGAGATCTTGCACTGGCCGAGGATCTTGTTCACCTTCACGCGGCCGTACTTGGGCACGGCCAGGAGAAGATCGAACACCTTGGCCGTGGCCAGGTACTCCGGTGGCTCAAGCAGCAGCCTGTCGATCGGCTGGCGGCCGGCCTTGAGGTCGCGCTTGAGCTGCGCCCGGCGGGTGCGGATATCGTTGGCGCGTTGAAGCGCCTCCATACGTTGCACGAGAGAGCGCTCCGGCGCTGCCGTTGGCTTGGTGGGCGATTCGGTCACCGGCGGCATGGGCGGCGACTATACATCTTGGCGCAGGGCGATCAAGACAAATCGCCCATATTCGACTCGACCTCAAGCTGAGCTAGAGCATTGTCGAGGATGGTTTCGGCAATACCCTGAGTTTGCAGGGGGTTTTTTCACCGGACCCAAAATGTTCACACTGCGAACAACGGGCGTTCGCAGAGCCTCTCCGACGCGGGCGCGAGCCGCTCCCACAGCTCCTACACGACGGTATTTGCGAGAAGTTCTGAGAGCTCCGAAGCGATCCGGATACCCGCCGCCGGATCGCGAAAACTCTCCGTGCCGACGGCCACAAGAGTTGCGCCGGCCTCGATCAGATCTCGGGCGTCGCGTCCGCTCTGGACGCCGCCCATGCCGACGATCGGGATCTCGACGGCCTGGGCGACGGCGTGTACCTGGGCCAGGGCGATCGCGCGCACCGCCGGTCCGGAGACGCCGCCGGTGACGCCGCCGAGCCACGGCTCCCGGCTTTTCGGATCAAGCGCCATCCCCCGAAGGGTGTTGATCAGCGAGACGGCGTCGGCGCCCGCCTCCTGCGCCGCTTTGGCAACGGCCGGCGGGTCGCTCGCGTTGGGCGTCAACTTGACGATCAGCGGCTTGGCGGTCAGAGGTCTGGCCCGTCCGAGGAGCTTCGCGGTCTCGTCGGCGTCGGCCCCCATCACGAGCCCGGTCTCGACGTTCGGGCACGAGACGTTCAGCTCGATCGCGCGCACGTCGGGACGCTCGGCGAACGCCTCGACGAGCCGGACGACCTCCTCCCGGCTGAAGCCCATCACGTTGACGATCAGCGGCACCGGGAGCGCCGCCAGGATCGGGAGGTCGTGCTCGATGTACCCGTCGAGGCCCTTGTTCGGCAATCCGATCGAGTTCATCAGCCCGCCGGCGACCTCCCACAGCCGCGGCGGCGGGTTGCCCTGACGGGGTTCGAGCGTCACCGTCTTAGAGACGAACGCCGCGAACGGGAACCGCTCGAACAGCTCGTCTCCGAACGCGCGATGGGCGGCGATCGCGTCGAACGTCCCGGACCCGTTGATGATCGGGTGCTCGAGCTCGAGCCCGCAGAACTCGACGCTCAATGCCCGGCCCCGGCGACGGCGGCGGTCTCGAGCAGCTGTGCGTCCAGTACGGGGCCGTCGACGCAGAGCCTGATGTATCCGTTCACGGTCGGTACCACACACCCGAAACAGGCGCCGAAGCCGCAGGCCATGCCGGACTCGAGCGCGAGCTGAGCCGGGACCTCGTGGTCGCGGCACAGCCCCCTGACGGCCTCGAGCATCGCCGGCGGTCCGCACGCGTACACCTCGACGTCGTCGGCACGGGCGTCGAGCTCATCCTCGAGCAGCTCCGTCACGAGGCCGTGGTGGCCGATGCTCCCGTCGTCGGTGGCTATCACGGCGCCTCTGAGCAGACCCGCGCCGCGGGCATGTGGCTCGTCGCGGAACCCGAGCAGCGCGGTCGCCTCGCCCCCGAGCTCGTCCTGCCAGACCGCGAGCGGCGCGATGCCCACACCGCCGCCGACGAGCAGCGGGATGCGGCCGTCGCGTGGCGGCGCGAACCCGTTCCCGAGCGGGCCCACGAGGAGGAGGCCGTCGCCGCCGCGGAGCTCGCCGAGACGCCTCGTCCCGGGACCGACGTCCTCGAGCAGGAACTGGAGCTCGCCGGCGCCGGCGCGCAGGACGCTGAACGCGCGCGGGAGGAACGGCCGCTCGTCCTGCCCCCCGCCCCACCGCTCGGCAGCGCTCAGCATGTAGAACTGTCCGGCCCGCGGCATCGGGCCATTTGGATCGTGGCACCGGATGACGACGTACGAGCCGTGCTCGTCTCGCGCGGCGACGGTCGCCCTCCGGCGGCCGAAAGGCGCCGTCGTACGGGTCATTTGACCTCGCTCGTGCGGCCCGCGTGGATCTCCTGTAGGGACAGCACCGCCGGGTCGCCGCGGCGCGCGGCGGCGATCGCGCGGGCCGCCGCCATCCCGCCGGTCATCGTCGTGATGCACGGGATCCCCCGGGCGATCGCGGCCGACCGGATCTCCCAGCCGTCGGCGCGCGCGCCGGTGCCGACGGGCGTGTTGATGACCAGATCGATCTCGCCGCGCTCGATCCACTCGACCACGTGCGGCGAGCCTTCGCCGATCTTGTTGATGGTCTCGGCCGGGATGCCCATCCTGCGGATCGCCTGGGCCGTGCCGCGGGTGGCGACGATCTCGAAGCCGAGGTCGTAGAGGATCGTGGCCACGCCGGTCGCGCCCGGCTTGTCGCCGTCGGCGACCGTGATGAACGCGCGACCGCTGCCCGGGAGCTGGGCTCCCGCCGCCGCCTGCGCCTTGGCGAACGCGGTGGGGAAGTCGCGCGCGATCCCCATCACCTCGCCGGTCGACCGCATCTCGGGACCGAGCAGCGAGTCCGCGCCGGCGAACCGGTCGAACGGGAGCACGACCTCCTTGACGCACACGTGGCCGTTGGTGGCGTCGGGCGGCAGGTCGAGGTCGGCCAGCCGCTCGCCGAGCAGCACCCGACATGCGAGCTTGGCCACCGGCCGCCCGATCGCCTTGGACACGAACGGCACCGTGCGGGACGCGCGCGGGTTGGCCTCGATCACGTACAGCACGTCCTCGCGGATCGCGAACTGGACGTTGAGCAGCCCGACCACCTCGAGCGCGCGCGCGATCCCCTCGGTCTGGGAGCGGATCTGAGCGAGCATCTCGTTCCCGAGCGTGTGCGGCGGCAGCACGCACGCGGAGTCGCCCGAGTGGATCCCCGCCTCCTCGACGTGCTGCATGATCCCGGCGATCCACACGTCGGTGCCGTCGGACAGCGCGTCGACGTCGACCTCGATCGAGTCCTCCAGGAACCGGTCGAGGTAGATGGCCGTGCCCGGCTCCGGCGCGGCGCGGCGCAGATAGTCGGCGAGCCCGTCGACGCTGTAGACGATCTCCATCGCGCGGCCGCCGAGCACGTAGCTCGGGCGGACGAGCAGCGGGAATCCGACGTCGTCGGCCCGGCGCAGGGCGTCTGCCGGGGATGTCGCGGTCGCGTACGGGGGGGCCTTGTAGCCGAGCTCGTCGAGCATGGGCCCGAACCGCGAGCGGTCCTCGGCGAGGTCGATCGCCTCGACGGTCGTGCCGAGGATCGGGACGCCGGCGCGCTTGAGGCCGGCCGCCAGCTTCAGCGGGGTCTGGCCGCCGAATTGGACGATGACGCCGGCCGGTTGTTCGACGTCGCAGACCGCGAGGACGTCCTCGAGCGTGAGCGGCTCGAAATACAGCCGGTCGGAGGTGTCGTAGTCGGTCGAGACCGTCTCGGGGTTGCAATTGATCATCACCGCGTCGCGGCCCTGCTCGCGGACGGCCTCGGCGGCGTGCACGCAGCAGTAGTCGAACTCGATCCCCTGGCCGATCCGGTTCGGCCCCGAGCCGAGGATCACGATGCTCGGGCGCTCGCCGCGGTCGACCTCGGTGTCGCGTGCCCGCTCCCACGCCGAGTAGTAGTACGGAGTGCGGGCGGCGAACTCGGCCGCGCACGTGTCGACCGACCTGTACGTGCGGACATACGGGTGGGTGGAATCCAAATCAATCGCGTCCGAATCGGCGACGAGCTCGGCGAGCTCGCGGAGGAACCACGGGTCGATGCTCGTGCGCTCGTGGATCTCCTGACCGGGTAGGCCGCAGCGGAGCGCCTCGAGCAGGTGGTCGAACCGCTCGGCCCCCGGCTGCTCGAGGGCTCGCAGAAGGGCCTCTTCGTCGTCCGGGTGGCGGGGCTTCGAATCGAGCTCGCGCGAGCGGAGCGCCTTGGCGAACGCCTGCTTGAACGTCCGCCCGATCGCCATCGCCTCGCCCACGGATTTCATGTGGGTCGTGAGGTCGGCCTCGGCCCCCGGGAACTTCTCGAACGCGAACCGCGGCCACTTGACCACGCAGTAGTCGATCGCCGGCTCGAAGCTGGCGGGCGTCGCCTTGGTGATGTCGTTCGGGATCTCCTGGAGCGTGTAGCCGACCGCGAGCCGCGCCGCGATCTTCGCGATCGGGAACCCGGTGGCCTTGCTGGCGAGCGCGCTCGAGCGCGACACCCGCGGGTTCATCTCGATCACGACGATCTCGTTGGTGGCGCGGTTGACCGCGAACTGCACGTTGGACCCCCCGGTCTCGACGCCGACCGCTCGGATCGCGGCGATCGCCTGGTCGCGGAGCCTCTGGTACTGCTTGTCGGTGAGCGTCTGCTGCGGGGCGACGCACACGCTGTCGCCGGTGTGCACCCCCATCGGGTCGAGGTTCTCGATCGAGCAGACGATCACGACGTTGTCGGCCCGGTCGCGCATGACCTCGAGCTCGAACTCGCCCCACCCGAGCACCGACTCCTCGAGCAATACCTGCGAGATCGGCGATGCGGTCAAGCCGCGACCAACTACGTGTTCGAGCTCATAGTCGGTACGCACGACGCCCCCGCCCTTGCCCCCGAGCGTGAACGCGGGCCGGACGATGAACGGCAGGCCTACTTCGGCGACCGCGGCTCGTGCGTCTTCGATCGTGTGGGCGATCGCGCTCCGGGGCACGCGCAGACCGGTCGCCCGCATCGTCTCGCGGAAGATCTCGCGGTCCTCGGCGCGTTCGATCGCGTCGTAGTCGGCGCCGATCAACTCGACGCCGTGGCGCTCGAGCGTGCCGTCCTCGTGCAGCACCTTGGCCAGGTTGAGCGCGGTCTGCCCGCCGAGCGTCGGCAGCAGCGCGTCCGGCCGCTCGCGCTCGATCACCTGGCGCACCGGGCCGGCCAGCAGCGGCTCGATGTAGGTGGTCGTGGCGACCTCGGGGTCGGTCATGATCGTCGCCGGATTGGAGTTGACGAGCACGACCTCGTAGCCCTCCTCCATCAGCACCCGGCACGCCTGCGTGCCCGAGTAGTCGAACTCGGCGGCCTGGCCGATCACGATCGGGCCCGAGCCGATCAGGAGGATCTTGTGGAGGTCGTCCCTACGCGGCATCGCGGATCTCGCTGACGAAGCGGTCGAACAGGTGCAGCGCGTCGTTGGGCCCCGGTCCGGCCTCCGGGTGATATTGGACGGTTGCGCCCTGGACGTCCTTGAGCGCGAGCCCCTCGACGGTGCGGTCGTACAGATTGATGTGGGTGAGCTCGGCGGCGCCGAAGTCCGTATTCCAGCGGACCGACTCGTCGCGGTCGATCGTCTTGGCTCCGTTCGGGCCGAGCACCGCGAAGCCGTGGTTCTGGCTGGTGATCTCGACGATCCCGGTCGTCAGGTCCTTGACCGGATGGTTGGCGCCGTGGTGACCGAACGGGAGCTTGTAGGTGTCCAGACCTACCGCACGGCAGAGCAGCTGATGGCCGAGGCAGATGCCGTACACCGGGCGCTTGCCGATCAGCTCGCGCACGGTTTGCACGATGTAGTCGAGCGACGCCGGGTCGCCGGGGCCGTTGGCCAGGAAGATCGCGTCGGGGTCGTTCCCGAGCAGGTCGTTCGCGGTCGCGGTACACGGATGCAGCTCGACGACCGCGCCGCGCTCGATCAGGTTGCGGACGATCGAGCTCTTGACGCCGGTGTCGATCACGGCGATCCGGGGGCGGTCGTCGCCGTTCTTGCCCGGTACGACGATTCGCTTGTTCGGGGTCACGTCGCGGACGAGGTCGCGGCCGGCCATGCCCGGTTCCTGCGCGATCAGCTCGCGCGCCTGCTGCTCGGGAAGGACGGCGGGAAAAACACCGCCACGCATCGCTCCCTGATCGCGGATGTGCCGGACGAGCGCGCGCGTGTCCACGTCGGTGATCGCCGGGATGCCTTGCTGGGTGAGCCAGGTCAGCCAGCCATGCGTCGCCGCCGCGCAGGTGTGGTCGACCGCCGCGCGCATGATCGCCGCTCGCGCGTGTACGCGGTCTGACTCCATCGCCGCGGCCGACACCCCGTAGTTGCCGATCTGCGGGTAGGTGAACGTGATCAGCTGGCCGGCGTAGCTCGGGTCGGTCACCGCCTCCTGGTAGCCGGACATCGAGGTCGTGAACACGACCTCGCCGACCGCGTGACCTGGCGCGCCGCACGCGAGCCCGTCGAAGCGGGTCCCGTCCTCGAGCAGGACGTACGCGGTGGCGGCCGTCATGTGGCCGCCGGCGGGACTCGGGGCGGTTGCGGTCGTCACGAAACCGCCGGGGCGTGCGCGCGCATCCGTTCCCTGAACGCCACCGTCCCCGCCGCGAGCGTCAGCAGCACCTTGCCCTGGAGCATCCGGCCATGGAAGCAGCAGTTCTCCGAGCGGCTGTAATAGCCGTTGGCGCCGACGTCGTAGCGAGCGTCGAGGTCGACCAGGCACAGATTCGCCGGCCGGCCGCGCTCGATCCGCGGGGCCGGCAGCCCATACAGCGCGGCGCCCGCGGACAACCGCTCGACCACCACCTCGAGCTCTAGCTCGCCGGGGAGCACCAGTTCGGTGAGCAGCGCGGCGAACGCCGTCTCGAGGCCGGTCGTCCCCATCGGGGCCTCCTCGAACGGAACCTCCTTCTCGTGGCTCGCGTGGGGCGCGTGATCGGTGGCGACGCAGTCGATGAGGCCGCTCCGGAGCGCGCCGACGAGCGCGCGGCGGTCGCGCTCGGAGCGCAGCGGCGGGTTCATCTTGAACCGGCTGTCGAGCGTGCGGACCATGTCGTCGGTGAGCGTCAGATGGTGCGGGCAGACCTCGGCGCTGACCCGGATCCCCTTGCCCTTGGCCTGCTCGAGCGCCTCGACCGACTCGACGCACGAGAGGTGCTGGAAGTGGACGCGGGCGTCCTCGTAGGCGGCGAGCGCCGCATCCCGCGCGACCATCGTCGACTCCGCGAGCGACGGGATCCCGGCGATCCCGAGCCTCGCCGACACCGCGCCCTCGTGCATCGCGCCGTCGCCCGAGAGGCCCGGGTCCTCCTCGTGGAGCGCGACCACGCCGCCGCACAGCCGCTGGTACTGGAGCGCCTTGCGCAGCGTCCCGGCGTGCACGACCGGCTTGCCGTCGTCGGTGAACCCGAGCGCGCCGGCATCGCGGAGCTCGGCCATCTCGGTCAGATCCCCGCCCTCGAGGTCTCGGGTGATCGCCGCCAGGAACCCGACCGGGATTCTTGCCTGCCTGGTTGCCGACTCCGTGAGCGCTCTCAGGACGGAGGCGTCGTCGACGACCGGGTCGGTGTTCGGCATCGCGATCACCGCGCAGAACCCGCCGGCGGCCGCGGCCGCGGTGCCGGTCTCGAGATCCTCCTTGTACTCCTGGCCGGGCGTCCGCAGGTGCACGTGCGGGTCGACGAACCCGGGGAAAGCGTGGATGCCATCGGCGTCGATCGTGTCGCCGTTCTCGGGGGCTTCGAGCGATCCCGGCACGCCGAGCTCGGCGACCACACCGTTCCTGATGAGGATGTCGTGCGGCCCGTCGAGGTTTGTGCGCGGGTCGAGGACGTGGGCGCCGGCGATGAGCAGCTCGGCGGGCTCCGCGTCGCGGTGGAAGAGGCGCTTGGTGTCGGGGGTCATGCCGCCACCGCCGTCGTGCTCGGAGCCCCGACGAGTAACTCGTACAGCACCGCCATCCGCACCGCCACCCCGGCTCTGACCTGCGCCCCGATCAGCGCCTGCGGCGAGTCGATCGCCTCGCCGGACAGTTCGACGCCGCGGTTGACCGGCCCGGGATGCATCAACAGCTGCCGCGGCTGCAGTCGCGCGGTGGTGATCTGGTAGCGCTCGGCGTACTCGCGGAGCGAGGGCACGAACGAGTTGCGCATCCGCTCCTGCTGCATCCGCAGGACGTAAACGACGTCGGCCTCGCCGAGCTCGTCCAGCGTCGTGGCGGTGGCGCAACCGAGCGCCTCGATTTCCCGCGGGATCAGCGTCGGCGGTCCGCACACGGTGACGTTCGCGCCCATCTGCGTGAACGCGAGGATGTCCGAGCGCGCCACCCGCGAATGGAGCACGTCGCCGACGATCCAGATGTTGGCGCCGTCGAGCGAGCCGAGCCGCCGCCGGAGCGTGAACACGTCGAGCAGCGCCTGGGTCGGGTGCTCGCGCTTGCCGTCGCCCGCGTTGATGACCGCGGCGGGGGTCCACCGCGCCACCAGTCCGGCCGCGCCGGCGTGGGGCGACCGGATCACGATCGCCGCCGGGTCGTACGCCGACAGCGTCTGCACGGTGTCCTTGAGCGATTCGCCCTTGTCGACGGCCGACCCCTGCGAGCGGATCGAGACCACGTCGGCGCTCAGCCGCTTGGCCGCGAGCTCAAAGCTCGAGCTCGTGCGGGTGCTGGACTCGTAGAAGAGGTTCACGATCGTGCGGCCGCGGAGCGCCGGGACCTTCTTGATCTCGCGGCCGGAGACCTCGTCGAAGGACTCGGCGCGGTCGAGGATCCGCTCGATCGAGGGGCGATCGAGATCGTCGATCGAGAGCAGATGCCGTCCGATTCGATTCATGCCGCCGACCTCCTGGGCGGGGGTGGGAGGGTGGATTTCCGGGAGTCAGGTGCTGGTCCGATCGTCACTTCGTCCTCGCCGTCGACCTCGTCGACGCACACGTAGATCCGCTCCTCCTGCGAGGTCGGGATGTTCTTGCCCACGTAGTCGGGCCGGATCGGGAGCTCGCGGTGGCCGCGATCGATCAGCACCGCGAGTTGAACCCGCGCCGGCCGGCCGTAGTCGAAGACCACGTCGATCGCGGCGCGCACCGTGCGGCCCGTGTACAGCACGTCGTCGACGATCACGATCGTCCGGTGGTCGACGCGGAAGTCGAGGTGGGTGGAGTGAACGATCGGCGCGCCGGGGCGCGTCGCGATGTCGTCGCGGTAGAACGAGATGTCCACGTCGCCCAGCGGCACTTTTGGTTCGAGCAGTTCGCTCGTTAGTGCCTGCAAGCGTTTGGCGAGCACCGCCCCTCGCCGATGGATCCCGACCAGCGCCACCGCGCCGTCCGGATTCTTTTCGACAATCTCGTGTGCGATCCGCACGAGCGTGCGGCGCATGTCATCGCGGTCGAGCACGACCGTTGCCATCTTCACGCGCTCCTTCCTGGCCTCACTGGACCGGGTTAAAGGGGCCGACTCGAGAGAGTGTAGGGGGTCCGGCAGACGGTGGCGGTGGTCGCACTTCGGTGGCGGGCGCCCTCGGCATTGGCGACGTCGGCCGGTCTTTGACGGCGGGCACCTGGAGAGGGTGGCTGGAGTTACTGGGTGAACGCGGGATCGAATGGGGGCCCGCGAACCGGTGTGCGCCGACGACCTGCATAACTCGACAGTGGGCGCCAGCGCACGCGGCCTTGCCGAGTTGCGCACGATAATCACGCGTAACTCGACAAGGTTCGGTGTGGGAGCGGTGATTGTCGAGTTGTGAGGGTGTCGGACGCCCAGGTGACCCGTCCGCCGGCCGCATCCGGGGCCTGCCGCCTGCCGCCTGCCGCCTGCACGACACGCCAACCGAGGCGCCGGGTCCGGACCGTGGCGTCTCGCGCATGCCCCGCATGCGTAGTGCGCCACCGCCTCCCGGAGTTGGCTCGGTTCGCGCGCTTTGCAGGTCCGGCAATGTCCGCGTCCCGCGCCGGCAGCCCCGGTCCGCCCCCTCCTGGTGTCCGCCGTTAGAAGGCCCGTCGCCCCACGAAAGCTCGGGATACCGCGATCCGCGCCGGCAACCACCCGCCGGCAACGACTACCCCTGGACCGGCGCCCGCCGAACGTACAGCACGTGCGCGAGCCCCATGTGCACGATGTTGCGTTCGTACACGAACCCGGCCTTCTCCATCACCCGCCGCGACGCCACGTTGTCCGGAAGCGTAAACGCGACGATCTGGCGCAGCCCGAGCTGTTCGAACCCGACCTCGACGCACGCGAACGCGAGCTCGGTGGCGAGGCCCTGTCCCCACCGCTCGGGAACGATCGCCCACGCCGCCTCGACGTCGTGAAGCCCGGCGGTGTACGTGTACTGGAGGCCGCCCCGCCCCACCGCCGCGCCCGTCTCGCGGTCGCGCAGCAGCCACAGGCCGAAGCCGTGCCGGTCCCAGTGGTCGGTCTTCGCGGCGAGGCCGTCGATGATCTCGGCCTCGGTCGGCGGCGCCGGCCGGGACCACAGCGTGGCGCCGACGCGCGGATCGAGCAGCAGCCGGCGCTCCTCGGGAGCGTGCTCGGGCCGCAGGCGCTCCAGTTTCAACCGGGACGTCTCGAGCCGCTCGAACGTCCCCGTGCTCATCCGGCCGTGTCCGCGATCGCCTCGGCCTCCTCGGCTTCGGCCTCGGCCGCCCGGCGGTCCTCCCACCTGACCAGCTCCGGCTCGCCCCGCTCGGGGAACGGGATCTCGATCGAGTCGAAATCGCGCGGGAGCACGGTCCGGGGGAAGATCGCCCGCGCCTCGTCGCGGAGCACGCCCACCGGATACCGGGTCGAGAAGTGGGTCAACGCGAGCATCGTCACGCCCGCGTCCCGCGCCAGCGTCGCCGCCTGGGCCGCGGTCGAGTGGCCGGTCTCGGCGGCGCGATCGTGCTCGTCCTCGGCGAACGTCGCCTCGTGGAGCAGCAGGTCGGCCTCGTGGCTGGCGACCGCGAGCGTCTCGCTCGGCGAGGTGTCGCCCGAGATCACGAGCTTGCGTCCGGCGCGCGGCGGCCCGAGCACCTGCTGCGGCCGGACGCCCCTGATCGTCTCGCCGCGCTGGAGGCGCCCGAACTCCGGTCCGGGGACGACCCCGAGCGCGATGGCGGCGTCCGGGTCGAACTCCCCCGGCCGGGTGTCCTCGTAGAGCACGTACCCGAGCGCGTTGCTGACCCTGTGGTTGACCGGGACCGGGGTGATCTTGTAGCCGTCGCGCCCGAGCAGGTCGCCGGGCGCGAGCTCGACCAGGTCAAGCTCGTAACGGACCCGGCCGGCGGCCCGGAGCGCGAGCGTCAGCAGCTCGCGCAGACCCGGGGGCCCGTGAATCGCGAGCGGCCGCTCGCGCCCTCGCAGGTCAAACGTCTTGAGCAGCCCCGGGAGGCCGAGCCAGTGGTCAGCGTGGAAGTGGGTCAGGAACACCTCGGTCAGGTCGGTCAGCCCGACCGATTGCACGAGCTGGCGCTGCGTCCCCTCGCCGCAGTCGAACAGGATGCGGTCCCCGCCGCGGCGGACCAGCACCGCCGGCAACCCGCGCCGCGCGGTCGGGATCGAGCCGGCGGTGCCGGCGAAGAGAACCGAGAGGTCCATGTGGTCCAGTCTGTCAGCCGACGACGATGAGCTCGAACGTCAGCCGCCCGCCGGCGATGGTGGCGATCCCCATCGTGTGCGCAGGCGCGCGCCGGCGCTCGGTAGGGCTTCCCGGGTTGAAGATCTGAAACCCGTCGGGTGCCCGTTCGTGCAGCGGGATGTGCGAATGGCCGAACACGACCGCGTCGGCGTCCGGGAAGCGCCGGCGGAGCCGCGCCAGCCGTCCCTTCGCCGCGCCGGCGTCATGGACGATCGCGATCGTGAACCCGCCGGTCTCGACCGACGCCACCGCCGGCAGCGCCGCCCGCACCTCGCTGTCGTCGACGTTCCCGTACACGGCGACCAACGGCCCGAACGACTCGAGCTCGCGCAGCACCGGGAGACGCATGATGTCGCCGGCGTGGACGATCAGATCGGCGCTCCGAAGCCGCTCCACGCACGCCTCGGGGAGCCGCCGGGCACCGCGCGGCAGGTGCGTGTCCGAGATGAGGGCGATCCGCAAGGTAAGCTCCTCCTAACCGAGATGGTCCTCGGAACCCCCGCGCCCGTAGCTCAGGGGATAGAGCGTTCGCCTCCGGAGCGAAAGGTCGCACGTTCGAATCGTGCCGGGCGCGCTAGGACTTCCCTGGAAATCGCACCTTTCTGTGCTCTTGTCCCGGGACAGCCGCTAGGCCGAAGGTTCGACGAACTGCCCGGGGGCCCATTCAGGGGCCCAAACGATTCGCGTCACTCCTGCTCGTCCCGGCGCTTGGTCGGGTCGTTCAGGTCTTCGAGGAACTGGTCGAACGGACCCTGTTCGACCTGGAGCGGCCCCCGCGGATCGTCCGCGGCAAGGCGGGTCAGCTGGCGGCTGGTGGCGCGCTCGGCCGGTTCGTCGGCGAATCTCATGACCGTCCAGATCGCCTGCTCGTCGATGTAGCGCCGGGTCGCAACCTGCTGGTAGACCGAGAACGTGAACTCCGGGTCGGTGTGGCCGATCTGCGCCGCGATCCATTTCGGGTCGCGACCGATCGAAGCGGCGAACGTGGCCCACGTACGGCGCAGGGAGTGCGGGGTAATCTCCGGCAGCTCAGGGAGCCCCAGCTTCGTGCGGTCGGCGCTCCCGCGCTCGAGCGCTCGGCCGAGGATCCGGTCGCGGAACCGGTCGGGGTCGCGGCGCGTGCCTGTCGCCGTGCCGAAGAAGTGATCCTTGGGCTCGCACGGCAGACCGCGCTCACGCCGGTCAAGCACGTAGGTCAGAAGCTCGTCGCGCAGGTAGAGGGTCATCTCCACCTCGCGGACGCCGGCCTCGGTCTTGGCGTCGGGAAGCTTAAGCGGCTGCGAGCGAGATCGACGGTTGCGAAGCGCAGATCCAGCATCTCGCTGATGCGAAACGCGGCCAGGCGAGCGTGGCGCACATCGCTCGGCGGCCGAGGCCCTTGCGGTCCGCCCGCGCCTCGGCTTCGAGCTCGCTGGCGGCGTCGAGCAGCGCGTGGAACTCGTCGATCTCCAAGAACGTCCGCCTCGGCCGTACCCGTGGAAGGAACCGTGCCGAGCGCTCGCCCACCCGGACCGAATTGCGGTCGACCAGCTCGTAGTCGACGGCCTGCTGCAGGATCTGCCCGAGCAGCTTGATCATCGCGTTGATCGAGGTGTTCGACAGCGGCCGGCGCCGCCGCTGATACGTACGCCCGCGCTTGTCCGTCACCGCTCCATCAGGGGGCGCGCGCTCTTGTTCGTCTTGGCGCGCTCCTGCGCCCTCCGGATCGTCTCGGCCTGGTCGTGCAGCTCGTCGCGGAATTGGTCGACCAGGCGCGGCGTTATCTCGCTCAGGCGGTAGCGGTCGAAGAAGCGCTCCGGGTAGCCCAGTCGCCACCCGTAGTCGCCGACGGTGCTCTCGTCGATTCGCAGCTGCTTTGATCTCCACCAGGTCTTGGCGAAGGCCCGGTAGGTCTCATCCATCTGCACGCCGAGCCCGGCCATCGCGTGCTCCAGACGATCCGCGCGCGGCTCAAGCCGAGATGGAACCCAGGTGCCGCGCTCGATCTGCTGCAGGATCTTCTCCGTCTCGAGCTCGGCTCGCGTCCGGTTCCACCCTTGCTTGTTGGTGCCGAACGTGACCTTCTCGCGGCGCCCGTACGCCCGCACGCGAGCGCCGTAACTGACGGTCTCCCCATCGGCCCACGGCTTCTCGAACACCTGACCGGTTTTGGGGCGAGGCATCAGACGGGTTTCCCTGGAGGCTGCCGCTGCATGGAGGACGAGGCTGTGATTCTGGAGGCCGGAATGCTCGACCGGTCCCAGTGCCCGAGCGCGGGAGCCCATCGTCGCACGGGCGCCGTCGTCCGGCTCCGGGCGAGTCACCACGTTGCGGTGATTCTTGGCCCGGGACGTCGGGATCTCTCTAGGCGGTCAGGGCCTGCGCAGGCCGCGGCGCGGGCGGCCAGGGCGACGGCTGTCCGTTCGTCGGGCCTCAAGCGATTGGCGCGCCCGGTCGAGGTCGAAGCGGATCGGGGCCTTCGGCCCCGAACCGAGCCGCATCGCTCCGAGCTCGGCGGCGTGCGCGTACACGTAGTCGAGCGAGACGCCGAGACCTTCCGCCAACTCGCGGGGGCCGACCAGGCCGAACGTCTTCCCTCGCTCCCCGATGAACTCGGCGAGCTTTCGTGCCGTTGCCTCGGCGATGGCCTCGACGTCTGCGGCCGACAGGTTCACACCAGACTGCTGCCGGCGGTCAGAGCCGTCCGCCCGTCAGTGCCGGAGAGATCCGATGGTCCGCCGTGAGCAAGCGGCTCGATATCCATTTTGCCCCTGGCGCTGAGAGGCCGAAGTCGCTGCACGATGTCGCTATCTGCGCGCTCATCCCGGTGGCTGCCCTGTAAATGGTGCAAATTGGAAAGATAGCATGAATGGGATGTTTTGGAGAATGCAGGATCACCGCGCCGCGGCGTCGGCCGCGGCCTTGTCGTGCGTCCCAAGTCGCGATCTGGTCGGGTTGCCCCACCGGCGCCGGCGCGTCGTTGATCCGGATTGGACCGCCTAGGGAAGCCCGGGCAGAGCCTACCGGCGTTCGTGCCACGGGGTGCGCAGACGTGCCCGGGTCGGCGACGCGTCCGAGTCGTCTAGGCCACGCAGGTGCTCGATCAGCTGACGAGAAACCGGCCGCCCCTCACGCGCAGAGATCACCGATGCAGCAGTGGGCGTGCAAGCCGAGTGCGTAATGCTCAACAAAGGCCTACGAATCATCGAAGGGATCTCAGTCCTCGACAGCTTCCTGCGGCGGATGGAACGACACCACCGCAGGAAGCGCTCGCTGCTGCCTCGGCTCCAGGCGTCCGACTACGTCCACACCGACCGCGGACCGGCGGCCGCTCAGGCGCTCGTCCCACGAGGCTGACCCGGTCGCTCCATCGCTGCCCGGCACCCAAGGCGCCCCCGCTGCTCGAGTCGCTGCTCACCGACGGTACGAGTGCGCTGTACCTGCGCACCGAACCCGGAGCGCTTGGAGGCCAACTACGCGCGGCGCCCGCTGCGCTCGAACCTTCCCCGCGGCACGACCCGCTCAGCACTGGTCAGGCGACTCTGCGATGACCACCTCGCGGCGGCGTAGTCTCCACGAGGCGGCGCACACGACCGAAGCGCCCGCACGGAACGAGTCCGGCCAATCTCCGGGGACAAGCGGGTGAAACGAAGCTTCAACGAGGCAGCCCACAAGCTGGGCGACGTCGCTGCGCCGGCCGCAAGCGCTCACGCCCAGGAGTCGGAGGCGACGCGGAAACGGTTCGAGGCACTGGCCGATCCCAACCGGGACGTGATCGCTCACGGGAGCACCGCGATTGTGGCGCTGGGTGCGCTCGGCGTCGTGTACGGGGACCTCGGAACCAGTCCGCTTTACACCGATCAGGCGATCTTCACCTCGTACAAGGCCACGGCGCACATTGCGGCGGCGACCGTGTACGGGACCGCGTCTCTCATCTTCTGGGCCTTGATGATCATCGTGTCGATCAAGTACGCGGGCTTCATCATGCGCGCGCACAACCGCGGCGACGGCGGGATCATGGCGCTGACCGCCCTGCTGCGGCGTAACAAGGTCGTCCATGGGACGCTGCTGGTGACGCTCGGGATCTTCGGCGCCGCGCTGTTCTTCGGGGATGGCATGATCACGCCCGCGATCTCGGTGCTCGGAGCGATCCAGGGAGTCCAGGTCGCCACGCCGGCGCTCGCGCACCTGGTCGTCCCGCTGTCGGTTGCGATCCTGCTCGGGCTGTTCATCCTTCAGCGGTTCGGGTCGGGGACGATCGGATGGTTGTTCGGGCCGATTCTGTTGGTCTGGTTCGCGGTGATTGGACTCCTCGGCCTCAACCAGGTAGTCAAGGACCCGGCGGTGTTCCAGGCGCTGTCACCGACCTGGGCCGTCCGATTTTTCATCGATCACGGCGCCGCCGGCTACCTCGTGCTGGGCGGCGTCGTGCTGGCGATTACGGGCGCTGAGGCGCTGTACGCCGATCGGGGCCACTTCGGCGCCGGGCCGATCCGCCTCGGCTGGTTCGGCGTCGCACTGCCGGCGCTGATGCTCAACTACCTGGGCCAGGGCGTGTTCATCCTGCACCACCCGGCCCTGGCCAAGGACGCCAACACCTTCAATCCCTTCTACCAGATGGTCCCGCACTGGTTCCTGTGGCCGATGGTGGTACTCGCCGCGATCGCCACGGTGATCGCCTCCCAGGCGGTGATCTCGGGCTCGTTCTCGGTCGCCAAGCAAGCGATGCAGCTTGGCTTCCTCCCGAGGCTGCGGGTCATGCACACGTCCCAGGTCGAGGGCCAGATCTACGTGCCGATGATCAACTGGCTGCTGTGCGTCGGGGTCCTCGCACTGACGCTCGTGTTCCGCTCATCGAACAAGCTGGGCGACATCTACGGCGTCGCGGTGACGGGAACGTTCATCCTCAACACGCTGCTGTTCCTCGCCGTCGCCCGCTTGCTGTGGGGAACGTCGAAACGGAAGCTGGCGCCAATCTCGGTGTTGTTCCTGACCGTAGAGGTCGCGTTCTTCAGCGCGAACATCGCGAAGGTCGAGCACGGTGCCTGGCTGCCGCTGGTGGTCGCAGCCCTACTGTCGATCGTGATGATCAACTGGCGCCGCGGCCAGACGATCGTAACTCGGAATCGCGTCGCCCAGGAAGGACCGCTCCACGACTTCCTCGATGGTCTCGACTCCGCCCAGCCCCCGCTGGTCCGGACTCCGGGTGTCGCGGTCTTCCTCTGCCGCGACAAGGCCACCACTCCGCTGTCGCTCCGCGCCGACGTCGAGCACACCCACACGCTCCCGGAGAAGGTCCTGATCGTCTCGGTCGACACCGTCAGCATCCCGCACGTCGAGACGTTCGATCGCTGCGCGGTCGAGGTGCTCGGACACGGCCGCTTCAAGATCGTCCATCTGACCGCCCGCTTCGGCTACCACGACAAGCTGAGCATCCCCGGCGCGCTGGCAGAGGCGCGCAAGCAAGGGCTCATCGAGCGCAACCTCGACCTCGAGCACGCCTCGTACTTCGTCTCGCGGATCACGATCACGCCGACCGACGATCCGGAGATGCGGCGGTGGCAAAAGAACCTGTTCATCGCGATGGCCCTGAACGCGTCGAGCGCGATCGAGCACTTCGGACTCCCAGGCAACCGCACCGTGATCATGGGCTCAGAGGTCGCCCTCTAGACGAGTCGCGTCTCACATTCGTTCGACAAGCGCCCGAGCCAGGACCGGCCGCGAGCGTGCTCCTCAGTAAAGCCCCCATCGGCCTCGCAGGGGCGTGGCGGACATCGACCACGGCCGCCGAGCACGACGCGCCAGCCGTGCTCCGCCGTACGACTATCGATTCATCGGCAGAGTGTCGTCGCCGGGTTGGGCTTGGTCGCCTTTGCGATGGTCGCGCCACTGGACGCGAATGCGATCGTCGCGCCACCCGCGTCCGCGTGATCGCCTGCGTGGCGAACCAGTGGTCAGATGTCCGACAGAAGCAATAGCGCGGCGTCCGACGTCGACCTCGCGCGGTTCGACTTGCGCATCATCCGGGCCATGCAGTCGTCCGGCCGCCCGCGACACGACGGCTGAGTGCGTGGCATTGCCGTGACGCCGTCAGGAGACGCCGCGCGATCGCCTTCACTGGGCAGATGGCGGGGCGGTGGCGGGTGCGGGTCCGGTTCGCTTGCTCGGTACCGGTTAGCACCGCGCGGTCGCGAGATTACGGTTGGTCGCCGAAGCGCAAGCAAGCTCGGCGCCGGCGAAAACACAAATGCGATCGCGCGAGCCATGAAGAGCTTGGCGCCCCCGACTGGCCGAACGGGGCGCCTCCGTGCCAGCCGGTCGATGACTCCCCCGGGCGAAAAGCAGTCGCGTGGGATCGCCGACGCGCGCCGCCGGATTACGCCTGTAGGAGTAGAGGAGCCGCCGTGGCTCCTCTGCTCCACGATGAGAAGCACGGCGAGGCACGTGGCCGACTCCCTTCGGTAAAGGGATCGTATGCTCCGGCCGAGGTTTACGAGTGCTGTCGAGGCGATCCGATCGTCCGGGCGTGGGACGAAAGCGGCGCCAGTCGGCCTGCCGTGTGGCAAGCGGCGCCTCTCGCCTGCCCGAATTACTGATCGTTCCGAGCCCTGTTCGCGCGTCGGCGCCGCCGGGGTCCCGGTCACATGTGCACCCTTGGCAGCGCTGGGTGCCCTAAGCACGGCGTTCGCCCGGTCGTAGGAGCGTTGGGTCCCCGAAGGACGCCGCTGGCCCCCTCCTCAGGACCGTCGTCACCGGGGGTTCCCGCCAGCGGCTCGAGCTTCCCGCGTCGACTATGCGGGTTTCGCTCGCTGCCGCAGGGCACCGGCCCGACGAATGAAGAGTCGTCCTGCTCGTGACGCTCGCGCCCCGGCGTGCGACCGTTCACACGCGCTGGATCAGCGTGCCCGTCCCGAGCCCGCCCCCGCAGCACATCGTCACCATCCCGATCTCCTTGTCGGAGCGTTCGAGCTCGTGCAGCAGCGTGGTCATCAGACGCGCCCCGGTCGCGCCGAGGGGGTGGCCCATCGCCATCGCGCCACCGTTCACGTTGACCCGGTCCATGTCCGGCTCGAGTTCGCGCCGCCACGCGGCGACGACCGGCGCGAACGCCTCGTTGATCTCGACCAGGTCGATGTCGTCCATCTTCATCCCGTTGCGGTCGAGCAGCTTGTGGGTAGCCGGGATCGGGCCGGTGAGCATGATCACCGGATCGACGCCCACGGTCGTCTGATCCATGATCCGCGCCCGCGGCTTGACACCCAGCGCGTCAGCCTTCTCGCGCGCCATCAGCAGCACCGCAGCGGCGCCGTCGGAGATCTGGGAACTATTGCCGGCGGTGACCTTGCCGTCCGGCTTGAACGCCGGCTTGAGTTGCGACAAAGCCTCGATCGACGTGTCTGGGCGGATTCCCTGATCGGTCACGTAAGTCGAGCCGTTTACCCGGAACGGGATGATCTCTCGCTCGAAGCGCCCCTCCTCGGTGGCGCGGGCGGCCAACTGGTGGGAACGCAGCGCCAGCTCGTCGAGCTCCGAGCGCGGGATCTCCCACTGGTCGGCGATCATCTCCGCGGACAGACCCTGGGGGATCAGGTTGTAGCGCTTCATCAGGGCCGGTGGATATGGCATGCCGACGTCGTCCACCCAGTTCAAGCCGATCCCCAGCGGCACGTGGCTCATGTGCTCGACACCCGAGCCGATTACCACGTCGTGCACGCCAGAGGCGATCAGGGCGGCGGCGAAGCCGATCGCCTGCTGTGCGGAGCCGCATTGGCGGTCGACGGTGGTGGCCGGCGTCTCCATCGGCAGCCCGGCCTGGAGCCAGGCGTTGCGACCGACGTTCCACGACTGCTCGCCGTACTGCTGGACGCAGCCGGCTACCACATCCTCCACCTCCGAGGCGGGAATCCCGGCTCGCTCGATCACCTTGGTGTAGCAGCAGCCGAGCAGCTCGTTCGGGTGCGTGTCCCTGTAGTAGCCCTTTTCCTTGTGGCCGCGTCCGACGGGAATACGGACGGCTTCGACGATCACTACTTCACGGCCGTGTAATGCGGACATACCTAGCTCCTATGGAATTCGTCGCGGGTGACGTATTTGTGAAACGGATCACTTAACTGCTGTCGTGTCGGGCGCGAGTGAAGCGCGCAGTTCGGAGCGGCGGATCTTGCCGCTGATGGTCTTGGGTAGCTCGTCGACGAAGTGGATCTCGCGCGGGTACTTGTAAGGAGCGGTGCCGTGCTTGACGAACTCCTGAAGCTCGGCCGCAAGCGCAGGTGATCCGACGTGTCCCGGAGCGAGTATGCAGAAGGCCGTGACGATCTGCGTGCGGTCGGGGTCATCCTTGCCCACGACGGCAGCCTCCATCACTGCCGGGTGCTCGACGAGGACGCTCTCGACCTCGAAGGGGCCGATACGATAGGCGCTTGAGGTGATCACGTCGTCGTCGCGTCCCTCGAACCAGAAATATCCGTCCTCGTCCATCGCCGCCTTGTCGCCCGTGAAGTAGAAGGGGCCACGGAACATTGCGGCCGTTGCATCGGGATCCTTGTAGTAGCCGGGAAACAGTCCTACTGGACGATCGGACGCACAGCGCACGACGATGTTGCCGACCTCACCCGGCCGGGCCGGGTGGCCATCGTCATCGACAACCGTGACGTGGTAGCCCGGTACGGGGCGGCCCATCGACCCGGGCCGCACCTTCATCGATCGGTAGTTCGCGACCAGGCACGTGGTCTCTGTCTGCCCGTAGCCGTCGTAGATGGTCAGGCCACCGGTGAGGTCGTGCCATGCGCGGATCACCTCAGGGTTGAGCGGCTCGCCAGCACTCGTGCGATGGCGCAGCGCCGATAGGTCGTAGTTCGAGAGCTCGTCGTACACGAGCCGGCGGTACAAAGTCGGCGGAGCGCAGAAAGAACTGACGCGGTATCGGGCCAGGATGCCGAAGATCATGTCGGGGTCGGGGCGAGCGAGCGCGACGTTGAGGATCGCCGCTCGCTCATGCATCTGGCCAAACAAGCCGCCCCACGCCGCCTTCGCCCAGCCGGTGTCGGTGATCGTCCAATGCAGGTCACCCGGGCGGAGGTCTTGCCAGAAACGAGCCGTCCCGATATGACCGAGCGCGTAGGACTGAGGCTGCTGGACCATCTTCGGGTAAGCGACCGTGCCACTCGTGAAATACAGCAGCAGAGGGTCATCGCGACCGGTTGGGTCCTCGGGCGTCTCGCCGTCTCCGATCGCTTCACACCGCTCGGTGAACGACAGCCACCCGTCCGGTGCGCCTCCGACGCACAAGCGAACAGGTAGATCCGGCACCGCCTGATCGACCTTCACCGTGCCCGCCGGATCTGTGATCGCCACGGTAGCGCCAGTCTCGCCGAAGCGATACTCGATGTCCTTTGCGGTAAGCAGGTTGGGGCCAGGCATCGGGATCGCTCCGATCCGCATCGCGCCCAACAACGCCGCGTACCACTCCGGAATCCGCGGCAGCATCACGAACACATGGTCACCCCAGCGCACCCCAAGATCCAACAGCACGCGCGCTACCTCACGCGACGCGCGAGCCAGATCAGCTGCAGACTGCTCGGCGACCAGCTCACCGCAGGCATCGATCAACACGACCGCTACGGCATCAGGATCCTCCAATGCCCACCGATCGACGATGTCGCGCACGGCATTGAAGCGCTCCGGCACATCGATCCGAAACCTCGCCCGCTCGACATCCAAATCGGTCAAACGGGGAACGCAGTCACGGCTGGGACGATCAAGAGAAACGATCGACATCTGGCATCACCTCCGGCGGCGCAATGGCGTCATTGCACGCACACGCCGTGATCGGAAACACAACGCACACTTCTCGAGCGCGTGCGCGTCTTGTAGCGAACGACCAACGCTCTCTCGCGCCAGCCGACCTCGACCCTCAGCGGCACACGCCATCACAGCCTTTCTCACGTCATCACCGAGCCTTGCACAGCCGCGGGCTTTCCGCATCGCTCAGAAGTACGGATTGGCGTCAGTCGTTCACCCGGTGATGGAGGCCGACGCTATGGGTGTAAGCGGGCAAGTGAGTTGCGGGGTTCCCACACACAGAGTGGTGGTGGTTGCCGATGTCTCGGCGGCCTGAAACGGGATCTTTGGCCGACTCCGGATCAGCACCCGGAGAGCAAACTACATAATCAGTGCCGAGCATCGTCACGGCGGTTCTTAGATTGCTGCCGGTGCAGGTGGCACGGACGTCCGCTCGGGCGGTGCTTGTCACAAGATCGGTGCGCTGAGGCTCCCTGACGCACCGGGAGGCAGGTTTGCACCATGGCAACCGTCTCCATACCACCATCGCGGTACGAGGCCGGCCCGATGGCGCGAAAGCACCCGCCGCACCCGCTGAGCTCACCGGCGAGCAGTCGCGGGCGACGACTCTGGACTGGGGCAACTCGGCCCGCTTGCGCTGTTTGCGTTCGCGGTCACGACGTTCATGCTGAGCATTGTCAACTCGGATGCGATCGCAACGGGCGTGGAGCCCGCGGGCGCCTGCTTGCATTCGAATCTCCTTCGATGCAGAAGTGATCGGCGTCGCCGCCAAACAGCCGCTCCCGCGTGAACGCACTGACGAGGTCCACCGGCCGCGCTGCCGCTCCGTAGCCAGAGGGGCCAGCCGCCGAACTCGGCGTTGGAACGGTGGTCGTCGCCATTCGCGGTATCCGCGCGAAGGTGGGGGCTGGTCATAGGCCGCCGGATGCTGGTCGCGTTGGCAAGCAGGTGTTCTGGCCTGGTCGGGGCGACCCTCATCAAAAGCCGAGCCGTCGCTTCGGCTGCTCCGTCTTGATCGATCCAGCGCTTCGCGCCGATGCGTGGAGGGGTGCGGCTTTTCTGGAGTGATGGTCAGGCCTGTCTGAACTGACAGTGAATCGCCCGTGGATGCGGGGTTTTGCGCTGTTCCCCGGGGGGCGGTGGGCTCCGTCTTGGCGGCCGAAGTGGTGGGGATTGCCGGGTTGAGGGCTTCGGCGTGCTGTTGTCGGGGGTTTGAGGCGTTTCGGGAGGCTTCGTGGGCGGGTGGCCCCGGGGGCGAGGAGCAATAAGGAGGGTGTCGAAGTCGGCGTTGTTCATGTCCGACGTCGACCACGGAGGTGGCCAACGTGACCGCCGATCTCGACACCCGTTGTGGCGAACTTTACGCCACGGGCGATGATCTCCTGCCCGCTGCGCGACCTGGCAGCGATCGTGCAGCTGCTTTTGTCTGTAGCCGGGAGCAGTTCGAGTCGATGCTGAGCTTTCTGGACGGGACGGAAGCTGCGGGGCTCTCGCACGCCGAGCTTGAGGAGCGGTTGGACCGCGACGGGCGTGAGCTGTTGCGCCGGCTGCTGGATGATCACCTGGCGCTGCGGGCGGTCCGCGAGCAGCGCCTTGAGCAGGTCGTCGGCGACGAGGGGGTGCGTCGCGGCCGGGTCGAGAGCGGGCACGAGCGGGCGTTGGAAACGGTGTTCGGGACCGTGACCGTAGAGCGGCTGGCGTACCGGGCGCCCGGGGTCGGGAACCTGCATCCCGCCGACGCGGCGCTGAACCTGCCGCTTGAGCGCCACTCGCACGGGCTGCGCAGGCTGGCGGCGCTGGAGCGGCCCGCGGCAGCTTCCAGGACGCGACCGACGCGATCGAGCGTTGCACCGGCCAACGGATGGGCAAACGCCAGGTCGAGGAGCTCGCAGGACTCGCCGCGGTCGACTTCGAGGACTTCTACGAGACGCGCCGGTCCACCCGCTCGGAGCCGGGCGATCTGCTGGTGCTCTCGTGCGACGGCAAGGGGATCGTGATGCGCCCCGACGCGCTCAGGACCGCCACCGCCAAGCGCGCCGCCCGCGCGGGCCCCAAACCCAAGGTGCGGCTATCCCGCGAGGATCAACGAAACCGGAAGCGGATGGCGGAGATCGGCGCCGTCTACGACGCCACGCCGGCGCCGCGCGCGACCGCCGACATCCTCCTATCCGCCGCGCCGGAGGGCCACGATCCCGCTCCGGGACCGGTCGCCGCCAACAAGTGGCTGTGCGCCAGCGTCGTCAAAGACGCCGGCACGGTGATCGCCCGCATCTTCGACGAGGCAGAACGGCGCGATCGAAAACACCGCCGCACCTGGGTGGCGCTGGTCGACGGCAACGATCACCAGATCCAACGGATCAAGTACGAGGCCAAGCGGCGCCGTGTCAAGGTCACGATCGTCTGCGACTTCGTGCACGTCCTCCAATACCTGTGGGGCGCCGCCAACTGCCTGCACCCCGACAACACCCAAGCCGCCGAGCAGCGGGTGCACCAACAGGCGATCAGGGTCCTTGAAGGACACGCCCGCAAGGTCGCCGGCCAGGTCCGCCGCACCGCCACCAACCAACGACTCGACAGCGCGCGGCGCAAGCCCGCCGACGACGCGGCCGGCTACCTGACCACCCTCGCCCCCTACCTCGACTACCCCACCGCCCTGGCCAACGGCTGGCCGATCGCGACCGGGATCGTCGAAGGCGCCTGCCGCCACCTCATCAAAGACCGTTATGGACATCACCGGCGCCCGTTGGGGACTCGCCGGTGCCGAGGCCGTCCTGAAGCTACGCGCCCTCAAAGCCAACGGCGACTTCAACAGCTACTGGCAATTTCACCTCAACCAAGAGCGTCACCACGTCCACGAAGCCCGCTACCACGACCACCAGCTCCCGTTCGCCACATGACAAGTAGGGCTCCCTTCAGAAGAGCCGCACCCTGCGTGGAGTGGGCTCTTTACGCGTAAAAACGTGCTGCATGACTGCGCACTTAAGCGGATGGTTAGCCAGTCATCTCGGTCTAGCTTTGATTGATTGCGAACCATCGAGAAGGGGTTCCCCGTGAAAGTTCTACTTACAATCTTCGCCGTTGTACTGATGGCGCCGGTGCTGCTCCTGGTTGGCATCGCGCTGGGGCCTGCGGCCCTCGTCATCTTGTTTATCGTCGGGATCGCACTAATCATGGCCGGGCCGGTCTGGTTGGTTGATAGAGCGAGGTCGCATTACGCGCGCCGTACGCCGGTAGCGCCGCTGGACACGTAGACACCACCTGCCCGAGAGCATGAAGCGGTCAGTCGCGGGATTACGCGCGGGTCGGATGTCCTTGAGTCGCGACGGCCGGAGAAACTTCCTGTCGATCAACCCGACACGCTCTTTCCGGCGTTGACTGACCGCAAGTCATCCTTGGGGAGCGGGCCTCTTTCCGTTTGGAGCATGCCCGGCCCGGTGCCCTGTCACGAAGTGCGGCGCAGCGTTCCGTATTCGCGCCGAACGGGAGGCGCGGGCTGGGCGCCTACATGAACCTTACTTGTCCGCTGAGGAGGAGAATCGAATGGTGATGCACCTAGCCGCGCTGCCCGACGAGCGGGCCGCCTCACATCCGGGAGGGCCGTGTCTCGCTGACGACGACCGAGAGCTCGACAACGCGACCTTCGCCGCGGAGGTACGCCAGGTTTCCGGCGCGCTGGTCGGAATGGGCATCGGCCGTGGTGACGTCGTGGCGGACTACTTCCCAATAGCGTCGAGCTGGTGACGATCATGTTCGCCGCCTGGCGGCTCGGCGCGGCGCTGACGCCGGTAAACCCTGCCCTGACGAGACCCGAAGTGCAGTATCAGCTCACCGACTCCCGCGCCCGACTGGTCGTGGCGAATGATTCGTCGTTATCGAAGGTCGAGGGCGGCGTCGCAGGCGTGTGCGTCGTAGATGAGCTCCTTCGGCGAGACGACGTGACTGACTTGACACCGCCGAGGACGGATCCCGACGAGCTTGCCTTGATGATCTACACAGGCGGGACAACCGGACGGCCGAAGGGTGTGATGCTCGACCACGCCAACCTCGTGGCGACGGCGGCGATGATCGTCGACTGGTTCGAGATGACCGCAGCCGATCGCTGTCTGCTGGTGTTGCCACTGTTCCATGTCAACGGGATCATGGTCAGTGTCGTCTCGCCGCTCGTCGCGGGCGGCTCCACGGTGATCGCCCAGCGGTTCAACCCGAAGACATTCTGGGATTTAGTGGAACGGGTCCGGCCAACGTATTTCTCCGCCGTGCCGACGATCTACGCAATGCTGACGGGGCTGCCGCCGGAAGTCCGGCCAGACACCGCCTCGCTACGGTGCGCGGTGTGCGGAGGCGCACCGATGCCCGCCGCGGCGATTCATGCGTTCGAGGATCGCTACCGCGTTCGCATCCTCGAGGGATACGGCCAATCAGAGGGGACGGTTGTGACGACGGCAAATCCCCTGACCGGCTTGCGCAAGCCCGGGACGGTGGGTTTGCCTTTGCCAGGGCAGGAGGTCCGCGTCGTCGGCAAGGACGACGACCCGTTGCCGCCCGGACAGGTGGGCGAAGTAACGGTGCGAGGCCCGAACGTGATGCGGGGCTATCTCGGCAAGCCCAAGGAAACAGCCGAAACGCTACGTGGAGGCTGGCTGCACACCGGCGATCTCGGCCGGTTCGACGAGGACGGCTACCTGGTACTCGTCGACCGGCTCAAAGACATGATCATCCGCGGCGGCGAGAACATCTATCCAAAGGAGATCCAAGACGCCCTTTATACGCATCCGTCCGTGCTTGAGGCGGCGGTAGTCGGCCGGCCGGATACGCTGTTCGGTGAGGAGCCGGTCGCGTTCGTCATGCTGCGTCCCGGCCTCACCGCGGAGCCGGAGCAGCTCATCGAGCACTGCCAGAACGTGCTGGCAAAGTTCAAGGTCCCGCGCGCCGTCTTCATCGAGACCGACCTACCCCAAACGCCCATTGGCAAGATCGCTAAGCCTGCGCTACGCGAGCGTATCCAATCCCCCACCCCTAGAGGGACGTGATGGCCCGCAATGGACCGCCCCCCGTTTCGTGGACACGCTCTGAGTTGACAGTGACAACGGTAGGACAGGGTCCGGACGGAAGACGGTAGCGCTGGCTGGGGACAGCGTTGGGGGGTAGCGCGCGCGGGTTCGCAGCGCAGCGAGCCCCGAGGGGCGAGCGGAGGTGTGCCTGGCACGGACGTTGAGATCGGAGGTGGAAGTCCTGTTCTGGAGCCCGATAGGGGGAATCCAACATCGAAGGCAAGGGCGCGGCCCGGAATTGACCGGGCGGTCCCAGTGCGGCCAGGTTTGGCGCTGCGGGGCTTCCGTGAGGGCGGGTCTGAAGGAGGCCGTAGATGCGTCGTGGTGGCGAACGAAAGTGAAGCGCCGTAAGGCGTTCCTCGGAGGGGCGAGCCGGCCTCTGGCGGCGATGCCCGATTCCTATGGCTGGATCCGGGGGCGTAGTGGCGACGCGGTCACGACGAAATCTCAGCGTTTCACCCAGGGAGATCTGCTGGGTCACGGCCGGGCCGGCCGGTAGGCCGGAGGACGAAGAGGACGACGGCTGATGGCCCAGCAGAAGTCCGAGGATCGCGTAGTGCGCGCCGGGCTGGCCGTGTTGCTAGCTGGTGGAAGTCCAGTCGGACCGACCCCAAGCGGGGTCCGTAGCCAAAGGCGGGGGTAATGCCTCGCCGGGCGCAGGAAGATCGGAGATCGAGTACGGGATGCAAGTGAGGCTTTATGGGAGCGGGAGATGGGCGCCGGTGAGGGAAACCGCCGGGATGAGCGCCCGCTGCCTGTCGAGTGCGAGCTGCTGGTGCGTGCTGTGCTCGCTGCGATCGGTTTGCGCAGGACAGGGCGCCCACCGCGAGGTGGGGTCTGAAGGGTTTGAGGCGAACCGTCGGGCCGTAGTCAAGGTTCTTGGCGAACCGGTCGGCCAGATCCAGGTGATACCGAGCCTGCACTATGGAGGCGAAGGAAGTACTTGGGGTGCCTGGACGCAACAAGGTGTGTGCGGGCGGCACGACGGGAAAGCAACACGCGTTACCCCGGGAGGTCTCGTACGGTCCCGCTCGACGGGGTCGGGTACCTGGGCGTATAAGCCGTTAGGCGAAGTCGCCGGGGAGGCCGTGCGAGAAGTCGGAGTGGCCCACGGTACTCAGGAACCGGGGAAGAGCAAAAGCCCCGGGATCGTCCCCTTGTGGGGCGGCGGGATGGCGACCCAAAAGGCGCTGTCCAGGGGGAAGGGGTCACGCTGGATAGGGCAACCCACGCGGAGGATCGGGTGAGTAGTGAGCGTCGGACTGATGGCTGCTGCGGCAATGACCGAGGCGGTGCTCGTGAGGAGACCCGGGATGTTGTGGAGGGAAGCCCGGTAGTGAAGCGAACCATGCGGGCGCGGAAGGCGCACTCGCTGATCGGCCGGGTCTATGACCGGCGGAATCTGCGGCTTGCGTGGGAGCGGGTGAAGAAGAACAAGGGCGCTGGCGGCGTCGATGGCGTGACCATCGCCAGGTTCGATGAGAACCTGGAGCACTATCTCGCCGTTCTGCACCGGCAGTTGAAGGACAGTCGCTATCGGCCTCGGCCTGTGAAGCGGGTCGAGGTCGACAAGCCCGGGGCCACTAAGAAGCGTCCGTTAGGCATTCCCACTGTGATGGACAGGGTGTGTCAACAGGCGCTGGTCCAGGTGCTTGAGCCGATCTTTGAGCCGACGTTCGGGGAGGCGAGCTTCGGCTACCGCCCGGGGCGTTCGGCGCATGGGGCGATGCGGCGGGTCTGGCGGCAGCTGGGGCAGGCGGAGTGGATCGTGGACGGCGACATCTCGGACTTCTTGGTGCCATCGTCACACTGCCAACGCGTTCATGGGGTAGTGTCAAAGAGGGCATGTTCGGCCTGTGGGACCAGTATACGCAGGCCTTGTCGACGTCCGCTGCGTACGTGGATGGCCTCAAGCTCGCCGCGCTTTACACGCTGCAACACAGTCTGGCGGCTGACGCCGAGTATCCGCATCGCGTCGACCATCGGCACGTAACCGGGAGGCGCGTCCTCGACGAACAGTGAACGCAACTCGTCGTTGACGCGAATCCGCCAAGGGGCGCCGGGAGTGTCCTGTTCGCCGCGGATGAATCCGTCCTGCAGCCAGCGAAAGAGTGTGGATGCCGCCACACAGAGCTCATCGGCAGCTGTGCCGACAGGCAGCAGTTCGCCGTCCGGCGGTTCGGAGGGCAACTTGTAGCCGGGAATGTTGCGATAGCGACGCAGGCCGCCGACAATGATTTTGGTGAAACGCTCACCTGTCGCAGAGCGCCGTCCCTGGCGGTTGAGAATTCCAGCGATCCTGCCATCGTCATAGTGACAGGCGAGGCGCTCGATCAGCGCGATCGTGTCATCATCGGTGCGGATCGCGGGCTGGGGCTTGGGCAGCGAAACGGCAAGTTCTGTCAGCGCGCCGCCGCGCCAGCGCAGTGTGACGGTTGCACGCCGCTGCGCGCGGTCGACGTCAAGGATCACTTCTTCGATGAGACAGCGCAAGAGTTGCTTGCGATCGCGGTCGGTGGTGGTGGGCGCCGACCACACTCGCCCGAGATCAGAGCCCAGCGCGAGGAGTTGCTCGCGCTCTTCGGGAGTGAGCGTGCGCGGGCGCTCGCGCTCGCGCAGGGCAAGCTCGGCCTCGGCCTCGGCCAACTCACCAAGCGCCTTCTCCCAGTCGCGCTCGAGGCCGCGCGCGACCAGGCGGTGCTCGGGCTCGACCTGGCGGTAGCGGCGCTCGGCCCGCTCCGTCTGATAGCGCGCCCGCTCGACCTGAAGCCGCCACTGCACAAGCGCCGCGTCGTGGTCGGCCTCGAGCATCTCGGCCGCACGCAGCGCGGCCTTCACGCCGGCCGGGGTGAGCGCTGCGAGCAGCGCGCCGACCACGGCTTGCTCGATTCGCCCGCCGCCGATGCGCATGCACCAGCTCCCGCGGTTCTCGACCAGGTCGCTGCTCGGGCAGTGATAGGCGGGACTCTTGTGACCCCGCCGGCCCTGATAGTGGACCATGAGCTTGCGCCCGCAGCGCCCGCAGACGGCGATGCCTTGCAGGAGCGCCTGGCCCTCGCGCACAGCGCCACCGGGCTCGTGCGCGCGCGGGCGCGTGTTGGAGGCGAGCTGTGCCTGGTTTCGCTCGAACGTGGCCTTGTCGATGAAGCCAGGGTGGTGATCCCAGATCAGCACCTCCCACTCATCGCGTGAGAGCTTGCGGGTGCGCTTGCGCGGACGCCCCTGCTGATCGACATAGCGCTCGCGGCGCGTCTTGCCGAACGCGTAGGCGCCCGCGTACACGGGGTTGGAGAGGACATTGTGAATCTGATGGTAGGTAGGTGTCACCCACGTGACCTCAGCGCCCTGGAAGCGCCGCAGGGGAAACTGCACACCTTCTCTGCGCATCCACAGCCACACCTGACGCGCGGAGCCAAGCTCCGCGAAGCGCTCGAAGATCGTCGCGATCGCGCCGTGCACAGCCTCGTCGGGATCGAGCAACACGTCGCCCTCTCCCTCGCCCCACACGAAACCGACCGGCAGCCCGCGACGCAGCTCACCACGCTTGGCCTTGTTACGGATCCCGCTATCGAGGCGCTGGCGAATCATGTGCAACTCAGCCTCGCTGATCGTACCTTTGAGCCCCAACAGGAGCCTGTCATTGAACGAGCCGGGGTGATAGAGCCCGTCGAGGTCACCGATCACAGTGTCAGTCACACCACACAGATCGAGCAACCGGTACCAATCGGCATTGTTTCTAGAAACCCGCGAGACGTTAGTGCCAAGCACCAGTCCGGCATGGCCAAGCGCGACCTCCGCGGCCAGGCGCCCGAACCCCTCACGGTCGACCGTCCCATCGGCACTGATCCCTAGGTCATCGTCGATCACAACAACCTGCTCGCGAGTGAAGCCGAGCTCGATCGCGCGCTCGACAAGCGCGCACTGCAGAGCGGTGGACTCGACGTTGTGCTCGACCTGCGCCTGGGAGGACTGGCGTGCATAGACGAACGCCTGGCGGCGCAGATGCGAGGAGGTCAGCTTCGAGCTTCACTCACCGGCGCTCATCCGCTCGTCTCGTCACACGACATCATCGACTCATCGCCCGCCGGCGCGCCGACGACGGTCTGCGCGATCAGCGCGGCCAGCAGCGCCGTCGCCGTCTGGCGCTGTCCCTCGCCGACGAGCTCCCACAGCACCGCCGCGGGCGCCGGGCACTCCGCCAGATCCAGACGCAGCTGCATCGCTCCTGTCCTCGCGTCGACGATCATCGCGCTTGGCCAGGACGACATCTTGCGCCGCCTCGTGCGCCACGACAGCCTCCAGCACACGATCGAGCACGCGCCGCGCCGCCAGCAGGTCTTGCAGCGACCCGAGCGTCCCCGCCGGTGGCGGGTCGGCGTGGCCCTCGAGATCCGTCCATTTTGCAGGGACAAGGAGGGTGCTGCCGTCCTGAAGCACCAAGATCAGCTCGAGTTGGCGCCGGCGGCGCATCCAGCCCGCCAGCTCAAGCGAGCGGCCCTCCAACGGGTGACGCGCACGCACGATCCGGACGGTCGGCGGGAAGCCATCGAGGTGGGCAGTGTGTCGTGTCTTCCTTCGATCGAGTTCAGCACGATGCTTTGATGGCCAGGGTCGCAAGACGGGTGCATGACAAGCGGCTGCTCAAGCTGATTCGGCATTACCTGGAAGCGGGTGTCATGGAGGGCGGGCTGGTGCACGCGACGGTCGAGGGAACCCCGCAGGGGTCTCCGCTTTCGCCGCTGCTCTCAAACGTCATGCTCGACGACCTCGACTGGGAGTTGGAGCGGCGCGGGAACAACTTCGTCCGCTACGCCGACGATGGGCGCGTCTACGTCCACAGCCGACGGGCGGCCGAGCGGGTCATGGCAAGCATCACGCAATACGTCGAGGAACGGCTCAAGCTCCGGGTCAACCGCGAGAAATCGGTGGTGGCCCGGTCGCTGCGGCGACCCCTTTTTAGGTTTAGGGTTCTGCCCGGCCACGCATGGGTGAAGTCCGGGTGCTAGTGGATCCCAAAGCCCTCAGAAGGGCCAAGGACCGCCTGCGCGCGCTCACCTCGCGGCGCTGGAGCGTCTCGATGGAGCGGCGGATCAATGAGATCAACCGCTTCACGGTCGGATGGACGGCCTACTTCAGGTTGGCCGACACCCCGACCCCATTCGAGGACCTCGACGAGTGGCTCAGACGCCGCCTGCGGCAAGTGCGATGGAAGGAATGGAAGCGCCCCCGCACGCGGAGGCGCAACCTGCGAGCGCTCGGTATCTCCGAAACGAACGCCCGCCAATGGGCGAGTTCGCGCAAGGGGTACTGGCGCATCGCTGGCTCCAAACCCCTCGCCGTCGCGATGCCCAACGGCTACTGGACCGCACTCGGCCTGCAGGGATTCTCCGACCCCTACCGCCGCTTCCGGGATGCCAAGCGAACCGCCGGATGCGGACCCGCACGTCCGGTGGTGTGGGGGGCGCCAGGGTGAGCCTGGCGCCTACCCGATTAGAACTCCTCGATGTATTGGAAGACCGGGGTGAGCGGGTGACCGGGTTAGAGGCGATCGCGGTTGCTGGTCGGGCGTGGGTGTTGCGGTTCGGGCCGGCGGATCCGTGGCGGGTCGCGTCCAGGTTGTCGGCCGGGATGCTGTTGTCCAACACGAGCTCCCTCGCGACAGGAGCGTGGTGAGCTGAGAAGGTCCGGGCGCTCGTGTCAGAGAGCGCTAGAAGAGCCAGTCAGGAGTGTCGTCGGGAGATCGGCCTGTTCCGCTACGCGCTCGTCAGGGATGCGGCCGATCCCGCGGTGTCGAAGGCGCAGCGCGGCCGGCTGCTCGGTGCGCTCGCCGACCGGGACCATCTGGGGCCGGACTGCGGTGTATCTGAGCCTTTGATAGAGCGGCCGACTTTTTCGTGCCAAGGCTGAGTGCTGTGGCAGGGCCGGTTGGTGGGTGTTCGGAGCGAGCTCCGAGGCGTCCTCCGTGCCGGGTTCCGCCGGCGTCCGTGCCGGCGGGCGACCCCCTCAAAAGCGCCCCTCTTCCCCAGAGGGAGCTGGGCGCGTTCGGTGTCAGGGAGCCTGGTCATGTCTTGCTGGCTCGATTCTGCTTGATCCGCTCCGTGCGGGCGCGCTTGAGCCCGGCGGCACGAGCACGCCGGATGCCGGGCCCGCGGCCGTGATGCTCGTCATCGGGGGTGACGTAGCCGATCGCGGCGTGCAGCCGGACCGTGTTGTACTCGGTGCGGATCCGGTGAAGCTCGGCGTCGAGCGCAGCGGGATCGGTGATGCCGGTCAGGTGCGGCCAGTCGCCCTTCAGGTGACCGAAAAACGACTCGATGTGCGCCTGATCGGTGGGCGTCCCGGGACGGCCATGATGTTGAGTGATCGCCATCAGCGCCATGAACTGGCGGGTGTCGATCGCGGTCATCTCGGCGCCGTTGTCCGACCACGCGACCAGGATCGGCCCGTCGCCGTCGTGGTCGAGCGGGAGCCCGTCCACTCCGAGGAGGCCCTGGTCCTCCAGCGCTTGGGCGAACAGCAGCTGCACCTGAGTGTGGGTCTGCTCGCTGGTGAGCAGATAGCCGATCCAGTATCTGGTGACGACGTCGACGATCGCGTACGCGACTCGCTTGCAGCGGGTGAAGTGGCTCGCGTCCCAGATCCAGATTCGGTTCTTCTCCCACGGAATCTCGGGAAACACGGGCACCTTTGGCCTGGGGCGGACCGGCTCGCCCGGCAGCTCGACCCGGTGCTTGAGCGCCACACACAGCAACGTCAAGGGCGAGACGAACACCACGCCGGTGTAGCTGCCGCGGTGCGCGAGCTTGCGATGCGAGCGATCGACCCAGCCCCAGGTCTCGATCAGATCGAGGATCGCCTGCTCCTCCCAGGACAGCAGCCGGTGAACGGCATCGCCGACCGGACGGCCGTCCTCCAGGCTCCCCGTCTCGCGCAACCGCTGCCGCCAGCGGTGCGCACGAACGTCCTCGATCTCAAGCACCCGGCACGCCCTCGTATGCGCCCACCCGCCGGCGACCGCACCATCGATCAGCCCCAACAGCTCGAGCTTGGTCTCCGCGCTCACGCGCGCGGGAACCGGGCCGAAAAGCCCGAGCGCTGCTTTCCCCGGTGCAACGTGAGCTCGACCGCCATCTCCTTCAACGCCTCCGAGAGACGCTCGTTCTCCCCCAGCGCCGCTTCGAGCTCGACCTGCTCCGGCGACGCCGGCCGTCCCGGCTTCGCCGACGCGAACGCCGCCAACGCCGCATCCCTTCCCAGCGCCCGCAACCGCACCACCGTGCTCACATCGACGTTCCACTTGCGGGCCGCGTCGGCCTGCGAGAGCTCCTGCGAGGTGACCTCCAGAAAGATCTCCCACTTCTCCTCCGGCGTCAGCTGCCGACGACCGCGCGGCTTGCCGTTCTCCATCATCATGTCCTCCTGGGTCAAGGCCCCACAAGCCTCCCAGGCTTGGCAAGTTTTCGGTCGCGATCTCTATCGCAAGCTCAGACGCAAACCAGTGCGGTCGGCTGGTCAGGGTCAGCCGCACGACGCTGGGACGGTGGATCCGCGCGTACCGTCATGGCGGGTTCGAGGCGCTTGTTCCCCAGCCGCGCGTGACCCCGCTGCGTACCCCGGTCGGCCTGCTCGAGCTCGCGTTCCAGTTGAAGCGGGAGCGGCCGGAGCGGACCGCGGCGCAGGTCCGCGAGATCATGCTCGCCACCGCCGGTGACCAGCCGGTGCCGGGGTTGCGGACGTTGCAGACCCACTTCGCTCGTCAGGGGCTCAACGTTCGTGGGGACGGCCGGACGCCGACGGGGAAGGTCTATGGCCGCTTCGAGGCCGAGGTGCGCAACCAGCTGTGGACGGGGGATGGCTTGCACGGCCCCAAGCTGGCTGGCAGCTCGGCGCGTCGGGCGGTCCTTTTGGCGTTTATCGACGATCACAGCAGATTGTTGGTCGGCTGGCGCTGGGGGACCGGCGAGGACGTGTTCCGTCTAGAGGCCGCGCTGCGCTCAGGGCTGATGAGCCGCGGGGTTCCCGAGGCGATCCTGGTCGACCGCGGCTCGGCGTTCGTGTCCTCGCAGCTGCTCAGAGCGTGCGCAGTGTTGGGCGTGAAACTGGTTCACGCGAGCCCGCGGGCGGCGACGACGAAGGGGAAGATCGAGAGGTTTTTCGAGACCATCCGCGATCAGTTCCTGGTCGAGATCGACGACGGTATCGAGCTCGCGGAGCTGAACCGCCTGTTCTCCGCCTGGCTTGAGGTCGTCTACCACCGGCGCGCGCACTCCGAAACGAACGCCACGCCGCTTGCCCGGTTCCAAGCCGCCGGCGCGCCGAAGCTCCCGACCCCGGCACTGCTGCGCGAGGCGTTTTTGTGGTCGCAGGAGCGAGCGGTCACGAAGACCGCGACCGTGTCCTTGCACGGCAACCAATACGAGGTCGACCCCGCGCTCGTGGGCCGCAAGGTCGAGCTCGTCTTCGACCCGTTCGATCTCACCCGGATCGAGGTTCGCTACCAGCACCGGCCGTTCGGGACCGCGGTCCCATTGGTGATCGGCCGGCACACCCACCCTCAAGCGCAGCGCGAGCTGCCGCCGCCGGCGACGGGCACCGGGATCGATTACCTCAAGCTCCTGGCCGACAAACGCGACGCCGAGCTCGGTGGGCACCGGATCGACTACGCACGCCTCACCAACAACGACGGCGAGGATCGTGACACCAACCAGCGGGGTGAGGAGGGACAGTGAGTATCGAGAGGCTGCAGTCGCATTACGGGTTCTCGCGGATGCCGTTCGGGAAGGATCTGGCGCCGAGGATGCTGCACGCGCACGACGCGCACGCGGAGGCGGTCGCCCGGATCCAGTGGTGCATCTCTGAGCAGGCGATCGGCGTGATCTCCGGCGAGTGTGGCGCGGGAAAGACGGTCGCTGCCCGTGCCGCGGTCGCCGGACTGGACGCATCCCGGCACACAATCATCTACCTCGGCACGCCGGGGGTGGGGTTGCGCGGGATCTACGGGCTGATCATCACCACGTTGGGCGGCACTCCGCGGTTTCATCACGCCGCGCTGATTCCCCAAGCCCAGGAGCTGCTTGAGGCCGAGTCGGCCGAGCGCGGCAAGCAGGTGGTCCTGATCATTGATGAGGCTCATCTTCTCGACGCTGAGAGCCTGGAGGGCATCCGCTGTTTGTCGAACATCGGGATGGACCAGGCCGCCCCGTTCTGTCTTTTGTTGCTCGGCCAGCCGATGCTGCGTCACCGGCTCAGACGGGGCGCGTTCACCGCGCTGGATCAGCGGATCGCGGTGCGCTACGCGATCGCCGGCCTGGACGCGAAGGAAACCCACAGCTATGTGCAGCACCACCTCGCGCTCGCGGGTCGCTCCGACACTCTGTTCTCAGACGACGCGGTCGGGCTGATTCACGAGGCTTCCCGTGGCCTGCCCCGGCTGATCAACAACCTCGCCGTCGGATCGCTGATCGCCGCGTTCGCTTCCAAGAAGGCGATCGTGGACCAGTCCGCGGTCCGCGTCGCGGTCGCCGAGGCCGCCAACGAATGACACTGGCCGCCGAGCGCCTGTTCGATCAGGATCCGCCATCGTGCCCGGTGCTGCTGGCCGCACCGCCAGGCTGGCCGGCGCCGCCTGGCCCGGCCGCCTGCCACGGGCTGATCGGCGAGATCGTCAGAAGAGTGGAGCCCGAGACCGAGGCCGACCCCGTCGCGATCCTCACCCAGCTACTGATCGCGTTCGGCACCGCGGTCGGCCGCGGCGCGTACTTCGAGATCGAGGCGACCCGCCACCATCCGCACGAGTTCCTGCTCTTGGTGGGTGAATCGTCGCGCGCACGGAAGGGCACAGCTTGGGATCACGTGCGCCGGGTGATCTGCGAGGCCGACCCGACGCTCGCATCGCGGATCCTCACCGGGCTCTCGAGCGGCGACTATCTACCGCACTCGATTATCTGCAGTTGTGGTTGAAGCAAGCATGACTTTCCCTGCAAGCAGCGGGGTGAGGAGGATCATCGGCTGCACATAATCGTTGGCGCTGTCGATCGTGGCGTCGTCTTGGTTGTCACGATCGATGGAGGCAGCGATGGGAGGCAGGCCAGTTTGGTCCCGCACGGCTCCGGGCCCGTTTGAGCCGTATGCGGCCGGGTACGCGCAGTGGCTGGGGGAGCAGGGGTTCTCAGAGAGCAGGATCGAGCGTCGGGTTGATCAGCTCGGTCATCTCAGCCACTGGCTCGCGATCGAGGGGCTGTGCCCGGATGAGCTGACCGCGGAGCAGCAGGTGCGGTTCTCCGAGGCTCGCCACGCGGCCGGTTATCGCACTTGGGTCTCGCCTCGAAGTCTGCGCGTCCCGCTCGCGTACTTGCGCGAAGCCGGCGTCATCGCGGCGCCTGCGGCGGTGGTGCCGGAGGGACCGGTCGAGCGGCTGCTGGACGACTATCGGCGTTATCTGGCCGGCGAGCGTGGGCTCGTCGCGCACACGATCGAGAACCACGAGCGTGTCGCGCGGTTGTTCTTGGCCGAGCGCGAGCGGCTCGGAGCCGGGTTGGGGTTGGAGCATCTGGCGGCGCAGGATGTGAGCGCGTTCGTGGCGTCTGAGTGCCCGAAGCGCAGCGTCTCCGGTGCCCGGGATCTGATCAAGGGGCTGCGCGGCCTGTTGCGCTACCTGCACGTCGCAGGCGTGATCCCGACGCCGTTGCAGTGGGCGGTTCCGACGGTCGCGTTCCGCCGCGATCACAACCTGCCGCTCGGCCTCTCTCGAGCGGAGGTCGCGCGGCTGTTGGCGAGCTGTGATCGCCGGCGAACGGTCGGCCGTCGCGATTACGCCGTGTTGCTGCTGCTCGCGCGGCTTGGGCTGCGCGCGGGCGAGGTCGCTGCGATCGAGCTCGAGGACATCGACTGGCGCCGCGGCGAGTTCCAGGTCCGCGGCAAAGGAGCACGACTCGAGATGCTGCCTCTGCCCGTCGACGTTGGGGAGGCGATCGTGAGCTATCTGCGACGCCGTCCACAGCAGGGCAGGTCGCGGGCAGTGTTTCTGCTCGCCCGTGCTCCGTTCTGCGCGCTGACTGGGGGCACGGTCACGGGGATCGTGCATCGCGCGTGCATTCGCGCCGAGTTGCCGGTGGTGCACGCTCACAGGCTGCGGCATACCGCCGCGAGCGAGCTGCTGCGGGCGGGCGGGTCGCTGCCGGAGGTCGCGCAGGTGCTGCGACACCGCCAGCTCGCGACCACGACGATCTACGCCAAGGTCGACCGCCGCTCGCTCAGGGAACTCGCGCGGCCATGGCCGGGGGGTGCGTCATGAGTTCGCTGCGGGACGCGGTCGATGGCTATCTGGCGCTCCGGCGCAGTCTCGGCTATCAGCTCTACGGCCACGAGCTGCTGCTCGGCGACTTCGCTGACTTCGCGCAGCGCAACAGCGTGGACACTGTCACGATCGAGCTGGCGGTCCGGTGGGCGCGGCTCCCGAAGGACACCAAGCCGATCTGGTGGGCGACCCGGCTCGGGGTGATCCGCGGGTTCGCGCGGTATCTCGCGACGATCGACCCGCGGACCGAGATCCCGCCCAGGGATCTGCTGCCCGCTCGCGCGCAGCGGCTCGCGCCGTATATCTATTCGTCGGCCGAGGTCCAGGCGTTGATGGACGCGGCCGCCGCGCTGCAGCCACCGGTACGTGGCGCGACGCACCGCACGCTGATCGGCTTGCTCGCCGCGACCGGGCTGCGGCTCGGCGAGGCGCTCGGCCTGGACCGCAACGATGTCGACCTCGACGATGGCGTGCTGCGCGTCCACGGCAAGGACGACAAGTGGCGCGAGGTGCCGCTGCACCCGAGCACCACCCATGCGCTGACCGAGTATGCTCGCCTCGGGACCGCCACTGGCCCGACCCGGAAAGCCCAGCGTTCTTCGTCTGCAGCACCGGCGAGCGACTGAAAGAGTGGGTGGTCCACAAGACCTTCCCGAAGCTGATCCGCCAGGTCGGACTGGAGGGGTGCGGTCAACGAGCCAGACCCCGACCTCATGACTTTCGCCACTCCTATGCCGTGGCGACACGCTCCTTGACTGGTACCGCGATGGTGAGAACGTCGACGCGAAGCTGCCGCAGCTGAGCTCCATGCTCGGCCACGCCAAGCCCGAGCACACCTACTGGTACCTCCAAGCCGTCCCGGAGCTGACTCGAGCTCGTCGCCGCGCGCCTGGACGGACTGCTCGGAGCGCAGTCATGACCGCGCTCGCCCCGACGCTCGAGGCGTTCTTCGTGGAGCGGTTGATCAACCAGAAGGACGCGAGCCCGCGGACGATCGCCGCTTACCGCGACACGCTCAAGCTGCTGTTGCGCTACGCGTCCGAGCGCACCGGCAAGCAGCCATCCAAGCTGGACTTCGCCGACCTCGACGCGCCCGCTGATCTCCGCGTTCCTCGATCACCTCGAACACGAGCGCGGCAACACCGCCCGGACCCGCAACGCGCGACTGGCGGCGATCCACTCGCTCTACCGATTCGCTGCTCTGCGTCACCCCGAGCATGCGCACACGATCGCGCGGGTGATCGAGATCCCCACCAAACGCCACACCCGTCCGCTGCTCTGCTACCTCGACGTGCCGGAGATCACGGCGCTGCTCGCCGCCCCGGACCGCGCCAGCTGGCTCGGACGGCGTGACCACGCGCTCCTGCTGACAGCGATCATGACCGGGCTGCGCGTCTCCGAGCTCACCGCCCTGCGCCTGCAGGACGTGATCCTCAAGAGGCCCGGCGCGCACTGCCGCGTGATCGCGAAGGGACGCAAGACCAGAACGGCAAGCCTGACCCCCGAGACCGTCGCGATCCTGCGCGAATGGTTACGCGAGCGCAAGGGCGATCCCGCTGACCCGGTGTTCCCGACTCGACAAGGCGATCCCTTGACCCCGCGCGGGGTTGCCTGGCTACTCGACAAGCACGCCACGACCGCAACGATCCAGTGCCCGTCACTCGCGGGCAAGCGGGTGACTCCGCATGTGCTGCGGCACACGAATGCGATGTTGCTGAGAGCCAAGAAGGTGGACATCCTCACGATCGCGCTGTGGCTCGGACACGAGAGCGCTACGACCACCGAGGTTTACCTGCACGCCGACAACACGATCAAGCAGGAAGCGATCGACCGCATCACCCCGACCGGGACCCCGCCCGGCCGATACCAACCCAGCGACGCCGTGATCGCGTTCCTCGACCAGCTCTGATTATCCGAAGTGAAGCGACCACCAACCCCGCCCTGAGCAGGGGAAACCAAGACCACTGCAGATAATTCGTTGCGGTAGATAGTCGCCGTTAGTTCACCCGCGATTCGGGTGTCTGCGATGTCCACGACGAGGCGGTTTTGACGTCCGGGGCGGGCGATATGTTGACCTTGTCATGGATGACAGCGATGTTCGCGGGCGCGTTGGGGCGTATGTGGTGCGACGGGTGTTCTTGCCGGAACGCTCGCGCGAGTCGTTCACGGTGATCGGACCGGACCTGCGGCCGGTCGCGGTCGTCGACGAGTATCTGGCGTGGCTGACCGACTGCGAGCGCTCGCCGAACACGGTCGAGGGTTACGCCCGTGACCTGCGCGCGTTCTGGACATTCCTGGCCGAGCATGGGCTGGACTGGGAGCGGGTCGGCGTGAGCGAGCTGGCCGAGTTCGCCGCGTGGGCCCGGCGGCCCGCGGCGAACGTGGTGGTGCTGGCCGAGGAGGCGGCGCGTCTGTCGGCGCGGACGGTCAACCGGATGCTGAGCGGGGTGGTCGGCTTCTACGAGTTCCAGGCCCGGCGCGGGTCGACCCTGGCGCAGAATCTGGTGGTCAGGACGCGTTCGGGCCGCGGCGGCTATAAGCCGTTTCTGCACGGGATCGCGCGCAGCCGGCCGCGCGGCCGTGCCGTGCGGCTGCCGGAGCGCCGCTCATTCCCGAAGACCTTGTCGCTGGAGCAGGTAGCGGCGGTGATCGATTGCCAGGAGCGGCTGCGCGATCGGTTCCTGTTCGCGCTGCTCGCGTCGACGGGGATGCGGATCGGCCAGGCGCTGGGGCTGCGCCACGAGGACGTGGTGGCGTGGGAGCGGCGGATTGTGATCCGCGCGCGCGAGGACACGCCCCGGCGGGCGCGCAGCAAGGGCGGCGGCGAGGGCACGGTCCCGGTCGCGCCCGAGCTGATGCGGCTGTGGAACGACTACATGCACGAGGAGTACGGAGACCTGGACTGTGACTTTGTGTTCGTGAACCTGTGGGGCGGGCAGGTCGGGCGACCACTGACGTACTCGAACGTCGATCGGATCGTGGAGTGCACGCAGCGGCGGGTTGGGTTTCACTTCACGGCGCACCGGCTGCGTCACACCTATGCGACGCTGGCCTACCGCGACGGGGTGCAGCTCGAGGTGATCGGCGCGCTGCTCACGCACCGCTCGCCGACCTCGACGCTGATCTACACCCACCCGACGGCGGAGGACCTGCGCGCCGTGCTGGCGGAGCGCGGCGTGCTGGAGAAGGTGGCGGATCTGCTGGGATGAGTAGCGAGCCTCTGCGTGTGATTGAGGGTGGCGGCGCGCCGCGCGGCTGGGAGAAGCTGTGGGCCAAGGACGCCTGGGGCCAGACCGAGCTGCCGCACGGTGATCTGGTCTCGATGTATCGGGGCGAGGAGTTCATCCGCTTTGACCGGATCAGCCAGCCGTGGTTGAAGGAGGCCGCCAAGCGCTGGGCTCGCATGCGGCTTTTGTCGGACACCTCGCCACGGACGATGAGCAGCTACATGATCGGCATCCGATTTTTCAGCGAGTGGCTGGCCGAACGCGCGCCCGAGGTGAGCGCGCCCGCCGCGCTGTCGCGCGCGGTGCTTGAGGACTACATGCTGTGGGTGCGTCACGAGTCGCCGTGGAAGCCGGCGACGCGCAACCAGCGGCTGTTGGCGGTGCGGCTTTTGTTGGAGGAGCAGCGCGAGGACGCCCTGGCGGGGCTGCCAGCCGGCGCGCTGATCCACGCCAAGGAGCTGCCACGCGCCTATGACGCGCTGCCCAAGACGCTCCCGGGCGAGGTGTTCGCCCAGTGGACCGACCCGGCGAACCTGGCGCGGCTGGACGAGCGCGACCGCACGATCGTGCTGGTGCTGGCGTTCACCGGCTTTCGGGTCTCCAGTGTCGTGACGTTGATGCGCAACTGCCTGGAGTTGGGCTCCGACGGGCACCCGTATTTGCGCTACATCAACATCAAGGCGAGCCGCGAGGCGATGCTGCCGATCCCGCCGCTGCTCGCCGAGCAGGTCGAGCGTCAGCAGGCGTTCCTCGCCGAGCGGTTCCCGCAGACCGAGTGGCTGTTTCCCTCGCGGGTGCGCCGCGGCGCCAAGCGCGGCGCGTTTCACATCGACGGCGGCACGGTCAATCTGGTGGTCGAGCGCTACGTGCGCCGGGCGGAGATCCGCACCGCCGACGGGAAGCTGGCGCTGGGCATCTACCCGCACCTGTTCCGCCACCACCTGGGGACGAGCATGGTCAACGAGAACATCCCGCTGACGGTGATCCAGGACGTGCTGGATCACGGCTCGATCGAGATGACCGCCCGCTACGCCCGGATGCGCGAGGAGACGGTCAAGCAGGCGGTCAAACGCTGGCACGAGCGGGTCAACATCCGCGGCGAGCGGATCGCGCTGCCGGTCGACGGGCCGATGGAGCAGGCGGCGTGGATGAAGGAACGGATCGCGCGCGCCAAGCAGGCGCTGCCGAACGGCTACTGCGGGCTGCCGCTGGTTCACTCCTGCCCGCACCCGAACGCGTGCCTGAGCTGCGAGAGCTTCCTCACCGACGGCTCTCACCGCTCAGTGCACCAGCAGCACCAGGCCGAGACCCGCCGGCTGCTGGAGAAGGCGCGCAAACAGGGCAACGTCAGGCTGATCGAGGTGCTCGAGAGCGACGAGCAGAGCCTCACCAACATCCTCGAGGGACTCGACCAGATCGAGGCAGACCACGCTGATGCCGGCGGAGGCGAGGAGCTCGATCTGCGCAACCTCGCCCAAGGCGAGGGAGACGGCGCCTGATGCCGGAGCGGTCCGCTCCCCGCCAGCTGGCTGACGCGGCCGCGAGACGCACCCTGGAGGCCGAGCAGCGGGTGCAGGGCGCGCTGCGCGAGCTGGACCGCACGGGCGCGGCGGTCACGTTCGCCGCGGTCGCCAAGCGCGCCGGGGTCAGCCGCGTGTTCCTCTACCAGCACGCCGAGCTGCGCGCCGAGATCGAGGCGCTGCGCGCCGCCCACGCCGCCGCGCCGGCGCGCCTGCCGGTTCGCCAGCGCGCCAGTGACCCGTCGTTGCGCACCCGGTTGCGCGCCGCGCTCGATGAAAACCAGCGCCAGCGCGAGGAGATCGCGCGGCTGCGCGAGGAGTTGGCGCTCGCGCACGGCCGGGTGCGCGAGCTTGAGCTCGACCGCCGGGTGCGTCGGCGATGAGCGGCTGGCCCGAGCCCGCGCGCGACGCGGCGCTGCACGGCGTCGCCGGCGAGTTCGTCCGCCTCACCGCCCCGCACACCGAGTCAGACCCTATGGCGCTGCTGATCCAGTTCCTGGTCTGCTTCGGTGCCGCCGCCGGCCGTGGCGTGCACTACCAAGTTGAGGCCACCCGCCACCATCTCAACGAGTTCGCGATCCTCATCGGCCCCAGCGGGAAGGGACGCAAGGGCTCAGCCTGGGACCACGTCGAGGCGCTCCTGGGCGACGTTGATCGCGAGTTCACCGAGCGGTGCATCTCGAGCGGGCTGAGCTCGGGCGAGGGACTGATCTTCGAGGTCCGCGACGCCTCAGACGGCGACCCTGGCGCCCGGGACAAGCGCCGGCTGATCATCGAGCCCGAGTTTGCGCAGATCCTGAAAGTCCTCGCGCGCGAGGGCAACACTCTTTCGCCGGTGGTGCGCAATTGCTGGGACGCCAAGCCGCTTCAGACGATGGCCAAGAACGCGCCCGTGCGCGCTACCGACTCTCATGTGGCGATCCTCGGCCACATCACCAAGGACGAGTTCTTGCGGTTCGTCTCGGGAACCGAGCTGGCCAATGGGTTCGTCAATCGCTTCCTGCTCGTCGGGGTCCGGCGAAGCCAGGAGCTGCCGTTCGGCGGGTGCCTGCAGGGCGAGGAGCTCGAGCGCGTGCACAATGCCACGCTGACCGCGCTGCGGTTCGCCAGCCCGCCGCGGCAGCTCACGTTCGACCCGGAGGCGCGCGAGCGCTGGATCGAGGTCTACGGGCCGCTCTCACGCGGCGAGGAAGGGCTGCTCGGCGCGGCCACCCGCCGCGGCGAGGCGCACGTCGTCCGCCTGGCCGCGATCTACGCCACCCTCGACTGCGCCGAGCAGACCACCCTAGCGCACCTCGAAGCAGCGCTGGCGGTCTGGCGCTACAGCCTCGACTCCGCCCGCTGGCTCTTCGGCGACAGCCTCGGCGACCCCACCGCCGATGAGATCTGGGCGCTCGCCAAGGACCGACCCCAGGGCATCACCCGCAGCGAGGTGCGCGACCTTTTCAGCCGCAACAAGAAAGCCCGCGAGATCGACCGCGCCCTCACCGTGCTCGAAGAAGCCGGACGCCTCACACGCGCAAGCCAATCCGACGGGCGCGGACGACCCGCCGAGCGCTGGCTCCCACGCGCCGCCTGACCCAACCCCACACGGCCAGCCCACACCCCCCTCCCACTGGACTTGGGCGGAGCATCGCGCCGGACGGCGCGGACTGTCACCGAGCGAAGCGAGGGCAAGGGAGCGCAGCGACCTTGACAGCCCCGCCGCCGGCGCCACCATAATCCAAGTCCAGGGGGAGGGTGCCGCCTCGGTGCGGCGGCCGAGATAGATCGTTTCGGTCGTACCGGCTTACCGCGTCCCCATCGCCGCCTCGCCCACCTCCCTCATTGACATGTCAACGACGGGAATCCCCAACGCTCGTCGGACGTTTACACCAAAGGATG